>NZ_JBWKCB010000001.1:1193104-1708078 GCF_056436705.1 Kribbella sp. NPDC043289
TCAGCCGCATGCTCAGGGTCAGCCGAACCAGCCGTACGGTCCCGGGCAGCCCGGTCAGCCGCACGCACCGGGTCAGCCGCAGCAGCCGTACAGCCCGGGACAGCCGAACCAGCCTTACGGTCCGGGGCAGCCGAGTCAGTCGTACAGTCCGGGGCAGCCGGGTCAGCCGCATGCAGCGGGCCAGGCGCAGCAGCCGTACAGCCCAGGGCAGCCGAACCAGCCGCACGCTCCGAGTCAGCCGAGTCAGTCGTACGGTCCGGGGCAGCCCGGTCAGCCGCATGCTCCGGGTCAGCCGCAGCAGCCATACGGTCCGGGACAGCCTGCTCAGCCGCACGGTCCAGGGCAGCCGCAGCAGCCGTACGGGCCGGGTCAGCCGAGTCAGTCGTACGGGCCGGGTCAGCCGGGTCAGCCGCATGCGCCTGGACAGGCGCAGCAGCCGTATGGGCCGGGTCAGCCGGGTCAGCCGGGTCAGCCGGGTCAGCCGCATGCGCCTGGACAGGCGCAGCAGCCGTATGGGCCGGGTCAGCCGAGTCAGCCGTACGGGCCGGGTCAGCCGAGTCAGCCGTACGGGCCGGGTCAGCCGAGTCAGCCGTACGGGCCGGGTCAGCCGGGTCAGCCGCATGCGCCTGGACAGGCGCAGCAGCCGTATGGGCCGGGGCAGGGTTCGTTCGGACCTCAGCACCCGGGGTATCACCCGCAGAATGACTTCGGTCCGGGGGGTCGGCAGCCGGAGGGGCAGTTCGGTCCTCCGGGCAGTCAGCAGCCGGGCAACTACCCGGCGCAGCAGCCTGGGCAGTTCGGGCCGCCCGCGCACGACCCGCGACAGCCGAACCAGTTGGGTCAGCCGCAGCCGGGGTATGACCCACACCAGCCGCAGCAGCGCGGGTATGACCCGCGGCAGCGGCAGGAGCCGGGGTATGACCCGCGTCAACAGGCGGGGTATGACCCGCAGCGGCAGCCTGGGTATGACCCGCAGCGGCAGCCTGGGTATGACCAGCGGCGGCAGCCTGGGTATGACCAGCGGCAGCAGCCTGGGTATGGGCCGCGGGAGACGCCGGAGTACCCGAACCAGCCGGGTGGGTTTGGGCCGACCGGGCATCAGGGTGAGCAGCCGGGGTTTGGGCCGGCTGGGCATCACCCTGAGCCGGATTACGGGCCGCCGGGGCAGCGGCAGGAGCCGTGGTACGAGCCGCGGCCGTCGGAGCAGTACCCGCCGCGGCAACCGGATCCGTATCAGCAGCCAGGTCAGCCGTACCAGCATCCTGGACAACCGCATCAACAGCCGGGGCAGCCTGGTTACGATCCGCGGCAGGCGTATGACCCGCAGGGCTTTGGGCCGTCTGGGCGTCACACGCCGAATGAGCCGCCGAGGTACGGCAGTCAGCAGCCGTACGGCGGTGCGCCGCACGCTGGCGAGCCGGGCTTTGGCGGTACGCCGCATGCCGGGGAGCCGAGCTACGGAGGTTCTCCGCACGCCGGTGAGCCGGGCTATGGCGGTACGCCCCATGCCGGTGAGCCGACCTCTGGTGGTTCTCCGCATGGTGGCGAGCCGAGTTATGGCGGTGCGCCGCATGCGGGTGAGTCCGCCGGTGGTGCGGGGCAGGGCGAGGCGTCGTACGGCGGGGCTCCGGGGGATCGGGGTCCTGGGCAGGGGCAGTCGGAGTCGCCGGCGGCGCCGGGTGACGGGCCGGGCGCGGGCGCGACGGATGGCCCGGGCGAGGGTGTGACCGAAGGCCCAGGCGCGGCTGCGACCGATGGGCCCGGTGCCGGGCAGGAGTGGCGGGCTAGTGATGCGCAGTTTGGGGTTAGTACTAAGGAAGGGTTTGATCCTGCGTTCCATCACAAGGCGTTGGGGGAGCAGTGGGCGCCGAGTGTGCATGATCCGGACGGGCAGTTCCAGCCGAAGGAGCGGGAGATCGCGGATCGGCTCGAGGAGGAGGGCTGGCGGGTCGATGCCCGCAAGCAGGACGACTCGAAGCAGAAGATGCGCAACCCTGAGTCGATGGTGCGTAAGGATCCTGCCGACGACGGTCTGATCACCGAGTTCAAGACGTTGGAGAGCGGCGAGCCGGGCGCGATCCGGCGGAACATCAAGAAGGCCGCGAAGCAGGTCCCGGAGGCGGACGGCGAGGCGGTGATCGACGGCCGCAACGTGGGGTTGACCGAGGAGATGGTCGACCGGGCGTACGCGAGTCACGAGCGGCTGAACGATCGCCGGCCTGCGAAACTGCACGTGATCCTGGCCGACGGCCGGATGATCACTTATGAGAGGAGGGGCTGATGTCCGAGCAGGAGAACATCTTCCTGCAGTCGTCCGCGACTGCTGAGGAGGAAGCGACCAGGCTGCGGGAGCTCCTCGGACTGGAGCCGATCCCGGACTCGTCGGGTGCCGGGCCGGACGAGTTCGGACTGCGCGGCCCGGCCGCGACGGTCGACGGCGTCCTCGGCTACATCGTGCAGCCGAACGACCTGGTGGTGGAGGAGGACGCTCAGGCGACCGACCACTACCCGATCGAGATCGAGATCTGGCTCGGGAACGACGAGGCCGTTCAGCGGCACGAGGCGCGGTTGGTGTTCGACCGGCTGGTCGCCGCCCGTCCGGACGTGCCGATGCTGCTGTGCCATGACCTGGACGTTCTCGTCGCGGCGTACCGGCCGGGTCAGGGCGTCCACGAGTTCCCGGCGGGTACGACGGTGGACGCTCCCGACGCCGCGCAATGGCGGCCGTGGGTCGTCGCGGGTCAGGAGGTCTGAGTGTCCGGGGCATACGGAACGCAGGTCATCGAGTCGGTCGCGGTACGCCGTCGGCGGCTGCGCGAGGCGTGGCTGTTCGGCGCCGAGCGGGCGAAGAACACCTTGAACGAACAGACCGGGCGGGTGCTCGCGAGCGTGATGATCGCGGCGCTGGCCTGTGCGGGCTGCGCCGGGGTGTCGTACTTCAAGTCGTCGCAGGCCAAGGAGAAGGAGCAGCAGCAGCCGGCTCCGGCCGCGACGACGTCCGGTCCGGTCAGCCCGTCGCCGAAGAAGTAGCTCAGTGCGAACGACCGAGGTCACCGGACTGGCGACCGAACAGATACCGCAGCCAGGTCCGGCGCGGCTGGGGCTTGAGCGCGGCTGGCAGCAGAGCTGTCGGGGGCGTGCCGAGAGTGACCGGCACCTGCACCATCTGGTCGCCTTGGAGCCAGTACAGGTCCGGCGAGCACTGGTCGGGCGCGTCGCGGTAGCTGTCGGCGATCCATCGCACCAACGTGTCCGCGCGTTCCTGGCCGGCGTCGGCGGGGCAGTAGGCAACCATGCTCAGCCGCGGTACGCCGATCAGTACGCCGGCGCCCGTCGATGCCTGCGGCAACAAGTTCTCCCGGTCGACGACCGCCATCGACACCAGCGGATCGTCCGTACGGCGGAGGACCGAGATCCCGTCCTGGTCGCGCGCTACCAGCGTGGAGATGTCCGCGAGGCTCAGCTGCACCGGCGACGGTACGCCGGGATCGCCGAGCCCGAGCATCGATCGGCGGACCACGGTCAGTCGCCGGAACTCGTTGCCGGTACCCACGAACACCACGACCTCGAAATGGTCGCCGAACGGGATCAGCGCGTCGGCGACAGGCCCCGCGGTACGGGCCGACCAGCCCCGCTGGACGAGCACCGCGCGTTGCCGTTCCGCGACATCGCCGAAGCGGTGTTCCTCGGTCGCGAGCTCGCCCTCGGCAACGACCGCGTGCAGCCAGGCCTCGATCTGTTCCGGCCATCGGCCGGTTGGTAGCTGGAGGCAACGATCTACGATCTCACCGACCCCGACCACCGCGGACATCTGCAACGCGCCGCGTCCCCAGCCCACCTCGACGGTGCGTTGTTCGACGTCGACAACGCAGCCTGGCAACCAGATCGGCGCCATGTCCGCGATCATTTCGACCACGGTGGAATCGTCTGTTCTTGTCATCCGATGACCTCACCCACCATTACAGTGTCTCGCACATCCGTCCGTAAGAAGTACGAAGTCCCCCGCGCGAACGCGGGCTGGTCCAGCGGAGGAAAACCCTAGTGGCAAGCCGGATCGTGCACCGCCCGGCGCGGCGTACACCTGTCCCGGGCGGACAGCAGCAGCGCGTGATCGAGCCGGCACCGAGCCTCGGTGGCAGCGGCGGCGCAGGGGGCGGCGGCGCCTTGCAGATGCTGCTGCCGATGGTGGGCAGCGTCGGATCGGTCGCGATGATGACGATGGGCCGCTCCGGCCCGATGGTGATGGTGGGCGTCGGCCTGCTCGCCCTGACGCTGCTCGGCTCCGTCGGCGGCATGATCACCTCCCGTGGCAGGGGTGGCAAGGATCGCAAGAACCAGCGCACCCGATACCTCGACTACCTGGAGCGGATGCGCGACGACTTCGTGAAGTCCGAGCGTACGGCGCGGGCGCAGGCACTCGAGCTGAACCCGCCGCCGGACGCGCTGCTGGACTGCGTCGCGGACGTGTCCCGGCTCTGGGAGCGCCGCCGTACGGACAGTGACTTCCTGCAACCGCGGTGTGGCAGCGGCCGGGTCCCGGTCGTCCCGGCAATGGTCGGTCAGGGTGGGTCGGCGATGGAGCCGCCGGACCAGTTCATGATGGCCGAGGCGAACGCGCTGGTACGGCGTTTCACCGAGATGCCCGACATGCCGCTGACCGTCCCGTTGGACCACGTCGGCAACGTGAGCATCGTGGGGGACCGCGAGGGCGTGGTCCGGGTGGCTCGCTCCCTGCTCCTCCAGGCAGCGGTGTTCCACGCGCCGGAGGACGTGTCGATGGGCGCGGCCTACCCGCCGCAGGCGATGGCCGACTGGCAGTGGATGAATTGGCTCCCGCACACTCAGGACGCCGAGCGCCGGCAGGGCCCGACACCGTTCCGGCGGATCGCGGAGACGCCGGCGGAGCTGTCGCAGCTGCTCGCCGACGACCTCGGCGAGCGCGTCCAGTGGGCGACCGAGTCGCGTCGCGGGTCCGTGGACTTCGAGGACCGCCGCAAGCTGACCCGCCGCCTGCTCGTGCTGCACGACACGTACGGCGATGTCTCCGCCGAGGTCCGCCCGCAGGCCGACGACTCGATCGTCCCGGGTGAGCTCGGCGTGACCGTGCTGCACCTGGTCGCCGACCGGCTGCAGGAGCCGAGCTCGGTCACGATGCGGATCACGGTGTTCGGCGACCAGGTCCGGATCGAGGACCTTCGCGGGCCGTACCCGATGGCCGCGAGCGGTCAGGTGGACAAGACCGAGGCGGCGATCGCCGAGGGCATCGCCCGGGAGCTCGCACCGGTGCGGCTGTCGGCGGAGTCGCTGGAGGAGGACGGTCAGCACGACGACGTCGACTTCATGGGCCTGATCGGCATCAACGACGTGGCCCGGCTGGACTTCAATCATCTGTGGCAGGCGCGCTCGGACCGGATGTTCCTCCGGGTCCCGCTCGGCGTGGACGACAGCGGCGAGGTCGTCCAGGTCGACCTGAAGGAGTCCGCCCAGCTCGGTATGGGTCCGCACGGTCTCTGCGTCGGTGCGACCGGTTCCGGAAAGTCCGAAGTACTGCGGACGATGGTGATGGCGTTGATGGCCACGCACAGTCCCGAGGACCTGTCGTTCGTGCTGGTCGACTTCAAGGGTGGTGCGTCGTTCGCGCCGTTCGAGCGGGTGCCGCACGTTGCGGGCATCATCACCAACCTGCGGGACGACGCCAGCCTGATCGAGCGGGCGTACAAGAGCCTCGAGGGTGAGGTGCAGCGCCGTCAGCAGGTGCTGAAGGACGCCGGCAACATCGCGAACATCACCGACTACCGGCTGCTCCGGCAGCAGCGGCCGGAGATGGCGCCGCTGCCGCACCTGTTCGTGATCATCGACGAGTTCGGTGAGCTGCTGAACGAGCGGCCGGACTTCATCGACCTGTTCCTGTCGATCGGCCGGATCGGTCGATCGATCGGTGTGCACCTGCTGCTGTCCAGCCAGCGGGTCGAGTCGGGCAAGCTGCGCGGTCTGGAGACCTACCTGTCGTACCGGCTCGGTCTGCGGACGTTCTCCGAGGAGGAGAGCCGCACCGTGCTGGACACCACCGACGCGTTCCACCTGCCGCCGCTGCCGGGCTTCGGGTTCCTGAAGGTCGACACGAGCGTGTACCAGCGGTTCCGCGCGGCGTACGTGTCCGGTGCCTACGTGCCGCCGAACGACGAGGTCCTGGAAGAGGACCACGAAGACGCCCGCCCGTACGAGCTCCCGCCGTACCAGCTGTCCGAGGCGGAGCTGGACGCGGCCAAGCCGGCCGAGATGAAGGCCACGGAGCGTACGACGGGGCCGACCGAGCTGAACGTGTTCGTCGACCAGGTCCGCAAGGCCGCACAGCAGGTCCTGAAGATCTGGCTGCCGCCGCTGCCGGCCGCCTGCACGCTGGACGGTCTGGGTGGCCGAGCCGACTTCGTGAACGGCCGTGGCCTGCAGCTGGCGGTCCGGTCGCCGCAGATGATGCCGCCGGTAGGTGTCGTGGACGATCCGGCGAACCAGCGCCAGGAAGTCTTCCGCCTGGACCTGACCCGGGCCGGCGGTCACGCCGCGATCGTCGGCGGACCGGCGTCCGGCAAGACGACCGCGCTGCGGACGCTGGTGACCTCGCTGGCGCACACGCACACGCCGCAGGAGGTCGCGATCTACGCGCTCGACCTGGCCGGCGGCGGTATGCAGGCGCTGTCCGAGCTGCCGCACGTCGGCGGCGTCGCGCTCCGTACCGACCGGGAGCGGATCCGGCGGACGGTCGAGGAGATCCGTGGGATGATCGATCAGCGCGAGCGGGTGTACCGCAACCACTCGATCGACACCATGGACGCGCTCCGCAAGGACCACGCGGCTGGCGCGATCCCGGAGCTCCCGACGGCCGACGTGGTGCTGGTGATCGACAACTACGGCGCGATCCGGACCACGTTCGACGAGCTGGACGAGCCGCTCACGGACATCCTGCAGCGGGGCAGCAGTTACGGCATCCACGTGGTGACGTCGATGATGCGCTGGAACGACGTCCGGATGCAGAACCAGTCGATGTTCGGCACGATGGTCGAGCTGCGGCTGAACGACCCGTCGGACTCCAACATCGACCGACGGCTGCAGGACGTACTGCGCAAGGCGGGTCCGGGCCGGATGCTGGTTCCGGGGAGCAAGCTGTACGGGCAGTTCGCGCTGCCGCGGGTCGACGGCGTACTGGACGACGAGAACCTGTCCGAGATCCTCGAGGCGCAGGCGCTGACCGTCCGGTCCACCTGGCAGGGGCCGCGCGCTCCGCAGGTGCGGATTCTGCCGCTGCAGCTGCCGCGGGTCCAGGTGGGCGACGACATCCGGCGGCCGGCCGTCGTACCGATGGGTGTGGACGAACGGGCGCTGGCGCCGGTGTATCTCGACCTCGAGGGCCGGGACACGAACCTTGTGGTGTTCGGCGACAGCGGCTCGGGCAAGACCAACATCGTGCGGCTGATCGCGCAGCAGTTGATCGAGCGGCACACGTCCGACCAGCTCGTGTTCGCGGTCATGGACCCGAGGCGCGGCCTGCGGGAGTTCGTACCGGAGGCGTACACCGGCGGCTACGCGCCGACCGGCCGGATGGCTGCCGGCCTGGCCAACGGGGTGTCGCAGGAGCTGGCGAAGCGGATGCCGGACGACACCGGCCAGATCCCGGAGGCGGGTCAGGGCGGTCCGCGGATCGTCGTACTGGCCGATGACTACGACCTGCTGACGTCCGGTGGGCAGTCGCCGATGGACGCGTTCCTGCCGTACGTCGCGTCGGGCCGGGACATCAAGCTGCACTTCATCGTGACCCGGCGTGCCTCGGGCGCGTCGCGGCAGATGTACGAGCCGTTCCTGTCCGCGGTGATGGAGTCCGGAGCTGCCGGTCTGGTGCTGTCCGGCGACCGCAGCGAGGGGCAGCTCTTCACCGGCGCCTACCCGGGCGACTACCCGCCGGGACGCGGTCTGTTCGTACGACGCGGCGACGGACCGCAGCTGGTGCAAACGGCCATGTCCGACCCTGCCGCGTCCGGACCAGCGAATCCTGCGCCGGCAGACCCGGTCCAGAGCAGTGGAGGAACGCTATGACCTACGACCTCGTGGCACTCGTCGACGGGCGGCCGTCGAGTGACGACGTACTGGCCGGGCTGTCTGCGGCGGGCGACACGCTCGGTGTCCGCGCGGTCAGCGGCGGCGCCGTCGTCCAGCTGTGCGGCGAGGACAACCTGCCGCTGGTGTCGATCGAGCTGCCGTTGCTGATCCAGGTGCCGGGCGAGGTCGAGCGGATGCTCGGTACGTCGGTCGGCGCAGTGGAGACACCGGCGTGGTGGGTGGAGATCCGCGCGACGGCGCGGGACGGCGCCCGTGAGCTCGCCGAGAAGTACGCGACGACGCTGATCAACCGGCTCGGCGGCAAGGTCTGGACGTCCGAAGGCATTCGGACCGCCGAGGACGAGCAATCGCAGGGCACGAACGAGGGAACCGACTGACATGCCGAACGAACTGATCTTCAGCCCGGGCGTCGACCTGATCACCGAGAGAGTCGCGGTGGTCATGCAGGACCGCCCGGTGATCGGCATGTCGGCCTGGCTCAGCGACGCGCTGACGTCGGCGCGGGTCGAGGAGCGCGACGTCCAGCTGGTCACGCCGAAGCACTCGCGGCTCACCTGGCCGGTGCGGTCGGGGCTGTTCCGAGGGGCCCTCTCGCGCTGGGTCGTGACCGGCAGCGACGGCGAGTACTACGACGGGCTGAACGGCATCCGGCTGACGTGGAACGGCGACCAGTTCCTCGCCGAGGCGCCGGCGACGCCCGATCAGCCGACGTCGGACCAGCACCCGGAGTACGTCGTCGAGGACGACCTCTTCGGTCACCTGCAGCTCACCGTGCGGGTCCGGCACAAGCCGGTCGACAACCTGGTGCTCGGCGAGGTCGCCGACCGGCTGTTCACCAAGACCACCGGCAGCGGTCCGGCCGGCTGGTCGACGTCGGAGCCGGTGACCCAGCCGTGGAGCCGGGAGGCGCTGACGGAGTATTGCCGGGACCGAGCGCCGAGCCCGACCTGGCTGGTCGTGTCCGGGCAGCCGGGTGCCGAGTTCCAGCCCGCGGTCGGCACGCTGGAGGTCCGCAGGGTGAAGTCCGGCGTCGACGAGACGCTGACGCTGTCCGTCGCCCAGCCCGGGATGGACTTCCCGAACATGAACCTGGTCGGCGAATGGATCGACGACGTCGCCGACAACCTCGAGCTGGTGTCGGCGATGGTGGTCGGCGCGTACGGCGAAGCGGACGGGACGTACCGGCCGCGCTTCGTCGGCCTGAGCAGCCCGATCGGGATGGCCGCCGGGAACGAGGCCGTCCAGGCCAACGGGCTCGACAAGATGCTGAGCCTGAAGGGCGGCGAGCGCGCGCTGGCGATCGGGCCGGCGCACACACCGGCGATCTGGTACCCGATCGGCGACGGCCGGGACCCGGGCGACTGGGACATCTACACCGAGCTGATGAAGAGTCTCATCCCCGCCGACGCGGCGGCGGTGGCCAAGGCGTGACGAACGACGAGAACGGGAGCAGTCAGGGATGAGCACCTACAGCCGGGTGACGGTGATCGGCGAGCGTCGGCGCCTGGACGCGGTGTTGCCGGCGGACGAGCCGCTCGGCGTACTGCTCCCGGACCTGTTGCGGATGCTGGACGAGCCGATGCAGCAGACCCCGCAGCGGCGGTTCCTGACCACCGCGACCGGCGTCCTGGTGCCGCCGGAGGGGACGCTGTCGTCGGCGCAGATCATCGACGGCGCGGTACTGCGGCTCGCGGCGGAAGGCGAACTGCCGCCACCACCGACCGTGTACGACGTGACCGAGGAAGCCGTCGAGGACCTGAAGCGCCGCGGCGCGGCGTTCAAGCCGAAGCACCGGCAGGTCCTGGCCGGCGCCGGTCTGGTGTTCTCGATCATCGCGGGCGCGATCTCGCTGCTGGTGGCCGCTCCGCACGGCGTGACCTCGGCGATCCTGCTGATGATCGCGGTGATCGCCGGGTTCATCGGCATCGCGCTCGGCCGCAGCGGCAACAAGCTCGTCGCGATCCCGCTGGTCACGGTGGCGACGGTCGTACTCGCGCTGGCGGTCGGTTTCTGGGCGTTGAACGCGGGCTGGGAGATCGGGCTGGTCATCACGATCGGTGCGCTCTGCCTGGCGTTCGGGCCGATGTTCTACGCGGCTGCTGGGGTAGCGGGCGGCGGTGTGGTCGCGAGTGCGACGGCGGTGCTCTTCGTCGCGGTGTGGATGATCGGCGCTGGGACCGACCTCGCCATGGACCGGGCCGGTGCACTGGCGGGACTGCTGGCGGTGCTCCTGCTCGGGCTGCTGCCGCGGATGGCGCTGGCGCTGTCGGGGCTGTCCGGTCTGGACGACAAGCGCGCGTCGGGCGGGGAGATCATGCGGGGCGACGTCCAGAGTGCGCTGAACGCAGCGCACCTCGGGCTGGCGCTGGCGACCGTACCGATCGCGGTGTCGACGGCGGTGGCCGGGATCATGCTGCTGCGCGCGGGCGGGTCGTGGGCGGTGGCGCTGGCACTCGTACTGGCGTTCCTGCTGGCGTCGCGGTCCCGGATGTACCCGCTGGTCAGCGAGGTCGCGGTGCTGTTCGCGTCCGCGTTCACGATCGTCTCGGGGTGCGTGCTGATCGCCGCGGTGAACGGGCAGGGTGGTGCGTTCATCGCGCTCGGGCTGCTCGTCCTGGTCGCGATGATCAGCGCGATCGGTCTCAGTTTCGCACCGGCCGAGCACGTCCGTGCACGGCTCACGCAACTGCTCGACTATCTTGAGGTCGGGGCCATCATCGCGACGGTCCCGCTGGCGCTGGGTGTGTTCGGCGTCTACTCCAAGTTGCTGCACGCGTTCTGACGTTCGGATGGAATGACTGAATCGAACTGGCAGGGGGACATGCTGCGCCAGATGGCGGAGCAGTCACCGGCCGAACAGCCCGACCGGCCCGAGACCCAGCCGGTGCCGCCCCCGGCACCGGGCGGGCAGGGCGACGCCGTGGTGCCGCCACAACAGGCGGCGCCGCCAGAGCAGCCTGGGCAGTGGGGACAGCAGGGGTACGAGCAGCAGGCGCCGTACCCTCAGCAGCCTTACCAGGAGCAGCAGCCGTATCCGCCGCAGCAGTACCAGGGGCAGCAGTACCAGCAGCAGCCCTACCAAGAGCAGCCGTACCAGCAGCCTTATCCGCAGCAGGGGTACGAGCAGCAGGGCTATCAGCAGCAGCCCTATGAGCAGCAGGGGTACCAGCAGCAGCCGTATCAAGGGCCGCCGCCGCAGCAGCAGGGTTACCCGCCGCAGCAGTACCAAGAGCAGTACCCGTATCAGCAGCAGCCGTACCCGCCGGAGCAGTACCCGCAGCAGCAGTACCAGCAGCAGGCGCCGTACCAGAAGCAGTATCCGCCGCAGCAGGGGTATCAGCAGCAGTACGCCCCGCCGTACGAGCAGCCGCCGTTGGACGAGCAGTATCCGCCGCAGGGTCAGCACAACCCCGGGCAGCTGCCGCACCAGGACTTCTACGACCAGCCACCCCAGCAACCCGCCGGCGGCAGCTGGGCGACTCCGCCGTCGCCGCAGTCCGACCAGACCGGTACGCCGCTGCAGGAGCCGGACGGTGACTCGGTCTTCCGGCGCTTCCGTCGCATCGCCTCCGAGGCCGCCTATCTCGTCGGTGGCTCCGGCCGTCTGCGTCGCGACGTCGACAGCATCGCCAGCATCCGCCGGCCGATCGCGATCATGCGCCGCATCGGCGTGCTGAGCCCGGTCACCAACGCCGGTACGTCGACAGTCACCGCACTGCTCTCGACGATCCTCAGTGTCCAGCGCTCCGACCGGGTCGTCGCAGTCGACGCGGATCCGGGCGGCGCTGAGCTGTCCCGTCGACTCGAGCCCAGCCTCGGCGCCGGCCCGATCGAGGGTGTCTCGCTGGTCCGCAGCGAAGGCACCGCTGACGCGCTCCGTGCGACTCTCGCCGAGGTCCAGGGCCAGGGAGCGCGAGACGTCGGCCTCGCGGTCGTCGACTGCCCCGGCAGCATGTTCGACGAGATCGGCTCGGAGATGGCCTCGTCCGGGCACTGCGCGGTGCTCGTCGTACCGTCCCCGCAGCACGTCGCGGAGTACTGCCTGGCGCAGCTCGACCAGCTGCCCGCGGAAGGCCAGGACATCCTGCTCAACCGGGGTGTGATCGTGATCAGCGTCGTCCAGAACGTGCACCCGGGCTCCGTGAACTGGCTGGTCGAGCAGTTCCAGCGCCGCGGCATGGAGCCGGTCGTGATGCCGTACGACGCCCACATCGCGACCGCCTGGCCGCTGCAGACCGGGCAATTGCAGTCCGAGACCCGGCAGGCGCTGCTGGAGCTCGCCGCCCGCGTGGTCGAGACCGTCACCCGCGCTGCCAGCTGATTCACAGGAAACCTTCAAACAGCGGTTCAATCCGAACCCGTTTGAACCGTTCGGCTGATCCGGTCGTTTGACTCGGTACATAGCGTTCAACTACTTCGACCAGCAGGCTCTTGGAGGTCCAGATTCATGAGCGATGACACGATGGCACCGGACACCACCCCGCAGCAGACCAGCGCGGGGGAGGACGGCCTGCGCGACCGGCGGACAGTGCTCCGCTGCGCCGCGATGGCCGCCCTGGTCGGTGCCGGCGCGCCGATCCTCGCGGCCTGCGGCGGCAGTGACAACGCCTCCGGCGGCGGTGGTACGTCGCCCTCCGCCAGCGGGTCGAGCTCCGCGCCGACCACTGGCACGTCCTCGTCCGCGCCGTCCAGCAGCGCCCCGGCCGGCGGCGGTACGGTCCTCGGCCCCGTGTCCGACGTACCTGTGGGTGGCGGGAAGGTGTTCACCGACGCGAAGGTCGTGGTGACCCAGCCGACGGCCGGTCAGTACAAGGGGTTCTCCGCGATCTGCACGCACCAGGGGAACCCGGTCGGCTCGGTGGAGGGCGGCCAGATCGTCTGCCCGTTCCACAACAGCCATTTCAGCATCACCGACGGCAGTCCGGTCAGCGGTCCGGCACAGACCCCGCTGCCGGGCGTCAACGTGGCGGTCCAGGGCAGCAACATCGTGCAGTCCGCCTAGTACGGCCGCCTAGTAGGGGCACGCGAAAGGGCCCGGCCAGGGCCGGGCCCTTCCGCATCAGGGTGAGGGGATTGTCAGACCGGCGTCAGGACTGCGCGGGGTCGGCCTTGCCGACGAACAACAGTTTGTTCGGCGAGCCCGTGCCCGGGTCGCCGACCTTGTCGGGCGTCCCGTTGGCGACCAGCGCCTTCGCGACGTCGGCAGGCGTGGCGTCCGGGTGGTCGGCCAGGTACAGCGCGACGCCACCGGCGACGTGCGGCGTGGCCATCGACGTACCGCTCATCTTGGCCGTCGAGTCCGGGTCGGTGATCCCGACCGAGGTGATGTCCACACCCGGCGCGAACAGGTCCACGCACTTGCCGAAGTTCGAGAACTCCGCGCGCTTGTCCTGGTTGTCGGTCGCGCCGACGGTGATCGCTGAGGGCTCCCGGGCCGGCGAGCCCTGGCAGGCGTCCGCGCTTTCGTTGCCCGCAGCAACGGCGTAGGTGACGCCGGCGCCGACCGAGGCCTTGACGGCCGCGTCCAGCGCGTCGTCCGCGCCGCCGCCGAGGCTCATGTTCGCCACCGCGGGCTTCTTGGCGTTCTTGGTCACCCAGTCGATCCCGGCGACCACGGACTCGGTCGAACCCGAGCCCTGGCAGTCGAGTACCCGGACACCGATGATCTTCGCACCCTTGGCCAGGCCGTACGTCGTGCCCGCGATGGTGCCCGCCACGTGGCTGCCGTGGCCCATGCAGTCGACGCCGTTCTGGCCGTCGCCGACGGTGTCGGTGCCGACCGAGGCGCGGTCACCGAAGTCCTTGTGCTTGGCGTAGATGCCGGTGTCGATCACGTAGACGTTGACGTTCTTCGCGTCCGACGACGGCTCGTACTTCTTGTCCAGCGGCAGGTCGCGCTGGTCGGCCCTGTCCAGACCCCACGGCGGGTTGTCCTGGCTGACCTTGATCTTCTGGTTCTGCTGCACATAGGCGACACGGGAGTCACCGGCCAGCTTCTTCGCCTGGTCCTCACTCATGGCGGCGGAGAAGCCCTTGATCGAGGACTCGTACTGGTCCTTGACCTTCACGTCGTAGCTGGTGGCCAGGCCCTGCGTGGTGACCCGGGTCTGGGCCTGCGAGCGCTGCGCCTTCAGGACGACGATGTAGCTGCCGGGGATCGCGTTCGGGTTGCCGGCGCCACGGATCGACACCGGTGCCGGTTCGGCTGCGTCACTGCCGGCCGCGGTGGCGACCGCACCGGTGACGGCTAGCGCGGACGCGGCTAATGCGCCCAAAGAACGACACAGCACGGCGCGTGGTACACGGGGGAATGGGGACATGGGCGGAACTCCCTCGAGTCAGCGCGGGGCCTTGTTGCCTCACGCAAAGGACCTGCACATCTACCCTGGTTCACACGCTAGGGAGCGCGCCCATCCCAGCCGGGGGTCAACCCAGGCTTATGAGTCAACCCGCAACACGACCGCAATCTTCACCGGGTTTGGCGCGCCTGCTGGTTGGTGAACCTCCGCGCCGCGAAGGCGTACGACTCCTCGATCAACGGTTGCAGCTGGTCCAGACCGGTGGGGTTCACGATCGCGACCCAATGCTGTGCGGCATAGAACGGATGCGGCATCAGGGTGTCGCGCGCCGCGTAGTCGTGGCCCGAGTCGAGCACCCAGTCGGTGTCGCGCTCGGTCGGTGGCGGCCCGAACAGGCCGACGTACGTCGCCTTGGTCAGGCCGAGGTTGAGCCGGAAGGCGCCGGGCTCGTCGAGGCGGGAGACCTTCTCGTAGTGGTCGCCGGTCACGATGGTGGCGAACGGTTGCTGCCGCTCCGGTGGCAGGTCGGCGGCGGGGTCGTAGAGGTAGAACAGGTCGTCCTGGGCCTCGAGCACCCGGACACCGTCGTACGAGCGGAACATCCGATCCAGTTCTTCGATGGTCATACCTTCAAGTCTGTCATTGAAGCTGCAATAGAGACTTCGGCCGAATTCCGGATTTGTCGGCGACCCGAACTAGGGTGGTTGGGTGGCTGATCCGTCCTCCTACCGTCCCGCTCCGGGATCGATCCCGGACTCACCCGGCGTCTATCGCTTCAGCGACTCCGCCGGCCGGGTGATCTACGTCGGCAAGGCGAAGAACCTGCGCGCCCGGTTGTCGTCGTACTTCCAGGACCTGGTGAACCTGCATCCCCGGACGCAGGCGATGGTGACGACCGCGTCGAAGGTCGAGTGGACCGTCGTCGGCAGCGAGGTCGAGTCGCTGCAGCTGGAGTACTCCTGGATCAAGGAGTACGACCCGCGCTTCAACGTGAAGTACCGCGACGACAAGTCGTACCCGTGGCTCGCCATCACCCTCAACGAGGACTACCCGCGGGTGATGGTCGGCCGCGGCCAGAAGAAGAAGGGCGTGAAATACTTCGGTCCGTACAGCCACGCGTGGGCGATCCGGGAGACCGTCGACCTGCTGCTCCGGGTGTTCCCGATGCGTTCGTGCAGCAAGGGCGTGTTCAACCGGCACCGCCAGATCGGCCGGCCCTGCCTGCTCGGGTACATCGGCAAGTGCGCCGCGCCCTGCACCGGTCAGGTGAGCCAGGAGGAGCACCGCCAGATCGTCGACGACTTCGCGGCGTTCTTGTCCGGCCAGACCGCGACGTACGTGCGCCGGCTGGAGAAGGAGATGAGGGCCGCGGCCGCCGAGCTGGAGTACGAGCGGGCCGCGAAGATCCGCGACGACCTGGCCGCCCTGGAGAAGGCGCTGGCCAAGAACGCGGTCGTCCTCGGCGACGGCACCGACACGGACGTGATCGCGCTCAGCGAGGACCCGCTCGAGGTCGCCGTGCAGATCTTCTACGTCCGTGGCGGCCGGATCCGCGGTGAACGCGGCTGGATCGCCGACAAGGCCGACGGTACGGCGACCACCGCCGACCTGGTCTCCCGCTTCATCCAGCAGATGTACGCCGACGACTCCGTCGACGCGATCCCGCGGGAAATCCTGGTTCCGACGATGCCGGACGACGCCGACGCGCTGACCGAGTGGCTCGAGGGCATCCGCGGTGCGCGGGTGTCGATCCGGGTCCCGCAGCGCGGCGACAAGAAGGCGCTGATGGAGACCGTCGAGCGCAACGCGCTGCAGACGCTGACGATGCACAAGACCAAGCGGGCCAGCGATCTGACCACCCGCAACCAGGCGCTGGAGGAGATCCAGGCCGGGCTCGACCTGCCCGAGGCGCCGCTGCGGCTCGAGTGCTACGACGTGTCGAACCTGCAGGGCACCGAGGTGGTCGCCTCGATGGTGGTCTTCGAGGACGGCCTGCCGCGCAAGAGTGAGTACCGGCGGTTCGTGATCAAGGGCGTCGAGGGGCAGAACGACGTCGCCTCGATCGCCGAGGTGCTGACCCGGCGGTTCAAGCGGCTGCTCGACGAGCGGGCCACGTTGCAGGCCAGTGAGCAGGGCGACGGGCTGGGCGAGGACGACCCGTCCGCGGCGCTGATCGACCCGGAGACCGGGCGGGCGAAGAAGTTCTCGTACGCGCCCGGTCTGGTCGTGGTCGACGGTGGTCCGCCGCAGGTCGCGGCCGCGCGGCAGGCGATGGACGAGCTCGGCCTCGGTGACATCCCGGTGTGCGGTCTGGCCAAGCGGCTGGAGGAGGTGTGGCTGCCGGACGAGGAGGATCCGGTGATCTTCTCCCGCACCTCTGAGGGGCTGTACCTGCTGCAGCGGCTCCGTGACGAGGCACACCGGTTCGCCATCACGCACCACCGCAACCGGCGGTCGAAGTCCATGGTGGAGAGCGTTCTCGACGAGGTTCCGGGGCTGGGCGAGGTCCGCCGGAAGACACTGCTGAGGCATTTCGGGTCGTTGCGGAAGTTGCGCGCGGCCACCATCGACGAGGTCGAGGCGTTGCCCGGATTCGGGCGGCGTACGGCGGAGTCCGTCGTACTCGCGGTGAACGTCGCCGCAACGAAGGCGGAATCCGGCCGGGCGCCATCGGTGAACACGGCCACAGGCGAGATACTGGACGACGACGTCCCGGCGCCGGCCGCGACGCCCGACGGGGACCCAGGGAGAACAGAGAACTGATGGACGACACGGACGGCAACCTGATCATCGTGTCCGGGATGTCCGGCGCGGGACGCAGCTCCGTCGCCGACGTACTGGAGGACCTCGGCTGGTTCGTCGTCGACAACCTGCCACCGATGTTCCTGACCACCATCGTCGAGCAGGTCGTCGGGACCGGCGCGGCACCGCGGCTCGCGGTCGTCGTCGACGTCCGGACCGGCCTGTTCTTCGACGAGCTGAGTTCGGCGATCCACGACCTGCGGCTGAAGGGCTTCCGCCCGCTGACGCTGTTCCTGGAGGCGTCCGACGACGTGATCGTGCGCCGGCAGGAGAGTGTCCGGCGGCCGCACCCGCTGCAAGGCGAGGGTCGGCTGCTGGACGGTATCCAGCGCGAGCGGGAGCTGCTCGGCGACATCCGGGCCGGCGCCGACCTGGTGATCGACACCTCGAGCCTGAACATCCACCAGCTCGCCGCGAAGATCGTGAACGCCTTCGGGGACGAGGAGAACGCCGAGCTCCGGGCGACCGTGGTGTCGTTCGGGTTCAAGTACGGCATCCCGGTCGACGCCGACGTGGTCGCGGACATGCGCTTCATCCCGAACCCGTACTGGCAGCCCGACCTGCGCCCGATGACCGGGCAGGACCAGCCTGTGTCAGACTTCGTGCTCGGCCATCCGCTGGCCCAGCAGTTCCTGCAGAACTACGTGGACGTGCTGGACACCCTGCGGACCGGCTACCTGAACGAGGGCAAGCGCTTCGTCACCGTCGCGATCGGCTGCACCGGGGGTAAGCACCGCAGCGTCGCGATGGCCGAAGAGATCGCCCGGAGGCTGCGCGAGAAGGGCTCACCGACGTTGGTGGTACACCGAGATCTGGGGCGGGAGTGACGCGGGCTCCGCGAGTAGTTGCTCTGGGTGGGGGACACGGCCTGGCCGCGTCCCTGTCCGCGCTGCGTCATGTCACCGATCAGCTGACCGCGGTCGTCACGGTCGCCGACAACGGCGGCTCGTCGGGGCGGTTGCGCCAGGAACTCGGCGTACTGCCGCCGGGCGATCTGCGGATGGCGCTCGCCGCGCTCTGCCGCGACGACGAATGGGGGCGGACGTGGGCCGACGTCCTGCAACATCGCTTCCGCAGCAACGGTGAACTGCACGACCACGCGGTCGGCAACCTGCTGATCGTCGCGTTGTGGGAGCTGCTCGGCGAAGCGGTCGACGGACTGGACTGGGTGGCCCGGCTGCTCGGTGCGCAGGGCCGGGTGCTGCCAATGTCCGCCGTACCGCTGGACATCACCGCTCGGGTGCTCGGGCTGGATCCGGAGCACCCGGAGGCGATCACGGAGATCCGGGGTCAGGCCGAGGTGGCGACGACCGAAGGTCATGTGGTCGACGTCGCGCTCGACCCGGCCGACCCGCCGGCTTGTCCCGAGGCTCTGGTTGCTGTTGCAGAAGCTGATTGGGTCGTGGTGGGTCCGGGGTCGTGGTTCACGTCCGTCATACCGAATCTCCTGGTCCCTGAGCTCAGTCGCGGCCTGGAGCGGACGAGCGCGCGCCGGCTCCTGACGTTGAACCTGGGGGAGCAGAAGGGCGAGACCGACGGCTTCTCGCCGGAGACGCACCTGGAGGTGCTGGCCGCGCACGCGCCGGATCTCCGCGTCGACGTTGTCCTCGCCGATACCGGTCACGTGCCCGACCCCGAGTCACTCCGCCGTACGGCGCAGTCCCTCGGGGCCGAGCTGGTGATCGCGGACATCGCCGACGACGACCGCGACATGCACCACGCGCCGGACAAACTGGCGAAGGTCTACCGCGAGATCCTCAACTAGCCGGAAGGACGAGTCTGCGTTCCAGCACCTGCCGACCGGCGGCGTCGTACCCGCGGACCAGCGACTTCGGGGCGCTCGGGTCGTAGCCCTGCCTGCCGAACGCGAAGAAGCCTTCACGGCCGACCAGCCCGGCCCGCACCCTGCCGTCAGGGGTGTCGGCGACAACGGTCACGAGGCTCGTCGGCCCGCGGCTCGAGTCGGTCCACCGCGGGAGCAGGTCGTCGCCGTGCCGATTCACCAGGTCTTGCCGCGCCGCTGACACGTGGCCGCCGCCTTCCTGTTCGCAGCCTGCGGCGACACTGTGGTCCGCGGACAGGAGTACGGCGTAGAAGCGCTCGCCGACGCCCGTCTTGAGGACGACGTCCCAGGCGCCGTCGATCGGACCGGACTTGTCCCAGGAGGCGGGCGTATGGTCCGCAGTTGCGCACCGTTGGCGGATGGCGTCGTCGCTCAGCGGGCTGATCGGCGGCGCGGGCTGGAGGACCTTGCCGGTCTTGACGTCGATGGTCACCGTGCTGGTCGGAGTCCCTGCTACCGGGGCCGGATCGGCCTGGTGGATCGGCCAGGCGTTGACCGCGCCGGCGACAGCCACGACGGCGACGGCCGCGGATGCGATCGCTGCGACGCGACGTCGCCGTACGGACGTGCGCCCGCGGCGGACGATGTCGTCGACCGAGAGGTGCAGCGGCCGGTCGGTGTCGTCAGCAGCTTCGGCGAGGCGGCGTTCGAGGTCAGTGGTCATGATGGAGTCCTTTCGCCGAGGATCTCGCGGAGGCGGGTGAGGCCGCGGGAGGTCTGACTCTTCACGCCGCCGACGCCGACGCCCAGAACGTCGGCGGTCTGTTCGAGGCTGAGGTCGGTGTAGTACCGGAGGACGACGCACGCCCGCTGGCTCGGTGGCAGTGCGGCGAGTGCCTGGACGACGAGCATCCGGTCGTCGACTGTGCCGAGCGGATCAGCCGGGACGATCGGATCGTCGGTGTCGACCAGTCGCTCGCGGCGCCACGGCCTGCGCGCCTGGTTCAAGACCGCTGTGACCAGGCACTTGTGCGTGTAGCTGTTCAGACCTTGGGCGCGGTCGATCCGATGCCAGCGCTGGTACACCTTGACCAGCGCGTCCTGGGCCGCGTCCTCGGCCCGATGCCAGTCGCCGCACATCAGGTACGCCGTTCTGCGCAACCGCCGAATCATGCCGCTCGCGAACTCGGTGAACTCGGCTTCGTCCGATGCCTTCATGCCCCTCCTCCCACGATGTCGCCTGAGTAACGCGAGCATCGGTGCGGAAGGTTGCAACCGATCCGAGCGCCGTAACCGGAAAGGCCGCCGCCCGTTGGTCGTCCGAGGGTCTTTGACATGGGTGGGAGGATGCTTTCTATGGCGATGACAGCACAGGTGAAGTCCGAGCTGACCAGTATTCAGGTGACGAAACCGTGTTGCCGTAAGGCCGAGGTCTCGTCGATCCTGCGGTTCGCCGGCGGGCTGCATTTGGTGTCGGGCCGGATCGTGGTCGAGGCCGAGCTGGACAGTGGCGCCGCGGCACGGCGGCTGCGCAAGGACATCGCCGAGATCTTCGGACACCCGTCGGACGTGGTGGTGATCTCCCCGTCCGGGATCCGCAAGCAGACGAAGTACGTCGTTCGCGTCGTTCGTGACGGTGACGCGCTGGCGCGGCAGACCGGCCTGGTGGACAACCGCGGCCGTCCGGTTCGCGGCCTGCCGCCGGCGGTCGTCTCGGGTGCGTCCTGCGATGCGGTGGCGGCCTGGCGCGGTGCTTTCCTCGCGCATGGTTCGCTGACCGAGCCGGGGCGTTCGTCGTCGCTCGAGGTGACCTGTCCCGGTCCGGAGGCGGCGCTGGCGCTGGTTGGCGCGGCTCGGCGGCTCGGGATCGGTTCGAAGGCGCGCGAGGTACGGAACGTGGACCGCGTGGTGATCCGCGACGGTGACGCGATCGGTGCCCTGCTGACGCGGCTCGGTGCGCACGAATCGGTGCTGGCGTGGGAGGAGCGCCGGATGCGTCGCGAAGTACGGGCGACGGCGAACCGGCTCGCGAACTTCGACGACGCGAACCTGCGTCGCTCCGCGCGCGCCGCGGTCGCGGCCGGTGCCCGCGTCGAGCGTGCGTTGGAGATTCTCGGCGACGACGTACCGGATCACCTGCAGATCGCGGGCAAGCTGCGGCTGGAGCACAAACAGGCGAGCCTCGAGGAGCTCGGCCAGTTGCATGAGCCGGCACTCACCAAGGACGCGGTAGCGGGCCGGATCCGTCGCCTGCTCGCGATGGCCGACAAGCGCGCCTCGGACCTCGGCGTCCCGAACACCGAAGCCAACCTCACCCCGGACATGCTCGACCCGGCCTGACCGATGGGCGACGCGAGCGACGAGGCCAGGGCCCGCGACGATCTCGAACGCGTGAAGACCGAGAACCTGCTGAACACCGCACGGCAGCAAGCGGAACTTGCCGAGCTCCGTCGGAAGCAGGCCGAGGAAGCGGCCAAGAACAAGATGGTTGCGGACCCGGAGCAGGCGGCGCCGAACTGGCCGGACGACGGGTTCCAGGAAGCTCCCGGTCGGCTCGACTGGGTGAAGGGTGCGCTGGGCGTTGGTGCGGCCGGTGATGCCGCGTTCGTGCATCGGCTGCTGAACGACGGGCGGCCGCCGGCGTCGGACGCGGTGGCCGACAAGGCCGAGCCGGCGGAGGACCGGCCGGGTGTTGTCGCACCGACCCGAGGAACGGCGCAGGCTTTCGGGCGTTGACACCTGCCTGCGCGGTGAACTGGGCGGCGCGGCTAGGTGAACAAGGTGTTCCGGGGGAGTGGAACGGCGGTTTCTGGAGAGATGCTCCGGAAATCGCCGTTTTTCGTACCAGCAAGTGGTCTGGTCTGAAGGATCGAAAAAGAGCACCTGGTCTCATCTGGACGCTACCAGTTGATCGGGTGGGCTCTTGGGCTAGTCTTCGGGCTGTAGCGGCAGTGCTCGACAGCTAGTTTGAGGAGACGTAGTCCCGTGACCGTACGCGTAGGTATCAACGGCTTCGGCCGGATCGGCCGTAACTTCTTCCGCGCCGTGCAGGCGTCCGGTGCCGACATCGAGGTCGTCGCCGTCAACGACTTGACCGACAACCAGACTCTCGCTCACCTGCTGAAGTACGACTCGATCCTGGGCCGCTTCCCGGGCGAGGTGTCCGCGACCGATGACGACATCACCGTCGCCGGCAAGAGCTTCAAGGCCTTCGCCGAGCGCGACCCCGCGAACCTGAAGTGGTCGGACGTCGGCGCCGACGTGGTGATCGAGTCGACCGGTTTCTTCACCGACGCCACCAAGGCCAAGACGCACGCCGACAACGGCGCCAAGAAGGTCATCATCTCCGCCCCGGCGAAGAACGAGGACCTGACCATCGTGATGGGTGTGAACCACGACCTGTACGACGCCGAGAAGCACACCGTGATCTCGAACGCGTCCTGCACGACGAACTGCCTGGCCCCGATGGCGAAGGCGATCCACGACGCGTTCACGATCGAGCAGGGTCTGATGACCACGATCCACGCGTACACCCAGGACCAGAACCTGCAGGACGGCCCGCACAAGGACCTGCGTCGCGCCCGCGCCGCGGCCCTGAACATCGTGCCGACCTCCACCGGTGCCGCGAAGGCGATCGGCCTGGTGCTGCCGGAGCTGAAGGGCAAGCTCGACGGCTACGCGCTGCGCGTTCCGACCCCGACCGGTTCGGCCACCGACCTGACCGTGAACGTCGGCCGTGAGACCTCGGTCGAGGAGGTCAACGCCGCGGTGAAGGCCGCCGCCGAGGGCCCGCTGAAGGGCTTCCTGAAGTACACCGAGGACGAGATCGTCTCCACCGACATCGTCACCGACCCGGCGTCCTGCATCTTCGACGCGGGCCTGACCAAGGTGCTCGGCAGCCAGGTCAAGGTCGTCGGCTGGTACGACAACGAGTGGGGCTACTCGAACCGCCTCGTCGACCTGGTCAACCACGTCGGCGCCTCGCTCTGATCCTGTTCCTTAGCTTCACGAATCGCAGCCTGCGTCCGGCCGACCTGGTGTCCACCGGACGCAGGCTCATCGCTATCTCGAGGAAAGCTGACCTGTGAAGACCATCGACGATCTGGGTGACCTGGCGGGCCTGCGGGTGCTGGTCCGGTCCGACCTGAACGTGCCGATCAAGGACGAGGTGATCGGCGACGACGGCCGCATCCGCGCCTCGCTGCCGACGCTGATCACGCTGGCCAAGGCCGGCGCCAAGGTGATCGTGACCGCGCACCTCGGCCGTCCGAAGGGCGAGCCGAACCCGGCCTACACGCTGGCCCCGGTGGCCAAGCGGCTCGGCGAGCTGCTGCAGCCCGAGGGCATCACGGTGCACTTCGCCGGCGACGTCACGGGCGACGCTGCGCAGTCCGCCGTACAGGATCTGGACGAGGGTGAGGTTCTCCTGCTGGAGAACGTGCGCTACGACCCGCGCGAGGAGAGCAAGGACGAGGCGCAGCGTGCCGCGCTGGCCGAGGAGCTCGCCGCGCTCGCCGATGTGTTCGTCAGCGACGGCTTCGGTGTCGTGCACCGCAAGCAGGCCAGTGTGTACGACGTCGCGCGGAAGCTCCCGCACGCCGCCGGCGGCCTGGTGCTCGCCGAGGTCGAGGTGCTGAAGAAGCTCACCGAGGAGCCGGCCCGCCCGTACGTCGTCGTGCTCGGCGGCGCGAAGGTGTCGGACAAGCTCGCGGTGATCGACAACCTGATCGCGAAGGCCGACAAGCTGCTGATCGGTGGCGGCATGGTCTTCACCTTCCTGAAGGCGCAGGGCCACGAGGTCGGCAAGAGCCTGCTCGAGGACGACCAGCTCGACGTGGTCAAGGGCTACCTGGAGACCGCGCAGGCCAAGGGTGTCGAGATCGTGCTGCCGACCGACATCGTGGTCGCGCCCGAGTTCAAGGCCGACTCCCCGGCCACGGTGGTGGCCGCCGACGCGATGCCCGCCGACCAGCTCGGTCTGGACATCGGCCCGGACTCCGGCAAGGCGTTCGCCGCCGAGATCGCGGCCGCGAAGACCGTGTTCTGGAACGGTCCGATGGGCGTCTTCGAGATGGCCGCGTTCGCCGGCGGAACGAAGGCGGTCGCGCAGGCGTTGACCGAGGTGGACGGGCTGAGTGTCGTCGGTGGCGGTGACTCCGCGGCCGCCGTACGGCAGCTAGGCTTCGCCGACGACGCGTTCGGCCACATCTCCACCGGTGGTGGCGCGTCGCTGGAATACCTGGAGGGCAAGGAGCTCCCGGGTCTCGCCGTACTGGAAGAGGACTGACACCCATGGCCGCCGAGAGCGCAGCTGCCCGTACGCCGTTGATGGCGGGCAACTGGAAGATGAACCTGAACCATGTCGAGGCCGTGCACCTGCTGCAGAAGCTGAGCTGGACGCTGCAGGACAAGAAGCACGACTTCGAGCGGGTCGAGGTGGCGGTGCTGCCGCCGTTCACCGACATCCGCAGCGTGCAGACGCTCATCGACGGTGACCGGATGAAGATCAAGTACGGCGCCCAGGACGTGTCCACGCACGACTCCGGCGCGTACACCGGCGAGATCTCGGCGTCGATGCTGACCAAGCTCGGCTGCACCTACGTGCTCACCGGTCACTCCGAGCGCCGGCAGTACCACAACGAGACCGACGCGGTTGTCAACGCCAAGACCACGAAGGCCCTCGAGGCCGGGCTGATTCCGATCGTCTGTGTGGGTGAGGGCCTGGAGGTCCGCAAGGCCGACGGTCACGTCGACCACTGCCTCACGCAGATCGACGCGGCGCTGGCCGGACTGAAGCAGGACGACGTCCGCAAGCTCGTGATCGCCTACGAGCCGGTCTGGGCGATCGGCACCGGCGAGGTCGCGACCCCGGACGACGCGCAGGAGGTTATCGCCGCCATCCGTGGCCGGCTCGAGGAGACGATTTCACCCTCGGTCGCCGACTCGGTACGGATTCTTTACGGCGGATCGGTGAAGATGGCCAGCGCAGGTGGCATCATGGCCCAACCGGATGTCGACGGCTGCCTGGTCGGAGGTGCAAGCCTCCAGGTGGACGAGTTCGCCGGCATCTGCCGTTACCTGGACCTTCAGTTAGGCTACTCCTCGTGATTCTCGCTTTCTCGATCGTCGTGATCGTCTGCAGCCTGTTCCTGACGCTGCTGGTGCTGCTGCACAAAGGCCGCGGTGGCGGCCTCTCGGACCTGTTCGGCGGCGGTGTGTCGTCGAGCCTCGGCGGCTCCTCGGTCGCCGAGCGGAACCTGGACCGGATCACGATCGGTGTCGGACTGATCTGGTTCGCGTCGATCGTCGCGGTCGGCCTGCTGTACAAGCTCGGCTGAGGGGGAGTAGGTTCCCGTGGCTGGTGGTGGCAGTGCGATTCGTGGCAGCCGGGTCGGTGCCGGGCCGATGGGCGAGGCGGAGCGCGGCGACACCGCGCCCCGGCAGCGCATCGTGTTCTTCTGTGCGAACGGGCACGAGACCGCGACCTGGTTCGCGGTCGAGGCGGCCATCCCGGAGGAGTGGGACTGTCCACGGTGTGGTCTGCCGACGAGCACCGATGTGAACAACCCGCCTCCGCCGCCGAAGATCGAGCCCTACAAGACGCACCTGGCCTATGTGAAGGAGCGCCGCTCCGAGCAGGAGGCCCAGGAGATCCTCGACGAGGCCCTGGAGAAGTTGCGCGCCCGCCGCGCCCGCGGCGAGATCATCTTCTAGCAGTACGACGGCGCAGCCCGGACCGACTCTTGTCGGCCCGGGCTGGTCCGTTGTGTGCCGTGTGTGAGCGGATCGACGCAGCGCGCTAAGGTCGGCGGCATGAAGTCGTCGATCGCGCCCGTCCGCTGGACCCCGCCGCCCGCGCCGCCGACCCGGTACCCGGTGAACGTCGACGTGGACGTCGTCGCGTTGCCCGGCGCCGGCCCTGAGGACACGCTGATCGACAGCGACGGCAGCGTCCTGACCGGCCTGTACGACGGCCGGATCCTGCGCGTCAGCGCGGACGGAAAGACGATCAGTACGCTCGCCGACACCGGCGGCCGGCCGCTCGGCCTCGAATGGCTGCCGGACGGCAAGGTACTGATCTGCGACGCGAACCGCGGTCTGCTCACGCTCGACAAGGACAACCGGGTCGCGACCCTGCTGTCGGAGATCGACGGCCGCCCGATGCGGTTCTGCAACAACGCGGACGTCACCGAGGACGGCACGATCTACTTCACCGACTCCTCGACCCGGTTCGGCATCGACGACTGGATGGCCGACCTGCTCGAACACACCACGACCGGCAGCGTGTACCGCCGTACGCCGGACGGGGAGGTGACGCGGCTCGCGACCGGACGGGGGTTCCCGAACGGCGTGGCGTTGAGCGCGGACCAGCGGACGGTGTTCTGGGCGGAGACGGCGACGTACGGCCTCTACAAGCTCGACGTGACGACCGAGGGTGCCGAGCCGGTGCAGATCGCCGCGATCCCCGGGCTGCCCGACAACATCGCCCGCGGGTCGGACGGGTTGATCTGGGTCGCGGTCGGCTCGCCGCGGAACGCCGTACTGGATTTCCTGCTGCCGAAGCAGCCGGTGTTCCGCAAGCTCGTCTGGGCGCTGCCGGATGCCTTGAAGCCGAAGGCCGCGGACATCATCGAGATCCAGGCGTACGACGAGACCGGCGCGCTGGTGCACGACCTGCGGGCCAAGCACCCGGACTTCCACATGCCGACAGGCGTCCGCGAACGCGACGGGAAGGTGTGGCTAGGAAGCATCGGGACCAGCTCCCTAGCCACATTCCCGACGCCTACTTCTTAGCTACTTCCTTCTCAGCTCCGTCGTCCTGTGTCTCACCGTTGCCGGTGACCACAAGTGTGAAGTCCTCGCCGTGGTTGCTGACGCCTTCGATGACCGCCGCCTCGACCGCCTCCGAGCCGATCTCGCTCCGCAGCATCAAGGGATCGGTACGCAGGTCCTTGGCAAGCGCGACCGCTAGTCCAACCATCACGACCGCGAACGGCAACGCCGCGACGATCGTGAGGTTCTGCAGGCCTTGCAAGGCGTCCGCACCGCCTCCGCCGGCGAGCAGCATGACCGCGGCGACTGCTCCGGTCAGCACGCCCCAGAAGATGACCAGCGGCTTCTTCGGCTCGATCGCGCCACGCTCGGACAGCGTGCCCATCACGATCGACGCCGCGTCCGCTCCGGACACGAAGAAGATCGCGACCAGCATGACGACCAGGATCGTGGTCACCGAGGTGAGCGGGATGTGATCGAGCATGCCGAACAGCTGTCCCTCGGTGGTCGACTCACCGGCGATGTCGGCGCCACCACGCTGGATGTCGATCGCCGTACCGCCGAAGATGCAGAACCACACCAGGCTGACCAGTGACGGCACCAGCAGGACGCCGGTGACGAACTGGCGGATCGTCCGGCCGCGGCTGATCCGCGCGATGAACATGCCGACGAACGGCGTCCACGAGATCCACCAGGCCCAGTAGAAGACGGTCCAGCCGGACAGCCACTTGGCCATCGCGTCGCCGCCACTCGCCTCCGTCCGGGCCGCCATGTCGGCCAGGTCGCGGAAGTAGTCGCCGATCGCGGTCGGCACCAGGTTCAGGATCAGTACGGTCGGGCCGACCACGAACACGAACACGGCCAACACGACGGCCAGCACCATGTTGATGTTCGAGAGCCACTGGATGCCCTTGGCGACGCCGGACACCGCCGACGCGACGAACGCCGCGGTCAGGATGGTGATGACGCCGATCATGACGCCGTTACCGGTCTTGTCCAGCCAGCCGAGGATCCGGACACCGGACCCGATCTGCAGCGCTCCGAGTCCGAGCGACGCCGCGGAACCGAACAGCGTCGCGAAGATCGCGAGCCCGTCGATCACCTTGCCGATCGGACCTTCGGTACGGCGTCCGAGCAACGGCGCGAACGCGGCGCTGATCAGCTGCGACCGGCCACGCCGGAACGTGCCGTACGCGATCGCGATCCCGACGACCGCGTAGATCGCCCACGGGTGCAGCGTCCAGTGGAACAGCGTGGTCGCCATCGCGGTCTCGAGGGCCTTGGACGACCCGCCCTCGACGGTGCCGGGCGGGGGACTGGTGAAGTGCGAGAGCGGCTCGCTCACGCCGAAGAACATCAGGCCGATGCCCATGCCGGCGCTGAACATCATCGCCACCCAGGACACGGTCTTGAACTCGGGTTTCTCGTCGTCGCGCCCGAGCGGGATCCGCCCGTACCGGCCGGCGGCCAGCCAGATCACGTAGACGACGAAGCCGGAGGCCAGCAGCACGAACAGCCAGCCGGTGTTCTGCTCGACCCATCCGAGGGCCGAGGTGGACGCCGTACCGAGACCGGTGGCGTCGACGATGCCCCAGGCCACGAAGGCCAGGGCGATGACCGCGGTGACGCCGAAGGTCACCCGGTCGAGTCCGGAACCGTGACTTCGGCTGCCGGGAGGTGGTGGTGTCGCAATTGCGGGGTGTGATGCGTGGTCGGGAGTCTCTGCCGGGCTGTCGATATCGATCGCCACAGGTGATGTCACGCCTCGCTGTGGGCGCGCCTCCGTTCAGTGAAAGGGGGAAAAGTGCCTTCCGACCGTGTCGGAGATCGTGGCAAAACGCAACAATCGTGGTTTCGGCCACACTCGATAGGGTGCGGTCATGCGTTTTGGGATCGCGATTCTGCCGGAGTACCGCTGGACGGACGCCGCGCCACGGTGGCGGCGGGCCGAGGAGTACGGGTTCGACCACGCGTGGACCTACGACCACCTGACCTGGAGCGGTCTGCAGGACTCACCGTGGTACGGGACGACGCCGACGCTGACCGCCGCCGCGCTGGTCACGTCGACGATCAAGCTCGGCACCTTCGTGACGTCGCCGAACTTCCGGCACCCGCTGTCGCTGACCCGTGACATCCTGGCGATCGACGACGTGTCCGACGGCCGGTTCCTGGCCGGGATCGGCGCCGGCGGCAGCCTGGATGCGACCATCCAGGGCGGCCCGGACCTGACCGCACGACAGAAGCAGGACCGCTACCAGGAGTTCGTGAAGCTCCTCGACACGTTGTTGACCACCGACGGCGTGGACTTCAAGGGCGAGTACTTCGAGACGCGCAACGGCCGCACGCTGCCCGGGTGCGTCCAGAAGCCCCGGGTCCCGTTCATCCTGGCCGGTAACGGACCGCGGTCACTCCGCTTCGCTGCCCAGAACGGCGACGGCTGGATGACGACCGGTGGGGCGGGCGACGACCAGGACAGCTGGTTCGCCTCCGTTGCGGACCTCAGCCACCGGCTGGACGACCTCCTCGAGGGCCGGCACCTCGACCGTTATCTGTCGCTCGACTCGGCGCTCTACGCACTGTCCAGCCCCAGCGCCTTCGAGGACGCGGTGGGCCGGGCCGCCGCTCTCGGCTTCACCGACGTCATCACCCACTGGCCCCGCGCCGAAGGTATCTACGCCGGCTCCGAATCCACCCTGGAGACGATCGCGACCGAGGTCATTCCTCGTCTCCGCTAGTGCGGCGGACCCAGGCGGGGATGCCGAACCAGATGATGCTGAACCAGACCAGGACGACGACGACGACCAGGATCGCGACGTTGCGGCGGAGGACGACGTCGAGGGCGATCAGCAGGCCGCCGGCGAGCGCGAGGACCGCGAGCATCAGGCCCGCGATCGCCATCCGGCTGGCGATCGGGAGCATCCGGTGCCGGAGTTGCCGGCGGTAGATGATGCGGTGGAAGGACACCGGCGCCACGAACAGGCCGACCGAGAGCGCGGCGGCGATCAGCGTGGCGGCGTACACGGTGTGGATGAAGCGGTCGGCTTCCTGGAAGCGGTTCTGGAAGGCGATGCCGAGCAGGAAGGCGAACAGGATCTGAGTGCCGGCCTGGGCGAGCCGGAGCTCCTGGAGCAGTTCGTTCAACTGGCGGTCGAGCCGCTCGCCGGGTTCCTCGCCCGGCCGGCTGTACCGCGGACTGTCGGCCACGTCCTCAGATTAGGCCGCGACAACGGCGAAGGGGCCGCTCACCAGGGATGGTGTGCGGCCCCTTCGTTGGTACTAGAAGGGCGATCCTTAAGATCCGATCGCGCGGATGTTCTCCGCCTGCAGACCCTTCTGGCCCTGGGTGATCTCGAACTCGACCCGCTGGTTCTCGTCCAGCGAGCGGAAGCCCGACATCTGGATGGCCGAGTAGTGCGCGAACACGTCCGCGCCACCGTCATCCGGGGTGATGAAGCCGAAGCCCTTGTCAGCGTTGAACCACTTGACAGTACCGACAGCCATTGTCTATCTCCTCGATGGCTATTAACAATCCGTGACCCACACCTCATGGGTCACGCGTCGCCGAAAGGCCCCAGACGACAGACCGGCCATGCAGCACAGCAAAGTCAGGGAGTCCAAAACTGCAACGCCATAACTGTAGCCGTTCTGCGGCTTGACGGTAGGGGTGACCGGAAACACGTGTCGCTGATTGTCGCGGCTCGCTACTCTCCGTACCTGCCTGATATCGGGCTCCCACAGGCCGCTCCGGAACCCGAAAACGGGCGCCGACCTGCTGGTTCGCGGCGGGCCGCCCGGTCCGGCACGATGGCAACGTAGGACAGAGCCCGGTACGCCGGGTGATGGGCGCAAAATTCTGATCAGAGTTCTCGGCGTGTCGCGCGGCTGTGGAGAATTGCGCGGAACGCAACTGGAGGAGGGCACCGTGATCGTGACCGTGACCCGGAGCGGCGGTTTCGCCGGGCTGACCAAGCAGGGCGAACTGGACACCAGCGACCAGCCCGACGCCGATCGGCTGGAGGCGGCGGTCCACGCGCTGACCGCCAAGGACCTCGGCACCGGCCGCCCGCAGCCGGACCGGTACGTCTACCGGCTCGAGGTGCGTGACGCCCACGACGCGGACGCCATGCAACACACAGTCGCCGAACAGGACGTGGACGCGACAACAGCCTGGCTGCTCGACCGCATCCTCAGTCGCTAGCGCCAGTCGATCTCAGGAGCTCGGTAGAAGTTGACGCCGAGCACCTCCCAGCGCGGCCCCTGCTCGGCCAGCCGGTCCTTGTACGTCGCCCAGTCCAGCGCGGACTCCTGCGACCACCCAAGCTCCGCGATCCCCGGCAGCCGTGGGAACACCATGAAGTCGACCTTCTCCAGGTCGTCCAGCGTCTCGGTCCACAGCGGCGCTTCGACCCCGTCGATCGCGCTCGCCGGCACACCCGGGATCAGCGTCGCCGGGTTCCAGCTGTAGGCCTGCTCCACGCTGACGAGCCCGGCCCAGTCGAGCCCGAGCGGCGTCTCCGCGTGGTACTTCATGTCGAGGTACGCGCGGTTCGCGGGGGAGAGCACCAGCGTCGCGCCCTGCTCCACGGCCTTCACCGCCAGCGCCTGCGCCTTCTCGTCCTCCGTGCCCCAGTACTGCACGACGGTCCCGGCCGGCAGCGGTCCGTCGGCGATCTCGTGCCACCCCATCACCGTCTTGCCCTGCTTCACCACGAGCTCGGCCGCCTTCGGTACGAAGGTCAGGTAGTCCGAGTGCGGAGTCGAGTGCGCCTCGTCCCCACCCAGGTGTACGACGTCACCCGGCGTCTGCTCGGCGACCTCGCGGAACACGTCGTCCAGGAACTCGTACGTGCGGTCCAGAGCAACGGTCAGCGTGCTGAACCCGACCTCGGTCTCGGTGTACAGCTTCGGCGCGACCCCGTCCGCGTTGAGCTCCGGGTACGACGCCAGCGCGGCGTTGGTGTGCCCCGGGGTGTCGATCTCCGGTACGACGGTCACGAACCGCTCCGCGGCGTACCGCACGATCTCGGCGTACTCCGCCTTGCCGTACGACCCGGTGACCGCCGTGCGCGGCCGGGTCGATCAGGTGGACGCCGTCGGGAGTCCACAGCACGTTCCCCGACCACAGGTCGCCGTGGATCCGGGACGGTCCGTCGGACGGGTCGTCGTACGCGCCGGACTCCAGCCGGGCGAGGACGCGGCCGAAGCCGTCCAGGTGGATGCCCTGGTCGCGCGCGGCACGCAGGTACGGGCGGAGGCGCAGGTTGGCGTAGAACTCACCCCACGACTTCACCGGGTCGACGGCGCGCGGCAATGGGAGCGTCCCGATGTATCCGTCACCGTCCCACCCATCCGGCGGTACGCCGAAGTACCGCGCGCCGGCGTCATGCGTGACAGCCAACCGCCGACCGAACTCCTCAGCTGCCGCACCCTTTGGCTCGGCGGCGTCCAGCCTGGTCGTCGTCAGCTGATCAGAGGAGACGTCGAGCGGCTCGGCCATCGGCGCCCCACCAGGTACGGCGAGCCAGCGCAGGCCGGCCGCCTCGACCTCGAAGAAGCCCTTTGGCGCGTCGGGCCGACTCTTCACAAACTTGCGGCGCTCGGAGGTCATGCTCGGAGCATTCGGTCGACCAGCCCGTCGACGTACTCCGGGGTGAGCCCGATGCCGAACAGGACACGGATATACAGCGGGGCCAGGACGTGGTCCAGCACGTCGAGTGCGTCGAGCTCGACTTCGCCACGGTCGTGGGCGCGATCGAGCATGGACTGCAGTTGCCGGGTGCGCTCGGCCAGAAGGTCGTCACCCGCCCGCAGACCCTGCTCGCCGGTACTCGTCAGGGCGACGGCGAGGCGCACCACCAGCAGACCGTCGGGTCCGGTGATCTCGCGGGCCACGGCGGCAGCATAGGTGCGCAGGTCGCCGGCCAGGCTGCCGGTGTCGGGCATCGGCGACTGCGCGTTGAGGCGAGCCAGCGCCGCGTCCGCGAGCAAGGATTCCAGGCTGCCCCACCGGCGGTAGATGCTGCTGTCGGCCACGCCTGCGCGGGCTGCGACCTCGCCGACGGTGAAGTTGCCGTACCCGCGCTCACTGATCAGTTCGGTGACGGCCTGGTGCGCCTGCGCGGCGACGCGCGCACTGCGCCCGCCGGGCCGCCGGGCTCGCTGGTCCTCGTTCACACCCTCACCTTAACGCAGTCAGGACTTGCGTTTGTGAGTCGACGCTCCGTAGAGTCTCCTAACGCAGCCAACAACTGCGTTAGTGTGCTGATCCTTGAGAGGAATCGCCCATGGCGGCATCGCCCGCGGCCGTAGGCAGTCGACCCAGCCGGGCCGTGCTGCTCACCGTGACCTGCCTAGGTCAATTCATGGTCTTGCTCGACAACACGATCGTCGGAGCAGCGCTGCCCGACATGCAGCACCGGTTGCACACCGGGCTGACCGGTCTGCAATGGATCGTCGACGCCTACGTCCTGCTGGTCGCGATGCTGTTGCTGTCCGGCGGTGTCTTCGCCGACCGGTTCGGCCGCAAGCGTGTGTATCTGACCGGCGTGGCCGTGTTCACCTTGGCGTCGGTGCTGTGCAGCTTCGCGCCTTCGCTTGGCTGGCTGGTCGTCGGCCGGGTGCTGCAGGGCATCGGAGCCGCCGCGCTGAGCCCTGCCTCGCTGGCCCTGCTCGCCGCTGCCTTCCCGGTGCCGCAGGAACGCATCAAGGCGATCGGGCTGTGGGCCGGATTCAGCGGAATCGGTCTGGCCGCAGGCCCCGTGGCGGGCGGCGTACTGACGGAGGCCTTCGGCTGGCCCGCCATCTTCCTGGTCAACCTGCCGATCGGTGTGGTCCTTCTCCTGGTCGGTCTGCGGAGCCTGGAAGAGACGCGCAATCCGAGCGCCCCCGCGATCGATGTCCCGGGCACGGTGCTGTCCGTTCTGGGGGTGGGGGCGATGACCTACGGGCTGATCGAGGGTGGTGCCCGCGGCTGGACGTCGCCGCTGATCCTGGGCAGCTTCGCCGCCGCTGTGATCCTGCTCGCCGCATTCGTCGCCGTCGAAGCACGGCGTACCGCTCCGATGTTGCCGCTGCGGTTGTTCCGGGAGCAACTGTTCACCGTGTCCAACACCGCCATGGTCGTGGTGGGGTTCGCGCTCATGGGGTCGTCGTTCTTCTTCTCCCAGTTCTTCGTGTACGTCCAGGGCAGCTCGATCCTGCGCGCGGGTCTGCAGACCCTGCCGGGGTCCCTCGCGATGGTGATCGTCAGTCCGTACGCGGGCCGGCTCGCTGCCCGGTACGGCTTCCGCATCGTGGTGACCGCCGGCCTGGCCCTGGCCGGTCTGGGACTGCTGGCGCTCGGTACCGTGCACGCCGACACCGGCTACGGGAACGTGTGGTGGCGGCTGGGAGTCGTCGGCGTCGGCTTCGCGCTGACGATGTCTCCACTGACGGGGGCCGCCATCCACGCGGTCGCTCCACAGGAAGGCGGCCTCGCGTCGGGGATCAGCAGCACCACTCGGCAGATCGGCGCGGTGCTCGGTGTGGCGGTACTCGGAGCCATCGTCCGCACCCGGCAGTCCGGCGGCGCCTCCTTCGAGACCGGCCTCAACAACGCCTTCCTCGCTGCCGGGGCGGTCACTTTGGTCACCGCCGTGTTCACGGGTCTCTGGCTGGCAAGGTCGAACGCACCAGAGCCTTCTCAGCCAGCTGCTGAAGTGACGGCTGATCTCACCTAGCCGGCTCTTCGCAGACCTGCGGCGCGGGACGGTCGAGCTCGCGCTCTTCCACTACTGCCCGGCGTCGGCCGAGGAAGGGTTCGCTCAGCATCACCAGCGCCGCCACCGCAGTCAGCAAGCCGCCGACGAGTGCGACGCTCCGGACGGTGGTCGTGTCGATCAGTGCGCCACCGACGAACGCTCCAGCGGCGATACCGACGTTGAACGCCGAGCTGGTCCCGGCCGAGGCGATGTCGGTGCTGCCCGGCGCGATCTGCAGCGTGCGGCTCTGCACGGCGACTGCCAACCCGCTGAACGACATCCCGATCAGTGCGATCAGAGCGACCGTCGCCACCGGCACCGTGCCGAGCGCGTACAGGCTGAGCAGTCCAACGGTGATGACGCCGAGTGGGACGGCGACGGCGCCCCAGGGGTACCGGTCGAGCAGCCGGCCGGCGATCAGGGTGCCGGCGAATCCGCCCGCGCCACTGGCGAGCAGCATCGGACCCAGCGCGGCGGAGGAGAAGCCGGTGATGTCCAGCAGGAACGGTGTGACGTACGTATTGAAGGTCAGGAACCCGGTCACACCGATCGCTGACGCGACCAGCAGAACGACGTACCGGCGAAGGTCTGGCGTGGTGCCGCGGCGGGCTGGGCTGTCCTGGACCTCGGTGCGTGGCAGCAGCGCCACGATGCCGGCACAGGCGGCGGCGCCGAGGCCGGCCATGAGCACGAACGGCACCCGCCAGCCGGCCTGCTCGCCGAGCCAGGTGCCCAACGGGATGCCGAGGATCGGCGCCAGCGCGGTGCCGATCGCGAGCCGGGCGACGACGCGGCCGCGCAGCTCCGGCGGGAACAGGCTGGTCGCGATCGGCGGCGCGATCGACCAGAACAGCGCCTGCGAGAGCGCGATGACCAGCCGGCCACCGAACAGCACCTCGTACGACGGGGCGGCCGCCGACAGCGCGGTGGCGACGGTCAGGACGCCGAGCGTGCCTCCCAGGACGAGGCGGCGGGGGAGATGGTGCGTGAGCCGCGCGAGCGGGAGGGAGGCGAGCACGACGACGGCGGCGTACCCGGTGACGAGGAGACCGACCTGCGAGCGCGAGCGCCCGAGGTCGTCGGCCATCACGGTCAGCAGACCGATCGGCAGCACCTCGATGGTGACGAACGTGAAGGTCGAGACGCCGAGGAACGCCAGTGCGGCGTTGGCCCGGCGGGACGAGAGGGACATGATTCACCTGATCCCGGTCAAAAGTCTGATGCTGGTAGCGTCTCACCTATGACCGACAGTTCTCACGCGGAATTCCGCATCGTGGGCGGCCATCCGGCCCTCGATCTGGTGAACACGGTCAGCCCGCGGTTGCGCGGCGGTGAAGCCGAGCACGACTACCTCACATCGCCGGCCGAACTGCTCGCCTGGAGCCGCCGGATCGAGCTCATCGACACCCGCGATTTCAGTGCTGTCGAGGGCACCTGGCGGACCGCGCCCGAGCTCGCCGCGAAGGCGCTGCGTGCGACGCTCGAGATCCGCGAGGCGACGTACGACGTGCTCGCGCCGCGCGCGGACGGGGCTGCCGTCGCTGTCGACGGCGTCAAGCGCAGCGAGGGATCCGCGTTCGAGCGCTTGATGTTGCGGTGGTCGGCGGCGGCCGCGCGGTCGATGCTGATCCCGGACGCTGAGCGGGATCAGGGGATCGCCGAGCTGGTCGTCGGGACATCGCCGGCCCAGCTCGTCCCGGACCGGCTGGTGGTCGCCGCGGTCGAGCTGGTCCGGACCGTCGACCTGCGCCAGTTGAAGGCCTGCCCGGTCGACGAGGGCGGCTGCGGGTGGCTGTTCCTGGACCGCAGTCGGAACGGGTCGCGACGCTGGTGCGCGATGGAGGACTGCGGGACGCGGGTGAAGATCCGCAAGCTCGGCGAGCGCCGCCGCGCTACCGCCGTACCTGCTGTTTAGTGGTAGCGCGGTCGAACCTTCACTGTCAGCGATCGGCTCACGAGCCGAGAATGCGTGTCGAAAGGTGCCAACTGTCCCCCCGACCTGTCATCGTAGGCGGCCGGGCCTTCCGACAAGACGGGCCTGGCCTGTCCTGCCCCGAACAAGGAGCAGGCTGACGCAACAGAAAGTGGAGGACAGATGACGCAGGTGGCAGAGCAGCCGGGCAGTACTGCCGGGCGGCTCGGCTCGGTGGTGCTGGATTGCCAGGACCCACTCGAGCTCGCCCAGTTCTACTCGGCGCTGCTGGGGCTGGACATCGACGAGAGCGGTGACAACGACTGGCGGAGCCTGACCGGCCCCGGTTCGTCGTTGGGGTTCTCGACGCTGGCCTTCCGGCGTTCGGAGGAGTACGTGCCGGCCACCTGGCCCGGCACCGAAGCGCAGGACCTCCATCTCGACCTGATCGTCGAGGACCTCTCCAGCGGCCATGCCACCGTGGTCGCCCTCGGAGCCGAGCCGCTCGACCCGCTGGACCCACCGCCCGCGGAGAACGCGCGCGGCTGGCGGATCTACGCCGACCCCGCGGGGCACCCGTTCCGGATCTGCCTCGAGTGAGCCGCTGAAGAGCCCGTCCCAGTTCGGCTGGGACGGGCTCTTCGCATGTCAGGCCCAGTTCAGGTCAGTGCGCTGCTGCCGCGGAACGGGAAGTGCCGGCCCTCGTCGTACACCGGCCGTGGCTGGTAGCTGTTCACCCCCGGCTCGCCGCGCAGGTGGAACGCACTCGGGTACGGCGACTCCGCGTCCGTGATCCGCGTCGATGTCGGGATGTACCGGATGGTCAGCCCGCAGCGTCGGTTCGGGGACGTGTTCGCGTTGCTCCCGTGCACGATGTTCGGGTGGTGCACCTCGACATCGCCCGGCGCGAGCACCATGTCGACGGCCTTCGCCTCGTCCACCTCCACCGCGATCTCCTTGCCGAGCACGCTCTCGACGTCGGTGTTGTCGCGCATCCCGGCCACGCCGCCGCGATGACTGCCCGGCACCAGCCGGACGCATCCGTTCTCGGGCGTCGAGTGGTCGACCGCGAGCCAGAGCGTCACCACCTCCATCGGGTCGAGCGGCCAGAACGCGGCGTCCTGATGCCAGAGCACCGGCTGACCGGAGTACGGCGGCTTGGAGATGTAGTGCGAGGCGAACAGCGCGATGTCGGGTCCGATGAACTTCTCGGCGATGTCGACCAGCCGCTCGTCGCTCACCAACCGGACCCAGAACGGGTCGTCGCGCAGATAGATGTGCCCGAGTTGCTCGGGCCGTACGTCGGGATGCCGAGCCTGCAGCCACTCGACATGGTCGTTCACTTCTTTGATCAGGTCGGAGTCGATGACGTCGCGGAAGATGACATAGCCGTCGGTCTCATACATGCCTTCAGCGTGCGGGTTCGCGACCTCGCTGGACTAGCAGCCGGGCAACGAGAATTTGTACTGTGTTGATGTGCACCAGATCCTGCGGTTCGAGGCGCACGCGTTCGGCCGCCCGTACCACGCGGCTCGCGTGCGGATCCCCGCTCGTTCGCGCGACACCGAGTTGCACACGCATGCCGACTTCCACGAGTTCATGGGCGTCGTCTCCGGCAACGGCGAACACCTGCTGACGAGCGGCGTGCAGGTACTGCGTCCTGGTGACGTGGTCCTGGTTCGCCCGAGCGATCGGCACGCCGTGCGCGGTTCGGCACCGGACGGTCTGGAGTTCCTCAACGTCGCGTTCCCGAGCTCGCTGTGGCAGGGGTTCCTCGACCTGACGCGCACCGCCGACTGGTCCGCCCGCGGCCCGGTCTGCTTCCACGAGCCGGCGGCCGTCCCCGTCTTCGAGCAGGCGCTGGACCGCTTCCAGACCAACCCCAGCACCTACGACCTACTGCGCTTCTGGACCGATCTCCTCGACCTGCTCACACCGGGGGAGCCGGGCGCACCCGGCGTACCCGATTGGCTGGCGAAGGCCTGCACCTCGATGCGCGCCGAGGAGAACCTGCGCGGCGGCGTACCGCGCCTCCTCGAGCTCGCAGGTGTCAGCGCCGCCCACCTGTCCCGCTCGATGCGCGCCGCCTACGGCGTCACCCCGACCGCCTTCGTCACCGACCTCCGCCTCGAACACGCCGCATCTTTGCTAGCAGCAACCAACACCCCGATAGCCACCATCGCCACCCGCTGCGGCTTCACCAGCCAGTCCTACTTCACCCGCCGCTTCACCACGGCACACCAACTCACCCCAACCGAGTTCCGCCACCGCTCTCAACGCGCCTTCGTCCCCTGACCGTCGAGGTACTCGAGTACCTCCGGCTGGTTGAACCAGGTGGCCCAGCCGTGGACGTCGGCGTTGAAGCGCGGGTCGGTGAGGGAGAGGTCGGCGCCGCGGTCGACCAGGAACTTGAGGGTGTCCAGGGTGCCGGTGCCTGCGGCGAGGTGCGCGGCGGTGAAGCCGTCGGTCGTGCGTCCGTCGACGGCGAACCCGAGGTCGGCGAGTTGCGGGACCAGGTTCCAGCGTTGAGCTGCTGCGGCTTCGGCCAGGAGACCGGGTCGGGTGGCTGGGGTGAGCTTGCCGGCGAGCGCGTCCGGGAACGGGTCCTCGGCGTGGGTGCCGCGGTAGAAGTCGCGGACGGTGCCGACCTCGGCGCCGTGGTGGATGAGCTCGTCGAGGATGTGCAGCGCGAACGACGTACCGTCGCTCTCGGCATACGGGCCGGCGATCTCGCCCATCGGCCGGTCGAGGTCCTCTTGAGTTAGCGCGGCGAGGCGCCGGCGCCAGACCTCGTACGCGTGGTCGAGCGCGTCCAACGCGGCAGCGGCGGAGCCCGGCACCCCGGGTACGTCGTCCGTCGCCTCGTGCCCGAACCACGTCGCGGTCCGCTCGGCCTGCAGGATGTCGACGATATGGGTGATCCGCCAGGCCAGCGTCGTGAACGGCGCCGGCGCGGGCGGAATCCGCGACGCGTCAGCGACGTACCCGTCGGTGGTCTTGTGGACCGTCCAGCAACCGTCGAACGGTTCCCAGAAGTACTCCTCGTCAGTCAACCCCTGCACGCGCTGCCGCAGCCGCTGCCAGGCGAAGTCAGAGAGATCCAGGAGGTTCTGCGTGAGCGTTGTCATGTCTGCACGCTAGAACGACCTGCGGACAGGATCGGTCCGCAGCTCCGGGGACAATAGGAACAAGATGGATACCGCGACCCGGCTCCTGCGCCTGTTGTCCTTGCTGCACTCGCGTCCCCAGTGGGACGGCGCCGAGCTCGCGGCGAGGCTCGAGATCACGCCCCGGACCGTACGCCGGGACGTCACGCGCCTGCGCGAGCTCGGGTACCCGATCGACGCCGCGGCCGGCATCGGCGGCGGCTACCGGCTCGGGCCTGGCGGGCGCCTGCCACCGCTTCTGCTCGAGGACTCCGAAGCGGTCGCGATCGCCGTTGGGCTGCAGGTCGCGACGACCACGACGGTGTCCGGCGTCGAGGAGGCCGCGATCTCGGCACTCGCCAAGCTCCACCAGGTGCTGCCGACCCGGCTCCGGGAACAGGTCGACGCGATCGGCGCGCACACTACGCAACTCCCGCAGGGCGAGCTGCCGGCGGTCGACGGCGGCGTACTGGTCACCCTCGCCGTCGGCTGCCGGCACACCGAAGGGATCCGGTTCGGCTACCGCACGCACGACGGCACCGAGTCCGAACGTAGCGTCGAGCCGCTCCAGATCGTCCACACCGGCCGCCGCTGGTACCTCGTGGCGCGCGACCGTGATCGTCAGGCGTGGCGCACGTACCGCGTCGACCGCATCACCAACCCGCAGCTGACTGGTTCGCGCTACCGCTTCGACGACCCTCCCGACCCGGTCGCGCTAGTTGCCGAGGGCACCGGCGTCGCACCGTGGGATCTCGTCGCCCGGCTCCGTGTCCACGCCCCGGCCGACACTGTCGCGAAGTACATCCCACCGTCGCAAGGCATCGTCGAACCGCTCGACGCCACCACCTGCGAGGTCCGCTTCGCCGCCAACGACCTGGGCCCGCTGGTCGCCCAAGTCGTCCGTATCTACTGGCCCTTCGAGATCCTGAGCCCACCCGAGCTACGTACAGCAGTCCACGAACACGCCCGCCGGCTCCTCGACTCGTAGCATCGACCGATCGGTTGATGTCGGGGACGTTCCGGCCCGGGATTCTCGAAGCATGACAGTGATCGAGATCGAGAACCTCCGCAAGACCTACAAGTCGAGGACAGCGCTGGACGGCATCTCGCTGACGGTGGACGGCGGCGAGATCCTCGGCATCGCCGGTACGAACGGCGCCGGAAAGACCACTCTGGTCGAATGCGCGTCAGGCCTCCGGCGGCGCGACAGCGGCGTACTGCGGGTCCTCGGAATGGATCCGCAGACCGACCGCCGGGCGTTGCAGCAGCGGATCGGGGTGCAGCTGCAGGAGTCCGCGCTCCCGGACGCGCTCAGGGTGGGCGAGGCCTTCCGGCTCTACGCCTCCTTGTACGACGACAGGGCATGCTGCTCGGCGCTCAGTGGGTGGCGCATCTCCTGCTCGCGTTGTCAGGTACGGCGGTCGTCGTCATCGTCGGCGCGGTCGGGTTCGAGCTCGGCGCTCCGGCGAACGTGCTGAAGGTCGCGGTCGCCTGGTTGCTCGGTGCGTTGAGTCTGGGCGCGCTCGGGATGCTGATCGGGGCGCTCGTGCCGAACAGCCGGAGCGCGACGCTGGTCGGGCTGTCCGTCTTCTTCCCGATGGTCTTCGTGTCCGGTGCGATGGTCCCGCGCGAGCTCACGTCCGGCGTGATGCGAACGATCGGGGATCTCACCCCGGTGGCACCAGCAGTCTCGACCTTGCGCGCAGCTTGGTCCGGGAACGACCTGTCCGCCACTACTGTTGCGGTCATGGCGCTCATCACCGTCCTCGTCACGGCGGCCGCGGCGAAGGTCTTCCGCGCGTGAGCACCGGCCGGTGGGAACGCGTCCTGCCCGCCCTCCCGTACCTCTTTCTGCTCGTGCCGGCGACGTTCGCCCTGATCGAGGACTGGCGGCCCTACCTCCTGGGGCTCGTCATGGTGACCTTGCTCTGGACGGTGGCGCTGTCCTCGCGGATCGCCTGGCTCTACCTGGCCGGCATGCTCGCGCTCCTCGCCGCGCTCGTCCATCAGGACACGTTGTTCTCCGTCACGGGCGTCGGGCTGTTCGTGCAGATGTTCGCCTTGCTGCGCGGTTGGAAGGCGTACGCGGGAGTCGCGGCGACCGCGGCGGTGATCGTGCTCGCCCGGCCTCGGGCAACCGGCAGCGTGCGGGAGGTCGTGGCGTCCTTCGCCGTCGCCGTCCTGATCGCCTCGGTCACGGGTCTGTTGTTCTCTGCGATCTCCAGGCAGAGCGAGGAGCGCCGGCAGCTCGTCGAACGGTTGCGGCAGTTGACCGACGAGAACGCCCAATTGCAGGCGGACCTGCTCGAGAACGCCCGGCGGGCCGGCGTACTGGAGGAACGGCAGCGGATGGCGCGCGAGATCCACGACACGATCGCGCAAGGCCTGACCGGAATCCTCATGCAGGTGGAAGCCGCCGAGGAGAACCGGCAGCCCGAGCGTCTCGACACGATCCGCACGCTGGCCCGCGACAGCCTCGACGAGGCTCGCCGCTCGATGAACGCGCTCCGCCCGGCACCCCTGACGTCCGCCGCCTTCACCTCGGCCTTGGAGCGTGCCGTCCGCGACTGGGCGACGACGACCGGGGTCGAGACGACTGTCGCGGTCACCGGTGACACCCGTCCGCTGCATCCTGAGGTCGAGAACACGCTGCTCCGGGTGGCTCAGGAGGCGCTGCACAACGTGGCCAAGCATGCCGACGCGACGCGCGTGGGAGTCACCCTGTCCTACCTCGACGACGTGGTCGCCCTCGACGTCCGCGACGACGGCAAGGGCTTCAGCCCAGGTACGTCGGAAGGCTTCGGCCTGATCGCGATGCGGCAGCGGGTCACGCGGCTGGCGGGATCGTTCGCGGTCGAGACCGCACCCGGCGAAGGGACCGGGATCTCGGCAACGATCCCGGCGATCCCGGCACCGGAAGACCAGGAGGACTGATGCCGGTTCGGCTGATCATCGTCGACGACCATCCAGTGGTGCGCGACGGACTGCTCGGGATCTTCGCCGGCGACAAGGCGTTCGAGGTCGTGGGCGAAGCGGGCGACGGTCCGGAGGCGCTGGCGCTGGCGCGACAGACCGCGCCGGACGTCGTGCTGATGGATCTCCGGATGCCGAAACTGTCCGGGCCCGAGGTCATCCGGCGATTGCGCGAACAGCAGCCGGGGATCAGGGTCCTCGTCCTCACCACGTTCGGCGACGATGCCGACGTACTGCCGGCGCTGGAGCAGGGAGCAATCGGCTATCTGCTGAAGGACACGCCACGAGCCGAACTGCGGACCGCCGTTCAAGCCGCGGCACGGGGCGAGACCGTGCTCTCGCCCGCGGTCGCAGCTGTCCTGACCAAGCGGCCCGAGCGGCGCGACACGCTCAGCCCGCGCGAACTCGAAGTCCTCGGCCTGATCGCTGGCGGCGCCACCAACCGCGACGTCGCCGCCCGCTTGTTCATCACCGAAGCCACGGTGAAGACGCACCTGATCCACATCTACACGAAGCTCGATGTGAAAGACCGTGCCGCCGCGGTAGCCACCGCATACAAGGCCGGCTTGCTGCAGCGTTGATTCAGGCGTCGACCAGGGCCTTGCGGATGCGCTTCTCCGAGATCGGGTACGGCGTACCCAGAGTTTGGGCGAAGAGGCTGATGCGGAGTTCTTCGAGCATCCAGCGGACCTCGAGCAGTTCCGGGCTCGGGTACTTGCCGGTCGGGACGGCGCGGAGGCGTTTCTGGTACTCGTCGGTGAGCGTCTGCACGATCGCCATCCCCGACCGGTCGCGGGCCGCGTTGGCGCCGATCTTGTCGAGGCGCTGTTCCATGCCCCGCAGGTACCGGACCAGGTCAGGCAGTCGCTTGGCGCCCGTCTCGGTGATGAACCCGGGGTGGACTAGCGCTTCGAGCTGACCGCGGACGTCCGAGAGCGCGGCGAGCAGCGTCGGGCTCGAGGCCCGGGAGATCTGCTTGTCGACGGTCCGGACATTCGCGAGGACCTGCTCGACTTGGCGCAGGATCGTCAACACCGTGTCCGCGAGCTCCGACCGTACGGCGTCGCGCAGGATCGAGAACGCGGTCAGATTCCACGCCGGACCGCCCGCACCAGCCATTAGCTGGTCAACCGCGGCCGAGATCGCGTCGTCGAGGAGCTCGCCGACGTTCCGGTGCGGTCCGGACAGCAGCGTCAGCTTCTGAGCAGAGGTGAGGTGACGCTGGACGACCTCGATCACCGACGGCATCGTCAGCAACAGCAGCCGTCGCGTGCCGGCCCACATCGCCGCGGCCTGGTCGCGCTCGGTCTCCTGGAGCCGGATCGCTACCGTCTTGCCCTCGTCGACGAGCGCCGGGTAGCCGGCGACCGTCAGGCCGTTACGGTGCTCGGAGAAGCTCCGCGGCAGGTCGCCGAAGGTCCAGTCGGTCAGACCCGACTTCTCCAGCCCGCTGACCGCCTTGGAGGCGACCTGCGAGATCGCGGCCGTCGTCTTCGGCTTCAGTTTCTGCTTGAGCGCGGCAAGATCCTTGCCCTCGGCCACGGTCTTGCGCTTGTCGTCCTCGACCCGGAACGTCATCCGCAGGTGCTCGGGCACCCGGCTCCAGTCCCAGTCGCTCGACTCGATCACGACGCCGCGGAGCTCGCGCAGCGCGCGGGCCATCGCGTCGGTGAGCGCACCGGACGCCGGGTCGAGCTGGGGGAGGATCTGTCGCGCGTGGTCCGGTGCCGGCACGATGTTCCGCCGGATGTGCTTCGGCAACGACTTGATCAGCGTCGTGACCAGTTCCTCGCGGAACCCGGGAACGGTCCACTCGAAGCCGTCCGCGCTGACCTGGTTGAGAACGAGCAGCGGGATGTGCACGGTGACACCGTCGGCGTCCGTCCCCGGCTCGAACGCGTACGTGAGGTCGAACGTCATCCCGTTCTGCACCCAGTGCAGCGGGAACTCGTCCTCCTTGACCTCCGCACCCTCGCGCACCACCAGCGACCGCTCGAAGTCGAGCAGGTCCGCGTCGCGCTGCCGGGCCGTCTTCCACCAGGTGTCGAAGTGCCGCCCGGTGACCACCTCGGCGCCGATCCGCTCGTTGTAGAACGCGAACAGCGTCTCGTCGTCGACCAGCAGGTCGCGCCGCCGCGTCCGCTCCTCGAGCTCCTCGACCTCTTCGATCAGCTTCCGGTTCTCGTGGAAGAACTTGTGGTGGGTGTCCCAGTCGCCCTCGACCAGCGCGTGCCGGATGAACAGCTCGCGCGACACCTCCGGGTCGACCTTCCCGTAGTTCACCTTGCGCTGCGCCACGATCGGTACGCCGTACAGCGTGACCTTCTCGTACGCCATCACGGCACCGGCCTTGCGTTCCCAGTGCGGCTCGGAGTACGACCGTTTGATCAGGTGCGGCGCGAGCTCCTCGGCCCACTCGGGCTCGATCTTCGCGTTCACCCGAGCCCACAGTTTGGACGTCTCGACCAGCTCGGCGGCCATCACGAACTGCGGCGGCTTCTTGAACAGCCCGGAGCCCGGGAAGATCGCGAACTTCGTCCCGCGCGCCCCGAGGTACTGGTGCTGGTTCGACGGGTCCTTCATCCCCAGGTGACTGAGCAGACCGGACATCAGCGAGACGTGCACGATCTGCGGATCGGCCGGCTCCCCACTGTTCAGCCGTACGCCGATCTGCGTCGCGATCTGCCGCAGTTGCGCGTAGATGTCCTGCCACTCGCGGACCCGGAGATAGTTCAGGTACTCACTGCGGCACATCCGGCGGAACTGGTTACCGGACAGCTCCTTCTGCTGCTTCTTCAGGTAGCCCCAGAGGTTCAGGTACCCGAGGAAGTCGCTGTTCGGGTCGCGGAACCTAGCGTGCGCCTGCTGCGCCTGCGCCTCGGCGTCCGTCGGCCGTTCGCGCGGGTCCTGGATCGAGAGCGCGGCCGCGATCACCATCACCTCGCGGACGCAGCCGTGCTTGTCCGCCTCGACGACCATCCGGGCCAGCCGCGGGTCGAGCGGGATCAGTGCGAGCTGCCGCCCGATCGGGGTCAGCCGACCGCCCTTCGGCGACTCGATCGCGCCGAGCTCGGTCAGCAACTGCAGACCGTCGGTGATGCTGCGCTTGTCCGGCTCGTCGATGAACGGGAACGCCGCGATGTCGCCGAGCCCGATCGCCGTCATCTGCAGGATGACCGAGGCGAGGTTCGTGCGGAGGATCTCCGGGTCGGTGAACTCGGGGCGGTTCTCGAAGTCCTCCTCGGAGTACAGCCGGATGCAGATGCCGTCGCTGGTCCGGCCGCTGCGGCCCTTGCGCTGGTTGGCGCTCGCCTGCGAGACCGGTTCGATCGGCAGGTGCTGGACCTTGGTGCGGTGCGAGTACCGCGAGATGCGCGCCGTACCGGGGTCGACGACGTACTTGATGCCGGGGACCGTCAGCGAGGTCTCGGCGACGTTGGTGGCGAGCACGATGCGGCGGTTCGAGTGCGGCTGGAAGACGCGGTGCTGCTCGGCGTTCGAGAGTCGCGCGTACAGCGGGAGGACCTCGACCGCGCCGGGTTTGCCGCGCTGCGCGGCGTACTTGTCGTTGAGCGCGTCGGCGGTGTCGCGGATCTCGCGCTCGCCGCTGAGGAAGACGAGTACGTCGCCGGACGCCTCGTACTCGAGCTCGTCGACGGCGTCCAGGATCGCCTGCGTCTGGTCGCGGTCAATGGTCGAAGGATCGTCGGGGTCGTTGACCGGGCGGTACCGGACCTCGACCGGGTAGGTGCGGCCGGAGACCTCGACGATCGGCGCCGGCGTGCCGTCGGCGGCGGCGAAGTGCGCCGCGAAGCGCTCCGGGTCGATGGTGGCCGAGGTGATGATCACCTTGAGGTCGGGGCGGCGGGGGAGCAGGCGCTTGAGGTAACCGAGGATGAAGTCGATGTTCAGGCTGCGCTCGTGCGCCTCGTCGATGATCAGCGTGTCGTAGCGGGACAGGTCGCGGTCGCGCTGCAGCTCGTTGAGCAGGATGCCGTCGGTCATCAACTTGACCAGCGACCGCTCGCTGACCTTGTCGGTGAACCGGACCGCGAACCCGATCGTCTCGCCCAGCTCGGTCCCGAGCTCCTCGGCGATCCGCTCCGCGACGGTGCGCGCGGCGAGCCGTCGGGGCTGGGTGTGGCCGATCATGCCGTGGATCCCGCGACCGAGCTCGAGACAGATCTTCGGGATCTGCGTGGTCTTGCCGGAGCCGGTCTCACCCGCGACGACCACGACCTGGTGCTCGCGGATCGCGTCGGCGATCTCGTCCTTGAGCTGGCTGACCGGCAACTCTTCCGGGTAGATGATCTCCGGTACGGCGTTCCGGCGTACCTCGACCCGTCGCTCGGCCTGCTCGACCGCGCCGATCACCCCGCGGAGCTCAGCACCCCGCTTCGCGTCGGCCGTCCGCCGAACCCGCTCCAGCCGGCGGCCCAACTGCTGCCGATCGTACGCCGTCAGATCCTCGAGCCGCGCGGCCACGTCGGACAGACTCAGCTCGCCCTCGGAGGACTCGGCAGGGGGAGCGGCCGGCGGGTTGGTGGCTTTTCGGCCCTTCCCGCCGCGGCGCCGGCGTCGCGGCGGCGCTTGGTCCTGGGAGGGGACGGGGGAGGGACTCGGGGACTCGGTCCGGGCATCAGGCATAACCCGACCAGTTTAGGCGGCCGACACCAGCACCTCACCCGGATTACCCGAACGCCCAGGCCATCACAATCGCTCCGTCACGCTCGGCGCACGCGGGAGCCGCGCCGCAGACCCGGATTGTGATGGCCTGGAGGTCCGTCAGTCGTGGAGCGACGGCACCTTCACCGCGAGCACCGGCACCGGGGACTCCAACAAGACGCGCTGCGCGGTGCTGCCGAGGATGAGCTTGCCGACCGGGCTGCGGCGGCGCAGACCGAGGACGATCAGCGTGACGTCGTCTGCCGCGGCCGCCTTCAGGAGCGCGCCGGCCACGTCACCCTCGGAGACGGCCTGCTGGACCACGACGTCGACGCCGTGCTCGCGGAGCTTCGCCTCGGCGGCCGCCAACTCGTCGGCGTTGGCGTAGCGGGCGTCGATGTAGGAGTCGCCGCGACTGGTGTTCAGCAGCAGCACCGTGGCCCCGCGCAACTCGGCCTCGGCCGCCGCCGCGGTCAGCGCCGCCTCACCTTCGGGCGTTGGTACGTATCCGACGAGAATCTTCACGGCCTCACTCTCCCATGGGCGGACGTGCACCACTCACCAACCACGCGATCCCCGCCCAGTCGCCGCCCGGGCGAGCGCTCGAATGGCCCGTTGGTGAGTGGTGCACGTCCGCCTCAGTCGTCCTCTCCGAAGCTGAGGCGCTCCCGGGCCGGCTCGGTACCCCGGATCCGGGCGACGATGCGCGGCAGGTACGGCACGAACAGCGCGAGCACGGTCAGCACGATGATCACCAGGCTCAGCGGGCGGGTGACGAACACGCTCGCGTCCCCGTTGGAGATCACCAGCGACCGGCGGAACTGCTCCTCCATCGTCGGCCCGAGAATCACCCCGAGGATCACCGGCGCGATCGGGAAGTCGAGCTTCCGCATGAAGAAGCCGACTACTCCGATCACCAGCGCCATCAGTACCTCGTACCCGGAGCCGGACAACGAATACACCCCGAGGCACGCGAACACGAGAATCCCGGAGTACAGCAGCGGGCGCGGGACCTTGAGGACCTGGACCCAGATCTGGATCAGCGGCAGGTTCATGATCAGCAGGATCAGGTTGCCGATGTACAGCGAGGCGATCAGCGTCCAGACCAGCGTGCTCTGCTCCTCGAACAGCTGCGGTCCGGGTTGCACGTTGAAGATCTGGAACGCCGCCAGCATCACCGCGGCGGTCGCGGAGGTCGGCAGGCCGAGTGTGAGCAGCGGCACGAGCACGCCGGAGAACGACGCGTTGTTCGCCGCCTCGGGTCCGGCGACGCCCTCGATCGCGCCGTCCCCGAACTCGTCCCGGCCCTTCTTCCGCGCCTGCCGCCGCTCGATCGAGTACGACAGGAACGTCGGTACTTCGGCCCCGCCCGACGGGATCGCCCCGAACGGGAACCCGAGCGCGGTACCCCGCAACCAGGGCTTCCACGACCGACCCCAGTCCGACTTGTTCAGGTACCCGGTCCGCAGCCGCCCCTTCTCCAGTACGGCGGGACGCTCGGGCGTCGACCGGAGTTTGGATGCCACGTGCAACGTCTCGCCGATCGCGAACAGCCCGACGATGACGATCACCACATCGATCCCATCGAGCAGCCGGAGCGTGCCGAACGTGTACCGCGGCGCACCGGACAGACTGTCCAGACCAATCAGCCCGATGAACAGTCCGACCACCAGTGAGAGCAGACCGCGGACCATCGAGTGCCCGACGATCGCGGTCACCGCCACCATCGCGAGCAGCGTGATCGCGAAGTAGTCGGTCGCCTGGAAATGGCCGGCCAGCGTGCCGATCGGTTTCGCGACGAAGGTCAGCAGGACGGTCGAGATGGTGCCGGCGACGAACGAGCCGATCGCGGCGGTCGCCAGGGCCGCCCGGGCACGTCCGTTGAGCGCCATCTTGTGGCCCTCGATCGCGGTCGCGACCGACGCCGACTCACCGGGGGTGTTGATCAGGATCGACGTGGTCGAACCGCCGTACATGGCGCCGTAGTAGATCCCGGCGAACATGATGAAGGCGCCGATCGGGTCGGAGAAGTTGAAGGTGATCGGCAGCAGCAGCGCGATCGTCAGCGCGGGGCCGATGCCGGGCAGGATGCCGACGAGCATGCCGAGGGTGACGCCGAGGACCGCCCACAGCAGGTTCATCGGGTCGAGGACGGTGCCGAACCCGTGCAGGAGTTCGCCGAAGACGCTGAGAGTGATCACAGGCCCAGCACCCCTCCCGGCAGCGAGATGTCGAGGAACTGCGTGAACGCCACGTAGACGGCGACCGCGAGCACGACGGCCACGACGATGTCCCGCACCAACTGGCGGCTACCGAGCACGCGAGCCGCCGCGAAGAACAGCAACGCGGTCGAGACGACGTACCCGAGGGGCACGACGAGCAGCGCGTAGAGGACGAGTAGCGCGGACACGGCTACCGGTTCGAACCAGCTGCGATCGCTGGTCCGAGCGGTGCGCGGCGACCGCAGCCCTTCGATCAGGTACGCGATCGAGAGCACGAGCCACGCGACCGTCACCAGCAGCGGGAAGAACCGCGGCCCCGCCGGATCGAGCCCCTTCGGACTCCGGATGTCGAACACCCCGACCAGGAACGTCGCACTCAACACGACCAGGACGACCGCGGCAACGATTCTTACCGTCCGCGACGCCTCGACCTCGACATCCGAGGCCTTGACCTCGGTGGCCTCTTGTTCCGTGGCACTCATAGGATTCCCAGTTCTTTCTCGAGGGCCTGGACTCGGGTGGTTTCCTCGGTGATGAACTTGGTGGCGTCGTCGCCGGTCTTGAAGAACTCGGTCCAGCCGTTCTTCTTGCGGATCTCGGCCCACTCCGGGGACTTGTTCACCTGGGTGACGAAGTCGATGAGGCGTTGCCGGTCGGCGGCCGGGATGTCGGGCGGGGCCACGATCGCGCGCCAGTTCTGGACCTCGGCGTCGTACCCCTCGGACTTCAGCGTCGGGAGTTGCTTGCCGTTCAGCGTGATCGGCTCGGTGCCGGAGGTGGCGAGGACGCGCATCTTGCCGGCGCTGATCTGCTCCTCGAACTCGCTGAGTCCCGAGATGCCGACGGTCACGTCGCCGGACAGGATCGCCGCGGTCGCCTCACCGCCGCCGGAGTAGCTGATGTACTTCACTTTCGACGGGTCCGAGCCGGCCGCCTTGACCAGCGTGCCGGCCGTGATGTGGTCGGTGCCGCCGATCGTGCCGCCGCCCCAGCTGACCTTCGACGGGTCGGACTTGTACATGTCGACCAGGTCCTTCAGGGACTTGATCGGCGAGTCCGCCTTCACCACCAGCACCTCTTGCTCGGCGGTGATGGTCGCGATCGAGGTGGTGTCGGTGACGGTGACCTGGGACTGGTTCAGGGTCAGCGCGCCGACCATCACCAGGCCGGTGATCATCAGCGTGTGCGGGTCCTTGCGGTTCTTCGTGGCGAGCTTGGAGATGCCGACGGCACCGCCGGCGCCGGTCACGTTCAGCACCGAGACCGCTCGTTCGCCGAGCAGCTTCTTCTCCTGGATCACGTGCTGGAACTGCCGAGCGGTCAGGTCCCAGCCACCACCAGGCGCGGCGGGCACCATGATCTCGACGTTGCGACTCGGGAAGTCGCCGGCGACGCTGCCCCCGTCGAGGGTCTTCTCCAGTGCCGAGCAGCCGCTGATCAGCAGACTGCCGGCGAGTCCCGCGGCGACCAGCGCCGAGCGGGGTCGCGACATGAGTACTACCTCCTGTGGGCGCGGAGTCAGTTCAGGGTCAATTCCGGCGACCGTAGCAGCATTCCACCAGGAGGTACAGAGATTCCGTTCTGTGGCACGCACGGCTAGAGTCGGGGCATGAGTGAAGGTGACGGAGTACGGAGTGTGCACCGGGCGCTGGACCTGCTCGAGCGGTTCGACGACGAGCATCCGACCTGGTCGCTGGCCGAGTTGACGAACGCGAGCGGCCTGCCGAAGACGACGGTGCTCCGGCTCGTCACGACCCTCGAGCAGCGCGGTCTGGTCGCGGCGATCGGCCCGGGCAAGTACTCGATCGGTCCGGGCTTCCTGCGCTGGTCCCGGCTGAGTAGCGCGACGATGGAGATCCCGCCGGCCGTGCGGGCGTCGATGGGCAAGCTCGCCGCCGACACGGGAGAGACGGCGAACCTCTATATCCGCGTCGGCCGTACGCGCGTTTGTCTCGCGCAGGCGCCCGGCTCGCTGAGCGTTCGGCACATGGTGGTCGTCGGGTCCTCGATGCCGCTGTGGGGCGGTGCCGCGTCGAAGGTGCTGCTCACGGATCCGCCGGTTCTCGACGTCGACCCGTCGCTGATCGAGGAGCTCGCGCTGGAGGCCCCGCGACAGGCCGGCTACGCGAAGACGCTGCGCGCCGCGGTGACCGACACGGCAGCGCGCGGGTTCGCGGTCAGTCACGGTGAGCGCGAGCTCGGCGCCTCGGGTGTCGCGGCCCCGGTACGGCGTACCGACGGGCGGGTCGTGGCGGCGATCGCGATCGGCGGTCCGACGACACGGTTCAGCGACGACCGGTTGCCGTCGTACATCACCGCCGTACGTCGGTGCGCGGAGACGATCGTCCGGACGGGGTGGAGCGGGTTCAGTGCGTCCTGACGCGGATCTGCTCGCCGGTGTGCGGGTGCTGGACCTCACCAACGTGCTCGCGGGACCGTTCGCCGGCTACCAGTTGGCGTTGATGGGCGCGGACGTGATCAAGGTCGAGGTGCCCGGGTCGGGTGACCTGGCGCGGAACCTCGGCGGTGATCCGGAGCTGTCGAAGGACGGTCTGGGCATCTCGTTCCTCGCGCAGAACAGCGGGAAGCGCTCGATCACGCTGGACCTGAAGAACGCGCGCGGCCGCGAGGTGTTCGAGCGGCTGGTGCGCGAGGCCGACGTACTGCTGGAGAACTTCCGGCCGGGGGTGCTCGAGCGGCTCGGGTTCCCGGCCGACGCCTTGCGGTCGCTGAATCCGGGCCTGGTGTACTGCGCGGTGTCGGGCTTCGGCCAGACCGGTCCGATGCGCGGCCGGCCGGCGTACGACCAGATCATCCAGGGGCTGTCGGGCATCATGAGCGTCACCGGTACCCCGGAGACCGCGCCGATCCGCACCGGGTTCCCGATCGCGGACACGCTCGGTGGGTACGCCGCGGCGTTCGCGATCTCGGCGGCGCTAGTCAAGCGGGCCCGCACCGGGGCGGGAAGTTTCCTCGATGTCTCGATGCTGGAGACGGCGGTTGCGGCGATGGGCTGGGTGGTCTCGGACTACCTGGTCGGCGGTCGCAAACCCGGTGCCATCGGCAACGAGAACGCGACGTCGGCGCCGTCCGGGATGTTCCGCACCGCCGACGGTGGCCTGAACATCGCGGCCAACAAACAGGAGCAGTACGTCGAGTTGTGCCGGCGACTGGGACGTCCTGAGCTGATCGTGGACGAGCGGTTCGTCTCGCGGGAGGCGCGGAAGGCGCACCGGCTGGAGTTGAAGGCCGAGCTGGAGAAAACCCTCGAGCAGCAGCCGGCCGCGCATTGGGACGAGCTGCTGGCCGATTCCGGCGTACCTGTGGCTCCGGTGCTGACGGTCGAGCAGGCGCTGACGATGCCGCAGTTGGCGGAGCGGGAGCTGTTGCACACGGTCGAGATGCCGGACGGGCGGGATCGTGAGCTGCGGGTGCTCGGGAGCAGCGTGCACGTGGACGGTCATTCGGTCGGCCCGTCGTCGCGACCACCGCGGCTGGGCGAGCACACCGAGGAGATTCTCAGCGAGCTCGGGTACACCGAGGACGAGATCGACACGCTACGGCGGGAGGGCGGGACGTGACGACGGACGAGGCTGCGGACTGGTGGGCCACCGGGATCTCCGACATCGAGCCGGGGGTGATCCGCTTCCACGGGTATCCGATCGAGGAGCTGATCGGGGCAGTCAGCTTCCCGCAGATGATCTGGCTGATGATCCGCGGCGAGCTGCCGACGGCGGGGGAGGCGCAGCTCCTCGAACAGACGCTGGTCGCCGCGGTCGATCACGGCCCGCAGGCTCCGTCGATCGCCGCGGCCCGGATGGCGGCCTCCTGCGGGCTGGCGCTCAACAACGCGATCGCGACGGGCGTCAACCTCCTCGGTGACGTGCACGGTGGCGCGGGCCAGCAATGCTTGGAGGTGCTGTATCAGCTGGTCGACGCAGGGGGCGATCCGGAAACCGCGGCGCGAGATCTTGTCGCGTCGTACAAGGCTCGTAAGGCGTACGTCCCCGGTTTCGGTCACCGGTTCCATCCGCGGGACCCGCGGCGCGATCCGCTGATCTCGGCCGCTCAGCAGGCGGTTGCCGATGGCACCATTCAGGGGCAGCATCTCGAAGTCGCACTCGCCCTCGAGGCGGCGCTCGCCCCGATCCCGATGAACGTCGACGGCGCGACTGCCACCATTTACGCCGAGCTCGGCCTGCCTCCTGAGCTCGCCCGTGGCCTGTTCATCCTCTCCCGCTCCGTCGGCCTGCTCGCGCATGCGCACGAGCAGCAGCAGGAGCCGACCCGGATCAAAGGTCCGCTGCCCAAGTCCGTGATCCCGACGTACACCGGCCACCCGCCACGCTCACTCTGACGGGTTAGGGTCGGCGCATGGTCGAGCTGCAGGTTGTCCTCCCGGACGAATCGCCGTCGATGCCGCCCGAGCGCCTGGTCGAGCTGGCGATCGCCGCCGAGGAGCTGGGCTACGGTACGGCGTGGTTGCCCGATCACCTGTTGCCGCCGGGTGAGTTCGGCCCGACGTACGGCGGTGTGTACGAGCCGCTCGTGACGATCGGGTACCTCGCCGCGCGCACGACCCGGATCAGGTTCGGTACCTCGGTCCTCGTGCTGCCGATGCGGAGCCCGTACGTCGTCGCGAAACAAGCCGCGACACTGCATCGGCTCTCGGGTGAGCGCGTCGTCCTCGGTGTCGGAGCGGGATGGGCGGCCGCCGAGTTCGCGGCGGTCGGTGCGGTGTTCGAGGAGCGCGGGCGGCGGACGGACGAGTCGCTCGGAATCATCCGCGACCTCTTCGAGGGCCGGGATCGCGGCGGCGTGTTCGAGCCGCGGCCGCGCGCGCCGCTGCCGATCATGATCGGTGGTATGACGGTTCCCGCGCTGCGCCGGGCGGCTCGGTTCGGGGACGAGTGGCAGGGCCTGAACCTGGACGGCGCCGGGTTCGCGGCGGCCGTCGCGAAGCTGCGGTCGTACGGCGATCGGCCGGTCAAGGTCGGGACCAGGCTCGGCTGGTCGAGTGGCGATCCCGAACCGGTGGTGGCAATGGCTCACGAACTCGCCGAGGCCGGCGCCGAGACGGTCGCGGTGTCCTTCGGTGACGAGAGTGCCGCGCTGGAGCGGATGACGCGGTTCCACGGGTTGTTCACGGCGGGGTGAGTTTGCCGCGCAGCACCTTGCCGGTCGCGTTCCGCGGGAACTCGTCGAGAATTACGATCTGCCGCGGCGTCTTGTAGCGGGCCAGATTCGCCTTCACGTGCTCGATCAACTCGTCCCCGGTGGCGGGCTCGCGCAACACGACGTACGCGACCAGGCGCTGGCCGAACTCGTCATCGGGTACGCCGGTGACGACCGCCTCGGCGACGGCTGGATGCGCGGCCAGGCACTGTTCGACCTCGACCGGGTACACGTTCTCGCCACCGGAGACGATCATGTCGTCCTCGCGACCGTCGACGAACAGGCGACCGGCCGCGTCCAGGTGGCCGAGATCGCCGGTGCTCATCCGGCCGTCGACCACGGTCTTGCTGGAACCGTCGGAGTACCCGCCGAACACCAGCCCGCCGCCGGCGAAGATCCGGCCGGTCGATCCCGTCGGCACCTCGCGGTCCTGGTCGTCGAGGATCCGAAGCGAGCTGCCCAAACACGGACGCCCGACGGTCCCGGGCGCGGCGAGCAGGTCGGCGGACGTCGCGATCGTGGCGATCCCGACCTCGCTCGACCCGTACGCGTCGGCCAGCACCGGCCCGAAGCGCTCGATGAACCGCTCGGCCAGTGGCGCGCCGAGCTGCGACGCCCCGGAGATCACCGCCCGCAGCGAGCGCAGGTCGTACTCCGCGATCGCCGTCGGACCGAGGTCGAGCATCCGCCGCAGCATCACCGGTACGGCGACGATCGCGCCGGCGCGGGTCGCCTCGACATCCGCGAGCACGGCGGCCGGGTCGAACCGCTGCCGCAGTACGAGCGGCGAGCCGAGGAAGAGTGCGAGCATCGAGGTGAGCAGCCCGAGCCCGTGGAACAGCGGCGGGCAGATGATCATCGGCTCACCCGACCGCAGCCCGAAACGGTTGAGCGCGCTCCCGGTCAGCCCGGCCAGCCCGAGCGCGGTCGGCACCCGGGGCGCCGCCTTCGGCGTGCCCGTCGTCCCCGAGGTGAGGACCGTGATGTGGCCGGTCGTCGCGGGCGCCGCGGCCCCAGGCGCCTCGCTCGCGGCCAGCTCGTCCAATGTCTGGACGGCGGGGATGTCCTTCGGCGGGGTGAACTCGGAGTCGTGGATCAGCAGGTCGGGACGGTGACGTTCGAGCACGGCCTGCAACTGCGGTGCGGCGAACTCCGTGTTCACGAACAACACGTCGGCGCCGATCCGCGATGCCGCGAGCGTCGCCTCCAGGAACCCGCGGTGGTTCCGGCACAACACCGCGACCTTGCTCCCGGCAACGATCCCGTACCGCGCCTGCATCCCGGCCGCGATCCGCTCGCACCGGCGATCGAGCTCGGCGTACGTGATCGAGTCCTCGCCGGTGATGACGGCCGCGCGCTCCGGGTAGCGGATCGCGGCGATCGCGCCGAGCGCGGCCATCGACTGACCCCAGGTGCGCAGCGCGCGTTCGATCCGGATCAGCTGCGCCGGACTCGCCGACCGCCAGACCCCGGACTTGACCAGCGCGACCGACAACCCGGCGACCTCTGCCGCGCCCTGTACCAACCACTCGGGCGGGCGGATCGGCCCGATCGGGCGGATCGTCCTCATCGCTTCTTCCCACCTCCGGTACGCCGGAAGTACTGCTCGAGCAACCGGTCTGTCGGGACGCGCAACAGATTGCCCAGCGCATCAGCCGGCCGGACGAAGGGTGGCGTGATGTTGTGCGGCCGCTCCGCCACCGCCGTACACACCTGGTCGGCGGCCTGCTCAGGCGACAGCCCGGGCATCTTGTTCAGCAGTGGTGTCGGCTCGCTCATCCGCGTGTGTACCAGCCCCATGTAGACAGTCGAGGTGGTGACCCCGTCGCCGCGCACCTCCTGCGCCACGCAACGTAGCCACACGTCGAACGCGCTCTTCGACGCCAGGTACGCCGACCAGCGCGCCATCGGGGGAGTCCGGACGCCGGCCGTCGACACGTTCACGATGTGACCGGACCGGTGCTCCCGCATCGACGGGAGTAACTCGAGCACGAGCTTCGCGGGGCCCAGATAGTTCACCGCGTTGGTCCGCTCGATGTCGTGGAACCGCTGGTAGGTGTCCGCGATCGACCGCCGGATCGACTTGCCGGCGTTGTTGACCAGCACGTCCACCCGCTCGTGCTCGGCGAGCACCGTCCGCACCAGCTCCTCGACCGCGGCGGGGTCGGCGAGATTCGCCGGATAGACGTACGCCGACCCGCCCGCCGACCGGATGTCGTCGGCAACGACCTGCAACTGGTCCTCGGTCCGCGCCACGAGCAGCACCGTCGCACTGGCCGCCGCGAGCCGCCGGGCTGTCGCCTCGCCGATCCCGTACGACGAACCGGTCACCAGGATCACCTTGCCGCGGACGGCCGCGGCAAGCCGCTCGTCGGGGATCTTGGTCCGTCCGTTGGTCAGCGCGACAAGCAACGGCCACCCGATCGGTCGCTTCCCAGTCACCATGCGGCCGACATTACCCGCTGGTAGCCACGCGCGGGAGCCCTCAGCCGACTCTTTGCAACCACTCCCGGACCAGCGCGCCGAACAACTCCGGCTGCTCGAGCTGCAGGTTGTGACCCGCCACATCCAGCACCGCGTACGTCGCCCGCGGGTAGTGGGGGAGGATCTCGTACAGATCGGCGTACCCGGTCACCGAGTCCTGCCGGCCGCACATGATCAGCGACGGCCGCTCGTACACCGGGCCGCTCTCCGGAGCTGTCGTCAACGCCCACTTCTGCTGGATCCGGTCCATCGCCGCGGTGTCGGCGATCTCCAGCCCCGGCGCGACATCCGACCGGTACGCCGCCAGCGCCGCCGCCGTCTGTACGACCGCGATCTCGGTGAAGTCCTCACCCTCGGTCAGCGACTCGAGCACCCCTGGCTCGGTCCGCAGCACCACATGCTCGGGAAGCTGCCGGTCCTTGTGCCACAGCCGGCCGGTCGGGCAGATCAGCCCGAGCCCGAGGACCTGGTCGGGGCGTTCCGCGACGAGACCGCGGGCGAGATAGCCGCCGTACGACTCGCCGAGCAGGAGGAACGGCTGGTCGCCGATCTGCTCGTCGATGAAGGCTCGGAGCGCGGCCATGATGCCGTCCGAGCTGTCGATGTCACCGGCCGGGCTCTGTCCCATGCCGGGAAGATCGGGGTACAGCCGGCGGTAGCCGGGCAGCTCGGTGAAGATGGGCTCGAGGCAGCCGGTCATCAGCCGGTGGTCGGGTGTCCAGCCGTGGATCGCGAGCACCGGTAGGCCCTCGCCGATCGACACATGGTGCAGAGTCATGGGAGCAGTTGTAGCAATCGGCCCCGACAGTTTTAGAGTCGCACCATGGCTCGTCGCTCAGCACTTCCTCCCGTTCCCGAGGCCGCCGTACTCCGTGCCCGTCTCGACCGTGCCCGTGCGGCTGCGGCCGGCACTGGTTTGGTGATCGCGCCGGGCTCCGACCTGCGCTACCTGATCGGTCAGCCGGGCGGTTCGTTCGAGCGCCTCACCGCGCTGCTCATCCCGGCCGACGGCGTACCGGCGCTGATCGTCCCGAAGCTGGAGGCGCCGGGGTTCTCCGGTCTGCCGCTGGAGGAGCTCGGTGTCGAGGTCGTGACGTGGGTCGACGGCGTCGACCCGTACACCCTGGCGGCTGATCGGCTGCGGGGCGCCGAGCGGGTCGCGGTCAGCGACTTCACGCCGGCGCTGCACGTGCTGGGGATCCGAGACGCGTTGCCGAAGGCCGAGCAGGTGCTCGCCGGTCCGATCGTGCGCGAGCTGCGGATGCGCAAGGACGCTGCGGAGATCGAGGCGCTGCGCAAGGCGGGCGCCGCGATCGACCGCGTGCACGCGCGGGTCGGCGACTGGCTCCGGCCGGGCCGGACCGAGGCCGAGGTCGGCGCTGACATCGCGGCCGCGATCGTCGAGGAAGGCCACACCGAGGCGGACTTCGTGATCGTCGCCAGCGGCCCGAACGGCGCGAGCCCGCACCACGCCCTGTCCGAGCGGGTGATCGAGGCGGGCGATGTGGTCGTCGTCGACATCGGTGGTCCGGTGGCCGAGGGCTACAACTCCGACTCGACCCGCACGTACGCCGTCGGTACGCCGCGGGACGCCGACGTCGCCGCGACGTACGCCGTACTGCAGCGGGCTCAGCAGGCCGCTGTGGACGCTGTGCGGCCCGGTGCGACGGCGGAGTCGATCGACGCGGCGGCGCGGGACGTGATCGCCGACGCCGGGTTCGGTGAGTACTTCATCCACCGCACCGGCCACGGGATCGGGCTGGACGTGCATGAGGAGCCGTACATCGTGGCGGGCAACAGTCTGCCGCTGGAGGCGGGTATGGCGTTCAGCGTGGAGCCCGGGATCTACCAGCCGGGGCGGTGGGGTGCACGCATCGAGGACATCGTCGTGGTGACCGCGGACGGCGGCGAGTCGATGAACAACCAGCCGCACGACCTAGTCATCGTTTAGCCCGCCCGGAAGGTCTTGCGGTAGGCGAGCGGGGAGACTCCGAGCTCGGACCGCAGGTGGTGTCGCAGGGAGGCCGCCGTACCCAGGCCGGCCTCCTCGGCGATCCGGTCGACGGACAGGTCGGTCGTCTCGAGCAGGTGGCAGGCGTGGCGCACGCGCTGCTGCAGCAGCCAAGTGCCGGGGGACTGGCCTGTCTCGGCCTTGAAGCGCCGGCTGAACGTACGGACGCTCATCTGTGCATGCGCGGCCATGCCCGCCAGGCTGATCTCTTCACCGAGCCGTCCGAGCGCCCAGGCCCGCGTGGGCGACGTACCCTCGCTGCCCTCTTCGGGTACGGCGCGCTCGATGAACTGCGACTGTCCGCCGTCACGCCACGGCGCGACGACGCAATGCCGCGCGGCCCGGTTGGCGACCTCGCTGCCGAAATCGCGGCGGATCAGGTGCAGACACAGGTCGATGCCCGCGGCCAGTCCGGCCGAGGTCAGGACGTCGCCGTCGTCGATGAACAGCCGGTCCTCGTCGAGCTGCACCTGCGGATAGACACTGCGGAACAACTCGGCCCGCTCCCAGTGCGTGGTCGCCGGGCGGTCATCGAGATAGCCGGCCGCGCCCAGGACGAAGGCGCCCGTACAGATGGAGGCGATCCGGGTGCCCGGACGGATGGTCGCCAGCGCGGCCGCGAGGTCGTCGGGCAGGGTGCCTTCGTACCGCGGCTTTGCGATGTAGGTGCCCGGGATGATGACGGTGTCGGCCTCGGCCAGCGCCTCGGGGCCGTGGTCCGGGACGAGGCTGAAGCCGGCGCCCGCCCGCACCGGTCCACCGAGGCCACAGATGCGTACGTCGTACAGCTTCGTGCCGTCGGCCTTGGTCGCGGCGCCGAACACCGTCGGCGGAATGGTCAGGTCGAACCCGACCACCGGCTCGAGGGCGAGCACGGCGATCACGTGTGGGCCGACCGACGCCAGGTGCCGGCGTGCACTCCGAGGACTCCGAGTAGGCATGGCCATATCTTGACACATCGTGGCATTCTGGCCACTTGTTCGATGATCATCGAACCGGCACTCTTGGTCGGGTGACGCAGATTCTGGAGACGAAGAAGACTCCCCGGGTGCACCTGGCCTGGGCGGTCGCGGTGGTCGGGTTCGTGACCTTGATCGGGGCGGCCGGCTTCCGGTCGGTGCCGAGTGTGCTGCTGGACCCGCTGCACGAGGAGTTCGGTTGGTCGCACGCGACGATCTCGGCGGCGGTGTCGATCAACCTGCTGCTGTTCGGTGGCATCTCGCCGTTCGCGGCGGCACTGATGGACCGCTTGGGGCTGCGGAAGGTAGTCAGTGGAGCGCTGGTGCTGATCGCGCTCGGCAGCGGTCTGACCGTCTTCATGACCGAGTCCTGGCAGTTGCTGCTGTGCTGGGGTCTGCTTGTCGGTGTCGGCACCGGTTCGATGTCGATGACGTTCGTCGCGACCATCACCGGACGCTGGTTCGTTCATCGGCGCGGTCTGGTCACTGGAGTCCTGACAGCGGCCGGTGCGACCGGGCAGCTCATCTTCCTGCCGCTCATTGCGTCGCTCGCCGGCCACTACGGCTGGCGTGTGCCCGCGCTGGTGGCTGCCGGTGCCGCGCTGGCCGTCGTACCGCTGGTGCTGTTGTTCCTGCGGGACTACCCGAGTGATGTGGGGCTGCGGGCGTACGGCGCTCCGGAGGGGAGCACAGCCGGGCAGCGGGTTGAGATGACGGGTAGTAGTGCGGTGCGGGCGCTCAATGCGCTGCGGATGGCTGCGCGGCGGCCGGCGTTCTGGCTGCTGGCGGGTGGGTTCGCAATCTGTGGTGCGTCGACGAACGGGCTGGTCGGGACGCACTTCGTGACGGCCGCGCACGACCACGGGATGCCGGCGACGACGGCTGCTTCGCTGTTGGCGCTGGTCGGTGTCTTCGACGTCGGCGGGACGATCTTCTCCGGGTATCTGACCGACCGGTGGGATCCGCGGTACCTGCTGATCGCCTATTACTCGCTGCGCGGTCTGTCGCTACTGGTGCTGCCTTCGCTGCTCGGTCCGACCGCCGCGCCGAGCACCTGGGTGTTCATCATCTTCTACGGGCTGGACTGGGTGGCGACCGTTCCGCCGACCGTGGCGCTGTGCCGGGAGTGGTTCGGGCAGGACGGTCCGATCGTGTTCGGCTGGGTGTTCGCGTCGCACCAGGTGGGTGCCGCACTGGCCGCGACCGGTGCCGGTGTGATCCGGGACGCGCAGGGCAGTTACAACCTCGCGTGGTACCTGGCCGGTGGGTTGTGCGCCGCGGCCGCGCTGATGTCGGCGAGTATCGGGCGGCGGGTCGTCACTGTCTGAGTCCGTCCGCTAGCCTCGACTTTAGTTGAGGTTGGAGGAGTGGGCGATGGACATCGAGCCGGGTGAGTTGACGGTCGGGCAGCTGTCGCAGCGCAGTGGCGTGGCGATCTCGGCTCTGCACTTCTACGAGCGTCAGGGGCTGGTGCTGAGCCGCCGTACGTCGGGCAACCAGCGCCGGTACAAGCGGGACACGCTGCGGCGGGTGGCGCTCATCCGGATCGCCCAGCGGGTCGGCATCCCGCTGAGCGAGGTGGCCGCGATTCTCAAGCTGCTGCCCGAGAACCGGACGCCGACCCGCGCCGACTGGGAGCGGATCTCCGAGTGCTGGCAGGCCGAACTCGACCGCCGGATCCTGCACCTCGAGCAACTCCGCGACGACTTCAAGGACTGCATCGGCTGCGGCTGCCTGTCCCTCGACCGCTGCGCCCTGGCCAACCCCCTCGACACCCTCGCCACGGCCGGCCCCGGCCCCCGCCGCCTGACCACAACCACCGGCGCCCCCTGCCACCCCGACCGCTGCGCCTAACCCCACCCAACCCAGCCCCGCCCGCCGCTAGCACCTGCACACAGCAACCGGTGACTCCGCACAGGCAATAACAGGCCCCCACCCCCCAGTACCTGTCCAAGCCCCCCGTTTCGCCGGCCACGACCACCGCCTGGCGCGCCGCGGGAGCTGGCGCTCGGCCTGCCCGGCTGAGCGTCGGTGGCGGGTTGTTGTTGGGCTGGCGGGTTGCAGTGCGTCAGTCGGCGGATAGTCGGCCAGTCGGCCAGTCGGCCAACCGGCAAGTGAGCGGCGGGGTGAGCGGGTTGGGCTGCTTGGGGTTCTGGGGGCGTTATCCACAGGAGCGGGGTTGCGGCGAGCGGACTGGGGGTGGAGGCGTCTAGGGTTTTCGGCATGGCTGGGACCGACTCGACTGACTCCGCAACTGACTCGACGACCAATGCGACGCTGACCTTGACCGACGACCGTGCGAAGGTCGCAGGGGACGTGATCCGTGCGATCGCGGGTGATGACGCCCGGTTGCGGGCGGACCAGGAGACCGCGGTCGCGGCGCTGTGCGAGGCGGCGGCGCGGGTGCTGGTCGTGCAGGCGACCGGTTGGGGCAAGTCCGCGGTGTACTGGGCGGCTACGGCGATCCGGCGGTCGGAGGGGTTCGGTCCGACGCTGGTGGTGTCACCGCTGCTCTCGTTGATGCGTGACCAGGTCGCGGCCGCGAGCCGAGCGGGGCTGCGCGCAGCGACGCTGAACTCGAACAACATCGAGAACTGGTCGAGTATCGAACACGACCTGCGGTCCGGCGCGATCGACGTACTGCTGGTGTCGCCAGAGCGGTTGGCGAATCCGGGGTTCGGGCGGCGGGTGCTCGACGGTCTGGCCGGGCAGGTCGGTCTGCTGGTGATCGACGAGGCGCACGCGGTGTCCGACTGGGGGCACGACTTCCGCCCGGACTATCGGCGGGTGTCCGAGGTTCTGCAGCAGCTGAACCCCAAGACTCCGGTGCTGGCGACGACAGCGACCGCCAATGCGCGGGTGACCGAGGACGTCGCGAAGCAGCTGGGCGAGTCGACTCTGGTACTGCGTGGTCCGCTGGCTCGGTCGAGTCTGCAGCTCGCGGTGGTGGATGCGCTCTCGCCGCTCGACCGGTTCGCGTGGGTGGTGGATGTGCTGCCGCAGCTTCCGGGGTCGGGGATCGTGTACGCGTTGACGGTCGCGGATGCGCAGCGGCTGGCGGCGGTGGTCCAGGAGGTGCATGGGCGGGACGTGCCGGTCGCGGCGTACACCGGCCAGCTCGACGCGGGGGAGCGAGAGAGCCTCGAGGACGCGCTGCGCGACAACCGGCTGAAGGCCCTGATCGCGACATCGGCCCTCGGGATGGGGTACGACAAGCCGGACCTCGGGTTCGTGGTGCATGTCGGGTCGCCGCCGTCGCCGGTGTCGTACTACCAGCAGGTCGGTCGTGCCGGGCGCGGGATCGATCACGCGGTGGTGGCGTTGCTGCCGTCCGAGGCGGATGCCGGGGTGTGGGACTACTTCGCGACCGCGACGATCCCGGTGCCGGAGAACGTGCAGCGGCTGCTGCGGGCGTTGGAGAGCTACGGCCCGGATGCGCCGGCGAGCGTGCCGGGGCTGGAGGCCGAGACCGGTCTGCGGCGGACGCGCGTCGAGCTGATGCTGAAGCAGTTGGCGGTCGACGGCGTGGTGGACCGGGTCGAGCGCGGCTGGCTGCGGACCGGGGTGGAGTGGACATTCGACGCGGAGCACTACGACGGGATCGTGTCGGTACGGCGGCGCGAGGCCGACATCATGCGCGCGTACACCCGCGGCGACCGTTGCCTGATGCAACTTCTACAGGAGTCCCTGGACGATCCGTCCGCGGAGCCGTGCGGCCGGTGCTCGGTGTGTATCGGTGCGCTGCCGGAACCGTTGGTGGCGCGTCCCGATCCGGAGACGGTCGCGACGATCACCCGCTCGCTGCGCGGCGAGGTCCACGTGCTGGAGCCGCGCAAGATGTGGCCCGGTGGGGCGTTCGGTGCCCGGGGCAAGATCCCGCCCGCGCTCTCGGCCGAGCCCGGCCGCATCGTCGTGTACGCCGATGCTCCCGAGTGGCGGGACGCGTTGGCCGGAGCGTTCAACGGCTCGCCGGTCCCGGAGGCAGTCGAGGCTCTGAAGGCCGGGGCGGTCGCGGCGTTGTCCCGGTGGCGCGGATCCTGGTCGGCTCGCCCCGAGGTCGTCGTACCGCTGGCTGCCGGTGGTCATCCGGAGTTGACGTCGGTGATTGCCGATCACGTGGCGGGAGTCGGCCGGCTGGATCGCGCCGAGCTCACGATCGACCGCACCGGCTACACCGACGACCTGTCATCCGCCGAGGAGGCGAAGGTCTGGCGCGACGGCCTCCAGGTGAACGACACCACCGCTCAGGCAGTCACCGCGCGGACCGTGCTCCTGCTGGTGGACGCCACGTCGTCCCAGTGGCCGGTCACCGTGGCGACCGCCAAGCTTCGGGAAGCCGGTGCCGCCGCGGTGCTACCCCTGGTGATCCACAAGCGGCCTTAAACCCGCGACTTCCGCCAGCCATCGAGGGCCTCGGTCCAGACGCTGACCTGTTTCTCGAGGTCGGCCAGTACTTCGGGCTCGCGCGCGGTCACGTCGGTGGTCTCGTGCGGGTCCGCGGCCAGATCGAACAGCAGCCGGCCCGGTTCCTGCGGTACGCCGAGACGGTCGCTGGGATCGACGACGAGCTTCCAGTTGCCGCGACGTACCGCGAGTTGTCCCTCGTACTCCCACGACAGCACGCGATCCGGATCGGTCTCGCCCTCCGTCAGCGCGGGCAGCAGGTCTTGGCCGTCGAGGTCGGCGTCGGGTGCGAGGCCGGCCGCGGCGAGGATCGTCGGCGTCACGTCCATCATCATCGACGGCACGTCACAGGTCCGGCCCTCGGGCAATCCATCCGGCCAGGACCAGATGCCGGGCACCCGGATGCCGCCCTCGAAGACCGACCCCTTGTGTCCACGGAGGCCACCGGTCGAGCCGCCGGCGTACGCGATCTCCTCGCCGCCCAGCCAGTTCCGCTCCTCCGCGGACGGGCCGTTGTCGGAGGAGAAGAAGATGATCGTGTTGTCGAGCTGCCGGGTCTCCCACAAGGTTTCAACGATGCGGCCAACGCCGTCGTCCACCCGGCTGACCATTGCGGCCATCACCTGCTGGTCCCACGGCAGATGCGCGTACTTCGCCATCGCATCCTCCGGTGCATGCATCGGATAGTGCGGGGCGTTGTAGGCGACGTAACAAAGGAAAGGCTCAGTGGCCTCCTCGATGAACTCCACAGCCCGGTCGGTGATGAGATCCGTCAGGTACTCGCCGTTGTTCCAGATCTCGGTGTCGTCCGACCACAGGTCGTGGATCGGGTACCGGACGCCCCAGTACATGATGTGCGAGTAGTAGTCGACGCAGCCCGCGCGGAAGCCGACGTGGTGCTGGAAGCCGTGCCGGAGCGGGGCCGACCCCGGTTCGACACCGAGGTGCCACTTGCCGAAGATCGCGGTCTTCCAGCCGGCGTCCGCGAGCGTCGAGGCGAGCGTGGACTGCGGCGCCAGGCCGTGGGTGTCGCGGCGGGCGCCGAGGATCGACTCAACTCCGGCATGCGCCGGGTGCCGCCCGGTCAGCAGCGAGGCCCGAGAAGGCGAGCAGACCGGCGAGTTCGAGTACCAGTCGGTCATCCGGACGCCGCGGTCCGCCAGCGCGTCGATATGAGGCGTGCGGATCTCCGGGCTGCCGTAGCAACCGAGGTCTCCCCACCCCAGGTCGTCGGTGTAGACGATCACGATGTTCGGTCGGGTCACGAGATAGCTCGCTTTCGGGAGTGGTCAGGAGGTCGAGGAGCGGAGCGGTTCGAGCCGCACGCGGCCGGTGGGCAGCAGCCGGGTGGTCGGCGGCTCGCTGTGGTTCTCGACGCGGGCCGTGAGGAGTTCGACGGCGTTGCTCACCAGCAGCTTGAAGTCGGCGGCCACCAGGGTGAGCGGCACGGGGGAGAGGAAGGCCGAGTCGATCTCCTCCGTACAGGCGGCCTCGATGTCAGCGCCTTCGAGTGCGATCGCATGCAGTACGCCGAGCAGCAGCAGGCCGGTCGTGGTGACCACAGCGGTCGGTGGCTGATCGGAACGCAGCATCCCGACGACGGCCTCGGTCGCGGTGTCGGCAACCAGATGGCCGACGCTCACCAGGTCCGGATCGGGAGTGCTGCCGTGCTGGCGAAGGATGTCGTTCCAGGCCGCGTACCGCCGCGATCCGGGATCGGTGTCCACCTCGCCACCGATGAACGCCATCCGGCGATGGCCCTGCGTCCACAGCTCTTCGACGAGATCGGCCATCGCCTTGTAGTAGTCGAACGTCACCACATCCGCGACGACACCGCTCGGGATCCGATCGACGTACACGATCGGCACACTCGACAAGCGCGACCGCTCGCCGAGCACGTCACCGTTGGCAGGTACGACGAACAACCCGTCGACGCGGCGACTCGACATCTCCTTGATCAGATGCTTCTCGCGCGCCCACTCCTTCTGCGTCACCGACACGAGCAGAGTGGAACCGTGGTCCTGCGCCGCCCGGTCGAGCTCGGCGATCAGCGTGCTGAAGTAGTGCGACTCGACGGCGTCGACGAGCAAGCCCCAGGTCATGGACCGAACGCCGGGACGCAGCGAGCGTGCCGACGCGCTGAGCACGAAGTCGAGCTGGGTCACGGCACGCCGTACCCGCTCGGCGGTCTCGGTCTGGACGGCCGCGGATCCGTTCAGCACCCGCGACACGGTGGACATACTGACCCCGGCCAGGGTGGCGACGTCCTTGATCGTCGGCGGCCTGGGCTGACTGTTCATCGTCACTCCTTCACGCTGCCGGTCGCGAGACCGGATACCAGACGTCGCTGAGCGATCGCGAAGAGGATGACGGTGGGAACCGACGCCACCACCGATGCGCACATGACGAGGTCCCATTGTGTCGTGAACTCGCCGAAGTAGTCGGACAGCCCGACCTGCACGGTCTTCAGCTGGTTGTCGGTCATCAGCACCTTCGCGAACAGGTACTCCTCCCAGGCCATCACGAACGTGTTGATCGCGACGGTCGCCACCCCGGGCCAGGCGATCGGGAAGATCACCCGGAACAGCACCCCGAGGGGTGAGCAGCCGTCGATCCGCGCCGCCTCGTCGAGCCCCTTCGGGACGGTGTTGAAGTACCCCATCATCAGGTACGTCGCGAACGGCAGCACCAACCCGACGTACGCGAGGATCAGGCCCTGGTACGTGTTCAGCAGGTGCAGCTCGGAGAAGAACAGGTACAGCGGCGTGATCAGGATGACGAACGGGAACAGCTGCACCGCGATGAAGACCACCATCAGCACCCGCTTGCCCCGGAACTCGAACCGCGAGAACGCGTAGCCGGTCAGGCAGGAGATGAAGACCGCGATGACCATCGCGGCGAGTGCAACGATCGCGCTGTTCAGCACGTAGCGACCGAAGGACGAGCCGGAGAACAGTTGCTGGAAGCCATGCAGGGTGAAGTGGTTCGGCAAGATCCGGTTCAGGTCGAACATCTCGTCCGCCGGCCGGAACGCGGTCATCACCATCCAGGCGAACGGGAAGACCATCGCGGCGAGCACAACCGCGACCGTGGCCAGCACGACCGCGTCACCGGTCCGCGACCGGACCTTGCGCCGCCGCAGCTCCCGGGTCGTTGTCGAGGCTTCCGTTCGCGTGTACGTCGTCGCGGTCATGCCTTCGACCTCCGCTGCAGGACCCCCAAGTAGAAGATCGTGAACAGGACCATGCAGAACGACATCAGCAGCCCGATCGCCGCACCCGAGCCGAGCTTGTTGTCGACGAAGGCCGTGGTGAACAGCTGCGTCGCGAGGACCTGGGTGTAGGTGCCCGGGCCGCCGCCGGTCGTCAGCCACACGTAGACGAAGTTGTTGAACGAGTTGATCGTGATCATTAGCCCGACGACGCCGAGCACCGGCCGCAGGTTCGGCAGCGTGACGTTCCAGAGCGTCCCGAAGCGGCCGGCTCCGTCGATCGCCGCCGCTTCGTACTGGTCCTGCGGAATCGCCTGCAGCCCGGCCATCAGCACGATGATCACGAACGGCAGCTCACGCCAAGAGATGATCGCGATCACGCACCACCACACGGTGCTCGTCTGTCCGAGGAACGGGACTCCTTGGTCGATCAGACCGAACCGCATCAGCAGTTGGTTGAGCAGACCGGCCTGCCCGTCGAGCAGCCACCGCCAGGCGGCGACCGCGACGGTCGGCGGGATCATCCACGGGATCAGCACCAGCGTCCGCGTCACCCCGACCAGCCGGAGCCGGCGCAGGACCGGAGCCTGCAGCAACAGTGCGATACCGAGCCCCAGGACCAACCGGATCGCGACGGTCGCGAGCGTTAGCCAGACGACCGTGTTCTTCAGGCTGCTCAGCGTCAACGGGTTCTTCAGCACCGAGTGGAAGTTCCCGAGCCCGACGGACACGCCGTCCCCGAGGGCGTCGTACGGCGTGACGTCGTGGACCGACAGCCAGAGGTTGTAGGCGGCCGGGACGGCGAACAACAACAGCAGGATGATCAGCCCCGGGGCGATCAGCCCGTACGGCGTCAGCGCGCCGGACGGACCGCGACGCCGCGGGAGGCGGCCGGCATTCATCGCGACTTCAGCTCACCCTCGATCTGGCTGATGATGTTCGCCGCCGCCGAGTGGCTGTCGGTCTGCCCGGAGTACACGGCGCCGAACTGGGCGTTGGTGATCTTGCTCAGCGTGTTCACCGGCACCGGACCGCTGATGTAGCGACCGAACGTCTGGGCATGCGGCAACTGTTGCTGGTAGCCCTCTTCGCCCGCCGGGACCTTCATCTTGGTGAGCACGGTGGTGGCCGCCGGGTACTGCGAGATCTTGGTGAACGCCTCGGAGCTGTTGAGGTACTTGAGGAACTCCCACGCCTGCTCGGGGTGCTTGGAGGCAGCGCTGATCCCGAGCATCCGGCCGCCGAGGTGGGTGGCGCCGTCCTTCAGCCCGTCGGGCATCGGCGCGGTCTGCACGGCCGGGTTCGCCTTCTTGGCCTGGCGGAAGGTCTGCGGCGCCATCATCGTCATCGCGCAGGTCCCGCGGGACAGCCCGCCGACGAGCTGCGGGTCGGTCAGCTGCTCGACCGCGATCATCGACTTGGCAGTCGCGCCCGAGGTGAAGAGCTTGTTGAAGTAGTCGATCGTGGACTGCAGTTCGTCCTGGCCGACGCCGACCTTCCAGTTGTCGCCGTCCTGCTTGACCAGCGTCTGTCCGTGCGACCAGAGGTAGTAGTTGATCGGGAACCACTGACCGGAGCCGGGACCGCTCGCGCCGGTGAAGCAGAAACCGGAGCGCTTGGCCTTCGCGTCACTGAGCTTGACGGCGTCGGTCGCCAGTTCGTCCCAGGTCGTCGGCGGCTTCAGGCCGGCGGCCGTCAGCAGGTCCGGACGGTACGCCAGCGCGTAGGTGTCGACGGTCCAGGGGAGGGCCCACGTCTTGTCCTGGAACTTCGCCAGGTCGAGCGCCAGGTACTGGTCGACGGGCGTCTCCGGGGCGGACTTCTTCGCCAGGTCGTCGATCGGCTTCAGGATCTTCGGCTTGGCGAGGTCCTTCACGTTCACGTTGGCGATCTGGACGACGTCCGGTCCGGAGCCCGAGTTGGCCTCGCGGGCGAACTGCTGGGCGCTGTCCGGTCCGCTCAGCGTCTCGAGCTTCACCTGGATGTCGGGATGCTTGGCGTTCCAGGTCTGGACCACCGTCTGCAGTCCGCCGATCTCACTCGGCGGATCGAACTGCCGGAACGTCAGCCGGACGACTCCGCCGGCCGCATCGTCGTCCCCGGAGCCACCGCAGCCGGACAGCGCCAGCGGGACGGCCAGCAGCCCGGCGGTCAGGGCGAGCATGTTTCGTCTCATCGACATTCTCCTTCGACCCCCGCACCGTTTCCTGCGGCCCGACCGTAGGATGAAAACGTTGCCATGGCAAGAGTCGAAGAAGAACCAGTTACGGCTGAAAGTGGTCCGAGCTGACGCGTGTGAACGTTTTCATACCCGGACTGGCGAGGTCTCCAGCAAGGACTTCAGGTCGGCGAACACCCGCGGCCAGCCATCCTGGATCATCGTCCGGATCGTGCTGCCGGGCTCGAAGCCCGTGTGGACGACGGTGAGTTTCACCTGGCCGTCGTCGACCGGCTCGAGCTCGAAGATCGCGGTCGACAGCGGCTCCGGGCTGATCTTGTCGCGCAGTTCGTCGTCGAAGCCGACCGCGGTCGCGAACTCCGGCGTGATGTGGTGCCAGGTGTAGGCGAGTCGCCGGTACGGCTCGTGCTCCACGACGACCTGGTCCGAGCCCGAGATCGTCGCCTTGCCGTCGCTCTGGTGCCAGATCATCTCGGAGCCGACCTTCCAGTCGGTCTCGTGGTGCAGCCCCCAGTACTGCTCGGTGAAGGCCGGTTCTGTGAGCGCCCGCCACAGCTGCTCGGGCGTCGTCCGGATGTAGGTCGTGTACACGAAGTCGTTCATGGTGGTCTGAGCCTCCAAAGTCGTCTTGAGGTCTGCGAACAGCTGGACCCGGCGCCGGTCGTACTGCTGGATCCAGCGGTCGGCGATGGCGTTGATCGGCTCGGCGTTGAGGTGGTGCAGCTTCTCTCGCCCGCGCCACACGGTGGTGACGAGATTCGCGCCCTCGAGTACGGCGAGGTGCTTGCTCACCGACTGCCGCGTCATGTCGAGCTCGGCGCACAGGTCGCGCAGGGTCTGCCCGTTGCGCGCATTCAGCAGGTCGAGCAGCCGCCGGCGGCTCGGGTCCGCGAGGGCGCGGAACACCTCGTCGTCCATCACGCTCCGATCAGGTCATGCAGCCGATTGGTTGCATGACCAAAATAGGCAGCCGCTAGGTTGCATGTCAACCACCAAACCTGGTTGACGCCGGAGCGAGGATGGTGGCGTGGAGATCACCAGCCTCGGCTACCGAACGGACCTGTTGCTGCTCGCGCTGGGCGGCAGCGAGTTCGAGGACAAGGGTGCGTACGTCGTTGTGCGGACCCCAGGCAATCCCGGTTTCTGGTGGGGGAACTACCTGCTCTACCGGACGCCGTTCGCACCCGGCGACACCAAGATCCGGCTCGACGACTTCCACCGCGAGTTCCCGGCCGCGGAGCATGTTGCGCTCGGCATCGACAGTGTGGACGGCGAGGTCGGGGCCGCCGACGAGGTCACCGCCGCCGGCTTCACGGTGGAGCCCAGCGTTGTGATGACGGCCGACAGTGTCGTACCGCCGCAGCGGCCGAACGAGGAGTCGACGTACCGCTTGCTGAGTGGGGACGGGGACTGGGAGCAGCTGTTCCAGCAGGGGCTGGCCACAGCCGCGAGAACAGTTGACGACGCCTACGAGGAGTTCTCGCGGCGGAAGGTGGCGACGCAGCGCGCGCTGGTCGAGGCGGGCCACGGGCTGTGGTTCGGCGCGTTCGACGGTGACCGGTTGCAGAGTTCGCTCGGGTTGATGTTCGACGGCAAGGGTCTGGCGCGGTTCCAGAACGTGCAGACGTCGCTCGAGGACCGGGGTCGTGGGCTGGCCAGCACGCTCGTCCACCGCGCGTCGACGTACGGGCTGAACGAGGGTGGGGCGAAGACGCTGGTGATGGTGGCGGACCCGGAGTACCTCGCGATCCGGATCTATCGGTCGGTCGGTTTCGTCGACTCCGAGACCCAGCTCGGCTTGGTCATTCCGCCCGCGTGAAACAGTAGGGCCATGACTTCCGGGACTGACGGGCGTGGGGTTGTGCTGGTGACCGGCGGGAGTCGGGGGATCGGCGCCGCCGCGGCCCTCGCGCTCGCCGCGGACGGCTGGGACGTCGGCGTGAACTACCGGACGCAGGCCGATGCGGCGGCGGGCGTCGTGAAGGCGTGTGAGGAGCTCGGCCGGCGCGCGATCGCCGTACCGGCGGACATCGTCGAGGCCGACCAGATCGAGCGCCTCTTCGACACCGTGACCGCCGAGCTCGGCCCGATCGGTGCCGTGATCAACAACGCCGGCGTCGTCTCGCCGGCCGGGCGGGTGGCGGAGTACGACGCCGAACGCCTCGACCGGGTGTTCCGGATCAACTCGATCAGCGCCTTCCTGGTCGCCGGCGCCGCGGTCCGCCGGATGTCGACGGCGTACGGCGGCAACGGGGGAGTCCTCGTGAACGTCTCGTCCCGCGCGGCGGTGCTCGGATCGGCCGGCGAGTACGTCGACTACGCGGCGAGCAAGGCCGCGGTCGACGCGCTCACCACCGGCCTGGCGAACGAGGTCGCGCAGGAGGGCGTCCGCGTCCTCGGGGTCCGCCCGGGCCTGATCGAGACCGATATCCACGAGCCGGGCCGCCTGGACCGTCTGGGTACGACGCCGCCGCTGGCCCGGCCGGGACGGGTCGAGGAGGTCGCGGAGGTGATCGCTTTCCTCGCGTCGGACCGTTCGTCGTACATGACGGGGACGAGCGTCGACGTCTCCGGAGGGCGCTAGTGGGATTGCGGCCGGTAGATCTGGCGCGCCGGGCCGGGGTGTCGACCCAGCTCGTCCGCAACTACGAGGCCGCCGGAATCCTGCCGCCCGCGCCACGGTCGGACACCGGGTACCGGCAGTACGGTCCGGAGCATGTGTCGGCGCTGCTGACGTACCGCGCGCTCGCGCCCGGCTTCGGCGCCGAGACCGCGACCGAGATCATGCGCGCAGTCCACAACGGCGACGAAGCGCTCGCGTACCGACTCGTCGACGCGTCCCATGCCGCCCTCCACGAGCAACGCCTCGCAACGGACGCCGCGAGCGACGCCCTGGCCGCACTCGCCGCGGAGCAGGTTGACGAGCACACCGGCCCGTCGCTCCTGGTCGGCGAACTCGCGCATCGCCTCGGCATCCGGCCGTCAGCACTGCGCGTCTGGGAAGCCGCCGGTCTGCTCGCGCCGACGCGTGAACCGGGGACGAAGTACCGCCGGTACGGCGCCGAACAGGTTCGCGACGCGCGGATCATCCACATGCTCCGCAAGGGGCACTACTACTTCGAGCAGATCAAACCGGTGCTCGACGGGCTCCGCAGGACCGGCAGCACCGAGGCGCTGCGGGCCGCGATCGCCGAGCGCCGCGCCGCCCACGACCGCCAGACCAAAGCGATGCTGTACGGCGCCGCGCTGCTGCACGACCTCATGAATGCGGGACAGCCAGTTGCGTCGGCACCGACCGGCCTCGCACAGTGACCAGCTCACTCGTCCGCCACTGATCGGCCTCACTCGGCTCGCACTCGTCGACAGCGGCCATCGAGGCGATCAACCGCCCCGGAGAGGTCTTGGCGAGCTCGCTCAACCGCGCCGCCTCGTTCACCGGATCCCCGATCACGGTGTACTCGTGCCGCCGTACGTCGCCAACGGTGCCGGCCACCACGATCCCGGCAGTGATCCCGATCCCCGCCGTTGCTTCCGGCAACTCCTCGGCAAGCCTCCGTGCCAGCTCACGTCCGGCACTGAGCGCGCTCCCCGCGGGATCGGGCAGTTCGGCCGGTGCGCCGAAGACGGCCAGCGCGGCGTCACCGGCGAACTTGTTCACGAACCCGCCCTGCCGGTCCACCTCGTCGACCACGATCGCGAAGAACCGGTTGAGCAGCTGCACGACCTCGGTCGGCGGCCGCTGCGTCGCCAGCTCGGTCGATCCGACCAGATCGATGAACAGCACCGCGGCGAACCGCTCCTCGCCGCCGAGCCGGTCGCTCGTCAGCGCCTCCTGGACGACGCCGGGACCGACGTACCGCCCGAAGACGTCGCGGATCCGTTCCCGCTCGCGCAGGCCCTCGGCCATCCGGTTGAACCCGGCCTGCAGCGACCCGAGCTCGGTGCCGTCGAAGACCGGGATGCTCACGTCGAGCCGGCCCTCGCCGATGAGCGTGAGCGCGTCCCGCACCGAGCGCACCGGAGCCACCACCGACTTGGCCGACAACCAGGTCAGCAGCGCACCGTTGCCGAGCGCCACGATGCCGAGCGCGAGGATCACGATCGACAGCCGGGTCGAGGTGACGTCGCCCTCGATCAGCGCCAGTACGGCGGCCAGCATCAGGCCGGCCACCGGTACGCCGGACCCGACGGCCCAGAAGAACACCGTCCGCGCCTTCAACCCGGCCGCGAGCAGCCGGCGCGGCGGCGGTGAGTCGACCAGGGCCCGCGCCGCGACCGGACGCAGCGCGAACTCGGTCAGCAGGTACGAGACCGCGCAGGTGATGATCGTGCCGTCGATCACGGTGAGCGCGACACGCAGCGCGTTCTCCGGCTGCAGCAGCACCGTCATCACGGTGAAGAACACCGCGGCGACCAGCCAGAGCAGCACCTCGATGAGGGTGAGCCGCAGCGGCAACTGCAGGGTGGCGATCTGCTCCCGGCGGGTCGCCGGTCGGTCCAGGTCGATCCACCGGGTCACGCGGCGGGTCAAGCGGGTGCTCCAGACACAGCCGATCGCCATCGCGAACACGAAGTACAGCGGGATGATGATCGCGTCGACGAGCTGGAGCTGGTCGACCAGCGACGGGCCGGGCAGGACGAAGACGGCGAGCACGAAGACGACCAGCGCGCCGATCAGGTTGGTGCCGATCGAGAAGGTGGTCATCAGGACCTGCAGCCGGGCGCGCAGCCGCCGTGGGCTCTGGTCGGCGGGGCCGAGCAGCCACGATCCGAACGGCCGCCGTCTCAGCACCAGCTCCGGACTGCCGTCGCACGTCATGGTGACAGTCTGCTAGTAGGCACCCCCTGGAGCGCAACCGGTGTCAGGAGCGAACCGGGGTTTTGGCACGTTGGTGCGGATGACCCAGATTGGTCGTCCGAACCGGTCGGGACGTGGGTACTGTTCGTCGGACGCCTCACCCGGGAGCTTCCCTTGACGCACGATCGCCACTCCTATGCCGAGCCGCAGCTGGTTCGGACCACTCACCTCGAGCTCGACCTCGCGCTGGACTTCGACGAGAAAGTGCTGGCCGGCAGTGCCACGCACACCCTCGCCTGGACCGGCCCGGCCGACCGCCTCGTCCTCGACACCCGCGACCTCACGGTGCTGGGCGTCGAGGGGCAGACGGCCGACGGCTGGGAGCCGCTGGAGTTCAGCCTCGGACTCCCGGACAAGGAGCTCGGATCCGCGCTCACGATCCGGACGGCGAGCCATCCGCGGGTGAAGGTCAGTTACCGGACCGCGCCGACCGCGAGCGGGCTGCAGTGGCTGGAGCCGGCGATGACGGCCGGTGGCGTGATGCCATTCATGTTCAGCCAGTCGCAGGCGATCCACGCCCGCAGCTGGGTGCCGCTGCAGGACACGCCGAGCATCCGGTTCAGCTACGCCGCGCACGTCACCGCGCCGCCGGAGTTGATGGTGCTGATGAGCGCCGACAACGGTACGACGTCCCGCCGTACCGGCTCGTACGACGTCGTGATGCCCGAGCCGATCCCGTCGTACCTGCTGGCGATCGCCGCGGGCGATCTGGTCTTCGAGCCGCTCGGTGAGCGTTCCGGTGTGTGGGCCGAGCCCGCCACGGTGCGGAAGGCGGCGACCGAGTTCGTCGACACCGAGGAGATGATGCGGGTCACCGAGGAGCTCTTCGGCCCGTACCGCTGGGGCCGCTACGACCTGCTCGTCCTCCCGCCGTCCTTCCCGTACGGCGGGATGGAGAACCCGCGGATGACGTTCGCGACCCCGACCGTGGTGATCGGCGACAAGTCGCTGGTCAGCGTGATCGCGCACGAGCTCGCGCACAGCTGGTCCGGCAATCTGGTCACCCAGGACAGCTGGGACGACATCTGGCTGAACGAGGGCTTCACGTCGTACGTCGAGAACCGGATCGTCGAGGCGGTCTACGGGACCGAGTTCGCGCTCATGGAGACCGCGATCAAGCAGCACGCGACGGTCGTGAAGCTGGACCCGCTGACGCCGGCCGAGCTCGCGGTCGAACTGCCGGGTCTGCACCACCGCTCGGAGTACCACGGGACGACGTCGACCGGGCCGCTCAAGGGGTCGTGGTTCCTGTCCTGGCTCGAGCAGCGGTTCACGCGGGAGGTCTTCGACCCGTTCCTGCGTGGGTACTTCGACCGGTTCGCGTTCCGCAGCATCAACTCGGACAACTTCGTCGAGCACCTGCAGGAGACTCTCCTCGCGTCGCATCCGGACGTGGTGACGTCCGAGGAGGTGGCTGCCTGGTTGTACGAGCCGGGCATCCCGGCGTTCGCGGAGCGCGCGGCGTCGGCGCGGTTCCAGGTCGTCGACGAGGCACGGGCCAACTGGCTGACGACGGGCGAGCTGCCGCACGGCGCGGACCGGTGGACGACGCAGGAGTGGCTGCGGTTCCTCGACGCGGCTCCCGACGTACTGAGCCCGGTGCTGCTGCAGCAGTTGGACCGCGCGTTCGGGCTGACCGGGACCGCGAACGGTGAGATCGCGCGGCGCTGGTACCAGATCGTTGCCGCCAGCAGCTACGAGGCGGCGTACGCCGAGATGGCTGGGTTCCTCACCGATGTCGGGCGGATGAAGCTGATCCTGCCGGTCTACCAGGCGCTCGCCGGCACCGACCGCGCCTTCGCCGCCGAGGTCTTCGCCAAGGCCCGCCCCGGCTACCACCCGATCACGACGGCCGCCGTCCAGAAGATCCTCGGCCAGTAGCGCTGGCACACGACCCGGCTGCTAGAGGTCGAGTTTGCGGCGGCGGACTTCGAAGCGGGGGCGGTAGCCGAGGTGGTCGTTGGTACGGCGCATCGGCACGTTGGTGTCGACGGTGTCGGTGAGGAGACCGTCGAGGTCGGGGAAGCGTCGGCGGGTCTCGTGGATCTGCGCGGCCTTCATCCACAGCGCGAGACCGCGGCCGCGGTGCGTGGGGAGGACGGCGGTGCCGTAATGCTGCCCGTCGCCCTTCCCGTCACCCGGTACGACGACCTCGGTGAAGCCGGCGATCATCCCGGAGCGGTCGATCGCCGCGACGACCGAGATGTGCTCACCACGCTGCTCGATCAGCTGTGCGGCGTACCGGGTCCGCTCGACGTCCCACACGTCCGGGCCGATCCGGATTGTGCCCGAAGGCGCATCGTCCATCGCCGTCCGCGCGTCGGTGAACGTCTGCACCAGCTCGTCCGGTACGACGCCCTCCCAGGAGACGAGCCGATACCCGGGCACCTCCGGTACGTCGGGAGTCGGATCGGTCAGGTCGAGTCGGGCGTAGATCAGTGTCAGGCCGATCGCGAAACCGTGGTGCTCGAGGAAGTGGTCGCCGACGGAGTTGACGTCGACGTCGGCCAGCAGGGTCCGGATCTCGTGCTCGCGGCCGCTGGCGACGACCGCGCCGAGCAGTCGCGACCCGATGCCGCGACGCCGTTCGGCGGGGTGCACGGTGAGTTCGAACTCGGCCAGGTGCGCGTGGTGCCGGCGACTGTCGAGTCTGAGGAAGGCGGAGCCCACCGGCGTACCGTCGGCCTCGGTGGCCAGCCAGGCGAGCCGGCGGCTGAGCGGGCGGTAGTCGGGATCCGTCAGTGGAACCAGTTGGATGCTCAAGTGGTCAACATAACGCGGCACTGGATCAGGTGCCGCCGCGTCCCCGATCGGCTACCGTGGCGCGCGGGTCACAGCGGGGTGAGGCGAACGGGGAGAGGAGCCAGGGGTGGAGCAACTGGACGGTGCGGCTCGGGGCGGGATGACCGTACGGACGATCGGTGCCGATCATGTCGCGCTGCGCGAACAGGTCCTGGCGGAACTGCGGCGGCGGATCGTCGACGGTGAGTACGGCCAGGGGGAGCGGCTGACCGAAACCCGGCTCGCGGACGACTTCGGGGTGTCACGCAATCCGGTGCGGGAAGCGCTGCGGGTGGTCGAGGCCGAGGGCTTCGTGCAGATCCTGCCGCGCCGGGGAGCAGTGGTGGCGACGCTCGACGAGACCGCGGTGCGCGACCTGTTCGGCGTACGGCAGCAGCTCGAGACGCTCGCCGCCGGGCTGGCCGCGGAGCGCGCGACGGCCGAGGGGATCGCGACGCTCCGCCGGTTGATCTCGGAGGCGAACGAGGCGACGGCAGCGGCGGATTTCGACCGGGTCGCCGAGCTGAACAGTGCGTTCCACCGGGCCGTGATCGAGGTCAGCGGGAACCGCTGGCTGCACTCGATCTCGGCCGCGATGTACCACCACGTGCACTGGGTGTTCCGGGTCGGCGCGGCGCAGCGGGCACCGCACTCGTCCGAGGAACACGTCCGGCTGGTCGACGCGATCGAGGCGGGCGACGCCGAGGCGGCGAGCACCGCCGCCCGCCTGCACGTCCAGGCCGCCGCGCAGGCGGCGCTGGGTCAGCGACCGACCGCGTAACCCTGCATGCCGCGCGGGTTCGCCGCGGCCGCGAGCACGCCGTCGGCCTCCTTCCGTACGGCGCAGAGCCGGCCGAGGCTCCACGGGTCGGACTCGGTGACGACGTGTCCGCGCCGGACGAGTTCGTCGCGCACGTCCTTGCCGACGCGGGTCTCCACCACGAGCCCGCCGGGTTCGGTGGCGCGCGGGTAGAACGACGACGGGAAGCCGGTGGTGTGCCAGGCCGGTGCGTCGATCGCCTCCTGCAGATCCATCCCGGCGCCGAGGTGCCGGAGCAGGAACAGCAGCTGCCACTGGTCCTGCTGGTCGCCACCGGGCGAACCGCACGCCATCACCGGTTCGCCGTCGCGGAGGACGAGCGTCGGCGTCAGCGTGGTGCGCGGCCGCCTACCGGGAGCGAGTGAGGCCGGCAGGCCCTCCTCGAGCCAGAACATCTGGGCGCGGCTGCCGAGACAGAACCCGAGCTCCGGGATCGTCGGTGACGACTGCAGCCAGCCCCCGCTCGGCGTCGCGGAGATCATGTTGCCCCACCGGTCGACGACGTCGACGTGACAGGTGTCGCCGCGGGTCACGCCGCCGGACGAGACGGTCGGCTCACCGGTCGTGGCGTCGCCCGACTCGTTGCTCGTCGCAACCGACGGGAGCACGGGGTCGCGTCCGTCCGGACTGCCGGGGCGGAGGTCGAGTGAGGCGTCCGGCCCGATCAGCTTCGCCCGCTCGGCGGCGTACTCCGGGGACAGCAGCGTGTCGAGCGGTACGTCGGCGCCGTCGCCGTACCAGGCCTCGCGGTCGGCGTACGACAGCTTCATCGCCTCGACCGTCGCGTGCACACCGTCGGCGCTGTCCAGATCTACGTCACCGAGCGCCGCGAGAACCGCGAGCGACTGCAGCAGGCCAGGGCCCTGGCCCCACGGTCCGGTCTTCGCGACGGTGTACCCGTTCCAGTCGTACGTCGCCGGGTCCTCCCAGCTCGCCTCGAACGCGGCCAGGTCATCACCGGTGATCAGGCCGGCGTGGTCCTCGCCGCTGGAGTCCCGGTGCGGGATCCGGGAGAACTTGTCGATCGCCTCGGCGACGAATCCCAGGCGCCAGGTCGTCCGCGCGCGCTCGACCTGCGCCTGCCGGTCGGCGCCAGCCGCTTCGCCTTCCGAGACGAGCTTTTCCAGCGTGGCGGCGTACGCCGGGTTGCTGAATCGGCCGGTCACCGGCCGCCCGCCCTGCAACCAGAGCGCGGCCGAGGTCTGCCAGTGCTTCTCGAAGAGTTCCTGCACCGTGCCGATCGTGTCCGCGACCCGCGGTACCAGCGGATGCCCGTTGCGCGCGTACTCGATGGCCGGCTCGAGTACGACGCTCAACGGCAGCGTCCCGTGATCGCGGAGCAGGAGCAGCCACGCGTCGACCGCGCCCGGAACCGTCGCCGCGAGCGGACCCGAGCCGGGCACGAGCGTCAGACCGAGCGAGCGGTAGTGCTCGATCGTTGCCCCGGCCGGCGCGACGCCCTGACCGCAAAGCACCCGCGGCGTGGGATCCGCGGCGGTCGCGATGATCGCCGGAACCTCACCACCAGGCCCGTTGAGGTGCGGCTCGACCACATGCAGCACGAATCCGGCCGCGGCGCCCGCGTCGAACGCGTTCCCGCCGAGCTCGAGGATCCGCATCGCCGACTGCGACGCGAGCCAATGCGTGGACGAAACCATCCCGAACGTGCCGCGCAAGGTGGGCCGGGTGGTGAACGTCATCGAGACACTCCTTCTGTTAGGCGTACATCCGGGCCGGTGCCGTCTTCGTTCACGAGGTGACAAGCCACCTGGTGTCCACCTTCTCCGATCGTGCGTGGTTCCGGGACGACTGTCCGGCATTTGTCGACCGCGACCGGGCACCGGGTGTGGAAGCGGCAGCCGGGCGGTGGGTCGATCGCGGACGGGAGATCGTCACCGAGCAGCACGGGACGGCGGGCCCGTTGCTCGGCGGGATCGGGGACGGGCGCCGCGGACAGCAGCGCCTGCGTGTACGGGTGGGCCGGCTTCCCGAAGATCCGCGTGCGCGGACCTTGCTCGACGAGCTGACCGAGGTACATCACGGCCACCTCGTCAGCGAGGTACTCGACCGCCGACAGATCGTGCGTGATGAACAGGCACGCGAACCCGAGGTCCCGCTGCAGATCCGCCAGCAGATTGAGTACGGCGGCCTGCACCGAGACATCCAGCGCACTCGTCGGCTCGTCGGCCACGAGCAACCGCGGCTCGGAGATCAGCGCGCGGGCGATGCTGACGCGCTGACGCTGACCACCGGACAGCTCGTGCGGCGCCCGCTGGGCGACCTCGGGACGCAGACCGACCCGGCGGAGCGCGTCGGCGACCTTCGCCGGGATGTCCTTGCGGCGCATCAGCCGGAGTGGCTCGCCGACGATGTCGCCGACCGACAGCCGCGGGTCGAGTGAGCCCGCCGGATCCTGGAAGACGATCGAGACGTCGCGACGATGCGGACGGAGCTGACGGCGATCCAGATGGGTGATGTCGGCTCCGGCCAGCTGGACCGTTCCGCCCGTCGGTTCGAGCAGCCGCACGATGCAGCGACCGACCGTGGACTTGCCGGAGCCGCTCTCGCCGACCAGCGCGACGACGGAGCCGGGCCGGATCCGGAGCGTCACACCGTCGACGGCGCGCACCGGTCCGAAGTGCATGACCAGGTCTTCGACAGCGAGCGCGTCCATCAGACCTCCACTGGTTCGCGAACCGGGTTCCAGCACGCGACACGGTGCGGACCGTCGGTGAGTCGCGGCTGGGACGACGTACACGTGTCGACGGCCCGGGTGCAGCGGTCGGCGAACGTGCAGGCGTCGGGCTGTTCGGTGAGCACCGGGACCAGGCCGGGGATCTCGTTGAGGCGTTGCGACTCCGCGTGCCGTCCGGCGGCGGGGGAGGCGCCGAGCAGGCCCACGGTGTAGGGATGTTGCGGGCGTGCGAACAGGTCGTGGACCTCGGCGGTCTCGACCACGCGTCCGGCGTACATCACCGCGACCCGGTCGGCGAGGTCGGCGACGACACCGAGGTCGTGCGTGATCAGGACGATGCTCGTCCCGAGACGTTCGCGCAGACCCCGCAGTACGTCGAGGATGCCGGCCTGGATCGTGACGTCGAGTGCCGTCGTCGGCTCGTCGGCGATCAGCACCTTCGGGTCGCAGGCGACCGCCATCGCGATCATCACCCGCTGCCGCATGCCGCCCGAGAGCTGGTGTGGGTAGTCGCTGACCCGGCGTTCGGCGGACGGGATGCCGACGAGCTTGAGCAGTTCGATCGCGCGGGCGTGCGCCGCCTGCCGGTTGAGTCCGACGTGCGTCCGCAGTACCTCGCTGATCTGGTGGCCGACCGTGAAGACCGGGTTCAGCGAGGTCATCGGCTCCTGGAAGATGTACGCCACCTCGCGGCCGCGGATCGACCGGAGCGTGCGCTTGTCGGCGCCGATCAGCTCGGTGCCGTTCAGGCGGACCGAGCCGCCGACCGTGGCCGTCCGGGGGAGTAGCCCGGCGATACTCATCGCGGTGACGCTCTTGCCGCAGCCGGACTCGCCGACGACCGCCAGTACTTCGCCGTCGCCGATCTCCAGGCTGACCCGGTCCACCGCGGACAACGGACCGTCCTCGGTCCGGAAGGTGACGGTGAGATCTTGCACTGCGAGGATCGGTTTCATCGGCGGCTCGCCTTCGGGTCGAGGGCGTCACGGAGGCTGTCGCCGACGATGTTGAACGCCAGCGTGAGCAGCATGATCGCGACGCCCGGCATCACCGCGGCCCACGGCGCCCGGGACGCGAACTGCTGCGCGTCGGCGAGCATCGTGCCGAGGCTCGGGGCCGGCGGCTGGATGCCGAGGCCGAGGAACGACAGCACCGCCTCGCCGAGGATCGCCGCCGGGATGCCGACGGTGGCCTGGACGATGATCGCGGACCCGGCGTTCGGCAGGATGTGCCGCCCGAGCACCCAGGCGTCGCTCGCACCCTCGACGATCGCGGCGGCGACGAAGTCCAACGACTTCAGCCGGAGCGTCTCGGACCGGACGATCCGGATCATCCCCGGGATCTGGGCGATGCCGATCGCGATCGCCGCGTTCCCGAGGCTCGCGCCACGAATCGCAGCCAGCCCGACCGCGAGGATCAGGAACGGGAACGCCAGCACCAGGTCGGTGAGCCGCGAGATCAGCGCGTCTATTGGCCGGAAGTAGCCAGCGACCAGACCTAGCGGTACACCGATGACGAGCGAGAACGCGACGGCGAGGATGCCGACGTGGAGAGATGCCCGGAGCCCGAACATGATCCGCGACAACACGTCCCGGCCGAGGTCGTCGGTACCGAGCAGATAGCCGGCGGTCCCCGGAGCGGAGAACGCGCGGTCGAGGTGGTTCTGCGTGGGCTCGTGCGGCGCCAGCCAGTTCGCGAACACCGCGAGCACGATCGCGATCGCCAGTACGGCGAGCCCGGTGAGAGCCAGCGGGTTGTGGAGGATCCGGCGTACCACTCGGCTCCGGGTACTGCGCAGTGGTGCCGCTGTCAGCGCTTCGGCGACCGCCATCACACCTCACCTCGCACGCGGATCCGCGGGTCGATGACGGAGTACAACAGATCGACCAGCAGATTGATGACGATGTACGCCGTTGCGGTCACCAGCACGACCGCCTGGATGACCGGGTAGTCGCGCTGGAAGACGGCGTCGACGGTCAGCTTGCCGAAGCCGGGCAGCGCGAAGATCCGTTCGGTCACCACGGCACCCGAGATCAGCGCGCCGAGCTGCAGGCCGACGATCGTCACGACCACGATCAGACTGTTGCGCAGGGCATGCTTTCCGATCACGGCCGTCGGCGGCAGGCCCTTCGCCTCCGCCGTCCGGATGTAGTCGGCGGAGAGCGCGTCGAGCATCGAGGAACGGGTCTGGCGCATGATCACCGCGGCCAGGCCGGTCCCGAGAATCAGCGCCGGCAGGATCAGGTGGTGCAGGTTCGCCACCGGGTTACTGAAGAACGGCACGAAGCCGGACGCGGGAAAGAGGCCGAGGGCAACAGACAGGTAGAGGATCGCCATCAGCCCGAGCCAGAAGTGCGGCACCGAGAGGCCGAACAAGGCGAGCGCGTTCGCCGCCCACTCGGCCGGCCGGCCACGCCGGACCGCGGCCACCACACCGGCACCGACCCCGATCACACTCGCGATCAGAATCGCCAGCACCGACAGTTCGATCGTCACCGGCAACGCGCTGACGATCATCGAGCGCACCGGGGCGCCGGTCCGGATCGACTCCCCGAGATCGCCGCGCGCCGCATGACTGACGAACTGCCAGAACTGCACCAGCCAGGACTGATCCAGCCCGTACTGCTGCCGGATCGCACGGAGCGACTCCGGATCCCGGTCCTCACCGGCCAGCGCCAGCGCGGGATCACCCGGCAACGCCCGCACGCCGGCGAACACCACGATCGTCGCGAGCACGAGCGTCACCGCCGACTGCCACAACCGATTGAGGAGGTACCGCCTCACTTCGCGAATCCTGCGAAGGCGGTGCGGATGACGCCGTCGGGGTAGACCTGGATGCCGAGCAGCTTCTTGGAGACACCGGTGAGGTTGCGCTGGCGGTACATGTAGATGATCGGGTCGTCGGCCTGGAGCTTGGTGACGACGTCGCCGTACAGCTTGACGCGGTCGGCCTGGTTGGTGGCCTGGCGGGCGTCGGTGAGCAGCTTGTCCACGTCGGGGCTGCTGTAGCCGGCGACGTTCTGGCTGCCGGTGGTGGCGACGAAGCTGTAGATATTCGCGTCCGGGTCGACGCGGCCCGACCAGCCCAGCTGGAGGAGCTCGAAGTCACCGCGGTCCTGCTGGTCCAGCAGAGCGGCGTACTCGACCGGCTTGATGACCAGCTCGAAGCCGCCCTCCTTCACCATGCCCTGCAGGGCCTGGGCGAGCCGCAGACTGTCCGGGTTGTTCGACGTGATCATCTCGACCTTGTACGGCGTCTGCACGCCGGCGTCGGCCAGCAACTGCTTGGCCTTCGCGGTGTCGTGGGCCGGACACGTCTGCGCCGCGTCGGACGTGAACTCGCTCTTCGGCGACACCGGCGAGCACGCGACCGTGTTCAGGCCGTTGAAGATCGACTTCACCAGCGCCTCACGGTCGATCGACAGCGCCAGCGCCTGCCGGACCCGCGGGTCCTTCGCGATCGGGGTGTCGAGCGGCTTCAGCGGGTTGCCGATCCCGTTCGCGTTGGCGACGTTGATCGTCAGGCCCTGGTACCCGAGCGACTGGGACTGCAGCACGCTGACGGTGTCGTCCTTCTGCAGTTCGGGTGCGTCCTGCGTCGACAGCGAGTCCGCGACCTGCGCGTCGCCGGACTTCAGGTTCGCCGACCGGATGCTCGAGTCGGTGATGATCCGGTACTCGATCCCGTCCAGGTGCACCTTCGCCGCGTCGTAGTACTGCGGGTCCTTGACCACCTTGATCGAGTTCTGCGCGACCCGGCTGGCGAACTTGAACGGGCCGACGCACACCGGCGCGGTGGAGAAGTTCGCGCCGAGCTTCGTGACCGCGGCCGGGCTGAGCACCATGCCGGCGCGGTCGGCGAGCGCGGCGGCCAACGGTGCGAACGGCTTGGACAGCTTGATGACGACCGTCTTCGCGTCCGGTGTATCGATCGAGGTGATCGGACCGAGTTCGCTCTTGCGCGCCGAGCCGGCCAGCGTCAGATGACGGTTCAGCGAGACCTTCACCGCGTTCGAGTCGAAGGCGGTGCCGTCGGCGAACTTCACGCCCTCCTTCAGCGGGATCGTCAGGCTGAGGCCGTCGCTGGAGATCTTCGGGAGCGCGGTCGCGAGCTGGGGGACCACCTTGGCGTCGGAGCCGAGGTCGTACAGCTTCTCGCACATCGTGTGGAAGACGTAGCGCGAGTACAGGCTGCGGGACAGCGTCGGGTCGAGCTTGTCCGGGTCGGCGGAGAGCGCGACCGTCAGCGTCCCGCCCTGCTTGACCTGCGCCGCGTCGGCGGGCTCCCCGAACACATCCTGTCCGCCGGCGGCCTGGCTACCGGTGGACGGACTGTCGCTACCGGCCGGCTCGACCGGTGAGCAGGCGGTGCCGGTCAGGGCCAGCGCGACAACGGCCGCGCCGGTCCCGACCAGACTCCTGGTGGTGAAGCGGTTCAGTGCAAGTCGACGAGTCATCGCGTGCTCCTGAGTAGGCGGATGCAGCCGACTGTTTCATGTATACAACCCAGGTGCGCAAGTGATTCGGCGAGTTTGACTGAACCTTTTACGACCGCTGCTAGACGGTGACCGGGTACCGCAGGTCGCCGGCCGGTACGTCGTGGTTGCCGAGCGCGATCGCCATCAGGTTCGGTCCGTCGTACTCCGGATGGTGGATACCGAACTCAGTAGCCTGTCGGAATCCGAACCGCGGATAGTACGTATCGTGACCGAGCACCACGACCGCCCGCTCACCACGATCACGCGCTGTCGCCAGGGCGGCCTCGATCGCGGCACCACCGGCTCCTTGCCGTTGGTACGCCGGAAGCACGGCGACCGGTCCGAGCGACAGGACCGGTACGTCGCCGACGTAACAGCGGGTGAGGAGCGCGTAGGCGATCGGCCGGTCGTCGACCGTTGCGACGAACGAGAGGCCGGGGATCCAGGCGGCCGGCGAGGCGCGATGCGCGTCGAGGAAGTCGACCTCGTACTGCCGGCCGAAGGCATCGCGGGTCAGCGAGCGCAGGGTTTGGATGTCGGACGGCGTCTCGACACGGGTGTTCCAGGACAGCTGGGACAACGGAATGTCCTTCCGGAGGATGAGTGGATGAGCTGCAGGACTGAGCGCGCTGCCGGACGTGCCGCAGCGCGGGATCGCGCGGTCATCAACTCACCTCCTCCGAAGTCGAACCCAACTTTAACCGAGGGTGAGGCGTCAATTCTCCTGAGTTTCCGATGACGCTTATGACAAGGGGAGTTGCTATGAAGGTTGTCGCTCGGGGGAATCGTCAAGGTCTTCGCAAATGGAGAACGTACGTCGTGGGAGCCGGGGTCACCGCTGCGCTCCTGACGGCCGCGGCGTGTGGCTCGGCCAATGCGACGGACGGGAGAAAGCCTTCCGACGCAACTGTTTCAGCCAGTACGACGCCGTCGTCTACGGCAACGACCGCTGCGACCTCAGAGACGCCGACCGCTTCGGCGAGCACGAGTCCGTCGGCGAAGCCGGCCAAGTCGACGACCTCCAAGAAGCCGAGCGAGGCGAGCGTCGAGCTGTGCGCGATGGACGACCTGAAGTTCACGGTCACGAACTACGACGCGCAAGGTGAGCAGGTCCGGCACCTGATGCTCGAGGCCACCAACACGAGCGCCACGAAGTGCGAGGTCGCGAACTACCCGGAGGTCACGCTCGGGAACGCCCAGCGCCCGGCCCCGGTCAAGGCCGGGACCGAACCCGGCGAGGTCATCACCATCGCTCCCGGCGAGAAGGCGTACGCCGGCGTGCTCGCCACCGGCGGTCACAGGGACACCTACACGGTGAAGTTCATCGCGATCAGCCTCGGAAGCCCCGGCGGCGAGGCCCCGGCGCCGGAGCCGGTCCGGGTGAAGATGCCCGTGACCTCCTTCGAGGCCGACGACGGCCAGCTCGTCACGACCTGGGCAGGCACCGAGGGCATGGCGATGCGCCCCGTCACCTCCTGACGCAGCCGGTCTACCAGTTCACGACCAGCGGGTCCTTCGACGGCGGGCCGGCCGGTGTCCACGTGTCGTCGACCAGCCGGTACGGGTGCCAGCGGCCGTGGCGATCGAGCCGGAGCTGACTGTCCGCGCCGAGCGTCAAGTGGTTCGCTGACGTCGTGATGGTCAGGTCGTCGTCCGCAGCGAGCAGTTCGGTCCGTGCGCGGTTCAGGTCGGCCGCATCGGGAGTCCAGGTGTGCTCCAGTACGTCGAGGCCGGGCGCGCCGCCGTACCGCCAGGCTTCGATGCCGGGGGCAAGGTTCCGCCCGGTGGACTCGGTCAGTGCGGTGACGAGCTCGGGGAAGTCGGTGGCCAGCCGGACGGAGTCCTGCCACTCGTCGAGCGGCTGTGGCTCGGCGGTGCCGTGCAGGAGCGCGTTCAGGATCGAGCGCGCGCGGCGGGCGGCGTCGAGCACCAGCACCTGCAGGGCCTGCGGCCCGAAGCCGTCGGGCGGTTCGATGCCCGTCACCGCGAGCTCATCCGGACCGATCTTCGCCGGGAGCTCCGGCGGATCGGGAAGCTCGGCCGGGATCTCGGACAGGACGTCGGCGACCGAGACGCCCGCTTCCTCGACAGGCTGGGTGGACGCGGCCTGCAGATCGTCGAGGAGGGCCTCGCGGGTGCGGCCGCGGACCAGGAGCAGGACGAACGGGTCGGCGTCGAGCAGCCAGGCGACCTGGTAGCAGAGCGCGGCCGCGTGCTGGCAGGGGAGTTCCCAGGCGTCGCACGTACAGCTCGGGTCGAGATCGCCGATGCCCGGCAGCAGCGTGACGCCGGCGTCGGCCGCGGCCTCGACCAGGCTGTGCGGCATCTCGCCGTCGAGCAACGCGGCGATGTGCCCTGCACGCGCGGCGACCTGCTCCTGGAACCGGCGCCAGTCGTCGTCGCTCAGCTCGTCGACGTACACGACGGACTCGTAGGTGTCCTCGGGGGAGTAGACGGTCGCCGCGATCCGGCCCGGACTGATCGTGATGGTGCCGACCTGGCCCGAGTTCGCGTACTGGCGGCCCTTGCGGAGCTGACCGTTGTCCAGCGACGTGTCCTCCAACGCCTGCACCCACGCCCGGGCCCACCAGGACCGCCCGCGAGTACTCCGCCGCTGCATCCCGAACGCCGGGAATCCCTGTGCCTCAGTCATCGGGCACCTGCCCGGAGCTCGACGAGGTCGGCCAGTTCGGAGTCGGAGAGTTCGGTGAGGGCCGCCTCGCCGCCCGACAGCACCGCTTCGGCGAGCTCGCGCTTGGCGGCGAGCATGCCGGCGATCCGGTCCTCAATGGTGCCTTCGGCAATCAACCGGTGCACCTGCACCGGCCGCGTCTGCCCGATCCGGTACGCCCGGTCCGTCGCCTGATCCTCGACCGCCGGGTTCCACCACCGGTCGAAGTGCACGACGTGATCCGCACGCGTCAGGTTCAGCCCGGTGCCCGCAGCCTTCAACGAGAGCAGGAACACGCGGACCTCACCGGCCTGGAAGCGATCCACCATCTCCTCGCGCTGAGGCACCGGTGTCCCGCCGTGCAGCAGTTGCGTCGGTATCCCGCGCTCCGCCAGATGCCGCTCGAGCAGCCGGGCCATCGCGACGTACTGCGTGAAGACGAGGACTGCGCCGTCCTCGGCGACGATGGTCTCGAGGAGCTCGTCGAGGAGCTCGAGTTTGCCGGAGCGACCGGTCAGCCGCGCGTCGCCGGGTTCTTTGAGGTACTGCGCCGGGTGGTTGCAGATCTGTTTGAGACCGGTCAGGAGCTTCACGATCAGCCCGCGGCGCGCCATCCGGTCACTCGCGCGAACCTCGTCCATCAACTCGCGAACCGTTGCCTCGTACAACGCAACCTGCTCGCGCGTCAGCGACACCGGCTGATCGGTCTCGGTCTTCGGCGGCAACTCCGGCGCGATCCCCGGGTCCGACTTCCGCCGGCGCAGCAGGAACGGGCGCACGAGTTTCGCGAGCCGCGCCGCGACCTGCTCGTCCTTGTCCGCCTCGATCGGCGTCGCCCACTGGTTCCGGAAGCTGCCGAGCCGCCCGAGCAGCCCGGGCGTCGTCCAGTCGAGAATCGCCCACAACTCGGAGAGGTTGTTCTCCACCGGAGTACCGGTCAGGGCGACCCGCGCCTGCGCGGGGACGGTCCGCAGCGCCTTCGCCGTACCGGAGGTCGGGTTCTTCACGTGCTGCGCCTCATCGGCGACGACGAGCCCCCACCGATGATCGGCCAGCCGTACGGCGTCGCGCCGCAGGGTGCCGTACGTCGTGAGCACGAACCCCTCGCGCGCGTCGTCGAGTGAACGAGACGTGCCGTGGAACCGCCGCACCGGAGTGCCGGGCGCGAACCGTTGCACCTCGCGCTCCCAGTTGCCGAGGAGCGAGGCAGGGCAGACCACGAGCGTCGGGCCGGCGGTGTCGTCGGACTGCTGGCGTTGAACGTGTAGGGAGATGAGCGTGATCGTCTTGCCGAGGCCCATGTCGTCCGCGAGGCAGCCACCGAGGCCGAGCGACGTCATCCGGGCCAGCCAGCGGAGGCCGCGGAGCTGATAGTCGCGCAGGGTGGCGTTCAGACCGGGCGGCGCTTCGATCGGTTCGTCGGCGCGGTCGGGGTCGGCGATCCGGGCGCGGAGATCGTCGAGCCACTTCGTCGGCGTGACGGTGACCTGCTGGCCGTCGATCTCGGCGGTGCCGGTGAGCGCGACGCCGAGCGCGTCGATGGCCGTGACAGGTTTGAGGACGCGTTCGCGGGCCTTGCGCGCCAGCTCGGGATCGATGAGCATCCACTGGTCGCGGAGCCGGACCACCGGGCGGGTGGCTTCGGCGAGCTGGTCGAGCTCGGCCTCGGTCAGCGGATCGTCGCCGAGGGCAACCTGCCAGCTGAAGTCGAGCGTCTTCGCACCGCCGAAGAACCCGGGCATGTCACTCGGCGGACCATCCGCCGAGGTGATCGCAGCACGGGCCTTGAGCGCGCGGCCGAGGCTACGCGGCCAGTGCAGGTCGACACCGGCCGCAGCCAACCGCTGCGCCGACCCAGCGAGCAGATCGGCGACCTCTTCATCCGCCAACTCCATCCGATCCGGTACGGCGGAGTCGAGCAGGCGACCGAGTGGCGCCCAGACACGGGCCGCACGCCGGATCGCCAGGGTGGCGTCGATACGGGCGCGCGGTCCGAAGCCGGGAACGTCCTCGGCCCAGACGTCGTCGGCGTCGCGCACGAGCGTTGGGTCCTTGAGGCTGTGCAGCTGGACGGCGGCGCTGAAGGCGAGCGCTTCGGTCATGTCGATCCGGAGCGAGATGCGGACACCGGTGTCGAGACCGGCGGAGACTTCGTCCGCCCAGGGACGAAGACGATCGGCGCGTTGCGGTGCGGTGGCGGTGAACAGGTTTGTCTGGTGTGCCTTGGCGGCGGCCGGCGATCGAGGCATCCCGTCGGCGACCGCATCCAGGAACTCCCGCACCACGTCCTCGGCGACCGGTAGCCGTACCTCGTCTCCCGGCAGTGGCAGCGCTCGGGCCGAGGCGGGCATCGACTCGGCGAGGGTGAGGACGCGGGTGATGTCCTCGGGGTCCAGCGGGCCGACGCGCCAGGCGTCGTGGCCCGCGGGGGAGACGCCGGGGAGGAGCTTGCCCCGGGCAACCAGCTGGAGTGCGACCAGCGACGCCCCTCCCCAGAAGGCCGCCGACGGATGCGACCCCGGCGCACGCCGCATCCGCCCGAGGACGGGGACAGCGTCAGCAACAGGCAGTTGGATCGCTGGTACCTGCTGAAGCTGACCGTCGACGACCAGGTGCAGGTCTACCTGCTCGCCCACACCCAGGGGGAGTGGGGCACCTGAGGCATCCCAGAAGGCGATCTGGCTCGTCCGTGGTGGATCGGCTGGTTGGAAGACCACCGCGTATCCAGCCAGCTCCTGCCCCGTGCCCACCAACCCGACAACCTCCTACTCGATGAATGAAACGTCAGACCGGACTCAGACTGGAACTGTCTCGGTCCCGGGCTGTTCGAACTGGGTCCGGTACAACTCCTCGTACCGCCCGCCCGCCGCGAGCAACTCCGCGTGCCGGCCCTGCTCCACGATCCGCCCGGCCTCGATCACCAGGATCTGGTCGGCGGCCCGGATCGTCGACAACCGGTGCGCGATGACCACCGCCGTACGCCCGGCCAGCGCTTCGGTCAGCGCGGCCTGTACGGCGGCCTCGTTCGTGGAGTCGAGCGCCGCGGTCGCCTCGTCGAGGATCACCACCCGCGGCTGCGCGAGCAGCAACCGCGCGATCGTCAACCGCTGCCGTTCGCCACCCGACAACCGATACCCACGCTCGCCGACCACCGTGTCCAGCTCGTCCGGCAAGGACCGGATCAGCTCACCCAGCCGCGCCCGCTCGAGCGCGTCCCAGAGATCCTCCTCCGCGGCCTCGGGGCGCGCGAGCAGCAGGTTCTCCCTGATCGAGTCGTGGAACAGGTGCCCGTCCTGGGTGACCATCCCGAGCGTCTGCCGCAACGACTCCGCCGACACGTCACGGACGTCGACCCCCGCGAGCTTCACCGCACCCGAGTCCACGTCGTACAGCCGGGGGATGAGTTGCGCGATCGTCGACTTGCCGGCTCCGGACGAGCCGACGAGCGCGATCATCTGCCCGGGCTCGGCGCGGAACGAGACCTCGTGGAGCACCTCGACACCGCCGCGGGTGTCCAGCTTCGCGACCTCTTCGAGCGAGGCGAGCGAGACCTTGTCCGCCGACGGGTAGGCGAAGCTCACGTCGGCGAACTCCACCGCGACCGGTCCCTCGGGCACGCGGCCCGCGTCCGGCTTGTCCTTGATCAGTGGCTCGAGGTCGAGCACCTCGAAGACGCGCTCGAAGCTCACCAGCGCCGTCATCACCTCGAGGCGTGCACTCGCCAGCGCGGTCAGCGGTGAGTACAACCGGGTGAGCAGCAGCGCCATCGACACGACCGCGCCGGCATCGAGCTGATCCCGGAGCGCCAGGAACCCGCCGAGCCCGTAGACGACAGCCAGGGCCAGAGCCGACACCAGCGTCAGCGCGGTGACGAAGAGCCACTGCACCATCGCGGTCCGGACGCCGATGTCGCGCACCCGCCGCGCCCGCACCGCGAACTCCGTCGACTCCCGCGCCGGCCGCCCGAACAGCTTGACCAGCGTCGCGCCCGGCGCCGAGAACCGCTCGGTCATCTGGGTGCTCATCGTCGCGTTGTAGTTGGCCGCCTCCCGCTGCAAACCGGCCAACCGGGAACCGACCCGGCGCGCCGGGATGACGAAGATCGGCAGCAGGATGAGCGCGAGCAGCGTGATCTGCCACGAGATCCGCAGCATCGCCACGAGGGTGAGCACCAGCATCACCAGGTTGCCGACCACGCCCGACAAGGTGTCGCTGAACGCTCGCTGCGCGCCGATCACGTCGTTGTTCAGCCGGGAGACGAGCGCGCCCGTCCGGGTTCGGGTGAAGAAGGCGATCGGCATCCGCTGGATGTGGTCGAACACGGCCGTCCGCAGATCGAGGATCAGGCCCTCACCGATCTGCGCCGACAGCCACCGCGTCAGCATGCTCAGCCCGGCCTCGGCGATGGCGATCACCGCGATCAGCAGCGAGAGTCGCAGTACGACGTCGAAGGCCTTCCCGCCGACGATCGCGTTGACGACGCTGCCGGCCAGGATCGGGGTCGCGACCGCCAGCACGGCGGCACCGACGCTCATGATCAGGAACCAGATCAGCTGGGTCCGGTGGGGGCGCGCGAAGGCGAGGATCCGCCGTAGCGTCACCCGGGAAAAGGGGCGTTTGTCGTCCTGGGCGTGCATCGCGTGGTACAGCGAGTTCCACGCGGTCATTTCCATACTCACGGCAGTGCTCCGCTGACTCGGTCGGCTGGGGTCGTCGATGATTCCGCACACCACCGACAAAACCCGACGCTAGAACCTCGACTTAACCTGAGGTCAACTGCGTACACTGTACGAAGAATAGCCGATCGACCAGGATCACGCACATGAATCAGGAGCACAGCGGCAGCGGTGACCCGGCCAAGAGCCTCGAGCTGCTCTGGCGCCGCCGCCCGCGGCCGACCCGCGGCCCGAGGCCGGCGTTGACCGTCGACCAGATCGTCGCGGCCGCGCTGCGGGTCGCGGACGCCGAGGGACTGGCCGCGATGTCGATGCGCCGGGTCGCCGACGAGCTCGGTGTCGGCGCGATGACCCTGTACCGCTACGTCCCGGGCAAGGGCGAGCTCCTCGACGTCATGCTCGACACCGTGTACGGCGAGTTGCCGCGCCGCGCCGTACCGGGGGACTGGCGGGCGGCGCTCGAAGAGGTCGCTCGCGAGAACCGGGAGCTGTATCTACGGCACCCGTGGCTGCTCCAGGTCGCGATCAGCCGGCCGCCGCTCGGGCCGAACGTGATGGCGAAGTACGAGTGGGAGCTGTCCGCGGTCGAGGGGATCGGGCTCACCGACGTCGAGATGGACGCGACCGTCGCGCTCGTCAACGGCTTCGTGCACGGCGCGGTGCGAACGGCGGTCGAAGCGCGGCAGGTGATCCAGCGGTCCGGGATGACGGATAAGGAGTGGTGGCTGGCGCACGTCCCGCACCTGGACCAGATCTCCGACCTGGCGAAGTTCCCGCTCGCGGCCCGGGTCGGGACCACGGTCGGGAATGAGTTCGACGCGCCGTACGATGTCGATCACGCGTTCGAGTACGGTCTGCAGCGGGTGCTGGACGGCGTTTTCGCGCTGGTGGCGAACCGGTCTACGCCGGACCGGTAAACGAAGTTGTGAGTGAGTACTCACTCAGTTACCTTGGATCTCGTGAGTCCACGAGCAACCCCACTGCCCCCCGAGGAGCGGCGCGCCGCGATCGTCGAGGCCGCGCTGCCGTTGCTGGAGGAGTTCGGCCCGGAGGTCAGCACCAAGCAGATCGCCGAGGCGGCCGGCATCGCCGAGGGCACCATCTTCCGCGCGTTCGGGAGTAAGGACGCCCTCATCGAGGCCGCGCTGCGGACCGCGTTCGACTCCGCTCCGCTGACCGAGATGCTCCGGCGGATCCATCCGGAGCTGGAACTGCGGGACCGGATGGTCGCCGCGGTCGACGCCCAGCAGAGCCGGCTACGCGGCGTCTTCAAACTGTTGTTCGCGCTCCGGATGGCACGCCCGCCGTCCTGGAAGCCCTCGCCCGAGGACGAGGCCCGGCGGAAGGCCGACATCGAGGCGGCGGAGAAGTTGTTCGCCGACCTGATCCGCCCGGACGCGGCCCAGTTGCGGTTCACGCCCGAAGAAGTGGTCCGGCGGATCGCGATGATCACGTTCTCCGCGACCCACCCAATGATTTCCGGCGGTCAGGTGCTGACCGCGGAGGAGATCGTCGACTTCGCCCTCGACGGTGTCCGCACGCACGAGCACCCGGCGACCGGAGGGCCTGTCGAGTACGCACTCGACGGAGCCCATCGTCACGACTCTGGGGATGATTGATGTTAGTTCGCGTCTTGCGTACGCACCTGCGTCCGTACGCGGGAAACCTGTCCCTGGTGGTCGTCCTGCAGCTGATCGGGACGATCGCCTCCCTCTACCTACCCAGCCTGAACGCCGACATCATCGACAACGGTGTGGCCAAGGGCGACACCGGCTACATCATGGCCACCGGCGGCTGGATGCTGGCGGTCAGTCTGCTGCAGATCGCCTGCACGGTGACGGCGGTGTACTTCGGTGCGAAGACGGCCGCGCTGTTCGGGCGGGACGTCCGGGCCGCGGTGTTCCACCGGGTCGGGGAGTTCTCCGCCCGTGAGGTGAACCAGTTCGGTGCGCCGACGCTGATCTCGCGCAGCACCAACGACGTACAGCAGATCCAGATGCTGGTCGTGATGACCACGACGATGCTGGTCGCCGCGCCGATCACGATGGTCGGCGGCGTGATCATGGCGGTCCGCGAGGACGTCGGACTGTCCTGGCTGGTCGCGGTCGCCGTACCGCTGCTGGCCGGCTGTGTCGGCTTCATCGCCAGCCGGATGGTGCCCCAGTTCCGGAAGATGCAGAAGAACATCGACGGGGTGAACCGGGTGCTGCGCGAGCAGATCGCCGGCATCCGGGTGGTCCGCGCGTTCGTCCGCGAGCCGCACGAGGTCGAGCGCTTCGGCGAGGCCAACGGGAACCTGACCGACACCGCGATCCGGGCCGGGCGGCTGATGGCGCTGGTGTTCCCGACCGTGATGCTGATCCTGAACGTGTCCAGCGTGGCGGTGCTGTGGTTCGGCGCCTCCCGGATCGAGAGCGGGACGATGGAGGTCGGCGCGCTGACCGCGTTCCTGAGCTACCTGATCCAGATCCTGTTCTCGGTGATGATGGGCGTCTTCGTGATGATCATGGTGCCGCGGGCGTCGGTCTGCGCGGACCGGATCTCCGAGGTGCTCGACACCGACTCGTCGGTGCGGCCGCCGGTCACGCCGATCACCACCTTCACCGGACGCGGCCAGCTCGCCTTCGAGCACGCCTCGTTCAAGTACCCGGGCGCCGCCGAGCCGGTCCTGCGGGACATCAGCTTCGTCGCCTCGCCGGGCCAGACGACCGCGATCATCGGCAGCACCGGTGCGGGTAAGACCACACTGCTGTCGCTGGTACCCCGGTTGTTCGACGCGACCGAAGGACGGGTGCTCGTGGACGGGATCGATGTCCGCGAGATCGAGCCCGAGTCCTTGTGGGAGCGGATCGGGCTGGTCCCACAGCGCCCGTACCTGTTCTCCGGGACGGTCGCGAGCAACCTGCGGTACGGCAACCCGGACGCGACCGACGAGGAGCTCTGGTCGGCGTTGAAGATCGCCCAGGGCAAGGACTTCGTCGAGGCGATGCCGGAAGGACTGAACGCGCCGATCGCGCAAGGCGGCACGAACGTCTCCGGTGGGCAGCGGCAGCGGCTCGCGATCGCGCGGGCGCTGGTCCGGAAGCCGGAGATCTACCTGTTCGACGACTCGTTCTCGGCGCTCGACCTGGCGACCGACGCGCGATTGCGGGCGGCGCTGCGACCGGTCACCCGGGACGCCTGCATGGTGGTGGTCGCGCAACGCGTGTCGACGATCATCGATGCGGACCAGATCATCGTCATCGAGGACGGCGCGATCGTCGGTCAGGGCACGCATCAGGAGTTGCTGGACAACTGCCCGACGTACCTCGAGATCGTCGAGTCCCAGCGGTCCGCGGAGGAGGCGGCATGAGCGACGAACAGAAGCCGTCCCCCAACGGACAAGGTCCGGCGAACGGACAAGGTCCGGCTCCTGCGGATGGGCAGGCGGCGAAGACCGTCAAGGCGACGGAGCGGCCGACGACCGGTCGTGGGTTCGGTCCGCCCGGAGGTATTCCGGGGGACAAGTCGCTGAACTTCCTGCCATCGGCCAAGCGGCTGCTCGGCCGGCTGCGGCCGCACCGGGCGCAGGTCACCGTCGTGGTCCTGCTCGCGATCGGCAGCGTCGGGCTGTCGGTGCTCGGTCCGAAGATCCTCGGTCGCGCGACCGACATCATCTTCGCCGGCGCGATCGGCAAGCACCTGCCGGGTGGGCTGACCAAGGCGCAGGTCATCGAGCAGACCCGCGCGTCCGGAAACGGCCGGCTCGCGGACCTGCTGCAGGGGATCGACCTGATCCCCGGCGTCGGCATCGATTTCGATGCCCTGCGCAACGTCCTGCTCGGCGTCCTGCTGCTGTACGCCGGTGCGTTCTTCCTCTCGTGGGCGCAGGGGTACATCCTGAACGGCGTCGTACAGCGGACCATCATGACGCTGCGGTCCGACGTCGAGGACAAGCTGAACCGGCTGCCGCTGAGCTACTTCGACGGTGCGCCGCGCGGTGAGCTGCTCAGCCGGGTGACGAACGACATCGACAACATCTCGACCAGCCTGCAGCAGACGCTGAGCCAGCTGCTCACCTCGCTGCTGACGGTGATCGGCGTGATCACGATGATGTTCGTGATCTCGCCCCTGCTGGCGCTGATCGCGCTGGTCACGATCCCGATCTCGATGGTGCTGACGGCAGCGATCGCGAAACGGTCGCAGGTCCGGTTCGTCGCCCAGTGGCGGCACACCGGAGCGCTGAACGGCCAGATCGAAGAGGCGTTCACCGGTCACGAGCTGGTGAAGGTCTTCGGCCGGCAGAAGGAGATCGAGGCGAACTTCGCCGAGAAGAACGAGGAGCTCTACAAGGCCGCGTTCGGGGCGCAGTTCATCTCCGGTCTGATCATGCCGTTGATGATGTTCATCGGGAACGTGAACTACGTGGTGATCGCGGTCATCGGCGGGTTGAAGGTCGCGTCCGGCACGATGTCGCTGGGCGACGTCCAAGCCTTCATCCAGTACTCGCGGCAGTTCACCCAGCCGCTGACGCAGGTCGCGTCGATGGCGAACCTGCTGCAGTCGGGTGTCGCCTCGGCCGAGCGGGTGTTCGAAGTACTGGACGCCAAGGAGCAGGTGCCGGACGACGCGACGCCGGAGAAGGTGACGAACGCGCGCGGCCGGGTCGAGTTCGAGCACGTGTCGTTCTCGTACGACCCGGAGAAGCCGCTGATCAGCGACCTGTCCTTGATCGCGGAGCCTGGTCAGACGGTCGCGATCGTCGGTCCGACCGGTGCCGGGAAGACCACGCTGGTCAACCTGATCATGCGGTTCTACGAACTGAACGGCGGCCGGATCACGCTCGACGGTGTCGACATCACCGAGCTGACCCGGCACGATCTCCGGTCGCGGATCGGGATGGTGCTGCAGGACACCTGGTTGTTCGGCGGCACCATCCGGGACAACCTCCTCTACGGCAACTTGGACGCCACCGAGGAGGACATGCTGGCCGCGGCGAAGGCGACGTACGTCGATCGCTTCGTGCACAGCCTGCCGGACGGCTACGACACGGTCATCGACGAGGAAGGCAGCAACGTCAGCGCCGGTGAGAAGCAGCTGCTCACCATCGCCCGCGCGTTCCTCGCCGACCCGCAGTTGCTGATCCTGGACGAGGCGACGAGCTCGGTCGACACCCGCACGGAGGTCCTGGTGCAGCGAGCCATGGCCGCCCTGCGCTCCGACCGTACGAGCTTCGTGATCGCCCACCGTCTGTCCACCATCCGCGACGCCGACCTGATCCTGGTCATGGAGGACGGCGCCATCGTCGAACAGGGCAACCACAACGAGCTCCTGACCGTCGACGGTGCCTACGCCCGCCTCTACAACGCCCAGTTCAGCGGCGCCGTAGTAGACATCGACGAAGAAGCGGCTGCCATCGCAGCTCCGGCAGCAGCACCAGCCGGCCGGCCGATGGCCCGCTGATCGACAAAGCGAAAGGGCGCCACCCGTGACGGGTGGCGCCCTTTCGGCGTCTTCAGTTCTTCACGAGCTCTGAGTTCTTCACGAGCTCCGGCCGTACGGCGAGCAGTACGCCGAGGGCGGCGTACCCGATCAGCAGGTGGAAACCGCCGACCCAGCGGGCCACGCCGTCGCCGAACAGGAACAGCGACGGGACCGTAACGATCGCCCAGCTCTCGGCGGCCAGCGGCCACCAGCGCAGCAGGCCCCGCCAGCGGCCGGCCAGTGCGATCTTGACGGCGATCACCATCATTCCCAGCATCGAGAGCGGCCAGCAGATATCCATCGGGACCAGCCACGCGGCGTCCTGCAGGTTCGACGGCAGTACGCCGTGCAGGAGCGACCAGACGCTCGCGATCCCGAGAATCACTGCCTCGACCTTCAGCAGGACGGTCGACGGGCCCGTCGCGCGGGTCCTGTACTGGACCGCCAGCAGGCAGAACACACCCAGCTGGAAGGCGAGACCGGTGAGGTCGCCGATCCGGCCCGGTACGCCGTCGGCGACGGTGGTGAAGGCGAAGATGCTCGCGGCCCAGGCGAGCGTTCCAGCCGTCAGCCCGAGGCCGAGCTTGCGGATCGTGGAATCGGCCAGGCCGGTCGCCGGCTGCACGGCCGGCACGACATCGGTGCGGGCCCTGGCTGGTGTGGTGGTCATTGCGGGTTCCTCCCCCTGAGGTTCGTTGTGCCTTGAACTCTCCCGGAGAGGGTGACCCGGGCGGCAGGGTCCGGCGTCCCTTCTGGTGTCTCTGATGGTGTCCCGTGCAAGTCGGGACAGCGGACCCGCGACGGCGGGACACACTCTGGGTCACAATGCAGCGATGGGGGAGGGGAGACGCGGGGGCTGGGGGCCGGCGGCGCTGGGTGCGGTCGCGCTCCTGCTGAGTGCTGCCACCGTTGCGCTGGACATTGTGAACGGCGCCGGAGCACCTGCGGCAGCCGAGCTGGAGGCTGGCTGGGCGGCGGCCCTGTCCGGGCTCGCGCAGGTCGTGCCGGGACTGCTGCTCCTGCGTCGGCTACCGCGCCATCCGATCGCCTGGATCCTGACCGGGTCGGGTCTGTTGTGGATCGTGGACGGGTTCGCGTCGAGCTGGGCGACGTACGCGATCTACACCGATCCCGGTCTGCCGGGCGCGTCGGCGGCGTACTGGCTCTACGCACGCTTCGGCGCGTTCCTGCTGCTCGGGCTGCCGGTGCTCATCCTGTTCTTCCCGGACGGGCGGCTGCCGACGGCCAAGTTCTGGCGGCGGTTGTCGATCGCGAGCCTGGCTCTGACCACCTTGTTGCCGGTGTTGCTGCTCATCGCGCCGATGCGGGTGATGGAGCGGTACCACGGCGCCGCGCTGCCGCCGGAGATCGAGCGGTTGGCGCTGGACCCGATCAGCATCAACCTGCCGTACGGCGTGTGGGCCGCGGTACTGCCCGTCGCGTATGCCGGGGTGATCGTGAGTCTCGTCGTACCGTTCGCGGTGACCGTCCACCGGTACCGCGGGGCGCCGGCCGAGCGGCGGGCACAGATCCGGTGGCTGATGTGGGCGGCGCTGGTCGACATGCTGGTGCTGATCGTGCCGATGGAGAACCCACCCGCCGTACCCGCGGTCCTGTTCGGACTCGCGATCGCCCTCACGTCGGCCGCGATCGTCGGCGCGGTCACCAAGCACCGGCTGTACGACGTCGACCGCCTGCTCTCGGCCACCTTCCTGTACGGCGTCCTCGCGGTGCTCGTGGTCGGGATCGACCTCGCGGTGTTCGCGATCGCCGGCGGCGTCCTCGGTGAGCGGGATGCGGCCCTGGTCGCGATCGCCGTGGTCGCGGTGCTGTATGCGCCGGTGCGGAGTCGGTTGTGGCGGTGGGCCCGTCGACTCGTGCGCGGATCGCGGGACGATCCGTACGCGACGATGTCGGCGCTCGCGGAGCGGTTGGAGTCGGCGGCGGATCCGGACGACCAGCTGCGCACGGTGGCCAGGTCGCTGGCCGAGGCGTTCCGGCTCCCGTACGTGCGGGTCGAGATCGAACGGTCCGACGGCGGTACGGCGATCGTCGAACACGGACGCGTCGCGGGTCCGCTGCACGCGTTGCCGGTCGGGTACCGGGGTGAGTCGATCGGCCGATTGGTGTTCTGTCCGGGCGACGGGACGCGCCTGTCGGTGCGGGACCAGCGGCTGCTCGGCGACCTGGTCCGGCATGCTGCGGCGGCCGCGCGGGCGAGTGAGCTGAGCGGGGAGTTGCGGCGCAGCCGGAGTCGGTTGGTGGCCGCCCGCGAGGAGGAGCGGCGAAGGATCCGGCGCGATCTGCACGACAGCCTCGGGCCGAGTCTCGGGGCGGTCGCGCTGCGGATCGAAACCGCGCGCAACCTCTCGAGGTCCGCGCCGGACGACGCCGACCGGATGCTCGAGCAGGCGACCAGCGAGGTCGGTGCGGTGCTGTCCGACGTACGCCGGCTGGTGCACGATCTGCGGCCGCCGGCGCTGGACGAGCTGGGGCTGGTACGGGCGATCGAGCAGCAGGCGGAGCGCTTCCGGCTCAGCGGGCTGGTCGTGTCCGTCGAGGCCGATCCGATCGGGTCGCTACCGGCCGGCGTCGAGGTGGCGGCGTACCGGATTGCGTCCGAGGCGTTGACGAACGTGGCGCGGCACGCTGGGGCGTCGCGGTGCTCGATCGTGCTGCGGGTGGCGGGGGATCTGGAGCTGACGGTGACGGATGACGGGACGGGGATCGGGGAGGACGTGCGGGCGGGCGTGGGGATGTTGTCGTTACGGGAACGGGCCGCGGAGCTCGGGGGAGTGTGCAGTGTGAGTTGCCCGGTCAATGGTGGCACCGAGGTACGGGTCCGGTTGCCGTTGGACGCCGTACCGGAGGTTGCTCATGGGTGAGGCGGTGCGGGTTCTGCTGGCGGACGACCACCCGGTGTACCGCGACGGGCTGGCGATGCTGCTCGGCTCGCTGGACGGGATCGAGGTCGTCGGTACGGCGGCCGACGGGGTGCAGGCGGTGGAACGGGCTCGCGAACTGCAGCCGGACGTGGTGGTGATGGACGTGCAGATGCCGCGGCTTGACGGGATCGAGGCGACCCGGTCCATCACCGCGGACAGTCCGCACATCGGGATCGTCGTACTCACGATGGCCGAGGAGGACCAGACACTGTTCGCCGCGATGCGCGCCGGTGCCCGCGGCTATCTGCTGAAGGGCGCCAACCAGGGCGAGATCCTGCGCGCGATCACCGCCGTCGCCCAGGGCGAGGCGATCTTCGGGCCGGCGATCGCGATGCGTGTGGCCGAGTTCTTCGCCGCGACACCGGCCGCGCCGTCCGGCGGCCCGTTCCCGCAACTGACCGCCCGCGAACACGAGATCCTCGCCCTGGTCGCGGCCGGCCGCTCGAACGCCCAGATCGCGACCGAGCTCTACCTGTCCCCGAAAACGGTCCGCAACAACGTCTCCAACATCTTCGCCAAACTCCACGTCGCCGACCGAGCCCAAGCCATCATCCAAGCCCGCAAAGCCGGCCTCGGCCACAACCCCTGTGGATAACTTCCGCGCGCCTTAGGCCAAATGTGGCGTACTTGGGCAATGGACGCGGACGAGGTACGGCGACGTGGCAACGAACGGGCGCAGCTGATCGCGGCGAAGCTCGGCCTCACGGACCCGGCCGACCTGACCACCCTGCGGGACGCCTATCTTGTCGCCTACGAATTCCCGGCACCGTTGATGGTCCGGGTGGCCGACGACATGCTGGCCGATCTGCGGGAGGATGTCGGATCCCGTCGTACCGACAGGATCCTCGGTCTGGGCCGTGACGGGCACCACCTGGCGCTGGCGATGAGAACACTCGATCGCGACTTCATCCGGCAGAACTGCTCGAACCTGGTGGTGTCGCGGGCTCTGGTCGAGAACGCTCTGCAGGATCTCGAGAACCACCACGGGATGCAGTTCCCGCAGGTCGACGAGTTCCGGCGGGTGGCATCGAGGGTGGATCCGGCGGACACCGTCGGTGGCTTCCGGGTCCTGACCGAGTATCTGCACTCGCGGCAAGTGCCGGTCGGTCGGTCGGGGAGCCGGGTGAGTCTGTTCGACACGAGCTACAAGGGAACGGCGCAGGAGCTTCTGTCGGCGGTGTATCCGGAGACGACCTTCACCGGCCGGTACGCGTTCCACGGCGGGTCGCCGTACGATCCGCATCCCGGGAGCAAGAAGGGGTACGAGGTGCACCTGACGGCTCCGGAGACGCGGGGTGGCCTGCCGCACTACGAGCTGCCTGCGGATGCTTCCAGGACGTTCTCGCATCAGCTTGCGATCAACAGCGTCGAGGAGCTCCTCGACGGGCCGATGTCGAGTCCGGTCCGCATCGGCTCGGCCGGCCCTGAACAGACCGGTCAGCGCCATCATCCGGCGCTTCTGGAAGGGCTGAGCCGCGGCCGGATCTCCTCGCGGCTCGAGCATCTTCCGGTGCGTGAAGGCGTCAAGGTGGTGAACCTCCATGCGGTCGTCGACCTCGCGGCGGATGTCGCCGGTGTGCGCGATGCCGGAGGCAACTACCGTGCCTGGCTGGACGACGGTGCGCAGAGGTACCGGACCGAGATCCGAGCCTGGATCAGCGGCGGATCCACCGATCCACGACTGGCGGAGGTCCTCGACTCGTTCGTGCATCGCGCGGACAAGAATCAGGTCGCACTGCTGCAACGGGCGCTCGACCGGGCGCACGTACCCGAGGCGCAGCGGCAGACGATCTGGACGGCGTACGAGCAGTGTGGCGGGGACGGGGACAAGAAGGTCTTCGTAGAGAATGTTCTGAACTCGACTCGGGCAAGCGGAGGTAGTGATGGGCGGCGGGACGGGAAGCGACCCGGAAGAGGAATGGATGGCCCTCACCGAGACGACCGCGGGCTTTGAGGGGTTGGAGGACATGGCGGACGAGATGCTGAAGGGCGGGCCGCCGCCGCGGGTTGGGATGCCGGCTATTGCGAAGGCGCCGATGATTATTGATACCGATCTGGGTGGGGATCCGGATGACACGGTGGCGTTGATCGTGGCGGCTCGGAAGGTGCCGGAGTTGCGGTTGGTGGTGACGAGCGACGAGTACGGCGGGGAGCGGGCGCGGCTCGTGCGGTACCTGCTGGATCTGGTCGGCCGGCCGGATGTACGCGTCGTCGCCGGGTCCGATTTGGGCAACAGTCGCATGTGGGTGATGGACGGCGTCTGCCCGCCCGAGGTGCCCCGGCAGGACCCCGACGTCGTCGGCGTGATCGACGAGGTTTGCGCGGGCATCGAGGGACAAATCCGCTGGGTCGGCATGGGTCCGCTGTCGAATCTGGCCCGCCTACAGCGCGAGGAACCGTTGCTGGTGCCGCGGTTCGTGGTCACGCAGATGGGCGGCGCGATCAACTACCGCGACCCGTCGCGCGCCGAGCACAACTTCCGGGTGGACCCCGAGGCAGCGATCCGGATGCTGCCGGAGCTCGGCCTGTGGAACCCGACGTTCGTGGTGTCGGACGTGACCTTCAACCCAGCGATGGAGATCACGGCAGAGTCCGCGCTCTACCAACGCTGGGGCCAGCCGGACGCCCGCCCCTGGGAGCGGGTACTGCGGGAACAGTTCGACCGGTGGATGGCGAAGTACCCGGGGTCCATGCAGCACGACGCGCTGACGTTGGCGGCGGCGTTGCTCTGGCCGGGCGTGCGGTTCGTGCGGGAGCACGTCGCGCTCGACGACATCGCCCGGATGAGCCTGAACGAAGGCGGCTCCGAGATCTCGATGTCGATCTCTGCCGACTACGCCGCCTTCATGCGCTGGCTGACCGAGGCCCTGAGCTGAGGGCCGCTAGCAGGTTGTGCGACGGCTGGCCGGTTACAACCAGCCAGCCGTCGCACAGGCCGTCAGCGAGCGAGACGCCGTACCGCGAGTTCGGCCAGTAGGGCCGCGCCGTCGGGGAGGATCGAGTCGTCGAAGTTGGCCAGCGGTGAGTGGTTGTCGGCGGCCGCGTCCGGGTCGTCGATCGCGCAGGCGCTCAGGTTGACGTAGACGCCGGGGACCTCTTGCAGGATGTAGGAGAAGTCCTCGGCGCCGCAGCGCGGGTTGGCGCGCTGCCGGAAGTGGTCGGCGCCGAACAGGTCGACGATCGTCTCCCGCGCGAAGTCGTACTCCGCCTCGTCGTTCACCGTCACCGGATACCCGATCTGGTACTCCGCCTCGACCGCCAGCCCGTGGGCCGCCGCCATCGACTCGACCAGCTGGATCGACGACTGCTGCACCTTCGCGCGTGTCTTCTCGGAGAACGTCCGCACCGTCGCGTCGAAGAGCGCGTCGTCGGGGATGATGTTCTCCTTCGTGCCGCCGGCGATCCGCCCCACGGTCAGCACGACCGGGTCGAACACGTCGAACTGCCGGGTGATCATCGTCTGCAGCGCGGTCACCATCTCGCACAGCACCGGGATCGGATCCTTGCCACGGAACGGCGTCGACCCGTGCGTCCCCTCCCCGATCACCCGGACGTGCAGCTGATCGGCCGCCGCCATGAACGATCCCGGCTTACTGCTCCACATCCCGAGCGGCTGCGACGACGCCCCGACATGCAGTCCGTACGCCGCGTCCGCCCGCCGGCCCGCGGCGTCGAGCACTCCTTCGCGGATCATGATCGGCGCCCCGCCGCTGGTCTCCTCGCCCGGCTGGAACATGAAGACCACGTCACCGGCGAGCTCGTCCCGCATCGCGCAGAGGACCTTCGCCGCACCGACCAGCCCCGCGACGTGCAGGTCGTGACCGCACGCGTGCATCATCCCCGGATGCCGGGACGCGAACGGAACGTCGGTCCGCTCGGTCACCGGCAGCGCGTCCATGTCCCCACGCAGCAGTACGACGGGACCCGGCCGGCGACCGCCCCGCAGTACCGCGGTCACCGACGACAGCTCCTTGCCGAGCGTGATCTCCAGCGGCAGCCCGTCGAGCGCGTCGAGAATCAGGTGCTGCGTCTTCGGCAGGTCCAGGTCGTACTCCGGCACCTGGTGCAGGGCCCGCCGCAGAGCGACCACCTCGTCGCGGAACTGCTCCGCGAGCTCGCGGGTGCGGCTCATGCCTTCGGCCCCAGGTTCAGCGCGGACATCACCCGCTGCGCGCTGCCGCCCAGCTCGAGCAGCTCGACGAGATCCAGCCACTTCTCCGGGTCCTTGATCTGGTGCGGGATCGTCGCGTCGTACGTCCCGACCGGGGCGTCCTTCGCCACCGCGACCACCTTCGGCGCGACGTCGAGGTAGTCGGCCGCGGCGACGATCTTCTTCTTCACCCCGGGCGCCATCGGCGTGCTCGGGTCCGCCGCCGCGGCGCGGATCGCGTCCAGGTCGCCGTACGCCGTGACCAGCGAGGCGGCCGTCTTCTCGCCGACACCCTTCACCCCCGGTAGGCCGTCGGACGCGTCACCACGGAGCGTGGCGAAGTCGGCGTACCGCTGGGCGGGGATCTCGTACTTCGCGAGCAGCGCCTTCTCGTCGTAGACATCGGCCCGCCCGACCCCGCGCGCCGCGGTGTAGACGACCCGGATGCCGCGGCTGTCGTCGATCAGCTGGAACAGGTCACGGTCGCCGGTGACGACGTCGACCGGCATCGTCGCCTGGTGCGAGAGCGTGCCGATCACGTCGTCGGCCTCGTGGTCCGGCGCGCCGACGACGGCGATCCCGAGGGCGTCCAGGCAGGCGCGGATGTACGGCACCTGGACCTCGAGCCGGTCCGGGACGTCCTCGACCTGCTCGCCCTTCGGCGACACGAACTCGACCCGCTGCGCCTTGTACGACGGAATCAGCGCGACCCGCCAGGACGGGCGCCAGTTGTCGTCCCAGCAGGCGACCATGTGGGTCGGCCGGTGGTTCTCGGTCAGCCGGGCGATGAAGTCGAGCAGCCCGCGGATCGCGTTGGTCGGCGTACCGTCGGCGGCCTTCATCGTGTCCGGCACCCCGAAGAACGCGCGGAAGTAGAGGGACGCCGTGTCGAGCAGCATCAGCCGCTGTCCTGTCTCAGCCATAGGGCGATGCTTTCATGCCCGGCCGTCTCGGCAGTAGGGTCTTCAGGATGGAGGACCTGGACCGAAAGATCGTCGGGCTGCTCGCGACCGACGGCAGGATGAGCTTCACCGACCTGGGCAAGGCCACCGGCCTGTCCACGTCGGCCGTGCACCAGCGGGTGAAGCGCCTCGAGCAGCGCGGCATCATCCAGGGGTACGCGGCGAAAGTCGACCACACCGCGCTCGAGCTGCCGCTGACGGCGATGATCTCGATCCGGCCGATCGACCCGTCGCAACCGGACGACTCGCCGGAGCGGCTCCGCGAGGTCCGGGAGATCGAGTCCTGCTACTCGGTGGCCGGTGACTCGAGCTACGTCCTGGTGGTCCGGGTCGCGTCCCCGGCCGCCCTGGAGAACCTGCTGGCCGTGATCCGGGCCCGGGCGAACGTGTCGACGACGACCACGATCGTCCTGAGTACGCCGTACGAGCGCCGTCCCCCGGCCCTGTGAAGGTGCTGCTGAGCGACCTCTTCAGCACCCTGATCCCGGGCGGGGACTCCGAGCGGGACGTGGTGAACTCGCGGATGGGCGAGCTGCTCGGGGTCGATCCGATCGACTTCCAGCGGGCCTTCGACGCGGCGTCGTACGAGCGTTTCATCGGGGCGTACGGCGACCTGCCGACGACGCTGCGGGTGATCGCGGAGCGCTGCGGGGGAGCACCGAGCGACGAACAGGTGCAAGAGGCAACGAGTCTGCGCCGGACGCTCTCGCAGCGTCTACTCGCTGCGGCACCGGCGACGACTCTCGGCACGTTGGCCGCATTCCGGTCTGCCGGGTGGCGGATCGGTCTGGTCAGCAACATCACCGCCGAGACGCAGCTGCAGTGGTTCCACAGCCCGCTCGCGCCGTACTTCGACACGACGGCCTTCTCCGCCGAGGTGGGCGCGGCGAAACCCGAGCCCGCCATCTACCTCACCGCGTGCGCCGCGCTCGGCGCGCACCCCACCGACTGCGTCTACGTCGGCGACGGCCGCGACAACGAACTGTCTGCCGCGGCCGCCCTGGGCATGCACACGATCCGCACCCTCGAACACTCCAACAGCGCCCCGGCCTGGGCCGGCCCCTCCATCAGGTCCTACGCCGAACTGGCCGACCTCTTGGCCCCGGAATGATGAGGCTGGGGAGGATCTTCGGCCCGTTCAGGGTAGGAAATCCTCCCCAGGGTGTCAGTAGCCGCCGGCGTCGACGACCTGGGATTCGTGCGAGGCGATCTGGATCTTGCCCTTGCCCTTCGGCGGGATCAGCAGGACCAGGTCGTGCAGGGTCGTCGAGGTGAGGGCGCTCTCGTACTTCGCCGTCGCCGGGCTGAACGCCGTCATCGGCAGGGCGGCCCACGAGAAGTTGTAGTTCTTCGCGACCATCAGGGTGTGTTCGTGGGTCAGCGTGACGAAGACGATCCCGGTGCCGGACTTGGTCACGAACGCCGGTGCCGCCTGGGGAGCGGTGAACACGTCGGCGACGCTGCGCACCGAGTTCGGTGTGCTCGCTTGGCCCGCCCGCACCTTCGCGAGTTCGTTGATCAGGCTGGTGATCTCGGAGCTCGGCACGAAAGCCGCGGCCTTGGGCGACTTGGTCCCGATGGTCAGGTACGTCGCCAGCGCGGTCGCGGCCGTCTGCGGCGCGGTCGCGAGCTTGGTGTCGTCCGCCTTGGTCGCCGGCCGGAGACCGTCGACGGACGGCAGTTTGACGGCCGTCGGTACGCCGGCGGCGAACATGAGCTTCCACGGGCTGCCGGCGGACGTGCGTTCCCAGAGGCCGACGTGGCGATAGGTCTTGTCGTCCGAGATCCCTGACGAGCTGACGAAGCGCATCGGGTAGCCGCCGTACTGCGGGGCGCCGACGACCGGGGCGGTGTAGGTGAACGCGGGACTGGTCTTGGCGCCCGCTGCTTGGTCGACCTTGTAGCCGGCCTGGCTCTCACGGACGAGGTTGCCGCCCTCGATGGTGGCGATCAGATTGCTGTTGCGGGTGCGGTTCGCGGTGTTGTTGACCGCGTTGTAGTGCGCGATCACCTGCACCGCCGTGTCGTGCCCGATCGCCGGGCGGGTCAACGCGGTCACCGTGTCGACCGCCGGCACTGCCGAACACCCCGTCACCAACCCGAGGGTCAGCCCGACGGCCAGCACTCGCTTGACCGCACCAGACGACCGCTGCGGCCTCCCACCCTGCACAGGCGGCTGCTGAACCGGCGGCTGCTGGTTGGGCGGGTACTGGTTCGGCGGGTACTGCGGCGGCACGCCAGGCTGCTGCGGCGCGGGGGCATGAGACTGCGGATACTGGCCCCCGCCACCCTGGTGCGGGAACTGCTGGTCGGGCGCGCCGGTGCTCTTGTTCGGAGCCTTGGGCGAGCGCCGCCGGAGGAGGACGAGAAGGATGCCCAGGGCAAGCAGAACGATCCCGCCGACGAAGATCAGCAGCGCATTGCGGAACGCGTGCGGGATCTCGATCCCGAGGTTCACCTGGACGTCGGGTGCGGTCTTCCCGTCGGCGTTCATCACGACCACGTCGTACGGGCCGTCCTCGATCGGCCAGGCGATGGACTGCGTACCGGCGCCGTTCGCCTTCGCGACCCACCAGTCGAGCGAGTTCGGTGCGGCCAGCGGGCCCGCCGTACCCTTCTCGTCCTGGGTGCTCAACGCAATCGGGTACTGCACCTGCACGAGCTTCGTGTGCCCGATGCCCTTCAGGTAACTGCTGACGTCGAAGTCCCGCGCCACGCCGACGAAGACCGGCTGGTCCTTCGTCGAGTGAACGTCGACGTGCAGCACCGGACCATGCCGGTTGAGCAAGTCCGGCGTACTCGCGATCGCCAGCCCCTTGCTGCCCAGGTGCTGATCACCGGAATGAACCGTGTCATCGGGACCGATCAACCAGAACGCCGCCGCACCACCAACCACCGCGACGACCAGACCGATCAGAGCCAGCAGAACACCAACGATCGAGCGGACAACCCGCACAAGAACTCCCGAGATCGCGGCATGCCCCAGACACACCGCATGACAGACGACGCGTGATGGTAGCGCTCACCCGGCCCAACCTCAGTACCCACCGGCATCGATCAGTTGACTGCCGAAGGAGACGACGCGGACCTTCCCCGAACCCTTCGGTGGGACGACGAGTACGACGTCGTGCAGGCTGACGTTGGAAAGCACGTTCTCGTAATACGTGGTGGCCGCACTGAATGCGTTCACGTCAGGCGTCGACCAGGACACTTTGTATCCCTCGCCGATCCCCATCTCGTATTCGTCGGTCAGCGTGACGAAGACCAGCAACTCGCCGGAACTGGTCGCGAACGAGGCCGGCGGATCCGTGACCTTGAAAGTGTTGGTGACCTTCCGGTACTGCTTCGGGTACTTGACGACCATCGACTTGCCCTCAGCGACCTCGGCGAGCAGCTCGCTGATGTCCTTCGACGGCGCGAACGTGGCGGCGTACGGCGACTTCGCCCCGACCGTCAGATAGTCGGCGAGTTGGTTGGCGAGGGTGCCCGGTGCGGCGACCCACCGAGAGGCGTCGGTCGACGTCACCTCTCGCAGCTCCTTGAGCTCCGGGAGCTTGGTGGCCTTCGGCACCCAACCCGAGAACGTGTGCAGCCAGGGCCTCCCGGCGCTCGCGCGCTCCCACACGCCGACCAGCAGGTACTCCTTGGAATTCGATGTGTCCATCTTGGTGACGAAACGCATCGGATACCCACCGTACGACGGAGCGCCGACGACCGAGTTGGTGAAGGAGATCGGCTTGGCCAGATTCTTGCCGGCCTTGTCCGTGGCTCGATCGATCGTGAACAAGGCGTGACTCTGCCGCACCAGGTTGCCGCCTTCGACCGTCGCGATGAGTTTGTCGTCGCGGCGATGGTTGGCGGTGTTGTTGACCTCGGTGTAGTGCTTGATCACCGCCTGCGCCGCGTCGTTGCTGATCGCGGGACGGCTTTGCGTGGTGACGGTGTCGACCGGGGGGATCGCGGAGCAGCCGGCCAGGGCTACGAAAGCGGTGGCTGCAACGGCTGCGTGGAATCCCCGCACACAAGCTCCCCGGGTAGGTGGCGAGGTGTGATCGTAGCGGTTGCTGCGTGCATCTAATGGGTTACTCGGGGGTGATTGCAGGAAGTTGCAGAAGGCCGTTGTGGTGGAGGTGGGTCTGGGCGGCGTGGATGGCGTCGGGGGTGTTGGTGAAGACGCGGCCTTCGGCGCGGAGGGTGTTGATGACGTCGAGGGCGTCCAGGGGGCGGTGGTGACCGGGCTGGATGCCGGAGACCAGGACGGTGATGCCGCGGTGCTGGAGTTTCTCGATTGCGTCTTTGAGGACCAGGGCGCCGCTGGCGTCGATCGCGCTGACGGCCGACATCCGCAGGATCACGACCGAGGCGTGGGCGACCTCGGACAGTTCCAGCAGGAACCGATGGGCGGCGAACAGGAGTGGTCCGTCGATGCGGTAGGCAACGATGTGTTCGTCGAGGAGGGCTCGTTCTTCGGGGCTGTGGTCGCCGGGCAGGTCCGGGTGCAGCGGCATCTGCCGTAGGCGTGCGCTGCGGGCGACGGCGCGGAGAGCGAGGGCGCCGGCCACGACGAGACCGAGGATGACGGCCTTGACCAGGTCAAGGGCCAACGTGGCGATCGCGGTCAGGACGAGCACGATTGCGTCCGATCGGGTGGCGCGGGTCATCGCGCGGACCGATCCGACCTCGACCATGCGCACGGCCGTGGCAAGCAGGACGCCGGCGAGCGCGGCCAGCGGGATCTTGCTGACCAGTGGCGCGGCGGTGTAAATGATCGCGGCCAGGACGGCGGCGTGCACCAGCGCGGCGAGACGTGAACCTGCTCCCGAGCGGACGTTGACGGCGGTCCGGGCGATCGCGCCGGTTGCGGGGACGCCGCCGAACAGTGGCGTGATCAAGTTGGCCAGGCCCTGTCCGAACAGTTCTCGGTCCGGGTCGTGTTTGTGGTTGACGCCCATCCCGTCGGCGACGGCGGCTGACAGCAAGGATTCCAGCGCGGCCAGAGCGGCGACGGCCACCGCCGCGCCCGTGAGCGACCAGAGCGCGGCGGGGTCGAGGAACGACAGCGTCGGTGCGGCCAGGCCGGTGGGCAGCTCACCGATTCGCGTCACGTCCAGACCGGCGGCTTCGGCGAGCACTGTGGCGGCGACCACCGCAAGGATCGAGAACGGTACGGCGGGCCGCAGTCGGGCCCCGACGAGAATGAGGACCGCTGCGCCGGCGGCAAGAGCCGTGGTGACCCAGTGCGGGTGCCGGGCAGCCTCGGCAAGGGCGCGGGCAGCGACAACGGCGACCTGGTCGCCGTCCGGGGTCGGGACACCAAGCGCAGCTGGGACTTGCTGCAGGCCGATGACGCAGGCGATTCCGAGGGTGAAGCCCTCGACCACCGAAGCCGGAACGAACGCCATGTAACGGCCGGCCTTGGCGATCGCCAGGCCGATGAGGATCAGGCCGGCCAGCAACCCGACCGTCAACACACCGCTGGCTCCGTGCGCGTGCATGATCGGCACGAGCACGACCGTCATCGCTCCGGTCGGTCCCGAAACCTGCAGACCTGACCCGCCGAACACGGCGGCTATCGCCCCGGCCACGACCGCGGTCGTGAGACCGGCCGCGGCACCGAGCCCGGACGAGATCCCGAACCCGAGTGCGAGCGGCAGGGCGACGATCGCCACCGTCAGGCCGGCGACCAGGTCGCGGCGGGGCTGGTGGAGCATGGCGGCGAGGTCGTCGCGGGCCGGCAGCAGATCACGGGCCCGGGCGCCAAGGCTCATCGCGTGACGGCCTCGGCCTCGCGCAGCTCGGCCAGCAGTTCGCTCTGGCCGGCCAGCAACTCGGTCAGTATCCGGCGCGCGGTCCGTAGCAGCTCCGCGACGTCGCCGCCCGCGAGCTCGTACACCACACTCGACGCCTCGCGGTGCGACACCACGATGCCGTAGCGACGCAGTACGGCCAGCTGCTGGGACAGGCTGGACGCCTCGATGCCGATGTCGGCGAGCAGATCACGCACCGGCCGCGGACCGTCCTGCAGTAACTCGAGGACACGGATCCGGACCGGATGCCCCAGAATCCGGAAGAACTCCGCCTTCGCCTGGTAAAGCGGGACCGGAGCGCTCACCGGCTCTCGTCCGCGGTTTCGCGGTCACCGGTCAGGTCGACGCCGTTCTCCATCGCCAGCCGCAGGAGGCTGTCGAGTTCACCCTCGCGGACATCGACGGCGTACAGATCTCCTGCTGCTCTTGCCTCGGCCTGTGCCTGCCTGGCCTCACGCACCCGGCGGCGCAGGTCGAGCGCGAACTCGTTGCCACTCACGGGGTCCTCCCTTCGCCGACATGACAGTTTCAGCATGTAGCGAATTGAAGAACTTTGCAAGTCGTCAACAGCCGGATACGACGAAGCCTTCGGTGCCACCCCCTGCAGTTGTGGCACCGAAGGCAGTTCGGGGGAATCAGTTGATGTCGAGGAGCTTCTGGGCCTCGGCTGCCTCGCGGGAGGCGGCGGCGCGGGCCTCGGCCTCGGCGAGCGTGGTGCCGGTGTGCTGGCCCCACCACTTCTGACCCTCGGCCGGCAGCGTGTCGATCGGGTCGTAGTACTCGTAGGTCCGGTTCAGCGCCTCCGGGTCCTGCTGCTCGATCCCGGTGCGGTAGTTCTTCTTCCAGTACGAGATGCCGCGAACCTCGTCGTACTCCGAGAGCTGGTGCACCCAGCGCTTGCCGACGTACGGGACGTCGCAAACGATCCGCGGGGTGGCGAAGCCGGGAAGGTACCCGAGGATCCCGTGCTGCAGGTGCTGCGCGTCGCGCACCGACACCCGCCAGTGCTCAGAGAACGGGATCATGTCGCACATGTAGAAGTAGTACGGCGTGATGTTCGCGCCGTCGAGCAACGCGAAACACAGGTCGAGCAGCTGGTGGACGGAGTCGTTCACGCCGCGCATCAGCACGCCCTGGTTGCGCACGTCCCGCAGGCCGGCCTCGAGCATCGCCTTGGATGCCTCGGCGACCAGCGGCGTCACGGACTGGGCCGCGTTCACGTGCGTGTGCATCGCGAGCATCACGCCGCGGGTGCGCGCGACCGACGCGACCCGCTCGACGCCGCTGCGGACGTCGTCGGACAGCCAGTGCTGCGGCATCCCCATCAACGCCTTGGTGGCGAGCCGGATGTCGCGGATGTTCTCGATCTCCAGCAGGCTCATCAGGAAGGCCTCGAGCCGCGGCCACGGCATGTTCGCCACGTCGCCGCCGGAGACGACGACGTCCCGGACCCCCGGGTTGCGGCGCAGGTAGTCGAGCATGTCGTCGAGCCGGGTCTGCGGCTTCGCGACGAACTTCAGCTTGTCGATCACCGGCGTCGAGTTGCCGACCAGGTCCATCCGGGTGCAGTGCCCGCAGTACTGCGGGCAGGTCGGCAGGATCTCCGCGAGCACCTTGGTCGGGTAACGGTGGGTCAACCCCTCCGTGGCCCACATCTCGTGCTCGTGCAGCGAGTCCCGCGTCGCGTGCGGGTGCGACGGCCAGTCGGTACGGCGGTCCGTGAACACCGGCAGCATGTACCGGCGGACCGGGTCGGCGTAGAACGCCTCGGTGTAGTCGGCCGCCCCCGAAGGAACGATCGTGTTCAGCATCTGCGGCGGCAGCAGCATCGACATCGTCGCGCGCTCGGCCTGGTCGCGGGTCAGGTCCTCGTAGAACCGCTCCTCGAGCAGGTCGCCCATCACGTCGCGCAACTGCTTCACGTTCTTCACGCAGTGCGACCGCTGCCACTGCACCGAGCGCCACTCCTCGGCCGTCACGTCCTTCCAGCCGGGCAGCCGGGTCCAGTCCGGTTCGGCCAGTTCGGCGCGCCGGTACAGGTACGGCTGGCCGTCACCGGGTTCGGAGGAACGAGCCAGCTCCGGGGTGATCAGGTCGGTCACGGGTCCTCCGCGGGGGATCAAAGGATGCGGTCTCATGTGAGGATAGCGATAGAACTTCCCCTACATCCAACAGTACGCCGTAAGAATTCTCGTCACGGCCCTGTTTGAGTAGTATTTTGCCTGACCGCACAGAGGAGGACCCGTGTCATCGAGCCCGGTAGGACTGCACCGTGTACTCGCGCCGTCCGGCGTACTGCCGCAGGCGGCGGAGAGACTCGACGCACGTCCCGAGATCTGGCCCGACGAGGTCCGCATCGCGGTCGAGCGGCTGAACCTGGACGCCGCGTCGTACCGTCAGTTGGCGGACACGCACGGTGGCGACGGTACGGCGATCCGTCGCGCGGTCCTGGAGATCATCGAGACCCGCGGCAAGATGCAGAACCCGGTGACGGGCTCGGGCGGCATGCTCGTCGGAGTCGTCGACGAGGCGGGTCCGGAGTCACCGCTCGGGGTCCGCAAGGGCGACCGGGTGGCGACGTTGGTGTCGCTGACTCTGACCCCGTTGCAGATCACGGACGCGCTGAAGGACTGGGACGGCCGGAGCGAGCAGGTCCCGGCGCAGGGGCACGCGATCCTGTTCGCCCGGTCGATCGTCGCCAAGCTCCCGGACGACCTGAAGCCCGAACTGTCACTGGCTGTGATGGACGTGTGTGGGGCGCCGGCGCTGACCGCGCGCGTGGTGCGTTCGTATGTCGACAAAGGCATAAAGCCTGTCGTGTCAGTAATTGGTGGCGCAGGTAAGTCGGGCTCGCTGTCGCTGGCTGCCGCACGGGCCGCCGGCGCCGCGCGGACGATCGGTGTCGTGCCGTTCCAGGCCGAGCACGACCTGCTGACCGGAGCCGGGCTCGCGGACGCGGTCGCGCTGGCCGACGCCCGCGACCCGGTGGCGCTGGCGCAGGCGGTCGAGCAGGCCGGGGGACCCGCCGACATCACCGTTGTCTGCGTCGACGTACCGGGGTGTGAGCACGGTGCGGTGCTGTCGACCGCGGCCGGTGGCACTGTGATCTTCTTCTCGATGGCGACATCGTTCTCCGCGGCGGCGCTCGGCGCGGAAGGTCTCGCGGCCGACGTCACGATGCTGGTCGGCAACGGGTACGTGCCCGGCCATGCGGAGTACGCGCTGGAGTTGTTGCGGGCCGAGCCGGGTGTCCGTGGTCTGTTCGAGAACAGGCTGGCGGAGGATTAGTACGTGCGCACACTTCTGACGAACGGTTCCGTCTACTCGCCCGCCGACCCGCACGCGACTGCGATCGCCTTCGACGACGGGGTGGTGACCTGGCTCGGCGACGACACCGGCACCGGTCCGTACGCCGACGGCGCGGACGAGGTCATCGACCTGGACGGCAAGCTGGTGACGCCTGCCTTCGTCGACGCCCACGTCCACACCGCGCAGACCGGTGCGGTGCTGACCGGCCTCGACCTCGCCGGCACCACCTCGCTGACCGACGCGCTCGACCGCCTCGCGGCGTACGCGGCGAATCTGCCCGCAGACGCGGTGATCGACAGCGGCGGCTGGGACGAGACGACCTGGCCGGAGGGCCGGCCGCCGACGGCCGCGGAGCTGGACCGCGCGGGCGGCGGCCGCCGCGTGTACCTGTCGCGCGTCGACGGGCACTCCGGCGTGGTCTCGTCCGCACTGATCGACGTGGCCCGAGGCGACGGCTTCGACGAGAGCGGCCGGGTCGAGCGCGACGCCAACCACAAGGTTCGGGACGCGTTGAGTGATCTGGTCGGGCCCGACCAGCGGCGCGCCGACATCGAGGCCGCGCTGAAGGCGATGGCCGCGAAGGGGATCGGCGCGTTCCACGAGATGGCCGCGCCGCACATCGGCCCGCTCTGGGAGCTGCCGATCGTGCGCGAGGTCGCGGAGCAGCTCGGTCTGGCAGCGACCCTGTACTGGGGCGAGCCGGGCACCTTCGAACACGTCGGCACCTACGGTCTCGCCGGTCTGGCGGGCGACCTCAACGCCGACGGTGCACTCGGCTCGCGCACCGCAGCCCTGAGGGAGCCGTACGCCGACCGCGCCGACCACCGCGGTCACGCGTACCTGGCGCCCGAGCAGATCGCCGAACACGTGATCGCCTGCACCGAGCGGAACGTGCAGGCCGGATTCCACTGCATCGGCGACCAGGCGCTGGACAACATCGCCCGTGGGTTCGAGCTCGCCGAAGAGAAGGTTGGCGTCCAGGCGCTGGTCGCCGCGCGGCACCGCCTCGAGCACGTCGAAATGGTCGACGAGGCAACGATCGCGACGCTCGCGCGCTGCGGTGTGGTGGCGAGCGTGCAGCCGATGTTCGACCGTCTGTGGGGCGGCCCGGACGGGATGTACGCCGAGCGTGTCGGCGACCGCTGGCAGGGGATGAACCCGTTCGGGTCGCTGGCCCGCGCGGGCGTCGTACTGGCGTTCGGCTCGGACGCGCCGGTGACGGAGCTCGGTGGTTGGGAGGCCGTTCGGGCGGCCGCGTTCCATCACGAGAAGTCCGAGCGGATCACCGTGCGCGCCGCGTTCCAGGCGCACACGCGGGGTGGCTGGCGGGCCGCCGGGATCGACGACGCCGGAGTACTCGCACCGGGCAGCGCCGCGACGTACGCGATCTGGCAGAGCGACGCGAACCTGGTGGTGCAGACGCCGGACGAGCGGGTCGCCGCATGGTCGACGGACCCGCGAGCCGGCGTACCGGTGCTGCCGGATCTGAGCGACGGGACGCCGACCTGCGTGCGGACCGTGGTCGGGGGCCGTGTCATCTATGAATCCGAGGGATTGTGATGCCGAAGAAGCTTGACCTCGATCCGGTCACCGTCCGGAAGGCGCGCAGCCTCGCGCGCAAGGCCGGCAAACCGATCGTGAACCTCGCGCGCCAGCACACCACGGTGTCGGTCGAGCGAGCGGTACTGCGGCTTGCGGGACTGACCGGTGCGGACACGGAAGGGATTCCGTGGGTGAACCGGCTCGCCGACACCGTCCGCGCCGACGTCGGGCTCGAGCACGGTATCGCGCTGCCGGTCTGGGACGCCCTGGTCCGGGGCGAGGCCGAGGACCTGGCCGTGCTGGCGCAGAAGGCGGCATCCGGTTCGGTGACGTTCCGGATGCCCGAGGGCCGGAACGCGGTCCGGGCCCGGTCGGCGGCGCGGAAAGTGGCGGCGGCCGGTATGAAGCGGATCGACGGGCGGCGGCGCGAGCGGGACCGGCTGATCAAGCGGCACGGTGATCCCGAGCAGCGGCCGTGGATCTACCTGATCGTTGCCACCGGCGACATCTACGAGGACATCCCGCAGGCGCAGGCGGCGGCCCGTGAGGGCGCCGACATCATCGCGGTGATCCGCTCGACCGGCCAGTCGCTGCTCGACTACGTGCCCGAGGGCGCGACCCGGGAGGGCTTCGCGGGCACGTACGCGACGCAGGAGAACTTCCGGCTGATGCGCGCCGCCCTGGACGAGACGTCCAAGGAGCTCGGCCGCTACGTCCGGCTGACGAACTACGCCTCCGGTCTGTGCATGCCGGAGATCGCGACGCTGGCCGGGCTCGAGCGGCTGGACATGATGCTGAACGACTCGATGTACGGGATCCTGTTCCGCGACATCAACCCGATCCGGACGTTCGTCGACCAGCGCTTCAGCCGCCAGATCCACGCCCGCGCCGGGATCATCATCAACACCGGCGAGGACAACTACCTGACCACCGCCGACGCGGTCGAGGCCGCGCACACGGTGACGGTGTCGCAGCTGCTGAACGAGTACTTCGCCAAGGAGGCCGGGCTCGAGGACTGGCAACTCGGGCTCGGGCACGCCTTCGAGATCAACCCGGACATCCCGGACTCGTTCCGGCTCGAGCTCGCGCACGCGATGCTGGCCCGGCAGCTGTTCCCGAACGCGCCGCTGAAGTGGATGCCGCCGACCCGGCACATGACCGGCGACGTGTTCCGCGGGTACCTGCTGGACGGGTTCTTCAACCTGGTCGGCGCGATGACCGGGCAGGGGATCCTGCTGGTCGGGATGATGACCGAGGCGGTCGTCACGCCGTGGATCTCGGACCGCGACCTGGCCCTGCAGAACGTCCGCTACGTGTTGGGTGCCGCGGGCAACCTTCACGAGGACTTCCGGCCCGAGCCGAACGGGTTCATCGCGCAGCGCGCGCGGCAGGTGCTCGGTGAGTCGGTCGAGCTGCTCGAGGAGATCGTCGACGACGGGCTGCTGAACGCGATCGCCGACGGGACCTTCGGGCTGATGAAGCGCCCGCAGGACGCCGGTCGTGGTCTGGACGGCGTCGCGCGCAAGTCGCCGGAGTACTACAACCCGGCGATCGAGCTGCTCGAGGAGGGCGTGGGATGAGCATCATCCGGCCGTACGGCGACACCACCGGCGACGGGATGGTGCAGCTGTCGTTCACGCTGCCCGTTCCGCACGACAAGCGGGCCGAGGGCGCCGCGGTGCAGCTCGCCAACAAGATGGGGATGGACCCGGCGCTGGTCGTGCACGCGAAGGCGATCGGCCCGGATTTCACCTTCTTCGTCGTTTACGGACCCGTCAACCATCTGGTCGACACCGACAAGGTCGAGGTGCTCGAGCGCGACTACCCGTTGCTGTCGCCGAAGGAAGTCAACCTCGCGATCCGCAAGGGCCTGCGCCGCCGGCTGACGGTGGTCGGCGCCTGCATCGGCACCGACGCGCACACGGTCGGCATCGACGCGATCCTGAACATCAAGGGGTTCGCGGGCGAGAAGGGCCTGGAGTACTACCGCGAGGTCAAGGTCGTGAACCTCGGCGCGCAGGTCGCCGTACCGGAGCTGGTCCGGCGGGCTCGGGCGGAGAAGGCGGATGCCATCCTCGTGTCCCAGGTGGTGACGCAGCGCGAGGCGCACGTACTCAACACCAAGGAGATGTCCGCGGCGTTCCGGGAGGCGTACTCCGAGGACGCCCGGCCGGTACTGGTTGCCGGCGGCCCCCGTTTCACCGAACAGATGGCCGGCGAGCTCGGTGTCGACCGGGTCTTCGGCCGCGGTACGACGCCCGGCGAGGTGGCGAGTTATCTCGTCGACGCGCTGGTGACCAAGCGAGTCCCTGCCAAGAGGAGCGCATAGGTGTCAAAGGCAACTATCGGACTGTCCGTCACGCATCGGCGGTACGTCCCCTACAGCCACGCGCACTACGCCGGCAACCTGGTCGACGGCGCGTACGTGCTCGCACTGTTCGGTGACGTCGCGACCGAGGTGTGCATCCAGTCCGACGGTGACGAGGGCCTGTTCGCGTCGTACTCCGACGTGCAGTTCCTGCAGCCGCTGCGGGCCGGTGATGTCGTTGAGGTAACAGCGACGATCACCCGGGTCGGCAACCGCAGCCGGGAGCTCGAGTTCAGCGCGTACGTCGTCTGCCGCGGACGTCCGGACCAATCCGAATCGGCCGCCGAGGTGCTTACCGAGCCGCTGCAGATCACTAAAGCCACCGGAACGGTCGTTGTTCCGGTTCGGTGACGAATGGTTGCCCTGGGTAACGATCACGTGGCGTGCCGACATCGCTCTGTAACGTCATTCTGGTGAGGGAATCTCGTTTTCCCTTGCAGGACAGGCGATAGTGTTACAACGGGCTCAAAGAGCCGGGGGAGAGGTTGACACCGTCGCTCTCAGCGAGCATCGTTTTGGGAGTCGTCATATCCCGTTAGTGCAACGGTTACACGAAGTTCGGCTGCCGGATGATCCCGCGACGCTGACCAGGCCAGTGCCAGGCCTGAGTCGACGGGGGCTGAGATCGCCGGTGGTTAGCCCCCCGCGGGGCAGAGGTGGAAGAGGCTCGGCGGCCAGTAGACAACAGCCGGACGGCTCGCAGCCAGCGCAGTCGCCGGTTGGTCCGAAGGCGCGCCGAGCCTCTTTCCTCTTCCTGCTGACCACTCTCTGTGGACGACCCCAGTACTTTCCGCGTTCGGTGCCCAGTGGCTACTGACCGGATACATTGGCGTGTCCGGGACGTTGTACGGTCGTGCGACCGGCGTCCGGCCGGTGAGTGAGGACAAGGGGTTACCGCGTGGACCGGTTGAAGGCGCTGGGGCGGCTCCTGCCACGAGTGGCGGTGGCCGTGCTGGCCGGCGTACTGCTCGGGTTCGCGTTCGAGCCACACGACCACCCGTGGCTGACGATCGTCGCGGTACCGCTCTTCCTCGCCGCGCTGAACGGGATCTCGATGAAGGCCGGCTTCCTGGTCGGCGCCGGCTTCGGGATCGCGTACTACGCGGTGATGGTCCCTTGGCTGAGCGTGATCGGCGGTGACGCCGCGATCGCGCTGGCGATCCTCGAGGGGCTGTTCTACGCGGTCTTCGGGCTGTTCGCGACGCAGGTGCTGAAGCTGCGGTTGTGGATGCTGTGGATCCCCTGTCTGTGGGTGGCGACCGAGTTCGCGACCGCGTCCGTGCCGTTCGGCGGCTTCCCGTGGGGAAAGCTCGCCTGGGCGTTCGCCGCCGTCCCGCTCGGCAAACTGGCGACGTTCGTCGGGATCGCGGGGCTGAGCTTCCTGGTCGCCTTCGTCGGCGTCCTCGTGTACGCCGTCCTCCGGCGCGGCAGCACGCTGCGCCTGCGGGCGGTCGCCCTCGCGGCCGGACTGGTGATCGTGTTCGGACCGACGCTGATCCACCTGTCGACCGAAGGCGACGGCAAGCCCGTGAAGGCCGCGATCGTGCAGGGGAACGTGCCGGGGAAGGGACTGGAGTTCCTCGGCCGCGCCCGGACCGTCACGCGGAACCACCTGAACGCGACCCTGGACCTGGAGAAGCGGGTCCAGGCCGGCACCGAGATGAAGCCGGACGTGGTGATCTGGCCGGAGAACTCGACCGACATCGACCCGTACAAGGACGACGAGACGCGGGCCGACATCGAGCAGGCGGTGAAGGCCGTCGGCGTACCGATCCTGGTCGGTGCCGTCACCGAGGGCCCCGGGCCGAACGAGCGGCAGACCACCGGCATCGTGTGGGATCCGGTCAGCGGCCCTGGCCAGCGGTACGCGAAGCGGCACCCGGTGCCGTTCGGTGAGTACATCCCGTTCCGCAACCAGTTGCTGCCGTACATCAAGCGGCTCGAGATGATCGGCGCGCAGACCGTGCCGGGCGTCGGTCCCGGCGTGATGCCGATCGGCGGAGTCACGTACGGCGACGTGATCTGCTTCGAGCTCGCCTACGACAACGTCATCCAGGACGTGGTCAAGGGCGGTGCGCAGGTGCTGATCGTGCAGACCAACAACGCGACGTACGGCGGGACCGGTCAGCCGGAGCAGCAGTTCGCGATCACCCGGATGCGGGCGATCGAGACCGGGCGCACCGTACTGATCGCCTCGACCAGCGGGATCTCCGGGGTGATCCGTCCGGACGGAACCGTCGAGCACAAGTCGGCGCAGTTCGTGTCGGACGTGTACGTCGCCACGGTGCCGGTGCGGGACGGTCACACGCTCGCCACGACCCTCGGCGGCTGGCCGCAGTGGATCCTCACCGGCCTCGGCCTGCTCGGCGTGGTGCTGGCCCTGATCGACCGCCGCCGCAAGCGTTCGAAGGACATGCCGCCGCCTCCGGCCGCCGGCCCGGCCCGCACCCCCGAGAAGGTTCCGGCTTGATCTCCCTGGCCTGATCTCCCCGACCTGTACCGCGGACCTGTAACACTGGGGGGAATCGCCGGAAGGGGTAGGGACATGCCGTGGTTGATCGGGCTGGCACTGCTGGCCGTTCCGATCGTGGAGATCTACGTGATCATCCAGGTCGGTCATGCGATCGGCGGCTGGCCGACGGTCGGTCTGCTGGTCCTCGAGGCCTTCGCAGGCGCGTGGCTGGTGAAGCGTGAGGGCCGTCGAGCCTGGAACGCCCTGCAGACCTCGCTGCAGTCGGGCAAGCTCCCCGGCCGCGAGCTGACCGACAGCGCGCTGGTCCTGATCGGCGGAACGCTGCTGCTCGTCCCGGGCTTCATCACCGACCTGTTCGCGGTCTTCTTCATCCTCCCGTTCACCCGCCCCTTGGCCCGCCGCGGCCTCACCGGCTTCGTGAACCGCCGCGTCACCAACCTCGCCCCGCCTGCCGGGTTCGCCCCCTACATGGCCCGACCCGACCAACCCCGCCCCAACCAGCCCGGCACGCCCCAGGGCGACGTGATCCAGGGCGAGGTCATCGACCCGGAGAAGAACGCCTGATCCTCGCCTGATCCTCGCCTGGGCGGTCGTGGTCGACACGGTTGCCGATGACAAGGGACGGGCCCGGGGCGCCGCATTGTCGCAGAGTCTTGTTGGCGTGTCGCCGCGGGCTTAACCTCCTTGCATCGCGGTTGCTCGTCGGTGGGGGCGAGCCGTCGGGAGGGGGCACCATGGCGCCGAAGGCACCAACAGATCCCGGGGACTATCTGGGGGCCACGCAGCTGCACGACGGTGTGGTCTGGACGTGGGACGGCACGACCTGGAAGCGGGGCCGGCGACCGGGTCCGCTGCGTACACGAGTAGCCGAGCGGCGGCGCGCACGAGGCGTGCGACGTGGCAACGACTGACGCGGCTCCTCCCGCTCCGGGTGACACCAAATGGGTGACGGCGTCGGCCGAGCTGCGCAGTACGGCGAAGTGGCTGATCACTGCGCTGGCTGCCGTCGCGGCGGTGGTCTTCGGCGCCGGACCGATCATTACCCGGCCGAGTCTCGACTTCCACGACGATGCGTTCCAGCTGATTCTCGCGGGACTGCTCGGTGCGGCCGGTCTGATCGGCATCGGGTTGCTGGTGTTCAGCGTCAGCAAGGTTCTGCTGCCGGTCGAGATGAGTCTCGACGATCTACCGCAGACGTTGATCGACAGAATCGAGGCTCATCCGGATTCGGTCCTGCCCGCCGACGCATCGACCTTGCAGCAGTATCGGGATCAGCTCGCCGCGTTCCGCCGGGCCGAGGTCGAGCTGCCCGATGAGGTCGACGAATGCGAGCGGGCGGCCGTGGCGGCGCAGCAGACGAACGACGTGGTCGCCTACCAAGCAGCGGTCGCCGGCGAGCAGGCTTATCGGGAGGCGATCGAGGACAACGCGGCGAACCTCGTGCTCTACGAGTCGATCCGGACCGATCTCATCGACCGCGGGGCGTACACGAAGCTGTCCGAGGTCTTCTCCGGGCAGCACATCGTGTTGTGGGTCGGGGCCTTCCTGGCCGGCATCGGCGGTCTCGGGTTCCAGCTCGCGCTGACCTCGGCACCGGCCGGCGGTGGCTCGAGCGATCAGGCTTCGGCCGCGGGCCAGGTGGCGATGCTGAGCGGCTCGGGCGGGCGCGCGGCGGCGTTCTGGGCGACGTACGGCTTGAAGGCCTGCGAGACGGCGAAAGGGCAGGTGCCGGTGGTGATCTCGGCAGGCGAGGGGACGGCGGAATCGCCGTACGTCGTGCGGACGGTTCCCGGCAAGTCCTGTCGTGCGCTGCAGTTCGCCGCGAATCCCGAGGTCTTCACCGTCGTGGTGCCGACGCCGGACAAGGTCACGATCACGCTGGAGAAGAAGTAGCGCCGGTGGGTGTCGTCGACCGGTAGACGGCGCGGGCGGTGCGGACGAAGGAGAGGTTGAGGGGGTTCGCGTCGAGCCAGGCGACGACGACCGCGCTGGGCGGGATGTCGATGACCGGGACGGTGGCGAACTCGTCGCCGGGCTCGTGGTGGCTCAGGGGAGTGAGGCCGATCGTGCCGTTCCACAGGACTGCTTGCAGACATTCCTGCACGGCACGTACGACGGGACCCTCGCGTGGTGTCCCGCCGTTCCAATAGGCCTGCCACACCGGGTCCGTGCCGGCAGGGAACTGGAACCAGCGGCGATCGGCCCCGCGCCCGAACCTGGTCTGCCTGAGCGTACGCCGACCCGATCGTCGACCTCACCGACATCCAGGAGGTCGCGCGCGACTTCGTTGTCATCCCGAATCAGGACGTGGACCTGGTGCCGAACATCGGCCTGATCGGCGGCAGCCATTCGGTGCTCGTGATCGACACCGGTCTCGGCCCGCGCAACGCCGAGCAGGTGCTGAAGTTCGCCACCGAGTACGCCAACAGGCGCCGCCTCTACCTGACCACCACGCACTTCCACCCCGAGCATGCCTTCGGCGCACAGGTGTTCGCCGAGGAGGCGACGTACCTGGTCAACGCCGCGCAGGCCGACGACCTGGCCGGCAAGGGGGAGGGCTACCTCACGATGTTCCGGCAACTCGGCGAGCCCGTCGCCCGCGAGCTGGAGGGCGTGGAACTCCCGACGCCGGACCTGACGTACGACGGCACGTACGAGCTCGACCTCGGTGGCCGGACCGTCGAGCTCCGGCCGACCGGACGCGCGCACAGCAAGGGGGATCAGGTCATCACGGTCCCCGACGCGGGCGTGATGTTCACCGGCGATCTCGTCGAGGCCGGCCAGTTCGCGATCTTCCCGTGGTTCCCGCCGTACGACGTGGATGTGTCCGGTCTGCGCTGGATCGCGGTGATGGAACGCCTCGTGACGGAACCACCGAGCATCGTCGTACCCGGTCATGGAGCGATCGGTGACGCGCGCCTGCTCGGGCAGGTCCGCGATTACCTCACGGAGCTGCGTGACGAGACCTGGCGCCGGCGGGACTCGAACGTGTCCGAGGACGACACCGCGGCCGAGGTACGGGCGCTGATGATCGAGCGCCACCCCGACTGGCGGCTCCCGGAGTGGATCGAGCGCGGGGTCGGCTGCCTGTGCGCGGAGCGGCCGAACTGAGGTTGCCCGATCCGATCAGCCAGGGCGCGTGACCGGAGCGACCGGGTGGAGGACACTGGCACAGATCGGGGTCGGGCGGTCGGGGAGCGAAGGGTCAGGGATGCGGGTGAAGGCACTCGGCGGCCGGCTCGTCGCGTGGCTGCGCCGACGGGACCCTGGTCTCGGTGCGACGCGCCGGGCGGCCAGGACCGCGGTGGTGATGCCGATTCTGTTCGCGTTCTGTGCCGAGGTACTGAAGGCGCCGGCGATCGGGACCTTCGCCGCGTTCGGTGCGTTCGCGATGCTGCTGCTGGTCGATTTCCCGGGCACCGCGGCGCAGCGGATCCGGGCGCAGACCCAGCTCGCGCTGGCGTGGCTCGTGCTGGTCTCGCTGGGCACCCTCGCGAGTCAGTCGATGTGGTCGGCGATCGTCGCCACGGCCGTCGTCGGTTTCAGCGTCCTGTTCTCCGGAGTGGTCAGCTCGGTCCTCGCCGGTGCGAGTACGTCGCTCTTGCTCGCGTTCATCCTGTCCGTGGCGACACCGGCGCCGATGTCCGCCGTGCCCGATCGACTGACCGGGGTAGCGATCGCCGGCGTTGCGGCCGTGTTCGCCGCGTGGCTGCTGTGGCCGCGGGCGCCGGCCGATCCGCTCGGGGCTCCCGCGGCTCGGGTGTGCCGGGCGGCGGCCGCGCAGGTGCGCTCCGAGGCACGGGACACGCCCGAGGTCTGCGTCGTACGGACGGAGCATGCCGCGAAGCTGAGCGACGAGTTGCGGCGTGCGTTCACCTCGACGCCGTACCGGCCGACCGGCTTGTCCACCGGGTCGAGGTCCATCGTGCGGTTGGTGGACGAGCTCACCTGGCTGAGCGCGATCCTCGGCGAATCCGGGCCGGGTATGACGCCGGGACCGACGTGCGACGCCGAGTCTGCCGCTGTGCATGTCGCGGCCGCGGAGGTGCTGGAGCTATGCGCGGACCTGCTGGAGGATCCGGCTCGGTCCGTCGACGAGCTGACCGCCGCCTCCAAGGCTCTGCGGGATGTGGTCGCCTTGCTCGAGGAGAGCGCGGTGTCTCGGTTGCCGGCCGGATCACACGTCGGCATCGCCGAGCTGGTCAGCACCCTGGGCGTGTCGTTCCGCGCGCAGGAGATCGCGTTCGCCGTCCTGCTGGTTGCGCAGAACGTCGAGGCCGCACGGGCCGCGGAGCAGCGGACGTGGGGGGAGCGTCTGCTCGGGCGCGAGCCGAGTTCGCTGCGTGGTCCGGTGGCCAGCGCGGTCGAACGCGCCACGGCGCACCTCGAGCCGCATTCGGTCTGGCTGCACAACAGCATCAGGGGAGCGGTCGGTCTGGCCGGGGCGGTTGCGGTGGCGAACCTGACCGGCGTAGAGCACGGTTTCTGGGTCATCCTCGGGACGTTGTCGGTACTGCGTTCCAACGCGTTGAACACCGGTCAGAACGCGTATCGCGCGATCAGCGGGACGGTGGTCGGCTCGATCATCGGCGCCGGTCTCCTGGCGCTGATCGGCGAGAACCGGATGGCGCTGTGGATCCTGCTCCCGGTCGCGGTGCTGATCGCCGGGATCGTGCCGGCCGCGATCTCGTTCGCGACCGGGCAGGCGGCGTTCACGGTGACGCTGGTGATCCTGTTCAACATCGCTCAACCCCAAGGCTGGTCGCTGATCCTGTTCCGCATCGAGGACATCGCGCTCGGGTGCGCAGTGAGTCTGCTCGTCGGCCTGTTGTTCTGGCCGCACGGCGCCGCGAAGGCGGTCGGGAAGGCACTGGCAGAGGCGTACGCGGACAGCGCGCGGTACCTGGTGGACGTCGTCGGGTACGCCGTATCCTGCTGCGCGGCCGGACCGACAGTTCCGCAGGACGGGCGCCGCGCGGCCGCCGCGGCTCGCCGACTCGACGACACGTTCCGCACGTACCTCGCCGAACGCGGAGCGAAGCGGGTGCCGCTCAGCGACATGACGGCGCTCGTCACCGGAGTCGTCGGGATCCGGCTGGCGGCGGACGCCGTACTCGAGCTGTGGGAGCGGTACGCCGATGGACGCGCGCCGACCGATGATCGGGCCGCCGCACAGGCAGCGCTGCTCGCGTCGGCCTACCGGCTGCTGCAGTGGTACTCCGATCTCGCGGGAGCCCTGGACGGACGTGGTCACGTGCCCGACCCGCTCGAGCGCGATCACGCGACCAAGGCGCGCCTCGTCGACGCCGTACGGCGTGATCTGTACGACGTGGAGGGACAGGCGACGCCGACCGCCATCCGGATCCTGTGGACCAACGATCACCTGGAAGTCGTACGTCGCCTGCAACCGAGCCTCGCGGCCGCCGCGCATCGCACGGTCACCGGCGAGCCCCGCAGCGCACCCTCCCGAAGCGCAGAGCCCCGCGCCGCACGCGCCGTACCGTGAAAGTCAGCTGCCGCCGGCGCTTCCGGGGAGCTGCCACGGTGACGGTGCCCGCTTCGGCAGCCGGCCCGCGACGTACTGCGTGAGCCGCTCCAACGCCCCCGTCCAGAAGACGCGGTAGCCCGCGACGAGTTCGCGCGCGAGGCCGCCGTGCGTGAGGATCAGGTGCGCGTCATGAGTGCCGGGAACCACATCCGCGATGACCGTGCTCGGTGCATGTGGCGGGTCGTCCCACGCCAACTGCACGTAGTGCTGTGGGACGCAGGCCGTCACGAGCCCTGTTCGCTGTGTGCCGGCGCCGGTCGTCACCGTGAAACCCCCGTACTGGGTGTCGCTGAAAATCGTTGCCCCCAGCCACTCGCTGAGCAGCTCCGGTTTCGTCATCAGCGTCCACAAACGTTCCGCGTCACAGTCCAGCGTCTTGATGTACCTCAGCTGTGGCGAGCGATCCGTGCCGGTCGCCCGCACCCGGTGTTCTCTGGTCGCCATGCGTTACTGGTGCCCATCAGAGCACTTTTGATGCATGTCCGAGCAGTCCGGCCGGTAGCTGCATCGTGGGCCGTCCCTGCGAGTTTCGCTGCTGGTTCGCGCGGGCACCTGGCTGCCGCAAGAACCCGTACCGCCGGGCAGCCGCCCGGTCCGTCACAAGGGAAGAGACATGGCATTCATCCTCTGGATCATCGCGGTGATCCTCGTCATCTCCGGCATCGTGTCGTTGTTCCGTGGCCAGATCCTCTGGGGCGCGGCCCTGATCGTCATCGGCCTCCTGGTCGGCCCCGGCGGCGTCAGCATCTTCACCTGAACCGACCACCTGACCTGAGCAGCACGTCGTACAGTCAGGAGTCGGTCCGCCGGCTCCCGACGTACGCCGGCAGCACCAGCCAGAACGTCGCGAACCAGACCAGCACGCCGGCGACCACGGCGATCGCGAGCGACCGGCGCAGTACGACGTCCAGCGCGATCAGCAGGCCACCGCACACCGACACCACGAGCAGCGTCATCCCTGCTCGGGCCAGGAGGTCCGTGGTGGTGACCAGACGGTCACGCAGACCCCGCTGATACAGCTGCCGGTGCAGGGCGACCGGAGCCAGGAACAGCGCGACGGCGAGCGCCGCGGCGACGAGCGTGCCGGTGTACACGACGTGCGTGAACTCGTCGGTGATGTGGAACCGGCTCTGGAATGCGATTCCCAGCAGGAACGCGAAGAGGATCTGCGTGCCGGTCAGTACCAGCCGCAACTCCTGCAGCAGTTCGTTCCAATGCCGATCGAGTCGTTCCCCCGAACCCTCCCCGTTCCGCTCGTAGGTCAACGATTCGGTGATCATGTCGCGCGCCTTTCCTTGAACCACGTCAGCGTTAGCAGTGCCCGTGGCTCCCGGCGCTGACACCCGAATCCGGCGCGACGCCCGGGTATCGGACCGGCCGGGCGGCCGGTCGGCGGCCGCCCCAGCGGCGGATCAGCGGTCGAAGAAAGGGTGCCGCGTGATGCGGCTCGCGATCAGTTCGTGGGTGGGCGCATCGGGGTGCAGGTCATCGGTCAGCGGGTGGACCCGGTTGTCGGCCTCGCCGTATAGGTCCAGGCCGTCGAGGTAGAAGAGGTTCGTGTCGGACAGGGCGCGCTGGGTGACGATGCGGGCGAGTTCGGCGCGGATGACCGAGAGCGTGAGCTTGCCGGCCGGGACGTCGTCGGGGTCGCCGGTGGCGCTGAAGCGGATCTCGCCGGCGGCCAGCGCGGACAGATCCCAGCCGGTCGGGCCCGGTGTGTCCTCGTGGATGGGGCAGAGGATGGGGGAGACCACGAGCAGTGGCGTCTCCGGGTGGCCGTCGCGGATCGTGTCGAGGAAGCCGTGGACGGCGGGGGTGAACGACCGCAGGCGCATCGCGTCGGCGTTCACGATGTTGATCCCGAGCTTGACGCTGATCAGATCGGCCGGCGTCTCGCGGATGGTGCGCGCGATGAACGGCTGCAGGTACGCGCTGCCGCCGAAGCCCAGGTTCACCAGCTCGACCCCGGCCTGAGCCGCGGCCAGCGCCGGCCATGTGCCGGTCGGGTGCGTCGCGTTCGAACCGTGACTGATCGAGCTGCCGTGATGCACCCACACCGGGCGCACCGACGGCACCGGCTCGACGGGCGCATCGGTGCGCAGGGCAACAAGCTCGGTCGTCTCGGCGTGCGGCAACCAGATCTCGACCGTCTTCGGTACGCCGTCCAGCCCGTCGACCCGCAGCGTGTCAGGCTCGCCCACCTGGAGCTCGCTCGCGCCGGTCCGCAGATCGATGGTGATCACATCACCACCACGCGCGGTCAGCTGACGAAACAACTGTCCGTCGACGAGTACGTCGTACACGCCGTCCGGCCGCTCCGGGGCGCCGACGTAGTCCCGCTTCGTCGGCACCGTCTCAAGCTCGATCACGGTCGCCGCGGTGCGGAACACGAGCCGGACCCCGGACGGTTGCGTCTCGACCATCGACATCTGAGCGTCGTCGTACTGCGTCCGCGCCCAGGCGGGCAGGCGGTGCGGGAGGAGTCCGCGCTCGGTCTTCTCGAGGTCGAGGCTGCCGCGGAGCAGGTCGGTGGTGATGTCGGTGGTGATCACGAAAGATGCCTCTCGGGCCAGTTGCGGAGGAGGGAGTCGAGGGAGTCGAGGATGCGCGGCCAGCTGTCCGCGCTGTCCGGCGAGCTGTAGCTGAACGAGCCGGTCAGCTCGAGGCTGACGTACCCGTGGAAGACGCTCCCGAGCAGCCGGATCGCATCGGTCTGCGCGGGCTCGCCGAGGTCGTACCCGCGCAGCAGCGCCCGGGTCAGTTCGGAGTGCCGCCGGCCCGCCTCGATGTACTCCGGAGACGGCGCGGCGGTCAGGTACCGGGCAGCGGCGTACCGACCCGGGTGGTTGTGCGCATAGTCGCGGTACACGTTCCCGAACGCGGTGAGCGCGTCACGCCCGGAGCGACCGGCCAGGGCGGCAGCGGCGTGGTCGGCCAGCTCGGAGAGCGCGACTGTCGCGATCCGCGCCTTCAGGTCCTGCGAGCTCTTCACATGTGAGTAAAGACTCGCCACCTGGACGCCGAACCGCCGCGCCAGCGCCGACACGGTGACCTGCTCGAAGCCAACCTCGTCGGCGAGCTCGGCACCCGCCTGCGCCAGCCGCACGCCGCTCAACCCCGCTCTTGCCATAGCTCATTATGAAATTACCTAAACCCTTTAGGCAAATCGGATCACAAAGAAACCCTCACCGCGCCGTTGCGGTGAGGGTCCCTGTGCTTAGGCTCAGGCCGTGCGCTTGGTCCGGTGCAGGTGCGCCGGACCGATCTCGCCCTTACGGAGCAGCTCGACCCGCTCGGCCAGCAGCTCCTCCAGCTCGGAGATGCTCCGGCGCTCGCGCAGCATGTCCCAGTGCGTACGGGCCGGCTTCTCCTGCTTCGGCTCCGGCTTCTCACCGGTGGACCGGGCGGCCTCGCTGCCGCAGTGCGGGCATTCCCAGACCGCGGGCACCTCGGCGTCGTGCGCCATGGTCACCTCGACCACGTGGCCGCGGGGGCAGTCATACGTGATCATCTGGCGCGGCGCGAACTCGACACCGCGGTCATCCTCGAAGCTGACCCCACCCAGCCCCGAACCACGCAGTACGCGATTAGACATGTCAAACCTCCGAGATCGTCATCCGTGCCAACGGTCGGCCGGCCCGGATCATTCCCATTTTGGCATGTCCGAGCCATATGTACGCACCTGACAGCCCTTGATAACGCGGTCGTGACCCGCTGTTATCGAGTGTTCACAGACCACGGTGTGTCGCCGGGCACCTGACGTACGACGCCCCAAATCGATATCTGGTTCACAGGTTGTTGCCAGGAAGTGAGGATCTCCTCCTCAGCAACCGTGCCTACCGTCTGCTGCCATGGTGCTACCCCGCCACAAGATCCGTGGCCTCAACTTCGTGAACGTGGCTCTGGTAGCCATCGTCGTGGTGATCGCAGTCACCGCCTATTTCCTGTTCTTCAAGAAGGACCCGCCGGCCGCGAGCGCGACCCGGCCGACCGTCGCCGTGCAGCGGGGCGCGGTGACCGCGAGCGTGAGCTCCAGCGGCACCCTGCAGAGCTCCCAGACCGCGTCGCCGCAGTTCGAGACCTCGGGCACGGTGACCCAGGTGCTGGTGAAGGTCGGCCAGGTTGTGGCGAAGGGCGCAGCCATCGCGAAGATCGACCCGGCCGCGGCCGAGCGGCAGCTGCGGATCGCCGACCAGAACCAGATCGCCTCGGCGAACTCGGTGACCGCCGCCGAGGGGTCGCTCGAGGACGCGCAGGACGCGCTCGAGGCGGCCGAGGAGGCCTCGGCCTCGCCGTCCCCGACCCCCACTGCTTCCAACGGTCAACAGCAGTCCCAATCTCAGACACAGTCTCAAGGTCAAGGGCAGAGTCAGAGTCCGGAAGTTGCCGTCAGCAACGCCGAGGCGAGCTTGGCGAAGGCCAAGGCCGACAAGGAGCAGTCCGACCAGAACGTCGAGGCCGCCCAGGCCGCCGTCGACGCGACCACCCTGAAAGCGCCGATCGCCGGCACCGTCACCGCGATCAACGGCTCGGTCGGCTCGGTGGCCGGCGGGTCCAGCTCAGGTTCAGGCAGCAGCAGCGGCACCGGCCAAGCCTCGACCTCAGGTCAAGGTTCATCCTCGACGAGCTCGAGTACGTCGTCCACGTCGGGTACCGGCTTCGTCGACATCTCCGACCTGAAGTCGCTCCAGGTGGTGGCCGCGTTCGCGGAGGCCGACGCGATCAAGATCAAGGCCGGCCAGTCCGCGACCGTGACCCTGAACGCCCAGCCCGGTACGTCGCTGACCGCCTCGCTGGCGACGGTCTCGCCGACGCCGACCACCACCAACGGCGTCGTCTCGTACTCCGCGACGTTCAGCCTCGCCAAGCTCCCGGCGAACGCTCGGATCGGCCAGACCGCGAACGTCACGGTCCAGACCGCGAAGGCCGCCAACGCCCTCTTCGTCCCGAGTACGGCGATCGCGACGAGCGGTACGACGTACACGGTCACGATGGCTGACGGGAGTGGCACGCGGGAGGTGAAGGTCGGCGTTCGTGGCGACAGCTACACGCAGATCACCTCGGGTCTGAACGAGGGCGACCAGGTCGAGCTCCTGCACGGTGCGATCGGTGGCACCGGCACCCAGAACGGTCAGAACCGGCAGGGTCAGCCAGGCGGCGGTCAGTTCCCCGGCGCCGGTACGGGTGCTGGAGCGGGCGCGGGTACCGGGGCCGGAGGCTTCCGTGGCCGCTGAGTCCCTGATCGAGATCCGGGACGTCACCAAGACCTACGGCCACGGCGAGACCACGGTGCATGCCCTGCGGGGCGTGTCGCTGCGGGTCGACGCCGGCGAGTACGTCGCGGTCATGGGCTCGTCCGGATCCGGCAAGTCGACGTTGATGAACATCCTCGGCTGCCTCGACGTACCGTCCCGCGGGGAGTACTGGCTGGACGGCAGCAACGTCGCGGGACTGTCCGAGGACCAGCAGGCCCTCGTCCGCGGCCGGAAGATCGGGTTCATCTTCCAGTCGTTCAACCTGATTCCCCGCACGACCGCGCTGGCGAACGTCGAACTGCCGCTCACCTATGCGCACCTGCGCCGGGCCGAGCGCCGCCGGCGGGCCAATCGGGCGCTGGAGCTGGTCGGCCTCGCGGACCGCACCGGCCACCGGCCGAACCAGCTGTCCGGCGGTCAGCAGCAGCGGGTGGCGATCGCCCGCGCGCTGGCGACGGGTCCGCGGATCCTGCTCGCCGACGAGCCGACCGGAAACCTGGACGCGCACTCGACCGACGAGGTGCTGGGCATGTTCGACGACCTGCACGCCAACGGCCGGACGATCGTGGTGATCACGCACGAGCACGAGGTCGCGGCTCGTGCCCGGCGGGTGTTGCAGGTGTCCGACGGCCAGATCGTCTCCGACGAGGTGACCCGCTGATGTCACCACGCGATCTGATGGGCGCCGCCCTGCGCGGTCTGACAGCGAACAAACTCAGATCCCTGCTGACCGTCCTCGGCGTGTCGATCGGGGTCGGCGCGGTCATCGTGCTGGTTGCGGTCGGCAACGGCTCCGGCAAGGCAGTGCAGGACCGGCTGGAGGCGATGGGCACGAACCTGCTCACGGTCTCCACGACCGGAGGCGGTGGCGGCTTCGTCCGCGGCCAGGCCGGCCCGGCGAACCAGCAGTACAGCCTGACCCTGGAGGACGCCGCCGCACTCGCGGACAAGAAGCTGGCGCCCGACGTGGCCTCGGTCGCCCCGGTGATGACCAGCTCCGGTACGGCGACCAACGGCGACACCAGCTACACCGTCAACCAGGTGATCGGCACCACGCCGGACTACCTGCCCGCCACGAACACCCCGGTGCAGATCGGCCGGTCGTTCACCCAGGCGGACGTCGACAGCTCGCAGCGCGTCATCGTGCTCGGGCAGACCGCCGCCACCGAGCTCTTCACCCGCCCGGCGAGTGCGGTCGGGCAGACGATCAAACTCGGCGCCGTCGACTTCACCGTCCTCGGCGTCCTGTCCAGCAAGGACAGCACCGGGTTCAACGACCCGAACGCGACCGCGATCGTCCCGATCACCACGCTCCGCGCGACGCAGGCCGGGTACGGCGCCTTGAACCAGATCGTCGTACAGGCGTCTGACAAGGACCGGGTCGACACCGCGCAGGCCGAGGTCACACAGTTGCTGACCGCTCGGCACCAGGTGCCTGCGACCGAGACATCGCCGTTCCGGATCACGAACTCGGCGCAGATCCTGCAGACCAGCCAGGACACCGCCGCGACCTTCACCGCGCTGCTGGCGACCGTCGCCGCGATCAGCCTGGTGGTCGGCGGGATCGGTGTCACCAACATCATGCTCGTCACGGTCACCGAGCGGACCCGCGAGATCGGAATCCGGAAGGCGCTCGGCGCGCGGCGGCGGACGATCCTCGGGCAGTTCCTGATCGAGGCGACGCTGCTCAGCCTGATCGGCGGCGCGGTCGGCGTCGGGGCCGCGCTGATCGTCACCCGCTTCCAGCTCGCCGGCGTGACGCCCGCGCTGGTGCCGTCGTCGATCGGACTCGCGCTCGGCGTGTCCGCGGCGGTCGGCCTGTTCTTCGGCAGCATGCCGGCGCACCGAGCCGCCGGACTCCGTCCCATCGACGCACTACGACACGAGTGAGAGGCACCATGAGCAACCAGACGCCCGACGAGTTCGCCCAGATCGGGTCCGACGAGGAAGTCGACGCGGCGCTGAAGCCGAAGAAGACCCTCAACCTGCCGCTGGCGACGGCGATCCTCGCCGGTGTGGTCGTGCTCGCCGTCGGTCTCGGGGGCGGCGCCGGGCTGCACGCCGCGTTCGCCTCGGACAGCTCGTCGAACCAGCCGCAGGCGGGCGGCCGCGGTGCGGGCGGGTATGGAGCCGGTGGGTACGGCGGTTTCCGCGGCCAGAACGGTACGGGGCAGCCCGGTGGTCAGGGTGGCGGCGGCACGATCGGCACCGTCGTGTCGGCGAACAGTTCCGAGCTGGTCGTGAAGACCCAGTCCGGGAGCGTCACGGTGAAGCTGACCGGCGACACGACATACGAGATCACCGCGAAGGGGACCGCCGCAGATCTGAAGGCGGGGGAGCAGGTGGTCGTCACCGGTCAGAACGCGAACGGCTCGATCACCGCGAACAGCGTCCGCCAGGGCTCGTTCGGCGGCGGCTTCCGCAACCCGAACAACCCGAGCGCGACCCCGTCCTCGCGCTGAGGATCCCCAGGCCATCACAATCGCGAACGCACCGCCCGCCTGAGCGTGCCGGCAGCCGCGATCTCCGGATTGTGATGGCCTGCAGATCCGCCACGATCCGTGCGTCCGGCCAGCACCCCGGCCGGGCGCACGTTCATTTCCTGGTCGCGGTGAGGGCGACGGCGACGGAGTCGAGCGTGAAGCTGCCGCCGACCGCGTCGATCGCGGCGCCGGTCCCTTCGAGGACGGCGTCGAGCTTGCCGGCGTCGGCGAGCGGTTTCGCCAGGCCGCTCGTCCGGAGCTGGTCGAGCCATTCGTCGCGGGTGTATTCCCGCGACCACGGGAACGTCGGGCGCTCGAGGTCGGTGAAGGCACCGGTCGCGGTGAGGCTGTCGGCCGTCTGATCGAGGAAGTGCTCGTACGCGCCGAGGGGTGACGCGGCGGCGTGGGACGCGGCCGGGCTGTCCGGGATGACCTCGCGGTGGACCGCGGCGAACGCGGCGCCGAGGTCGGCCGGCGGCTGCAGGACGTACCAGAAGGCGGCGAAGCGACCGCCGGGCCGGAGGACTTCGGCGGCCTTCGCGCTGCCGACGGCCGGGTCGATCCAGTGCCACACCATCCCGGCCGTGAGGAGATCAAAGGCCCGTCCGGCCACGTCCCAGGACTCGAAGGGGGAGACCTCGACGTCCACACCGGTGGTGCGCGCGTACGCCGCCATGCGCTCGTCCACCTCGACGCCAAGCACCTGGCAACCGGCCGCCTGCAACTGGCGGGAACTGATCCCGGTCCCGCAGCCCACGTCGAGCACGTCGGTTCCGGGCGCTGAGGCGGCGACCGCGTGTATCAAGGCCTCGGGGTACTGCGGGCGGGCGCGGTCGTAGAGAGCGGGATCGGTGCCGAAGGATTCGGCCATGTCGCGCCGGGAATGGGCGCGTGCACGGGCCGGTCCTCCGGGCTCGGGCGACGGTAGAGTGGGCATGTGCCCACGATAGTGGGCGGTTGCCCACTCGCGTCAAGGAAGGTGCGTATGCCGACGGGCGTGGCGATGCGGGACGCGCGGGAGCAACTGTTCGACGCCGCCGAGCGGGTGCTGCTCCGGGACGGGCCGGAAGCGCTCACCAGTCGCGCGGCGACCACCGAGGCCAGCGTCGCGAAAGGTGTCCTGCACAAGCACTTCACCGACTTCGACGGCTTCCTCGCCGAGCTCGTCCTGGACCGCATCCGTCGCCTCGACGACCAGGCCGCCGTACTGCGGGACTCGGTCGGCCACGGGACGGTCGTCGACAACCTGACCGCGATGCTGACCGATCTGTTCGGGTCGGTCGCGGTGGCGATCGTCAGCCTGACGATCTCGCGCGACGGCCTGCGGGCCCGCTTGCGCGCGGCGGTGCCGACCGGCGTACCGATCCTGACCGATGCCGGCCGGATCCTGCTGGAGTACCTGACCGCGGAGCAGGCGATCGGCCGGATCCCGGCCGGCGCCGATCTGAACACTTTGGGTCTCACCCTGATCGGTTCCACCCACCTGCTGTTCGCCGACCGCACCGGGACACGCCCGACGGTCGCGCAGGTGCGGGCGTTCGTCGCTTCAGTCGTCCCCGCCTAGTCGCCACCCAACCACGCCGTCCCCGACCCGCGGGTCGGCCGGCGGTCTGTGGGGAGAGATCGGATGACTCATTGACGGCTCAGCTTGGAAAGCGCTATCTTGCGACGAAATGAGGCCAAAAAAGTACAAATCGGCCTCTTCGTAGACAGGAACCTGGCATGAGTGTGTCCGTGATCCGGCCGTTCAGACTGCTCGCCCTCGGGCTCGGAGCGGTCCTGACCCTGGCCGCCTGCGGGACCGGCGGCGCCGGTCAGACCGCACAGGACTCGTCCGCCCCGCTGGAGCTGTGGGCGCGGACGACCCCCGGTGGTGACGGGGAGAAGGGAATGAAGAAGCTCGCGGCGGCCTTCGAGGCGGCGACCGGCCAGAAGGTCGAGGTCACGGCGATCTTCGACGACTTCGAGACCAAGCTGTCCCAGCGCGCCGCGCAGAAGGACCTGCCGGACATCGTCATGAACGACTCGTCGCAGCTCGGCACGATGGTCGGCCAGGGCATCGTCCGCCAGGTCGACCTGAGCCAGATCAAGGGCGGCGACCAACTGCTGGAGCCCGCCATCGAGGCCGCCCGTGCCTCCGACGGCAAGACGTACGGCGTCCCGTACTCCGCGCAGGCCTCGGCGCTGCTGATCCGCAAGGACTGGCGCGCGAAGACCGGCCTGCCCGCCCCGACGACCTGGGACCAGATGGCCGCCCTGGCGAAGGCCTTCACCACTCAGGACCCGGACGGCAACGGCAAGGCCGACACCTATGGCCTCGCGGTGCCCGGCTCCACCAAGCGCGGCTACGCCTCGTGGTACTTCTCGAACTTCCTCTGGGCCGCCGGCGGTGACTTCATCGCGAAGCAGCCCGACGGCAAGTACAAGCCCGCGATGTCGACCCCGGAGTCGGTCGCCGCCACCAAGTGGTTCCGCGACCTCGCCTGTACGTCGAAGGTGATCCAGCCCGGCGCCGCGACGATGGACACCCCGCCCACCAACGAGACGTTCGAGGCGGGCAAGACCGGCATGTACGTCGTCGGTCCGTACCTGATGCCGCGCTTCGACAGCTCGCTCGGCAAGGACAAGTACGAGGTCGTGCCGATGCCCGCCGGCCCGAAGGACTCGACCGTCCTGGCCGAGGGCGGCAGCGTCTACCTGATGGCCGGCTCGAAGAACGAGGCGGGCCAGAACGCGTTCGCCGGCTACGCCATCTCCGCCGAGGGCCAGAAGATCGGCATGGAGGGCGAGAAGGCCTTCATCGTCCAGTTGCCGGTCAACAAGAACGTCGACATCAGCACGGTCCGCCCCGACCCCCGCTGGAAGCTGTACGCCGACGTGTACCGCGAGCACGGTCGCTACGCCCCCTCGATCCCGAACTGGACCGTGGTACGCCAGAGCTCCGCGGACACCGTGAACGCCCTGATCGCGGACTGCGGCCTGGACGTGAACTCCGAGCTCCAGAAGCTCGACACGAAGCTCGGTGAGGCGCTCGGCCAGCAGGGCATCGGCGCGTCGTGACCGCATCCCTGAGTGCGCCGGTCGTGCGGACCGCGACCCGGGAGCGGCGCCGGATCGGTGGTCAGTGGTGGGTGCCGTGGCTGTTCCTGGCACCCGCGCTGATCCTGTTCCTCTACTTCAAGTTCATCCCGATGGCGCGGGCCGTGTCGATGTCGTTCCAGGAGGTACGCCCGTACCTCGGCAACACCTGGGTCGGCGGCGCCAACTACGCGGAGATCCTGTCCTCGGACGGGTTCCGGTCGGCGGCGTGGAACACGATCGTGCTGGCGGTCGGGCAGACCTTCGGCTCGATGGTGCTCGGGTTCGGGCTGGCGTTGCTCGTCGAGGGACAGACGCGCAAGCTGACGTTCATCCGGTCCGCGGCGTTCCTGCCGGTCGTCGTACCGCTCGCGGTGACCGCGGAGCTGTGGCGGATCATGTACCACCCGACGAGCGACGGACTGATGAACCAGGTGATCGGCCTGATCGGGCTCGGTCCGTCCGGGTTCATCAACGATCCGCACACGTCGCTCGCCTCGATCGCCGTGACGGGCATCTGGCGCGGGGCGCCGTACGACATGATGATCTTCCTCGCCGGGCTGGCCGGGATCGACCGCGGGCTGTACGAGGCCGCGACCGTAGACGGGGCCTCGACCTGGAAGCGGATCCTGCACGTCACGCTGCCGGGGCTGCGGCCGGTGTTCGCGATCCTGTTCGTGCTGGCCGCCGTCCGTGGGTTCCGGACGTTCACCGAGGTGTTCCTGCTGACCAACGGCGGGCCGAACGGCTCGACCGAGGTCGTCATGACGCTCATCTACAAGCTGGGGCTCGAGCAGAGTCGCCTCGGCGTCGGTTCGGCCGGTGCGGTGCTGTTGTTCGCTGCGACGCTCGTGCTCACGGTGTGCGTCCAGCTGCTGCGCCGAAGGAGGGCCGCATGAGTGCCGCCACCGAGACCGCGTTGGGGCTGACCGAGAGCAAGGGCATCTGGGCCCGGTTGGCGAAGTTCGTGATCTACATCGGTCTGTTCGTCGTCTTCGCCGGCCCGCTGCTGGCGCTGCTGGTCGGCTCGTTCAGCCACGTGTCGGACCCGACCCAGTTGAGCGTGCTGCCGAACCGGCCGACGCTCGGCAACTTCCGGATCGCGTTCGACCACGGCGTACTGCGGTATCTGCTGAACTCGTTCTTCGTGGTCGGGTTCGGACTGCTGCTCCAGGTGGCCGTCTCGGTGCTGGCCGGCTACGCGCTGGCCCGCAAGGTGTTCCCGATGATGACGCTGGTGATGGTCGCGATCCTGGCCACGATGATGCTGCCCGAGGAGATCCTCGCGCTGCCGCTCACCCTGGTGCTGGCCGACCTGCCGCTGCTGCACCTGGACCTGATGGGAACGCTGGCCGGCATGATCGTGCCGCTCGGCGCGTGGGCGTTCTCGATCCTGGTGATGACCGAATTCATGAAGGACGTACCGCGGGAGCTCGAGGAGGCGGCCCGGATCGACGGCGCCGGCGAGTTCCGGATCTTCGCGCAGATCATCCTGCCGCTGTGCAAGCCGGCGCTCGGGGTGATCGGGGTGTTCGGCTTCACGATGATCTGGGACCAGTACCTGCTGCCGTTGCTCGTGGCCCAGAACTCCTCGTCGTACACGCTGCCGCTGGCGCTGCGGACGCTGCGGATCGACCAGGCGGTCACGCCCGGCGTCGTCCTCGCGGCCTCGTTGCTCGCACTGCTCCCGTCGGTGCTGGTGTTCCTCTTCTTCCAACGCTCGTTCGCCCGGGGTCTGACCTCCGGCGCACTCAAGGGGTGAGACATGGATCGTCGTACTTTCCTCGCCGCCACCGGCATCGCCGGGCTCGGCCTGACCGTCACACTTCCCAGCCGGGCTTCGGCAGGCACCCTGGTTCGCTCGCTGGACGAGCTGCGCACCGCGATCGAGCGGGCCACGCCGGACACCGTCATCACAGTTGCCAACGGCACATACGACGTACAAGCTCCGATCGCGGTCGCCGGGAAGCGTGGACCGATTCTGATCCGGGCCGAGTCGATCGGTGGCGTCGTACTGACCGGTGAGCAGAGCTTCGTGCTGACCGGCTCGTCGGACATCACCCTCAGCGGCTTCGCGTTCCGGCAGCGTACGACGTTCGACGTACCGCCCGACTGCCGGCGGATCCGGCTGACGCGCAACGACTTCCAGCTGGCCGACCTCGACGGACTGCACTGGGTGATGGTGCAGGCCGACGAGACGACGCTCGACCACAACGAGTGGCACGACAAGTCGAAGCTCGGGATCTACCTCGGGATCGAGGGCGCCGGGACCGATCAGATGGCGCGCGGGGTGCACATCACCCGGAACTACTTCCGCGACCACACGTTCCCCGGTGACAACGGCGGTGAGCCGATCCGGCTCGGGGTCAGTCCGCGAGCGCTGTCGACGGCCGGCGCGGTGGTCGAGTTCAACCTGTTCGAGCGCGCCAACGGCGACCCCGAGGCGATCTCGGTGAAGTCGTCGGGCAACACCATCCGGCACAACACGATCCGCGACAGCCTCGGCGGCATCGTGCTCCGGCACGGCAACGCGACCCGGGTCGAGGGCAACTATCTGCTGTCCGGCCAGAACGGGATCCGGATCTACGGCAACGACCACCTGATCGTGAACAACTACCTCGAGCGGATCAGCGGCGCCGGCGTCGTCCTGGGCAGCGGGAGCGTCCGCGACCACTACCCGGGCGAGCCGTCCAAGTCGCGCACCGGCAACGACGCACCGGACCGGGTCCGGATCGCGCTGAACTCCGTGCTCGACTGCGAGTCCGCGATCATCGGCGAGAGCCACCGGACCCTCCCGCCGCTGGAGTGCGCGGTGACGGACAATCTCCTGATGGCGGACAGCGGGCAGTTGGTGAACATGCCGTTCCAGGACGGCATCACCTGGTCGGGCAACATCCATTGGGGACAGTCCGTGGACGGCAACGCTCCGGCCGCCGCGTTCACCCGCGTCGACCCGCGGCTCGCGGCGGGCGCGGACGGCGTACGGCGGTTGAGCTCGGGAAGCCCGGCCATCAACGCGGCGTCGCAGCGCTACCCGGACGTGGACCTCGATCTCGACGGGCACCACCGGATGGGGCGGGCCGATGTCGGCGCGGACGAGTACTCGCCTTCGCGGGTGAAGTTCCGTCCGCTGACAGCCTCCGACGTCGGGCCGCACGCGCGATGAGGACCGCGCAGCACGTCGACGCCGACCAGGAGACGATCCGGACGTACCTCGACCGGCTCCGGCTGGACCTGGTTGTCGCCGCGCGGATCACCAAGGTGCACCGCGAGTGGTCGCGCGCGTTGATGCCCGATCAGTTCTCGAGGCTGTACTTGATCCTCGAGGGCGAGGGCCGGCTCGTCGTGGGGGACACGGAGCTGTTCCCGAAGCCGGGCGAGCTCGTGTACATGCCCGCCGACGTCCCGGTGTCCTACGAGACGATCAGCGACAACGTGTTCCGGAAGCACTGGCTGCACTTCAACGCGCTGATCGGCGACCGCGACATCGGTGAGCTGTTGACCCTGCCGTACGTCGTCCCGAGCAAGGCGCCCGAGGAAGCGGCGGCCCTGTTCGAGCAGGTCGGCGCGGCCGATCGCGACCCGCCCGGGCTCGCGACGCCGCTGCGGTTGCGGTCCGCGTTGACCGCGTTGTTCGCGCACTACCTGGACAGCGCGCCGGCGGGCTCGGTGCGGCTGGCCACGCAGCAGACGAGTGACTCCGGGATCGTGCAGTACATCCAGCAGAACCTCGCCACGCTGCCGAGCGTGGAGGAGCTCGCCGCCGAGTTGGGTTACGACCTGGCGAGCTTCCTGCGGCACTTCCGCACCGAGTTCGGGCTGTCGCCGAAGCAGTACATCAAGAGGGCCAAGATCGAGTGGGCCCAGCGCGAACTGATGGCGACCGCACGCCCGATGGAGGAGATCGCGGCCGCCGTCGGGATGGACCAGTCGTACTTCTCCAAGGTGTTCCGTCAGGTGAGTTCGGTAACCCCCAGCGAGTACCGAAAGCTCTACCGCCCCAGCTAGTGACCTGGGTCGGACGGTCGGCGGCGCTTTCGGCGCCCAGGCACGCACCTCACGGCACGTGCCCAGCGCCCACGATGCTCCGCATCGAGGCCACTGACCACGCACCGCGATGCACGCACCTGAACACCGAAATCACTCGCCGAACGTCCGACCCAGGACACTAGGAGTCTCGTCATGGATCGTCGTACCTTCTTGACCAGTAGTGGCGTCGGCATCGCAGCCGCCGCGTTCTCCCTCGCGAACGTTCGTCCCGCACTGGCCGCGCAGCAGGCCACCGTGACGTCGCTCGCCGAACTGCAACAGGCCATCAACAGCGCCACCGCCGGCACCACGATCACGATGGCCAACGGCTCGTACGCCGTACCGTCGGGCTCGCCGATCACGATCAGCAACCGGCACGGCAACAGCACCGCACCGATCACGATCGTCGCCGCGAGCCGCGGCGGCGTGACGCTCACCGGCTCCCAGAGTTTCGTGTTCTCCGGTTCCTCGGACATCACGATCAGCGGGTTCGCGTTCCGGCAGAGTACGACGCTGGAGATCCCGGCGGACTGTCCGCGGATCCGGCTCACGCGCAACGACTTCCAGCTCGCGAGCGCGGCCGAGCACTGGGTCGTCGTCCGCGGTGACGACGTGAAGGTCGACCGCAACGTCTTCCACGACAAGTCCACGCTCGGCGTCTACCTGGTGATCGACGGCCCGGGCACGGAAGCGATGGCACAGCGCACGTACATCCTGCGCAACTACTTCCGCGACCACACGTTCAGCGGGGCGAACGGCGGCGAACCGATCCGCCTGGGGGTCAGCGGCCGCGCGCTCAGTACCGCCGATGCGACCGTCGAGTACAACCTGTTCGAGCGGTGCAACGGCGACCCCGAGGCGATCTCGGTGAAATCGTCCGGCAACACCATCCGGTACAACACGGTCCGCTCGTCGCTCGGCGGCATCGTGCTCCGGCACGGCAACGACAACCGGGTGGAGAGCAACTATCTGCTGTCCGGCAGCAACGGCATCCGGATCTACGGCAACGACCACCTGATCGTGAACAACTACGTCGGCGGGGTCGCGAGCGCGGGCGTCGTACTCGGGAGCGGTACGGAGCGGGACCACTACGAGGGGGAGCCGTCCGACTCACGGCGCGGCAACGACGCCCCGGACCGGGTCACGATCGTGCTGAACACGCTCCGGAACAACGGCCAGGCAGTGGCCGGTGAGAGCCAGCGGACCGTCCCGCCGGTGGCTTGCGTGGTCGCCGACAACCTCCTGGTCGGCGACTCCGGTCAGCTCGTCGACATGCCGTACCTGGACGGCATCACCTGGTCGGGCAACATCACCTGGGGCGGCGCGACCGACGGCAACATCCCGTCATCCGGCTTCACCCGCGCCGACCCGAAGCTCGCAGCCGGCAGTGACGGCGTCTACCGGCTCGGTGCGGGCAGCGCCGCCGCGAACGCGGCCGCCTTGAACCACGCGAGCCAGGTCACCGACGACGTCGACGGTCAGGCCCGGACAGCGCCGTACGACGTGGGCGCCGACGAGTACTCGACCGCGGCGACGGTCCGGCACCCGCTGGCCGCGTCCGAGGTCGGACCAGGCGCCGCCTAGACGACGCTCGGCTGGCTGTTGCCCGCCTCCCGGATGCCGCGGCGCATGTCGACGCGGGTCAGCAGGGCCAGACCGATCACGAAGAAGATGCCAAGGGCGACGATCGCGGGACGGTACGAGCCGGTGATCTGGTGGACCAGACCGAACACCAGCGTGCCGAGCCACGACGTACCGCGTTCGCCGGCCTGGTAGAGCGAGAAGTACTCCGCCTCGCGGCCCTTCGGGATCAGCTGACTGAACGCCGACCGGGACAGCGCCTGCGTGCCGCCGAGCACGATCCCGATCGCGACGCCCATCGCGAGGAACGGCGCGATCTGGTGGGCGGGCAGCAGGAAGCCGGCGATCACGATCAGCATCCAGATCACCAGACCGGCGGTGATGGTCCGGTGGGCGCCGTACCGCTGGGCGACCCGGCCGAACACGATCGCGCCGAAGAACGCCACGAACTGCACCACCAGGATGGTCGCGATCAGCACCTGGGTCTGGAACCCGAGCTGCTTCTCGCCGTACGTCGACGACACCGAGATCACGGTCTGGATGCCGTCGTTGAAGAACAGGTACGCGACCAGGAACAGCAGCGTCATCGGGTAGGTCCGGATGTGCTTCAGGGTCGCCGACAGCTGCCCGAAGCTCTGCCGGACCAGACCGCGGCTGCGGACCGGCTCGACGCTCACCGGCGGCCGGTCCCGCAGCCGGACGAACGGGATGATCGTGAACAGGCCCCACCACACACCGGCACTGAGCAGGCTGAGCCGGACGGCGGTGCCCTGGCTGATCCCGAGCGCGTCGTGCGCGGTGACCACCGCCAGGTTGATCGCGAGCAGGATGAAGCCACCGGCGTACCCGAAGGCCCAGGCGCGTGACGAGACGGCGTCGCGCTGGTCCGGGGGAGCGATGTCGATCAGGATCGAGTCGTACACGACCAGCGCCGAGCCCAGACAGACGTTGCCGATGAAGAGCAGCAACGCGCCGAGCTCCCAGCGGCCGCCGCCGACGAACACCATGCAGCAGGCGGACAGCGCACCGGCCCAGGCGAACGCGCACATCAGGAGCTTCTTGCGGGCCATCCGGTCCGCGATCGCCCCGACCACCGGCAGGAACAGTGCGGAGGCCAGCGTCGCGACCGTGACCACGTAGAACGCGAGCGAGCCGGGGGAGATCCCGAGCCCGAGGACGTGCAGGTCGGTGTTGCACGGGTGGTCCGTGGTCCCGACGTACCCACAGGCGTCGGTCTCGGCGACGGAGGTCAGGTACGGCGCGAACAGTACCGTCGCGACCGTGGTGACGTACCCGGAGTTCGCCCAGTCGAAGAGGCTGAACCCCCAGTACTCACGCTTGTCCACACCGTCGGGGGCGGAGAGAAGTCCCATGCGCGGAAGTCTGTCAGGTCCGGGGTACGTCGCGACGTACCCGGCGATAACACTTCAGTGCCACTGGCCCCGCTCTATCAGGACATCCCGCAGTACGTCGGTGCGGTCCGTGATGATGCCGTCGACTCCGGCGTCGAGCACCCGGTGGATCGTGGGCGCGTCGTCGACCGTCCAGACGTGCACCTGCTTGCCGCGGGAGTGGGCGCGCTTGATCAGACCGGGAGTGAGTACGTGCAGCCGGCCGTAGTGCTCGGGGATCTGCAGGCACGCGCCGTTCGACGGGAGTGCGAACGGCAGGAGCCGAAGCAGCGCGGTCTCGCGGTCGCCGTACCCGGTGCACAGTCGCGGGCCGAGCCGTTTGCGGATCCGGCGTACCCGGGACTGGGAGAACGACGAGACGCAGACCCGGTCGATCGCGTTCGCCGCCGTGAGGACCTGCGCGGCGGGCTCCAGGCCACCCTCGGCCTTGATGTCCAGGTTGAACCGGATGTCGGGGAAGTGTTCCAGCAGCTCGTCGAGCCGGGGGATCGGCTCGTGGCCGTTGATCCTCGCCTTCGAGACCTCCGACCAGGGGAGCTCGGCGATCACGCCGGTCCGGTCCGTGACCCGGTCGAGCCGGTGGTCGTGGAAGGCGATGACGACCCCGTCGCTGGTCGCGTGCAAGTCGGTTTCGACGTAGGTGTAGCCCAGGTCGACCGCGTGCTGGAAGGCGCGCAGCGAGTTCTCGTACCCGATGATGTCGGGGTGTCTGGCCCCGCCTCGATGCGCCATCGCGATCGGTCCGTCGTGGTCGAGGTAGGGGTACACGTCATGAAGTATGTACCGTTTGGGTGGTGACGGTACTCAGCCCCCGCCCTGACCTGTGGACCCTCGACAGCGGTGTCCTCCACCTCAACCACGGTTCGTACGGCGCCGTGCCGCGCCGGACGCAGGAGGTGATGGCCGGCCTCCGGGTGGAGATGGACGCGAACCCGATGGTCTGGTTCCGCACCGTCGCCGACCGGTTGACCACGAGCCGGCTCGAACTCGCGGCGTACCTGCAGGTGGACCCGGCCGGGTTCGCCCTGGTCCCGAACGCCAGCGCCGGCGTGACGGTCGCGCTCGCCACGCTGCCGATCCCGGCCGGCAGCAAGATCGTCCTCACCGACCACGCGTACGGCGCGGTCCGGTACGCCGCCGAGCGGTACGCCCGGGAGCGTGGCGCCGAAGTGGTGAACGTCGGGATCCCGCTCGAGGCCGACGACGACACCGTGGTCGCGCTGATCGCGGAGCAGCTGGACAACGCCTCCGTGCTGATCGTCGACCAGATCACCTCCGGGACCGCCAAGGTGTTCCCGATCGAGGGACTCGTCGCGGCCGCCCACGAACGCGGCGTACCCGTCGTCGTTGACGGCGCCCACGCGCCGGCGCTGATCGACGCCCCGGCCGCCGCGGGCGCCGACTTCTGGACCGGCAACTTCCACAAGTGGCCGGCCGCACCGCGAGCAACCGCCGGCCTGGTGGTCGCCGAACGGTGGCGGTCGGCGTCGATGCCGCTGATCGTGTCCTGGTCGGAGTACGACGAGCGGATGCCGGAGCGGTTCGACATGCAGGGCACGTACGACTACGTGCCGTGGATCGCCGCTCCGGAGTCGCTGCGCGTGCTGGCCGAGCTCGACTGGCCGACCCGCCGGCCCCAGCTGACCGCGCTCGTCGAGGAGGGCGCGCGGATCCTGGCCAAGGCGCTCGGCACCGGCATCGCCGAGGTGGTGCACCCGCCGGCGACGATGCGGCTGGTCGAGCTGCCGTCGTCGGTCGACCTGTCCGGTGGCGACGCTCTGAAGATGCGGATCTCGCGGGAACTGAACGCCGAGATCACCTTCACCGGGTTCGAGGACCGCAAGTTCATCCGGTTGTCGGCGCACGCGTACAACTCACTCGACGACTACGAGAAACTGTCGGAGCGGCTGCCTAGAGTCCTCGGGTGAACGATATCCAGGGGTCATACAACACCGCCGCCGTCGACTATCACGCGATCCTGAAGGACTACCACCGCGCCGATCCGTTCGAGAAGGGTGCGTTGGACTACTTCGCGGCGCTGGTCGAGCCCGGTCCGGTGGGTGACCTCGGGTGCGGGACGGGGCGCATCACGGCGTACCTGGCGGGGCTTGGGCTGGATGTGTTCGGGGTTGATCTGACGCCTGGGATGGTCGAGGTGGCGCGGCGGGAGTATCCGTCGCTGCGGTTCGAGGTGGGGTCGTTGTTCGACCTGGACATCAAGGACGGGGAGCTGGCCGGGGCGCTCGCGTGGTACTCGCTCGTGCACACCCCACGCGAGGAGCTGCCGGCGGTGTTCGCCGAGCTCTACCGCGTACTCCGCCCCGGCGGCCACCTGATCCACGGCTTCAAGGTCGGCGAAGGCAGCCGCCACCTCACCCAGGCCTACGGTCACGACCTAGACCTCCAGGTCTACATGCACGACCCCGCCGAGATCGCCGCCCTCCTAGCCACCGCCGGCTTCACCGAACTGGCAACCCTCACCCGAACCGCCCTCCCCACCGAAAAAGACCCCGCCCAAGCCGCCCACCTCCTCCAAAAACCCAAGTAATCCCCACCCACCGAGCCCGCCAGGCGGGCGACGGGACGCGGTGGGGGCGGGACGTGGTGGGGGCGGGACCTGGTGCGAGGCGGGACGTGGTGCGAGGCGGGACGTGGTGCGAGGCGGGACGTGGCGGGGGACGGGACGTGGCGGGGACCGGAGCTGGTGGGACACGGGACGTGGTGGGGGACGGGACGTGGTGGGAGGCGGAGACAGGATCTGGTGGGCGGAGACCTGTTATTACGTGTCCCCAGCCACCAGTTCCCGTCCCCACCCACCGAGCGAGCCCGACCACGTCCGCGCGTACGACGTACCCCGGCTGTCCCACCGCTCCATCCGCACTCGCCCGACGCCCACCCATCCCCGCAACTCGCCTCGCGTGAAGGCGCCGTCCGCGAGCCCGGAGTAGGCGATGGCCGGTGCAACAGCAACTGTCGGGCGGGGGACCGGAAGCGGTGAGTGGAGAGAGGGTCTGGTGGCTGGAGACCTGTTATTACCTGTCTCAAGCCACCGGTTCCTGTCTCCACCCACCGCTCGCGTGATCGCCTCCGCCCGTACCGCGTAGGTCGGGTGTTCCCCGGGTCCTTCCGCACTCGCCCGACGCCCACCCGTCCCGCGTCTCGCCGCGTCTGTGGCGCCGACCGCGGACCCGGGGGACTGCGGTGGGGCTGAGACAGGAACTGGTGGGTTGAGACCTGCTATTGCCTGTCTTCGGTCACGCTTTCCTGTCTCCGCCCCGCTCGCTTCTTGCGACACGGACTCCCGCGGCGGTGGTGGACACGCGCACGGGATCGCGGCTGCTGTCCCGTGCGCGCGGCTGGGTGTGCACTTCGACGGCTGGGTGTGCGTTTCGACGGGTGGTGTCGCACAGGTAGCTAGTGCACCTGGGCGTGACCGCGTTCGCGCGTACGGCGTACAGCGGGTGCTCTACCCGTTCTTCTGCACGCCTGGGTGGTCGTGGGGTTAGCCCTTGATGGCTCCGGAGGTCATGCCGGCGACTATTTGGCGGTTGAAGAAGAGGAACATGATGAGTGGGGGGATGGTGATGAGGAGGATGTCCATGAAGAGGAGGTTGTACTGGGTCGAGTACTGGCTGGAGAAGTTGTAGAGGGTCAGCTGGACGGTGGCGTTCTTGTCGCCCGGGAGGAAGTACAGCGGGTTCACGAAGTCGTTGAAGACGTTCACCGACTGGACCACGACGACGGTGACGATCACCGATCTGAGCAGCGGGAAGACCACCCGGAAGAAGAGTTTCAACGGGCCCGCCCCGTCGATGACCGCGGCCTCGTCGAGTTCTCTCGGGATGGTGGCGACGAAGGCGCGGAAGAGCAGGATGCAGAACGACAACCCGTAGGCGATCTCGATCAGGATCAACCCCGGCATGGTGCGGAACAGGCCGAATTTCTGCAGGACCCAGATCGTCGGTACGACGGCCGGCGGGATGATCAGGCCCGCTAATACCAGGAAGTTGATGAACCCGTTCCAACGGCTCTTCCGGCGTTGCAGGACGAAGCCGGCCATCGCGGCGAGCACCACCATGCCGGTGACGCTGGCGACGGTCAGCAGCGTGCTGTTGATGAACGCGATCACCAGCATGTAGTCGCGCGCCTCGACGACCTCGATGAAGTTTTGCACGAAGCGGAACTGGTGCGGCCACGAGAAGCTCAGGTCCGCCGACTGCGTGCGGTCCTTCACCGCGGTCAGCACGATGAACGCGAACGGGATGACGAACACCACGAGCGAGACCAGGATCGCGACCGCGCTCAGCGCCCACTTGCGGACGGGGCGGTGGTTGACGAGTTCTGCCGTGCTCACAGGTCGACCTCCTTGCGGTTCAGGAACCAGGAGAGCGGCAGGATGATCGCCGTCACCACGATGAACAGCACCACGTTTCCCGCGGTGGACAGGCCGTAGAAGCCGGCCTGGTACTGCTTGTAGATCACCGACGCGATGACGTCGGAGGTGAACCCGGGGCCGCCGCGGGTCATCGCCCAGATCAGGTCGAAGGACCGCAGCCCGCCGATCAGCGACAGGATGATGACGGTCACGGTGGCGGGCCGGGACAGCGGCAGCACGATCCGGCGGAACTGCTGCCAAGACCCGGCGCCGTCGACGCGCGCTGCCTCGATGTACTCGCGGGGGATCGACACGATGCCGGCGATGTAGATCAGGGTGGCCAGGCCGACGCCCTTCCAGACGTCGACCGCGGCCACCGACAGCAGCGCCCATTTCGGGTCGGTCAGCCAGCCCGGTCCGGTGATCCCGACCAGCGCGAGCGACTTGTTGATCAGGCCCTGGTCGGGGTTCATCAGCACCGTGAAGGTCAGGCCGACGCCGATCGTGGAGACGAGCACCGGGAAGAACACCACCGAGCGGAGGTAGCCGCGGGCAACGATCTGGGAGGTGAGCAGGACCGCGAGCAGCAGCCCCAGCACCACCTTGGACCCGGACGTGACGACCGCGTAGATCAGCGTGTTGGTGAAGCCCTTCACCAGGGCGGGCTCCTGGAAGAACAGCTTGAAGTTGTCCAGCCCGATGAACCGCGACTCGAACAGGCTCCAGCGGGTCAGGCTGAAGTACAGCGAGGCAAAGGTCGGGACCAGGAACAGCACACCGTAGATGACGGCGGTCGGCAGGTAGAACCAGTTCGAGTACGGGCGGTAGACCTTGCTCCCGGCCGCCGACGCGGCCGGGGTGGTCTTGCTGCGCTCACGTGGTGTCACCGAGGTCGCGGTCATCAGGCATCACCAGCCCGCCAGGCCGAGCTGCTGCGCCTGCTTCTTCACGTCCTCGTCGTACCTGGCCGCGCCGTCCTTCGCCTTCCGGATCCCCGAGCCGACCTCGACGGTGATCTGCTCGAGCGACGGGCCCTTGACCGGGGACAGGAACTCCAGCGCCAGGCTGGACGCCCCCGGCTTGTCGAGGTACGGCTGCATGTCCTTGATCGCCTGCGGTACGTCGTCCCCGAGCGAGCACCCCTTGACGGCGTACGGACCGGTCGGTGCGCCGGCCTTGGTCTGCGAGGCGCACCCGTCGGGGCTGGCGACGAACGCGAGGAACTTCTTCGCCGCGTCCAGCTTGTCGCCGGTGGTGGTCTTCGGGATGTACAGACCGCCCGGGGTCCACAGGGTCAGGCCGTTCTTGCTCGCGTCGTCACCAGGCAACGCGAACAGTCCGACGTTCTTGGCCGCGTCCGGGTACGTCGCGACCATGTTGGCCACCACGCCGGACAGGTTCGGGTAGTGCGCGCCCTTGCCGGTGGCAAGCATCTTCAGCCCGTCCGGCAGCTTGGCGGAGGCGAAGTCCTTGTTCTCGTACCCGGCGTCGTGCACCGCCTCGGTGTGCTCGAACCCCTTGAGCGCGGCCGGCGAGGTCGCGTACTTCGCCTGGTTCTTGGTGTACTTGTCGGCGAAGTCGGGCTCGACCGCGGAGACGTTGTGGAAGTCGCCGAGGACGAACAGCTGCGAGGTCCAGGTCTCGCCGTACGTCTGGATGACCGGTGCGACGCCGCCGCCGGCCGCCTTGATCTTGGCGTTGTTGGCCATGAACTCGGCCCAGGTCTTCGGGATCTTCAGCCCGAGCTTGGTGTAGACCGGGATGCTGTAGAGCACCGCGCCGCCCATGAAGCCGCCGAGCGGCGCGCCGTACACCTGGCCGTCGGCGGTCACGGTCTTCTTGAAGTTGTCGTCCAGGTCCCCGATGTAGGGCTGGTCGTTGAGCGAGACCAGGTTCTTCTGCGGCGCGATCGCCTGGAACAGCGACCCGGTGTTGTAGTTGAACACGTCCGGCATGTCGCCGGTGGACAGCCGGGTCTTGACGATGTTGTCGCCTTCGGTGCCGGCCGGCCGGGTCTCGGTCTTGATCGTGATGCCCGGGTTCTTCGCGGTGAAGTCCTTGACGAGCTGCTCGGCGTCCTTCACGTCCTGATCCTGGTTGCCGATCAGGTACGTGATCTCGACCGAGCCGCCGCCGGAGTCACTACTGGATCCGAGACTGCCCGCGCTGCACGCGGTGAGTACGAGCGAACCGGCGGCGAGCAGTGCCAGTCCACTCGCTCCTGGGCGGAACCTCATCTTGACCTCCAAGGGATGTTCGAAGCAGCGGGGCGGTGGTCGGGGTGAGTTGGTGGACGGGTTAGTGGTTGAGTACCGCGCCGAGCGCCGCCTTCAGGGACTCGGTGGACTGTCGGCCGAGCGCGTCGACCACACCGGCGGCCGGCTGGTCGAGGTAGCGCTTGAGGCGGGCGGCGAGGTCGGCGTCGTCGGTGACGACGCCGGCTTCGGTGGCGGCCGCGACGAGCGCGGTCCAGGTCGGTTCGTGGTCGATCAGCGCCCGGATGCTGGCGTCGGCCGGCAGTTCAGCGGGCGTGCCATACGGGTCGGCGGCGGTCCACTCGTGCGTCCCGTGCCCGACCTCGACGATGCCGTCCTGACCCGGTACGTCGACGTTCGCGCGCGACCCGACCGGGACGGTGACCGTGAGCGTGACCTGCCCGTCGGAACGGGTCCACGCGACCGCGGCCTCGCCGTACGGCGTGAGGTGCTTGGCGGACGCACTGGTCAGGTGGCCGGTGACGAGCGGGCGCACGTCGATCGTCCGGTACGCCGGCTCGGCGGCCGCCAGACCGGCGACGCGGCGGTGCATCCAGTCGGCGACCGCGCCAAGGGCGTAGTGGTTGAACGACGTCATCTCACCGGGGTTGATGGTGCCGTCGGGCAGCATGCTGTCGTAGCGTTCCCAGACCGTCGTCGCGCCCATCGTCACTGAGTACAGCCAAGAGGGGCAGCCTGTCTGTAGCAGGAGCCGGTAGGCCAGGTCAGGATGTCCGGTATCGGCCAGCGCGTCAGCCATCAGCGGCGTTCCGACGAATCCGGTGCTGATCCGGAAGCTCGCCGTACGGACCAGGTCGGCGAGCCGTTCGCCGGCCCGCTTGCGCTGGGTCTCGCTCGGCAGCAAGGCCCACTGCAGGGCGAGCGCGTACGTCGTCGGCGCGTCGCTCAGCACCCGGCCGCCGTCGGTCGCGTACTCGGCCGCGAAGGCCTGCCGCACGCGCGTGGCGAGGTCGGCGTACTCGCGGGCCAGGTCGTCCTGCCCGACGACCGCCGCGGCCTTGGCGAACACCTCGGCGGAACGGGCCAGGTGCGCGGTGGCGACCACGTCGGGGTCGGCCTTGGCGGCCGCCGCGTTCTCGGGCGGCGCGGTCGGGTCGAGCCAGTCGCCGAACTGGAAGCCGCCCGACCACAGCAGGTCGGCGCCGGCCAGGTCGGCCATCTTGTCCACCCAGGCCCGCATGCTCGGCAGCTGGCGGGCGAGCAGGCCGGCGTCACCGGTGCGCTCGTAGATCACCCACGGCACGATCGTTGCCGCGTCACCCCATGCCGCGGTGGCCGGCGACTCGTTGCGGAGCACATCCGGTACGACGAACGGTACCGATCCGTCCTTCTGCTGCTCGGCCGCGAGATCGGCCAGCCAGTTCGTGAGGAACCCAGCCGCGTCGAAGAGGAAGTTCGCGCTCGGGGAGAACACCTGGATGTCGCCGGTCCAGCCGAGCCGCTCGTCGCGCTGCGGGCAGTCGGTCGGTACGTCGACGAAGTTGCCGCGCATACCCCAGACCACGTTCTCGTGGAACCTGTTCAGCAGGTCGTTCGACGACTCGAACCATCCGGTGCGCTGCAGGTCGCTGCCGATGACGACGGCCTCGAGGTCCACCTTGCGAAGGTCGCTGACGCCGGTCACCTCGGCGTACCGGAAGCCGTGGAAGGTGAGCGGGGAGTCGAGGACGACCTCGTCCGGGCCGGCCAGGTAGTAAGTGTCGGTGGCCTTGGCGGTCCGCAGCGGGCGGACGCCGAGCTCGCCGTGCTCGAGGACCTCGGCGTGCCGTACGACGATCTCGTCGCCCGCCGCGTGACCGCGGACCGTGAGCCGGATGCGGCCGACGAGGTTCTGGCCGAAGTCGATGAGCGTCTTGCCGGACGGCGAGGTGGTGATCTCGAGCGCGGGCAGTACGTCAGTGATACGGACGGGCGGGCCGTCCGGCGCGACGAGCAGGCCGAGATCGGCGTCGAGGACGTCGACCGGCGTCGGCTCGCCAAGCTGCTTGCGGAGGTCGGTGGTCTGGCCGTCGTACAGGTCGTCGGCGAGGACGTTGCTCTCCCGCGAGGTCCAGCTGCCGTCACTGCCGAAGGTGTGCAGTTGCCCGTCCTCGGTGGTGACCTCGAGTTGCGCGAGGACCGCGAGCCGATCGCCGTACAGCTCCTTCTGGTCGCGGAAGCCGATGCGGCCGCGGAACCAGGCGTTGCCGAGCAGGAACTCGAGCGTGTTCTCACCAGAGTGAACAAGCGCGGTCACGTCGTAGATCTGGTAGCGGAGCCGGTACTGGTACGCCGTCCAGCCGGGCGCGAGCTCCTCGGTGCCGACCCGCTGCCCGTTGAGCTCGGGCAGGTAGATGCCGTGCGCGGTCGCGTACAGGCGAGCCTTGACGATCCCGTCGGGGAGCTCGGCGACGCCGGCGATCAGGGGAGCGGGGGAGCCGTGCGGGTTGTCCCGCGGGCTGACGAACTGGGCGCTCCAGTCGTCCGTGCTGAGCAGCCCGGCCTCGACGGTGACCGGCTCGCTCCACGCGCTCCAGTCGTCGTTGCCGCGGACCCGGACCCGGACCTGCGCGACCTCCCGGGAGGTGAGCGGCTCAGCCGGCCACGGCACGAGCAGTTGTTCGGGGGACTGGACGGTGAAGACCTGGGTGCTGCCGGTGGTGATCTCGACCTCGTACGCCGTCTGCGCGTAGCCGGCGTCGGCGGCCGGGACCTGCCAGGAGATTCGGGGGCTCGCGGTGCCGATCCCCAGGACCCCGGACTCTGGGGAAGCGAGCAGATGCTCGAAGCGGAGAGAGGTGGGTGCGGCGAGATGCGACATGAGACTCCAACCGGAGAGTGAAACGATTCATTGAGTGTTCCGGCGAAACGCCGAGAGCTCGGTGGATTCGGTCGGCGGGGCGTTTCGCCTGTTCACCGATCCTGCGGCCGGCAGTCGCCGGCGAGTAGCCCACAGTGCACTCGGTCTAGCACGATCTGCACCTCGGCCCGTATCTTGAAGCATGGTCGACGAGCCGGTGAGGACTCGTGGAACGGTGCTGCACTTCGTCGAAGGGACGGTCGTGCACGCCGGGACGCACGTGCACGAGCAGACCCATCCGTTGCACACGCACAGCTTCTTCGAACTGCTGCTCGTCACCGGTGGTTCGGGTGTCCATCACAGCCTCGCCGGGCGGCAGCGGCTGGGGGCCGGTGACGCGATCCTGCTCCGTCCCGGCGTCTGGCACGAGTACGTCGAGTGCGAATCGCTAGAGGTCTACAACTGCTGCTTCTCGGCCGATCTGGTACGCCGCGAACTCGCCTGGGCGCGCGAAGATCCCTTACTGGGTTACCTGTTGTGGACCGGACCGTTCTCCGCGCAACGCCGCGGAATGCTCGCGACGCATCTCGATCCGGATACCGTGAAAGAGGCTGTCGGCCACCTGGACGGGTTGCGGCAGCTGCGGAACCAGCCACTCAGCCGGCACCGTGGCGAGGTGATCGGCTGGCTCTCGCTGTACCTGAGCTGCGTCGCGCGCACGGTGGCGAAGAGCGACGAACGCGGCGAGCACACGCATCCCGCGGTCGTCGACGCGATGCGGATGATGGAGGCCGACCCGGCGCGGCACTGGACGCTGACCGACCTGGCCGGCGAGCTGCATCTCGCGCCGGGGTACTTGGTGCGGTTGTTCAAGTCCGTGACCGGACTGCCCCCGATGGCCTACCTGTCGCGGCATCGCGTCGAGCTCGCGGCGGACCGCTTGCTGCACTCCGACGCGCCGATCAGCCGGATCGGGGAGTCGGTCGGCTGGCCGGACCAGAACTACTTCGCGCGCCGGTTCCGGTCGCACTACGGGCTGTCGGCATCGGCGTACCGACAACGTTTCAATGGCTTGCGACTCAGTCCGTCCGCCCATTGATCAGGAGTTCGAGGCCGTCCAGGATGCGCTGCAGACCGAACTCCAGGCCCTGGTTCTCGCTGCCGGCCGCCGTTCGCATCGCGGCGGTGAGGTGCGGGAAGCGGTCGGCTTCGCTGGTGAGGATCTCCGCGAGCGACCGCGTCCAGTCCTCCTCGGTGAGTCCTGTGGTGTAACCGGGGAAAGTGGTCGACTGCTGCGCGATGTTGCGGACGTGGCTGGTGATCACCAGGATCGCGTCCAACTGCTCGCCGCCGGTCAGACCGCTCTCAGTCAGCGCGGCGAGTCCGCGCTCCATCCAGGTGAGCTCGTTCGGGCCGAGCGGACGGCGCCCGATCGTCGATTGGAGCAACCACGGGTGCCGGGTGAACCCGTCGTACAGGTCCAATGCCCAGGTGCGCAGCGCCGTGCGCCACGGTAGGTCGCCGGGCCGGTCCGGCGGGGCGCCCATGGCCTGGTCGCTCATCACCGCGACCAGCTCGGTCTTGCCCGGGACGTAGCGGTAGAGCGCCATCTTCGTGACCGGCAGCTCGCCGGCGATGCGCTGCATCGAGACGGCGTCCAACCCTTCGGCGTCGGCGATCCGGATGCCCACCGCGGCGATCTCGGTCAGCGTGACGGCGGGCTTCGGGCCGCGGCTCGGCAGCGGCTGCCTGCCCCACAGGAGATCGGACATTCCGGGTTCCTTCCGCAATCGACTTGAACTGTGTCTACCATACACATTATTGTGTCCGGCAGACACAGTTACTGCTCTGGAGGCGATGATGAAGGTTCTGGTGTCGGGTGCGAGCGTGGCCGGTCCGTCGGTGGCGTTGTGGCTGGGCCGGTCGGGACACGACGTGACGGTGGTCGAGATCGCGCCCAAACTCCGGCAAGGCGGGTACGCCGTGGACTTCCGCGGTCAGGTGTTCACGACCGTGCTGGAGCGGATGGGCGTGCTGGAGGAGCTGCGGTCGCTGCAGACCGGTGGCAACGCGATGCGGTTCGTCGACGCGTCGGGGCGTCAGCTGATGCGGCTGCCGGCCGAGTTCGCCGGCGGTGAGCTCGAGGTACTGCGGGCAGACCTGTCGCGGGTGCTGTACGAGCACAGTCGCGAGCAGGCGACGTACCGCTTCGGCGACTCGATCGCGAGTCTGCAGGAACAGGCGGACGGCGTGGACGTGCGTTTCGAGAGCGGCGTCGAGGAGACGTACGACCTGGTGATCGGCGCTGACGGGATGCACTCCGTCGTACGGCGGCTCGCGTGGCCGGCCGAGCAGGTCCTGGAGAAGCACCTCGGGTACTACGTCGGTGGCTGGGAGGTCCCGAACACGCTCGGGATCAGTGGGGACTCGCTGATGTACAACGTGCCCGGGAAGCTCGCGAGCGTGGGTGCGGACACGCGCGATCCGGGCCTGGCGCAGACGCTGTTCATGTTCAAGTCGCTGGTGCTGGACTACAACAGGCGGGACCTGGACCAGCAGAAGGCGATCCTGCGGGAGCAGTTCAGCGGTATGGGCTGGCACGTGCCGGCGCTGCTCGAGGCGTTGCCGGCGGCAACTGAGCTGTACTTCGACTCGATCAGCCGCGTCCGCGTGGACCGCTGGTCCACCAGCCGGATCGTCCTGCTCGGCGACGCGGGGTACGGCGCCACATTCGGTGCGCTCGGCACCGGGACAGCGGTTGTCGGCGCTTACGTCCTGGCGGGGGAGTTGGCCCAGACGCGCGACTTCCGGATCGCGTTCGACCGGTACGAGACCCGGCTGCGGAAGGCGGTGTCGACCACGCAGGACGGGAGCCGCGCGGGCTCGTTCCTCGCGCCGGCGACCCGGTTCGGGATCACGGCCCGGAACCGGATCCTCGACATCCCGTTCTTCCTGAACCAGATGCTGAAGATGGCCGAGAACATGAGCGAGCTGATCGAGCTGCCGGAGTACTCAGGACTCAAGTACTCAGGGCAGCCAGGGCAGCTTGTCCAGGAATGACTCCCACGAGTCGGGGAGCCAGCCTGGCACGCCGAGCACGACCATGTAGAGCCAGATCGCGACGAGGACGCAGAGGAACAGCGCGAGCGTTCCGAGTGCCTTCAGCCAGGCGGGCTGCTTGCCGGTCCAGCGGGTGAGTGCCTTCACCCAGTCCTTGACCCGGTACAGCAGCCGCTGCGCCCACTCGAACTCGCTGGCGAGCACGGCGAGACCCGCGATGAACAACGGGATCCCGCCCGGTCCCGGCAGCCAGCCGGTCAACGGCGCTGCGATGATCAGCAACCCACCTACGACACCGACACCGATCCGGTAGAACATCAGCTTCCGCGGGTTCTCACGAATCCGCCGGCGCCACTCCCACCGGTCGTCCTGAGCGTCCAGGGTGATGTTGTCGTCCGTGCGGTCGGGACTGTTTTTCTCGGCCACCATCACAGCCTACCGGCGGCTACTAACTGGTCGGGTTACCGAACTCCCAGTGCCAGGGCTCCTCGCGGTTCCCGCCCTGGTCCGCCCAGGCGGGATGCAGCCAGCCGTACGCTGCGGCGTGGGTCTTCATCCACTGGTACTGCGGGGTGCTGTACTTCTCGATCCCGCCACACAGGTCGACCGCGAGACCCCACCCGTGGTTCGACGTACCCGGGAGGGCGGCCAGGGACGGTTTGCGCTGGTAGAGGTCGACCTGGGAGGAGTAGGAGCGGTACGAGTCGGTGATGCACAGCGACGTACCGAACGCGGCGTGGTAGGCCGCGCCGAGCTTCAGGTACGCCGCGGCCGCGTCGCACCGCAGCCGGTGACCGCCACCGATGGCGCACAGTTTGCTCGCCGGGATCATGCCGTTGCTGTAGCCACCCCATCCGGTGCTCGCGGAACCGGTGGCCAGGAACGGCATCGGGTTGACGGGGTCGCCGCCGAGCCGGACCTCGAAGTGCAGGTGCGGTCCGGTCGAGTTGCCCTCGCTGCCGACCGCACCGATCTGCTGGCCGGCCTGGACCTGCTGGCCGTCCGTGACGTCGACTCGGCTGAGGTGCGCGTACAGCGTCTCGAGCCCGTTGCCGTGGTCGATCCGGACCAGGTTGCCGGCCCAGGCCGGGTGCTCGATCCGGACCGTCCCGGAGGTCACCGCGCGGACCGGCGTACCGATTGGGGCGGGGAAGTCCTGGCCGGTGTGCATGCCGCTTGACCACTCCGAGCCGGACTGACCGAACGGCGTACCGATCTCGTACGTCCCGTCCGGGAGTGGCCAGGTCCAGGCGCCCGAGCCGACGTCGTACGACGTGGCGGTGTTGCCGCAGCGGAACGCGTACGCCTCGGAGGTCGCGACCGGTGCGACCTGGGGCTTGGCCGGTGCGCCGAGGGTCGGGCGGAGGGCGGCGTACAGGTTGTCCGGGACCGTGGTGACGACGACCGAGCCCTTGGACTCGTCGGCGGCGATCATCTCGCCGTTGTCGAGCGCGATCCCGATGTGCACGAGGCCGAGCGACTTGCTGCCCATCACGAGCAGGTCGCCGGGCTCGATCTGGGCGTTCGGGACGGCCTGGTAGTCGGGGTAGACCTTGCCGATCAGGTTCGGCAGGGTCGTGTACGGCTGCCAGGCGACGCGGGCTGCGCCGAGACAGCCGTACTTGTCGGGGCCGGTGGCGGCGACGCCGTACGGCTTGCCGAGCAGGCTGAACGCCTGGTTCACCGCGCGGATCGTCTCCGCCGACAGCACGCGGACGGTCCGTCCCGCGACGGCGACCGACGCGACACCTGGCACGGCCGCGCCGCGACGGGTCAGCGGGGCGAGCCCGGTCGGCAACTTCGCGGGGTTCTTCAGGACGGCGGCCGCCGGGGGAGTGACCTTCGCGGCTGCCAGCTCGGTCAGATAGGTCTTCCAACGGGCCAGCGCCTGACCGTTCCTGGTCTGCTGGAGCTGCTGGGACAGCGCGGACGCGACATCGAGGTCCGCGGTCTGGTCGGCCATCGCCGCGGAGGCGTCGGCCGCCTTCTGCTGCACCTGCTTGCTGAGCTCCTGCGCCTTCGTCGCTGCCTCATTGGCGGCCGCGCGTTTGCTGGTCGCCTCCGCCCGCAGCCGGGTCGACTCGGCCTCCGCGGCCATCGCCGTCCGGTACTGCGCGACCTGGGTGCTGCCGAGCTGGGTGATCGCGGTCTGCCGGTCAGCGATCTCCTGGAGGTTCTCCGCGACCGGGGCCAGCGACCAGAGCATCGACTCGGTCCCCAGCACGGTCGGGACACCCATCTGGTACGCCTGCGCGGTGATCACTCCGAGCCGCCTGCGCTGCTCGTCCGCGACGCCCTTCGACTTAGTAGCGTTGGTCTCCGCCTTCTTCGCCGCGGCCTCCGCGGCCTGGGCGTCCTTCAGAGCCTTGGTGTAGGCGATCGTGGCCTTGGCGAAGTCGGCCTGGACGGCCGCGGCCTCCGCCTGGAGCTGCTCGAGCGACCGGTTCACGTCGGTCACGGACGCGGGCGGTGGCTCGCTGGTCGACGGGGTGGGGTCGTCGGCGTACGCCGGAACTGCGGCGACTGCCAACACCGTGCCGAGTGCCGCGAGTCGCAGCCACCGGCGTTTCCCCAGACCCATGCGTCCCCCATGAATTCGCCTCACGCGCGAGGCCAGCGTAAGCGCCGTACGGTCCGGACGGAACCCCGCTACACGCACCGTGACCATGAGGCGGGCCACAGTTGCCGGTCAGTCGCGGCTCAGGGGCCGGTGGCGCTGTCGGATCGGCTGGTGCCACCCATTAAAGTTCACTGCATGGCCTCGCACTTTGACGTTGTTGTCCTCGGCGCCGGTCCCGGAGGGTACGTCGCGGCGATCCGCGCCGCCCAGCTCGGGCTGAAGACCGCCATCATCGAGAAGAAGTACTGGGGCGGTGTCTGTCTGAACGTGGGCTGTATCCCGTCCAAGGCGCTGCTCCGGAACGCCGAGCTGTCGCACATCTTCCGGACGGAGGCGAAGACCTTCGGCATCAGCGGCGAGGTCACCTTCGACTTCCCGACCGCGGTGCAGCGCAGCCGGAAGGTCGCCGACGGCCGGGTCAAGGGCGTCCACTTCCTGATGAAGAAGAACAACATCACCGAGTTCGACGGCTGGGGTTCGTTCACCGACGCGAACACCCTCGACGTGACGCTGAACGACGGCTCCTCGGAGACCGTCACGTTCGGCTCCTGCATCGTCGCCACCGGCGCGACCACCAAGCTGCTGCCGGGCACCCAGCTGAGCGAGCGCGTGGTGACGTACGAGGAGCAGATCCTCACCGAGGAGCTGCCGGGCTCGATCGTGATCGCCGGCGCCGGTGCGATCGGTGTCGAGTTCGCCTACGTCCTGGCGAACTACGGCGTGAAGGTGACGATCGTCGAGTTCCTGGACCGGGTCGTTCCGCTGGAGGACATCGAGGTCTCCAAGGAGCTCGCCAAGGCGTACAAGAAGCTCGGTGTCGACGTCCTGACCGGCACCCGGGTGGACTCGATCGACGACTCCGGTGACAAGGTCAAGGTCACCGTCACGGGCAAGGACGGCGCCCAGAAGACGATCGAGGCCGACAAGGTCATGCAGGCGATCGGCTTCCAGCCGCGCGTCGACGGGTACGGCCTGGACAAGATCGGCGTACAGCTGACCGAGCGCGGCGCGATCGGCGTCGACGGCTTCTGCCGGACCAACGTGCCGAACATCTTCGCCATCGGCGACGTGACCGCGAAGCTGATGCTCGCGCACGCGGCCGAGGCGATGGGCGTGATCGCCGCCGAGACCATCGCCGGACACGAGACGATGGAACTCGACTACAAGATGATCCCGCGGGCGACGTTCTGCCAGCCGCAGATCGCCAGCTTCGGCTGGACCGAGGAAGAGGCCCGGCTGGAGGGCTTCGACGTCAAGGTCGCCAAGTTCCCCTTCACCGCCAACGGCAAGGCCCACGGCCTCGGCGACCCGACCGGTTTCGTCAAGGTGATCAGCGACGCGAAGTACGGCGAGCTGCTCGGCGCGCACCTGATCGGCCCCGAGGTCACAGAGCTCCTCCCCGAGCTCACCCTCGCCCAGAAGTGGGACCTCACCACCAAGGAACTGGCCCGCAACGTCCACGCCCACCCCACCCTCAGCGAAGCCCTCCAAGAAGCCTTCCACGGCCTCGAAGGCCACATGATCAACTTCTGATCGAGCGCGCCGACCCCCGGAGAGGGCATGCAGGGACGGCGGGCGGCAGACATCCTGACGATGCATCGTCTGGCCCACAAGCCGGACGGTGCGCGGGCGCTCGTGGGGTGGCTGGCTCGTCGGACGAGTTGCTGGGTCGGGCTGGTGGACCCAGCCGGCCGGGTTCGGATTGCATCAGCACGGGGGTCCGACAGCGAGGTGACGAGGCTCGTCGCCGACGGTCTCCGCGTGATGCGTGAGCGGCGGCTGCGCACGGTCGTCACGGGAGAGTCCGCCGGCCGGTGGGGCGTGCTGCTGTCTGTCGACGTGCCGGGAGACGAGTCCGGAGTGGTCCTTGCGCTCGTCGGGGTCGATCCTCTCGGTACGTCGGCCGCGGCCGACGCCGCGCCGTTGATCGGGGTGTGCTGGTGGGTGAGCGAGACCGAGCGGACCCGGCGGCGCCTGGAGAGCGCCGATGCGCGCGGGCGGGAGGCGGTGCTGCATCTACTGATGTCGGGCAACCTCACCACAGCACATCAGATCGCCGATCTGCTGGCGCCGAGCCTGTCCGATCCGGCCCGGTTCCATGTCGTCGAGTGTGGTGCCGAACGCCGTACCGAGGCTATCCGGATCTGTGCAGAGCACACCGGCGGCCAGGCTTGGATCGTCCGGTGCCCGGTCTACTCCGACCACGTGCTCGTCGTCGCGTCGGCTGATCCGGCGGACGCGCGCTCGCTCGAGACCGCGCTGACGAGCGAACTCGACGACTGTGTTGTGGGGACCGGCGACGCTCTGGCACTGCGCAAGATGGCCAGCGGTTACGAACAGGCGTTCCATGCGCTCGCGGTGGCCCGAGGCCGTCCGGAGCGATGGGCACGGTTCGACGGTACTTTGGGTCTGCCTGTGATGCTCGGTCCCCCGGGGCACGCGTGGGCTGACCGTCTGCTGGCTCCGCTGACCAAGCACACCCCCGCTCGAACCGCCGACCCTGACAGCCACACGTTGACCGCAACGGTGCGATCGTGGCTGATCTTCTCGTCCGCCGCGAGTCGGCATCTGAAGATCCATCGCAACACCCTGGCCGCTCGGCTGCGTCGCGTCGAGGCCCTACTCGGTCTGGACCTGGAGTCCCTCGGCGACCAGGCGAAACTTGACCTGGCGCTACGGATCGTGGCACTGCCGCACCTTGCGGATCACGAGCCAGTGACGGCGGGCCCGGCACTCGACGCCGAGTTTCACGCGCTGCTGCGCCTGCCGGCCGTACGGGAGTGGGCGTTGACCCAGTGGCGTCCTGTGCATGAGGAGGCGCCCGCGATGGAGAGCACACTGCGTGCCTGGCTGCGTCACGACACCCGGCTGAGTACGACGGCGAGCGCGCTCGGAGTGTCGGTGACGGGAACACGCAAGCGCCTGACGCGGCTCGAGGCGGTCCTCGGCCGATCGCTGTTGCGGGTCCCGAACGCGCGGCACGATCTCTGGCTTGCCGGTGAGGTCCTCGATCGCGGCGAGCCGGAGATGTGCCGTTCGGCACCGTGAGCCTGCCTGACAGGGCAAATTCACACTTACCGCCGGGAAGGCGGTGAATTTAGGGTCGTCGTATGACTTCTAAAATCAAACGTCACGCTCACCGCATCGCCCGAATAACAAGTGTCGCCGCTGCGACTGTCCTGATCACGTCGGTCGGGCCGGCCATGGCCGCACCTGTGGACGAGGTTGGCACTCTCTCGAACATGTCCATCGAAATCTTTGGGTCGAAAATGACCTTCATCGACGATGGCGACGTCTTCCAGATCTGCGACACCAAGCCCGACGGCAAGGGCGCTTATGGAGCGCTCTTCTATGACTCGTACCTCCTTCCGGGCGGTTTCAAGCGCGTGATGACGATCGAGGACGGCGGCGACGCCGGGTGTGACAAGAAGGGCTACAACATCGGCAACGGCGGCCAATACGTGTTCGCCATCTGCCCGGGGTATTACCCGAAGAACGCACTTCATTACTGGCCTTGCACCAACAGCGCGTCTTTCAACGAGTAGGCGCTGACGCTATCTGTCCTCGACGCCACCTAGAACTGGTTTTACGTCGACTATTGGGGTGCCGTTGAGGGCTTCGAGGTTGTTGACGTGGAGGCGGAGGTCGTCGACGGCGAGGACTGTGACGCGGTGTAGACCGAGGGGGTTGGGGCGGTCGGGGGAGCGGGTGCTGAAGACGCCGGTTGGTGGGCGGGTGGTGTCGCCGCGGGGGTACACGGTCTGAGCGGTGCGGTCGGCGCGGTCGAACCAGGTGATGAGGATGAGTTCGTCGCCGGGGGTGATGTCGGCGAGGGCCGGCCGGACCGAATCGTCGAAGACCACCCAGGCGTCGGGGGCGCCTTCGTCGCCTTGACGTGGTGCGTCGGCGCGGGAGCCCAGGGCGGATTCGACGCGGGCGATCGGGTGGAGGATCAGGTCGTCTGTCATAAGGGATACCTGTAGACGGTTTGGAGGGGTTCGCCGGGGGTGACCATGTGCAGGGCCAGGCCGGGGTGGGCGGTGGCGTCTACGACGGTGCCGGTGGGGGACGGGGGCTCGAAGGGGAGGGGCACGGTCGAGCGGATGCCGGGGGCGCCGAGGACCGGGTGGCCGGCGAACGAGGTGACGATCGCGTTGTGTACGTGCCCGGTGAGGATCGCGGTCACCGGCTTCCCCGTCAGGATCGCGGCCAGACCGTCGCGTTCCTCGAGTTTCCACTGATCCATCACCGGGTGGTGCAGGTCGAGCGGCGGGTGGTGCATCGCGACGAACAGCGGTCCGTCGACGGCGTTCCGGAGTACCCCGTCGAGCCACTCCAGGGAGTCGGCGGACAGCAGACCGTGGCCCGCGCCGGGCACCGTGGTGTCGAGCAGCACGAACCGGGCCTTGCCGACATCGCGGACCTGATGCACCGGATGACCCGACCCCGGCGACTGGACCAACCCCACCAACCCGGCCCGGAGCGCCGCGCTCACGTCATGGTTCCCGGGCAGCACCAGCACCGGTACGTCGAACGTCAGCTCACGCGCGATCTCGGCGTACTCCGACTCCAGCCCGTGATCGGTGAGATCCCCGGTGACCAGTACGACGTCCACCGAGCGACCCATCGCCCGCACGTACTCCGTGATCTGTCGCAACCGTGAGCGCGCGGCCTCGGTGCCGTCGAGATGCGGGTCACTGAGATGCGCGATCACGTACATGTCAGCACAGTAATCCCGGCACAAACCCCGGGACAGCGGTCGTGGTTCAGGTCAGGCCGGGTGCCGGAACAGGGTCTGGAGCGGTGCACCCGGGGTGGCGATGTGCAACGCCAGGCCGGGGTGGGCGGTCGTGCCGTCGACGAGACCGCCACCCGGAGCCGGGGGTTCGAAGGGCAGCGGCGGCGTCGACCGGACGCCCGGCGCGACCAGGAACGGCAACCCGGCGAAGGTGGTCGCCAACCCGTTGTGGACGTGGCCGGCCAGCAGTGCGGTGATCGGCTTGCCCCTCAGCACCGCCTCGAGCTCCGGGCCTGAGCGGAGCAGCCACTGATCGAGAACGGGGTGGTTCAGCGGGAACGGCGGGTGATGGAACGCCACGAACAACAGCCCGTCGACCGGTTCAGCCAGTACGCCGTCCAGCCACGCGAGCGACTCCGCCGACAGCAACCCGTGGTCCTCGCCCGGCACCGAGGTGTCGAGCAGGACGAACCGCGCGCCGCCGACGTCATGCACCTGGTGCACCGGATGCCCCTCGCCGGCCGAGTCGACGAACTCAGCCAGGCCGGCGCGCAACGGCGCGCTGACATCGTGGTTGCCCGGCAGCACCAGCACGGGTACGTCGAGCTTCAGCTCCGCGGCGAGCTCGGCGTACTCGGACTCGAGACCGTGATCCGCGAGGTCGCCACTGACCAGGACGACGTCGACCGGCCGCCGGAACTCGCGCAGGTACGACGTGATCTTCCGCAGCCGGTCCCGAGCCTCGTCGGAGCCGTCGATATGGGGGTCACTCAGATGTGCGATCACGTACATGAAAGGAATTATCCGGCGAACCGGCCACGGGCGCTGGGATTATCCACAAAACCCCGCGGGCAGATCGGTGCACGGGACCAGCCCGCCGCGCTCCAGCACCGGACGCGCCTGCGTCGACCGCAGGTAGTCGAGGAAGGCAGCGGTCAGCGACTTCGTCGCCGGCGCCTGATACGTATACGCGTGCTCGACCTCCCAGAACTTGTACGACCGGTCCGCCACCTTGGACGTGTCCGGTACGACGCCGTCGATCGTCGTCGCCACGATGCCGGGGAACTTCCGGGTGCTGCCGAGTTCGGCGTACCCGATCGCGCCGTCGATCGCGTTCACCCGGGTCAGCAGCTCCTCCGTCGTGCCCACCTCACAGCGGTGGTACTTCGCCAGCGCGGCGTCGTCGTCGCGCCGACAGTCGTCCGAGGTGATTCCGAGCTCCTGATCGCCGCCAAGCACCTTCTCCCGGAACACCAGTCGCGAGCCCGAGTCCGGCCCGACGCGGCTGACCATCCGGATCGGCAGGTCCCGCCCGCCGAGCTGCTTCCAGTTGGTGATCTTGCCGGCGTAGATGTCACGCAGCTGCCCCGTGGTCAGCGCCGTGACGTCCGCGCTCCGGTTGACGGCCACAGCGAACACCACGACCGCGATGGCCTCGCCGCTGAGGTTCTGGGCGTCCTCGGCCGGCCCGTCCGACATCGCGATCACCATGCCCGCGGCGGTCGCGTCCTTGGCGCCGAGCGAGCTCAGGTCGCGCACGCCGCCCCGGCTGCCGTTCGCCGCGATCGTGATGTCGGCGTCGCGGCACTCGGTCGCGTACGCGCTGCGCAGCTCGGACATCGTCGGCTCGACGGCGGTCGACCCGATCACCCGCAACTGACCCGACGCGCAGTTGTCCGGTGGCTGGAGGACGTCGACCAGGAAGAACGCGACGAGGGCGCCGACCAGCACCAGCGTCGTCGCACCGAACATCAAGGTACGGCGGCCCGGTCCGCGCGGCCGCGGCTCGTGGTAGACACCGCCGTTCGCACCACCGGCGAGGTAACCGGAGTGCGTGACGTCCCTGCCCTTCCCGGACAGTACGAGCAGGAACTTGAAGTGGTCGCCGCGGTTGATCGCGAGCTTCGGCACCGTGAGCGTGTCGGTGTCGACGTACTCGGCCGGCTTCAGGTCGGCCTCGATCAGGTCGCCGAGTGTGTCCGGGTGCGACTCGACCACCTTCATCCGGACGATCTTCCGGCCCGGGAAGCTGAACTTGACCAGGCCCTGCATGTCGCGGGCCTCGATGTCGGTCCCGGCGTTGTCCAGCCGGAGCAGCACGATGCTCGGGTCCTGGACGACCGTGCCCTGGTGCACGACCTCGATGTCGACCATTTCCCGGGCCCGGTTCTGCCGCGGGTGGACACCGATCTGCGCGTCCACCTGGACCCGGTAGACGAGCCGTTTGCGGCGCCACAGGTACCGGTCGAGCAGCCACACGATCGCGGTTCCGATCAGTGTGACGGCGGCGATGACTGTCTCGATGTTGATGCTGCCGAAGCCAGAGAAATCGAACAACCTTCGTCCTCACTTCTACGAGAACGGAACGCTAGTCGCCGGTGGTGAACGCCTCCTTACGGTGCGATGACGCACCGGGTGGCGACTTGGCCGGTCCCGGCCGGTCTGGGAGATTGGGCGGCATGTCTGAACAGGTTGATGTCGTGGTGGTGGGGCTCGGGGTCGGCGGCGAGGAGACGGCCGGGCGGCTGGCCCAGGCAGGGCTCCGGGTGGTGGGGATCGAGTCCCGGCTGGTCGGCGGTGAGTGCCCGTACTACGGGTGCATCCCGAGCAAGATGATGATCCGGGCCGCGAACCTGATCGCCGAGACCCGCCGCGTCGACGGCATGGCCGGTACGGCGTCCGTCCAGCCGGACTGGGCTCCGGTGGCGAAGCGGATCCGCGAGGAGGCCACCGACACCTGGAACGACAAAGTCGCCGTCGACCGCCTGGTGAACAAGGGCGCGACCGTGATCAAGGACTTCGCCACGATCACCGGTCCGAACACGGTGCGCGCCGGCGACCGCGAGTTCGAGGCGACCCGCGGCATCGTGATCGCGACCGGCACGATCCCCGCCGTACCGCCGATCGACGGTCTCGCCGGAACGCCGTTCTGGACGAACCGCGAGGCGATCGAGGTCGAGACGCTGCCCGCCACGCTGCTGATCCTCGGCGGCGGCGCGATCGGGATGGAGCTCGCCCAGGTCTTCGCCCGCTTCGGGGTCCAGGTCACCGTCATCGAGGGCGCCCCGGAGGTGCTGTCGATGGAGGAGCCGGAGTCCGGCGTCCTCGCCCGCGAGGCCCTCGAGCGCGACGGCGTCACGTTCCTCCGCGGCTCGCACGCGCAGCAGGTCGGGTACGCCGACGACGCGTTCACCGTCACGCTCGCGGACGGCTCGTCGGCGACGGGGGAGAAGTTGCTGGTGGCAACGGGCCGGCGGATCGCGACCGCGGACCTCGGTCTGGACAAGGTCGACCTCGACCCGGCGGCGCGCCGGATCGAGGTCGACGAGCACGTCCGGGCCGGCGACAAGGTGTGGGCGATCGGTGACGTCACGGGCGTCGGCGTGTTCACCCACAACGCCATGTACCAGGCCGACATCGCGGTCCGCGACATCCTGCAGGAGCCGGACGCGCCGACCGCGAGCTACCACGCGATGCCACGGGTGACCTTCACGGACCCGGAGATCGGTGCGGTCGGGCTGACCGAGAAGCAGGCCCGGGACGCGGGCCTGAACGTACGGACCGGGTTCACCGAGATCCCGGCGTCGACGCGTGGCTGGATCCACAAGGCCGGCAACGAGGGGTTCATCAAGGTCGTGATGGACGCCGACCGGGGTGTGCTGGTCGGCGCGACGAGCGCGGGCCCGACCGGTGGCGAGGTGCTCAGTGCGCTCGCGGTCGCGGTGCACGCCGCCGTACCGGTGAGCTCGCTACGGCAGATGATCTTCGCGTACCCGACGTTCCACCGGGCGATCGGAGAGGCTCTCAAGCAGCTGTGACGGCGCAGTCGTGAGACCGCTTGTTGCGAATCAGTCGCAGGTAGATCAAGAATGTGCGAGTGCATGTTCCTGACGGTTTCTTCGACGCGCCCACGTCCGTCGCCACCGGCCTGATCGCGGCCGGGGCGGTCGGCTTCAGCCTGCAGCGGGCGAACCGCGAGATCCGCGAGACCGGGCCGGCGCTGGCCGGCCTGACCGCGGCGTTCGTGTTCGCGGTGCAGATGGTGAACTTCCCGGTCGGCGCCGGGACGAGCGGTCACCTGCTGGGCGGTGCGCTCGCCGCGGCGCTGGTCGGCCCGTGGACCGCCGTACTCGTGATGTCGACGGTGCTGCTGGTCCAGGGGCTCCTGTTCGCCGACGGTGGCCTGACCGCCCTCGGTACGAACATCACGTTGATGGGGCTGATCACGGTGCTCGTCGGGTACTTCCTGACGCGCGCACTCCTGACGGTGCTGCCGCGGCGGATGAGCAGCATCGTACCGGCGGCGACCGTCGGAGCACTGGTGTCGGTGCCGGTCGCGGCGCTGGCGTTCACGGGGCTGTACGCGATCGGCGGCGCGGTCGACATCCCGCTCGGGAAGCTCGCCACCGCGATGGTCGGCTGGCACGTCCTGGTCGGCATCGGTGAGGCCGTGATCACCGCCGCGGTGCTGAGCGCGGTCGTCGCGACGCGGCCCGACCTGGTGTACGCCGCTCGGCACCTGCAGAAAGATCTTGTCCTGGTCGATGCCGACGGCAACACCTCGACCGTGTCCCCGGACAAGCCCATCGCGGCGCGGCCGGCCGGACGGTCGCTCGGCGTGGGGATCGCGGTCACGCTGCTCGTGGCCGGGGGCTTGAGTCTGTTCGCGAGTGCGCACCCGGACGGGCTGGAGTTCGTCGGCGCCAAGCTCGGGTTCGACGGCGCGGCGAAGGACTCCGCGGTCGCGAGCAGTCCGCTGGCCGACTACGGCGTCCACGGGATCGGCAACACCCAGGTGTCCGGCGCGCTCGCCGGCATCATCGGCGTGCTGGTGACGATTGCCCTCGGCCTCGCGATCGCGAAACTCGCCTCGCTGCGGGCCAACAAGGCCTCATGATTGGCGACGGTCTGCTGGTCGCGGTGGACAGCCCGGTCCACCGCATCCCGGCGCAGGTGAAGCTGGTCGCGCTGTTCGTCTTCGTACTCGCCGTCGTCGCGACACCGGCCGCCGTCTTCTGGGCCTTCGCGGCGTACGCCGTCATGCTCATCGCGGCCGTGATCGTCGCGAAGCTCCCGCCGACCGTGGTGTCGCGGCGGCTAGCGGTCGAGACGCCGTTCATCGTGTTCGCCCTGCTGCTGCCGTTCGTCGCGACCGGTCCGCAGATCTCCGTGCTCGGCCTGCACCTGTCCCAGTCGGGTGTTTTCGGCGCATGGAACGTGCTGGCCAAGGGGACGCTCGGCGTGATCGCGGCGATCCTGCTCTCGGCCACGACGGCGCCACGCGACCTACTGGCCGGGCTGGAGCGGTTGCGGCTGCCCGCGACGCTGGTGGCGATCCTGTCGTTCATGGTCCGCTATCTCAGCGTCGTGTCGGACGATCTGCACCGGATGCGGGTTGCCCGCGAGTCCCGTGGGTATACCGGAGGTCGGGCCGGACATCTGAAAGCAGTCGCGGGAGGAGTGGGCGCGTTGTTCGTGCGGAGCTTCGAGCGCGGCGAGCGCGTGCACCTCGCGATGCGGTCGCGTGGCTACACGGGCCGGATGCCGTTGCTGAGCGTGCAAGGCGCGTCCGGTGCGCAGTGGGTCGAGGGTCTGGCGATCTCGTTCGCCGCCGTGGCGGTCGCGGTCGCAGCCAGGGTGGTGGTGTTGTGAGCAGTCCGACGATTCAGGTCGAGCGGCTGGTCTTCGCCTATCCCGACGGGCGGCAGGCGTTGTTCGGCGTCGACTTCACCGTGGAGCGCGGCGAGCGGGTCGCCCTGCTCGGACCGAACGGGGCCGGCAAGACCACGCTGGTCCTGCACCTCAACGGCATCCTGGGTTCGGTGGCCGGCGGCACCGGGAGCGGGCGGATCCAGGTCGGTGGCACCGGTCTGCACCGCGACCACCTGACCGAGATCCGGCGCAAGGTCGGGCTGGTGTTCCAGGACCCGGACGACCAGCTGTTCATGCCGACCGTGCGCGACGACGTCGCCTTCGGTCCCGCGAACCTCGGCCTGCGTGGCCTGGAGCTCGACGAGCGCGTGCACGAAGCGCTGGTCCAGGTCGGGATGCAGGACCACGCCCACCTGGCCCCGCACCACCTCTCCTTCGGCCAGCGCCGCCGGGTCGCCGTCGCCACGGTGCTCGCGATGCGTCCCGAAGTACTGGTCCTCGACGAGCCGTCCAGCAACCTCGACCCGGCCGCGCGCCGGGAGCTCGCGGACATCCTCGCCGGGCTCGACGTGACGCTGCTGATGATCACGCACGACCTGCCGTACGCGCTGCAGTTGTGCGAGCGGAGCCTGCTGATGGATGACGGCCGGATCGTCGCCGACGGCAAGACCCGCGACCTGCTCGGCGACGGCGGCCTGATGGCAGCGCACCGCCTCGAACTGCCCTACGGATTCGACCCCCTGTCCGTCACCGGCCCGGAGCGCCCATGAAGATCACCCAGGTCACCGTCGAAGCCACGTCCGAACCGAAGGCCCATCCGGTCCGCGACGCGATCCAGCTGCTCGACCGCAACGGCGTGACCAGGGTGCGGATCGACACCGACGAAGGCGTGAGCGGCGAGAGTACGACGTACTTCGGTCGCGTCGAGAGCTCGCCGGCGATCCTGGCCAAGATCGTGTCCGAGCAGCTCGCACCGGAGATCATCGGCGCGGACCCGACGATCATTCGGGGGATCCGGCAACGGCTGCAGACCCTCACCGACTACCAGGGGACCGCCGGACTGTCGTCGTACGGGATCTCGGCGATCGATCAGGCGTTGTGGGACCTCCTCGGGAAGTCGCTCGGGGTGCCGGTGTGGCGGTTGCTCGGCGCGCAGCGGACCGTGATCCCGACGTACGCGATGGTTGGTTGGCTCGAGCTGGACGTCGCGGGGCTGGAGAGCGTGTCCGCGAAGGCGATGGAGCAGGGCTTCCGTGGCGTGAAGATGAAGGTCGGCGGCGGCCCGCTGACCGAGGACGTGCGGCGGATCAAGGCGGTCCGCAACATCATCGGCCCGGACGCGCCGCTGATGGTCGACGCCAACCAGGCCTTCGGGTACGCCGAGGCGCTGCGGCGCGGGCGTGTGTACGAGTCGATGGACTGCACCTGGTTCGAGGAGCCGCTGCCGGCCGGGGACACCGAGGGGCATGTGCGGCTGGCGGAGAAGCTGGATCTCCCGATCGCGACGGGGGAGAACCGGTACGGGCAGGCGGCGTTCCGGGATCTGATCGAGCGCGGCGGCGTCGGCGTCGTACAGCCGGATCTGCGGCGGGCCGGTGGGCTGACGGACTGCCTGGAAATCGGGTTGATGGCGGCCGGGTTCGGGGTGCCGTACGCGTCGCACGGCGGTGGGGCGCACATCCACGTGCTGGCGGCGCTGCCGAACACCATCTACGTGGAGAGCGGGCTGTTGCCGGCCGACGGCAGGGTCCAGCTCGTCGATGGTTGCTATCCGCTCCCAACCGGGCCTGGCTTGTCGTCCTGGGATGGCTAGTTGGTGACCGTCACCGGGAATCCACGGTGAATTTATTACCAGGCCCTTGTGTGTTACCGGCGAGTCGGGTGAAGGTGACATGGAGTACTTCAGTCGCCACTCCTCGCACAGGTAAAGGCGGTCCCGCCCATGAAGTCCATCGCCAGCTTGTTCACTGCCGCGGCCCTCGGCGCCGCGATGCTGCTCAGCCCCGGGGTCGCGCACGCTGCGGCCCCGAACTACGTCTCGCTCGGTGACTCCTACGCCTCCGGCGTCGGCACCCGCACCTACATCGAGAGCAGCGGGTCCTGTCAGCGCTCCACCAAGGCCTATTCCTACGTCGACGCCGCCCGGATCGGCGCCAATCTCACGTTCGTCGCCTGCTCCGGCGCCAAGGTCGCGGACGTGACCTCGAAACAGTTGCCGTCGGTGACCAGTTCGGCCGACATCGTGTCCGTCCAGGTCGGAGGCAACGACGCCGGCTTCTCGTCGGTCATCACCGAGTGCGCCAAGCCCTCCTGGCTCGGCAACTGCACCAGCGCCGTCGCGGGTGCCCAGTCGATCATCAACAACACCTTGCCCGGCCGGCTGAACACGCTGTACGGGTCGATCAAGAGCCGGGCGTCCTCGGCGAAGGTCGTGGTCGTCGGGTACCCGCGGCTGTTCAACGGCACCGACTGCAACGCCGGGACGTTCTTCAGCCCCGACGAGATGACCAAGCTGAACGCGACCGCCGACCTGCTGAACTCGAAGATCTCCGCCGCCGCGAACGCGGCCGGGTTCGCATTCGTGAACCCGACGTCGAAGTTCATCGGCCACTCGGTCTGCGGCAGCCCCGAGTGGATCAACGGCCTCTCGAACCCGGTCAGCGAGTCCTACCACCCGAACGTCACCGGCCAGGCCGCGTTCGCCGACCTCGTCCAGCCGGCCCTCTGAGGCAGCACCCGGCTATTTCGAGATGCGGAAACGGTCGGTTCGTGGTGTCATGCTGAAGTGGCGCGGAGGTCTGTCGACTGGTTGCTGCGGGCCAGGATGCAGGCCAACAGCCTCGCGCGTCCGGTGAACGAGGCCGGCCCCGGAGGGGTGGCCGACGTCGTGCGCCGGACGGGGGGACTCCAGGCGCAGACCTGGCGAGGCGCGGCGTACGGCGTCCGGGCGCGATCCACGGCGACAACCCTTCCCGATGTCACTGTCGCCCAGGAGATCGACCGCTCGGTGGTGCGTGGGTGGTTCATGCGCGGGACGATCCAGCTGGTCGCGACCGAGCAGGCCGGTTCGCTGCTCGGCCTTCTCGGTCCGAAGCTGATCAAGGACACGACCCGCCGGTACGGCGAACTGGGCCTGACCGAGCCGATCCGCGCCAAGGCGGCCGATGTCCTGGAGGAGCATCTGCTCGCGAACGGCCCGTGTAGCCGCGCCGAGCTGGCCGACGTACTGGTGCGGGCAGGGCTGATCGCCGAGCCGAAGGGCCAGGCGGTGTACGCGCTGATCCGGCACACGGGATTGCTGGGCCGGCTCTGCTACGGACCTGGCCACGATCGCACCGAGACCTGGGTCGCCGTCCGGGACTGGCTGGGCAAACCGCTGGACCTGGACGGTGATCTCGAGGGGCTCGCCAGTCGCTACCTGGGTGCTTACGGACCGGCGACCGCGCGCGATTTCGCGACCTGGTCGGGCCTGCCCGTGCCGCTCGCGCGGCGCGGCGTCGAGGCGGTGAAGACAACTACCTTCGACGTCGACGGCACCGAGGTCGCGGCCGTTGACGACCTCCCGGGGTGCCGCGACCTCCGCATGGTCGGGGAGTTCGACAGCTATCTCCTCGGCTATCAGGACCGCCATCAGGATCTGCCCGCCAGCATCTATCCAGGCGGCGGGATGCTGCGCCCGGCCGTGCTCGACTCCGGTCGGGTGATCGGCACCTGGCGGCACGCCGATCTGTCGGTGGACCTCTTCGACGCTCCGGCGGACCTCACCGCCGAGTTGACGGACCTGGTCCGCTTCACCGGTTGATCGTATATTCCTGAGCGGGTATATATGGAGTCATGACCGAGACCTTGAGTTCCGAGAACGGGCGCACCGTCCTGCGGATGCGCCGCGAGCTGCGGCACCCGGTGGAGAAGGTGTGGCGGGCGATCAGCGAGCCGAAGCAGCTGGCCGGGTGGTTCCCGGCGGCCGTGGAGCTCGACCTGCGTCTGGACGGTCCGGTGACCTTCACGTTCGAGGGCGAGCCGGGCGCCCCGGTCGATCTGCAGTCGCGTGGCGTGATCCGCGCGTACGAACCGCCGACCGTGCTCGAGTACACCTGGGGCGTCGAAGTCCTTCGCTGGGAGCTGACGCCGACCTCCGACGGCTGCACGTTGCACCTCACCGCGACGTACGACGACCGCTCGGGATCGGGGAGCTTCGCGGGTGGATGGACGTTGTGCTTCGACGCGTTGGAGCGGGTGCTGGGGGACACCGTGCCGGAGCGGGACTATCGAATGCTGCACGAGCACTTCGTGAAGGTGTTCGGGCTCGACGAGGTGGATGTCGCGGCCGACGGCGAGCTGCGGTTCGAGCGGCAGTTGGTGCAGCCGAAGGAAGCGGTGTGGGAGCGGCTGACGGGTGCGCAGACGGCGACCGTCGGCAGCCCGCCGCCTGCCGGTTTCGTTGCCAAGGGCATTGAGCCTGGACCCGTTACGGCCGTCGAGGAGCCGCTGCGGCTCGTCTACCCGTGGAGCGGCGGCGAGGTCACGTGGACCCTGCGCGACGGGAACGGCGGAGCCCGCCTGGTACTCACCCAGACCGGCCCCGCCGCCGACTACCGCACGCCGTGGCGTGACGTCATCGAGTTCCTAGCTGCCGAGCTAGCCGGCTGAGACATATGCCCGAAGATGCTCCGCGGTGCGGGTTGGACTGCTCTCGACCAGGTCGGCAGGGGTGCCGGTGAAGGTGACTCGACCGCCCGCGTGACCCGCACCCGGACCGATGTCGATCAGCCAGTCCGCGTGAGCCATCACGGCCAGGTGGTGTTCGATGACGACCACCGTATTGCCCCGGTCGACCAGTGTGTCGAGCATCCGGAGCAGATTGTCGACGTCGGCCAGGTGCAGCCCGGTGGTCGGCTCGTCGAGGATGTAGATCGAGCCGGTGCGGCCCATGTTGATCGCCAGCTTCAGGCGCTGGCGTTCACCGCCCGACAGCGTCGTCAACGGTTGCCCGAGGCCGACGTACCCGAGCCCGACTGTTGAGAGCCGGTCAAGGATCGTCCGGGCCGTGCCGCGTCCGAAGAACTCCCGCGCCTCGGTGACCGTCATCCGCAGTACTTCGCTGATGTTCTTCCCGCGCAGCCGGTACTCGAGCACCTCCGCCGTGAACCGCGCGCCGTTGCACTCCTCACACGCCGAGGCGACCTCGGCCATCATCGCCAGATCGGTGTACACCAGCCCGATGCCTTTGCACCTCCCGCAGGCGCCGACGGAGTTCGCACTGAACAGCCCGGGCTTCACCTTGTTCGTCTTCGCGAACTCCGCCCGGATCGGGTCCAGCAGGCCGGTGTACGTCGCCGGATTGCTCCGCTTCGACCCCCGGATGGGATCCTGGCCCGCGATGATCACGCCGTCCCGACCGGCCAGCGATCCGTGGACGAGAGAACTCTTTCCGGATCCCGCGACACCGGTGACGACCGTGAGTACGCCGAGCGGGATGTCCACACTCACGTCCTGCAGATTGTGCAGGGTCGCATTGGCGATCGAGAGCTTCCCGGTAGGACGCCGTACGTCGTCGCGCACGGTCACCCGATGGTCGAGGTACTGACCGGTCAGTGTGCCGGAGGTCTTCAGCCCTTCGACGTCGCCGGCGTAGCAGAGCCGCCCGCCGGACAACCCAGCGCCCGGGCCGAGATCGACCACGTGATCGGCGATCCGGATCGTCTCGGGCTTGTGCTCCACGACCAGGACCGTGTTGCCCTTGTCGCGCAGTTGTAGCAGGAGGTCGTTCATCTGCTGGATGTCGTGCGGGTGCAGGCCGACCGTCGGTTCGTCGAAGACGTAGGTGACATCGCTGAGGCTCGATCCGAGGTGCCGCACGAGCTTCACCCGCTGCGCCTCACCGCCGGACAGCGTGGACGACTCCCGATCGAGACTGAGATAGCCAAGACCAATCGTCACGAAGGCCTCGAGCAACTGGCGAAGACCGTCGAGCATCGGACCCACGCCAGAGTGCTTGACCCCGGCAACGAACTCGGCCAGCTCGTTGATCTGCATCCGCGAGCACTCGCCGATCGTGCGACCGTCAACGGTCACGCTCCGGGCCGCTGCGTTGAGCCGGACACCCTCACAGTCGGCGCAGGTCTGCTGCCGGATCGCCCGCTCCGCGAAGGCCCGCGCGTGGCTCTGCATCGACTGCGGATCCTTGCTCAGGTACTGGCGCTTGAGCTTGCTGACCAGGCCCTCGAAGGTCAGGTTGCTCTTGCCGACCTTGATCTTCATCGGCTCCTGATGGAGGAACCGCTCCCAGGCCTCGGTCGGGTAGTCCTTCAACGGCAGGTCGGGATCGAACAGCCCGGAGCCGGCCATCAGTTGCCAGTGCCAGCTGTCGATCGAGTAACCCGGTGCTTTGATCGGCCCCTGGCTGAGACTCTTCTCGCGGTCCACCAGTTCGTCGAGGTTGAACTCGGTGGTCCGCCCGAGCCCTTCGCAGGTCGGGCACATACCTTCGGCCCGGTTGAAACTGAACACCGACGGTGGACCCACGGACGGCGTACCCGCGCGGCTGAACAGCACGCGGAGCATGGTGTGGGCGTCGGTCGCGGTGCCGACCGTGGAGCGGGCGTTGGCGCCGATCCGTTCCTGGTCGACGATGATCGCCGCGGACAGGTTCCGCAGCGCGTCCACGTCCGGCCGGCCGAGGCTCGGCATGAAGTTCTGGACGAACGCGGTGTAGGTCTCGTTGATCAGCCGCTGCGACTCGGCGGCGATGGTGTCGAAGACGAGGGAGGACTTGCCGGACCCGGAGACTCCGGTGAAGACGGTGAGCCGGCGTTTCGGGATGTCGAGCGAGACGCCGCTGAGATTGTTCTCGCGGGCGCCGCGCACCTGGATGACGTCGTGCCTGTCAGCAGGAAGCATCCTTCAATGGTGTCATTGAACCAGTCGTAGGCAGTTCGCCGTGACTCCGAGCCTGAGCAGTTGGAAAAACCTTCAACGCCGCGAGGAAGGTTTGCGAGCAACCCGGCTGACGTCGTCGAGCAGTTCCTGCAGCTGACCGGCCAGCGTGCTCCGCGCCGCGGGGGACAGCGATGCCACCAACTCGGACTCCCGCGTCAGCACCTGGTCGACGGTCCGCTCGATAAGGTCGTGCCCGAGGTCGGTGAGGATCACGAGCACCGCGCGAGTGCCGTCGTCGGCCGACCGTCGAGTGACCAGACCCGACTCCTCGGCCCGAGCGACCCGCTGCGAGATCGCCCCGGCCGTCACCAACGTCCGGTTCGCCAACTCCCGCGTGCTCAGCTCGTACGGCGCTCCCGCGCGTCGCAGCACGCTGAGCAGGTCCAGCGTCGCCGGATCAACGCCGGCTTCGGACAGCACCCGCCGGCGGTCGTCGGCGAACAACTTCGCGAGCCGCCACAGGGGAGTCACGATCTCGATCGAGTCGGTCGGCGTCCCCGGACGCTCGCGCTGCCAGGCGCGGGCGATCTCCGAAGCAGGGTACGGACTCGGGCCGTCGAGCGGATAGTTGTCGGTCACGGCACCCATGCTACGTTTAGGGCTAAACATTTAGGGCTAAACGTGAGGATGTCGTGATGAGAACGATCGTGGTGACCGGGGGAGCGACCGGGATCGGGCGAGCGACCGCGGAGCGGTTCCGGGCCGACGGCGACGACGTGGTGATCACCGGGCGGCGCGCCGACGTACTGGAGAAGGCCGCGGCGGAGCTCGGAGCGCGGGCGGTGGTGTGCGATGCGACCGACCCGGCGCAAGTCGAGCGGCTGGTGGACGAACTGCCGGAGCAGGTCGATGTGCTGGTCAACAATGCCGGCGGCAACACCGATTTCGGCCGCCCGGACGGCGACCTCGCGCAACTGAAAGCCAACTGGCTGGCGAACCTCGAGGCCAACCTGATCAGCGCCGTCCTGACGACGACCGCCCTCGCGCCCCGTCTGACCACTGCCGTGGTGCACCTCGGCTCGATCGCCGGCGCCCGCGGTCCCGGCTCGTACGGCGCCTCGAAGGCGGGCCTCGCGCTGTGGAACGCCGAGATCGCCGCCGAGCTGGGCACGCGCGGCATCACCTCGAACGTCGTCGCACCAGGGTTCACGGCCGAGACCGAGTTCTTCCAGGGCCGCCTCACCGACGAGCGGCGTGGCGCGTTGCTCGCGGCAACGCTGACGAAGCGTGAGGGCCAGGTGGAGGACATCGCCGACACGATCTACTTCCTCGCGTCACCCGCTGCTCGACACATCACCGGTCAGGTGCTGCATGTCAACGGAGGCGCCCTGACCAGCCGTTGATGCGTGACAACGGGCATCAGATGTGACAATGGGCGACATGCGTCCGACCGTCAAAGATGTCGCCAAGCTGGCCGGGGTGTCGCCGAAGACGGTCTCGAACGTGATCAACGGCATCGTCTTCGTCCGCCCCGAGACGCGCGCCCGGGTCGAGAGCGCGCTCGCCGAGCTCGACTACGTGCCGAACATGAGCGCTCGCGGACTACGCAACGGACGCTCCGGGATGATCGCGCTGGCGCTGCCCGACCTGCTCCGGCCGTACTCCGCCGAAGTGGTGCACCTGGTCGTCGAGCTCGCCCACGAGCGCGGCTGGGGCGTGCAGATCGAGCAGACCGCCGCCGAGCCGACCCGTGAGTTCGAGCTGCTCTCGAAGGCTCGCGCGTACTTGGTCGACGGCCTGATCCTGAACCCGGTGAACCTCGACGACAGCGCGGTGATGTCGGCCGGGCCACTGCCGCCCGTGGTCCTGATCGGCGACGTCGACCAGGACGTCGTCAGCCAGGTCGCGATCGACAACGTGGCGGCCGCCCGCGAGATGACCGAGCATCTGCTGGCCCGCGGCTGCCGCCGGATCGCCACCGTCGGTACGCCGGAAGTCCCGCGCGGCTCCAGCGGCGCCGGCGTGCTCGGCGGATCAGCGGAATCACCGGGTACGGCGGCCTCGCGCTTGCGGACCATCGGATATCACCAGGCCCTCGAGGCGGCCGGCCTCCCGATCGATCCCGCACTCGAGGTCAGCCTGGACCGGTGGAGTCCCGAGGGCGCGGCGATCGTCGTGGGGAAGTACCTGACCGACCACGAGTTGCCGGACGCGTTCTTCTGCTTCACCGACTCGATCGCCTCCGGTGCGCTGGCTGCCCTGTGGAGCGCGGGCATCGACGTACCGGGGCAGACGATGGTGGCGGGGTTCGACAACATCATCGAGAGCCAGTACATGATCCCGCCGCTGACCTCGGTCGACTTCGACCGCCGGGCGTTCGTCGCGGCCGCGCTCGATCTGCTGGCCGAGCGGATGGCGGACAAGGACGCGCCGCCACGCAGGGTGATGATTCCGCACCGCATCGTCGAGCGCGTCAGCACCGAACGCTAACGGTCGCGTTTGCACAAAATCACACAAACGAGTCTTGTGTCGGCCATTCTAACGATGTAATTTTCGGTTCGCCCCTTGAAGGAGACCGAATGACTGACCTCTCCCGGCGCGGACTGCTGAAAGCAGCAGCCGCGCTCGCCGGTGGCGGGCTGCTCGTCGGCTGCGCGCCCGGCGGCTCGCGCTCGACGACCGACCTGAGCTACTGGCACCTCTTGACCGGCGGGGACGGGACGGTGATGGCAGGCCTGGTGGATGCCGTCAACGCCGCGAACCTCGGCTTCCACGCCACCCAGACGGTGCTCGCGTGGGGCCCGCCGTACTACACGAAACTCGCGATGGCCTCGGCCGGCGGCCGCGCCCCCGACGTCGCGATCATGCACGCGTCCCGGATCGCCGGCTACGCGCCCGGCGACCTGCTGGAGCCGTGGGACCTCGACCTGCTGGCCGAGGTGGGCCTGCACGAGAGCGACTTCCCGGCCCGCGTCTGGGAGAAGTGCCAGTACGACGGGAAGCTGTACGCGATCGCCCTCGACACCCACCCCTTCGTGCTCTACTACAACACCGAGCACGCCGAGAAGGCCGGTGTCACGGACACCCTGCGCTCGATGAAGAGCCCGGAGGAGTTCACCGAGGTCGCGACCAAGCTGCAGAAGGTGACCGGCAAGCACGGTCTGTCCTACGGGTACCTCGGCGACGGTGCGCAGATGTGGCGGCTCTGGTACACGCTGTACAAGCAGACCGGCGCCGACATGAAACTCGTGCCCGGCCAGCCGGCCGAGGTCGACCACGACGCCGCGGTCACGACACTCAAGTTCGTCCAGTCGTTGCTGAACGACACGATCGCCTCGCGCAGTGGCGACGGCGGTACGGCGACCAGTGAGTTCCTGCACGGCGAGAGTGGCATGTTCCTCGGCGGTGTCTGGGAGCTCCCGGTGCTGAAGGACGCGAAGATGCCCGTCGACGCGATGCCGATCCCGACCCTGTTCGGGACCCAGGCGGCGTACGCGGACTCGCACACGTTCGTGCTGCCGCGGCAGGCGAAGGTGTCGCCGGAACGCCGCAAGCACGTGTACACGATGGTCGCGGAGATCCTGAAGCGGTCGGCGAAGTGGGCCGACGGCGGTCACATCCCGGCGTACCAGCCGGTGGCGACGGGTGCCGAGTACCAGGCGCTGAAGCCGCAGTCGAACTACGCGGGTATCCCGGCGTACGTGAACTACGACCCGGACGTGTGGTTCAGCGGCGCGGGCAGTGACTTCCAGAACTACTTCGCGGAGAACGTGCAGAACGTGTTCCTCGGCAGTGGTGACCCAGCGGCCGGGTTCGACGGGTTCGTTGCGCGGCTGAACAAGCTGCTCGACCGCCCGCAGCCGGTGTGAGAGGAGAGACACAGATGTCGACTGCCATCGACACTCCGGCCGTCGCGACGGAGGAGACCATCGCCCAGGGGAGGGCGAAGGCCAAGCGCGGCGAGACGTTCACCGGGTGGGCGTTCGCGGCGCCGTTCGCCGTACTGTTCGTGCTCTTCCTCGTGGTGCCGGCGATCTACGGCCTGTACCTGAGCTTCACCGGCGAGACGCTGACCGGCGCCGGCAGCGGATTGGTTGGCTTTGCCAACTATGGCGAGGCGCTGACCGACCCGGACATGTGGAAGTCGCTGGGCAACACCGTCTGGTTCACGGTCCTCAGCACCGTCCCGCTGATCGTGCTGTCGCTCGCGCTGGCGCTGCTGGTCAACCTCGGGCTGCCCGGCCGCTGGCTGTGGCGCCTGTCGTTCTTCATGCCGTACCTGCTCGCCTCGACCGTCGTCGTGATGTTCTGGAGCTGGATGTACAACCCGACACTCGGGTTGATCAACGGCGTACTGGCGAAGTTCGGGGCGGCGCCGGTGGCGTGGCTGCAGGACCCGAAGGTCGCGATGATCTCGGTCGTGATCACCACGCTGTGGTGGACGATCGGGTTCAACTTCCTGCTGTACCTGGCCGCGCTGCAGAACATCCCGGAGGAGCAGTTCGAGGCGGCCGCGATCGACGGTGCCGGCAAGTGGCGGCAGCTGTTCTCGATCGTGATCCCGCAGCTCGGACCGACCACCGCGCTGCTGGCCACGCTGCAGTTGCTGGCCTCGCTGAAGGTGTTCGACCAGATCTACATGCTCACCAACGGCGGCCCGGCCGGATCGACGCGGTCGATCGTGCAGTACATCTACGAGTCCGGCTTCACCGGTTACCGGTTCGGTTACTCGTCGGCCATCTCGTACCTGTTCTTCGCGCTGATCGTCCTGGTGTCGCTGGCGCAGTACAAGCTGATCAACCGCAGGAGCGCCGCATGAGCACCTACACGCTGGCCCGGAACGTCCGGAAGATCAAGCAGACGCACAAGCCGGGCGAGAACCCATGGAGTGTGTCCAGACTGGCCGCGCTGCTGGTGCTCGCGGTGCTGGCCGTGACCTGGCTGGTGCCGTTCGCGTGGGCGGTGCTGACGTCGCTGAAGAGCGAGGCCGACGCGGGTGCGTCGAAGATCAGCATCACCCCGCCGGACGGGTTCAGCTTCGATGCCTACCGCAAGGTGCTGTCCGCGGGCGACATCCCGTCCTGGGCGTGGAACAGCCTGATCACGTCGGTGGCGATCACGCTGATCACGGTCGCGACGTCGGCGCTGGCGGGGTACGCGTTCTCGCGGGTGAACTTCCGGGGCAAGCGCTGGCTGTACGCCGCGATCATCGCCGCGATCATCATCCCGCCGCAGTTGCTGATCGTGCCGCTGTTCCGGCAGATGCTGGCGTTCAACCTGGTCGACACCTACTGGGGCATCATCCTGCCGCAGGCGTTCGCGCCCGCGATGGTGCTGATCCTGAAGCGGTTCTTCGACCAGATCCCGGTGGAACTGGAGGAGGCCGCGCGGGTGGACGGCGCGAGCCGGCTGCGGGTGTTCTGGTCGATCGTGCTGCCGCTGTCGCGGCCGATCCTCGCCGCGGTGGCGATCTTCGTCTTCATCGGTGCGTGGAACAACTTCCTGTGGCCGTTCATCGTGACCACCGACGCGCACCTGATGACGCTGCCGGTGGGCCTGCAGACGGTGAAGAGCGCCTACGGCCTGCAGTACGCGCAGAACATGGCGTCCGCGATCCTGGCCGCGTTGCCGCTGGTCGTGGTGTTCCTGTTCTTCCAGCGCCAGATCATCAAGGGAATTGCTACCACTGGCTTCGGTGGTCAGTGACCCGACCGGAACAAGGCATGGACACCGATTTCGATACGCGGGATTCCGGTTACTATCCCTTGAAAACCCGATCACTCTCAGCGAGGGTTGCCTGATCACTTCCGTGTCGTTTCCGGGTGCGGGGAGGACGGGGGAGTGTGCGGTCACACGACTGCGTCCACCGCCACTCGGGGGCAGTTCACGATGAGAAGGGGGAAGTGTGTCAGCGATGAAAAGGCTCGCCGAGCAGTGCCGTGATGTGAGGAGTCACGGCAACGAGGGACTCGGCCGAGCTTCCGTCCAGCCAGCGGTGTGCACCGGCATCCACGAGGTGAGCTCGTCGATTCCGTCGGTGCCTCCGCGTCGCGTGGCGATGCTGAGGTTGAGCAACGGGATGAGGACCACGCTGCGACTCGGCGACGGTGCCCAGGCACCGGCGCGTGGCGCGACTGTTTTCGTTCAGGGTGGCCGGGGCATGGGTGATCAGCCCGCCTCAGGTGGGGTCATCCTCGCCTCGAGCTAGCCCGCAACGACAGCAGTTCTGAGTCAGTGACTCGCCGGTCTCAGGTGTCAACGCCCAGCTGAGGCCGGCAAGTTCCTCCAAGAAGGACGCCCTGCCGACCGCACCCGGCAGCGACCTCTAGTCCTTCATCGGATCGGTGAACTCGCGGATCTCGATCGGCGAGTACCGCGCCTCCGGCAGCCGGGCCGCGATCGCGGTCGCCCGCTCCAGGCTGCACTCCACGACGTAGTAGCCCGCCAGCACTTCCTTGGCCTCGGTGAACGGCCCGTCCGTCACCGCCGGTACGCCGTCGTTGACCTTGACGACCCGCGCGTTCGCAGTGGTCAGACCGATCCCATCGACGAGTTCACCGTTGGCCTTCAGCTCCTCGGAGAGCACGCGGTGCTGGTCGAGGACACCCTCGATCCCTTCGGCATGCAAGGTGTCCCAGGTCTCTTCGTTGCCGTAGATCAGCAGCATGTACTTCATCGGCAGTCTCCCTTCACCCCGGGACGTCGGAGCCCCGGACGCCTTCTCGACATCCGGGGCTCACAGTATCGGTCACCTATCCGTCACCAGGTGGCACCCGCAGGCGCCCGTACCGTGGTGTTGAGGCGGTTGAACAGGTTGGTGAGTCCGATCATCAGGATGATCGCCGACAGTTCCTTCTCGCCGAAGTGGTCGGTCGCGGCGTCCCAGATCTCGTCGCTGACCGCGGTCGGGTTGTCGGCCAGCCGGGTCGCGGCCTCGGTCATCGCGAGCGCGGCCCGTTCGGCGTCGGTGAACAGGTCGGAGTCCCGCCAGGCCGCGACCTGGTGCAGCCGCTCGTCGGTCTCCCCGTTCTTCAGGGCCGACTTGACCCCGCCGAAGACGCACGGCGAGCAGCCGTTGATCTGGCTCGCCCGCAGGTGCACGAGCTCGAGCGTCCTGCCGTCCGTGCCGGACTGCCCGATCGCCTTGTAGATGTTCTGGATGCCCTTGGTGGCGTCCGGCAGGATCTGAGCGGGGTTGGTCATCCGTGCTTGCATGGGAGGTTCTCCATCGGGTCAGTGTCTGTTGATGTCACTGCCTTGACGGATGCTGCGCGGCCGATGTGACAGCGAAATGCAGATCTCTCCGAAGTCGTTCCTCCACCGGTACTGCGGAATCGGAGTACTGCGCTGTCAGGCACACCGGCCCACTCCACGAGAGTTGCTGCACCGTGGAGAACACCGCCGACCAGTCGGACAACCCGTCCTCGGCCTCCACGAAGTTCGTCTTCCACCCGGCGTCGGTGCGCTGGTAGTGCACGTTCTTCAGGTTCACGATCCCGAGCCGCTCCGCGCCGAGCTCGAGCGTCACCGCGGGATGATCACCGGCCAACGCATCATGCGCCGCGTCCCACACGAGCTTGAACCGCGACGGCAGCCCTTCCAGGAGTTGCAGTACGCCGAGCGTCGACGACACGTAGCGCCCGTGGTGCGGCTGCACACCGACCTGTACGTCGTACCGCTCGGTCAGCGCGACCGCCTGCTCGAGGAGTTCGCGGTTGCGCCCGACCGAGGCGGCGTACCCGTCGGGTCCGAGTTCGGCCATGATCCGGATCATCGGTACGCCGGACTCGGCGCACGCCGCGAACACCGGCTCGGACAGGTCGCTCGCGACACTGATCGGTTCGATGCCCTCGGCCCGTAACTGTGCGGTGAACTTCGGCAGCTCGGCCTCGACGTTCGCCGGTGTGACGTACGCCGTGTCGCGCACCGGCACCTCGGCGCCACCGAACCCGATGCCGGCGATCAGCCGGCCGAGTTCGGCCCCGGGCAGTCCCGCCCACGGTTTGGTGAAAACGGACCACAGATAGGACATGTTCAGCGGCCTCCCAGCCCACTCATGGTGATACCTCGGACGAACCAGCGTTGCGTGAGGAAGAACAGGATGATCAGCGGGATCGTGGTGACGGTCGCCGCCATCAGCAGCAGGTTCCACTGGGTGCCGTTGGTGTCCTGGAACACCTGCAGGCCGACCGACGCGGTGCGGGTCGCGTCGCTGTTGGAGATCACCAGCGGCCACAGCAGGTTGTTCCACTGGCCGATGAACTTGAACACCGCGAGCGTCGCGATCGCCGGGACCGCGAGTGGCACGATCACCCGGACGAACGCCTGCCACCGGTTCGCGCCGTCCAGCCGCGCGGCCTCCTCGTAGTCGCGCGGGATGCCGAGGAAGAACTGCCGGAGCAGGAACACCCCGATCGCGGTGAACGCGTGCGGCAGGATCATCCCCGGCCAGGTGTCGATCCCGTGCAGCTTCGCGACGAGCACGAACTGCGGGATCAGCGTCACCTGCGACGGGATCATCAACGTCGCGAGATAGATCCCGAACAACCAGCTGCGGCCGGGGAAGTTCAGTCGGGCGAACGCGTACGCCGCCAGCGCGGCCGTGACCGTTTCGAGGATCGTCGTACCGGCAGCGAAGTAGACGGTGTTCAGCAGGTACTTGCCGAGCGGCACCAGATCGAATGAGCGGGTCAGGTTCTCGGGGTGCCAGCTGCTCGGCCAGAACGACGGCTTGGCGGCCATCGACTCGGCGTCGGACTGGAACGCGACCAGCACCATCATGACGACCGGGACCAGGGTGATCGCGGTCACGAGGAAGCAGGTGAACACCACGACCTTCTGGCGGATCTCAGTTGTGCCACTAGTTGTTCGGCTAGTTATCGCGCTAGTTGTCATAGTGCACCAGCCTCCGCTGGAAGAGGAACTGCCCCGCGGTGATGATCACGATGAACGCGAAGAGCACGAGCGACTGCGCCGCGGCGTACCCCTGGTCGTAGTTCTCGAAGCCGGTCCGGTAGATGTACATGACCAGCGTGGTGGTGCGCGTGCCCGGGCCGCCGTTCGTCATGATCAGCGCCTGGTCGAAGACCTGGAACGAGCCGATCACCGACGTGACGATCACGAAGAACAGTGCGGGCGACAGCATCGGGAGCGTGATGTGCCGGAAGCTGTTCCACGGCGACGTCCCGTCGACTCGTCCGGCTTCGTACAGCTGCTGCGGGATCGCCTGCAGTCCGGCGAGGAAGACGACCATGCCGAAGCCGAAGCTCTTCCAGACGCTCATCAGGATCAGTGCCGGCATCGCCCAGTTGTCCGAGATCAGCCACGCCGGTCCGCCGATGCCGAACCACCCGAGCACGGCGTTCACCAGGCCGTCGTGCGGGATGTAGAGCCAGATCCAGACGAACGCCACCGCGACCGTGATGGTTGCGTACGGCAACAGGAGCAGCGACCGGAAGACGGCGATCCGCTTGAGTCCCTGATTGAGCAGCAACGCCAGCGCCAGGCTGACCAGGATCGTCAGCGGCACGCTGAGCAGCGTGAAGTACGCCGTGTTGCCGAGCGCCGACCAGAACGTCGGGTCGGGGCCGAGCCGGGCGAAGTTGTGCAGACCGGCCCAGGTGGGTGCGCTGAACAGGTTCCAGTTCAGCAGCGAGATGACGCCGGCGGCGACGACCGGGCCGGCGGTGAAGATCAGGAAGCCGATGAGGCTGGGCAGGATGAACAGCCACGCGGTCAGCGCTTCGCGACTCCGCCAGCGCGGCTTCGGGGCCTCGCGTGGGGTCACCGGTGTGGTCACTGGAGATACGGTGTCGACGGCCATGATCTGATCACCCCTTCCTGGCAGAGGCTTGGCGGATGGTGTCCTTGTGCTGCCGCATCAGTACGTCGAGACGCGGGGTGAGCCCGTCGATCGCGTCGGCGACCGAGACCTGGCCGAGGAACGTCCGCGGCAGATCCTGACCGAGCAGCTGCTTGACCTGGTTCCAGTTGGTGGTGACGTCGAACGCGTGCCCGCCGGCGAGCTTGCCGGCCAGGATCTGCTGGACGATGCCGAGGTTGTCGGGCGGCGGCTGGAACGCGCTCCCGGCACTGAGCCGGGCCGGGTTGTTGCGGCCGGCCTTCGCGTAGATGTCGAGCGCTCCGGTACTGGTCAGCGCCTTGAGCAGCTTCCACGCGAGCTCGAGCTGCGCACCATCGCGGACCCCCGAGGGAATCGCGAAGCTGGAGCCCGAGACCCGCGGCGTGCTGCCGGCTGCTCCGGCCGGGAACGGGATGATGTCCCAGTCGAACTTCGCCTTCCGCGCGTTCACGACCTGCCAGGGCCCGTTCTGCATGAACGCGACGTTGCCCTGCATGAAGTTGGACAGCGAGCTCTCGGTGACCAGGTTCTTGATCGGTGGCGTGACCTTGTCCTTCACGAACAGGTCGATGACGAACTGCAGCGCCTGCATCGCCTCGGGCTCACCGAGGATGCTGCGGCTGGCGTCCTCGCTCATCACGTTGCCGCCGGCGCAGTAGATCCACGACACCAGGTCGTCGATCGCGGGTGCGCAGGTGAAGCCGTACTGACCGGGCTTGGTGAGCTGCTTGGCGAGATCGCGGAACGTCGCCCACGACATCGGTTCGGTCTTCGACGGCAGTGGGATGCCCTGCTGCTTCAGCAGGTCCTTGTTGTAGTACATGACGGTCGGCGCGACGTCGAAGCCGATCGCGTACGTCTTGCCGTTGAAGCTCGAGATCCGGCGGCTGGTGTCGTAGAAGTCGTCGAGCTGGAAGTCGGGGTCCGCGGCGATCAGGTCGTCGAGCGGGCGGTGCGCGCCGCGAGCGGCGTACGTCGGGATCAGGGTGCCGTTGAGTGCAGTGACCAGGCCCGCAGTACCGCTGACGAGCTGGAGGTCGAGTTTGGTCGGGTAGCCGTTCGACGGGGTCAGGGTGGCGACGGACTTCAGCGCGAGCTGTTGTTCGACGTACTTGCCGAAGTCTTCCCAGACCTTCTTCTCGGCGGCGCTGCTCGACCACATGGACCAGGTGGCGGTGCCGGACGGTGGACCGGAGGAACAGCCGGCCGCGGCGAGCCCCAGGCCGGCCAGGCCGGTCAACTCGAGGAAGCGGCGGCGGGGCAGGGTGGTGCGCATGGTTCTCCTCACCGGTAGAGCAGGTCGATCGACTCGGCGCGGATCCGCTCCTCGTCGACCTCGACGCCCAATCCAGGGGCGGTGGGGACCGTCGCGACGGCCTTGGTGATGCTCAGCCCCTCCACGTACAGATCGGTCAGCAGCTCCGGCCCGTTGAGCTCTGCGGGCAGGGCGAGCTCGAGCTGACTGAACACGTGCAGCGCGGCGGCGAACGCGACTCCGCAGTCGGTGAGGCCGCTGGCGAGGATCTCGAGACCGCCGGCGAGCGCGGTCTGGGCGGTTTTCAGGGCGTTGCGGAGGCCTCCGGACTTGCAGACCTTGACCACCACCAGGTCGGCGGCGTTCAGGCGGATCGCCCGGGCCAGGTCCTGCGCGGAGAAGCTGCCCTCGTCGATCGCGATCGGGAGGTCGATCAGCTCGCGCAGCCGCTGCATGGCGAGCGTGTCGGTGCTCGGCACCGGTTGCTCGACGCAATGGATGGTGCGGAGGTGCGCCGTACGGTCCCGGAGCTGTTTGAGCGCCGCCGGACGGTACGACTGGTTGGCGTCGAGCCAGAGCGGTTTACCGCCGGCGACTTCGGCGACCGTCTCGATCGCCGCGGTGTCGGCGTCCAGATCGCCCCCGATCTTGACCTTGTACGCCGCATAGTCCGACGACTGCTGCGCGTGCTCTCGGACCGCGTCCGGGTCCCCGACCCCGATGGCCGAGCAGAGCGGGATCTCGTCGTACACCTTGCCGCCGAGCAGGGCGTGCACCGGGACGCCGGCGAGCTTGCCGGCCGCGTCGTGCATCGCCACGTCGACCGCGGCCCGGGCGAACGGGAAGCCGTTCGAGACCGCCGGGCTGAGTCGCTTGGCGGCGCGCTGGTGGAACAACTCGACGTCGAACGGTGTCAGTTCGAGCAGGATCGGCGCGAGGTGCCGGCGGATGACGACGGCCATCGTCTCGGCGGTCTCGTAGCTCCAGCTCGGCAGCGCGCGCTGTTCGCCCCACCCGACGACGCCGTCCTCGGTCGTGAGCTTGACGAAGATCACCGCGCCGGCCTGATCGGGCGCCGCGTCGGGGGCACCGACGGCGCCGCTGCCCAGCACGAACCGGCGGGCGAACGGGACGGCGACCGGGAAGACCTCGACTTGTGTAATGCGGGACATCGGCGGTCCTTTCAGGCGGCGATCGACCAGACGGCCGGGTCGACGAAGCTCGGTCCGCGGGTCCCGTCCTCGAGCCAGCTCAGCGCGTCTTTCAGGACGTAACCGGCCAGCGCGAGGTGGCCCTCGGCGGTGTCGCCCGCGACGTGCGGGGTGAGCAGGAGGTTCGGGCACGCCAGGGTTGTCGCGTCGAAGGTCGGCGGCTCGGGGTCGTAGACGTCGAGGGCGGCGTAGATCCGGCCGTCGAGTGCGTGGTCGAGGAGCGCCGGCTGGTCGATCGCGAGGCCGCGGGACGAGTTCACCACCACCGCGCCGTCGGGCAGGTTCGCGATCAGTTCGCGGGTGATCATGCCCTTGGTCTCCGGAACGTTCGGGACATGGATGCTCAGGAACGGCCCGCCGGCCGCGTCCTCCAAAGTCGTCGTCCGAACGCCGAGCTCCGCGGCCCGCTCGTCCGACAGATACGGGTCGTACACCGCGATGTCGCAACCGAACGGCTTGAGCAGCGTGATCAGCGCGCGGGCGGTGCTGCTGGCGCCGATGATGCCGACCTTCGCGCCCGCCAACTCATGACCGCGGTACTCCGTCTGCTTCCACCCGCCGGCGCGGACGGCACCGTCGAACCGGGGCAGTCGCCGAGCCAGCGTGAGCATCGAGGCGAGGCAGTACTCGCCGACCGACCACGCGATCCGCGGACCGGCCGAGAAGACGCCGACGCCCTGGTCGAGGATCACCGGGTCGATCAGGTTCTTGACCGTGCCCGCGGCGTGCGCGACGACCTTCGGCCCGTTCCCGTCCGACCACAGTTCCTTGCCGAGGTGCGGCGTACCCCAGCTGGTGAGCAGGACGTCGGCGCCCGCGGCCAGGACCGGTACGGCGGCCGGGTCGAGGGCCGGCGGTTTCGCCAGGGAACCGGGGCCCGCGGCGTGGTCGGCGGTTGCCCACACGACGTCGAAGCGGTCCTCGAGCAGTCGGCGGGTGTCCGCGTCGACCACGTCGGCGGCGCGTTCGGGGGAGAAGAGTGCGGCGAGTTTCGGCACCGGGTGGGCTCCTTAGCGTTCGGACGTGGTTTGACGGTAGGCGCTTTCCGTTATGCAGGTCCAAGCCCCTTTTCGTATCGACCGATGCTGTGGTGGTATTGCCGGCATGGACCTGTCGCTGCAGCAACTGCGTGGATTCGTCGCCGTCGCCGAGGAGCTGCACTACGGCCGCGCGGCGCAGCGCCTGAATCTGACCCAGCCGCCGCTGACCCGGCAGATCCAGGGCCTCGAACGAACGCTCGACGTCCGGCTGTTCGACCGCACCGGCCGCGGCGTCCGGCTGACCGCGGCCGGCGGGGTATTCCTCGAGCACGCCCGCCGCGTGCTCGCGCTGCTCGAGGTCGCGCCGGAGGCGACCCGCCGCGCCGCCGACGGAACCACCGGGACCCTGCGGCTCGCCTTCACCGCGATCGGCGCGTACGCCGTCCTCGCGGACTTCCTCACGATGGTCGGGAAACGGACGCCCGGCGTGACCGCCGAGCTGACCGAGTTGGTGAGTCCGGCGCAGTTCGAGGCGCTGGCGAACCTGGAGATCGACATCGGCCTGGTGCGGCCGCCGATCCCGTCGCAGTTCGAGTCGTTGCTCGTGCACTCGGAGGACCTCGTACTCGCCGTACCCGCCGCGCATCCGTTGGCGTCCGGCGACGGGCCGGTGTCGCTGGTCGACGCCACCAACGACTACATCGGGTACAGCCCCGAGGGATCGCAGTACCTGCACGACATCTGTGCGGCGATGATCGGGATGGACCGGTACGCCGTGAGCCAGTTGGCTTCGCAGGTGCCGACGATGCTCGCGCTGGTGCGTGCCGGCCTGGGGTGCGCGTTGATCCCGCGCTCGATCATGGCGATGCAGGTCGAGGGCGTCCGGTACCGCGAGCTGGACGCGGCCGACGCCCATTCGGTGACGCTGCACGCGTGCTGGAGCCCGGACAACCCGAACCCGGCGCTGCAGCGGCTGGCGGACTCGCTGCGCAAGAACCCGCACCTCGGGGACTTGACCTAGAGCGAGCTCTAATTCGTACGCTCGGAGACATGAGTGCACAACACAAGATCGGCTCGGGATTCGGGCACGACAGCACCGCGGACGACGTCCTCGCCGGGATCGACCTGACCGGCAAGCTGGCGATCGTCACCGGCGGGTACTCCGGTCTCGGGCTGGAGACCACCAAGGCGCTGGCGAAGGCCGGCGCGCACGTCGTCGTACCCGCGCGGCGGCCCGAGGTCGCGCGGGAGGCGCTGGGCGACATCGCCGAGGTGGACGAGCTGGATCTGGGGGATCTGGACAGCGTTCGCGCATTCGCGGACAGGTTCCTCGCGTCGGGGCGGTCGATCGACATCATGATCGACAACGCGGCGATCATGGCGTCGCCGGAGACGCGGGTCGGCCCAGGGTGGGAGGCGCAGTTCGCGACGAACCACCTGGGGCACTTCGCGCTGGTCAATCGGCTGTGGCCGGCGATCGTGGCGGACGGCGGCGCGCGGGTGGTGTCGGTCTCGTCGACGGGGCACCGGCGGTCGGACATCCGGTGGGACGACTTGGAGTTCCGGCAGGGGTACGAGAAGTGGGCGGCGTACGGGCAGGCGAAGACCGCGAACGTCCTGTTCGCCGTCCAGCTCGATGCCCTGGGCAAGGATTCCGGGGTACGGGCGTTCGCGCTGCATCCGGGTGGGATCCTCACGCCGTTGCAGCGGCACCTGACCCACGAGGAGATGGTCGGCTACGGGTGGATCGACGAGGACGGAACTCCGCACGTCGCGTTCAAGAGCCCGGAGCAGGGTGCGGCGACCTCGGTGTGGGCCGCGACCTCGCCTGCTCTGGACGGCCTCGGTGGCGTGTTCTGCGAGGACTGTGAGATCGCGGAGGTGTCGACGGACGATGCGCCGGGCGTGCGTCCGTACGCGATCGACCCGGCGTCGGCGGCCCGGTTGTGGACGGTCTCGGCGGAGCTCACCGGGGTGAACGCGTTCGGGTAAGCTGACGCTTGTCAGGACGTACCGCGGACCGAAGGAGGTGGGACCGATCTCGCAGGCAGGTCAATTGCTCCCGCCTCGAGTGATCAGCGTCGGCTGATCGCGGGAGCCTCGTAGTTCGAAGGGGTTCGGTGTCTGTTTCTCCTGTTCCAGCTGTTGAGTTCGGCGTGCTCGTCGAACGGTTGCGTGCGTCCGGGTGCGTGTTCGCCGAGGACGAGGCCGAGTTGATCGTCGGCACCGCCCGAGACGCGGCCGAGGTCGCGGCCATGGTCGACCAGCGGGTCGCCGGGTCGCCGTTGGAGTACGTCGTCGGGTGGGCGTCGTTCCGCGGGTTGCGGATTGCCGTCGACCCGGGGGTGTTCATTCCGCGACGGCGTACCGAGTTCCTCGTGTCCGAGGCGGTGGAGGTGACCGCTGAGGGCGCTGTTGTTGTGGATTTGGGGTGTGGGTCGGGCGCGCTGGGGGCCGCAGTAGCGGCTGAGCGCGATGTGTCGTTGTACGCCGCCGACATCGAGCCGGCCGCGGTGCGGTGTGCCCGGCGGAACCTCCTGCCGTGGGGAGGGACCGTGTATGAGGGCGATCTGTTCGCGGCGTTGCCGGAGCGGTTGCGGGGCGCGGTCGACGTACTGCTGGCGAATGTTCCTTACGTGCCGACAGACGAGATCCGGTTGTTGCCGCCTGAGGCACGGTTGTACGAGCCGCACGTGACGTTGGATGGCGGGCCGGACGGTCTCGCGACGTTGCGGCGGGTGGTGGCCGGTGCCGTGGAGTGGCTGGCGCCGGGTGGTCATCTGTTCGTGGAGATGAGTGAGCGTCAGGCGCCGATCGCGCGGGCGGTGATGACGGAGTACGGGCTGGACGCCGAGATCGTCACGGACGACGACCTCGGCGCCAACGTCGTGCACGGAATTAGACACGGCATCAGACCCGGCGCTGGACGTGCAGCAGGTACTCGCGGCGATTGAGCGGGTCGTGGTCGGTGCGCGGGCGGTTCGGGATCGATCCGGTCACCGGGTGGTAGCGCTCGAACGCCGACTCCAGCACACCCTCACCGCGGGTGAGGGCCGGAAGTTGTTGCTCGAGTTCGTGAACGGCGGCCGCGGGGATTTCTCCTTCCAGGGTTGAGGTTTCCGCGGCCAGCGCCGGGACCTGCGGAATCGCCCGGAGCTTCGTGAGAGCCGACAGTACGGCGCGGGTCGTGTCGGTCGGGATCTCCAGCCGGAACCGGTGCATCGGCTCGTGCACCGACGTACCGGCCTCTTGGAGCGCCGTCATCAGGACCAGCGGGGTGAGGTTGCGGAAGTCGCCGGCGGTGCTGGACATGCTCTTGTCGAAGACGGCGTGCGCGTGACTCTGCCGGGCGGAGTACCCCGAGTGCGTCATGAAGACTCGGGCGTCGGGGATCTGCCAGCCGTGCAGACCCTCGTGCAGCGTCTCGCGGACGGTCTCCTCGACGGCCTTGATGAACGCGTACGGCATCGAGCCGAGTTCGACTTCCAGTTCGAAGCTGACACCGGCGTTGATCGGCGCCGGCTCGACCCGGAGGCCGACGGTGGCGAGGAACGGGTTCGCGTCCTTCTTGTTGAACTCGACCGCCGCGCCGGTGCCGACGATCCGCTCGATGTGGATCGTGGTCGTCTCACGGAAGTCGACCGCGATCCCGAACTCGGTCGCCAGCGTGGTCTCGATGACCTCCTTCTGCACCTCGCCGTACAGCGAGACGTAGGTTTCCTGCCGGAGGTCGTCCTGGCGCAGGTTGATCAGCGGGTCCTGCTCGGCGAGCTGCGTGAGCGCGACGCGGAGGTTGCCTTTGTCCGACAGCTTCCGCGCGGACACCACCGTCTCCAACGTCGGCGGCGCGAAGGCGGCGGGTTGGGAAAGAAGTGGGCGCTCGGTGGCATTTATGTTCCCCACCACATCACCGATCTTGATGGTGGCGAGGCCCCAGACCTTGGCGATCTGACCGGCCTGTACGGCGTGTGCGGAGGTGGGTCCGCCGTCGTCGAACACCTGTAGCGCGGTGACCTTCGCCTCGCTCGTGCCGAAACCGACTCGGTCGCGAACGGCGAGGGTGCCGGCGAACATCCGCACGTACGCGATCTTCTCGCCGGCCGGTCCGCGTTCGACCTTGAAGACGGCACCTTCGGTCGGTCCGTCGGTGATGCGGGCGCGGGGGAGGAGGTCCCGGATGCCGTCGGCGAGCGCCTCGGTGCCGGCGCCGGTGATGGCGGATCCGAGGTACACCGGGTGGACGATCGCCTCGTGCGTCTGCGCGACGAGTGTCTTGTCGAGGGACAGCGGCTCGTTGTCGACGTACTGCTGGAGGAGGTTGTCGTCGTTCCTGGTGAGCGTGTCGAGGAGGGTGTCCTCCTGGACGATCGGCTTGAACGTCGCCTCGGGCGTGCCGAGGTGCGTCGCCTCGCCCATCGGAACGATTGCCGGGGTGAGTTTGGTGGCGAGTTGCCGCAGTACGCCGTCGTACTGCGCGCCTCGGCGGTCGATCTTGTTGACGAAGATGAGAGTGGGGATCCGCAGACGTTGCAGGGTCCGCATCAGGACGCGGGTCTGCGCCTGGACGCCCTCGACCGCGGACACCACCAGGACCGCGCCGTCGAGCACGCCCAGCGCGCGCTCCACCTCGGCGATGAAATCCGGGTGTCCCGGGGTGTCGATCAGGTTGACGATGACCGGGTTCGTACCGCGCAGCGCGAACGACGCGACCGCCGACTTGATCGTGATCCCACGCTGCCGCTCCAGCGCCAGCGAGTCGGTCTGGGTGTTCCCGTCGTCGACGCTCCCGACCTCGTCGATGACGCCGGCGGCGTACAGCAGCCGCTCGGTCAGGCTGGTCTTCCCGGCGTCAACATGCGCCAAGATCCCAAGGTTCAGTAATTCCACGAAGCTTCATGTCCTTCGAACAGGTGCCATTGGTTTCCGCAAGAGACATGAAGCGAGCTCGCATGACGGACAACCTTTCTCAACACCTACTCGGACACCCCGAGTACACCAATTACGGCGTAACCCCCACAAACTATTTAGCCGACGTCTACACCTTCCGTAAGCTGCCCCCGATGCTGAACCCCATCGCTCTGGCTGAGTCGTACGTCGGTCCGATCACCCACGTCGAGCCGGTCAACGGTTTCGTGGGGAACCAGAACTTCCGCCTCCACGGCCCCGGCGGCACCTACTACCTGAAGTCCGGCCCCACAGCTGCCGAGGAGGCGCGCGTCTGCGAGCTCGTGCGCGGGGTTGGTGTTCCCGCGCCGGAGGTGGTCGGCGTCGGACCGGAGTACCTGATCACGCGCGAACTCGCGGGGCGCCCGCTCACCGGACCGCACCTGAGCACGGTTCTTCGGCAAGCCGGCGAGTGTGTCAGGCGCTCGCACGCTCTCGTGGACTCGTCGGTTTCTTGGGGAGCGGAGTTGTCGCGGACGCTGGAACAGCTCGACGTGCTGCCGACGGAACTCGCCTCCCGCGTGCGGGAGGTCATGCCTCGGTTCATCGACGGTGTGAGCGGCGTGACGCCGGTCCTGCTGCATGGCGATCTGCACCCACGGCATCTGTACGCCGACGGCTCTGATCTGACCGGGATTCTCGACTGGGGAGACGCTCGGTACGGCGATCCGCTGTTCGACCTGGCACGCGTCTCGATGGCGGGCCCCGAAGCAACAACCGCCTTCAGGGACGGGTACGGCGCGATCGACGCACCCGGCACGACCCTCGCGAAGTACCGCGTGCTGTGGTCGTTGATGGCGTTACAGGCAGAGCACCGTGCCGGTGGGGACTGGTTTCAGGCGCATCTTGACGTGATCGGGCGCGAGCTCAGGTGATGGTGGTGCCGAGTTTGGTGCCGTTGACGATGGAGGCGGCGGCGCCGGGGCGGTCGATGTCGAAGACGTGCAGGGGGAGGTGGTGGTCGCGGGCGAGAATGAACGCGGACTGGTCCATCACGCCGAGGCCGCGGTCGATGACCTCGTCGTACGACAGGTGGTCGAAGCGCTGTGCGTCGGGGTGCCGGTTCGGGTCGGCGTCGTACACGCCGTCGGTGCCGTTCTTCGCCACCAGCAGCGCGTCCGCGTCGAGCTCGACCGCGCGCTGCACCGACGGGTAGTCGGTCGTCGTGAACGGCTGCCCGTTGCCGCAGGCAAGGAGGATGATCGCGCCCTTCTCGAGGTGCCGCAGCGCGCGCAACCGGACGTACGGCTCCGCGAGGTTGTTGATCGGGATCGCGGTCATCAGCCGCACCCCGTGCGCCCCGAGCGCCGCCAGCCGGCCGCGCAGCAGCACCGCGTTGATGACGGTGCCGAGCATCCCGATGTTGTCCGCCTCGACCCGGTCGATACCCCAGTCCGCCGCGCGGTTTCCACGGAACACGTTCCCACCGCCGACCACGACCGCGACCTGTACGCCGGTGGCGCGCAGCGCGATGACCTCGGTCGCGAGATGGGTGAGGCGATCACCGTCGAAACCGAAGTCGTTCGGCCCGGCGATCGCCTGGCCGGAGAGCTTGAGGACGAGCCTGCGGTACATGCCGCTCCGTTCGGTGGGTAGGCGGACGGCACGCGCGCACGTGACCGTCCGAGGGCGGCGTACCGACTGCAGATGTATCACGGCGCAGGACCGCGCGCGGTTCTCAGCCGGACGAGGGTCTGCGACGCTGAACCGCGTGACCGAGTTCAAGGACCAGAACCTGGCCGGTGCGGTGTTCCACGACGTCGACCTCACCGGCGCCCACTTCGAGAACGTGAACCTGACCGGCGCGACGATCCGCGGCGCGCTGCTGTACGACGTGTCGCTCGACGGTGACATCCGGAACCTGACGGTGTGGGGAATCGACGTCGTACCGCTGATCGACGCCGAGCTCAACCGCCGGTACCCGGGCCGCGAACGGATGCGCCCGACGGACGCCGACGGCTATCGCGAAGCGTGGGACCTGCTCGAGCAGATGTGGGGCGAGACCGTGACGAAGGCCCGTCGGCTGCCGCCCGAACTGCTGCACGAGTCGGTCGACGGCGAGTGGTCGTTCATCGAGACGCTGCGGCACCTGATCTTCGCGACGGACGCCTGGGTACGCCGGGCAGTCCTCGGTGAGCCCGAGCCGTGGGACCCGTTGGACCTGCCGCACGACGAGATGCACGACACCCCGCCCGTACCGCGGGACCACGCCGCGCGCCCGTCCCTCGACGAAGTCCTCGCTCTGCGGGCCGATCGGATAGCAACGGTACGGGCGTTCTTCGCGCACCTCACCGACGAGCGCCTGACCGAGCAGACGACGCCGACGCCGGGTTCCGGTTACCCGCCGTCGGACAGCTATGTCGTCAGCGATTGTCTCGGCGCGATCCTGAGCGAGGAGTTCGAGCACCGCCGGTTCGCCGAGCGCGATCTCGCGACCCTGGAAGCGAGAACTGTCGGTGGCGGATCGTAGTGTCTGGTCAAGGAGGTACACATGGTGACGGATGCGGGGTTGCCCGACTGGCGCAAGCTGCAGCAGGCGCTGCACGCGAGGTACCTGATCGACTCGTACGCCGATGGCGCGCGCTTCGTGGCGGCTGTGGGTGACGCGTTCGCGGCCGGTGCGGTCGTGCCCGAGTTACGGCTCGGTCCGACGTACGTCGATGCGGTCAGCAAGGACGAGGCGGTGGCGCGGCAAGTCAGCGCGATCGCGGTCGAGCACGGGCTGATCGCGCAGCCGGGAGCTGTGGCGCAACTGGAGATCGCTCTGGACACCCCCGACCGTTCGGCGATCGGTCCGTTCTGGGCGGCGGTCCTCACGGGCAGCACCGACTCGTTCCGGGGCAACGATGTCTGCGACCCGACCGGTCGCGTCGCCAATCTCTGGTTCCAGGGCACCGACCCGCACGAGACACCACGTCAGCGCTTCCACCTCGACCTCTGGCTGCCGCCCGAGGTCGTCCCGTCGCGGATCAAGGCCGCGATCGCCGCGGGTGGGACCGTCGCGTACGACGACGAGGCGCCGGCGTTCATCGTCCTCGCGGACCCGGAGGGCAACAAGGTGTGCCTCTGTACGTCGGAGGGCCGGTAAAAGCAGCAGCCAGGAGAGGACAGCTCTGTTACGGTCGTGCTGACCCGAGGAGGTGTGTGATGGCGTGCAAGGTTATCCGGTTCCGCGCCAATCCCTCCTCGGCTGCTGCCTGCTGACAGGCTGACAGCTTCTTCTTCCGGACCGGTTGGTGCGTCGCGGCGTCTGGCCGCGGATCACGTGCGCCCTGATGCAGGCGCGCACTCCGTGCCGACCGAACCGGAGTTTCCTCATGTCCTCCGTGGACACCCAACTGCACGCTGCCCTCGCACGGGCGCTCAGCGGCGTACCGCAGCACGAGTTGCGCCGCCGCGTCACCGCACTCTCACAGCGCTACCGCACCGAGCAGATCGACGACACCACGCCGGGTATCAGCGACCCGCTTGATGCCCTCGCGTACGCCGTCACTCGCATGCCCGCCACGGTTCGGGCTCTGCACGGGGCGCTCGCGGAAGCCGGGCGGCGGGTGGACGCGTCGTTCGCCACGCACCTGGATCTCGGCGGAGGCACCGGCGCGGCTGCCTGGGCCGTCGCCGCGCTCTGGCCGACCGTCAGAACAGAGATCATCGAACGCCAACCCGCCGCCATCCACCTCGGCCAACAACTAGCCACCAACGGCGCTGGTGGGTGGCGTTGGACGGCGGCCGACCTCCGCGACTGGATGCCGCGCGAACCGGTGGACCTGATCACTATCGCCTACGTCCTCAACGAGCTCACCGAGAACGCGCGCCGCGACCTGATCCACACCGCCGCGCGCGCCGCCACCACGATCGTTCTCGTCGAGCCAGGAACCCCGTGCGGCCACCGCCGTACCCTCGAAGCCCGAGACCTGCTGCTCAACCAGGGTTTCCGGATCGCGGCGCCTTGCCCGCACGCAGGTCCGTGCCCGGTCGACTGGTGCCACTTCGCCGTCCGGCTCCCGCGCACCGAACTTCATCGCATGCTGAAGGACGGCACCCGCAACTTCGAGGACGAGAAGTTCACCTACCTGGTCGCGACCCGCCACCCGGCCCGGCCGGCGCCGGCCCGCGTGATCCGCAGACCCGGCCACCCGAAGAACCGGATCATGCTCGACCTCTGCACGTCGGCCGGTACGCCGGAACAGGCGGTGATCCCGAAGTCGGACGGCACCTACCGAGCGGCCCGCCGTACCACCTGGGGCGACGCCTGGCCGGAAGAATCGTGAAGTTCGTCCGCGCCACGATGTCGAGAACCCCGCAGCGTCTCCGTCCCATGGGCACGAGTCGGCACAATGGGCCGCCGTACCGCCGCCATGGCGTACCTCCATGAGCGGAACGGTGATCTCGCGACCGCTGCACAGCTGTACGCCGAAGCGGCCCAGGCGGCGCCCAACCTCCCCGAACGCGACCACCTCACCCGGCAGGCCGCCCGGCTCAACGCACAACTCCGCAACTAAGCGCTCACGCCGCGAGTCGTCAGAGTTCGTAGCCGCCGGAGGCCTCGAGCGTCTGGGCTGTGATCCATCCGGCTTCGGGGGAGCCGAGGAAGGCGATCACCGTGCCGAGGTCGTCGGGTTCGCCGATGCGGCCCAGGGCGGTGCGGTTGGCGATGGGCGGGATCAGCTCGGGGTGCTGAGCGAACGCGTCGTCGCCGAGGCGGGTCCGGGTCACGCCGGGTGCGACCGCGTTGACCCGGATCCCGCGAGCGCTGAGTTCCTTGGCGAGATAGCGGGTGAGGACGATCTGCGCACCCTTCACGCTGGCGTAGACGGAGTACCCCGGGGTCGGGCGAGCGGTCGGGAGGGCGGAGGTGCTGGTGGTGTAGACGATCGAGCCGTTGTCGGCGAGGAGGGGGAGGAGGGTCTGGGTGAGGAAGTACGGGCCTTTGACGTGGACGTCGACCATCTGATCGAACAGTTCCTCGGTGGTGTCCTCGAACATCACGGGCGGCTGCCCGACGCCGGCGTTGCTGACGAGGAAGTCGAACGAGGTGCGGCCCCACTTCTCGAGTACGCCGGTCAGCGCGGTACGGAACTCGCCGAAGGTGTCCGGGCGACTGACGTCGAGCGGCAGCGCGGCCGCCGTACCGCCGTCCTTCTCGATCCGCTCCACGGTCTCGAGGCCGCGTTCACGGCTGCCGCGGTAGGTGACGACGACGGCGGTGCCGCGTTTGGCGAGCTCGAACGCGGCGCTCTGGCCGATGCCGGAACTTCCGCCGGTGATCACAGCGATTTGCATGATCGTGCACAACTCCTACTGGATGGGTAATCGGTACTACTCCAGTAGACGTGTGGACGTTGACGAGGTGGTAGATCAATCCTCGCTCAGACTTGCACGATCCTGCCGTGATCGCGGCTCGGTGGGATTCCGAACTCACGCCGGTACTCGCGGCTGAACTGGGACGGGCTGTCGTAACCCACGGCGTACCCGGCGCTCGTCACGTCCTCGCCGAGGCCGACGACACGCAGCCTGGCCTCGTGCAGCCGGATTTTCTTCTGGAACTGGATCGGGGTCAGTTCGGTGACCGTGCGGAAGTGCCGGTGGAAGGCCGACGTGCTCATGCCGGCCATCGCCGCGAGGTCCTCGACGCGGAACGGCTCGGTGTAGTGGTCGCGGATCCATCGGATCACCCGGGCGACGTGCGAGAGACTGCTGTCGGCGAGCCCGATCTCGCGTACGGCGGCACCTTGCGGGCTCCGGAGCAGCCGCCAGAGGATCTCTCGCTGGACCAGTGGCGCAAGGACGGCCGCATCGTCCGGAGTGTCGAGGAGTCGGAGCAGCCGCACCATCGCGTCGATCAGCTCGACGGACGCTCGACTCACGCTCAGTCCGCGCACCGGTCCACCGGGCTTCTCCGCCGAGTCGAGCAGCAGCGACGCGATCACCTCCGGCCGCAACTCCAGCCCGGCTCCCAGGCATGGGGCGCTCTTCGACGCCTCCACAAAGTGTCCTGTCACGGGGAGGTCCACCGAGACGACGAGGTAGTCGCCGGCGCCGTACTCGAAGACCTGCTCACCGAGCGCCAGGCGCTTCCGCCCCTGCGCCACCAACGCGAACGTCGGCGAAGCCAGCCCAGCCGTCGGCGGTGTCGGCGCATCCACCACCGACACCAACAGCCCGTCGATCGCTCCCTCACGCCCGTCAGCGCGGACGATCAGCTCCCGCAACTCGTCCATAGAACTCACAGGCTAGGCCGGCCGCAGCACGTACGCCTGCTTCTCGTCCGGATCGAACCCACAGCGCCGATAGAACGCATGCGTCGCCGGGGTCTGCGAGCCGGTCATCAACATCACCTTGTAGCACCCGGCATCCCACGCGGCCTGGAGCGTCGCCGCCATCAGCTCCTTCCCGAGCCCGGTCCCACGCCGCTCCGCGTCGACGACAACGTTCTCGATCACGGCGTACGGCGCTCCGCCACGGGTGAGGTTCGGGATCAGGTTCAGGTACGTCGTCGCGACCACCTCGCCCTCGTCCTCGAGCACGTACAGGTGGAGCCCGGGTGTGCCGAGGATGCTCGCGAAGATCGCGTCGGCGTCCGCGTCAGCGAGCTGCGGGTCCTTCGGATGCAGCTGGTCGTAGAGGCGACGGATCGAGGCGAGGTCGGCCGCGCCGGCCTCCCGGACGCGCCTAGGCATCGAGGAAGGCGGTGACGGTGTCCAGGACGAGGTTGGTACGGGCGAGACCGCCGAAGTGGGTGGTGCCGGGGAAGATCGCGAGTTGGGAGGCCGGTACGCCGACGAAGTCGCCGTTCACGTCGCCGCCGCGGAGTTGGTGGAAGCGGATGACGTGGTCGAGCTTGACCGCGTCGGAGTCGCCGTACGTGAGCAGCGTCGGTGCCGCGATGCCGCGGATGTTGTCGTCGGTCCAGCCGGAACCGCCGCGGTCGTAGCCGCCGAGCTTGTCGAGCAGGACCTGGAGGTGCTCGAGGTCCGGGTGCGGCGACTTCGCCAGGTAGTCGCTCTCCATCGGCGTCCCGGCGATCATCTCGACCTTCATCTCGCCGACGGCGGCGTTCTCCTCGCGCTCGCCGGACGTGTTGTACGGGACCGACGAGATGACGGCCTTCCGGACCAGCTCCGGGTGCTTGATCGTCAGGTGGAGCGCGACCGCGCCGCCGACGCTGAACCCGAACAGGTCCACCTGCGAGATACCGAGCTGCTCCAAGAACGCGACCACGTCCGAGGCGAGTGCCGCGGTGCCCAGCGGACGGTCGATGTCGTTCGTGTGCCCGTGCCCCTGGAAGTCGACCGCGATCACCTGCCGACCCTCCGCCAGCCCGTCGAGCAACGGGCCGAACTGCAGGTCGATGTTGAACAAACCCCCGTGCAGCAGGAGGAGCGGCGTACCACCGGACCCGCGGATCTCGTAGTACATCCGCAGTCCGTTGACGTCGGCATATCCGGTTTGCTTGCTCACAGAACCCCCACGAGTAGACAGAACGGATGCCCCGCCGGATCGGCCAGGACATACAGCGGCTCGGACTCTTCCCCGGTCCGGTCGAGCAACACCGTCGCTCCGAGCTCCTCGGCGCGCTGCCGATGGCGTCGCAGTTCGTCGACCGACGGTACGGCGTAGTCAAGATGCATCTGCTTCGGGACGTCGGGCGACGGCCAGGTGGAACGTTTGAGCACCTTGACCTGCTGGATCGCGAGCTGCCGGTTGCCGTCGTCGTCGACGAGGACCAGCCAGTCCGCGTTATCCGTCGTACCGTCGGCCGGCGGCTCGTCTCCGGGGCGGTACCGCAACCCCAACAGCACCCGGTAGAACTCGGCCAGCCCCCGCGCGTCCGTCGTATCCAGCGCGGTGTGCATCCGTCGCGGATAACTCTCCATGCCGGTCACCCTAGCCAGTGCTGCGAAAAGCGCGTCGATAACTGTCGGGCGGCACGCCGACCACGCGCTTGAAGTGGCGGCGCAAGGTGGTCGCCGTACCCAGACCCGCCGCGGCGGCGACTGCCTCGATCCCGTGATCGGTGGCTTCGAGCAACTGCTGGGCGCGCCGCACTCGCTGAATCAGCAGCCATTGGAGTGGCGTCTGACCGGTCACCGCACGGAACTGCCGCCCGAGGTGCCGCGGGCTCGTGTTCGCCCGCCGCGCCAGATCCGTCACCGTCAACGGCTGGTCCAACCGCTCCTCGGCCCACGCGAGCAGCTGCGCGAGCCCGTGATCCCCGCTGACCTGCACCGGCGTCGCCACGAACTGCGCCTGCCCACCGGCCCGATGCGGCGGTACGACGAGACGCCGAGCCACCGTGTTCGCGACCGTCGCCCCGTGATCGAGATGGATCAGATGCAGACACAGATCAATCGCCGCCGCCTTCCCAGCCGCAGTCAGCACCTGCCCGTTGTCCGTGTACAACACATCCGGATCGACGAACGCCTCCGGAAACCGAGCAGCGAGTACGTCGGTATGCGCCCAATGCGTCGTCGCCAGCCGCCCGTCGAGCAACCCGGCGGCGCCCAGCACGAACGCCCCAGTGCACAACGATGCGATCCGAGCACCGGCCTCGGAAGCGGCCCGCACTGCCTCGATCAGCTCACCTGACAGCGGCTCGTCCACGTCCGCGACAGCCGGCACCAGCACGGTATCCGCGCCCGCGATCCACTCCAGCGACTCCGAAGGCTCCACCACGAACGGCCCGACCTGCACGGGCCCCGGTCCACACAGCCGTACGTCGTACCACTCGGCGGCTCCGAGTGGTGGGTTGCCGAAGATCTCGTACGCGATCCCGAGCTCGAAGTGCAGCAGATGGCCGGCGGTCGCCAGCGCGACGGTGTGCATGTCCGAAAGTGTACGGATGGTGTCGTTCCGGACTCTCACGCAATCGGACCGCAGCGGACGAGACTCGGACCTATGAACGCCATCGTGGTCTACGGAGCCACCGGTCACACCGGCCGGTTCGTCGTCGAGGAGCTGCTCCGGCAGGACCTCCCCACCATCGTGTCCGGCCGGAACGCCGCGACCCTCGAACAGCACTGGAGCGACCTCGAGATCCGGCCGGCCGCCGCCGACGACCCGCACGGCCTCGATCTGGCGCTGAAGAACGCCGCGGCCGTGATCAACTGCGCCGGTCCGTTCGCGCTCACCGCCGAACCGCTCATCGAGGCGGCCAACCGCGCGGGGATCCCGTACGTCGATGTCGCGGCCGAGATCGAGACGAACGTGTCCACGCTCGCGAGGAGCAGCGCGACACCGGTCGTCCCGGCGATGGCGTTCTACGGCGGACTCGGCGACCTGCTGACGACGGCGGCCCTGGGGGAGGAGACCAGCGCGCCCGCGGTCCACGTCTCGTACGGACTCAGCAGCTGGCACCCGACGCCCGGGACCCGTGTCGCCGGCCAGGTCTCACACGATCGCCGCAGCGGCCGTCGTGTGCGGTTCGCCGAGGGCAAGCTGCGGTATCACGACGACCCGCCGGTTCAGCAGGACTGGACGTTCCCGGAACCGCTCGGCCGGCGCCGCGTGCTCGCCGAGTTCAGCATGGCCGACATCGTCACCATCCCGAGCCACCTCGCCGTACCCGAGGTGCGCACGTACATGACGCTCGAAGCGGCCGGCGATCTGGCCGACGCGGACACCCCGGCGCCGACGGCCGTCGACGAGCAGGGCCGCTCCGACCAGACGTTCGTGGTGGACGTGCGTATCGGCGACGACGTGCGCGCGACCGCGACCGGTCAGGACATCTATGCGATCTCGGCCCCGCTCGCCGTCGGCGCGGTACGGCGGATCCTCGGCGGGCAGACGCGGTCGTCAGGCGTCGCCTCGGCCGGCGCGATGTTCGACGCGGCCGAGTTCCTCAACGATTTACCACTGGCCCTGGACCTGCCGTAAATCGATTCCCTCGGGGAGAATGGTGGCCTAGCCCACTCTCGCCGGGAGGCCGCCCCGCCATGACCGACTTCCGCCCGTCCCGCCGTGACGTCCTCCGCCTGACAGCCGTCGGCGCCGTTGCCGCGGGCGGGCTGACCGCAATCCCGGCGTACGCCGACGGGATCGACTACACCGCCCGCCAGACCTTCGACGACTGGGACCGCCTCTTCCAGCAAGGCGGCCCCGGTCAACCCGACCAGCCGAACGACAACACCAATCGCGACGGCCGCTCCGGGATGCTCGCCTGGAGCCAGTCGTACGTGCTGCTCGGCCTGGTCCGGATGTACGAGAAGTACCGCGACACCTATTACCTGGACCGCCTCGTCGACAACATCGACCAGGTGCTCTCGGTCCGGGACAGCGTCCGCGGGGTGCAGGACTACCGCGGTCTCTCGCAACCCGCCTGGCGCGCCGACCACCCGTATACCACCGGCTACGCAACCCTTGCCGACAGCAACGGCCAGCCGCTGCTCGACCTGCGCGAAGCCCTGTCGTACGCCGAGGACACAACGGTCACCGTCAGCACCGGGTCCCGTCCGGACACTTTCACGGTCAAGCTCGTCAACACCTTCGTGAACCGCACGGTCACGCTGACAGACCTGTCCCTCGACCCGGCCAGTCCCGATTACGCCGTCACTCGGATCTACACGGCCGCCCCCGGACCGCTCCAGCTCACCGCCATCGACAGGCGGCCGACGCCGCGCGCAGGCGACGTACCCCGGCTTGGCACGTATGAAGTGCATTGCGAGCCGGTGATCTTCGCCGTGCACACCGGCATGATCACGTACCCGATCGCGAGCTTCGTGCGGATCGTCCTCGGCTCGCCCGTCCTGCGGCGGCGGTATCAGGCGAAGGCGGCCGAGTACCTGACCGCCTGCCGCGAGGCGGTCGCCGTGCACGACTGGGAGTACCGCGACGGCGGTTACCTGATTTGGCCGAAAGGCCAGCCGCTCGCGTACGACGGGTGCGAGCAACCCATCAACCAGTCGGTCGGCCTCGGTCAGACTCTCGTCGAGCTCGCACTGATCACGGGCGACCGCGGATACCGGGCGAAGGTCGCGGCGATGGGGCGGATGCTCGCGAGCCAGCTCGTGACCGACGCCGGCGACGCGTACCAATGGCACTACTGGCCGATGGGCGGGCACATCTACGAAGGGTTCGCGAAGAGCGGCGACCCGGCGACCGACCTGTCGATCTTCACGCCGTCCGGAGGGCCGGCCCGTCAGTTCGAGGACATCAGCCACGGAGCGATCGACGTCGAGTTCGCCGTACGGGCGTTCCGCGCGAAGCTGGCGTTCACGGGGCGGGACATGGCTCGGATCGCCAGGACGTTCACGCAGAACGTCGCCACCACGGACGCCGCCGGACTGCCCGCCGTACACACCACCGTCGCCGGCGGTGCGATCGGCGCGGCCTCGGTCGCGCACCAGGCGCCACGGTGGATGCAGGCGAGCCCGTGGGATCCGCAGGTCCACGCGCACTGTCTCGCGCTGTACAACCGCTACCAACCAACTCCCGAACGCGATGGCCAACAAGCCATCGGCTTCGGCTGGCTCCTCGCCAATGTCGCGTACCTGAACTGGGGAGCTCGATGACCACGGCGTACCTGATGACGTCCAGCCTGAACGCGTTCGTCGTGGGACCGGACGACGATTGGGACTGGCGGCGGCCGGTCGCTGACCCGCTGGCGTGACATCTTGTCGTCGCCGATCCGGAACCAGCTGAAGGGCGCCGATGTCTCAGTCGCACGTCGAACCAGGTAACTACCGCAACCCCTCGGACGACGCCTGGTGGCGCAAGGCGCTGGACGCCACCGCTGCGACCATGCAGCTGCGTGCCTTCGAGCAGAACGGCAGCGAGGTGCCCTGGTCGGACGCGGCGATCAACGCGAGCGCCGCGGCCAGCATGGGATGGCGGCAGAGCGAACGCTGGGCCGACCTCCCGAAGGGCCCGCTGGGCAACCTCGCCGACGGGTTCGCGGCACGGCTCGCGGAGGAGTACATCCGCGACGACAACGTCGGCACCCACATCGACAGCACGCCCTTCCTGCCGAACGTGCGCGCGCAGATGGCCCGCGGCGATGTCGACCGAACCCTCGAGACGGCCGCCTCCTCGATCGTGACGTCCGCCGATCCCGGTACGAACGGGGAGCGGTGGAACAAACCCGATCCGGAGAAGGTCGCCGACGTCCGGAACGCGATGAGTGAGGCGCTGCTCCAGGGCCGGTACGGGAACCCGCCCGCGGTCGGCGACCAGGACCAGGACTTCGCCTACCGCCTGGGGTACGCCACGGCCGACGCCGGCGTCAAGGCGGTGAACGAGTCCCTCGCGACCGGCCACGACAGTGAGCTCGCCCGAAGCGTTCAGCACACCCTCGGCGCCCAGCCCGCACCGCGAGTGACCGCTACAGCCGAGCGCACCGACGGCGCAGCCAGCCGCCCGACGAGCGGGGGTCCGGCGGCGGCGGTGAAGGCGAGCGGTACGGGTCCTCGGAGCTGACCGGCTCGTCGCCGCCTCTCGGTGACTTCCTTGCGTTGACGTGGCACGATTCCGGAGATGGGGAACAGTACGACGCAGGCGCAGCGCCTCGAGGACCTGGCGCGGCTGCGGCGTGTGAAGGACCGGATCGACCGGGAGTACGCGCAGCCGCTCGACGTCGATGCGCTCGCCCGCGGCGCGCACATGTCGTCGGGGCACTTGAGCCGTGAGTTCAAGCGCGCTTACGGAGAGTCGCCGTACGGTTATCTGATGACGCGGCGGATCGAGCGCGCCATGATGCTGCTGCGGCGCGGCGGGATGAGCGTCACCGACGTCTGCTTCGCGGTCGGCTGCCAGTCGCTCGGGACCTTCAGTACCCGGTTCACCGAGCTGGTCGGGATGCCGCCGAGCCAGTACAAGGAGCACGCGGCGGACGCGACCGTCGGCATCCCGTCGTGTGTCGCGAAACAGGTCACGCGACCGATCAGGAATCGAGAAGCATCTCCGGGCCCCGGACACGTAGCGTGACCCCATGAGCCTGAAGATTCTGAACACTTTCCTGCCGCACACCGATCCCGAAGAGTCCCTGAAGTTCTACCGCGACCTGCTCGGCTTCGAGGTCCGGATGGACGTCGGGTACGAGGGCATGCGCTGGATCACGGTCGGCCCGCCCGGCCAGCCGGACACCTCGATCGTGCTCACCCCGCCGGCCGTCGACCCCGGCCTCACCGAGGACGAGCGACGGGTCATCCTCGAGATGATGGCCAAGGGGACGTACGCGACCGTGGTGCTCCAGACCGACGACCTCGACGGCCTGTTCGAGCGCCTCCAGGCCACCGACGCCGAGGTGATCCAGGAACCGGTGGACCAGCCGTACGGCATCCGCGACTGCGCCTTCCGCGACCCGGCCGGCAACCACGTCCGGATCAACCAGGCCCCCTGACCCACGACACCTGGAGAAGACAGAGACATGAGCTCCGACGAGCATGTTGCCGACAGCCACGACATGATCCGGGTCACCGGCGCGCGGGTGAACAACCTGAAGGACGTCAGTGTCGAGATCCCGAAACGCCGGCTGACCGCGTTCACCGGGGTCTCCGGTTCGGGCAAGAGCTCGCTGGTGTTCGGCACCATCGCGGCGGAGTCGCAGCGGCTGATCAACGAGACGTACAGCGCGTTCGTCCAGGGCTTCATGCCGAACCTGGCCCGCCCCGAGGTCGACGTACTCGACGGTCTGACCACCGCGATCATCGTCGACCAGGAGCGGATGGGCGCCAACCCGCGGTCCACCGTCGGTACGGCGACCGACGCGAACGCGATGCTCCGGATCCTGTTCAGCCGGGTCGCGAAACCGCACATCGGCCCGCCGACGGCGTACTCCTTCAACGTCCCGAAGCGGACCGCGACCGGTTCGATGACCGCCGACAAGGGTGCGGGCGAGAAGAAGGTCGTCCGCGAACAGGTGTACGCCGGCGGCATGTGCCCGCGCTGCGAGGGCATGGGCGCGGTCACCGACTTCGACCTGACCGCACTGTACGACGCCGAGAAGTCGCTGAACGAGGGCGCGCTGACGATCCCCGGCTACAGCATGGACGGCTGGTACGGGCGGATCTTCCGCGGCGCCGGGTACTTCAACCCGGACAAGCCGATCAAGAAGTACACCAAGAAGGAACTGCACGACCTGCTCTACCGGGAGCCGACCAAGATCAAGGTCGAGGGCATCAACCTCACCTACACCGGCATCATCCCGTCGATCCAGCGGTCGTTCCTGTCCAAGGACGTGGACGCGATGCAGCCGCACATCCGCGCCTTCGTCGAGCGGGCGGTGACGTTCACGACCTGCCCGGACTGCGGCGGTACGCGGCTCGGCGCGGAAGCCCGGTCGTCGAAGATCAACGGCAAGAACATCGCGGACCTGACCGCGATGCAGATCACCGACCTGGCCGACTGGGTCCGCGCCCTCAAGGAGCCGGCGGTCGCGCCGCTGCTGAAGGCGCTGGGCGAGGCACTCGACTCGTTCGTCGACATCGGCCTCGGGTACCTGTCGCTGGATCGGCCCGCGGGCACGCTGTCCGGCGGTGAGGCGCAGCGGACCAAGATGATCCGCCACCTCGGGTCCTCGCTGACCGACGTGACGTACGTGTTCGACGAGCCGACGATCGGCCTGCACCCACACGACATCCAGCGGATGAACGAGCTGCTCCTGCAGCTGCGCGACAAGGGCAACACGGTCCTGGTCGTGGAGCACAAGCCGGAGACGATCGCGATCGCCGACCACGTCATCGACCTCGGTCCGGGCGCCGGATCCGGTGGCGGCCAGGTGGTGTTCGAGGGCACGCTCGACAAGCTGCGCTCCAGCGGGACGCTCACCGGCCGGCACTTGGACGACCGCGCGTCGCTGAAGCCGGCGGTGCGATGCGCGACGGGTGCGCTGGAGGTGCGCGGGGCTTCGACGAACAACCTGCAGAACGTGAATGTCGACGTACCGCTCGGTGTGCTGGTGGTGATGACCGGCGTCGCCGGGTCCGGGAAGAGCTCGCTGGTCCAGGGTTCGATCGCCGATCGCGAAGGCGTCGTGGCGATCGACCAGGGCGCGATCCGCGGTTCGCGGCGGAGCAACCCCGCGACGTACACCGGTCTGCTGGACCCGATCCGGAAGGCGTTCGCGAAGGCGAACGGGGTGAAGCCGGCGCTGTTCAGCGCGAACTCCGAAGGCGCCTGCCCGGCGTGCAAGGGCGCGGGCGTGATCTACACCGAGCTCGGGGTGATGGCGACCGTCGAGTCCCCGTGCGAGGAGTGCGAGGGCAAGCGGTTCCAGGCCGCCGTACTCGAGTACACCTTCGGCGGGAAGGACATCGCCGAGGTACTGGCGATGCCGGTGTCGGAGGCGTTGGAGTACTTCGCCGACGGTGACGCGCGGACGCCCGCGGCGGAGAAGATCCTGGAGCGGCTCGCCGACGTCGGCCTCGGATACCTGTCGCTCGGTCAGCCGCTGACGACGCTGTCCGGCGGTGAGCGGCAGCGGCTGAAGCTGGCCACCCGGATGGGGGACAAGGGCGGGATCTACGTCCTCGACGAGCCCACCACCGGTCTGCACCTCGCCGACGTCGAACAGCTGCTCGGGCTGCTGGACCGGCTCGTCGACGCCGGCAAGTCGGTGATCGTGATCGAGCACCACCAGGCCGTGATGGCGCATGCCGACTGGATCATCGACCTCGGCCCCGGCGCCGGCCACGACGGCGGCAAGGTGGTCTTCGAGGGCACTCCAGCGGACCTGATCAAGAAGCCGAAGACGCTGACCGGGAAGCATCTGAAGGAGTACGTCGCCTGACCTCTCGACCTCAGCCGGGGAACCGGTCAGGAATCGAGAAGCACCGGGTGGGGGTGGCGAAATAGCGTTGTAGTCAGTAAACGTCAGGGGCTGCGGCCCACGAACCAGGAGTGACGAAATGACTACCACGCAAGGCGCCAGGACGATCCTGCACCCGGTCACCGACCTCGAGAAGGCCAAGCCCGTCTACACCGCGCTGCTCGGTGTCGAGCCGATGGCCGACTCGCCGTACTACGTCGGCTACGACGCCGAGGGCCAGCAGATCGGCCTGGTGCCGAACAGCGACATGACCTCGCCGACCGCGTACTGGCACGTGACCGACATCGAGGCCAAGATCAAGGACATCACTGCGGCCGGCGGCGCCCTCAAGGACGCACCGAAGGACGTCGGCGGGGGCCGTCTGGTCGCCACACTGACCGACCCCGACGGCAACGTCCTCGGCATTCTCCAAGACCCGTCCTGAGAAGGGCCCCACTACATGTGCAACGCCCCGCTGCAGGTCCGCGCCGCCCTGTACGGCGTACCCCGACCGGACAGCACCATTCAGCACGTGCTGTTCGACGCGGACGGCGTTCTGCAGGAGATTCCTGGTGGCTGGTACGCGGCCATGGAGCCGTATCTCGGCGATCGGGCCCGGGACTTCCTGCACGAGACCTGGAAAGACGAGCTGCCGATGCTCGCCGGGCAGGGTGACTATCTGCCGGTGCTCGCCACGACGCTGCGCAAGTACGGCGTGGCGGCACCGGTGGCCGAGGTGTACGACGCGGTGTGGAAGAACATCGTGCTGATCGAGGAGTCCCTCGCGGCGGTCCGGGCGCTACGGCGCAACGGGTACGGCGTACACCTCGGGACCAACCAGGAGAGCTACCGCGGCGCGCACATGCGGACGGCGCTCGGGTACGACGACCTGTTCGACGTCAGCTGCTACTCGTACGACCTGGGTGTCGCAAAACCGGACCCCGAGTTCTTTACCCGCGCCGCCGACCGCATCGGCGCCGACCCGTCCACGATCCTCTTCATCGACGACAACGCGAAGAACGTCGACGCCGCCCGAACCGCCGGCCTCCCCGCCGAACAATGGACCTTCACCGAAGGCCACGCCACCATCCAAACCCTCCTCACCAAACACAAGATCACGGCGGCCTAGGCAACAGCGTCACTCGACGACTACCTCGACACCCTTCTCACCAAACACACGAGGTCAGGGCCGCGTAGGCCGGTCACTCGACGACGACCTCAAGCGGGATGTTTCCTTGGACGGCGCGGGAGTACGGGCAGGTGTTGTGGGCGGCTTCGAGGAGCTTGTCGCCCGCTTCACCGCGGAGGTGCTCGGGGAGTTCGATCCGCAGTACGGCAGCCAGTCCGAACCTCCCGTCGGCGGGGACGAGACTGACCTCTGCGGTGACGGCGACGTCGCTGGCGTCGAGGTTCCGGAGTTGCGCGAGCCGATCGAGTGTGGTCGAGAAACAGGCGGCCCAGCCGGCGGCGAACAACTGCTCCGGGTTCAGCCCGTCGCCGTCACCGCCCATCTCCTTCGGGAACGCGAGCTTGATGTCGAGCTGCCCGTCGGCGGTGACAGCGCGGGCCTCGCGCCCGGACGACGTCGCGACAGCCGTGTACGTCGGATTCATGGTGGTGCCCCCTCGGTGGATCGGGATGATCTTCGTCAACGATCCGTGGCGCCGGGGGAGCGGTTCAATTACCTCCTTGGTGCAGTCCATCGCGTTACCTCGTGGGTAATCGTGGAGTGTCCGAGGCGCGCCGTACCCTGGCTTATGACCGTTTTGGAGGAGCCGCAGACAGTCGGCGAACTGCTGCGGTTCTGGCGCATGCACCGACGGCTGAGCCAACTCGACCTGGCTGTCGAGGCCGAGGTGTCGACGAAACATCTGTCCTTCGTGGAGACCGGGCGCGCACAGCCCAGCCGGCAACTGCTCGTCCACTTGGCAAACCATCTGGACCTGCCGATGGCCGAGCGGAACCGGCTGCTGCTGACCGGCGGATTCGCTCCGCTGTACCTCGACGAGCCGTACGACTCCGACGCGATGCTCCCGCTGCGCGACTCACTCCGCGACCTGCTCGACGCGCACATGCCGAACCCGGCGCTGATCGTCGACGGCCTGTGGAACCTCATCGACGCCAACGCCGCCGCCGAACTCCTCTGGGCCGGCGTCGATCCCGAACTCCTGAAACCGCCGATGAACATGCTCCGCCTGTCGGTCCACCCCGGCGGCCTCCCCAGCATTTCGTCGATGACCGCGGCCTGCAGCCTCCCGCTCATCCACCAACTCAAACGCCGCAGCCGCGACACCCCCGACGAGGCCCTGCTCGAGCTCCTCGACGAGGTCGAGACCTACCTCCCCGCCAAGCTCCCCACCGCCCCCGCCCAGCAGCCAATGGTCACCCTCGACCTGAACACCCGCCTAGGCCCCGTCCGCCTCTTCACCCTCATCGCCACCATCGGCGCCCCCTTAGAAGTCAACGCCGCCGGCCTAGCCATAGAAACCTTCCTCCCCGCCAACCCAAGCAGCGCCAAGCTCCTCCAAGCCCTCGCCGACCAACCCGCTCAGGTGTAAGACGGTTCCGCTTCCTCCGCGTCCTCGCTGAACCGTCCGCGAGCAGCCATCACCGCGAACGCCTCCCGAGCAACCACCGCGATCCGCGTCGGCCATCCAGACTCGATGATCTCGTCGACCTGCTCCAGCCCCTCCGTCGCCGCAAGCGCCTCGTTCACCACCGCCACCACCCGCCCGACCTGCTCGAACTCCTCAGCCGTGTACGTCGACAACGCGCGCGGCGGCTCGTCCACCCAGTCGAAGAACAGGTTGAAGTAGTCACCCACCCCAACCAGCAACACACCGCCATCCCCGTCAGCCAGGATCTCGAGCACCTCAATCACCCGATTACGAACCCGCTGTTCGACGACCCGCCCGGACACACCCATCCCGCCAGCATCGCAGCACGCGTCGTACGACGGCCACGAATTTGCTGCGCGCGTACGGCGAGCCTGGTCGACTGCGACGTCGGCGGCGCGACGGCAATCGGCTGGGAAACAAGTGGTCGCTGGATGGCATCTTTGTTCCCCACCGCGTCACCGATCTGGACGTCGCCGAACGGTGCGGCGGTTGGTTCGTGGATCGACCTCGGCTGCGTTACGGCGTACATCGGCGGCTGGGAGAAGCGCGCCGGCGGCCGCCCGGTGGGCATCGAGCTCTGGAAGGCCACGCTGGAAACCCGATAGCCCGGCCGTCGCGTCCTGCGAAAGACTCACCGCATGGACATCTGCCTCGCAGATCAAGCGGACCTGCCTCAGCTGACCCCGTCTGCTCTGGCTGAACGCGACCCCGGACCAGCGAGCCAACCAAACGATCGAGGCGTTCGAGGCCGACCTTGCCGCGTGGTGGACCGACCACGCCAACACTCACCTCGCCTTCATCGCCCGCCCGACCGAAGCAGACGGCACCGACCTCGTCGGTATGGCGTGGCTCGCGCTGGTTCCACGCCCGCCAAGACCTGACGCACTCGATCGCCGCTCGGCCGATATCCAGAGCGTCTTCGTCGTACCGGAACACCGTGGCAAAGGCATCGGCTCAGCCCTCGTACAAACCGCCTCGGATCACGCGCTCCACACCGGCGCAAGCCGAGTCACCGTCCACTCCGGCCGCAAGGCCGTCCCCGTCTACGAACGCCTCGGCTTCACGTCATCCCCCCAACTCCTACAACACGAGCCAAACCTCTAACCGCCGTACCGAGAGGTGACTGACATGACTGAAGCGCCGTACGTCGGTAGTGACTTCTACTGCGATGTCGCGCTCGTTGACCCGGCTCGGCTGGGGGTTGTGTACGAGGATGAACGGGTGCTCGCGTTTCATCACACGCGCCCGTATTGGAACCTGCATATCGTCGTTATCCCGAAGCGCCACATCGGGTCGTTGACCACCGCCACGGCCGCGGACGAGCAAGACATCCGAGCGCTGCTGCAGGCGGTGCAATCAATCGCGCGCGATGTCGAGATCGAACACGGCGCCGCCGCGGTGCTGACCAACCTCGGCGAGTACCAGGACTCCAAACACCTCCACGTCCACGTCCACAGCGGAGGGCTCACCAACTAGCCCGAACTTCAGCGGCGCGACGGCCGTCGTACGGGCGAAGCTCGGACCTGCGGGCTTCGTTCATGGATCCGACAGAAGGAGCGCTCGGTGCCGAAGACCGACTACGACGAGTTCGCTGTGGCGTACTCCGCGGACAACGAGGTCAACCTGCTCAACGGCCATTACGAGCGGCCGGCGATGGTGAACCTCGCGGGCGACGTGGACGGCCGCCGCATCCTCGACGTCGGTTGCGGCTCCGGTCCGCTCTCGGCGGCGCTCCGCGACCGAGGCGCGATCATCACCGGCTTCGACCTGAGCGCGGCGATGATCGACCTGGCCCGCCGCAGGCTGGGCGAGGATGTGGACCTGAGGGTCGGCGACCTGGCCAAGCCCCTCCCGTACGCCGACGCGGCATTCGATGACGTCGTGGCCTCACTCGTCCTGCACTATCTGGAGGACTGGACCGACCCGCTCGCGGAGCTCCGCCGCGTGCTGAAGCCGGGCGGACGCCTGATCCTGTCGCTGAACCACCCGATCGTGCACACGGCGTTGAACCCCGACGCCAAGTACTTCGATATCGCCGAGTTCTCGTTCGACGCCGAGCACGCCGGCCGAACCGTCACCTACAACATCTGGCACCGCCCGCTGCAGGCGATGAGCGACGCCTTCGCAGCGGCAGGTTTCCGGATCTCGGTCATCAGCGAGCCGCCGATCGCCGCGGACACACCGGTCGAACTCCGTCCACAGGGGATGGAACACCCGGCAAGGTTCATCAGCTTCATCTTCTTCGTCCTCGAGGCCTCCTGACCCTCAGACACGGACCACGCGGACGAAAACGGGCTCGGGAGCCGCGACCTGTTCGCCGTCGCCTAACTGCCTCGACAGCCGCGTGGCCCCGGCTGGACAGAACGGCGCGAGCTCCGTCGTGATCGTCCGACACGCCTGGGCGACGCGACTGAGGAGACGGTGCACCAGATCCGGGTCGCCCGAGCCGCTCCTGAGCACCTTCCAGGGTTCCGCCGCGTTGAGGAGCTGATTGGCAAGGTTGACGGTGGCAACCAACTGCGCGGTCGCCGACCGGAAGTCCGCGGTCCTGAGCGCGGCGTCGATCCTCGACGGAAGGGCGGCGCAGGCAGCGTCCAGATCGGCGCTGTCCCAGGCCGGCCCGGTCACGGGTACGCCGTCGACATGCAGCCGACCGTCGTAATACTTGTGCAACAGGGTCACGGTGCGGTTGGCGAGGTTGCCGAGCCCGTTCGCGAGGTCGGTGTTGTAGGCCTGGGCCAGGCGCGAGGTGGTGAACTCGGTGTCGCCGAGGAGCGGTGCCTCACGAGTGATCCACCACCGAAGTGCGTCCGTACCGTAGGCGTCGACGAGATCGACCGGATCGACGATGTTGCCGGTGCTCTTCGAGAGCTTGGCGCCGCCCGCGTTGACGTAGTCGTGGACATGGATGGTGGTCGGGAGCGGCTGGCCGGCCGACAGCAGGAGCCCGATCCAGTAGACGGCGTGGAAACGGGTGATGCCCTTGCCGATCACGTGCACACGTTCGCCGTCGCCTGCCCACCAGTACTCGTAGTCCTCGCCGGGATCGTCGACGCCGAGTGCGGTGATGTAGTTGGTGAGCGCGTCCCACCAGACGTAGATCACCTGACCGGGATCACCCGGCACCGGGATGCCCCAGCCGCCCGCGCGAGCAGCCGGGCGGGAGACGCTGAAGTCCTGCAGTCCCTCGTTGAGGAGCGCCAGTACTTCGTTGCGCTTCTGAGGCGGGTTGATTGTGAGGGTGCCACTGGTGATCGCGTCCTTGATGTGATCGCGATAGCGGGTGAGGCGGAAGAACCAGTTCGTCTCGGTCACGCGCTCGGGCGCCGTACCGTGTTCCGGGCAGAGTCCATGGAGCAGCGCGTCGGGCTCGTAGAACTGCTCGCATCCAACGCAGTACAGGCCTGTGTAGGTGTGCTGGTAGAAGTCGCCTGCGTCCGCGCAGCGCTGCCAGAGGTAGTCGACGCCGGGGCGATGGCGTGGGTCGGACGATGTTCGGATGTAATCGTCGCAACTCAGGTCGAGAAGGCCTTGGAGTGCCTGGAAACGGTCGGCGGCTGCGTTGACGTAGTCGGTCACCGGCGTGCCGGCGTTCCGGGCGGCGAGGACGTTCTTGAGGGCGTGGTCGTCGGTGCCGGACAGGAATCGGACCGGTTGGCCGCGGAGCCTGCGGTGGCGGGCGAGCACGTCAGCTTGCACGAACTCGAGCGCGTGACCGAGGTGCGGTGCCGCGTTCACGTAGGGGATCGCGGTGGTGATGTAGTACGGATTCATAGGGGTTCCTTCCCTGTCATATCGGCAGGGAGCCCCACATCGCGTCGAGCCCACCACCGTGGGCTCGACCGGCTGATCTCAGCGCAAGACGACAAGGCCCACCAAGGGGCCCATCATTCGCTGCACGCTGACCATAACCAGAGGCTACCGCCACACCGCGCTCCCGACGAACGCGTTTCCACCGTGCCTGCAAATCGCTGGCGCCCGCCGACGCTGACCTGCCAGGCTGCCCAGATGGCCGAGGTCGTAGTCCCGCTGACCGTTCGTGATCTCACCGAAGCGGACCTGCCCGCCTGCGGCTGGTACGGGACGGCGACGGGTCTTCGCGCCGTAGCCGACGCGATCGAGCGTGCCCGACGCGGCGAGGTCGACTACCTCGCGGTCTGCCCGCCCTCCGGCCTACCAGTTGCGGTCGGTGGGATCGACTACAGCAAACCGCCCGGCGCGGCGACCATCTGGCAACTGTCGGTCCAGGAAGAGCTGCGCTCCTGTGGGATCGGTTCAGTGCTGATCGCGGCGTTGGAGCGGCGAGCCCGAGACCGTGGACTCGGCTGGGTCGAGTTGGGTGTGGACGACAACAGATCGCGGGCGCGCGCTTTGTACGAGCGGCTCGGCTACGTGGTGAGCGGCAGCGAGATCGGCTCGTGGGACGAGGAGACTCCGGACGGGTCGACGACCCGCTACGAAACCCAGATAACCCTGCTACGTAAGCAACTGACCTAGCCGGTTGCGACCTGGATGGCGTGCAGAATGCTCGACAGGCCGGCCGGGTTGGCCAGCTTCAAGTCCGCGAGTTCCTCGGGCCGGAACCAGCGGAGGTCGTCGTGCTCGTCGGGTGCGGCGTTGACAGGTTCTCCGTCCCAGCGCGTGACGAGGAACGCGCGCATGTCGAGGGCCGGGTCGCTGATCGTCAGAGGCATGGGTACGGCGTCGTCGATCCGGACCCCGAGTTCCTCGAGGCACTCCCGGCGTACCGCCTGGTCCGGCGACTCACCTGCCTCGACATGTCCGCCGACGAGGTCCCAGCAATCGGGGTACGCCGAACGCGACGGGTGGCGATGCACCATTAGCACGAGACCGTCCCGCACAAGCGCAGCGACCGCGATCGGAATCTTGGCAACCATGCCGGGCACTCTAAGGGCTACGGACTCTCATGCGGCGCTGGTGAGTCATTCTCGCGCGAGCGCATTGACCTGCCGCGTCGCGAAGTCGCGAGCGGAGCGCCTCTGGTGCCGTAGGGTTCAGGCCGTGTCCGATACCGACGTACTCGTCCTGCGGCCGGCCGCAGGTCAGCGCCGCCAGGTCCTCTTGATGCTCGTCGTGATCACCGCGGCCCTCGTGGTCGGCGGCGTCCTGGCCGGTGGCCGGCCGGCCCTGATCACCTCCATCGGTCTCGCCGTGCTGCTCGCCGTGACCCTTGCCGTTTATCTGCGGCGCTCCCGCATCGTGGTCACCCCCGTCGGTATCGAGGCGCGCGGCCTGACATTCCACCGCCGCCGGGACCGCGCGCTCGCCGCTTCGGTGATCCGGGCAACGGTGGTCCAACCCGGGGCTGTCTCCGAGACCATCGTCGTCCTCGACGCCGGACAGAACCCCCTGCTGAACATCAACGGCGCCCTCTACGCGCGCACTGATCTCGACCGGCTCATCGCCCACCTCGGCCTGCCCACCGACGGGCCGGGCAGGCCCGTCAGCTTGACCCAACTCGAGCGCGAGCGACCCGGCACCGTCAGTTGGCCCGGACGCCACCCGATTGCGTTCCCGCTGCTCTGCGCCCTCGGCTTCGCCATCGCCGCCGTCGTTCTCGGAGTCGTGGTCGCAGCCCTCACCGGTTGACCTGCGCTGCCTACTGCCCGGCCAGCTTCGCCACCGTCGGCGCGAGTTTGTCGGCGAAGTCGGCGCCGATGACGAAGTACGAGAACCCGATCTCCTCGCGTCGCCGCTGGACTTCCTCGGCCGCCGCCGCAGGGTCGCTGGGAAGGATGACGAGCGAGTCGGCCGCGCGGAGCGCCTCGATGTCGAGGTTGGGCGCAGCCATGAACGGTGCGGCTCGGTCACCGACGGCGGCGACGTGCTGAGCGAGCTCCATGTCCCGCCGGCCGGCGAAGTCGCGAACCCGCTTCGTGGTTTCGGCCCGATCGTCGTCCGTCGCGAGGACGAACGTGACGGCGTCAGCGACTTCGAGCGCGAGCGCCTGCGACTTCGGTCCGCTCACCGCCATGACCACCGGCGTGTGCTGATCGGGGCCGTCGAATCTACGCAGGGCGGCCACGGTCTCGCGCATTCTGGTACGACGCTCAGCGGGGGAGACCGGGGGCAGCCCGAGCTCGACCTCGATCCCGGGTCGGCCGGCGCCGATGCCCATCTCGAAGCGGCCGTCGGTGAGTACTGAGAGTGAGTGAGCTTCCCATGCGGTGTTCCAGGGGTCGCGTAGCGCGGCGGCGTACACCCAGGAACCGATCCGCAGGTCAGCGACCGCGGCCGCGGTTGCCAGCGTGGGGCCAATTGCTGGTTGCCACGTAGGAACGTCGGGCATCAGCAACGTCGAGTAACCGCTGTCGGCGATGCGGCGCGCACGGTCGCGCCACGTCAACACATCAGAAGTCAGCGGCGCGACGACCCCGAAGCGAAACGGTCTGGTCGACGGCCTGGCCTGGTCGGGCATTGTGGTTCTCCTTTTCGGTCCCTTTGCCTCATCCACGAACCGGCGATCCAGAATCCGACAACATCACGCCAAGAATTTCGACTGCTCGGGCTGGATGTTGTTGCTAGCGTCCGTGGTCATGGAATCGCGGATGGTCGAGGTGGACGGCGTCGCGCTGCATGTCGGCGTAACTGGCTGGGGGCGCGATGTGGTCGTGCTGACCGGTGGGCCGGGCTGCGTGCAGTACCTGGAACGGGACGAGATCTCACCTCCCGATCACCGGGCCTGGTTTCCGGAACCGCGTGGAGTCGGCCGCTCGGGCGGCGAGCCACACAGCATGGAGCGAGCGATCGCTGATCTCGAAGGTATCCGCTCGGCTGTCGGCGTCGGCAGCTGGCTCGTTGTCGGGCACTCGTGGGGTTGTGATCTGGGCGTCCGCTACGCGGTCGAACATCCGGGGTCGGTCGACGGGGTGATCGGCATCGCCGGCACCGGTCCGCAACGCGACCGCAGCTGGTCCGCGGCGTATCACGCCGGCAAGGACTCGGAGCCCGTTGTCCCGATCGACTATGTACCGGAGGTGCATGCGGCGCTCGGGGAGTCGTTCAAGGAGTGGATTCGCCAACCTGGTCTGTGGCGTGGGCTGGCCGATTGCGACGTACCCATGCATTTCATCGCGGCAGGGGACGATATTCGCCCCTCCTGGCCGCTGGCCCAGCTTGCCGCGCTCGTCCCACGAGGCGAGTTCTCGACGGTGCCTGGCGTTCCGCACGACTTCTGGTTCACCCATCCCGAGCTCTGGTCCAAGACCGTAGCTGCCGCCTGCACCGCGATGTAGCGCTCAGGGTTGGGCATTTGGGTACGTGACGGCTCGCAGGACCTTCGCCGGTGCGCCGGCCGCGACGGAGTACGGCGGAATGTCCTGCGTCACCACGCTGTTCGCGCCGATCACGCACCTCTCGCCGATCGTCACCCCGCTCGTGACAACCACGTTCGCTCCCAACCAGACGTTATCCCCGATCCGCGTCGGCCCCTTGGAATCGAACCCCTGCCACGGCACCGGCCGCTCCGGATCGTCGAACCGATGATTGGCATCCGTCACGAAGCACCCGTTCGCCAGCATGCAGTGCGACCCGATCTCCACCAGGTCCAGAGCCGCGACCATCACGGCGATGTTCAGGAACGTCCCGTCCCCGATCCGCACCCGCCCCTCGTCGCCCACGGTGATCCACACGTTGGGCTCGAACAACGCGTTGGCCCCCACCTCGAGCCGCCCGTCCCGCAACGCCTCCAACACATTCCCGTGCAACGGCCACCGCGCGAACGCCCCGCGCCGCATCAACTCCCAGTGAACCCGCCCCCGATTCCACGGCAACGAACTCCGCTGATACCACCGCCACTTCTGCACCCAAACCCTCAGCTGCCCAAGAAGCTCCTCCACCCGCGCCAGCCTACGCGGCAACAACCGCCACTCGTATCAGTTGATATAGAGGCCGTCGCCGGCTGTGGACTGTCTGCCGGGGTCGACATACGACGTCAATCAACTCGATCTCTCTGCTGGGGGAGTCTGACAAGCGGTCGTTTGGGTGGGCAAGATAGACAGGGGAGGCGACACTTCGCTGCCCGTACTTCGCCCGTACTTTGTGCTCCAGCAGGACCGCTATTGTCTGGCTCCATGAGTGCATGGAATGTTGGCCCGAGGCAACAATCAGGGGCATCCAGTGCCCGCCGACGGCCCGGCATGGCGGGCGTCGTGGCAGGGATCGTCCTGCTGGGCGTCGCGCTGGTCGTCCTGATCCTCCCGTTCGGCCTGTTCATCCTCGGAGGCGGCGGCGACACCAAGGCGTTCAGCGCGATGCTGAGAGGATTCGTGACCGTCAGCGCGGTCATCGCCGCACTAGGCCTCGCCACACTGACCTACGGCATCATCACGCTCATCTCGTCCCGCCGCGGCACACCTCAGTAGCCGCAAACCGTGCCGCCTGCCGAGATGTCCGCGGTCCGGGGGAGAGGTCATCAATTCCGTGCCTTCCCATCAGCGGTACGACCAGTCGTACCGCCCGATCAGCTTGTCTAAGTCGTAGCCTCGTTCCTCATGACAGAGCCAACGCCGGTAGTCCGCATTCGAGACGCAGTACCTGGTGACGCGGATGCGCTTGCGGAACTGCATGCCCGGTCGCGGGCTGCGTACTACGGTGCCGGCGGCCATGACGTGCCAGCAGTTCCTGACGAGAAGTACCGGGAGACCTGGCGCCAGATGGTGGCGGATTCTCGACTCGTCGTCCTCGTAGCTGTCTTGGACGATGACATCGCCGGTGTGATCACGCTGGACGCCAACGGAGTGTTCCCAACCAACGCACCGAACGAGACACGCGTCCGGCTAGTCGGGATCTTCGTCGAGCCAGACCGATGGTCGAGCGGCGTCGGTACCGCCCTGATGGAACGCTTCGTCTCCATCGCACGCCAGGCCGACGCTGTGGGGGAGGTGGACGTCTGGGAGCGAAACTCCCGAGCCATCCGCTTCTACGAGCGCCACGGCTGGACCCGCGACGGAACCTCCCGTCCAGGGCCGGCCGGCGCCGACTACGCCGGCTTCGTACACCTGCCATAACCGGGCACTTTCCCGCAGGCAAGCAGGTGGGCATCCGAGCGTCGGGCGGACGTCGTCAGCGGGTCGGCGCTGTGCCGATGCCGCGTCGGTTGGCTTATGCGATGGGGTCTTGAGGAAGCTCACTAGTCGCGTGGGCTCATCGTGGCGTGAGTGTCTTTGCGCATTTCGATCTGGACTGGCCGGAAGCCCTGCTGCTGGTAGAAGCTTCCAGCCGTTTCGTTCTGGCTGTGCACGTGCAGCGTGATCGCAACAGCGCCGTCTTGATGGGCTAGCTGTTCCAGCCGTCCAATGAGCATGGCGCCGATTCCTCGTCGGCGGTACGAGGCGCTGACAACGAGATCATTGACCTGCATCACAGGACCGTCATAGGGAGCGATCGCCTGCGTGGGCCGCGGCCGGATTGAGCCGGCCACGAGTCCAGCCAGCCTGCCCCTGTCATCCTCGGCAACGACGATCTGCAACCCGCTCTTTCTGTCGGCGCGAGATAGGTCTTCGCGCACCGACTCTCGTACGTCGACTTTCCTGAAGTCGGCTGGCCATTTTTCGGCGTGCCAGTCGACCGTCTCGGCATACAGGTCGCAGATCTGGTCAAGATCCTCCGGCAACTTGGCTGGCCGAACCGTCACCTCATCCATGGGAAAGCACTGTAGTCGCCAGGGCATATCCTCTCGCCGGATTCGACGGCGCTCCTCACGACTGATGGTCCGGGAGGCCCGGTAGGACAGGAAGTCAGCGCCTGCCCAATGTGGCATGTCGCATCGCCGTCGCAGGGGAGGACCGCCAGGGCATCGGCTCAACTGCGAGTTCTCGCGGCTGATGAAACTCGCACTCTTGAACCGGCGTGGACGGGAGCTGATGAGCCGGGTGTTGCCGCGGTGCGACGGCGCAGGTTGCGGCCGTGTGGTGCTCGTGCTCTAACTGAGCTTCTGAAAGACGAGGCAGTAGTCACCGCTGATGAAGTCGAGCGGACGATCCCATTGAAGGTACGTCTCTCCACGGAGGGCGAGATGGGGTCGCAGGATGTGCGCGATGTCCCACGCCAACGGGGTGACGACATCACCTGTTCGGATGTTCGCGGCGTTGATCACCAGGTAGCCGCCGTTGCGCAGGCAGTCCTTGACGGCCAGGAACACACTCAGCAGCTCGTCCAGGTAGGTCGAGTAGTCACCGTCCAGGGTTGCGTAGCCCGTGAGCGGGTTCTGAGGATGGTCGACAGCGCTCATGTAGGGCGGTGACGTTAGGCACAGATCCACCTGCCCGATCTCGAGCTGATCGAGTTGTCGCGCATCCCCTTCGATGACCACGCCGCTCGAATCGAGCCGCTGCCTGATAAGCGCCGCTCGCTCTGGTACCAGTTCGACGCCGATTGGTTTCCGGCCCATCTGATGGCTGACAACCAGCGTCGTGCCATAGCCGGCGAAGGGATCCAGGACGACGTCCCCGACAGAGGAATGCTGCTCCAGCACTTCACGGACGAGCGCTTGGGTGAAGTGGACGTCTTCGGCAGCCGTGTCGGGCCGCTCCGCGGCCAGTTCGTCAGCTGAGATGTTCAGGACTCGGTCCATCTGCGGAGCATGGCAGCTGTCCGGGTCAGCTGCCCCGGACAGCTGCGACATACCGGCTGGATGCGGTCGCTGAGTCAACGGTCGACGGGTGAGCTGACCTGCAGGAACGACAGGGCGAGACGGAGTTCTCTCAGCTGTTTCAACTCGTCCTACTCTACTGGTAACGGTTCGTGTTCAAGTGGTGTGAGTTCGGGCCTCGGGTGTTGCAGGCCGATCGCTCGTTGCCTTGGCCGGGCAGTTCAGCGGCAAGAAGAGCCGTGGAATGTCGGTTGCGCTGGTGCAGGTCTCGCCGCTTGACTGCCAGTCATGTCCGACGACGAGGCACTCGCAGGTCACGCTTCACGCAATCGGTCGATCTGGGATGACCAGCACAGCAGGTGGTTCGGGGTCCGGGCGGCGCAGCAATGGGCCGCCGAGCCTCACTGGGGGATCTGGGCAACGCCGGAATCCGACTTGCATGTGTTGCCCGAACTGAGCGGCAAGGACGTTATCGACTTGGGCTGCGGGACTGCCTATATCGGCGCATGGGTGATGCGGGCCGGCGGTCGTCCGGTCGGCATCGACAACTCAGCCGAGCAACTCGCGACCGCCGAAGCCCTCCAGCAAGAGTTCGGCCTGGTGTTCCCGCTGATTCACGGCAACGCCGAGACGGTCCCGTTGCCGGACGACAGCTTTGACGTAGCGATCAGTGAGTATGGGGCTAGCAGTTGGTGTGACCCAACGTTGTGGATTCCGGAAGCGGCCCGGCTTCTCCGGTCCGGTGGACAGCTGATCTTCCTGCGCAACTCCACTCTCTTGGAACTGTGCACGGCTCCTGATGCTGAAACTGCGGGTGACCGCTTGAGCCGACCGTACGCAGACGTCGCGCGGATCGACCGGCCTGATGGTGGCACCCATTTCCAGCTACCAACCGGGCCGATGATCAGGCTGCTTCGAGAATCCGGATTCTTGATCGACGAACTCACCGAGTTTGTCGTCCCAACAGACTCTCACTCCGACTTCGAGTATGTCTCACCCGAATGGGCATCTACCTGGCCAAGTGTCGAGGTGTGGAAGGCAACGCGCCAGTAGAGACCGCGCTGCCCGATCAGCGATCCCTCCGGGCACCGGCTCGACAGGAATCGCTTCAGTCGTCAGCTCGAAACCGTGCGGTCTCCGTCGCCCGTAGTGTGGTCATCAGTCGCGTGCTCAAGCTCTGCTCTCCGTTCGCGGTCCGTGTGGCTGCGTAGGCGAGGAAGTCGGCGCCGGCCAAGGTGGCGTGTCGCATGGCCGTCGCGGGTGAGACGCCCAGAGCTTCGGCGAGCACGGCGGGCGGCGCGTCCTTTACGAGCTGGCGCCAGGTCGCGGTGCGACTGGCCAGCGCCGGAGCACCGATCTCACGGAGTGCCGCCCGCACGTGCTGGGGACTCAGGTGCTGGCCCGGTCGGAAGCCTGGGAACACCCACGGGCAGTCTCGATGCGCCGCGGTCTGCAGGTTCGGCCGAGCCGCGAGGTGAGCTGTCAGCAGGTCGCTGAACGGTTCAGGCACCTCGAGCCAGTCGTTGCCGAATCGGATCCGAATAGCGGTGTCGGTGGTGTCGGTGTCCTCGATCCGCATGGCGACGAGGCGGTGCACTGGCTGGCCGAACAGCAGTACCAACCCTGCACTGATGCGGATGCTGAGTGCGAGGCTGTCGTCGGTGAGGACGCGGCGAATGGCGTTCATTCGTTGGGGATCGCCAAGTGTCGCCGCTGCGTCGTCATCGGCACGTCGTGGGACGGTGATGCCGTGGATGAGTCGCTGGTTGATTGCCCAGTAGAGGAAGGTCTCGACCAGGCCGCGGGTCGTTGGGCCGCCTGCGCACCAGGCGTCGATATCAGCCTGCCTGAGGTGTTCGAGGGCGAGCCCGCGGCCCCGGAGCCATTCGACGAAACTGATCGCGACGGTGGTGCTCTGCTTGGCTCGCAGGAACGCGCCGTGCGTCGCGTGGTCCCGTTGGGCATGCCGCCGCAGCCGGCGCAGGTTGTGCCAGCGGCCGAACCGTTCGATGACGCGACGGTCCTCGGCATCCTCGATCGACGCTACCTTGCTCGTCAGCCAGTCCGCGTAGTCGTCGATGTGCCGGTGTCGCGGCGGCAACGCTCCATGCTCGATCAGCAAGCCGCGGATGTACTCGCGCGTGCGCGACGCAGGCAGCTCATCGAGCGCGTCGTGGTCGAGCCCATCACCGCGGCTGGCCAGTCTCTGAAGTACTTGCTGGACGTGCGGCTGCCGGATCCAAGTCAGTCCACTGTTCGCCCGCCGCATTGCACGCAATGCGGCGGCGACCGGCTTGAGCGGCTCCGGCATCACACCGTCGGGGCCGGTCAGCGTGTTGTCGATCTCCTGGGACAGTACGCAGCGCCAGCACTGTCCGGCCCGGTAGAGCTCGTCCTCGGCGCCGCATCGACGGCAGTCGACGTTGAGCTTGATGCCACTGCAGTCGCGGCAGGTGGGTTCGCCTTCGTCGTCGCGGCCCGGCAGGACGCCCTCGTGGTGGCACTGGCTGCACTTGCCGCGAGTTCGGTGGGCAGCTCGGTAGCAGTAGCCGCAGACCGGGCCGTCGGGCCAGTTCGCCACCCGCTCGTAGGCCAGTCCGCAACGGCTGCAGGGGGAGTGGCGGGTCGGATCAGGCGGTGGTTTCGGCCGTGCCATCAATGCTCGCCGGGATCGGCGTCGACGATCCGAGCTCGCTGCGGCCGAAGTTCCTTGCGGAGCTCGACGACGTCGGCATCTCCAGCCGTGGCGGGTCGTTTGGCGGCCTCGACGTACGGCTCGAGCAGATCATTCGGGGTGCAGTCGAAGATGTCGCACAACGCAACCAGAGTCTTTACCGACAGCCGCTCTGGGATATCGGTGACGAGGCGGTAGACCTGCGCAGCGGAGAGGTTGACTCCGCGATCTCGCAGCAGCGGCGTCAGCTCGGTGGTCTTCCACATGTCGTGGGCGGCCATCAGACGGCGCAAGTGCCAGTGGTAGCCAAGTCGTCGCGCCATACCTGCCATCAGACGCCGTCCTCGCTGCTCGCCAGTGCACGGGAAATGCTTGAGTCCAGCGCTCGCCGTAGGGTGCGGGTGCGGAAGTCCGACGACACCGAGGTGTAGAGCGCGGTCGTCGAGGCGTAGGAGTGGCCGACCTGCTGCTGCACGAACAATGGGTCGTAGCCGTCCTCGATCAGGTGGGTCACGTAGGAGTGCCTCAAGCAGTGCAGTCCGATCTCCGGCGGCAGCCCGACGGCTTCCCGATATGTGGCAAACCGGGTTCCGATGCTATGGGCATCCATCCGGCCGCCGCGCTCGCTTGGCCACAGCGCCGAACTGCGGGCGGCGGTGTCGAACAGGCCGCGGAAGTCGCTCAGCCACTCGACCAACACTGCCACCGACCACGGAAACACCGTCAGGGTCGAGCGCCGGCGCGGTGGGCCGCCCTTGTTCGCCTTGCCCCAACGGACGTAGACCACACCGTGGCTTCCAAACTCAGGTGCATGCGGATTCGGAGCGAAGTCCTCCAGGTCCAGCATCGCCAGTTCTCGGCGCCGCAGACCGTAGGCATAGCAGATCTTCAATGCTGCACTGTCGCGCAGCGTCGCCAGCCAGCCTTTGTTGCCTCGGGCCCGCAAGATCGCCACCTGGTCGTCCAGGTGATCGAACAGGCCCTGCAACTCGGCCTTGGTCAGCGACCGCCGCTGCGGCCGGCCCTCGTAATCACTGGTGTGCTCGGCGGTGTTCCACTCGAAGCAGATCTGGGCAGGATGGGAGCCGAACAGCCGCTCGCACACAGCTGTCCACTCGTAGCGTGGATCAGCTGCGAAGTCGCAGAACAGCCGCAGCGCGCCCTGATAGGCGCGGACGGTACTCACCGAGATCGCTGCCGACCCACTCCGCAGCTCGCCAAAGAATTCGTCTAGATCCCGGGGCGCCCAGGCCCACGGGTAGTCGTTGGTGAACGCCTGGAATCGGCGGACCATTGCCAGCCGCGGCGCGATCGTTCCCGGTGCCAGCGACCGCGCCAACTGCTGGTCTTGCCATCCCGCCAGCATCGCCTCGAACACCTGCTCGTCCGGCCGCAGCAGCCGCGACGAACCCTCGCGCAACAACTGCGGAGCCGAGCCCGGCGCCATCCACGTATCGCTCACACCCACCCTCCAGCACATCACAGCGAACGCTGGAATCATTCATCAGATGCAAGATGGAGCGCAAACACCCACGTCAGGGCGTGTCGCACCCGAACCGGGGGCGACTTCGATGCGGGACTTGGCGACGACAAGACGCGCGACGGCCCAGCGATCAGCCTGCCAACGAAACACACGCCGCAGAAGCCGAAACGCTTGCCTGCAAGCTGGCCGAAAGGTCGGCTATGTCGCCTAGGTGCGAGTTCTCGCATCTGATGCAACTCGCACTCTTCAATCGCCGATAACGAACATTATGTCAACTAAAGCCCGATCAGCTGCATCTGCTGCGGTAACTCATCGCTCCCCTGTGACAGGTCGTCACAACGGCGCCGCCGGGGCTTTGGCCTGCGCAAACGGCGGTCGTTGCCTGGCTGTCGTCATCTGTCGCGTTCGGCGCTGACGATCAGGAAGTTCGGCAGTGCGACGTAGGACTCGATCGCATCGATTCCGCTGTCTCGTGCGACCTGTGGATCAAGCCTTGGTTCGCACAGTTCGGTCACGCGACACCCGAGACTGATGACCTCGTTGATGTAGGCCGACAGCGGGCGGTGGAAGTCGGGTGCACGGCCCTCTGGCATCTCGTACTCATCCAGGTACCGATCTAGTTGGTAATGACCGTGGTCCCGCCACGTTGGGTAGAGATTCTCAAACGCCGGATGGGTGATCGAGAAGACGAACCGGCCTCCCGGCTTCAGTGCGCCGACGCACGCCGCCATCGCCGACTGCCAGGCCGGTATGGCGAGCAGCACCATGCTGCAGACCACCGCGTCGAACGGCTGACCGACCTCCGGCAACGTCGAGAGGTCAGCCTGTACGAACCTGATTCCCTGACGCCGCTCCTGCTCGATCTTCTGAGCGCGCGCCAGCAGTGCGGTAGCCGGCTCCACACCAACCACGTCAGCTCCGCCTTCGGCCAACAGCCGGCTGAAATAGCCTTCGCCACTGCCTGCATCGAGGACTTTCCGGCCATCGACGGGCCCCAGCATCCGGAGCAGGTTCCCATTCATCAAGTGGCGCTTGGGAAAATCGCCCTGATCGTCGTACGCCTCAATCGCGTCACTCGGCATCGCCGACCACGCTGCGATCGCCTCTGAGTTACTGATCGTGGACATGTGGACACACCTCTCCGACGACAGATAGGCAGGGTCAGCCTTGTAACCTACCGCCTCGCCCAGCTCTGCATGAGATTCCATCACCAGGCTGACGACCGGCTGACGCGGCATGCGCACCAACCTGACAGGACGATTAGTGGTTGGTGAGCGTCGTTGGGACTGGAAAACCGGCTGATTATGGGTGTGTCGCGGCCTAGGGTTTCGGACTGATGACCGAGCTTCTCGCGCCGCATGCCAACACGTCGCCGCCCGTCGATCCAGCGCGGCGGGTCGATTGGCGACGTCTGCGCGGGCCGGGTTCCGCGGTGGCGCTTGCGGCGTCCGCGGTCGGTGCGCTGGGTTCTACGTTGGGCAGTGTCGTGGCTGGGTTGCTGGCGGCGGAGCCTAGTTGGCGGCTGGTTGGGTTGCTGATGGTGTGTGTGGTCGGCGGGGCCGTGATCAATAGCGTCGGCAAGATCATCTGGGTTGGCGTCTGCGACAGAGTTGAAGGTCGGCTGCGTGAGGACGTGCTCGAGGCGGCTATTTGGCAGCCGCTGGCTGTCTTGAGCGAACAAGCCGTCGGCGAAATCCTGGATCGGGTCGACGACGACTCTCACGAGGTCGGCGCCCTGCTGCGTTCCCAGGTCTGGATGCTGGCGGGAATCCTGTTCGGGACGATTCCGATGTGGATCGTCGCCGGTGTGACCTGGTGGCCGGCCGCTGTGCTCTTCCCCGTGCTTGCCGTGATCACGTGGTTCGCCATCCGCAAGCTCCTGGCCGAGATCGCCACTCGCAAGGTCGTCGAGGAGATGGCGTGGACCGATCACACGGCCGCCCTCGAGGAAGGCATCGCCGGCCGCGACGATCTCCGGACGAGTCTGGGCCAGGCGCACGTCCTGGTACGGGTTGCCCGCCTCTCGGCCGCGGTGCACGAGAAGTTCAACTCGAGGATCACCGTGGACAGCCGGATCGCCCGACGGGCCGGTGTGCTGTTGCATGGCCTGCTCGCAGCGATCGGCGTCGCCGGGATCGCCCTGGCCGTCGACAACCACCTGACCGTGGCACGGTTGGTGACCCTGTTCCTGGTCACCTCGACCTTCGTCGGACAGATCGCGATGGTCGCGAACAACCTGCCCGCTCTCCAGGCCGGACTCGGCGCCATCACCCGCCTGCGGCAGATGCTCGCCGCCGAACCCGAACCGGACGGCGGGCTAGAGCTGCCGTTGGACGGCCCGGTCGACCTGGAGATTCGCGACCTGAACTTCTCGTACGCCGAAGGCACCTTCGCGCTCCGCGACATCAATCTGCGCGTACTGGACGGTCAAACCATCGCCCTCGTCGGACGCACCGGCTCCGGCAAATCGACGCTCGCCTCACTGATCTCGCGAGCCGTCGAACCGCCGCCGGGCAGCGTGTTCCTCGCCGGTCACGATGTCGGCGATCTCGACCTGCAAAAGCTTCGCGCGGCAGTCGGTGTGGTCACCCAGAGAACTGAGATCCTTGCCGGCAGCCTGGCCGAGAACATCGCCCTGTTCAACGATGACCTGCCGAGGTCCGTCATCGAGGCGGCCGTGGCGGAACTCGGGCTACGCGACTGGGTCGCAGGCCTGGCGGACGGCCTGGACACGCTGCTCGGCCCAGGTGGTACGTCGTTGTCCGCGGGCGAGGAGCAACTCGTCGCGTTCGCCCGACTGCTGGTCCGCGACGTGAGAGTGGTGATCCTGGACGAGGCGACCGCGCGGATGGATCCGCTGACCGAGCGGCTGGTGATCTCCGCATCGGACCGACTGCTCTCCGGCCGTACGGGCGTTCTGATCGCGCACCGACTCTCGACGATCGCCCGAGCACCGCTGGTCGCAGTCCTCGACCACGGCCGGGTCGTCCAGCACGGAGTTCGTGCCGAACTGGCCCTCTCCCCCGGACCGTTCCGGGAACTCTTGCTGGCCGGCGGTTCTGGCTTCGACAGTCATGATGAGCCGGACCGGGATCGTACGATCAATGCCCCGGCCGAGGCGGTCGGTGGTCGGCGCCGGATCGGCCTACCGCCTGAACCTGCCGACGTCGGCACCGGACCGAGTCTCGCCCGCGGCGTCGCGCATGTGCTGCTGGTCCGTCCGGAATGGAGCCTGGTCGGCGCGCTGCTGTTCCTGTTCGTGGGCCTGATCGGCGCGCAAGGAGCGGTCACCGGTCTGGTGTGGGGCCATGTCGTCGAAGCCCTGAACCACGGGCGGGCACCGTGGTGGCTCGCCGTAGCTCTGGTGGCGACCCTGCTCACTGCCCCGCTGCTGTTCGCTGAGGGCCTCGCGCGCTATCCGCGCCGGGCGGCCGAGGTGATGCTGCGGACGCGGATGTCGGTGCTGTTCGGTCAGACCGGACAGCGCCGATTGCCCCGTACGCCACCGGGCGAGGTGGTCGCCCGCGCCATGGATGCCCAACGGATCATCAGCTACGGCGACCGGTGGGTCGACTTCTTCAACGCCTTGGTGATCGCGGTCGTCACCGCCGTACTCGGTGGCACCTGGCTGGCAGGCGCCGTGCTGCTGGCCGTGATGGTCTCATCGGCGCTTGCCTCGACCGTCGGCCGCCCCTTCGCTGGTCGATCGGCGGGCGCGGCATCGGCAGCCCGAGCCCGGTTCGGCCGCGCGCTGGTGTCCGCACTGGAGGCCGCCCGGACGATCAAGTTGGCAGCGGCGACGCCGCAGGTGCATGCCCATCTGCAGCATGTGGACGGCGGGCGGGTGGCAGCCGCGGTGCGGGAACACCGGGTGCAAGCCTGCCTGGACGGCATCCCCGTCGTGATGGTGCAGATCGGCGTGGTGTCGGCGTGGGCGGCGTACATGGGAAATGTCTGGGGCCTGGCCACCGCGCTGCTGGTCGCCAATGCCGTCAACGGGTTCGACTACTTCGGACGAGTCGCGAGTTCGGTCGTCACCGACGCGCCAGGTACCCGGGCGTGGCAGGCCGAGACCAGCCGCTTTGCCGGCGGCGCCGACCTGATGGACCTGCCGCCTGGTGTCGACCTGGTCGCCGGCATCGCGCCCGGACCCGAGCCGGTCCCCCGGACCCGGCTGCTTCGGTTGGACCTGGTCGACCTCAGCGCGATCCACGACGACGGCACCATCGGCGTCTGCGGCGTCAACCTGACCGTCGAGGCCGGTGAGCTGGTGCTGTTGGTCGGCCAGGTCGGTTCCGGCAAGTCCAGCCTGCTCTCCGCCCTGTCCGGACTGATCGATCATCGAGGTCAGATCCGTTGGAACGGCGAACTCATCGATGACCCGCAACTGTTCCTGCGTCCGGGGCAGGTCGCGCATGTTGCCCAGGTGCCCCGGGTGCTGTCCGGCAGTTTCGCCGATAACGTACGGCTCGGGCACGCCCGCACGTTCGAGGGTCCGGTGGCGGGCGCCCGCCTGGACACCGACGTCGCCGACGCCGGCGGTGAGGACGCACTGGTCGGCCATCGAGGCGTACGGCTCTCGGGCGGTCAGGTCCAACGCCTCGCGCTCGCGCGCGCCCTGGCGACCGATGCGGAACTGCTGCTGGCCGACGACGTCTCCAGCGCCCTGGACGCCACTACCGAGATCGAACTGTGGAAGACGCTGCGGGAGCGCCGCGCGACGGTCATCGGCGCGACCTCGAAACGGGCTGCGCTGGCACAGGCAGATCGGGTCGTCGTACTGGTCGACGGCGAGGTCGCCGCGGTCGGTCCCTGGTCCGAACTCTCCGCGAGTTGGTCCCACTTGGCCGGCTGACCGCTGGCCTTCACTACCGTGCGGGTAGTGGACGGAGCTTGAAGATGAGGATGCCGAGGTACTTGTTCATCCAGGCTTGTTTGTGGGGGTATCGGCGTCGGGCGTCTTCGGACAGTTGAGGCTCGAGCGCAGTCTCGATCCACAGGCCCGCGGCGCTGAAGGTGTTGATCAGGTCAGAGATCGTGTACGGGCGTTTGGTCAGGGTGATGTGGTCGTTCCAGCCGCTGGTGTAGGAGAACTGGGCCGTGGTGAAGTACTCCTCCCCCAGCGTCGTTCCGTTGCTTTCGGCGCGTTCGACGGCGTACCGGATGGGTTGTGTTCTGGTCAGCAGGATGAAGCCGTCGTCGGTCAGCATCGCGCGGGCTGCTTGCAGGGTGCGGACTGGATCTTTCGCGTAGCCGAAGGACTGCAGGAACAGGATCCGGTCGAAGGTGCGGCCTGCTAGTGCAGGCAGGGAATCGAGCTCGGACAGATCGCCTTGGATCAACTCCAGGCCGGGCGGCGGGTCTTCAAGGAAGTTGCCGCTGACATCTATACCTACGGAATCGGTCGCACCCTGCTGGACCAACTGCGCGAGCTTGCCACCGTTGCCGCAGCCGAGATCGAGCACCGACCGTCCGGTGACATCGCCCAGAAGCTCGCGCTGCGCAGGCCACTCGACGAGCCGATCCAGTGAGTCCTCTTTGGTACGGGCCCGCTCGTAGTCGGGAGCTAGTTCCAGCCACGCTTGGCTCGACTCCCCCGGTGTGTTCGAACTCGTCGCCTCTGAACCGTCTGAGATCGCCACGAGACAGACCCTAGTCGTCAGCCGAGACAGAGGCAGAAGGGGTGGCCGTCGGGGTCGATCGCCCCGAGCCGGATCCGCGGTGGACCGGCCATCAGAGGCAGAAGGGGTGGCCGGCGGGGTCGGCGTAGCACTGCGACGTCGACCGGTTGGGTGGCATGTGGATCGCGCCAAGCCCTTCGGCTCGATCGATCGCGGGCTGTGCACCGTCGGGGAATCGGTAGTCGATGTGCAACTGCGCTGGGTACGCCGGATCCGGGAACCGGGTGGGACGAACCTGCGCGTACTGGAACGCCAGGTTCGGTAGGTCGTCGTCATCGTCCAGGTCGAGCACGACCCAGGTGGGCGAGTCTTCGAGCCGCTTCGGCACACCGAGGAAGCCCTCGTAGAAGCTCGCCAGCGCCCGCGGGCTGTAGCAGTCGAACACGACGCGCTGCAGTTCCGCCGACTTCGCCGAAGGATCGGCGTACAGACAGAAGGGGTGCCCGACGGGATCGGCGTACGTCCGGAACTGTCCCTGATCCCGCAGCAATGTCGCTCCGCGGCTGAGTACGAGTTCCTCGGCCGCCGCGGCGTCCGGTACGGCGATGTCGAAGTGCAGGTGCTGTGGATACTCGGGGTCGGGCCAGCGTGGTGGGCGGTCGTCCGACCAGCCGTCCCGCCCGATGCCCAACCGCAGCTTGCTTCCGCCGTCGGTCGTCTTCCCGGCGATGTAGTCGGCGTCGGGCGGGCGCTTCTGCAGCGCGAGGTCGCCCCACGGCTCGTGCAGCTGCATCCCGAGGAGGGCCCGATAGAACTCTGCCAGCGCCCGGTCTCGGCCCTCTGGACATCCGATGTAGATGATCATCGCGTCGCTGTCTCGGAGTAGGTGGGTCACTGGGGCCTCCCGACCGGCCGTCGCCGTGGGGCCATCGTTCACCGGATGGAGCGAGATCGTCCAGACCCGCGCGTACGTCGGAGCGTCCCGAGCACCCGTGCTCGGGTCAGGGCTGAAAGACTGCGCCGGTGCCTTCTCGATCAGCGATGGTTGCCGCCGAGCGAGTCCCGTCGACGGGCTGATGGCGAGTGGCGACGTACCGAGGCGGCGATGCAGGACGGCGCGACGTTGAGGTTCGCCAGCGACGTACCCCCGACAGGCTCTTCGTTGTGGCAGTTCGGGATAAGGGTTGGACGAGGTGACGATGGGACTTGTAGCTTGCGGGTGGTCGTGACTTTCGGTTGAGGAGGTGGGATCCATGAACGCGGTATCGCTGTGGGTGCTCCGCTGTCCGGTCACGGTTGGCGATTGACGTAGGTGTCGCCGGAGCGCCTTGCTGACAAGGCTCTCCAGGAAGGCAACTCCTATGAATGCTTCGCAACAGCATCAGGTCGTGTACGACGTGATTGTCGCGGGCTGTGGACCCACTGGCGCGATGCTGGCCGCTGAACTGCGGCTGCACGATGTGCGGGTACTGGTTCTGGAAAAGGAAACCGAGCCCGTCTCGATCGTGCGTGTTGTCGGTTTGCATGTTCGCAGTCTTGAGCTGATGGCAATGCGTGGACTACTGGATCGCTTTCTTGAGCACGGCCGACAGCGCCCGGCCGGCGGGTTCTTCGCCGCCATCAACAAGCCCGCACCGGCGGACCTGGCTTCCGCGCACGCGTATCTGCTAGGAATCCCACAGCCGGTAATTGTTCGGCTGCTTGAAGAACACGCGATCGAGTTAGGTGCGGAGGTTCGGCACGGCGCCGGGGTGACCGGTTTCGTGCAGTACGACGACGGAGTCACGGTCGAATTGTCCACTGGCGAACACGTTCGGTCGCGGTACCTCGTCGGCTGTGACGGCGCTCGCAGCACGGTGCGCAAGATGCTCGGCGTCGGCTTCCCTGGCGAGCCCTCGCGGAACGAGACTCTGATGGGCGAAATGGAAGTCGGTGCGCCGCAGGAGGAGATCGCCGCCAAGGTGATCGAAACCCAGGAGACGCACAAGACGTTCAGCATGCGGCCCTTCGGCGAAGGGGTCTATCGCGTCGTGGTCCCAGTTGCAGGAGTCAGCCCTGAATCGCCAACCCTCGAAGTTTTCCAAAAACAATTGCGCGCCATCGCCGGCACCGACTTCGGAGTACATTCTCCTCGCTGGTTGTCGCGTTTCGGCGATGCCACTCGGCTGGTGGAACAATATCGGGTCGGTCGGGTATTGCTGGCCGGCGACGCGGCACACATTCACCCACCGACCGGCGGCCAAGGTCTCAACCTCGGTATTCAGGACGCCTTCAACCTAGGCTGGAAACTGGCCGCGGAGATCCAGGGCTGGGCGCCGGAAACACTGCTCGACACGTATCACGCCGAACGCCATCCGGTCGCCGAAGACGTACTCGACAACACCCGCGCGCAAATGGAACTGCTGTCCACCGAACCAGGCCCGCAGGCCGTACGCAGGCTGCTCACCCAACTGATGGACTTCGACCAGGTCAACCGCTACCTGATCGAGAAGATCACCGCGATCGACATCCGCTACGACTTCCAAGAAGGCGACGATCTCCTCGGCCGCCGTCTGCGCGACATCGACCTCGAGCAGGGCCACCTCTACGAGCGCCTGCACCACGGCCGCGGCCTACTCCTGGACCGCACCCAGCGCCTGTCCGTCCGCGGATGGTCAGACCGAGTCGACTATCTGACCGATCCGCTCGCTGCACTGGATGTCCCGTGCGTCCTCCTGCGACCCGACGGCCACATCGTCTGGATCGGGGACGACCAGCGCGAGCTGGACAACCACCTCACCCGTTGGTTCGGCCTCGCGTCAGGACAGGGGTAGGTAGGTCCGGCAAGCCTCGACGTTGTGGAGCTGGATGTCGTCTCGGCGGTGGGGTTCCCACGCAGCCCTGGTCAGCCGCCAGCGATTCAAGAGGGCGGGTTCACCCAGGCGGGTAGCCCAGTCCGAACCATTCGGCTGATACCCAAGAGCCCGTGAGATCGCGTTCGAACCATGGTTGTCCACAAACGCGTCGCTGCTCGCTTCCTGAGCCCCGACGCCGTCGAACGCGAGCTGCAGGATCGCCGCGCGCATCTCCCGGCCGAGCCCGCGCTGGTCGTCGGCCAGCCACGAGAAACTCGTGACGGTGCCGAGGGTGGAGAAGTTGACGCCGCAGAGGTCCTGCATCCCGACCGGGCGCCCGTCGACGACGACCGCGAAGTACAGCCGCCACTTCTCGGGCTCGACCCGCCCCCGGCCGCGCCAGATCGCTCGCAGCCACTTGGCCACCCGCAGGTCGGGATCCGGCTCGTACAGCGAGATCGGGTCGTCGTACGGCGGCGGGTCGGCGTCCGTCTTACCGGCGCGCACCGTGTCCGCGAGCTCGTTCAACAGCTCGTCGGTGGCACCACGCAACTCCAGCCTCGGTGTGGTGACCCGCACGTCAAACAGCGGATAGCTCTCCATAGCGCAGTGCTCGTACCTTCCGCGTAAGGGGTGGCCGACCGCGAGAATATCGATTGGCGCGGTCGATAAGGTGCAGGGATGCGGCGACTGGCTGATGGTTGGGATGCGAATGCCGGAGCGTGGATCGAATGGACGCGGCGCGGGCTCGACAGCTACAGCGAGCACAAGCTGGCTTTCCTGCCGTTGATCCCGCCACCTGGCCGGCTCACTGTGGACGTCGGCGCCGGTGAGGGCCGCGTCAGCCGCGAGTTGCAGGCCCGGGGACATCGCGTCCTGGCCGTCGACCAGTCCTTGACCATGAGCCGATCCGCGGCGACGCACCCGGACGATCCGGTGCCGGCGATCGTCGCAGACGCCATGAACCTGCCGCTGCCCGACGCGGTCGCCGACTGTGCGGTCGCCTTCATGAGCCTGCACGACATCGACAACGCCGTACCTGCGATTGCGGAGATCGGCCGGATCCTCGCGGTCGGCGGGAAGCTCGTGATGGCGATCGTGCACCCACTCAACTCGGCCGGGTCCTTCGACACAGACGCAGCGAACCCGCCCTTCGTGATCCGGGACGCCTACACCGAACCCAGGCACTACACCACCACCCGCAAGAGGGACGGTCTGTCGATGACGTACCACGGCATTCACCGCCCACTCCAGACCTACACGGAGGCGCTCGCCGACGCCGGGCTGGTAATCGAACGGCTCCGGGAACACGCGACTGATGACCCCGGCAACAAGTGGTCGCGGATCCCATTATTCCTGCACATCGTCGCGTCCCGGCCTGACCGCGCCTAGGGCCGCCGTACCCCCTTGTGAATGCAATCACGAAGTCGCTAGCATCTGCGCATGGCCAGCGCCCAGGCACGGCAGTCGATGTGACCGATGACGCCGATTCGTGAGTGGCTGGACAGAACGAACGACAGCTGGACCCCGCCAACGGCCGGCGATCTGGCGACGCCGTACCGCCTGCTGTTCTGGCTGAGTCGATCGCAGGCCGGGCGCATCACGTGGGCTGCGGTGCTGGGCAGTACCTGGATGGTCGGGTTGACCGTGCCGCCCTGGGTCCTGTCGCACGCGATCGACGACGGACTCGTCGCCGGCGACACCACCGCCCTCGTCGAGTGGACCTTGCTCCTGCTGGCGGTCAGCGTGCTCAACGCACTGCTGTCGATCGCGAGGCATCGGACGATGACCAAGGCCCGGATGGACGCATCGTTCCGCTCGGTCCGGGCCACGGTGTGGCACACCTCCCGGCTGGGCGCCTCGTTGGGCCGGCGCCTGAACGCCGGTGAGGTCGTGACGGTCGGCATCGCCGACGTGTACACGGTCGCGCAGGCGCTCACGGTCGCTGGTCCCGGTGTCGGTGCAGTCGTGGCGTACGTCGTCGTCGCCGCCGTACTGTTCGCGATCTCCCCCTTGCTCGCCGCGGTGGTTCTCGCCGGAGTCCCGCTGGTCGCGTTCGCGATCGGTCCGTTCCTGCAGCGCATCGAGAGCACGGGCGGCGAGTACCGCGTGCACCAAGGCCGGTTGACGACGCGCCTGGTCGACGTACTGGCCGGTCTTCGCGTCCTCAACGGCCTCGGCGGCAAGACCTTCGTCTCCGAGCGGTACGCCGAGCAGTCGCAAACCCTGGTCGGACACGGCTACCGCGTCGCCGGGCCCGCCAGTTGGGTCGGTGCCTTGTCGACCGGCTTACCCGCGCTGTTCCTCGCCGCGGTCGTGTGGCTGTCCGCCCGAATGGCTGCCACCGAAGCCATCTCCATCGGCGATGTCGTCGCGGTCTACGGGTACGTCGCTGTGCTCGTCGTACCCGTGGCGGCTCTCATCGAAGGCGCCGGTGACATCGCTCGCGCCCGAGTGGCGGGTCGGCGGATCATCGGCCTGCTCAACCTGCCGCTCGCTCGCGAGGCCGTCCGCGATCCAGAGCCACTCCCCCTCGGCGCCGGCCCGCTGGTCGACCCCGATTCAGGACTGATCGTTCGCCCCGGCCTGTTCACGGCGCTGGTCGCTGCTGAGCCGGCGGACGCACGCGCGGTGATCGAGCGGCTCGGGCTGACCACCGATGCCGACACGGGCGTGACCTGGGGAACTGTCCCGATTGCAGACGTCGCCCCGGACGAGTTCAGGAGCCGGTTGGTTGTCGCCGACAACGATGCCGAGGTGTTCGCCGGCACGGTTCGGGACATCGTCTCCGGCCGCCTTGAGCCGGATGACGCCCGGATCGCTGCCGCACTCCACATTGCCGTGGCCGAGGACGTTGTCGAGGCCTTGCCCGGCGGTCTGGACGCAGCGATCGCGGCCGGCGGCAGTGATCTGTCCGGTGGCCAGCGGCAACGGATCCGGCTGGCCCGCGCTGTCTACTCCACACCCGACGTTCTGCTCGCGATCGACCCGACGTCGGCGGTCGACGCGAACACTGAGTCGGCCATGATCGACCGGATCCGGGAAGCGCGGAAGGGTGCGACAACGCTGATCACGTCGACGTCCCCGCTCGTCCTGGACCGCGCCGACGAGGTCGTCCTCCTGGTTGACGGCAAGGTGTCCGCGGTCGGGAAGCACTCGGACCTTCTGCGCAGCGACTCCTGCTATCGCGACCTGGTGTCCCGCGCCCAGGACGGTGACGAAGTTGAGTAACCAGCTTCCGATCGCGGGATCTGCCGAAGTCCGCGCCGCGGCGATCCGTGATCTGAGTGAGGACCGTGGCGCTGTGATCGGGCTCGTCCTGGTCAATGGGCTCGCTGCCGCGGCGGGTCTGGTGGGCCCGTGGCTCCTCGGCCGGATCATCGACACGATTCAAGCCGGCACCGGCGACGTACTGGGCACTGTGGATCGGCTCGCGTTCGGGGCGCTGGTGTTCACCGTCGCGCAGACCGTTCTGACGTGGTGGGCGCTCAAGATCGGCTACCGGTTCGGCGAGCGCACTGCCGCGCGCGTTCGGGAGCGATTCCTGCGACGGACGCTGGCGCTGCCGCCTCGCGTCGCAGACCATCTTCCGGCCGGAGATCTGATCGCGCGCGGGAGCACCGATGCGTCGCTCGTCGCCACCACGTTGCGGTCCGCCGTACCCGAAGTTCTGGTCGCTGGCGTCCACGCCCTGTTCCTCATCGTGGCGGTCTTCGTCCTCGACGCACGCCTCGGCTTGTGTGGGTTGCTGTGCCTGATCGGCGTCGGAGCAGCCATTCGGTGGTACGTACGGCGCGCGCGGCCCGCGTACCTCGAAGTCGCGGCATCTGGCGCGGACCTCGCCGATGTCGTCGCCAGTACGGCGAAGGGCGCCCGTACGATCGAACTGCTCGGGCTGGAGCATCGTCGTACCCAGGCGACGGAGTCCGCTGTCACGCGGGCCCGGTCCGCGCGCCTCGGGGCGTTGTGGCTGCGGACCGTGTTGTTCCCATGGTCGGAGGTCTCGCTCGCGCTGCCCGTGGTCGGCGTGCTGCTGATCGGCGGCGCCCTGTACGCGAACGACCTCGTCAGCCTCGGCGTCGTCGTCACCGCGACGGTGTACCTGCGCCAGCTCGTCGGCCCGCTCGACACCGTCATGCTCTGGATCGAACAGCTTCAAGGGGCCGGCGCCTCGTACGCGCGCGTCGAGGGACTGGCCGACATCCCGCAGGCGGAGGCGAAGCGCACTCCAGAGGTCCACGGTGATCGGATCCGGGTGACCGACGCGCATTACAGCTACACGGGCGCTCGCGACGTACTCCACGGCATCGATCTGCTCGTTCAGCCCGGAGAACGCCTGGCCATCGTCGGTACGTCGGGAGCCGGGAAGTCGACACTCGCGCGCCTGCTCGCCGGTCTCGATCGCCCGCACATCGGCTCGGTGACGATCGGTGGTACGCCGGTTGCCGACCTGCCGCCCGACCAGCTCCGCGAACACGTCGTACTGATCACCCAGGAGCACCACGTCTTCCACGACACGCTGCGCGACAACCTCCTGATCGCGAAGCCGAACGCGACCGACGACGAGTTGTACGCCGCACTCGCCGCCGTCGGCGCCGTCTGGGCGAACGACCTGCCACGCAGGCTCGACACCGAGATCGGACAGGACACCAACCTGGATGACGCGAGCGCTCAACAGCTCTCCCTGGCCCGCGTCGTCCTGGCCGATCCGCACACGCTGATCCTGGACGAAGCCACCTCGCTCCTCGACCCCAAGACCGCCCGGCACACAGAGCAGTCGCTGGCCGCCGTACTCCGGGGTCGCACGGTGATCGCGATCGCCCACCGGCTCCAGACCGCCCACGACGCGGACCGCATCGCCGTCATGGAAGCCGGCGAACTCGTCGAACTCGGAACCCACGACGCGCTCGTCAACGCCGACCACGTCTACGGCCGACTGTGGAAGACCTGGCACGGACCGAAATAAGCGGGTGCCGCGCGACCCGCCGCAAATTAACATCCGTGGATGCCTTCTCAGCGCCCCTTGCTGCCACGGTCGACACCGGCCGCGTCAGGCCTGTCCGCCACCGCGGTCGCCACGCTCCTGGACCAGCTCGAAGAGCGATCCGTCGAGTGTCACTCCTTGATGATCGTGCACCGCGGTCAGGTCGTCGCCGAGGGCTGGTGGGCGCCGTACTCCGCCGATCGTGCGCACCTGCTCTACTCGCTGACGAAGTCGTTCACCTCGATCGCCGTGGGGTTGGCGATCGAGGACGGGTTGCTCTCGCTCGACGACCGGGTGGTGGACGTGCTGCCCGATCACGTTCCAGACGACATCTCGGAGCAGGGGCGCCGGATCACCGTCCATCATCTGCTGTCCATGACGGCCGGCCACGGGGTGGACAGCCTTGAGGAGGCCTGGCAGCTGGAGCCGGGCGATCTGGTGAGGGGCTTCCTGCGGGTTCCGTTCGCCGAGCCGGAGGGAACGCGGCATACCTACGACAACTCGACGACGTACATCCTCGCCCGGATGGTGGAGCGGGTCACCGGCCGCGGCCTCCCGGAATTCCTCGACGAGCGCCTCTTCACGCCGATGGGCATCGACCACGCCGAGTGGGACCGGGTGGCGAGCGGCGCCGCTTTCGGATTCCACGGGCTTCATCTCCAGACGGAGGCTGTCGCTGCCTTCGGTGAGCTGCTGCTGCGTGGTGGTGTTTGGCACGGTCGCCAGCTCGTCCCGCGCGAGTGGGTGGAGCTCGCGACCAGCCGGCACGCCGACACCCTGCCGCTCCCGGGCTGGTCGCAGAATCCGGACTTTCTCAGCGGGTACGGCTACCAGTTCTGGATGTCGCGGCACGGCTACCACGGTCACGGCGCCTTCGGCCAGTACTGCGTGGTGGTCCCGGAGCACGATCTCGTGGTCGCCATCACTGGTGTCGTCGACCCGACAGACGCGCTGCCGGGGCTCTTGTGGGACTGTCTGTTGCCCGGTCTGGAGGTCGTGGGAAGCACCCGGGACGATGAGACGCTCGCCGAGCGGCTGCGACGGCTGTCGCTCGAGGTGCTGCCTGGCTCGGTCGACCCGGATCGTTCCGCCAAGGCGAGAATCGATGCGTCCGCCGAGGGCTCGGCTCTGCCTGACGGCGCCACGGTGGTCGTCGATCCGGTGGACGGCGGTTGGGTGCTGCGGCTCGGAGCCTTTGAGGTCGCGGTCGGGTATGGGGATTGGCGCGAGAGTTCGCCGCTCGGCCGCCCAGTCGTCGCGACCGGCGCGTGGCAGCGTGACACGTTCGTCGCCGACCTCTACGTCATCACGTCTCCGCATCGGGTCCGCCTGGTGGTCGACTCGGTGGCAGGTACTGCGGTGGCGACGTGGAACGCCGTACCCCTGACGAGTCCTAGCCTGGAGCTGCATCTGCGCGCGCCGTTGATGACACGACCGGACGTCGCCTAGGCAGAATTGGCTGCGGGTCAGCTGTCGGATCGGGCTGTCGGTGTTCGTTGCAGAGGTGAGTGGCTGTCCACGGTGGGCGGCACGGACCACGGGAGATGACGCATGCAGTACCTGATCTCAGTGATCGACGACAGGACGCGATCCGCGACGCCGGAGGAGCTGACCGCGGTCGACGCCTTCAACGAGCAGTTGCGGACCGACGGGTATTGGGTGTTCGCCGGTGGGCTCGACGCGCCGGCCACCAGCACGGTGATCGACGGGCGGGCCGCGGAGCCGTTGTTCAGCGACGGCCCGTTCCTGGAGTCGAAGGAGTTCGTCGGCGGATTCTGGGTGTTCGAGGCGCCGGATCTCGACGTGGCGCTGAAGCTCGCAACGGCGGCGTCCAAAGCCTGTAACCGGAAGCTCGAGGTGCGGCCGTTCCTGTGAACCCCGTCGACGTTGTCCAGGACGCGATCACCCGGGCCCATCGCGAGGAATGGGCGCGGATCGTCGCGTCGCTCACCAAGCGTTTCGGTGACCTGGACATCGCCGAGGAGTCAGCCGCCGAGGCGTTCGCGACCGCTGTCACGCGGTGGCCCGATGACGGCGTACCGCCGAATCCCGGAGCTTGGCTGACCACGACCGCGAACCGCAAGGCCATCGACCGGATCCGGCGGGAGGCCAAGCGCGACGACAAGCACAAGGAGGCTCAGATCTTGTCCGACGACGAACCGCACGAGCCTCTCGGGGTGATCGACGACGAGCGGCTCCGGCTGATCTTCACCTGTTGTCACCCGGCGCTCGCGATGGAAGCCCGCGTGGCTCTGACGCTGCGGATGGTCGGTGGGCTGACCGTGCCCGAGATCGCTCGGGCGTTCCTGGTGCAGGAATCCACCGTCGGTCAGCGGATCACCCGGGCGAAGGCGAAGATCAAGGCCACCCGTATCCCGTACCGGGTGCCGGCCGCGGAGGATCTGCCGCGGCGCGTCTCCGGCGTCCTCGCGGTGCTGTTCCTGGTCTTCAACGAGGGCTATCTGGCGAGCGGGCCGGACTCCGATCCGGTGCGGCACGATCTGACGGCCGAGGCCATCCGGCTGACGCGACTGATTCGAACCCTGATGCCGACCGACGGCGAGGTCGCCGGTTTGCTGGCGTTGATGCTGCTGACCGAGGCCCGGCGTACGGCGCGGGTCTCGGCGAGCGGTGAACTGGTCACGCTCGCCGACCAGGACCGCGGTGCGTGGGACGTCGTACTGATCGCCGAGGGGCATCAACTCGTGCGCGAGCGGCTCGCCGCCGGGGTCGCGCCTGGGCGGTACCAGGTGCTGGCGGCGATCAACGCCGTACACACGTCGGTCCGGGACGTGCGCGACACCGACTGGTCGCAGGTCGTCGCGCTGTACGACCAGTTGGTTCGCATCGACCCCTCCCCGATCGTCGCGCTCAACCGCTGGATCGCGGCCGCCGAGCTCGACGGGCCCAACGTCGCGCTGGCTGCGGTCGACCGCCTCGAGGACAAGCTGGCCGGCTACCACCTGTTCCACGCGACCCGCGCCGAGTTGCTGCGCCGCCTCGGCCGGAGTCAGCAGTCGCGCGCGGCGTACGACAAAGCGATCGAACTGACGGAGAACACTGCCGAAGTCGCCTACCTGACCCGTCGCCGCGACCAACTGGGCTGACGACTGGAAGTCACCCCAGGCAGGACGCGGCGAGGCGGCGGAGATCGGCGACGACTTGTGGAAGCGCATCGACATGCTCGCTTATCAAGGCATCCAGATCGCGACCTTGCATCCAGCCTGTTGCGGACTCCTTGCCGACTTGAACGTCCAGCTCTTCGGCGAGATGACACAGCCGGAGCGAGACTTTGCGGAGGAAGAGATCGTCGCCGATCGGGGCCAGCACGCCACCCGCGTCGACGTACGCCTGAAGAATGCGCGAGATCCGGACGGGGTCGTCACCGCCGAAACTCCGTGCGGCGCGGCCGATTTCCAGGGTGGCGCTCTCACAGGCCACACTCTCCCAGTCGATCAGCACGGGGCCATCGGCAGAGACCAGGACGTTGTACGGCTCAAGGTCGCCGTGGCTCAGAACCTGGTCGTCGGCTGCGGTGAAGGCTGCCTGGATCGACCGTCCCAGCTCGTCGAAGAAGCCGACCTGCCGGTGGAGAGCGTCAGCCCACGGCTTGCCCTGGCTGCGGCCGAGCAGCACCCACTCTTCCCAGCGATCGCGCGGGAAGACTCCCCACCATCGCCATTCCGGCTGCTCGTCGGTCAGCGGCATCAGACTGTGTAACGCCGCAGCGACCCGTCCGAGCCACGAAGCCACGTCATCCGCGTCAATCAGCGTGCGGTGATCGATCCAGTTGTACAACCGAACGGTGCCGAGGTCGTCCACCCGGGCCGCATACCCGAAGGCCGGGTCGCGTGGTTCAACCGGCCGCGCGATCGGCAGACCCTGCGACAGCGCGGCCGACTCCAGCGCCATGCCTTGCTCGATGCGCGTCCACCATGGCGGGTCTTCGAGGCCCCACAGCCGTTTGACGAGATAGTCGGCTGAGGCGGTTCGAAGACGCCAGGTCTCGAAGCTGGTGTGCTGGACCGGAGTCAGAGGTTCGACCGGTCGTCCGAGTCCGAAGGCGTTGGCAATGGATTCCACTAGGTCCTCCCGAAGCGGCCCCGGACGATCTTCGCATGCGACTACCTCGCCGACTCCGAGCGGCGCCGCGAGATCCACGGCGGCCCGCAGGTGGTGGAGAACCGGAACACCGTGACCTTTTACGGCAGGGCCGGCGACCTGACCGGCCCGGGCCAGCTTCGGGGGTTCCGGACCACGTTGTGGACCGCTGTAGTGTGGAGGTGACTGACCGTCCGGTGGCCACCGTCCGGAGGCTTTGGGCCGGTCGAGAGGCGGACGTCATGACGACGTCGAACAACCCCATCCTCCTGCCGCCGGACGGCACCTGATCGTGGCTTACCTGATGCTCTACGGCAGCGGCTGGACCCAGCGCTGGCGCATCGCCGAGGGGATGGAGCAGCAGATAGGCGAGGCGATCACCCAGGTCGGGAAGAACGAGACCACCCAACTGTCGGTGCTCGACCCCACCTCGGATACGCCCGCCACCTTGGTCGTGGCCTGGGCCCAGGTCGCCGCCGCCGTCATCCTCGACTCCGGCGACCGACCAGCCCACGACGAGGCGACTGGCCCGTACGCCTGACCGGGGGTCTGGCCGTCTTGCCGACCCCCAACCCGCTCCATGTGGCCCTGTCCTGGGCTTGCGGGGGCGAGCGTCGAGGCCGGTGGTGCCCGCCTTGTGGCACCTGGCCAGCCGGGACACCGCCCGTGCCGACGCGGCCGAGGCGAGCGCCAAAGCTGAGGAAACGACGTCACGAGCACCAAGAGGCTGACGCCTACCTGCAGCACGGCGCCGGGCCAACCGACCGGGCGCAGCGGGATGTTTCTACGCCGGCGGCCCAGATCTTGGTGGCGGCGGGTATGACCGCAGTTGGGGATCGTCGGCGTTCGTGTCGATGCCGCCTCGATCCACGCCGATCCCCATCGTTGACACGTGAATCTTCACGCCCAGGGCCCGCGCCGACCATTGCATGAACTCGGCCGCCTGGCGACGAGTTGGGCCGGCAAACTCGGCGAGGGCGCGGCGGTCAATGGCCAGCCGACGACGCTGGGCCACAGGCGCCTTCAGCCGGCGCCGCCCGTGCTGCCGGCGGGCGCGTCACCCGGCTCGACGGCGCTCCCCGAGATGGTGCGGCCAGCGCCGCCCGAATGGGTGATCTCGACCCTATGGGGCTGGCTCCGCGGTGACGCCGGGACGGTGACGTGCAAAACACCGTCGGCGTAGGCGGCGGTGAGGTTCTCCGAGTCCACACCCTCGCCGAGGGACAGTTGCCGAGTGAATAACCCCTGGGATCGCTCGGCGACAATAACCTGCTGGCCCTCGCGGTAGGAAGGGCTGCGCTCGGCCTGGATCGTCAAGGCGCCGGAATCGACGATCACCTCGATGCTGTCAGGGTCAACGCCGGGCAGGTCGGCCTCCACGTGGTAGCTGCCGTCCTCGCCGCGGTAGACATCCAGCGGCATCGCGAGAGGGGCGCGCGTCCCACTCGCGGCCATCGCCATGAGCCGGTCGAGCTCACGGGCAGGGTCACGGAAGGGCTCAAACCTGAACACTGACATCGCTGCCTCCTCCTTGGGAGCTATCTGTTCATGTTGAGGGCGCCTGGCCTGCCGCGCGGGAACGGACACGAGGCGCATGCCCTAGGGAACAGCTTGATCAGAGGACGGTGCTGGTCGACGCCGCTCCCGGCTGCCGCGGGCCGGTTCGCCGACGGCATGACCTATCAACTATCGGTGGATGGCCTTGCGCCGAACGAACCCGACCGCCCCGGTCCCTAGGAACAGGACGATCCCGATGATGCCGAGCCAGACCAGGCCCTCGACGGCGAAGCCGACGATCGTCAGGACAAGCCAGAGCACCAGTAAGACGATCAGCAGTATGAGCATGACCACCTCCGTGGTTCCACGCACTCAGACCGACGACCCATCGACATCGCCGAAGCGGGACGCGCAGGTCGACCGCTATAAGAACAGAGTCCACGGTGTGGTGCCCGATGTCTATGGACCAGAGGCTCGGTGAGCAGCGGTCTGCGCGGCCCTCACGGCCGAACCATGCCGGCCGGCGTCACCCCCCCGGCTGCCTCGAGGTGCACCCGGATGTGCGTCGCGCAAACGGATGACCCCACAGCACCGATTCGTCGCCCTCAGCCACGTCGAGTTCGGACGCCACGCCGCCGCGGCGTCCGGGCTCGACCCGGTTCGAGTTCGCCCGCGATAGGCGTGGTGGTAGCTGCCGGGTTCGCGCAGTTGGCGATGGACGGTGGGTCGGCTTCGGCGATGCGGAGTGGGAGGCGGTGTGGTCAGGTGTCATCGTTACGGGTGGAGTCGCCAGTGGATGATCGTGCGTCGGGGCATCCTTTGGATACGGCGCCGGTCCGCCCGGGCCGACCGAGACGGCGAGGCTTCGGGGTTCAGAAGCGACGTGCTTGGGCCGCCGAAGAGGCGGCTCGCCAAGGCCCCACCCGTGCTCGGGTGTCGGTCTGAGGAGACCAGCATCTAGGAGTGAACCATGACTTCAACAGCAGGTTCCGATGATTCACCTCCAGGCGAATTCCAACCCGTTGGTGGCAAGCTCGAGCGTGGGCTCATCTGGGTGTTCATCGTGCTACCTACTCTCGCGCTACTGCCAGGGATCTTCTTCGCCTGGGGCGGCTGGATCGGCTGGCACGACATCGTCCTCCTGGTCGTGTTCTACGTGATCACCGCGACCGGCATCGGCGTCGGCTACCACCGAGGCTTCACCCACGGCTCCTTCAAGAGCAAGCGTGGCCTCAAGATCGGACTCGCGATCGCCGGCAGCATGGCGCTTGAAGGACCCGGCATCCGCTGGGTGGCCGACCACCGCAAACACCACAAGTTCTCCGACAGAGATGGCGATCCACACTCGCCCTGGCGCTACGGCACCACCGCTTGGGCGGTGACCAAGGGGTTTGTTTTCGCCCATGTCGGCTGGGTGCTGTGGGGCGAGGATCGCGCTGACCCGAAGCATTACGCCCCAGACCTACTGAAGGACCGCGACCTGGTGTCGATTTCGCGGCATTTCCGTGAGCTGGCGGCGATCTCGCTGCTAACCCCTGCGCTCATCGGCGGGCTTTGGGACAGGTCGTGGCACGGTGCCGCCACCGGACTCTTCTGGGGCACTCTGGTCCGCATCGCGCTGATGCACCACGTCACGTTCTCGATCAACTCGATCTGTCATGTCACCGGCAAGAAGCCCTTCGACGCCCGCGACAGGTCAGGCAACGTCTGGTGGCTCGCCGTCCTGAGCCAGGGCGAGTCATGGCACAACGTCCATCACGCCGACCCCACCTGCGCGCGCCACGGCGTACTCAAAGGACAGGTCGACATCAACGCCTGGCTCATCAGGCGGTTCGAACGCCTCGGCTGGGCGTACGACGTCAAATGGCCAGACCAGGAACGCCTCAAAAGAAGGCGCACCGCCGCCGCTTGACTCGGGTGTACATCGGGACCCTTTGTGGGCTGCGTTTGCGTCCCAATGCGGTTCGTGACCTGGCTTCCGGGCCTCGAGGAGGCGCGCTAGCCTCGAAGGAGTTCAACGAGGAGGTGGTCTCCGTGTTGGCACAAGCTCCCCATCTGCGGCTCTCTGGGCACGGTGAACGGCTTCGGCTCCGGCAGCATGGTCGGTGGCAGCAAGATCCGCTAGCGGCGGTGCGCGAATGTTGTCGAGCGTCAGTGGCTGTCGAGAAGGCGCTTGGTGAGGCGATCCGTGAGGCTCGCGCGGCGGGCGCCTCGTGGACAGATGTTGGTCGGGTACTCGGGGTCGCCGACAGTGCCGAGACTGAGCAGGACATTGTCGATGCCCTCGCCGAGATGAAGCGCGAGGTGTGGCGTCGCTTCTGGGCGTAGGGGGACGCTCGCACGTGGGTTGGCCCGGATTCCCGAAGCCGGCGGCGAACAGACGGACCGGCAACGAGCCCCGTCGCGATGCGCGGCGGGGCTCGTTACCGGGACGATCTAGTGGGTGATCGGCGCCGGCTCGCGATGGCCGGTGTCGATGGCGAGGTCACCGACGTAGTTGTCGCGCAGGGTGAAGCGGTCCCGACTGTTGGCCTTCACCCAGTCCGCGGCCTTGACGGCGGCCGCGTCAGCCTGCGCCCGGTTCTCCCAGGTGCTGATGGAGACGAAAGCGTTCTTGTCGACCTGGGCAACCCCGTAGGACACGAAGCCGGTGCTGTCCGTGAACAAGGGAACCATCCCGGACTTCGCCTGGGTGACTACCTCGTCGAAGGTGCCGGTCTTGATGTCATAGAGAGCGACGCGCGTGCAGCGCATGGTGTGCCTTCCTGTGGTGGAGCGGCTTACGTAGACCCGCAAACCAGTTCCACGACTAAACCTACGCTGGTATCTCAATACTAGCAATAGAGTTCCTAGATCTGGAAAACCGGTATGCTCTGTGTCATGGCTTGGGGCTTCCTGACGAACCACGCGCGGGCGCTGCTGTGCATCGCTCACGACCCGGGCGTGCGACTGCGGGAGATCGCGGCCACGCTCGGCATCACCGAGCGCGCGGCGTTCGGCATCGTCACCGATCTGGTGGCAGCCGGATACGTGGTCAAGGACAAGAACGGCCGCCGCAACAGCTACCGGGTCCAGGTCGACAAACCCTTGCCCGAGGCTCTGCTGCGACAGCGAACAGTCGGCCAACTGGTGGACCTCCTCGCCCACACCGAACAGGGCACCCGCGACCACTCCTGAGCTCGCTGACATGCCGCCGTGCGCCAACCTCACCTCCCCCGGCGGCGACTGGTGGTCGCCCGACTCACTGTCGACCGCTGACTGGCTGGGCTCGCCCCAGCACCCGCTAGCTAGCTGTCGGTTCGGGCCAGCTTCGGGAGTACCGGGCCGAAGCGGGCGAGGTAGTGCCAGACCAGCTTGATGGACTGTGCCGGGTGGGCGCCAGAGCGGGCGGCGTGACCGAGCAGGTACGGCGTCAGTTCGTCGCCGAGGGAACGTGCCAGGTCGACGATGTGCGCTCCGCGGTACGCCGGGTCGAAATCGGCCGTCGTACCGCGGAAACCCGGGTGGACCTCGACCGTGCATCCCAGTCGGCGCGCTGCCTCTTCGACTGCCGTGCCGGCGAACGACGGGTCCAGCACCACGGCATCGACGTCGGCATCCAGGCGGACCGGGCCGTGGACCTGCGCCTCGACGTAGTCGTCCAGTTCGTCGGCCCCTGAATCGTCAGCCAGCTGACACAGCCGCGGCAGGATCGCCTTGTCCCCGACCTGCGCCGGGTCCAGCGCTGAGTCCGGAAAGCAGAACGTCGACCGGTCCACCACCTCGTCCTTCAAGCGCAAGTACGACGACCCGAAGCGAACCGCCCCGCCGTACGGATCACGCCGACGATTCCACACCCCGTACACCGGACGATCCGCCGCGGACTTCCCGTCGTACTCCCCCGCGAACAAGCGGCTCTCCCACCGCCACCGGTCCCCGCCCGGAAACGCCGTCAGTCCGCCATTGGAGATCCCGGTCGAGAACTGCGAGCGATAAACCCCGTCCGCCGCCAAGGACTCGATCACCATCCGCCCACCATGAGGCCAATTCGGCTGAAACTGCAGCGTGATCATTGGAGTGGGCCCGCTGTGCGTCCATCAGCGTCGATGGTGATGAGGCGGAGTTGCTCGTCGTGGCGACCGTTCGGCAGCCAGTGCGCGAAGGCCACCTGAGCAGTCGGCGGCATCTCGAGGGTCGTCGGATCCACGTCCAGCCCGAACCACCGAAGATCGCCTTCGGTGCACTCCGTCGGGACGGGCGCCTCCGGCCGGAGAACTGCGGTGAAGTAGTAGGTGATGCGAATCTCCGCGCCGGTATCCCGCATCGCCGTGTAGCGAAGGGCGAAGTCGCTGATGTCGTCCGCGGTGACGCCGACCTCCTCCTCGAGCTCCCGGAGCGCGGCCGCCGCCGGGTCGGAGAGCTCTTCAGGCTCGACGTGGCCGCCGATACCGACCCAGGAATCGGCGATGGCCCGGGAGCCTCGGCGGTAGACAAGCAGCACCTGGTCGGCTCGGACGAGGAAGGTCGACGTCAGCATGCGGGTCGAGTGCACGGGGCTCAGACGTTGACGTTGAAGCCGAGGTCGACATCGCAGGCAGCTTGGCCGCCGCGGATACCCCAGTTCTCGGTGGTGTGGTCGCGGACCAGGATCGTGACGTGGTCGGCAGGGATGTCGAAGGACTTCAGGTTGGTGACGATGTTCGTGTAGAGGGAGCGCTTGGCGTCGGTGGAGCGGCCGGCGAAGCAGTCGACGGTGACGAGCGTGAAGAACTCGGGCTGCGTCAGGCTCGGCGAGCAGCCGAATCGGTGGGGCGCGTGGACCACGAGGCGGACGTCCTTGTCCTTCGGCGGGATCCGGAACGCCGCGACGAGTGCATTGTGAACGGCATCGATCAGGGCGACTTCGTCCGCCTCGGAGTACTGACGACGTACCTCGATCTGCACACTCGGCATGACGTGGATCCTTCCATCAGGTGATTCGAACAGCCCGACCTCACCACGAAGCGCCAACTCCGGCGACCGATTTTGTCGGTGGTCCCGGCCACACTCCATCACCATGACAACTGGGAAGATTCCCCGCGGAGCCGCCGTCGTGGTGGACGCGGGCAGGGTGCTGGTCATCAAGCGGTACCTGCGGCATACCAGCGCGGCCGAGTGCGTGATGTGCGAGTACGCCGACGCGCAAGGACCGCACTGCGCCGGTCATCGGTACGCCGTACTTCCCGGTGGGCACGTGGAGTCGGGTGAATCCGCCGCCGGCGCCGCGCTTCGTGAGCTCGAGGAGGAGACGACGCTCACCGGGGCGGTCGATCGGCTGCTGTGGACCGGCACCCACAACGGGCGGCCGGCGTACTACTTCCTGGTGGGCGATGTGAATGGCGTACCTGAATTGTCGGGTGACGAGGCGGCTGAGCACTGTCCGACGAATCATTTCGAGGTTCGGTGGGCCGGCTCCGAGGACCTGGAGACGCTCGCGATCTATCCGGCGGATCTGCGCGATCGCCGAAGTAGTTGTACGCGCCGATGCTGACGACCGCGTCGAAGAAGCCCTGCGCGAACGGGAGCTTGTGTGCGTCCGACTGGATCGGGTGAACGCGACCCACGGCGCCGGCGTCCTGGATACGTCGCCAGTTCTCGGTCGGGTCGACCCACAGGTCGGTGGCCCAGACTTCGACGTCGTACTCGCGGGCGAGGAAGATCGACGTGAGCGCCGTACCGCAACCGAGGTCGAGGACGCGCATGCCGGGTTCGAGGGTCATCACCTGCATCAGGCCTTCGGCGCTCCACAGTGGATGCGGGCCCATGAGGTTGTCGACGACCCATTGCTGGTCGTAGGTGTTCGAGCGCGGATACCGATCGAGGGTGAGCGCTTCGCGCAGGAGTTCGCTGGACTGTTTGGTGGACATGGTGTGACGGTGTCAGCGGGCGCGGTGACTCACAACGGATTTTCGCCGCGCGCTTCCGCGATCATCCGGTGGCCCTGCTGCTCGAACGCCTCGTCGCCGACCTGATACGCCCAGACCGCGGTGTTCACGGCCTCGCGAACCCGGGCGCGGTACCAGGCGGCCGGCTCCCGCGGGTCGCCGCCATAGCCGTCGAGGAACGCAGCTTCGAGTGCCGGGTCGGCGCGGAACTGCTGGGCGGCGAGGCGGGCCAAGTCGGTGTACGCCGGGCGGAGGTCGGCGCGGCCGAAGTCGATGACGCGAACGGTGCCGTCGTCGATCAGCCAGTTCCGCGGCTGCCAGTCGCCGTGGGTCGGGACGAGCTTTGCGGGCGGCATCGGCCACGCGCTGATCTCGGAGCGCAGGCGTTCGGCAGTCCCCGGCGCGATGCGGTGTGGCTTGCCGAGATTTGTCAGCACCCGCCGATTCTCGCTCGCTTCATAGTCGTCATCCGGTACGGCGGACTGCTGGTGAAACGCCACCAAAAGCGCACCGGCTTGGCGATATGTCTCCGGCGCCCATTCGTACGGCGTACCTTCGACCAGCTCGCCTGGCAGGAATCGGGTGAGAAGGAGTTTCGCGTCGTCGTCGGCGTGCACGAGTTCGGGCGCTCTTTGAGATGTACTCCAGGGCCGTAGCCAGTTGCGGTGGGCCCGGAGCTCGCGGACGAGGTGATGGTCGGCATCGTCGCCCGCCTTCGCGATGTACCGCTGTCCGTCGTGGATGAGCTCCAGCACGAGTGTGCCGACGAGACCCCAGCTGTGGTCCTTCACGACCTCGGCGGACGGCAGCCACGCATCGAGGAGTTCATGCTGACGTCGGGTGAGTCCCACTCGCGAAGACTAGCGCACGAAATGTGCGGAGAAAGCTGGACGAATATCCCCGGAGGATTTATCCTGGCCGAATGCAGAATTCACAGGGAAATGTCTCTCTACCAATAAACCTATCATCGGGAATTGCGGAAAGCAAGTCCGTCGAATTCTGGCGACTCGGGGACGTTTCGGTCCGGCGGATCGGGTTCGGGGCGAAGCGGCTCGCGGGGTCCGGCGACGGCGGGGCCGACTCCCGGGAACGCGCCGTCGAGCTGCTCCACGAGGTGGTCGCGCTCGGGGTGAACCACATCGACACGGCCGCGTTCTACCCGAGCCACGGGGCGGCCGGGCAGACCCGATTCGAGAGTCTGGACTGGGCGAACGACGTGATCCGGCGCGCGCTGGCGCCGTACCCGGACGAGCTTCTGATCGCCACGAAGGTCGGGCCGACCGCTCACGGGATGGCGCGACCGGACGAGCTGCGGGGGTTGGTGGAGGAGGATCTGCGCGCGCTCGGGGTCGACGCACTCGATCTCGTTTATCTGCGGCAGATGGGACTGCCGTCGGTCGCGGAGCATTTCGGTGTGCTCGCCGAACTCCAGGAGAAGGGGATGATTCGGCAGTTGGGAGTGTCGAACGTGCGTGTCGAGCTGTTGCAGGAGGCGCGGGAGATCGCGCCGGTGGTCGCGGTGCAGAACCGGTACAGCGTCGGGTTCGGGCGGGTGAACGACGAGATCCTGCAGTTGTGCGGTGAGCTCGGGATCGCATTCATCCCGTTCTTCGCGCTGACCGCCGAGTCACGCGAGGCCGGCGGGGTGCCGACCGCGGTGCCGGCGGCAGGCGTGGTCCAGGAGATCGCGGACCGACTCGGCGCGACTGCGGCACAGGTCCGGTTGGCGTGGACACTGAGCCGCGGCAACCACGTCCTCGCCATCCCAGGTACATCAAGCCGACAGCACCTCGAGGAAAACCTGCGAGCAGGCGAGCTGATCCTCTCCCCCGAAGACCTAGCCACACTCGACGCACTAGTCGACTGACTCGGCGAGCGTCCGGGAGTGGCGCACCGCTCGCTCGACTGCGCCGGGCCGAATGCCACCGCGCACGAGGGACGGGTGGTCGCGATGGCCTCAGCTCGGTCTTCGTGGTCTCCAACAGCCTGCGCCTGAGGCGCTTCCGCCCACTGAGCTGAGTGTGTGAGGACCTTGGACAAGCTATTGCTTGTCCAAGGTCCTCAGCTGATGCGTCAGGTCAGCGGATCCACACGGTCGCGTCGCTCGGGAGGCGGCCGATATGAGTGTGCCGTCGCCGACGAGGCCGCGGCGCAGGCGGAGGCCGGTGCGGTAGAGCGTGGGCATCAAGTACTGGTCGTCGTGTTGGGACTCGACGGTGAGGTTCTTCCAGTCGCGCGGTTGCGGGGGCCACGGCAACCGGCCTGTGTGCACCGGTTGCCGCGGCCGGCGGTCGGGGGTAGCACGTCGTCGGGCAGCAACCGCGGCAGCCGTTACAGGTCCGGCGGGGTTGTCGTTCCACACCAGTTCGACGAGCCCGCCGGGCGAGGCTTCCGGGCGCCTAGGATCGCGGGGGTGCGGACTGTTGCGTTCTTTGATGTGGTCGGGACGTTGGTGCCGGGGACCTCGTCGGCGATTCACCTGGCTGGGTATCTCGGCAGCCGGCAGGTAGTCGCCGAGGCCGAGGCGGCGTGGGACGCGGGTCTGGTCTCAGCGCGGTACGTCGAGGAGCTCGACGCGCGCGGGTGGGCCGGGACGACTGAGACGCAGATCCGCGAGTGGCTCGAGGAACTCCCGCTCTTCGCCGAGGTCGGCCTCGCGGTCGGGTTCAACGCCACCGAGAAGGCCCGCGCCCAGGCCCACGTCAACCACACCGGCCCTGACCTCCGAGCGATCCTCCCAACCTTCGAATCGTGGCTGGCGTGCTGAACACCATCCTGTTCGACCTCGACGGGACACTCGTCGACCAGCAGTCAGCAGCAGCCGCCGCGGTCGTCGAGTGGGCCGCGGAGTACGCCGTCGTCGGACCAACTGTCGCCGCGGACTGGGCTGTGGTGTCCGACAAGCACTACCGGCGATATCAGCGCCGCGAGCTCACCTTCCCCGAGCAGCGCCGACTCCGGGTACGGGAGTTCCTCGGTGTGGACGTGAGCGATGCAGACGCCGACAAGATGTTCGCCGGTTACGTACGCCGCTACGAGGCAGGCTGGACGGTCTTCGCGGACGCGGTGCCGGGGTTGCGGGCCGCGCGTGCGGCCGGGTTGGGCGTGGTCGTGCTCACGAACGGGGACGGAGATCACCAGCGGTTCAAGCTCGACCGCTTGGGGTTGGCGGGCGAGATCGACGATGTGATCACCGGCGACACGCTCCCGATGGGCAAGCCGGATCCACGAGCGTTCCGGCATGCGCTTCAGCGGCTCGGCCTCGAGGCGGACGAGGTCGTGATGGTCGGGGACTCGCTGGAGAACGACGTTCGGGGTGCTTTGGCGGTCGGGATCGAGGCCGTGCTCGTGGACCGCAGCGGGGTGCACGACGGGGTCGACGTACTGCGGGTCCGGGCTTTGACTCAGGTGTTGGACGTGGTCAGAAGGTGACCTCGTCGGTGGTCTGGACGCTGGCGGTGCGGCCGGGGGCGCGGTGGTTCTCCCAGTAGAGGTTGGTGTGCGCGATGACCTTGTCGGGCGTCGGAGCGCCCCACTCGCTGAGGTCTTCGGTGGTGTGGGCGTCACCGACCAGCGTGACGTCGTACCCGCGGACCAGGGCGCCGTGGATGGTGGAGCGGATGCACTCGTCGGTCTGCGCGCCGCTCACGATCAGGTGGCCGATGCCGCCGGTCGCAAGGACGTCTTCGAGATCGGTGTCTTCGAAGGAGTCGGGGTATGTCTTGTGCACGAGCGTCTCTGACTCGTCTCTCGAGAGCTCCGGGACGAACTGCCACTCGGCGCTGTCCTTCACAAGGTTCTCTGACGAGTGCTGGACCCAGACCACGGGCACTCCCCCGGCGCGCGCCTTGCCGACCAGGGTGCCGATGTTCGCGACGACCTTGTCGCGCTCGTGGGCCTCCGCGACGACACCGGTTTGGACGTCGACCACCAACAGGGCCGCGTTCGGTCGATCGGACAGCGTGGACATCTCAGCTCCTTCGGTCCCCCAACAGGTACCCGGAACGCTAGACCCGCCCGCCGACAGTTTCCGTCAGACCAGCTCTCGGTTCACGCGCGCAACCGCAGACGAACGGTCGGTACATCACCGTCGTCGAGCTCCTCGGCCCGCCGTACGGCGGCCTTCACCGGCAGGAGGTATCGGCCGTCCTTCGGGAACATCGAGGTCTCCCACACACTCCCGCCGATCTCGGCCGTCACCGGGATCATCCCCCACCCGTACGTGACGAAGCTCGACTCGGCCTCGAAGTACGCACACTCCTCCTCGGGCACCGTGATGAAGTACCACGGCGCCGGCCCCCGCCAGTACCAGATCTCCCCCGCAAACTCGACGTCGCTCAGTCCAGCCACTCGCCCAACACCCCCATGAAGTCGTCCATACGCCCGTACCAAACACAGTGCCCAGCACCCGCGACCGAGCGCACACAGAATCCCATCTCTGCCAACTCCCGAGCACGCCCGTCCGAGACGTACCGACTCGGGTCGGCCCGGATCACCAGCGACGGAATCGTCGGCGCCACCGCGTCCTCGCCGACGTATGAGCGTTCCAGCGCGACCGCCGTGTCGATGTCGAACCGCGCCGCAGCGTCCGCTTCGACCCGGCAGTCCTCCGCCGACCAATCGGGGCGTGTTGCACGGAGCTGCGCTTCGGTCCTGGTGCCGCGAGCCGCCTCGTAGTGCTGACGGAGTTCGGCAGGTGGCGCGCCGCCGGCCGTGAGGGGTACGTCGACGTACACGGCTCGTTTCGGGCGCAACTGCGGGAGCGCGTTCCAGAGGACGATCGCGCCGAGCGAGTGACCGATGGCGAGGTCCACGTCAGTGGTTCCGAGGACGCTGTTGACGAAGTCGTCCATCGTGGCGTTCGGGAGCGCCGGCGCCTCGCCGTGGCCCGGGAGGTCGACGGCGAGCACGCGATAACCGCGCGCTGCGAGCTCGGGGCCGAGCTGGTGGTACTGCGTGGCGGCGCCGAGCATCCCGTGGACGAGCAGGGCGACGCGATCGCCGCTACCCCACGTGAGAGTCACGTCAGGTTGCTGGCGGCGAGGAGGCGTTCGGCCAGGGCTCGGGAGGCTTGTTGGAGTTCGGGGCTGGCGAGGATTCGGTAGGTGGCGTGGATGGCGGTGAGTTGGGCGGCGTACCAGTCGGGTTCGTCGGTGCTGGCGATCAGGCGGGTGTGGGTGTCGTCGATCGCTTCGAGCCGGCCCATGCTGCGGGCGATCCAGCAGGCCACGTCGGTGTGGGGTGCGTCGATCTCGACCTCGATCGGGTACTTCCAGCCCATCGCGAGGTGCTCCTCGACAGCCGCCAGCGGCTCGAGGTCCGCGGGTGGGGTGAACTCGGTCTCCTGCGGTTCGACCTTCGTGACCCTGTCGACGCGGAGCACCCGTTGCGAGTCCTTCGTGTGCGACCAACACAGCAAGTACCAGCGACCGCGCCGTACGACGACCGCCCACGGGTCGACGTCCATCGGAAACTCGTGTTGGTGCCGGCGGTAGTGGATCGTGACGCGCCGGTAGGCGGTGCTGTACGAGACAAGCGACGCGGTGATCTCCGGATCGGGTGTCCGCGCGCCCGGATCGGGACCACGCGCGCTGACCCGCCGGATCGCGTTCGTGGACCGTGCGATCGGCTCCGGCAGCACTCGGATGATCTTCCCGAGCGCGTTCTCTACCGGATCAGCCGCGCCCCGCGGTCCCTCGAGGACAGCCATCACCAGCCCGAGCGCCTCCGTCGTGCTGAACATCAGCGGTGGCAACCGCAACCCGCGCCCGACCCGGTAGCCGCCGTACGGTCCGCGGACGGACTCGATCGGGATGTCGGCCTCGCGCAGGATCGCGACGTACCGGCGGGCGGCGCGTTCGGAGACGCCGAGTTTGTCGCCCAGTTTGTCCGCGGTGATCCCGGGATTGTTCTGGATCAACTCCAGGACCATCAGGGTCCGCGCGGTCGGGCTCACGTCGTACGCCATGGTTCACCATTCCGGAAGGGTCCCGTCCGGAACCGAGGGTAGCGCAGAAATAAGTGCGCACGCCGTGAGCGCTTTGTCTGGAACGATCGAGGTATGCGGGCTGATCGACTGGTAGCGGTGCTGTTGCTGATGCAGGCCCGCGGGCGGGTGACCGCGGCCGAGGTCGCGGCGGAGCTGGAGATCTCGGTCGCCACCGCGCGCCGCGATCTCGAGGCGTTGTCCACAGCCGGCATCCCGGTCTATCCACAGCCCGGCCGCAACGGTGGCTGGCAACTCATCGGCGGCGCCCGCACCGATCTCACAGGCCTGACAGCGACGGAGGCTCAGGCGCTGTTCCTGCTCGTCGGTCCCGCCGCGGCCATCGCGCCCGAGGCGAAAGCCGCGCTGCGCAAGCTCGTCCGCGCGCTGCCTGGCACGTTCCGCGAGGACGCCGAGGCCGCGGCCGAAGCGGTGGTGATCGATCCGGCCCGCTGGGGCGAGCACGTGAAGGAACGGCCCGAGCTGGTACGTCGCCTGCAGGACGCCGTCGTACGCCGGGAACGGGTCCGATTGGTCTACTCGGGCCGCGGACGCGGTACGTCGGAACGCGTCGTCGATCCGCTCGGGCTCGTGGACAAGGACGACGTCTGGTACCTGATCGCCTGGACCACGAGCGGGCGGCGCACGTTCCGGGTCGACCGGGTCGTCGAGGCCGAAAAGACCGGTGATTCCTTCGAGCGACCGGACGGCTTCGATCTGTCATCGGCGTGGGCCGAGATCGTCGAGGAGATGGAGGAGCGGCGATCGGGGCTGACGGCAACAGTGCTGATGGAGCAACGATTCGTCTGGGTGATGCAGGACCGGCTCGGCCGCAACTGCGAGGTCGTCGGGACCGAGGGCGACCGGGTCCGGCTCGAGGTGACCGCGCCGACGCCGTTGATGATCGCGCAGCACCTGGCCGGGTGGGGTGGGTCGATCGAGGTGGTCGATCCGCCGTCGGTACAGGCGGAGCTGGCGCGTCTTGGCCGGGAATTGACAGACCGCTACGGCTGAATGGACCACCGGGGTGATTAAGGTGCGATGGTTCAGCGTCCCGACCAAGCCTCAGGAAATATCCGTGACCACATCCCCTCCCCAGCCGCCGCAGAACCCGTACAACGGTCAGCCGGCCGGCTACGGTCCGCCCAACGAGCAGCAGTTCCCGCAGTACTCGCAGCAGCCCGGCCAGCAACAGGACCAGCAGTACGGCGGTCAGCCGTACCAGCAGCCCTACGGTGAGCAGCACCCCGGCCAGCAGTACGACCAGCAGTACGGTCAGCAGCCGGGTCAGCAGTCCTACCAGCAGGGTCCCGGTCCGCAGGACCAGTACCAGCAGGCTCCGCAGTACGCGGGTCAGCAGGCCCAGGGCCAGTACCAGCACGGGGCGACGTTCCCGGGCCAGCAGGATCATGGCCAGCAGGGTCAGCCGCACGGTCAGCAGGCGTTCGCGCCGCAGGGCCAGATGGTCTGCCGGTTCTGTGGTGGCTACCCGGCCGTCGAGGCGACCGTCCGCGGCCACCAGGGTCTGATCATCATCATGCGGTTCCTGAAGCTGCAGGGCCCGTTCTGCCGCACCTGTGGGATGGCGTCGGTCCGGGACATGACGTCGAAGAGCCTGTGGCAGGGCTGGTGGGGTATCGGGTCGTCGATCATCAACCCGATCACGATGCTGATGAACATCGGCCCGATGCAGAAGTTCAAGCGCCTCCCCGAGCCGCAGCAAGGTCCGGGCCGGCCGATGGATCCGGGCAAGCCGCTGTTCAAGCGCCCGGCGATCCTGATGCTGCTGCTGCCGTTCGCGTTCATCGCGCTGCTCATCATCGGGAACCTGAACTCGACCGAGGCCAAGGCGCAGATCGGCGCGTGTGTCGTGAACAACGGCACCTCGTCGGACCCGGACGTGAAGGTCGTCGACTGCACGTCGTCGGACGCCGAGTACAAGATCGTCGACAAGATCGACGACTCCACCGACGACAGCCAGTGCGGTGACGACGCGGAAGCGTCGTACGTGTACCAGCAGGGCTCCACGAAGTACACGCTCTGCCTGACGCCGGTTCGCTGACGAGCGCGGGGTCCCTTCGCAGGGACCCCGCTCATCAGTTGTAGTACCCGTCCACCGGCACCCGAGCCTCGTCGTACAGGGCCGGTCCTTCCAGCGGTACGGCGGCGAAGTGGCCGCCGGTCTTGAGGCCGTCGAGCTGCTCGCCGGACAGGGCGAAGACGATTTTGCCGAGCCCCGACCTCGCCAGCGCGCCCGTGCACATCTCGCACGGCTGGCAGCTCGTGTACATGGTCGTGGCGGCCGCGACCTCGGGCGACAGTTGCTGAGCGGCCCACACGGCGAGCTTCAGCTCCGGGTGGAAGCTGATGTTGCCTTCGGTCACCGTCGTGTTGTGGTCCTCGATCAACACTGTCCCGTCCGGCCCCACCAGCAGTGAGCCGAACGGCGGGTTGCCGCCGGCGCGAGCCTCGGCAGCCAGCGCGATCGCGCGGCGGAGGAATCCTTCAGCCTCAGGTGTCACGTCGTCTCCAGTCCTCGATGCGCGGCGATCGTCGCCAGCGCCTGCCAAGCCACCTCGGGTCGTTCGGTCTCACTGGGGTCGCCCACGAACGGATCGAGTACGACGCTCCGCGCCCCGAGCTTCCGCAGTACGTCGAGATCCCCGATCACCTGGTCGACCGACCCCTCGCCCGCTGCGCGATCCTGTTCGGGCAGCGGTTCGTCGGTCAGCCGGAGCAGGATCCGTGGCGCGAACCCCGGTACCGGCCGGTCCTGCTCGGTCGCGAGCGTCCGCAACCGGTCGAGCCCGTCGCTCATCTGGGTGACAGTCTGCCGCAGCGGGTGCCACGCATCGCCGTACCGGACCGTCCGGCGCAGTGCCGCCGCGCTGCTTCCGCCGACCCAGATCGGGATCGTCACGTCGCCGTAGTCCGCGGTGTCTGCCCAGGCGGACCGCAGGGCGGCGAGTACCTCGTCCGTCTGCCGCCCGCGCCGCGCGTGATCCTGACCGAGCGCCTCGAACTCCTGCCGCGCCCAGCCGGCACCGACGCCGAGGACCAGCCGGCCGCCGCTGAGCTGATCGAGGTTCGCCGCCATCCGTGCCACCAGCAACGGATGCCGGTACGGCGCGATCAGCACCGTGGTTCCGAGCCGGACCCGCTCGGTGATGCCGGCCAGCCAGCTGAGCGTCGTGAACGGCTCATAGAACGGCGCCGGGTACTGCTCCGCGACGTCCGGTGTGATCGCCACATGGTCCGACACCATCAGCAGGTCGTACCCGAGTCCCTCCACGACGCGCGCCCAGTCCCGCAGCCGCGCCGGGTTCGTCCCCGGGCCGAAGTTCGGCACGTTCACCCCAAGTTCCATGGCTTCAGGCTATCCAGGCGAACACCGGCCGTTGAAGAGATTCCTCCCGGCGTACGCCGCCTTGCGCCGGGGAATCACCGGTAGATTGGCGATATGACCGAGACTCTCGATTCGACCGACTGGGCCATCCTGAACGAGCTCCAGGACGACGCCCGGCTGTCGCTCACGCAGCTCGGCAAGCGGGTCAACCTGAGCGCATCAGCCACCACCGAGCGGGTGCGGCGCCTGGAGTCGATCGGTGTGATCACCGGGTACCGCGCCGAGATCGACCTGACCAAGGTCGGCTACCCGGTGCTGGCTGTCGTCCGGCTGAAGTACCCGGGCAACAAGCACGAGCCGCTGCACCGGCTGCTCGCCGAACGGCGCGAGATCCTCGAATGCCTGCGGACGACCGGCGACGACTGCTACACGCTGAAGGTCGCCGCCGCGTCGATGCCGCACCTCGAGGAGCTCGTCAACGAACTCACCGACTTCGGCAGTACGACGACCAACCTGGTCTACTCGCAGACGCAGCGGTACCGCGGTCCGCAAAAGCCGGTGACCGATCAGGCCTGAGATGAGAGCGTTGCCCGATGCTGACCGTCCTGGGCATCGACGTCTCCCCTGACCTGCTCGAGAACTGGGTGCATTGGCTGGCACCGGACGAGCAGCCGTTCTTCGTCACGAAGAAGCAGGCTGCCGCCTGGGAGCTGCCGACCGACGACGAGCGCGAGCCGACGCGCGAGGACCGCGACACCTACTGGATCTACGCGATCGACGGCTCAGCCGCGCGGACCGTCTGGCTGAACGAGACCGACTTCATGGCCCTGCCGAAGGAGACGCGGGCGAGGCTGGTGAGGGCGCAGGTGAACCATGGGCGGGGATCGGTGCCGACGGTGCGCAGGTGGTCCGGCGTTGTCGGCCCGGAGGTTCGGCAGCAGGCTGACGGGCATCGGTTCGTGTGGTGGAAGTCGTTGCTGCGGCAGCCGGAGCTGATCCTTCCGCAGATCGTGAGCGTCGACATGGGGCCGAGTCGGCACGCGGAGGTGGTCGAGTGGCCGGCCCGGTTTCCGCGAGTGCGGGAGCTCGCGGGCACCTTCGCGGATGGGAGTGGGCCGAACTGTTTCGGGACGGTGATGGCCGGGTGCGGCGTCGAGGGGGCCGAGTCGGTGTGGATGGTGCGGGAGCCGTTCGAGTCGTGGCTCGCTGAACACACTGAGCGCGGCGGGCGGGACGACGTACCGGGGACTGTCTTTGTGTGGCGGAACCTGGAGGGTCTGGTGGAGCATGCGGCGTTGACGATCGGGGCCGGGTGGATGTTTCACAAGCCGTCGCAGTCGTGGATGTCGCCGCGGAAGGTACGGACGGTGGCGGAGGTGAAGCGCGCCACGCGCACCGCGGGGTGGCGGCTGGAACGCCATAGGGTTCTCGGGTGAGGCTACTGGTTACTGGAGCGGCCGGACTGCTCGGACGTGAACTGCTGCGGCAGGGCGGACACGACATCGTTCCGACGTACCACTCGGAGGTTGTCGCGGGTGGGGTGCAGTTGGACATCCGGCGGCGGGACGCGGTGCGCGAGGTGCTGCGCTCGGAACGTCCGGACGGGATCATCCACGCTGCTTATCGGCAGGACGACTGGGCGACGACGGCGATGGGCGCGGTGAACGTCGCGCTCGAGGCGGGCGATGCGCGAATCGTGTTCGTGTCGACGGACGTGGTGTTCGGTCCGCGCGGCACGCCGTACACGGAGAAAGAGTCGCCGTGCCCGATCACGCCGTACGGGGCCGCGAAGGCAGCCGCCGAGACGGCGATCCGTGCGCTGCGCCCCGGCGCGGTGATCGCGCGGACCTCGCTCATCATCGGGTCGGACGGTGCGTCGGAGGAGGAGCAGCGGGTACGTCGCTTGGCGCGCGGCGAGCCGGGAGCGTTCTACACCGGGAACATCCGCTGCCCGATCCACGTCACGGACCTGTCTTCCGCGCTGCTCGAACTTCTCACGAGCGACGTCAATGGTCCCGTCCACGTGGCGGGTCCAGAGGCGCTCAGTCGCCACGAGTTGGGCCGGCTGATCGCGACCCGCGACGGCCTGGACCCAGACTCGCTTCCGTCTACACCGGGCACCGCATCGGATATCCGCCTGGACACCCGAGAAACCCAAGCCCTCCTCACCACCCGCCTCCGCCCAGCGAGCGAGTTCCTGCACCCCTAAGGGGTCAGTCGTCGTTGACGGTGGTGGTGACTGGGGTGCCTAGCTCGACCGTCCGGCTGACCGTGCAGAGGCGGTCGTGGGACATCTTCACCGCGCGCGGTAGCGCCTCGCGGGCCTTGTCGCCGTCTTCGCCCTCCGGGAAGCGCACAGTGAACTCGACCGCGAGGTTGTCCATCCGGTTGCCTTCCTCGGCGTCCCGGACCTTGTCGCCACGCACCACGGCGCTGAACTCGGACGGCTCGGCGCGGCGACTGACGACGATGTCGACGTCGATCGCCGAGCAGGTGCCGATCGCGGCCAGCAGCAGTTCGACCGGGGTGAAGTCGGTGTCCGCGCCGCCGGAACCGATCCGGATGCTGCCGCCACGGGCGTTCCGTACCTCGTAGCTGCTGTTGGCCAGGCGCTCGAAGGTCACTTGGCGGAGGGTGTCAGCCATGATTCGCTATCCGTCACATTCTGTTGCTTGTGGCAACTTAAGGGGGATGTCTCAGAGGTTGTTGAGAGCTTCGGTCACCGGAGTGTCACCGGCGACGAGTTCGAGGGTCCGGCCGATCGCGGCCGGGGTGTCGCAGAGGCCGGCCAGCACCAGGGCGACGTCGTCGCGGGTGATCCGCCCGTTGCCGGTCTTGTCGGCGAGGTACACCGTGCCGGTCCCGGGGTCGTCGGTGAGGCTGCCGGGCCGCAGGACGGTCCAGTCCAGGTCGCGGGCCCGCAGGTCCTCCTCGGCGGCCCACTTGGCCTTCAGGTAGATCGTGAACGTCTCGTCGTCGGTGAGCGAGTCGGCCCGGTCCGCCCCCATCGAGCCGACCTGGATGTGCCGCCGTACGCCGGTCTGCTCGGCGGCCTCGGCGAACAGCGCGGCCGCGCCACGGTCGACCGTGTCCTTACGCGCCTTCCCGCTGCCCGGGCCGGCACCGGCCGCGAAGATCGCGACGTCCGCACCGGCGAGAACCGCGGCCACCGCGTCGGCGTCCACCTGCTCCAGGTCCAGTACGGCGGCCTGCCCGCCGGCGGCCGCGACGTCGGCCTCGTGGTCCGGGTTGCGCACCAGCCCGACCACCTCGTGCCCGTCGGCGCTCAGCAGCTTGGTCAGCCGCAACGCGATCTGTCCGTGTCCACCAGCAATCACGACTCGCATACCTGCACCATAACTCCGCGCCCAATCAGGCAGACTGCTCCCCGTGCCACATGCGACAGCGGCGGACGGGACCAGGATCGCCTACCAAGTTCGGGGCGAAGGGCAACCACTCCTGCTGCTCGCCGGTCAGTCCAACAACCACACCTGGTGGGACCCGATCCGTGCGGACTTCACCACGGCGTACCGGACGATCACGCTCGACTGGCGCGGCACTGGTGACAGCGGCAGACCGGACGAGGTCTACACCACCGACGGCTTCGCGGACGACGTCGTCGCGGTCCTCGACGAACTCGGGCTGGACCGCGCGCACGTCTACGGCACGTCGATGGGCGGGCGGGTCGCGCAGTGGCTGGCGATCAACCATCCGGAGCGGCTTGGTGCGCTGATCCTTGGCTGCACCTCACCGGGCGCGGCGCACGGGTACCAACGCAGCCAGGAGATCCGCAGAGCGCTCGCGGACCCGGCCAAGACCGACCGGGTTCTCCTCGAGCTCATGTACACACCCGCCTGGCTCGCCCAGAACCTCGGCCCGTACTACGTCCTCGGTGACGCGAGCATGCCGGCGTACGCGAAGGGTCGGCATCTGGTCGCGAGCAATCGACACGACGCGTGGGACGGGCTGCCGAGCATCACCGCGCCGACACTCGTCCTGCACGGTGGTGACGACATCTTCAGCCCGGTCGCGAACGCCCAGTTGCTCGCCGAGCGCATCCCGGGCGCCCGCGCCGAAGTGATCGCGGGCGCCCGGCACGCCTACTTCCACGAGTTCCGCTCGCTGGCGAGCCCCGCGGCGCTAGCCTTCCTGAGCGCCGCGCAGGACCGGGCGTAGGGCGTCCAGTACGGCGGAGTCCTCGATCGTCGACGGAACGGGTTCGTCTCGGCCGTCGGCGATCCCGCGCATCGTCCGGCGCAGGATCTTCCCCGAGCGTGTCTTCGGCAACGCATCCACCACCGACACGTCCCGGAAGGCCGCGACCGGCCCGATGTCCCGCCGTACAGCGGCCACCAGTTCCTCCCGGAGCGTCTCCTCGGACACCGTCGCACCGGCCTTCAGTACGACGAACGCGCGCGGCAGCTGCCCCTTCAACGAGTCGTGAACGCCGATCACCGCACACTCTGCGACCGCCGGGTTCGACGCGACGACGGCCTCGATCGAACCGGTCGACAACCGGTGCCCGGCCACGTTGATCACGTCGTCGGTGCGGCCCATCACGAAGATGTAGCCGTCGTCGTCGATGAACCCGCCGTCCCCGGTCAGGTAGTAACCGTCGTACTCCTTCAGGTAGCTGTCGATGTAGCGCTGGTCGTCGCCCCACAACGTCGGCAGCGCGCCGGGCGGCAGCGGCAGCTTGATCGCGATCGCGCCCTCCTCGTGCGGCTGCAGCTCCTTGCCGTGCACGTCCAGGATCTGCACGTTCCACCCCGGCATCGGCACGGTCGCAGAGCCCGGCTTGGTCGGCAGCGGCTCCAGCCCGCGCGGGTTCGCCGCGATCGGCCAACCGGTCTCGGTCTGCCACCAGTGGTCCACCACCGGTACGCCGAGATGCTCGTGCGCCCAGTGGTACGTCTCCGGGTCGAGCCGCTCCCCCGCCAGGAACAGCGTCCGGAAGCTGTCCATCGGGTACTTCGCCAGCTCGCCGGCCTCCGGATCGACCTTCTTGATCGCCCGGAACGCCGTCGGCGCGGTGAACAACGCCTTCACGCCGTGCTCGGAGATCACCCGCCAGAACGCGCCGGCGTCCGGCGTACCGACCGGCTTGCCCTCGTAGAGCACGGTCGTCGCGCCGACCAGGAGCGGCGCGTAGACGATATACGAGTGGCCGACGACCCAACCGACGTCCGAGGCCGTCCACCACACGTCACCCGGGCCGATGTCGTACACGTTGCGCATGGTCCAGGCGAGCGCGACCGCGTGGCCGCCGTTGTCGCGGACGACGCCCTTCGGCTTCCCCGTCGTACCTGAGGTGTAGAGGATGTAGAGCGGATCGGTCGCGGCAACCTGCACCGGCTCGACCGGCGCGGCGTCCGCCACCAAGGCGGTCCAGTCGAGGTCGCGCTCGCCGAGCTGCGCCGTGGCCTGCTCGCGTTGCAGGACGATCGTGTGCTCGGGCCGATGCCGCGCGATCGTCAGCGCCTCGTCGATGATCGGCTTGTACTCCACGATCCGGGCCGGCTCGATCCCGCAGGACGCGGCGACGATCACCTTCGGCTCCGCGTCGTCGATCCGGGCCGCGAGCTCGCGCGGCGCGAAGCCGCCGAACACCACCGAGTGGATCGCGCCGAGCCGGGCGCAGGCAAGCATCGCGACGACCGCTTCCGGGATCATCGGCAGGTAGACGATCACCCGATCGCCCTTGCCGACGCCGAGCGACGCGAGCGCGCCGGCGAAGGTCGCCACCTCGTCCCGGAGCTGCGTGTAGGTGTAGCTCCGGCCCGTCCCGGTGACCGGTGAGTCGTAGATCAGCGCGGTCCGGTCGCCGTCGCCCGCCTCGACGTGCCGGTCAAGAGCGTTGTACGACGTGTTCAGCACGCCGTCCGGGAACCAGTGGAAGATCGGGGCGTCGGTCGCGTCCAGCGCCTGCGCCGGCGGTCGGCTCCAGGAGATCCCCTCGGCCGCCTCCAGCCAGAACCCGTGCGGGTCGTCCAGGCTCCGCCGGTAGCTGTCGTCGTACGCACCCGTTCCAGCCATCACATGGCCTCCCGTCCGTCGGCTTGCTCCCCATCGTGGCAGGGTTGGGACATGACGGTAAGCCTCGATGACGTGCGGCAGGCCGCGACGCGGATCGCCGGGCGGGTACGACGTACCCCGGTGATCCAGGTGGCGCCGGGAGTTACGTTCAAGCTGGAACTGCTCCAGCACACCGGATCGTTCAAGCCGCGCGGCGCCTTCAACCGGCTGCTCTGCGCGAAGGAACGCGGGGAGCTGACCGCGCAGGGCATTGTCGCGGCGTCAGGCGGCAACCACGGGCTCGCCGCGGCCTACGCGGCCCGCGAACTCGGCGTACCGGCGCGGATCTTCGTCCCGGTCACCACGCCCGCCGCGAAGCTCGACAAGCTCCGCACACTGGACGCGACCATCGTCCAGGTCGGCAACGAGTACGCCGAGGCGTACCAGGCAGCGCTCGCGGCGCGGGACGAGACCGACGCGCTGCTCGTGCACGCCTACGACCAGCCGGAGATCGTCGCGGGCCAGGGCACCGTCGGTCTCGAGCTGCTCGACCAGGCCGGGATGTTCGACACCGTGCTCGTCGCGGTCGGCGGCGGCGGTCTGATCGCCGGTATCGCGACCGCGATCGGGGACAACGCCCAGGTCGTCAGCGTGGAGCCGGCCCTCGCGCCGACCCTGCACCACGCGCTCGAAGCCGGCGTGCCCACCGACGCCGCGGTGAGCGGCGTGGCGTCCGACTCGCTGGGCGCCCGCCGGATCGGCGAACTCGCCTTCGCGGCCGCTCAGCAGTACGGCGTCCGGTCGGTGCTGGTCGACGACGAGGCGATCGTTGCCGCCCGCACCGAGCTGTGGCGCGACCATCACCTCGCGACCGAGCACGGCGGCGCGACGGCGTACGCGGCGTTGCTGTCAGGGGCTTATCGGCCGGCGGCGGGTGAGCGGGTCGTCGTGGTCGTCTGCGGCGCGAACACCGACCCGAGCACGCTGATGTGACCTACTGCGTTTGCTTGACGCGCTGCTGCCGGTCGTCGGCCAGCACCCAGGCGGCGAGGATGCCGGCGATGCCGCCGAACAGGTGACCCTGCCAGGAGATCCCGTCCTGCGGCAGCAGCCCGCCGAGCAGGGCGCTGCCCCACACCATCACCACCACGACGCCGAGCAGCACCTGCCCGAGCCGCCGGTTGAACAGGCCGCGCAGGATCAGGTACGACGCGTACCCGAAGACCAGGCCGCTCGCGCCGATCGTGATCGTGTTCGGCGGTGAGATCAGCCAGGTCCCGAAGCCGCCGATCACCACGACGATCGCGGTCACCGCGAACAGCCGGGAGGCGCCGCTCACCGCGATCAGCGCGCCGAGCGTCACCAGCGGCAACGTGTTCGAGATCAGGTGGCCGAACCCGAGGTGCAGGAACGGCGCCGTCAGGATGCCGATCAGGCCGCGCGGCTCGCGCGAGATGATCCCGTACTGGTCGAGGGCCCCGTGGGTCACGGTGTCGATGATCTCGATGAGCCACATCAGGCCGACCAGGGCGACGAGCAGCGTCAGGCCACTGCCGATCTTGGCGGTGTCCACGCTTCGCCCCGACCGCTTCGCCGGAATCCCCGAACTCATATCTCCACCATGCCGCACTCCCCCAAGTCTCAGTCGGTGACAGGCGCGGCGACAGCGGAAAGTAATCTCTGAGATACTGCGCGTGGCACTCGTCGAGTGAGGGGGAACGATGCCGATCGCTGTGTACGTTCTGGGGCTGAGCATCTTCGCCCAGGGCACTTCCGAGCTGATGCTCGCCGGACTGCTCCCGGAGCTGGCCGCAGACCTGCACGTCACGATCCCCCAGGCCGGGCTGCTGATCTCGGCATTCGCGGTCGGCATGCTGGTCGGCGCACCGGTCCTCGCGGTCGCCACGCTCACCTGGTCCCGGCGTACGGCGTTGCTTGTCTTCCTGGCGATCTTCGCGCTGACCCATGTCGCGGGCGCCCTCACCACGAGCTACGGCGTACTGCTGGCGACCCGGATCGTCGGCGCCTTCGTGTACGCCGGGTTCTGGTCGGTCGCGGCCGTGACGGTGGTGGGACTGGTCCGGTCGGACCGCCGCGCGCGGGCGATGAGCATCGTCACGGGCGGACTGACGATCGCGACGATCGTCGGGCTCCCGCTCGGCACCGTGCTCGGGCAGCACCTCGGTTGGCAGTCGGCGTTCTGGACCGTGGCGGCGCTGTGCCTGCTCGCCATGGGTGGTGTCCTCGCGACCGTGCCCGGCGCGCGGCCGGATCCGTCGACCACTCCCGACCTCGTCCGCGAGTTGCGCTCGCTGGTCAACGCGCGGCTCTGGCTCGCGTTCGGCACCACCGCGCTGGTGACCGCGGCGATCCTGGTGGTGTTCAGCTACCTCGCTCCGCTGCTGATCCAGACGACCGGACTGCCCGTCGGTGCGGTGCCAGGCGTACTCGCGCTCTACGGGCTCGGGTCCTTCATCGGGATCACGCTCGGCGGCCGGTACGCCGACGCGCTGCCGTTCCGCACGCTGTTCGTCAGCATCTCCGGCCTGATCGTGCTGTCGGGCGTGCTGGCGCTCACCGCGGACATCCCGGTGGTGGCGATCAGCGTGATCGTGCTGCTCGGCGGCTGTGGGTTCGGGGCCAACCCGGCGCTGAACGCGCGCGTGTTCAGCCTGGCCGGCGACCGGTCCACGCTGGCCACCGCGACGAACTTCTCCGCGTTCAACGTCGGCATCACGGTCGGGCCGTGGCTCGGTGGTGTCGCGATCGACGCCGGCGCGGGCTACCCGTCGCTCGGCTGGATCGCGGTCGCCATCGGAGCGCTGGCCCTCGCGACCGTCCTGTTCGCCACGTTCTGGCCGGTCAGTTCACCGGGCCCTGCTGATCGAGGTGCGTCGGATCGAAGTCGGCGTTCCGCTTGAACACGTACTTGTTCAGCAGCCACGTGATCGCCCACAGCCCGACGCCGACGAGCATCAGCCAGCCGGCGATCTTGTAGTCGGCCGAGTCCCGCCCGGACAACGGGCTGGCCAGGTACACGCACAGCACCACACCGAGGATCGGCAGCGCGGTCGGGGCGTGGAAGTGCTTGTGCTCGACGTGATCCTTGCGCAGCACCAGCACCGCGACGTTCACGATCGCGAAGACACAGAGCAGCAGGAACGCCGTCGTACCACCGAGGGCCGCGAGGTCGGCGTACCCGATCAGGAAGAATGCGAGCAGCGTGGTGAACAGGATCGCGATGTACGGCGTCCGGCGCTTGTGCAGCACGCGGCCGAGCGGACCGGGCAGCACCTTCTCGTGCGACATCCCGTAGAGCAGCCGGCTGGCCATCAGCATGTTGATCAGCGCCGAGTTGGCGACCGCGAACATCGTGATCCACGCGAACACCTCGAGCGGGAACCCGGGCGCACCGGCCTGGACGACCTTCAGCAGTGGCGTAGCGCCTTGGTTCAGGTCGTCGGGCGAGACCAGCGCGACCGCGGAGATCGCGACCGCCACGTAGATGACACCGGTGATGCTCAGGCCGATCAGCATCATCTTCGGGAAGATCCGCACCGGGTCCTTGGTCTCCTCGGCCATGTTCACCGAGTCCTCGAAGCCGACCATCGCGAAGAACGCCAGCGCGGTCGCGGCCGTGACCGCACCGAACGCCGACTCGCCCTCCGGCACGTGGAACTCGGTCAGCCGCGAGGTATCGCCGTCGCCGCCGATCAGTGCCCAGGCCCCGATCCCGATCACGATCAGCAGACCGCTCAGCTCGACACAGGTCAGGACCACGTTCGCCTTCACGCTCTCGCCGACGCCGCGCAGGTTCACCAGCGCGATCAGGGTCATGAAGCCGAGCGCGGTGATCATCAGCAGAGCGCCGCGGTCGGGGTCGATGTGCGCCGCGGAGAAGAAGTTCGCCGCGAACGCCTTGGACGCGCTGGACGCCGAGGTCAGACCGGAGCACATCACCGCGAACGTCAGCAGGAACGTGAGGAAGTGGATCCCGAACGCCTTGTGCGTGTAGACCGCCGCACCACCGGCCTTCGGGTACTTCGTGACCAGCTCGAGGTAACTGGTCGCGGTCAGCATCGCGACCACGAACGCACACAGGAACGGCAGCCAGACCGCCCCGCCGACCTCCCCCGCGACCTTCCCGGTGAGCGCGTAGACGCCGGTCCCGAGGATGTCGCCGACCACGAACAGCAGCAGCAGTCCGGGCCCCATCACCCGCTTCAGCTCGGGGCGCTCGCCGGTGTCCGGCGCGGCAGCAGCAGATTCACTCATCGTGGCTCCCTGACGTCGGTGCGTCACACCATCGTCGCATCTGAGAGGCAGCTGAGAAGCTCTGACGCGCGTTGGGAGTCGCATCGCACCGTCCGACCTCGGTGCTGGCAGCATGTCGCCCGTGATGCATCTCCGTCTGATCGTCCCGCCGGTGGGCAGCGAGCATGTCCTCGACACCCTGGTCGCCGACCCTCGGGTCACCAGCATCGTCCGCCTGCCCGGCGCGGCCCATCGGCCCGCCGGGGACGTGATCGAATGCGACGTGACCCGCGAGGCGACGTCGGACATCCTCAGCTGGCTCAAGTCCGAAGGGCTGTACGACGACGGCGCGGTCGCCGTCGCCATCGTCGACGCCGCCCCGTCGCGGAACGCCCAGGCCGCGGAGAAGGCCGCTCCGGGCGCGCCGGACGACGCGGTCATCTGGGACGCCGTGGTCGACCAGGCCTACAACGAGGCCGGCGGGTCCTGGGTGTACTACGCGTTCCTCACGCTGGCGACGATGATCGCCTCGGTCGCGGTGATCACCGACTCCGCGATCCTGGTGGTCGGCGCCATGGTGGTCGGACCGGAGTTCGGTGTGGTGGCTGCCCTGGCAGTCGGCCTGTTCCTGCGCAAGGCGGGGCTGACGCGGCGATCGCTGTCCCTGCTGGTCAAGGGCTTTCTGCTCGCGATCCTGTTGACCGCGCTCGCAGCGCTGCTGGCCCGTGCGTTGGGGTGGGTCGACGCCGGCGACCTGACGGCCGCGCGACCGCTGACCGGGTTCATCTGGCGTCCGGACAAGTGGTCCGTCGTCGTCGCCGTCCTCGCCGGCTGCGCCGGGGTGCTGTCCCAGACAGCGGGACGGGGCAACGCGTTGGTCGGGGTCTTCATCTCGGTCACTACCGTTCCGGCAGCGGGCGACCTGGCGCTGTCGTTGGCGCTCTGGGCACCGCACCAGATCGGCGGCTCAGCGGCACAACTCGGGATCAACCTGGCCGGTATGACCGTGGCCGGGGTGCTGACCCTGATGGCGCAGCGGTTCGTCTGGCGCAGCTATCTGCGGGTCAGGAGAAGGGCGGGCGCGCGCGTTGAGGCTTGACCGGGCGTCCCCTGTCCGGTCCGCGCGCGCCCAGCACCGTCAGACATACCCCACCGAACCGCACTCCGCACCTGGTTGAACGCTGACGTATGCCGGACATGGCGCGAAGTCGCCAAACAGGTCGAACCCGTCCGGTGGACGAGATAGCCTGATCGGATGCTGGAGTCGGTGGGGGTGGAGCCGCCCGATGAGGAGGCGTACCGGGCGCTGCTCGCGATCCCCGGCTGCGACATCCGCGAGCTCGCCACGCACCTCGGCCGGGACGAGCAGGACGTCGTCGCGACCGTCGGCCGGCTCGAGAAACTCGGCCTGCTCACCAGCACCTCCGACGACCCGGTGCGACTGCTCCCGACCCGTCCCGATGTCGCGGTCGACGCGCTGGTCGCCGTACGCCGGGCCGAGCTCGACCGGGTGCGCGCGGAGGCCCGCGTGCTGCTGTCGGAACTGCGTGCGCAGGAGCAGCACCGGCCGGAGAACCTGGTCGAGGTGATCGTCGGTCAGGAAGCCATCGCCGCCCGGTTCGCCCAGCTGCTGAACGGCACGAACCATCAGCTCCTGGTGCTCGACCGGCCGCCGTACGCCGCGCAGGCCGACGAGTCGGACAGCAAGGTGCGCGGTCTGCTCGGCGACGGGGTCGTTGTGCACGGCATCTACTCGCCGGACTCGCTCGACATCCCGGGCGGCGTCGACGAGGCGTACAGCGCGGCCGACGCCGGCGAAACCTCGCGGGTGCATCCGCAGGTGCCGATGAAGCTGGCCGTGTTCGACCGGAAGATGGCACTGCTTCCGCTGGCCGTGGACCAGCTGGTCGACAGCGCGCTCGTCGTACACCCGTGTGCGCTGCTCGATGCGCTCATCGAGATGTTCTGGCTGCTGTGGGACCAGGCGGTGCCCGTTGTCCCGTCAGCGAAGACGGATCCGACAGACGCCCGGCTGATGACACTCCTCGCCGCGGGGTTCAAGGACGACGCCATCGCCCGGCAGCTCGCGCTGAGCAGCCGGACGGTCGGTCGGCGGGTCGCCGAGCTGATGGAGACGCTGGGCGCGCGGACCCGTTTCCAGGCCGGTATCCACGCCCAGCGCCGCCATCTCCTCGAGGACGAGCGCGACTAGGCCACCGCGGTCCCTTCGAGCTCGACGAGCTGACCTGGGATCGCCAACCGGGTGACCCCGAGCATCGTGGTCGCCGGCGCCACTCCGGCAGCCCCGAGCCGTGCGGCCAGTACTCCGTAGTGCGGGAACAGCAGGTCGACGTCAGTGGTGTAGACGTTCAGCCGGATCAGGTTCGCGAGGGACATCCCGGCGTCCCTCAACACCGCCTCGAGGTTGTCGAGGCTCAGCGCGAGTTGCGCCGGCAGGTCCCCGTCGTGCTGGGGCTTGCCCTCGCTGTCCATCGCGGTCTGTCCGGAGCAGTACAAGGTCCGGGTGTGCCCGGAGACGAGCTCGCCTTGGTTGAATCCCATCGGGATCGACCAGCTCACCGGGTTGACCGCGGTTCGTTCGATGGCCACATCAGCTCCATTCCTGTGGGTAGGTGCCGAGGAGCCTGCCAAGAAATCACGACATCCTTGGTCAGGTATTTGTTAGCCTCCGGGGATGCGCGCCGACCGGCTCGTGTCCCTGGTCCTGTTGCTCCGCCAGCGCGGCCGGCTGACCGCGGACACCCTCGCCGAGGAACTCGAGGTCTCGACGCGGACCGTCCTCCGCGACATCGAGGCCCTGTCGGCGGCCGGTGTCCCGGTGTACGCCGAACGCGGCCGGCACGGCGGATTCGCCCTGCTCCCGGGATTCCGTACCGAGCTCTACGGGCTGAACAACGACGAGGCCGTCGCCCTGCTGATCGCCGGTTCCGCACGCGGATCCGCGCTCGCCGCCGCAATGCGCAAGGTCGTCGACGCGCTCCCGGAGAACCACCGAGCGACCGCCGACGAAGCAGCCCAACGGATCCTGGTCGAACCCGAGACCGACCTACTCTCCCGCCGCCTAGTCACCGAGCAGACGCCGATCGACGTACGGCGGGCGGTGCTGGCCGGACACAAACTGCGCATCCACTACGCGGCCACCGGCCAGGAACCCCGCTGGCGAACGGTTGACCCGATCGGCCTCGTGACCGTGCGGGACCAGATCTACCTGCTCGCTACGAGAGCCGGCGAGAACCGCACGTACCGGGTCTCCCGAATCCTGGCCGCCGAGGAGCTGCCCGAGCCGGCCGAGCGACCCGGCAAGGTCGACCTCGACCGGATCTGGGCGGAACGCCGCGGACAGTTCCTTGCCGACGGCCATCTGACCGTCCAGGTTCGTGTGCACCCCAGGCGTCGGGAGGACCTGCTGAATGCGGCAGTCGCCGTCCGTGCCGAAGAACCTGACACGGACGGCTGGCTGCGGCTCGAGGTGACGTTCCAGGACGCCTGGCACGCCGAGTGGGCGCTGTGGCAGCTCGGTACGAGTGCGGAAGCCGTTGCCCCGCAGTCGCTACGCACCGCCCTGCACCAGCGGGCCGCCGCGATGGCGACCCGCTACGCCGACTAGCAGGTGCCGAGCATGTCCTGCAGTGCCGTCTTCTCCGCCGACTGCAGCGACAGCTTGTAGGTGTACTTCACCCAGATCCAGTAGCGCGCGTACATGCAGTGCACCGCGGCGTTCGGCGGCTGCCACTCCGACGGATCCCTGTCGCTCTTCGAGCGGTTGCTGGACGCCGACACCGCGATCAGCTGCGAGATCGTCAGGTTGTTCGCGAACTCCTGGCGCTTGGCCTGCGTCCAGGTGTTGGCGCCGGACTTCCACGCCTCGGCCAGCGGCACGATGTGGTCGATGTCCAGGTCCGACGAGTCGGTGAAGGTCTTGTTGTCGTACACGCTCGTCCAGCTGCCGTTGGTCGGCTGGCAACTGCTGTCGACCTTGACGCCGGTCCCGTCGCGCTTCAGGACCTCTTCGCGGGTGTCGCAGCTGCCCGACTGGTTGATCCAGTGCGGGAACTTGTCCCGGCTGTAGCCGGTCGTCGTGCCTTCGGTCTTCACGGTCAGGCTCGCCAGTTCGGTGGCTGCGGTGCTCGCCGACGGCGGGGTCGGCGGGGCGGCCAGCGCCGGTCCGGCGCCGAGGGCCAAGGCAGTCGCAGCCGCTGCCACTGTGGTGGCAAGGGGTGTAAAACGTGTGATCTTGCGGGGCATCGGTCAGGCCTCCGAGGTAGGGCGGAATCCCCCCTGACGTTGCTGCCCCTCAGCCTTCCCCGATCACGCACTGTAGAAAACCGCTCACCAGTTACAGTCGGATGAACGTCAGTCGTGTTCCACGACGGTCAGGGTCCACCCGGCCGCCGCGCGGTCCAGTTCGGCGTTCCACCGCTCACTCACCAACTTGTGCAGGGATTTCGCCGTTCCCGGATCCTTGCCTGACTCAAGCAAATGCCGAGCGACCAGGCCGCGCGTGTGCTTGGCGTTGTGCGAGACCACCGACCGCACTCCGGCCCGCTCGCGGACCACATTCACCGACACCCACTTGTCCGCCTGCGCGCCGCTCGGGCGCCACGCCGCGACGTACGTCGACGAACGGCAGTCCACGATCACGCCGTCGACGCCGGCCAGTGCGGTGCTCAACGGCTCGCGCCATACCGAGGCCAGCGGTCCGTGCCCGGGCAGCGTCGTACCCATCGAGAGCCGGTACGGCGGGACGCGGTCGGCCGGGCGGAGCGCGCCCCAGGCCGCGGAGACGACGAGCAGCCGGTTCGCGGCGCGGCGCTTGCTGCCCGCGGACAGCGTCGAGTAGCCGAGGGCGTCGTACAGGACACCGGAGTACAGCTCGGAGACCGGTACGGACGGCTCGGTGCGCCAGCGGGTGTTGCGCTCGACCTCGTGCTGGAGCGAGGCTCCGACATCCAGTACGCCGAACGCGTCGGCCGACGCCGAGACCTTCGCCAGCGTCTCGAGCACCTGCTCGCGGACCGGGTTCAGTTCGGGGAACGACAGGGTGGAGAAGTCGACTGCGCGACCACGCAGCCGCCCGGTCTTGCCTTCGGACGGCGGCAGCAGGATCAGCGTCACGTGAGTTCGTCCAGGGTGGCCAGGTCGGCGACTGTCGGCTGCCAGGTGCCGGCGGCGACGTTCTGGGCGATCTGCTCGGGGCTGGTCGCGCCGGCGATCACGGACGCGACCGCGGGCTGTGCCGCGAGGCCGCCGATGGCGACGTCGATCAGGGTCAGGTCGCGTTCGGCCGCGAACGTGTCGAGGGCCTCGATCTTGTCGAAGTCGGCGTTGGCCAGCGCCTCCGGCCGGGCCGCCAGGCGGGTGCCGTCCGGGGCGGCCTCGCCACGCTTGTACTTACCGGTGAGCAGGCCCGAGGAGAGCGGGAAGAACGGCAGGATGCCCAGGCCGAGGTGCTCGCAGGCGGGCACCAGTTCGTCCTCGACCTCGCGATCGAGCAACGAGTACCGGTTCTGCGCGCTGATGAACCGCTCCAGGCCGTCGGTCCGCGCGGTCCAGTCGGCGTCGACGAGCTGCCAGGCCGCGAACTGCGAGCTGCCGACGTACCGGACCTTGCCCTCGGCAACGAGCTCGGACAGCGCCGCCAGGGTCTCGCCGATCGGGGTCACCGGGTCCGGGAAGTGCAGCTGGTAGAGGTCGATCCAGTCGGTGCCGAGCCGTTGCAGGCTCGACTCGACCGCCTTGCGGATGTACCGGCGGGAGCCGCGGACACCCCAGTCGGGGCCGTTCACGCCGCCCATGTCGCCGCCGAACTTGGTCGCGATGACGACCTCGTCGCGGCGCGACCCGAGCGCCTTGCCGAGCAGCTCCTCGCTGAACCCGTGCTCGCCGCGGTAGATGTCCGCCGTGTCGAACAGAGTGATTCCGGCGTCCACCGCGGCGTTCACCACCGCGTCCGTCCGGTCCGCGTCCAGGCGCCGGCCGAAGTTGTTGCACCCCAGTCCGACGACACTCACAGTCAGCCCCGAGTCGCCCAGCTGCCGGTACTCCATATCCGTCATGTGCTCAGCCTAGTCAGCGCATACAGTGGCCCTCATGCCGAGTCTCACCGTCGACGGCGCCCGTACTCGGGCCGCCGCCCTCTCCGTCCAGTCGTACGACGTCGACCTCGACCTCACCCAAGGCGAGCGCACGTTCGGATCCACCACCACGATCCGCTTCACCGCCTCCGAACCGTCGACCTGGCTCGACGTGAAACCGGACGAACTGATCTCCGTCACGCTGAACGGTACGGCGGTCGACGTGGCCGGACTGAACGACGGACGGCTCGAGCTCACCGACCTGCAGCCGCAGAACGAACTGGTCGTCGTCGCCACGATGGCGTACTCCCACGACGGCGAGGGACTGCACCGCTCGGTCGACGCCGCGGACGGTCTCGCCTACACCTACGCGATGTCGTTCCTGGATGCCGCACCGCGGATCTTCGCGTGCTTCGACCAGCCGGACCTCAAGGCGCCGTACCGGTTCAAGGTCACCGCGCCCGAGGACTGGCTGGTGCTCGGCAACGGCGCCTCGACGCAGGTCTCCCCCGGTCGCTGGGAGCTCGCCGAGACCAAGCCGCTGTCGACGTACTTCGTCACCGTGGTGGCCGGGCCGTACCACCAAGTCACCGACTCCCACGACGGCATCAACCTGAGCGTGGTGTCGCGGCAGTCGCTGAAGGACGCGCTGGACCGGGAGGCCGCGGACATCTTCGAGGTGACCAAGCAGTCCTTCGACGAGTACCACCGGATGTTCGGTCTGCGGTACCCGTTCGGCGAGTACCACCAGGCGTTCGTCCCGGAGTTCAACGCCGGCGCGATGGAGAACCCGGGCTGCGTGACCTTCCGCGACCAGATGGTGTTCCGGTCGGTGGCGACCGACGGCGAGCGCAGCCAGCGGGCGCGGACCATCGTGCACGAGATGGCGCACCAGTGGTTCGGCGACACGGTGACGATGAAGTGGTGGAACGACCTCTGGCTGAACGAGTCGTTCGCCGAGTACATGGCGCACCGGGTGGCGACCGACGCGACCCGGTACACCGACAACTGGATCGACTTCGCCTACGTCCGCAAGTGGTGGGGCCTGCAGGCCGACCAGCGGTCCTCGACGCACCCGGTCGCCGCCGACGCGGTCAAGGACGCGCTCGCCTCGCTGGACGACTTCGACGGCATCTCGTACGCGAAGGGCGCGGCAGTCCTCAAGCAGCTGGCGGCGTACCTCGGTGACGACGTCTTCCTCGCCGGCGTGAACGCGCACATCGCCGCCAACCAGTTCGGCAACGCGACGTTCGCCGACCTGCTCGCGAAGTGGACCGAAGCCGGTGCGGTCGGCATCGACGACTGGGCTCAGGCCTGGCTGCGGACGCCCGGTGTGGACACGCTCAGCGTGACGCGCACCGAGACCGGCATCAAGCTGCACCGCAAGGCGCCGGCCGAGTACCCGGCTTCACGACCGCACAAGCTGACCGTCGCCGGATTCGACGCCGACGGCCGCAGTACTACGGTCGAGGTCCTCGTCGACGCCGACGAGGTGGAGGTCGACCTCGATCCGTCGCTCGCGGTCGTCGTACCGGACGCCGGTGACGACAGCTGGGCGAAGATCCGGCTCGACGACGAGAGCCTGAAGAACCTCGCTGCCGTACTGCCGAAGATCACCGACGGAGTGACGCGGGCCGCCGTACTGAACAGCATCCGGGACGCCGTCGCCGACGTCGAGATGGACCCGAAGCTCGGGTTCGAGCTGCTGCTCGCGCTGCTGGCGACCGAGACGAGCGACATCGCGGTCTCCTCGATGTCGGGGTGGGCGACCCTGAGCCTGCTCGGTGTCTATCTCCCGTACGAGCCGTACCGGGGCCGGCTGGCCGACGTCCTCGAGGAGCGGCTGCGGTCGGCGCCGGCGGGGACCAGCTTCCAGCTCGCGGTGGCCCGCTCGTACGCGCGGTTCAGCCAGGACGCCGACGTACTTCGGGGCTGGCTGGCGGGCGACGGCGTACCCGAGGGACTGCTGATGGACGCCGACCTGCGCTGGACGGTGCTGCTGCAGCTCGCGTGGATCGGCGCGATCGGCGACCCGGAGATCGACGCCGAGCTCGAGCGCGACGCGTCCTCGGAAGGCATCGTGCACGCGACCCGCTGCCGTGCGGCGATGGCAACGCCCGAGGCCAAGGAGCGGGCGTGGGCGCGGATCATGACCGACGCCGACATCGCGAACTACGAGCTGTACGCCGCCTGCGTGGGCTTCTGGCATCCGGGTCAGGTGGAGCTCACGGCGCCGTACGTCGACCGGTACTTCGCCGAGATCGCGGGCACCGACAAGTTCCGCTCGGGGTGGGTCGTCGCGACCAGCGCCAAGCTCGCCTACCCGCGGTACGCCGTCGAGCAGCGCGTCGCCGACCGGTCCGCCGACCTGGTCGCCGACGAGTCGGTCGCGGCCGGTATCCGCAGGTCGATCGGAGACCTCGCCGACGACCTGAAACGGGCACTCGCGGTGCGTTCCGGCTACGCAGACTGACGAACTGGTAGCAGTCACACCGTGTTGTGACTAATGTGGCTGGTGTGACCAGGAGGACCCTGGTGACCAGGCAAAATGTGTTTTCGTGACGTAACCTCCACAATGACCGCGCGGCACGGCGCGCCGGTCTTGGTCAGGCAGCACGTCCCGGGAGAGACTGTCGAGAACCGCACAGGAGAACAAGGTCAATGCGCGAGGCGAGGCTCGTCGGTCTGAGTCAGGATGGGACGCAACTCATCCTGGCGATGGCAGAGACGGGTGAGGAGTTCGCCGTTCCGGTCGACGACCGGTTGCGTGCGGCCCTCCGCGGCGACCGTGCCCGACTCGGCCAGCTGGAGATTCAAATGGAGAGCGCGCTGCGCCCACGAGACATCCAGGCTCGTATTCGCGCCGGCGAAAGTCCCGAGGCGGTCGCAGCCGTCGCCCAGATGCCGATGGAACGCGTGATGGCGTTCGCCGGCCCGGTCCTCGCCGAGCGGGACCACATCGCCAACCTCGCGCAGCGTGCGTCCGTTCGTCGTCGTGGCAGCGGCGACGCCCCGACCCGGAACCTCGGCGCCTGGGTCACCGACCGGCTGCGGCTGCGTCAGGTCGACCCGGCCTCGGCCGACTGGGACGCGTGGCGGCGCGAGGACGGCCGCTGGGCGGTCCGGGTGTCGTACTTCGTCGAGTCCGAGGACGAGGCGGAGCAGAAGGACGAGAAGATCGCCATGTTCGCGTACGACGCTCCCGGGCGCTACGCGGTACCGGACGACGACGAGGCGCGGTGGCTCGTCGGCGAGCAGGCGCAGGTCGTGGCGGCGCCGGCCCAGCCGCAGCCTGGTGAGCGGCGGCTGGCCGCGGTCGTGGACATCGATCCGCTGATCGCCCCGGACCATGGGTCGGACAGCTACGAGGCCGGTTTCGAGGACACGGTTGGTCTGCGCCGGCGAAACCACCCGGTTTCCCGGGACGGGCGCGAGTACGGGCTGGACTCCCGCGAGGGTGGTCGGGAGAGTGCGCGCGACGATGGTGCGCGTGAGTCCCGCGAGTTGCCGCGGGAAGGTGCTCGGGAGGCTCGGGAGTTCCCGCGGGAGGTTGCTCGTTCGCGGGATGCCGAGCGTGGTCCGCGGCGCGTGCACTCGGTGCCGAACCCGGACGAGGAGCCGACGCTGATCGACGTACCTGTCGACCAGCCGCCGGCGCCACGCCCTGCCGTTCGCGCGGTCGAGCGTCCGGCCGATCCCCCGGCCTTCGCCTCCCCCGCCGACACCGAGGAGCTCGCCCCCGAGGCGCGCCAGCAGCCGGCGGCCCGAACCCAGTCGGCGCCGTCGACCCAATCTCCGCGGACCGCCCAGCCGCGTCCGACACAACCCCATCCGACGCAGCCGCACCGCACCGAGACTCAGCCCGCCGAGGAGCGCGCGGCTTCGCCGGACACGAGTTCGGAACGCACGGCCGACGCGCGCCGCGCAGAGCCCACCCGCGAGCAGGCGCCGGTCGAAGAGCCCGCAGCGGTCGAGCAGCCGGCCGCCGACGAGACCCCGGCCGAGCCGAAGAAGAAGCCGGCGCGCCGTGGCAAGCGGGCGAGCGTTCCGAGCTGGGACGAGATCATGTTCGGCAAGAAAGCCGACTGAGCTGCCGCTCGGGTAAGTTCCCGGGACCGTGGGTCTCGACCAGGACGTCCTCGCCGCCACCATCCTCGCCGTACGCCGTGAACCTCGCGCCCGTGATGCGGTGCGCGCCTGCTACGACCAGTTCCGCGAGACGCAGGAGAACGGTCAACGATCCACCCTGCTCCTCGGTTGGGCGCACCTGGCACTGGGTGACTTCGCCGAGGCCTGGGAACCCTTCCGCGCCTCGACGGCGTACGCCACCGAGCCTGTCGCGACTGGCCGCGCCGCGCTGCTCGCCGGCTTGATCTCGTACCGCTTCGGTCCGCACATCAACGCCATCGCCGCATGGAGCAAGGCCGATACGGAAGTGGCCGCCGTCCTCGACGAGGTCGACTTCACCCGCGACCTCGGCACCCAACTCACCGACGACCTGATCTGGCCGGACGACCCCGAGGTCCGCTCGGGCGCCCCTGTGCTGGCGCCCTTCCTGACAACCTTCGACGCCGCGGACCGATCGCGCGTCGCACTCGGGCTCTACCTGCTGCACTACTTGTCTGAACGTCTCGAGGATGCGCAGCGCGCCTTGCGGCAGGTCATCGCGATCGGCCATCCGGACTTCGTGGGTGCTGCCTGGCTGGCGATGGCCGGGCTCTTGGTCGAGTCCCACGACAAGCCCGCAGCGGCCGAGGCCTGTCGACAGGCGATTGCGTCTTCCACTGCGGGACAACAGGGGTACGCCGTGCTCCTGGGCGCCGAGGATGGCCCGCTGACCGACGTACCGACGCAGGCGAAGATCCTCCTCGGAGTCCTGCAGCGTGAAGCCGGCGCGATCGAGGACTCGCTGGCGACCCTGACCGACGCCGCGCGCAGCGACCGGCCCGAGGCGATCTTCGCGCTCGCGCAGACCCATCAGAAGGCCGGCGACTTCGCGGCAGCCCGCGAGCGCTATCTGACGATCGCCGATCGGGAGAGCGTCGAGCAGGAACAGACGATCTACAACCTCGGTCTGCTGGCCAAGGAGCTGCGGGATCTTCCGGAGGGGAAGCGCTGGTTCGGATGGTACGTCGAGGCCAGCTACGACCGTGCCGCGATGGCCGCCGCGCATCTCGGCGAGCTCGCGTACTCGGTGGGCGACAGGCAGGCCGCGCTCCACTGGTACCAGTACACCCTGGACCACACCGAGCTTCCGATACTGGTGGACGAAGCCGAACAACGGATGGCCGAGCTGCTGGCTTAGGCCCTCAGACTTAGGCCCTCAGGCGGCTGAGCGCTTGCATCGCGTCGCGCTCGATCCGGGCGAGGTCGGTCAGGTTGGTGCTCGCTTGCTCCAGGTACTGCGGATCGCCTGACTCTCCGGCGGCGGCGATCAGGGCTGCGACTTCGGTCCACAGAGTGGCGGCTTCGGCGTACAGCTTGTGGCCGGTGCGCAGATGGTCGCTGTCGAGCAAGTGGGTGCATTCGCCGAGGAAGTCGCGATACAGGTTGCGGAACAAGGCTCCGCCGGTGCCTGCCTTCTCCATCAGGAGTGCGGCTTGTGGCAGGTCCCTTTGCGGATGGTCGGTCCGCTGGAGCCACGTGCGTACCAGCTTGGCGGTCTTTTCGATGCCGCGGTGACCGAGGTTGGCGATGGGCGGTTTGAGGAACGCGTCCGCGCAGGTGGTGATGGCGGGAATGATGCGGTCCTCGAGCGGCGGCTGTTTCCGGGGAGCGGTCAGGGTGAAGGAACGCTGCTTGGCGGTCATCGGGCCACGCGCCGCTCTGGCCTCGGCGAGACTGGTGAGGCTGGTGGTGACCGCTCCGCCCTGCTGATCGGTGTCGATCAGGTGCGCGTTGAGGTCGTCGTACCCGGTCAGGGCGACGACGTGGCCGCCGAAGTGGACCTTCGCGGTGAAGTACTCCAGGTAGTAGCTGTCGAGTTGCAGGCCGATCGGGTGGCCGGCATCGAGCGTGGTCGTCACGTTCTGCCAGGCCTTCTTCGGTGAGGCGGTCTCGCGGACCAGGAGTTCCAAGTCGAGGGTGCGGGCCAGGTTCCTCGTCAGTTCGAAGGGCTTCACCCGTCCGCCGAGGAACGGGAAGTCGAAGTGCTTGCTGTCCCAGTAGATGAAGGAGAGCCCGGAGCCGAGGCCGAAGATCATCGGCTCCGACAGGTCGATCCCCTGGTGCCGTAGCAGCACGCCCAGCGCTGTCGTCTCGCAATGATGCACGTCAGCATCTTGGACCCTCCTGCAGGCGGAGGGTCCAGTACAGGCTGAGGGTCCGATACTCACTGACGCATCATGGACAGTCGTCCCACATCGCGGACCGTGTTTGGCGGTGGCCCCCGGGTGCTGCCATCATCATCGGCATGCAGATGCTGTGTTGTTGCTGTTGTCGCTGACGCGCGCCGAGTCCGGCGCACGAGGCCCTGCCCCTTTCCGTGGCCCGCCCGCCGACACAGCACTCACAGGAACATCGCATGAATCTCCCGGCTCTCGCCGACCTGCTCGCATCTCGTGGTCTCCGCCTGCTCCCCGGCTCGCACGCCGTCCCGGTCGAACTGCTAGTCCAGTTGCCTGACGCAACGATCGTCCAGTTCACCGCCCGCGGTACGACCCTGCGCCTGCGCAGCTACGCCCCCGACGCGCTCACCACCATCACCATCCCCGCCGAGTGTGGCTGCGGCGACCACCACCCCCAAACCGGCCCGTCCCGCGTGACCCTGAGCAGGTACGCCGTACCCCTCGAAGAACACACCATCGACGGCGAACTCCACTATGGCTGGCACCACCACGAGGCCGGCCTCCTCCCCCTCCCCGAAGCCACCCCCCACTTCTTCACCCTCCTCAACACCCTCCAACCCCACCAAACCCGAGCCCTAGCCGGCGTAGCCTGACCCACCCGCGCCGCCCTCGCCGGCCCGGCGAGCCACGCCCGCGGGCCACGCGGCTCGGATGCGCTGGGCACGCCATCCCTATGAGGCTCGGCGGAGCGTGTCTGGTGGGTTGGCTCAGGTTCTGGGGACTGAGCACTAGGTATTACCTGTCCATGGCCACCAGTTCCTGTTCCCACTCCCGGCTCCGCCCCCGCCCGGGCCGTGCGCCCGTGGCGCAGCGCGTGGAGCGGCCGCGGCGACGGACTGGGTGCATGAGACCGTCGCGGATCTGCATCGCGACAGGAGGTGTCGGGCCCTGGGGTAGTGCAGTTGAGCGTGAACCGGTCCTCGGCGTACGCCGTATCGCGGTGCACTACCTGTCGCCCCGCCGACTCGCCCCGCCGACTCGAGGCGCCGACTCGAGGCGCCAACTCGAGGCGCCAACTCGAGGCGCCAACTCGAGGCGCCAACTCGAGGCGCCAACTCGAGGCGCTGACTCGAGGCGCTGACTCGAGGCGCTGACTCAGCTCGCCGAGCAGCCGACCCGGGGCGCGTCAGCCGGTTAAGCGCTCACGTTCACTCACGCAACCACATCACGCAGACCCTCACGCAACCACATCAGGCAGAAGAAGGGATAACCCCTCGAAGTGGGGGTTCTTCCCTCTCACACCAGCAGACAACCCCCAACGCCAACGGTTATCCCCGCCTGCGTGGCATGCGGTTCGGACCCGCCGTGCCATTAGGTGGCCCGCGGTGCGGTCGGTGCATCGGTGGCGTGCAGTTCGGTACCCCGCCGTGCCGTTCGAGCCTCACCGAGCGGCTCGGTGCACAACCGCGTGGCTCGGATGCGCGACCGGTACGCCATCCCGATGGGCTCGGCGGAGCGTGCACGGTGGGTTGGTTCAGGCACTGGGGACTGAGCACTAGGTATTACTTGTCCATGGCCACCAGTTCCTGTTCCCACTCCCGGCTCCAGTCCCCGCCGCGCCCGTCCCCGCGGCGCCCGTACGCCCGTGGCGCGGTGCACCGCGTAGGCGCGGCCGTGGAGTGGCCGCGCTGCATCGCCTAGCCGCGGTGCATCGTGTCGCCGGCGGTACAGGGCGGCCGTTGTGCGTCGCGCCTGGGCTGGATGGGTGAGAGCCCGTGGTTCGGCAGGAGGTGTCGGGGAGCTCGGGTGGTGCCGATGGCGGGAAGCGGGTTGGCGGTACTGCGGATCGCGAGGTGCCGCGGCACGCGCCGGGGTACCGCGGTTTGCCGCGGGGCTGGGGTGGTGCCATTGGGCGGGAGCTCGGTTGGCGGTACTTCGGGTCCCGGGGTGCTGCTGCGGATCGCGCGGGGTACCGCGGTATGCCGCGGGGCTGGGTGGTGCCATCGGGGCGGGAGTTGGGTCGGCGGTACCGCGGGTCCCGGGGTGCTGCGGATCGCGGGCGACCGCGGGTTGCTGCGGATCGCGGGGCGACCGCGGATTGCCGGGGTACTGGCAGGTCGCCGGGGTAGTGCGGTTCCCTGCGGGCAGAGGGTCGCCGGGGGGGGGTACCGGGGATCGCGGGGGGATCGCGAGTTGCTGCGGTGGTGCGGGTTGCGGGAGGTCGCCGGTTGCTGCGGTACGCGGGTCGCGGGTTGATGCGGGTTGCGGGGTCCTGCTGGCGGGTGGCGGGGTTAGGGGCGGCGGTGGGCGGGTTGGGTGGTGTCGAAGTGGTGGCGGGCGGCTTCTACCTTGGTGAGGTTGGGGGACCATTCGGCCAGGGAGTGGAAGAGGGGGGCGAGGCTGCGGCCGAGGGGGGTGATTTCGTATTCGACGCGGGGTGGGACTTCGGCGTGGTAGGTGCGGTGGACCAGGCCGTCGCGTTCCAGTTGGCGTAGGCGTTGGGTGAGGACCTTTGGGGTGATGACTCCGATCGTGCGCTGGAGTTCGATGAAGCGCTGACGGCCGTACTCGTTCAGGGTCCAGAGGATCGGTGTGGTCCAGCGGCTGAAGACGAGATCGACCACGGGTGCGATCGGGCAAGCCTGCACGGGATCTGTGGCCTCGACAGCGTCCGTCGCGTCGGCAGGGTCTGTGGTTCCGGCAGGGTCCGTCGTACCGGCAGGGTCCGTCGTACCGACAGGGTCCGTCGTACCGACAGGGTCCGTCGTACCGGCAGGGTCCGTCGTACCGACAGGAACCGTGGCATCGACAGCGTCTGTGGTGTCGGCGGGGTTTGTGGTGTGGGTCACGGGAGGGGCCTCCTGGCAGTACTTTCCTCTAGGTACCTACTATCTCATGGCAAGTAGCGTCCTCGGCATGATCGTTATTACCGGTGCAACCGGCAACGTAGGCCGACCGCTTGTCCAGAACCTGACTGCCGCTGGCGAGGAAGTTCGGGCTGTCTCGCGGAACAGCGATACCTTCCCGGCGGACCTCAGCCAACCTGAATCTCTCAAGCCCGCGCTCGACGGCGCTAAGGCCGTCTTTCTCCTGACTGCCGCCGACTTCCTTGCGAGCGGCAACCTCGGCGACGTGATCGATGTCGTCCGCGCCGCCGGCGTACCGCGTGTCGTGCTGTTGTCGTCGCAAGGGGTCGGCACCGGCCGGCATCCGAAGAATCTCGAGGACGCGGTGACGGAGTCCGGATTGGATTGGACGATCCTCCGGCCGGGCAACTTCGCCAGCAACGCGTACCAATGGGCCGACTCGATCCGTACCGAGCGGACGATGGCCGCACCGTTCGTCGATGTCGCGCTCCCCGCCGTCGACCCACAAGACATCGCGGACGTCGCGGCGGCGGTACTCCGAAACCCGAGCCACACAGCCGCCATCTACACCCTGACCGGACCGACTCCGATCTCACCTCGCGACCAGGCGCAGACCATCGAGAAGGCCATCGGCGAGCCGGTGCGCCTGGTGGAGCTCAGCCACGACGAGGCGAAGGCCGGGATGCTCAACTTCATGCCCGAGCCGGTCGTCGACGCCACCCTCGGCGTTCTCGGTACACCCACCGCCGAGGAGCAGCGGGTCCGCGACGACATCGCCGACGTACTCGGCCGACCGGCCCGTACGTTCGCCGACTGGGTCAGCCGGAACGTCCAGGCTTTCCAGTGACCAACGGCAGGAACACGTCGTCGACCAGCGAGATCAGCGTCGACGTCGCCACCGGCTCGCGGGTGAGCAGCATCTCGTGACGCAGCAGGTTGGTGGGTGCGGTGAGGACCCGATCGGGGATGTCCGCGGTCGGGATCTCACCGCGCTCGGCGGCGTGCTTCACAATCGTCGCCATCACGCCGGTCATCCGGGTGTAGACCCCCGGATCCAGGTCGGGTGCCTCGGCGAGTAGTCCGTGGACGACGTCCGGCCCGACGGTCGCGAACCGGTCCGCCATCCGCTGCAACAGCGCGAGTACGTCGTCCCGCACGCTCCCCGTATCCGGAACATCGGCAACGATCGAGCCGGTCCGGTGCCGCATCGCGGCGATCACCAGCTCCGCCCGGTTCCGCCAGCGCCGGTACAGCACCTGCTTCCCGGTGTGCGCCCGCGCCGCGACCGCCTCCATCGTCAGCCGCGCGTACCCGGACGCCATCAACTCGTCCCAGGCCGCGTCGAGCAGCACCGCCTCGAGCTCGGCACCCCGCCGACGCTGCGCCTGCTCCATCGCCCCTCCTACTCCATCGCCGAACAAAAGAGACCTTGCGTCTCTTAACGGTCCGAGCCTACCCTGGGAGCCGCAAGAGACGCAACGTCTCTAAGGAGCCCGGATGACCACCACATCGCCCACCGACCGACTCGACAGGTCGGTCCTCAAGCTCGCCGGCGTGCTCGTGCTCGGCGCTCTCGCCCCACTGCTCGACAGCACGATCGTCACCGTCGCGATCCACACCCTCGGCGCCGAACTGCACGCCCCGGTCGCCACGGTCCAATGGGTCAGTACGGCGTACCTGCTCGCGCTCGCGATGGCGGTGCCGATCACCGGCTGGTCGGCGAAGCGGTTCGGCGCCAAGCGGATGTGGATCATCGCGCTCGCCCTGTTCCTCGCCGGCTCGATGCTGTGCGGCGTGGCCTGGAACATCGGCTCACTGATCGCCTTCCGGGTACTCCAGGGCATCGGCGGCGGACTGATGCTGCCGATCCTGCAAACACTGTTGCTCCGCGCCGCCGGCCGCGAACGGATCGGCCGGCTGATGGCCGTCGTCACGTTGCCGGTGCTGATCGGCCCGATCCTCGGACCAGTGATCGGCGGCGTCCTCGTCGGCCATCTCGACTGGCGCTGGATCTTCTACGTCAACGTCCCGATCTGCCTCGCCGCGATCGTCCTCGCGGTCCGGACGCTCCAGCCGGACCCCAAACCGACCGCGGCCGCCCTCGACCTCACGGGCCTCCTCCTCATCTCCCCCGCCCTGGCCGCGATCATCTACGGACTCAGCCAAGCCGGCGACCACGGCTTCGCCCACGCAGCCGTCCTCATCCCGCTCGCCGCCGGCGTCATCCTCCTAACAGCCTTCGTACTGCGACGCACAGCCAACCCCCTGATCGACCTGACCCTCTTCCGCACCAGGTCGTTCGCAGCGTCGACCGCACTCCTGTTCCTCACCGGCTTCGGCCTGTACGGCGCGATGCTGCTCCTCCCACTCTTCTACCAACAGGCACGCAGCGAGACCGTCACCGCAGCGGGCCTGCTCCTGGTCCCGCAAGGAATCGGCAGCCTGCCCGCGCGCACCGCCGGCGGCCTCACCGACCGCCACGGCCCGCGGCCGGTCGTGCTGGCGGGTATCGCAGGGGGCCGACCGGAGTACGCGGGGAACCGGCAATAGGCGCTTCCTGCTCCTGAGGTCCCGCTCGTTTCTGTAGAGGGCGTGGGATTTCGCTAGAGTCGCGCCTTGGCACGGGGCTGTCGGTTTTGGTTGGTCGGGTGGGGTGCTGGTGACGTCGATCGAGCGGACTGCGTATCCGCAGTTCAAGCGGGCTGTGTCGGCCCGCGAGTTGCGTGAGACCTTCACTCCGACGCTCGATGATGTCGGGTGGGCGCGGGACATGACCCTGTCTGATCAGCACTTCCTCGCGCTGGTGGTGCTGTTGAAGGCGTTCGGCCGGTTGGGGTATTTCCCGGATCTGTTCGAGGTCCCGATCGCGGTGGTCGAGCACGTCCGCGAGGTACTGGAGCTCAAGCCTGAGGTGGAACCGGGCCATGATTCCGATCGGACGCTGCGCCATCACAAGGGCCTGATCCGAGTCCGGCTGGGAATCGTGGCTGAGCCTGAACGGGCCCGGTCGGTGGCCGAAGCAGCGATCCGGGCAGCGACGGCAACGAAGGACAACCCGGCTGACCTGATCAACGTCGCGCTGGAAGAGCTGATCCGGGCCCGGCTGGAACTGCCCGGCTACTCGACGTTGGATGAGATGACCGCGGAGATCCGGGCGGAGATCAACGCTGTGGTGTTCGCGTCGATCGCTGCGCGGATGAGTGGCCCGGACGCATCAAGGCTGGACGCGATGCTGGTGGTGGATCCCGTGCGGCGGCGCAGCGATTTCGACCGGGTGAAGACGGTGGCGGGCTCGGCGACCGTCGGCAAGCTCAAGGACCATGTCGAGCATCTGAGGTGGCTGGACGAGATCGGACCGACCGAGGTGTGGCTGGCCGATGTTCCGCCGGCGAAGGCGGCCCATTTCGCGGGTGAGGCGCGGGTGACCGATGCCGCCGACCTGGCCAAGTACGGGATGGCCAGGCGCCAGGCGTTGATCGCGTGCCTGGTCCACACCGCGAGGGTGCGGACCCGCGACGACATCGCCACCATGTTCTGCAAGCGGCTCGCGGCGATCCACAAGAACGCCCGGGAGCGTCTCGAGGTGCTGCAGGCGGCGAACCGGGCCGAGTCCGAGCGGCTGCTGGAGACTTTCGGCGAGGTCCTCGCCGTGGTCCGTGAAGCCTTGGACGTACCCGTGTCTGGTGACGAGCAGCCCGGCACGGTGGCTGAGATGGCTGACGCGGTGTGCGCACGGGCGGGCCATCTGGTGCTGAATGCCCTGGAGCAGGCCGGCGGGGTGGGTGCGCTGTCAACGGCGCACGAGGAGGTTACCGCTCACCACGGCAACAACTATCTGCCGTTTGTGGAGAAGTTCTACCGGGGCAGCCGCTCGGCACTGTTCCAGGTGCTGGAGGTGCTGGACTTCCAGCCGACCAGCGCCGACACGACCGTGGCGGCCGCGGTGGCGTTCCTGCGTGCTCACCGGGGCCGGACCGGTGAGCATCTACCGACCCGGGTCGGCGACAGCGAGGTGGATCTGTCGTTCGCGTCGGACAAATGGCGCCGGATCATCTTTGATGCCCGGCGGCCGGGCCGGATGGTGCGCCGACACTTCGAGGCGTGCGTGTTCTCGTATCTGGCGTCTGAGCTGCGCAGTGGTGACATGGCGGTGGCGGGGTCGGAGTCGTATGCCAACCTCGGCGACCAGTTGTTGTCGGTGCAGGAGTGCGAGCCGCTGGTTGCGGCGTACTGCGCCGAGGCGGGACTGCCCGCCGATGCCGCCAGCGCGGTGGCCGAACTACGGGTCCGGCTGGAACAGGCCGCACAGCGAGTCGATGCCGGCTATCCGGGGAACGCCGACCTGGTGATCTCCGATGGCCGCCCGGTCCTGAAGCGCCGCAAGGGCAAGGAGCGGCGGCCGTCGGCCCTGGAGCTGGAAAAGGCGGTGCTGGAACGGATGCCCGAGCGCGGCATCCTGGACGTGCTGACTCACACCGCCTACCGGACCGGCTGGGCACGGCATTTCGGGCCGGCGTCGGGATCGGACCCGAAGATCAAGAACGCGCTGGGCCGGTACGTTCTGCTCACCTTCACCTACGGCGCGAACCTGGGCCCAGCCCAGGTGGCCCGGCACATGCACGGCCGGGTGTCGGTGCACGAGCTGGCCATCGCGAGCAAGCACGCCGACAGCAAGAAGATCAACGCGGCGTAGGCCGATGTCATCAACGCCCACGCCCAGCTCGACCTGACTTTGCTGTGGGGTGACGGGTCGCGGGTGGGTGCTGACGGCACCCAGATGGACACATGGTCGGACAACCTGCTGGCCGAGTCCCACATCCGGTACGGCGGATACGGAGGGATCGCCTACCGGCACATCGCCGACAACTACATCGCCCTGTTCTCCCACTTCATCCCGTGTGGAGTCTGGGAGGCTGTCTACATCCTGCAGGGGCTGCTGGACAACAAGAGCGATGTGCAACCCACCGAGATCCATGCCGATACCCAAGGCCAGTCGCTGCCGGTTTTCGGGCTCGCGCACCTGCTGGGCTTCGAGCTGCTGCCACGGATCCGCAACTGGCAAGACCTCGTCCTCTACCGGCCGAGCCGCGACACCCACTACCTGCACATCGATTCACTGTTCGGGACCGACGCGGTCGACTGGCGGCTGATCGAAACCCACTTCGACGACCTGATGCGGGTCGCGCTGTCGATCCGGGCGGGAAAGATCTCCTCGGCGACACTGCTGCGCAGGCTGGGCAACGAGTCCCGCAAGAACCGCATCTACCGGGCTCTACGCGAAGTCGGCCGCGCCGTACGGTCAGTCGTGTTGCTGCGCTACCTGTCCGAGCGGGAACTGCGGGAAGGGATCACCGCGATCACCAACCGGGTCGAGGCATTCCACGGGTTCGCCAAATGGCTGTCGTTCGGCCACGACGGCATCCTGGCCGGTAACGACCCGGACCACCACGAGAAGATCGTCAAGTTCAACGAACTCCTCGCGAACTGCGCGATCTATTCCACCACGCTGGACATCACCGCCGCCGCCAACGACCTCATCGCCGCCGGCCGCGAGATCGACCCTGACGACCTGGCCACCATCACCCCCTACATCACCAGCAAGATCCGCCGATTCGGGGACTGGAAACTCGACCTCACCCCGCCACCACCAACTGTCGCAGGCAGGCTCGATCTGGCACCGATGGACTGATGATGCGTCCCGCACACCTATCGGCGCTGCGGATCCGGGTTGCGACCGAATTCCCTTGGAGTATGTGTGCTTGACTGCGAATCCTGAGGTCGTTTGCTCGTGAAAGCTGACGGCACCTTGGGACGCTGAGGCGCCCGATCTCCGCGAAGTTTGACGTCAGCGCGAGCGGGCTTGGCGGCGTCTGAGGCAAGTCGAGCAGACGGAAGGGGTCGAGCGGCCCGGAGGTGGGAGGGTCGCAGCTGGGTCGTGAGCTCGACGCTGGCTCGCGGCTTGTCGCCGCGAGCCGCATTCTGGTGTTGGTACGTCGCGCGACTACGTGCCCGGTGACGGACGGCAGCTCGCGCTACGCGTTAGTGTCGTAGACGTCCATGCTCCAGTTCAGGTCTCCACCTAGCTTGTAGCACGCGTAATCGACAATCCCTGGAACCCCGCCTTGGTCCTTGGGGCCGATCATGACTTCGCCGCGGGCGATGCAGGTGTATTCGTAGTAGAAGTAGTCGGGGTAGTAGGTGTACCAGTGGCCCAGCACGTTTCTGGGCGTGGCGGAGGTTCTGGGCGTCGCGGAGTTGGTGGCGGAGGGGGCTGGTTCTGCGACCGCAGACGGCGCCTGGACGACGAATGCGCCCGCAGTCAACACGACGCCAGCAATCACCGCTAATGCAGACTGCCGTTGCTTAAATGACATTTAAGTACCTGGATGTTTACAGTCGAGGCACTACTGCGGGGCTGTCGCCGCTATCTACGGCTTTCCAGTGGACGGCGATCTGGGCCCCGGCACGCGAACTGGGTGTCTGAGCGAAAAAGTAGACCTCGATGTCGAAGCGATCACGGATCCACCATGTGGCGCGGGATCCGTCGCTCCGCCGTTCATCGTGATCAGGGGCACCTACGGCCCTGTTAACGGTCCCGAGGACCGTACGGATGCCGAGCGTGACGTCCTCGGGGGCGCCGTCGTACCACATGCTTGACACAAAGCCTGATACGGCGGCGTTGGGTCCGAACGTCAGGCTCGACGTGGTGGCTCGCCAAGGTCCGGCGGTGTCCGTGACCACCATGGAGGACTGAGCCGTGGTCGGCCCTAATGTTCCGCTGATTCCGACCGACTTCAGAACGTCGAGCCCTTGGTCCGGCGACCTTGGCTGGTCTGCGGCGGCCAGCTCGACAACTGCGGCGGAGACTACGTTGGGTGGTGGAAGTAGCGTCTCGTTGCTCGTCATTCTTCCCAGAGTAGGTTCCCCGAATAGATCCGAGCGGCTAACAGGTCTCTTCGATGTTCTTCGAAGAACTGCTGGCGGCCCGGGTGGTTGTGACGTGTCGTCTATTCAGAAACGGACGTCGCCGCAGGCCCGGGAAGGCGCAGGGAGGCGACCTTCCCCGTGCTGGCCAGGCGGAAGCCGATCGGTGCGAGGTCGGCGAAGACAGGCTCGGCGAACCGGCCGGAGCCGTTGGATCAGCGACTCCCGCCTCGCCAGCTACATCTGGACCTGCCGATCCAGCAGCCAGCGCCGTGCTGACGAGCGGCATACTCATCGCCGACGCAGCGCTGGATCTGGGCGATCTCATTCCTGCTCCTCTGATGGGGGCGGCCATCACCTCCGATATCGGGGAGCTGGCCTAGACCGTTACTGATTGACGGCATCTGGCAGGTTCCTGCCAGATGCCGTCATGGAGCCAGCTCCCGCAGTCTCAAACCGACAAGCGGTCTGCTCGGCCAGAGCCCTGGGGTAAGTTTCCCGCCGGCGGCCACTGCAACAGCGGGGCCGCATACCGCAGCAGACTTCTGGGCGGTGGCCAATCGGCTGCCACGCGAATCATGCAGCAGCTCGGCGGCGCGTTCGGGGCCGCGACGCTCGCGGTCGTCCTGCAGAGCCAACTCGCCGGCGGCACCGCGGCGACGGCGTACGCGCACAGTTTCGGCTGGGCCGTCGGGTTCACCGTGATCGCCGCCGTACCGGCGCTGTTCCTCCCGAGGATCAGGCTCTTGAATAAGTAACACGCTTGGTTTAACTTATCCGCGCAGTTGCAGTCGCGTGTACTTCCGGTCCGCCACCTGGAGGTTTCAGCATGTCCAGACGCCTGCTCTCGCGCGTCCTCCCCACGTTCCTCACGACAGCACTCCTCGCGAGCGTGATCGCCGTACCGGCGCACGCCGCGACCATGTATCCCAGTGGCGTCGGCGCCGATCTCGGCCCGGCACCAACCACCCTCGGCGTGCAGCCGGCCGCGGGCGACGACCCCGCCGGTCTGCGCACCGGCACCGAGCAGGGCCGCACCTACTGGCAGACGAACCGAGCAGCCGGTACCGGCTACCTCGAGTTCGACGTCGACCATGACTACGTGGACGAGATCGGCACCGACGACGTCCTGGTGACGGTGACCTATCTCGACAGCGGCTCCGGCACCCTCGACCTGCAGTACGACGCCAAGGCCGACCCGCAGCAGGACGCACCCGCGGTCCAGCTCACCAACACGGGCCAGTGGAAGACCGGCGTCTTCGCGCTCACCGGCATCGCGTTCACCAACCGCCTCGGCGACGCCGATGTCCGCGTCTTCGGTCAAAGCACCGACATCACGATCGCAGCCCTGCGCATCAGTACGGCGGGAGCCTCGGTCCAGCTCGGTGCGACGCCGATCCAGAGCGCTATCAGCCCGCGCGCCGGTGACGACGCCTCCCATCTCGTCACGGGAGTGCAGGACGGACGCCCGTACTGGCAGACCGATCGCACCGCGCCCGCTCCCGGCACGAACTTCTTCTACATGAACGTCGCGGACACCTACCTGTACGACAACCGCGGCCTGGTCCTGGTCAGCATCGACTACTTCGACGAGGGCAACGGTCAGTTCGGCCTGCAGTACGACTCGCCGGGCGAGACCATCCCGGACAAGTTCAAGAACTCCGAGGTGATCCGGTACGGCGACACCAAGACCTGGAAGACCTACACGTTCGCGCTACCGGACGCCGTACTGACGAACCGCTCGAACGGCGGCGACTTCCGGATCCACAACGGCGACGGCGCCGTCGACCTCAAGGTCGCCGCGGTCCGGGTCGCCAAGGTCGCGAGCACACTCGACGTCACCGAAGGGCTCGTCGACCTCATCGGTCAGGCGACCCGCGTCGCGAAGGCCGCGCGCGAGGGGACGCGGGACGGGCAGTTCCCAGTCGGGAGCCGGGCCGCTCTGCAGGACGCGATCGACAACGCTCAGGCGATCGCGTCGACCCCTGGCGCCACCGACGTACAGGTGAAGGAGGCTCTCACCACACTCCAGACCAAGCTGGACGCGTTCAAAGCATCGGTCGTCGACACGAACTTCGCCAACGACGGTACGGCGTCCGCGAGCAGCGGGACCGGTGCCGCGAACGTCAACGACAACAACCACGACACGTCCTGGACCGGTGGCAAGGACTCCTGGCTGCAGATCGACCTCGGCAAGCCGCGGCCGGTCAACGACGTACGGGCCGAATGGGCGCAGAGCTACTCCCCCGACTACACCGTCCAGACCTCGAACGACGGCACCAAGTTCACCACCGTCGGCCGGACCGGATCGCCCGGCGGCAACCAGATCAGCCGGACCCGGTTCGCGACCACCACCGCGCGCTACGTGCGCGTCGTCATGACCGGTGCGGACTCGTTCATCGTGAAGGAACTGCAGCTCCGCACTGTGCCGGTGGTAACGCCGAAGCCGCAGCTCGTGCAGACGAGCAACCCGACCGAGGACGGCGTCGTCGCCGACTTCGACGCCACGCAGTACGGCGCCGACCGGACCGGCAAACGTGACTCGACCAAGGCGATCCAGCAGGCGATCTACGCCTGCCAGGACGCGGGCGGCGGCACGATCTGGCTGCCGGCTGGTCAGTACAAGGTCATCGACACGATCGAGGTCCGCGCGTTCTGCACGATCCGCGGCGACCACGGCCAGAAGCTCGGCACCGGCACCGTGATCATCGCCGACCTGGCCTCGGGCGACGACGGGCCGAGCCTGTTCCGGATCGGCGGCAGTGCGGGCGTCCTCGGCGTCACGACGTACTACCCGAACCAGAGCGCGACCAAGCCGGTGCCGTACAACTACACGTTCGAGATCCCCGGCGGCGCCTGGATCGGCAACGAGAACTACATGATGGCGACCGTCTCCGACGTCGCCATGCTGAACTCGTACCGCGGTATCGGCGTCAGCACGATGCCGAACGACCAAGGCAACGCCCCGAGCTCCGGCCAGGTGCACGAGTCGACGACGATCCGCAACATCCGGGGTACGGCGCTGTTCGAAGGTGCCCGTGCCTACAACGGTGCCGACGTCGGGACGTGGGAGAACGTCGACTTCAGCAACGCGTACTGGTCGACCGCCCCGGCCGCCTTCCACCCGCCGGCCCGCGCGACCCTCGACACCTGGACCCGCGCGCACGGCACCGGTCTCGTCCTCGGCGACCTCGAATGGGATCAGTTCTACCGAATCTCGCTCGCGGACTACCTCGTGGGCATTCGAGTCGTCGCGGGTCAGCGGGCCCAGTTCACCGGCAGCTTCCTCGAGCCCGACGTACGCCGGACCGGGACCGGCGTACTCGTCGACGTGATGGACGACCGGTGGGGCATGACGCTGGCCGGCGGTCACGTCGACGGCGGCATCGTCAACAACTCGCGCGGCTACGTGAAGATCACCGGCACGGAGGTCAGCGGGACGCAGTCCGGGATCATCCACCACATGTCCGGCACCGCGCCGACGTACGAGCAGAAGCCGCTGCCCAAGCCGGTGCAGAAGTTGTACGTCGTGGACGCGCCGCACGGTGTCGGGTACCTGCCGGCGGCCGACGCGACGCGCGACGTACAGAAGGTGCTGGATCGCGCCGGGCGTGAGGGTGGCGGGATCGTCTACCTGCCCGCGGGCTGGTACCGGATCGGCACGCATCTCAGCGTGCCGGCGAAGGTCGAGTTGCGGGGTGCGTCCGCCGTACCGAACCGGGATCAGGGTGGGGCGAGTGGCGGGACCGTGCTGCAGGCGTTCGAGCGGAACACCGACACGGCGCTGATCACCCTGGGCAAGAACGCCGGCGTACGTGGGTTGCGGGTCTTCTACCCGGAGAACAACCCCGCCAACGGTGTCGTGCCCTACCCGTACGCGATCCGCGGGACCGCCGGCGGGAACTACGTGATCAACGCCGGCTTCCCGAACGCGTGGAACGGGATCGACCTCAGCGGTGACGACGTGGTGGTGCGCAAGGTCGCCGGAGCGTTCTTCGATCACGCGATCGCCATCGGCGCGGGCCGCAACGGGCGGGTCGAGGGCGTGTTGTCGAACGGGAACGCCGTCACCCGGGTCGGGTACCAGCAGCCGTACTGGATGAACGAGGGCAACATCTTCGAGCTCGTCATCGACAAGTACATGCGTAAGACCGCGAAGATCGTCACGGTCGACGGTGCTCGCGGGCTCACGCTGCTGAACGTGTTCGCGTACGGCTTCCACGACGGTCTGGTGGTGAACTCCGGACAGGTCGACGCCTTCAACCTCGGCACCGACAATCTCGGCACCTACGGGCACACTGTGCAGGTCGTGAACGGCGACGTCGAGGCGACCAACCTCGCGCGCTACAACGGCGCGACGCTCAGCGGACCGGCCACCTTGCACAACGTGATGGTCATCAACGTCGTGCAGCGCGGCATCAGCGCGCAGGCGAGCGGCAGCGGCACCGTGCAGCTCGCAGGCAACGAGTCCGAACCGGGGAAGTACGAGGTCGGCGCGCAGGTCACCGCGACGGCGACGCCGATGTCGGATAGCGTTTTCCAGAACTGGACCGTGAACGGGACCGTGGTGTCGACAGCGCCGTCGTACACCTTCACGGTGAGCGCGGATCAGGTTCTGATCGCTAACTTCACCCCGAAGTAGGTGCCAGATGGCTGACACACACCAGCAGGTCGCGATCATCGGGTGCGGCATCATCGGCCGCACCCACGCCAGGACCGTCGCGGAACGGCCGGACGCCACGGTCACCGCGCTCGTCGACAGTGACGCCGCCGCCCGAGACGCCCTCAAGTCCGAGCTCGTCGAGCTCGGCCAGCCGGAGCCGAAGGTGTACGACGACCTCACCGCGGCGCTGCGCGGGGACGTATCCCTGGTCGCGATCTGCACGCCCAGTGGTTCGCACGCCGCGCTCGCCGAGGAGGCCCTCGGCGACAAACGGCACGTCGTCATCGAGAAACCACTCGATGTCGACCTGGTCCGGGCCCGCCGCCTCGGCGCGGCGGCCAGCCGGGCCGCGAACCACGGTGTGTTGTCGTCGGTGATCAGCCAGCACCGCTTCGATGCCGGCAGCGCGACCGTCAAGAAGGCGATCGACGCCGGCCGGTTCGGTCAGCTGACGTCGTCCGTCGCGACGGTCGCCTGGTGGCGGAGCGACGAGTACTACGCCTCCGCGGGCTGGCGTGGTACCTGGGCACAGGACGGCGGTGGCGCGCTGATGAACCAGGGCGTGCACACCGTCGACCTGATGCTGTGGTTCATGGGCCGCCCGGTGTACATCCAGGCACAGGCGCTCCGCGCGGCCCACCACGCGATCGAGGTCGAGGACACGGTCGTCGCCACCCTCACGTTCGAGAACGGCGCGGTCGGCACGCTGCACGCGACCACCGCGGCGTTCCCGGGCGGGCGCACCCGGGTCTCGGTCCACGGCACCGAGGGTGGTGCCGAGGTCGAGAACGACCGCCTCCGCCGGCTGCACGTCGACGGCGAGAAGACGGAGGCCCCTGTCGACGCCGGCGAGCCGGGCCGGCACAGAGCGCAGTACGACGACATCCTGACCGCGATCGCCAACGGGACTCCGCCGGCGGTCACCGTTCACGACGCCATCGACGCGCTCGCGACGATCCGGGCGATCTACATCGCCTCCACGCTGCAGCGCCCGGTGAAGTTCATCGACGTACTGGAGGGCAGGTACGACGACGTGGACGTGTCGCGTGGTGTCGGGCTGCCGCCCAGCTAGGCGCCAGGCTCCCGATCGTTGAGGATGCGCTGGTAGAGGTTGCAGTCCTGCCAGTAGCCGTCGATGTGCAGGTACGTCGGCGCGAAGCCGATCTGGCTGAACCCGGTGCGCTCGAGGACCCGCTGAGACGCAGTGTTCCCGGTGAGCGTGCTGGCCTCGATGCGGTGCAGCTTCAGGTCGGTGTCGGCGATCTCGGCCACGGTCTCGACGGCACGTGTCGCGAGGCCGCGGCCGACCACGTCGACGGCCAGCCAGTATCCGAGGGCGGCGCTCCGGAACGGACCGGGGACCAGGTCGCTCAAGGTGATGGCGCCGACGATCCGATCGCCCTCGACCAGCACCCACGGCACGACCAGGCCGTTCTTGTAGCGCTCGAGTTGGTAGGTCATCCGCTCGGTCTGGCCGGCCGTGGTGAACCATTTCTCGTCACGGACCGGCTCCCACGGCCGAAGGTGCTCGCGGCTGCGGACCTGCGCGTCGGCAAGCGCCGCGGCGTCGTCGAGGGTGGCGATACGGAGCTGAATTTCCGGCGTCAGCGGGCGGGGTTCGATCACTTCGGCAGCCTACGCGCCTGACTCGAGCCCGAGACCCGCGGCGTGAACGCGTCGTGGAAGATCGTCGACGCTGCTCCGACCGCGGCCGCGTCGGTCTGCAGGATCGACTCCTCGACCGCCACCGGGCGGGTCTCGCGCGCCAGCGGATGCGCGTTCACCGCACGCCCGATCTCGGCCAGGAAGATCTCCGAGATCTCCTTCGAGAACGCCGGCCCGCCGAGCACCAGCAGGTCGATGTCGAGCAGGTCCACGAGCCCGACCGCGCCCTGACCGATCACGCGCGCGATCTGCCGGACGGCTTGCACCGCCGCCTCGTCACCCGCGGCCACCGCCTTGCACACCGCCTTGTAGCGCCGGGCCTCGTCCGTGGCGTTCGGGTCCTTCTCGACGTACCCGTACTCGGCCGCGATCACCGGCAGCGACGCCGTCGGGTTGCACTCCGGGACCAGCCGAGGCCCGTTCTCCGGGTCCCACTCCCCCATCCGCAGCGCCGCGATCTGGCCGAACTCGCCCGCGTTCGCCGAGCCGCCGCGATAGATCGACCCGTTCAGGATCAGGCCGCTGCCGACGCCCGTACCGAGGTAGAGATAGGCGAAGTCGCGGGCCCGCGCCGACCGACCGATCCAGCGTTCGCCGATCGCGGCCGCCGTACCGTCCTTCTCCACGAGCACCGGGTGGTTCAGCTTCTGCTGCAGCAACTGCCGGATCTTCAGACCACGCCAGGCCGGCTGCAACGGCAACGCCAGCAACGTCCCGTGCGCGTCGATCGGCCCCGGTACGGCGACGCCGACGCCGAGCATCGACGCGGGGTCGACCTGGCTGATACTCAGCGCCGCCGAAACCGTCGCCGCGGTCAGGTCGACGAGCTTGCCCGCCTCGAGATCCTCGGCGAGGTTCACCGTCTCGCGCCGCACGATCGCGCCGTCCAGGTCGACGACGGCGACGGTCAGCAGTTCGGGATCGATGTGGATTCCGACCGCGTGCGCGGCCTTCGACCGCAGCCGTACGGGCGTCCGCGGCTTACCCAGCCGTTCGGCGCGCTCCTGCGCCTCCTCCACCAGCAGACCTTGCTGGAGCAGGATGCGCAGGATCCGCGACACCGACTGCTGGGTGAGACCGGTCCGGCGGGAGATCTCGGTCCGGCTGATGATGCCGGCCAGCCGGATCGTCTCGATGATCACAGCCTCGTTGAACGAGCCCAGGTCGTACTGGTTGGCCCCCGCACGCGGCAACCCCGCGAACCCGCTCAGGCCGTCGACCGAATCGCTCATCTCTCCACCTCCCCGTCCCGATTAGCCGCGATAGTACTGCGCGTGACTGCGGATCACGGCGCCTCGAGCGCACCGTCGGGGCGCCGGACGCCGGCTGCCCACTCGTCGTGGCCGGACAGTTGCGCGGGATAACCGGCCGCCGCCTCGAGATCGATGTCGATCCCCCAGCCCGGCGCGTCGTTCGGCCGCAGCCAGCCGTCCTCGATCCGCAGCGTGCCCGGGAACACCTCGTACGTCGCGTCGTTGTAGATGTGCCCCTCTTGGATGCCGAAGGCAACCGACGTGACATCGAGCGCGACGTTCGCCGCGGCACCGATCGGCGACGTGTCACCCGGACCGTGCCAAGCCGTCCGGACGCCGCAGAGCTCGGCCAGATCGGCCAGCTTTCGGCCGGCCGTCAGACCGCCGATGTCCGACACGTGCGAGCGGATGAAGTCCACGCCGTGCTCGCGGATCAGCCGGACCGCGTCGGTCATCGACGTGGTCAGCTCGCCAACAGCCAGCGGCACCGGCGAAGCGGCCCGGACCTCGGGCAGCCGGTCCCAGTGCTCCGGCGGCAGCACGTCCTCGAGGAAGAACAGCCGGTACGGCTCGAGCGCCCGCGCCAGGATCACGGCTTCCTTCGGCGTCAGCCGCGAGTGCACGTCGTGCAGCAGCTCGATGTTGTCCGGCAGCGCGTGCCGGGCCTCGGCGAACAGCTCCGGAGTGGTCCGCAGGTAGTCGCGGGCCGACCAGCCGTTCCGGTACGGCGCGTCCGGGTAGAGCGTCGGCACCTGCGGAGCGCCGTACCCGCCGCCGCCCGGGGTCGACATCTGCAGGCGGATGTGCCGCCAGCCCTGGTCGATCAGCTTCTTCGCGTGCTCGATCGTGTCGTCGATCGTCTCGCCGCTCGCGTGGATGTAGGTGTCGGCCGCGGCGCGGACCTTGCCGCCGAGCAGCTCGTACACCGGCATCCCGGCGCGCTTGCCGGCGATGTCCCAGAGCGCCTGGTCGACGCCCGAGATCGCGTTGTTCGTGACCGGTCCGCCACGCCAGTAACCGGAGAACGAGGACAGCCGGGTCAGGTCGCCGATGTCACCCGGGTACCGGCCGACGAGCAGCCGGGACACGTGCTCGTCGACGAACGTCTGCACCGACTTCCAGCGCTGGGTGAACGTTGCGCACCCGAGCCCGTACAAACCGGGTTCGGTGGTGTCGATCTTCACGACCACCAACGGGATGCCTTGCGGTGCCGTGACGATCGCCTTCACCTCGCGGATCCGGATGTCGTCCCGCGCGGGCCACGGCTGGTCGAAGTTCGAGGGCATTCAGTGCTCCAGGGAGAGGGTGGGTAGGTCGAGTTCGTGCCGGGCCTGGAAGCCCAGCACGGTCCGGACCGCGGTCAGGTCCAGCGGCACCTCACGGCCGACGAACTTCCGCAGCCGCGGCACCTCCGGCATGTACGCGTCCAGCAGATCCTCGGTTCGGTACGGCGCGATCGTGCTGCCCGCGGCAACGAAGAACGTCTGCGCCCCGGACATCGGAGCGGTCAGCCCGAGCTCCACGGCGTACGCCGAGTCGCGGGTGTCCAGGTAGCTCCACGCCTCCCGCATACCGCTGTCGGGCTGCACCCGGACATTCTCCGCCATCTGCTCCAGCACGTCAGGCGAGTTCACATGCGGGAACCGGAACGCGGCCACGTCGATCCCCCACCGGCGCCAGGCCATCCGGGCGGTGTTCTCGTCGTTCTGCTTCGACAGCGAGTACCAGTCGCCGACGTCGCTCGGCGCCTTCTCGTCCCACGGGAAGTACGCCGGCCGGATCTCGTGCGGGTTGAACGGGACACCGGTCGCGTTGATGCTGCTCGCGATCACCGCCCGATCGATGCCGAGGGCACCGGCCTGCGCGAGCACGTTGAACGTCGACACCACGTTGATCGTGTAGACGTCGTACGGCGTACCGGCCGACGGGTGCGCGAGCGCCGCCAGGTGCACGACGTACTCCGCTCCCTCCAGCGCCCGGGCCACGTCCGTCTCGGACCGGGCGTCGCCGATCAGTACCCGGTCCGCCTTCAGGTCCGGGTGCTCGACGTTCGACAGGGCGGTCACCTTGGCACCCAGGGCGTTCAGGTGCTCGACGGTGACCAGTCCGATCCGTCCGGCCGCCCCCGTCACCAGCACCCGCCGGCCGTTCAATTCACTCACTCTTTGATGCCTCCGGACATTCCGACGCCACGCAGGAACTGCTTCTGGAACAACAAGAACAGCACCACAGGTATCAGAACCGCGAGGAACAGGGCGCTCATCTGCAGCGAGATCTCTGTGGTCTTCGCCACCCGGGGCAGGGCCACCGAGATCGGCTGCAACCGCGGATCCGGCAGCACCAGCAGCGGCCAGAGGTAGTCCTTCCAGGAACCGATCACGGTGAGCAGCGCGACGACACCGACGATCGGCTTCGACAGCGGCAGGATCAGCGAGGTGAACATCCGCAGGTTGCTCGCACCGTCGATCCGGGCCGCCTCGATCAGCTCGCGCGGGATCGAGTCGAAGTACCGCTTCATCACCAGGATGTTGAAGGCGCCCGCGGCCTGCGGCAGCCAGACCGCCCAGAAGGTGTTCTGCAGACTGATCCCGAGCAACGGCATCTTCAGGATCGTCATGTACAGCGGGACCAATGAGATGACACCAGGCAGGAACAGCGTCGCCAGGACGGCGCCGGTGACGATCGGGCCCCACTTCGGGCGCAGGATGCTCAGCACGAACGCACCCGTCGTACAGACGAACAGCGTCGAGACCATCGAGCCGATCGCGATGAACGCGGTGTTGCCCAGGTACGCGCCGACCTGCACGCGGTTCCAGGCGTCCGGGATGTTCTTCAGCTGAATGCCCGACGGCCACAGCTGCATCGGGCCGCTGAGGATGTCCTGGCTCGTCGAGACACCGGACTTCAGCAGCCAGAGCAGTGGACCGACTCCGGCGATCACGACGGCGATGAAGATCAGCACCTGGATCACGGGCAGGCCGATGCGGACGACGCCGCGTTGGCGGTCGGCGGTCGAGATGATTCCGCGCTCGTAGCTCATCAGTTACTCCAGCGCCGGGTGACGAAGTGGTAGAGGACGGACAGTGCGCACAGGACTCCGGCGAGCAGCACGCTGAGTGCGGTCGCGGCACCGAAGTCGCCGTTGATGAACGCGTACCGGTAGATCAGCAGCAGGATCGACAGGGTGGCGTCGTTCGGGCCGCCGCCGGTGAACAGGAACGGCTCGGTGAACACCTGGAACGTGCCGATCAGCTGCAGCAGCATCATGATCAGGATGATTCCGCGGATCTGCGGCAGCGTGACGTGCCAGACCCGGCTCCAGATCCCCGCCCCGTCGAGCTCGGCCGCCTCGTACAACTCCGTGCGTACGCCGGTCAGCGCCGCCAGGTAGATGATCGACGTGGCACCGGCACCCGCCCAGGTCGCCTCGAGGACGATGGCCGGCATCGCGAGACTCTGCGAGTTCAGCCAGGCGAACGGCCCGATCCCGAACCAGCCGAGGATCGCGTTGAATACGCCCGAGCCGCCCGGGTCGTAGAAGAACTTCCACAACAGGATCGCGGCCACCGGCGGTACGACGGCCGGCAGGTACGACAGCACGTTGTACAGCCAGCCGGTACGCCGCAGTTCGCTGACGAACACGGCCAGGAACAGCGGTACCGGGAATCCGAAGATCAGTGCCAGGAACGCGAAGTACAAGGTGTTGAGGGTCGCCTGCGGGAGCTGCGAGTCGGTCAGCACGTAGCTGAAGTTCGACCAGCCGACCCACTCGGGCGCCTGCACCAGGTTGGTCTTCTGGAAGCTCAGCACCAGGCCGCGGACGATCGGGCCCCACGAGAAGTACATGAACGTCAGCAGCAGCGGCAGGGCGAAGATCACGCTGCTGAGCCCGCCGGAGCGGTACCAGGTCACGACGGACCTGGCACTGCTCCGGCTCTGCCTCGACGTTCTCGACGTACGTAGCTGGAACATCGGCTACCGGCCCAGACGCGCGTCGACCTTCGAGGCGGCGTCGCTGACCAGCTTGTCGACGTCCGCGTCCTTCTTGGTCAGCACCTGCTGGACCACCGGGTCGAGCAGCGAGTAGACCTCCTGGCCCTTGTTCGACGGCTCCGGCAGCAGCTTCAGGGTCTTGGTGGAGTCGATGTAGCTCTGGAACTGCTTGACCGGGACGTTCACGTACGGCTCACGCCACTTGTTGTACTGGTCGTAGGTCTGCTCGCTGAGCGGGCTGATCCCGGGCCGGCCGACGAAGCCCTTGTCCGCGATCGTGGTCTTCGCGTCCGCCACCGCGGAGGCCTCGGTGGTGTACTTGTCGAACTGCTCGAACTTGATCCACTTCAGCGCCGCGACGACCTCGTTCTTGGTCGCCTTCGGGCTGATCATCTTCAGCGCGCCACCGGTCAGCGTGCCGTGCGGGCCACCGTCCTGTGGCAGGGCGCCCTCACCGAAGTCGGCGGGCTTCATGCCGAAGTTCTTCACGCTCATGTCGTAGGCGTCCGGCGCCTGCATGACCATGCCGATCTTGCCGGCCGCGAAGTCCTGCCGGATCTCCTCCTGGTTGTAGAGGAACTTGCTGCCCATCGAGTTGTCGGTCCAGCGCATGTCCTTCAGCAGCTGCAGCGCCTTCTTGGTCGGCGCGTCGTTGAAGGTGCTCTTCTTGCCGTCCTGGCTCTCGATGGTGCCGCCCATGCTGTACGTCATCGTGGTCAGCATCCAGCCACCGGTGTTGTTGGTGGTGAGCTGCGCGTAGCCGGCCTTGCCGGTCTTCTCCGCGATCTGCTTGGCGTACTGACGGACCTCGTCCCAGCTCGTCGGCGGCTTGTCCGGGTCCAGACCGGCCTGCTTGAACAGCGCCCGGTTGTAGGCCAGCCCGACCGAGAACACGTCGATCGGTACGCCGTAGATCCGGCCGTTCGCGTCCTGGACGATCTTCAGCACGTCCGGGTTCAGGTCCTTGGTCAGGTCGACCCGCTTCAGCTCGTCGGTGATGTCCGGCAGCTGCTTGTTCGGGATCATGTTGGCCGGCTCGGTGAAGCTGATGCTCATCACGGTCGGCAGCGTGCCGCCGGCGATCTGCGCCTGGAAGGTCTGCGCCTGCCAGTTGGTCTCGGTCGACTTCACCGTGATGTTCGGGTTCTTCGCCATGAAGTCCTTGATCTTCTGGTCGAAGGCCTTGATGTCAGCCGGCTTGTCCGGCGTCGGGCGGTCGCCGATCGTGATCGTGACCGGCGCCTTCTCGTCGATGTCGCCACCGGCGCCACCGGCCGACGACGCCGGGTCGGTCGCCTTCGCACAGCCGGCCGCGACCATCAGCCCGGCAACACCCAGGGCGGTGCCGAACCGGCCCCACCTGCTCACTCTCGTCATCGGAACTCCTCAGGTTTCCGGATGCCGCCGATGTGCTCTGAGCCACACACCGGCCAGGTCCCGAGTAAGTTAAACCAAGCGTGTTACTAACTCAAGACCTTGTCGGGATCCTGTGCGGTAACGCTTTCGCAACGGGTCTCGCGGCGTGGAAGGATGGGCGCATGCTGCTCCGACCGGCCGTTGCCGCCGACCTGCCGTTCCTCACCGCGATGCTGCTCGAGGCCTGCAACTGGGACGGCACCCCCTGGTACGACGAGGCGAAGGCCCGCGCCGACGACCACGCGTGGCGCTACCTCGACGGATGGCAGCGCGACACCGACTACGGCGTGATCGCGGAACTCGACGGCTCCCCCGCCGGCGCGACCTGGGCGCGTCTCCTGACGGCCGATCGCGCCGGGTACGGGTACATCGCGGACGACGTACCGGAGTTGACGCTCGGGGTCTCCCCCGCGTTTCGCCGGCGCGGAGTGGCGCGCGCCGTGCTGAGCGAGCTGCTCGAGCGGACGCCGTACGCGCGGATCTCGCTCAGCGTGGATCCGGACAACCCGGCTCGGAAGCTCTACGAATCACTGGGGTTCACGAAGGTTGGTGTTGTTGGGACGTCCGACACGATGGTGCGTGAGGTCTAGCCGAAGCCGCGGACGCGGAACTGCATGACGCGGTACGGCCAGCCGTTGTCGGTGTTCCATTGACTGACGGACAGGTGCATGTCGGACAAGGTCGAGCCGGGGATGACGTAACCGCCGTACAGCTGGGCGACGTGGTTGCCGTCCTCGGATCCCCACGCGCCGCCGTAGATGAGGGTCTGGCGGTACGCCGTGTAGAGGTTGGACGTCGGCGTGTCCATGATGATGCCGTCGATGCGGTAGTCACCGGCGTTGAACCAGGTCAGCACCCATTTGCCGCCGAGCGGACGCAGGCTCATTTCGCCGAAGCTCCCCGTGAGGATCGGGGTCGCGGGATTGCCCCACGCCCACACGCCGTCGCGGTAACCCCAGGGTTCGTACGCGCCCGGGTTGGCGATCTGCTCCTGGCGGACCCGCTTCAGGATGATCGGTTTGTTGCGCTGGAAGCCGGTCGAGTAGACGTACACGTAGCCGTCGTTTCCCTGGCCCCACGTGAGGAGCTGGAACAGGCCGCCGTCGATGTTCGGGTCGAACTTCGCACCCGTGTGGTACCAGCTGGCACCGGAGTTGTCGGAGCGCCAGATCTCTGTCCACACGACGTTTCCGAGGCCCTTGTTGACCATCGCGTGCAGGTACATCGACCCGCCGATCGTGATCACGTCCGAGGGCAGCACGGTGGAGAACGTCGGGTTGTCGTGCGGGTAGTCCCAGAGCTGCTGGGCCGCATCGCCGCCGACGGCTCCGGACCACTTCACGCCGCTGTTGAGGTCGGTGGTCGTCGACCACAACGCGACCGGCGACCGCCACCAGCCGCCACCGACGGTCGGCTGCTCGAAGGTGTCGCCGAACATGAAGAGCAGCCGGCCGTCCGGCGTACGCGCAGGAATCCCGAGATCTGTCGCGGCCATCCGGAACCGGTCGGTCAAACCCGGCCCGGTCAGATCGGCCACCTTGTTGGTCAACACAGCCTGGCTACTCGCGAACGCACGACCGGCCAGAGAGCTCGCCGCCGCAGCCACCACACCGGCACCAACAGCAGCACGCAAAAACGTGGATCGCTTCATCATCTTGTGACTCCCGGCATCAAGGGGCGGACTGATGGGAAATCGATTTCTCCCACAGACTCCCGCACCAACGCCAACAAAGTCAAGGGTGGTCTAACTGCACTCCCCCGCCCGCAACCCCTCGCGCGCAAGCACGGCGACGTACCACCTCAACCAGGCCAAACCCGCCGAGTCGTGGCGATTGGCTGCCGCGCTCAGCCTCGAGTCGTGAGTCCAGGTCGCGAAACCACAGCCGATCTTCACGACTCGGCGAGCGGCTGCCTGCGAGCGCGTCGTACTTGTGCCGGATCAGTCTGAGCCGGTGGCTACTGGGCGGGTTGGGTTGGTGATCCACTCGGACCAGGAGCCGATGTAGACGGTGGCTGGTACGCCGGCTGACTCGAGCGCGAGGGCTTCGTGGGCGGCGGTGACGCCGGAGCCGCAGTAGACCGCTACCTCGGTGTCGGGGGTGGCGCCGAGGTTGGTGAAGCGGGTGCGGAGGTCGGCGGGCTTGAGGAAGTGGCCGGTGTCGTCGACGTTTGCGGTGGTGGGGGCGTTGACGGCGCCGGGGATGTGACCGGCGACCGGGTCCATCGGTTCGACCTCACCCGCGAACCGCTCCGGTGCGCGGGCGTCGAGCAGTACACCCTTCGCTGCCACTGCGGCAGCACCCTCGGCATCCAACACCGGCAGATGGCCAGGGGTCGCCACAAACCCGCCGGACATGTTGGCAGCGGGGGCGTCTGTGGTGAGGGGGCCGCCGGATGTGGTCCAGGCGGCTTGGCCGCCGTTGAGGACGTGGACGTTGGTCAGGCCGAAGTAGCGGAAGATCCACCAGGCGCGGGCGGCGGCCATTGAGTTGGCGGCGTCGTAGACGACGACCGGGGTGTCGGCGGTGGTGATGCCGAGGCGGGCGAACGTCGCGGTGACGGTGGTTGCGTCGGGCAACGGGTGGCGGCCGGGGCCGGGTGGGCCGGCGAGTTCGGTCTCGAGGTCGACGAAGTGCGCGCCGGGCAGATGGCCGGCGTCGTACGCGTCCTTGCCGGGCGGTCCCGCGAGGTTCCAGGTGACGTCGGCCAGCACCGGTACGGCGGACAGCGCGCGCAGGTCGGCGACGGTGATCAGCGCACTCATCCACGTCCTCGCTTCGCTCCGGGCGCGGATGAGGTACGAATCGCGCTGTGTCGTTTGATGAACTCGCTGCGCTCGTTCATGAAGCGGCTCCTCCGAACGGCAGTACCTCGGGTGACAGCGTGGCGCGGGCGCGCGCCTGGGTGAGGCGACGGCGGTGGTGACGTCGGCAGAGCACCTCGTACGCGGGTTCGTGGTCCCGTGTCTCCATGTCCCCCACCACCAGCTGCTCGCCCTCGGTCACCATCTCCCCACCGATCGTACGGGCGTTGTGCGTGGCCCGTTCACCGCACCAGCACAACGCCTCGACCTGGAGCAGTTCCATCCGGTCCGCGAGCTCCACCAGCCGCGCCGATCCGGGGAACAACGTGGCCCGGAAGTCGGTCAGGATCCCGAAACAGAACACGTCGATCTGCAGCTCGTCGACGAGCCGGGCGAGCTGCTCGATCTGCAGCGCGCTGTAGAACTGCGCCTCGTCGCACACCACGTAGTCGATCCGTCCGCCGTGCGTGAGCTCACCGACCACGTAGTCCCAGAAGTCGAACTCGGCCCGCACCTCGACCGCTTCCGCGGACAGCCCGAGCCGGGACGAGAGCACCGACTCGCCGGCGCGGTCGTGACTGGTGAAGATCCTCCCCAGGCGGCCACGCGCCTTGTGGTTGTGATCCATCTGCAGGGCCAGCGTCGACTTGCCGCAGTCCATGGTCCCGGTGAAATAGAGGAGCTCAGCCACGGGCGAACATCCTGCCAAGTCAGAGGTCCGCACCGCACGCCGGGGTGTGTCGCGGGGGGTCGCTTGGGTTCTGAGCCTTCCTCCGGTTTGAATGGATCGTGCGCAAAGCTCTTCTTCTCGCCCTCGCGGCCTGTCTGACGGTCCTCACCGCCACCCTTCCGGCCGGTCTCGCGGCGAGTGCCGCGCCGGTCCGGTCCGAGGCCGGGCAGCGTGCGTACTTCGTGATCACCGCACCGAACCAGACCGGAAAGGTCACCGGCGCGATCACGAGCAACGGCGGCACGGTGTACGCGACGTACGACGCGATCGGGGTGATCGTCGCGCACTCGGCGGCCGCCGACTTCGTCACCAAGATGCGCGGTGTCGACGGCGTACAGAAGGCCGGCGCGACGCGGACGACCGACCTGCCCGCGGATGTCGCGAACCCGGCGATCCCGCCCGCGGTGCCGGAGACCGCGACCTCGGTGGCGGAGACGGACCGCGCGGACATGACCCAGATCGGCGCCGACCGCGCCTGGCAGAAGAACACGGGCGCGAAGAGCATCACCGTCGGCGTCCTGGACACCGGCGTCGACGACCAGCACCCGGACCTGAAGGCGAACTTCGACGCGACCCGGTCGGCGTCCTGTGCGTACGGCAAGGTCGACACCCGTCCGGGCGCGTGGCGGCCGGTCGGTGAGCACGGCACGCACGTCGCCGGCACGATCGCCGCCGCGAAGAACGGGATCGGGATGATCGGCGTGGCGCCCGGGGTGAAGGTGTCGTCGATCCGGGTGGCCGAGCCCGGCAACCAGCTGTTCTTCCCCGAGAACACGGTGTGCGCGTTCATGTTCGCCGCCGACAAGGGCGTCTCGGTGACCAACAACAGCTACTACGTCGACCCGTGGCTGTTCCTGTGCCCGAGCGACAAGGACCAGGACGCGATCGCCGAGGCGGTACGCCGGGCCGTCGCGTACTCGGACGGCAAGGGTGTCGTGAACGTCGCCGCGGCCGGTAACGAGGATTACGACCTGGCGAACAAGACCTCGGACAACTCGAGCCCGGACGACTCGACCGCGAGCGAGCGCGCCGTGACCAACGACTGCATCAGCCTGCCGACCGAGCTGCCGAACGTGGTCGTCGTCGGCTCCGTCGACCCGTCGAGCACGAAGTCGCAGTTCTCCAACTTCGGCGAGAACAAGATCAACCTGGCCGCTCCCGGTGAGGGCGTCTTCTCGACCGTCCCCGGCGGCGGCTACAAGGTCCTCGAGGGTACGTCGATGGCGTCGCCGCACGTCGCGGGTGTCGCGGCCCTGCTCCGGAGTGCCAACCCCAAACTGACGGCCGCCCAGGTCCGGGGGAAGCTCGCGCAGCAGGCCAACGATCTCGCCTGTCCCGCGGGCTCCTCCGGTGAGTGCATCGGGTCCGCGACCAACAACTCGTTCTACGGCGAGGGTCTGGTCGACGCGGCCGAGGCGGTCGGCGCGGCGTCTGCCCAGCCGCAGGGCGCGATCTCGGTCACCCAACCCTCGGAGCAGATCGGGGTCGGAGGTATTCCGGCAGTCCCGCTGCTGCTCAAGGGAAGCGGCGGCACGGGCGACATCAGCTACTCGGCCGCCGGCCTGCCGCCGGGTCTGACGATCGACCCCGAGCGCGGCTGGATCACCGGCGTCCTGACGCCCGGATCGGGTCGCTACAAGGTGACCGTCACGGCGCGCGACGGTGAGGCGAAGACTGCGACGACGACCTTCTACTGGGACGTGTGGAGCTTCTAGTTCCCGGTGTCGACGAGCAGTGGGATCTCCATCTCGTCGGCGGTCAACGAGCCGTGCAGCCCGATCAGAGTCGCCTCTTGCGGGTGCCGGCGGCTCGCCATCAGGGCCACCGGGCCGAGTGACGCGACGATGACGTCGCCCAGCCGTGGCGACACCCGGTCCTCGACGACGGAGCCGAACCAACCGCGCGCGATCGCATCGGACCGCGACAGCACCAGGGCCTTGTCCCCCAGTCGTTCGCGGTAGACGTCCATCACGTCGGCCTCAGCGCCCGGAACGCAGTACAGGTGACGGAAGCGGGCCTCACCGCCGACGACGCGGACTCCGTCGGTCAGCGCGGGCTCGGCGTCCACGTCCACGCGCTGCTCGGGCGCGATGTCGACCATGCCGTGGTCGGCGACAACGAGCAGTACGGCGTCCCGCGGCAAGGCGGACCGGACCCGTTGGGCGAACGAGTCGGCGGCGGACAGCTCCTTGCGCCACTGCGCCGAGTCCGCACCCTGCTGGTGGCCGATGTAGTCGAGTTGTGAGTCGTACACGTAGACCATCGACGACTTGCCTTCGCGGCTCGCGAACCGGGTCGCGTCCAGGCGGTCCTCGACGGTGTCCGCGCCGCGGTGCTTGCTGCCCCGGAACGCTGCCGCGGTCAGACCGGACGAGTCGAACCGTGCCTTGCTCACGTTGCGAGTGGCTACGCCTGCCGCGGCCATCCGGTCGAAGACCGTCGCGTGCGGCTGCCACTTCCGCGGATCGACCGGCGCGTCCCAGGCCAGCGCGTTCAGCAGGGCACCGCTCTCCGGCACGATCGACGTGTAGCCGACGATCCCGTGCGCTCCCGGCGGCAGCCCGGTACCGAGGCTGGTCAGGCTCACCGCTGTCGTCGACGGCACTCCCGCTGTGAGGTGGCGGCTGTGCGCGATCAACGAGGACAGGTACGGCGCCGCGTCGGCGTACCGCTGGAGCAGGTTCCATCCCAGGCCGTCGAGGAGCAGGACGGCGTACCGCGGTGACGGCGGGAGGCCGAGGAGGTTGGTCTCCCCCGGCACCGACAGCGCGCCGGCGACCGAGGGCAGGACGTCGGCGAGCGCTCCGCCGCCGTACTGCGGGGGCACTGGGACGATCACGGCACTACCTGCTGGTGGCGAACGAGAGCGCCTTGGCGAACTCGAGCACCTGCTGGATCCCCGCCGGACCGTCGGCCGCGGCACTGATCCGCAACGAGATGTCGTCGGCCGCGACCGACCCGGTGTACCCATGGTCGGCCTCGCAGTTCGGGTCGGCGCAGACGGCCGGCTCGAGATCGATGCGGTTGACCATGCCCCAGCCGATCGTCAGCACCACCTCACCACCGCCCGCGACCGCAGGGTCGGACTTGCCCGAGGCGTAGCCGGCCGGGTTCGGGACGACGCGGTTCACGACGACGGCGTTCACCCGGTGCAGCGGGATCGCCTCGGTGGACGTCGACGCGTACGGCGTCCGGATGACCTCGTCGGCCGCGTGCTCGTCGGTGTGGCCGACGATCAGCCGGCTCGGGGTGAGCGCCAGTATCGTGATGTGCCGCCGGACCTCGTCGCGGTCGAACGTCGGCTCGTGCTGCAGCACGTAGGCCCGGATCGGCTCGCCGGCGACCGCCACCGCGAGCGAATCCGTCACCACGTCGGGGTAGTAGCCGCACCGATCGATCGCCGCGCGCAGGTCCGCCGACGCGTCCGCGAGCTCCGGTGCATTCAGGTCACGCATGCCCTCATCCTTGCACGACCGCGACCTCGCGCGGTTCACCCTTGTGGACAACCGCGCTCAGTTCGCACTGGCCTTCCGCAGTACCGGCGCTCCCGCCGCTCCGGCGACCGCGACCAGGACCAGGCCGGCGACGACCTGCCCGACGAGCAGCAGTACGCCGGAACTCCCCTGTGTGAGCACCTTTCCACCACTCAGCGCCAACCCACACAGCGCGCCGAACCCCACAACCGGCAGGCCGACCCCGATCACCGGTACGACGGCTGCAAGCCGAGCAGCCCGCTCGATCACCCGCAGGGGTACGCCGGACCGCCGCAACGCCTTCGCCGGCGCCGCTTGGTCCAATGCAGTGCCGACAGCCCCAGCAGCTGTGGACGCGGCGACCGTCAGGAACACCAGCGACAGCAGCAGAGCCACGCCGATCCGCATGTCGTTGAAGCTCGGGTCGTCGTCGCCCGGCGGCATGAACACCGAGATGAACCCAGTAACGAAGCCGGACAGCACCAGCGCGGCAACGGGACGGAACGCGCCCTTCGGATCGTCCACGAGCCGTCGACCGGCCAGCAACGCCACAGGTCCGTTCGCGAGGTTCGCCATCGTCTTGCCGACCAGCTGCACCGCCCACGGCCCGATGATCCGTACGGCGAGCGCGGCGAACCCGATCCCGATGACCAACGGCACAACGGCAGCCTGCATCCCGTAGTACGCCAGAACGATCGGACCGATCACCAAGAGACCCAGTCGCAGCACGCTGACCTTCTTGCGCGTCTGACCGCGTACGACGCCCAGCGGCGTGATGCTGACGCGTCCGAGCCCGATCAATGCGCTGACGACAGACAAGACAGGTACGGCGACCAGTACAAGAAGGACTGTCCACCACTGGACGGTGATGTCACCGACGTACCAGCGTCCTCCGCCGAGCGGGATCTGCGCGATCAGTGGACTCAGAACGGTGTAGCCGACCAGACCAACTACCGCGCCGACCACTCCGAGCACCGCCTGCTCAACAGCACTCAGCCACAGCACCTGCGTCCGCGTAGCACCAGCGAGTCGCAAAGCGGCCAGTCTGTGCTCACGGCGTTTCGCTGCGACGCCGGCGGCCTGGCCAACAAGGCTCAGGATCGGGAACAGCACCAGAGTGATGCCGAAGGCCACTGCGATCAGCAGCCCGACCATGCGGCTGTCCCACACCTTCTCGTGCCAGCTGCTCACGTACTGCGGGTGTTCGTCGGCCGGGATCGTCTGAACACCCCGGATGATGATGAACTCTTCCGGCGAGGACAGACCCTTGCTACTGATCACGCCGGTCGGCTCAGCCACGCCGTACTGCTTGCTGAGGCTGGACCAGTGCTTGGCGACCTCGGGTGACACGAAGACCTCACCGGCCTTTGGCGTGTGGTCGAGCCCGGGCGGCGGCGCGAGTTCGTTCGGGCGCAGCGTTGCGAGGTCGAGGACGGCGAGCCGATGGCCGTCGACGTGTTGGTCGTCGTCCAGGTTCAGTGCACCGATCGCGGTCGCCGGGTCGGCCTTGTCCGCGCTCCGCCAGCCGATCCGGTCGGAGCGGTGCGACAGCCCGAGCGAGCCGGCGATCAGGAAGGTCACCAGCAGCGCAACGACCGCGGTCGCCCCGAGCGCGGCGAGGTTGGCCGCGCGCCCACCAGGACCCGGCCGCCGCACGAACCGCAGTCCGAGATCCGTCATCGGATTCATCGCGCAACCCCCACGCCCTCGCTGACCCGACCGTCGACGATGTGCAACGTGCGGTGGCAGCGAGCGGCGACCGCGTTGTCGTGCGTGACAACAACCACCGCAGCACCGCGGTACGTCGCCGCGCCGATCAGCAGGTCGATCACCTGGGACCCGGTGGCCGCGTCGAGCGCACCCGTAGGCTCGTCGGCGAACACCACCTGGGGCTCGCCGACCAGCGCCCGCGCGATCGCGACCCGCTGCGCCTGCCCACCCGAGAGCTCGCCGGGACGACGACCGGCTTCCGCCGCGAGCCCGACCTGCGCGAGCGTCGTCCGCGCACGGCCGATCGCGTCGCGGCGGCTGAGGCCGTCGACCATCAGCGGCAGCGCGACGTTCTCGTCCGCGGGCAGTTCGGCGAGCAACTGGTTGTCCTGGAAGACGAAGCCGAGCCGACGCCGGCGCAGTACCGTCCGGGCGGCGTCGTTCAGCTGGTCGACGCGCTCGCCACCCAGCCACACCTCGCCCTGGTCGGGCGTGAGGATGCCGGCCAGCACGTGCAGGAGCGTCGTCTTGCCGTTGCCGCTCGGGCCCATCACCGCGAGCGCCTCACCGGACCGCACCGCGACGTCGACCCCGGCGAGACCGACGACGTTGCCGTAGTACTTGACCAGGCCGTGACCACTCAACACGACCTGCGACTGGGGACTCTGGAGGTTCATACCGCAGAGCCTTTCGCGGACGGCGCCCGCGATCGTCGGCCCGTAGACCGGTCTTCAGATCGTCTTCCGGCGCCCTTCGGCGATCCGGCGTACGACTTGAGTCGTACGTCAGTCGGTCCGGAAAGCCGACGGATAGGCGTCGCGGTAGCTCGGGATCGTGCCGGTCGGGGTCTCGACCGACTCGGCGTTCAGCATCGCGTGCACGATCGCGCGGGTCAGCGTCCGGGCGCCGGCGGCGTACACCGTCTCGAGCCGCGCGAGTGCGGTCGGGTCCGTGACGCTGAGCCGGGGCCGGTCGTCCTCAGGCACCCGGGTCGACAGCGCGAAGAGGCTGTCGCCGTCGACGAGGGTGTGGATCGGATCGATCGCCCGCGCAAGCCCGTCGTGCGCGATCATCGCCATCCGCTTCGTCGCCGCCTTGTCCAGCGGTACGTCGGTGGCGAGGACGGCAATCACGGTGTTCATCGACGGCCCCGGGACGAGGTTGCGGCCAGGTGCTGCCGGCGGCGGCTCGGTCGGAGTCCGGAGATGGGTGAACTCGTCGCCCAGCCCGAGGCGGGCGCCGTACAGGTTGCCGCCGGCGTCGACCGTGGAGCCGGCCGCGTTCACGATCACCAGCGCGCCGACCGTCGTACCGTCGTCGAGCCGGACGCTGGCCGAGCCGACGCCGCCCTTCAGCGAACCGGCCCGCGCACCGGCACCGCCCCCGTGGTTGCCGAGGGCAACCGGACCGTCGGCAGCGACGGCGATCGCGTCCGCTCCCCAGGACGGCTCCGGGCGGGCCTTGAAGTCGCCGCCACGCGCTAGGTCGAAGATCACCGCGGTCGGCACGATCGGCACCACGTCGTACTCGCCCGGCCCGACCCGGACGCCCTCGCCGCGCTCCTCCAGCCAGCGCATCACGCTGCCCGCGGTGTCGAGACCGAACGCGCTCCCGCCGGTCAGGACAATCGCGTTCGCGCCGCCGTTCGAGTTCACCGGCGACAGTAGATCGGTCTCCCGCGTTCCGGGCGCGCCGCCGCGGACATCGACCGCGGCGACAGCGGTCGCCGGCACGTGGATCACCGTGGTTCCGGTCAGGTACGGCGGGTCGACGCGCTCGACCTGACCGACCAGGATTCCAGGGACATCGGTAATCGCGTTGTGCGGACCAGGCTCCATACCGATGATCCTTTCACTGATCCTTTCACGCCGAAATCCGGTTGCGGCGAGCGTTAGCGTGAAACGCATGAACGCCGATCAGCTCTGTGGTCTGCTGGCCGAACCGTCGAGGTTGCGGACGTACTCCGCGATCGTCCTCGGCGCCACCACTCCCGAGCAGGTAGCCGGGAGCACCGGGCTGCCGGCGCCGGTCGTGGTGAAGGCGTTGCAGCGACTGACCAAGGGCGGGCTGATCGCGGCGAGCCGGGACGGGTTCAGCGCGGACGAGGGCGCGTTCAAGGACGCAGTCCGCGAGAGCCGGCCGGAGTGGGTGCCGCTCGATCCGGATCCGGCGCGCGACGCCGTACTCAAGGGATTCATCCGGGACGGGCGGCTGACGCACTTCCCGACGTTCCCGGAGAAGCTGCGGATCGTGCTCGAGTACGTCGTGCAGGGCTTCGAGGTGGGCCGCGACTATCCGGAGCCCGAGGTCAACGAGATCCTGAACCGCTGGCATCCCGACCACGCCGCGCTCCGTCGCGAACTCGTCGACGCGCGGCTGCTGCAGCGCGAGAACAGCGTCTACACGCGGGTCAGGTGAGGCGGCGGGCCGGCATGTCCTGGCGGGGCTTCTCGTTGGGCGCGATCCGGATCCGCGTGTCGAGGACGGTGGCGCCCTCGGCCGCGACCAGAACCGAGCGGAGGTCCAGTCGCACGACTTCCTCCAAGTCGAGCGTCAGCCGGGACACCCGGTGCAGCAGGTCCTCGATCGCGGAGATGTCGACCGGGTCCGACCCGCGGTAGCCGTACAGCAGCGGCGCCGCCTTCACCTCGCGCACCATCTCCGCGGCGTCCCGCGTGGTCAACGGCGGCATCCGGTACGACCGATCGCCCAACAGGTCCGTCGCGACGCCGGACAGACCGAACGTCACCACCGGCCCGAACGACACGTCTTCGATCGTCGAGATCACCACCGGAACCCCCGGCGGCGCCATCTTCTGTACGACGAACTGCGCGCGCCCCGGGTCCGACGCGACACCGAACGTCCGCGTCATCTCCGCCCACGCGGCCCGCATGTCGTCCTCGTCGTGGATGTGCCGCCAGATGTCGGCGAGATCCGGGCGCATCCGCCACTGCTCCGCGGTTGCCTTCAGGATGACCTCGAACCCGAGATCCGCGGCCCGGTCGACCGCCTCGTCGGCGCTGAGCACCGGGAACGCCGGCAGCACCGAGATGTCGTAGAAGCCGAGCAGCCGCTGCTTGTCGGCGTCGTCCAGGTCCGCGCCGGACGGGTGCCGCTGCAGGAACTCCGCGACGAAGTCCTCTCCCCCGGCGGTGTCCACGTTCGGCAGGTCCGGGATCCGGCTGTCCGAGCGGCGCCGCCACTCGGCGTACTGCGTGGCCTTCGCGAGGGCGCCGACGGCGTACTGCGGGTTGAGGAAGGACGGGATCGAGCCGCGGGCCGCGCCGCCGTCCTCGTCCGGGACCTGCAGTTCCTCGGGCACGCTGCGCGAGGCGAGGAACGTCGACACCACCGGCTTGTCCGAACCGGCGGCCGCCGCGGCCAGCACCTGGGCGATCTCACCCCCGCTGGACTGCACCGGCGGCGTGTAGATCACGACGACCGAGTGCACCTTCTCGTCGGCGAACACCTCGGACAGCGCGAGGCCGAAGTCCGACGCGGTCGCGTCCGCGCTCAGGTTCCGCGGCTCGCCGGCCACGTCGAGGCCGCAGCCCGCCATCGTGTCGAGGGCGAGCAGCGTCAGCGCGTCCGAGTTCGACACGATCGCCACCCGGCGGCCCTTCGGCAGCGGCTGGTGCGCGAGCAACTGGGCCACGTCGAACAGCTCGCCGGTGGTGTCCACCCCGATCAGGCCGCTCTGCCGGAACATCGACTCGATGGTTGCGGGCGGCAACTGGCTGCGCCGGACCAACTGACCCACCGGCACACCCTGCGTGGCCCGTCCGGACTTCAGCGCGATCACCGGCTTCCGCCCGGCCAGCCGCCGCGAGACCCGGCTGAACTTCCGCGGGTTGCCGAGTGACTCCAGGTAGAGCAGGACGACCTCGGTGGCCTCGTCGGAGTACCAGAACTGCATCAGGTCGTTGCCGGACACGTCCGCCCGGTTGCCGGCCGAGACGAAACTCGACAGCCCCAGGCCACGACCGACCATGTCCGCCAGGATCGGTACGCCGAGCGCGCCGGACTGGCAGAAGAACGCGACCCGCCCCTTGCTCGGCATCAGCGGCGAGAGCGTGGCGTTCAGCGACACCCCGGTGGCGGTGTTGATCAGCCCGAGCGCGTTCGGCCCGATCACCCGCATCCCGTACGAGCGCGCCAGACCCACGAGGTACCGCTGCCGTTTCCGGCCCTCGTCGCCGATCTCGGCGAACCCGCTGGACACCACGACCAGCCCCCGGACACCCTTCGCGGCGCAGTCCAGGACCACGTCCGCGACCATCTCCGCCTTCACCGCGACCACGGCCAGGTCGACCGTGTCGTCGACCTCCCGGATCGTCGGGTACGCCGGAACGCCCTCGATCTCGTCAGCTTTGGTGTCGGTGTTCACGGCGTACAACCGGCCCGGGAAGCCACCGTCGCGGAGGTTGCGCAGCAGCGCGTTGCCGATCGTGCCCTCGCGCCGGCTGGCGCCGATCACCGCGACCGACGCCGGCGACAGCAGCCGCGCGATCGAGAGCGCCTCGGAGCGCTGCTCGCGGGCCTGCATCACGCCGAACGAGGTGTCGGTGGGCGCGATGTCGAACTCGACCATGATCACGCCGTCCTCGAACTCCCGGGCGACCTTGTACCCGGCCTCGGTGAAGACCGTGATCATCTTCCGGTTGTCCGGTAGCACCTCGGCGACGAACCGGTGGATGCCGTGCTCCCGGGCCGCCTGCGCCAGGTGCTCGAGCAGCAACTGGCCCAGACCGCGCCCCTGGTGCGCGTCCTCGATCAGGAACGCGACCTCCGCCGTCCCGCGGCCGGTGCGCTCGTACCGGCCGACGCCGATCATCTCGTCACCGACCGTGACGATCAATGCGGAGCGGTCGTGGTAGTCGACCTGCGTGAACCTCGCCACATCACGCTCGGACAGTTGCGGGTACGGGGCGAAGAAGCGGTAGTACTTCGACTGTTCGGACACCCGGGCGTAGAACGCGACCAGCAGCCCGGCGTCGGCCGGTGTGATCGGGCGCAGGTGCGCGGTCGCGCCGTCCCGCAGGACGACGTCCGCCTCGTACTCCGCCGGGTAGCTCTCCGGCAGTTCGTGGTCATACTGGTCCGGCACCTGGCAAGCGTACTCAAACCGGCACCCGGGAGGTCGTGAATTGTTCGAGCGGATCGCCCCGGTGCTGGTGTTCCTGATCGCCGTGACCGTGATCGCGGAGCTGGCCGACCAGGCCAAGGTGTTCGACGTCGCGGCGCGAGAGGCCGCCCATCTCGCCCGCGGCCGGGTCTGGCGGCTGTGGCTCCTGGTCGTCGCGCTCGCCACCGGTCTGACGATCGTGCTGTCCCTCGACACCTGTGCGGTGCTGCTCACCCCCGTCGTCCTGTCGATGGCCCGGCAGCTGGACATCCCGCCGAAGCTGTTCGCTTTCACGACGGTCTGGCTGGCCGGTACGGCGTCACTCCTGCTACCGGTCTCGAACCTGACGAACCTGCTCGCCCAGCACCCGTTCCGCCAGTTCGACGTCAGCTACATCTCGGTCAGCTGGCGCCCGGCGATCGCCGCGATCGTCATCACCGTCGCCGTCCTCGCGGCGCTCTTCGCTCGCGACCTGAATCGCACCTACCGGATGCCGCCGACACCGGCGGTCGAGGACAAGGTGCTGTTCTGGGGATCGGCGGGTGTCTGCGTACTGCTGGGGCCTGCCTTCGTGTCGGGTGTCGAGGTCGCGATTCCGGCGAGTATCGGTGCGATCGTCCTGGTCGTCCTGTTCGCGATCCGGCGGCGCAGCGCGCTGCGGTGGTCACTGATCCCGTACAAGCTGGTCATCACCGTGATCGTGCTTTTCACCGTGGTCGGCTTCCTCAGTGCCCACGGTCTGGAGGATCTGCTGCGCCGGATCGCCGGTACGACGTCCGACCTGCGCCTCAGCTTCACCGCGGCGGTCGGCGCCAATCTGTTCGACAACCTCCCGGCGTACCTCGCCATGGAGCCGGTCGCCCAGAACTCACCACACCGCATGCTCGCGCTGCTCATCGGCGTCAACTGCGGCTGCCTCCTCACGCTCTGGGGCTCCCTCGCGACCCTCCTCTGGCGAGCCCGCTGCGACGCCGCCCGCGTGGACATCACCTGGTGGTCGTTCCTCTGGCGGGGCCTGATCCTCACCCCGCTGGTCGTCACGGGCGCCGTCCTCGCACTGTGACGCTGACTGTGACGCTGCGGGCCGGAGTGGCCGGTTTACCGATCGGTAGTGGCTGGGCAAAGATGCGGGCATGAGCTCATCGGACAGCACGGAGCAGAGCACCTCGGACGTGACGCGGGAGTTCCGGGCGGCGCGTGACTTCCTGGTCGCGCACCGGGACGACTACGAGACGGCGTACCGGGACTTCAGTTGGCCGGCGTTCGAGCGGTTCAACTGGGCACGGGACTGGTTCGACGCGCTCGCGGTCGAGCAGCCCGAGGTGTCCGCGCTGACCATCGTCGAGGAGGACGGCGAGGTGAACTCCCGGACGTACGCCGAGATGGCCCAGCGGTCCCGCAAGGTGGCCGGCTGGCTCACGACGGCGGGTCTGAAACCGGGCGACCGCGTGCTGATCGTGCTGGGCAACCAGGTCGAGCTGTGGGAGACCATGCTCGGCTGTATCCGGGCCGGCGCCGTGATGATCCCGGCGACCACCCTGCTGACCGACGCCGACCTCGCCGACCGCATCTCCCGCGGCAACGTCCGCGCGGTCGTCACCAGCGGGGCCGACGCACCCCGGTACGCCGGGATCGCGGACCACTGCATCCGTGTCGCGGTCGGTGAACCGGCCGAAGGCTGGCTGCACTACGCCGACGCCGAGTCGTATGACGGCGACGTACCAGAGGTCGACACGGCAGCCGACGACTCGCTGCTGCTCTACTTCACCTCGGGGACGACGAGTCAGCCGAAGCTCGTCGAGCACACGCAGGTCAGCTACCCGCTGGGGCACCTCTCGACGATGTACTGGATCGGCCTGCAGCCCGGCGACGTCCACCTGAACGTGTCGTCACCCGGCTGGGCGAAGCACTCCTGGAGCAACGTGTTCGCCCCGTGGAACGCGGGCGCGACCGTCTTCCTGTACAACTACACCCGCTTCAACGCCGACAAGATGCTGAAGGTCCTCCAGCAGTACGGCGTGACCACGTTCTGCGCTCCGCCGACGGTCTGGCGGATGCTGATCCAGGCCGACCTGTCCGCGGTCGAGGTCCGGATCCGGGAGTGCATCTCGGCCGGTGAACCGCTGAACCCCGAGGTGATCGAGCAGGTCCGAACCGCGTGGAACATCACCATCCGCGACGGGTACGGCCAGACCGAGACGACGGCCCAGATCGGCAACCCGCCGGGGCAGCCGGTGAAGCTCGGTTCGATGGGCCGCCCGCTGCCGGGGTACAGCATCGCGCTGATCGACCCGTCGACCGACGAGATCGGTGACGACGGCGAGATCTGCATCGAGCTCGCCCCGGCGCCGGTCCCGCTGATGCGCGGCTACCGCGACGCGCAGGAGCTCACCGACGAGGTGATGCGGAACGGGTACTACCACACCGGTGACGTCGCGAGCCGCGACGAGGACGGCTACATCACGTACGTCGGGCGCTCGGACGACGTGTTCAAGGCGAGTGACTACCGGATCTCCCCGTTCGAACTCGAGTCGGTCCTGATCGAGCACCCGGCCGTCGCCGAGGCAGCCGTCGTCCCGTCGCCGGACCCGGTGCGGCTCGCCGTACCCAAGGCGTACGTCGTCCTCGCGGCCGGTCACGAACCGTCGCGGGAACTAGCCGGGGAGATCCTGGCGTTCTGCCGCGAGCACCTGGCGCCGTACAAGCGGATCCGGCGGATCGAGTTCGCGGAGCTGCCGAAGACGATCTCCGGGAAGATCCGCCGGGTCGAGCTGCGCGCCGACGAGGCGGCCAAGGTGGAGAGCGGATCGGGCGGCGGGCTGACGTACGACGAGGCGGACTTCAAGTAAGCACCGATGTCGTTCCACACCGGGCTCGGCTGGGCCGCTGTCGTCGTCCTGCCGTTGCTGATCGCGATCGGGGTCGGAGCGTCGCACTACGCGGGGCTCCGGCACGACAAGGGGATCGTCACCGCGGCGTTGCGTGCGGTCGTGCAGCTGGCGGCTGTCGGTGCCGTCGTCGGGGTGGCGTTGCGGTACACCGCCGGCGCGATCGCGTTCGTCCTGCTCATGTTCGTGGTCGCGACCGTGACGAGCACGCGGCGGCTCCACCAGACCGCCGCCATCCCGGGCCAGTGGGCGTACTGCGCGGCCGCGATCGGGACCGGAGCGTTCACGGTCCTGCTGCTGCTGATCGTGCCCGGGGTCGTGCCGCGGAACCCGGCGAGCATCCTGCCGATGGGCGGGATCATCGTCGGCGGCGCGATGACCGCCACCACCCTCGCCGGCCGCCGCGTGCTGAGCGAGTACCAGACCCGGTACGGCGAGTTCGAGGCCGGACTGTCGATCGGGCTGCTGCAGCCTGACGCGTTCAAACTCGTCGCCGGACCGGTCGCAGGTGACGCGCTGCTGCCGGCGCTCGATCAGACCCGGACCGTCGGGCTGGTCACGCTACCCGGCGCGTTCGTCGGCATGGTGCTCGGCGGCGCCTCCCCGACCCAGGCGGCCGCGCTGCAACTCGTCGTACTGATCGGACTGGTCGCCGCGGAAGCCATCGCCATCCTGGTCCTCACCGAGTTGCTGTCACGGTCGAAGCTTCCGGACGGGCGTAGCGTGTCCCCATGAGCGACGACAAGAGCATCTTCAGCCGGATCGACGACCTGGTCGCCGAGGAGCATGAGCTCCGGACCAAGCACGCGGGCGGGCAGGTCGACAACGCCGACGAGAAGGACCGGCTCAAGGCCCTCGAGGTCGAGCTGGACCAGTGCTGGGACCTGCTCCGGCAGCGCCGCGCCAAGCGGGAGTTCGGCGAGAACCCCGACGACGCGCAGTCCCGGTCGGCCGACACGGTCGAGGGATACCTGAACTAGACCGTGCACTGGTGGTGGCCGTTCGGGGTGCTTACCCGGTCGGTCCGAGACGGCCCCACTCGATCGCTGGGCAGTGGTCCATCACCATCGTCAGACCTGCGGCCGTCGTTCGCGTGTAGGCGTCCTGATCCACGACATCGAGCTGGAACCACACCGCCTTCGCGTTGATGCCCACCGCCTGGTCCGCGATGTCGCCGGCCAGGTCGGAGCGGACGAACACGTCCACACAGTCGACCGCGAACGGGATGTCCGCGAGGGCGGCGTACCCCTTCTCGCCGTGCACCGTCTCAGCGGACGGGTGCACCGGCACGATCCGCTTCCCGTGACCCTGCAGGAACCGCGCCACGCCGTACGCGGCCCGGTCGGTGTTGTTCGACAACCCGACCACGGCCCACGTCTCGCACTCGGCCAGGATCTTCCGGATCGCCTCGTCCATGATCAACCTCTCAGATAAGTCAGTACGGCGGACACGCGCCGGTCCCGCCCGTCGTCCAGCCGCAGCTTCGCGAAGATCTTGCCGACGTGCTTGCGAACGGCCGCCTCGCTCACCACCAATTGTTCCGCGATCGACCCGTTCACCCGACCCTCCGCCATCAACGCGAGCACCTCGAGTTCGCGGGGCGTGAGCGCCGCGAGTGGACCGTCGTTACGGCGCCGCGCGAGCAGCTGGCGCACCACCTCGGGGTCCACCACCGTGCCGCCGTCGGCGACCCGGTCCAGCGACTCGAGGAACTCGGTCACGTGCCCGACCCGGTCCTTCAGCAGGTACCCGATCCCGCCGGTCGTTGTCTCCAGCAACGACGAGAGGTACGCGTCGGCGACGTACTGGGACAGCACCAGGATCCCGATCGCCGGCTGCTCGGCGCGGATCGCGGCCGCGGCCCGGAGCCCTTCGTCACTGTGCCCGGGCGGCATCCGGACATCGGTGATCACCACGTCCGGCGGCTCCTTGCGGACCACCGCGAGCAGCGTGTCCGCGTCCCCGACGGAGTCCCGTACGTCGTGCCCGGCGCGATCCAGGATGCTCGCCAGTCCCTCGCGCAGCAGCAGCGAGTCTTCCGCGAGCACGATACTCAGTCGCCGAGTCGGCACGGGCACTCCATCCTCAGTCGGGTCGGCCCACCAGGTGGGCTGTCGACGTCGAGTGTGCCTCCCAACGCGTCCAATCGCGTCACCAGCCCGGTCAGACCGGTTCCCGCACCCAGTGTCGCGCCGCCGACGCCGTCGTCCTGCACGGTGATGACGAGCCGCTCGCGATCGACCCAGCCCGAGACCGCGCACTGTGACGCCTGCGCATGCTTGGCGACGTTCGCGAGCGCCTCACTCACGACGAAGTACGCCGCGGCCTCGATCGGCGCCGGCAGTCGCGCCGGAACGGACAGCTGCACCGTCACCGGGAGCGGCATCCGGTCAGCGACTTCCCGGACGGCGGCCTCCAACCCGTGATCGATCAGCACCCGTGGATGGATGCCCCGCACGGCAGCGCGCAGATCGGCCAGTGCCGCCTCGGCCTCGGCGTGCGCCTTCACCACCATGCGCCGTCCCTCGCCCTCCGGCAGATCCAGCTCCGCCAGCCCGAGCGTCATCGTGAGCCCGACAAGCCGCTGCTGTACGCCGTCGTGCAGGTGCCGCTCGATCCGCGCGCGCTCCGTCTCGAACGCGTCGACCAGATCGAGCCGGGAACGTCGCAGCTCGGCCAAGTTGCGCTGCAGCTCTTCCTGACGCGGTCCGAGCATCGCCTTCGCGAGTGAGGCCTCGGCGCCCGCGAGGACGCCGAGCAGGTACGAACTGACCGCGTAGAACACCGGCCCGAACAAGACCAGGAAGACAAGTCCCTCCCGCGCCGTGTTCAGCGTCCACGGCCCCATCCCCATCTCGTCGCCGTCGGCGATCACCGGCGCCGCGAGCGTCGTCAGCAGGACGGTCGCGCTGATTCCCGCGAACAAGGCGCTCAGCGGCCAGACAAACACCCCGAGCACGAAGCCGTACCCGAGCGCCCGCATCGACGCCTGCTCGCGGCGGCGGAACGTGAGGCGTTGCCGGAGCGGCAGCCCGATCGGCAGTGCCGCGTGCGGGCTGCTGATGCCGTCCACCAGCATCATCCCGGCGCGCCGTCGCTCCGCCCACCCGATGGCGGCTCCGATCAGCGGGAACGCGGTCAGCATCAGGATCCCGATCAGGATCGGGCTCAGCACCGCGCTCAACGCAGCCAGTCCCACCAGCACCGCGATCGACGCCGCACCCATCGGCACCGACGTGAAGAGATACGCGTAGCTCCGCCACGGCCACGACGAAATCAGGTACCGCGGCGACGCGAGCGCCGTCCACACGGTCATGGGGCCTCCCGGCCTGGACTGAGGAGCGCAGGGAGCGAAGCGACTGGAGCGACGAGGGAAGGCCGGGAGTCACAGCCCCATGACCGCGCCGGCGCCGAAGGCGCGGCCATTAATACGGTCATGGGTCTCTCCACAATCCTCAACCCTAGGTCGAGGATTGCCTCTCGAGCGGTAGCGTGCGCGCTACTTCAGCTCTCTCCCGTGAGCCAGGGATCGGGAGCGTGCTTCGCGATTCGCTGGTTCCATGACCGCTACCGCGCCTTCGTACCCGCCCGTCGCGCCGCTCGAGGCGCCGGCGCTGCTGCTCGACGGGATCACCAAGACCTACCGTTCCAAGGCCGGATCGGTGGACGCGCTGCGCGGCGTCACGTACGGCTTCGCGCGCGCCTCGTTCACCGCGGTGATGGGCCCGTCCGGCTCCGGCAAGTCGACGCTGCTGCAGTGCGCCGCCGGACTCGACCACCCGTCCCAGGGCACCGTCGTACTCAACGGGGTCCCGCTCGGTGGGCTGAACGAGGTGGAGCTCACCAAGCTGCGCCGGGGCGAGATGGGGTTCGTCTTCCAGGCGTACAACCTGTTGCCGTCGCTGACCGTCTACGACAACGTGGCCCTGCCGCTGCGGCTGACCGGTCGCCGCCCGAGCCGGAACGACGTACTGCGGGTGCTCGACCAGGTGGGACTCGACGGGAAGGCGAAGCGGCGGCCCGCGGAGTTGTCCGGTGGGCAGCAGCAGCGGGTCGCGATCGCGCGGGCGCTGATCACCCAGCCGTCCGTGTTCTTCGCCGACGAGCCGACCGGTGCACTGGACAGCGGGACCAGCCGGCAGATCCTCGGGTTGTTGCGGGAGGCAACCGACCGCGCCGGCCAGACCGTCGTGATGGTCACCCACGACCCGGTGGCGGCGGCTTACGCCGAGCGCGTGCTGTTCCTGTCCGACGGCCTGCTCGCCGGCCACCTCGACCGGGCCACGCCGGCGCAGATCGCCGCCGCGATGAGCGACCTGGAGCGCTGATGTTCTTCCTCAGCCGGCAGACGATCAGGAGCCACCGATCGCTGTACGCCGGATCGTTCGTCGCACTGTTCGTCGGGGTGTTCCTGCTCGGACTGGCGGCCAATGCGACCGCGTCGACCATCGCGTACCGCGGTCCGGCGCTCGCGAGCATCGTGGTGACCACGCTCGGCGGCGACGGTGACGGCCCACGCAAGGTCCGGGTTCCCCTGACGGACGCGGACGCGTCGGGTCTGCAGGTGGTGCTGAGTCTGGTCGGCACGATCTGCGGGTTCATCACGATCTTCGTGATCGCCAGCACCTTCGCGTTCGCCGTCGCGTCCCGGCGGCGGGACATCGGATTGCTCCGGCTGATCGGCGCGACCCCACGCCAGATTCGCCGGATGATCCTCGGCGAGGCGGTCGTCGTCGCACTCGCCGCCGCACTGTCCGGTGCGTTGCTGGCCCAATTGGCCACGCCGCTGCTGCTGCGCAAGGCGTCGTACACCGACCTCGCGCCGGTGAAGCTGGAGCCGGCCGCGCCGTGGATCCCGTTGTCGATCGCGGTCGCGGTCGGCCTGGTCGTCGCGCTGCTCGGGGCGCGATCGGCCGCTCGCCGAGCCGGACGGGTCGGGCCCGTCGACGCGCTCCGGGAGGCGGCGCTCGAGCCGCCACGGATCGGTCCGGTGCGGATCGTGTTCGGGCTGCTGTTCCTGGCCGGGTCGATCGTGATGCTGGCGCTGATCCGGCCGTCGAGCGGCGACGGCGTCGTACCGCTGGCGATGTTCACGCCGATGCTGATGGTGGTCGCGCTGACCTTGCTCGCGCCGCTGATCGTTCCGTTGCTCGGCCGGCTGTGGGCCGTCCCGCTGGTCGCGTGGACGCGAGTGTCCGGGCGACTCGCGCGCAGCAACGTGGTCGCGGCACCACGCCGGAGTGCGTCGCTGGCCGCGCCGATCCTCGCCATCTCGGCAATCGCGGGCTCGATGGTGCTGAGTCTCAGCTTCGCCGCCGACAGCGCGGCCGCGACCATCCGGGACGCCGTCCGGGCGCCCGTCGTGGTCACCGATTCCGCTGCGCTGTCGGATCCCGCCATCGCGGCCGTCGACGCCGGCGTGCCGGTGAAGCTGGTACGGGTCGACCGCGACGACGCCGAGCTTGAGGACGCCGAAGGAATCGATCCCGCGATCGCCTCCCGGACCCGGGACCTCAGCGCTCTGTCCGGCGATCTCACGAAGCTCTCCGGGAACGGGGTCGCGGTGAGCAAGGAGCTGGCCAGTCTCGAGGGGTACAAGGTCGGCGCCGAGATCCCGGTGACGTTCACCGACCGGGTCCAGGCCAAGCTCCGGGTGGTCGCGATCGTCAAGGATGCCTTCGGGGTGAACCCGTCGCTGCTCCTCCCCCTCGACCTCGCCCGGCAGCACGCGCCGCAGGCGCAGCCCGAGCGACAGTTCGTCCTCCCCGCCGAGGGCGTCAGCGCGGACCAACTCGTACGTCGCCTGCCGCACGCGCAGCTCGCCTCGGACTGGGAGGCCGACCAGGCGGACGGCGTGCGGAAGGGGAACCAGTTCGGACTGATCCTGTTGCTCGGGCCCGCTGCGCTCTACAGCGCCATCGCGATCGCCAACACGCTGCTGATGGGCAGTCTGCAGCGTCGGCACGAATTCGTCACCTCGCGGCTACTCGGGGCGACACCGGCGCAGATCCGGCGGATGGTGCTCTGGGAGTCGTCGCTGGTCGGGGCGGTCGCGCTGAGTCTCGGGACCGCGATCACGGTCACGGTCGGGATCCTGATCCGGCACGCGATGACCGCGGGCGTGGCCGACGTACCGCTGACCGTTCCGTGGGGCGTGCTGCTGGGGATCTGCGGACTTTGTCTGACGCTGGCGGTAGGGTCCGCTCTGGCCCCGACGACGTACATCCTGCGGGTCGTGACCGGGCAAAACGCTCTGGACCAGGGACAATAGGGGCGGCGCCGGACCGTCGAGGCGTCGTACCGCTTGATCGAGGAGTTCGTAGAACCGCATGGCACGCCGTACCAGTACTGCCGAACCCGAGGACTTCGAGGAGCACATCCTCGACGTCGACGTCTCCGACGAGATGCGCACCAGCTACCTGGAGTACGCGTACTCGGTGATCTACTCCCGGGCGCTCCCGGACGCGCGGGACGGACTGAAGCCGGTGCAGCGGCGGATCCTGTTCTCGATGGCGGAGAACAACATCCGCCCCGACCGCGGCCACGTGAAGTCGGCCCGCGTCGTCGGTGAGGTCATGGGTAAGTACCACCCGCACGGCGACGGCGCGATCTACGACGCCCTGGTCCGGACCGCGCAGCCGTGGTCGATGCGGGTCCCGCTGATCGACGGCCACGGGAACTTCGGCTCGCTCGACGACGGCCCGGCCGCGATGCGGTACTGCCTGACCGGTGACACCCGGGTTCGACTGGCGGACGGCAGCTCCCCCAGGATCGCCGACCTGATGAACCTGCCGGACAACTCCGAGGCCTTCGTGGACCTCGAGGTGCTCGACAAGGATGGCAAGCCGGTCCGCGCCACCAAGCTGTTCAATTCCGGCGTACATCCGGTGAAGAAGCTGGTGACGAAGAGCGGCCATGCGCTGCGCGGAAGTCACAATCACCCGGTGCTGTGCCTGGTGCCGGTCCTGGGCGTGCCCATGTTCCAGTGGCTGCGGCTGGACGAGGTGAAGCCCGGCACGGTGGTCTGTCTCGCGCGCAACGCGTGGACGACGGACGTCCCGATGGCTCACGAGATGATGCTCGGGACGCTGTTCGGCGCCTGGGTGTCGGAAGGTTTCGCCTCAGCCGAACGGGCCGGGTTCAACAACACCGACCACGAGTACTTCGAGTACGTTCTCGCCGCGTACGACGCCATCGTCGGCGGCCCGCGGTACGTGTACTCGCGGAAAACCCGCAGCTCGGGGCGCACCATCCACGAGCTCGACATCCAGAACCTGACGGCGTTCCGGGAGAGCCCGCTCGCGAAACTGATCGGATTCAAGGCCGCTGAGAAGCACGTTCCAGAAGCAGTCTGGAACGGCACGGTCGGCCTCAAGCGCGCGTTCCTGATGGCACTCTACGAAGGTGACGGTGGAGTGCGCCGAGCAGGCGATGCCTCGGTCACGATCCAGTACTCGACGTACAGCCAGACCTTGGCGGGCGAACTACAGGAGCTCCTGCTCGAGTTCGGCGTGCACAGCAACTTGACTCACTACTCGCGCGGCGAGTACCGGTTGGTGATCTCCGGCCGACACAACATTCACGCGTTCAGCGAGCGGGTCGGTTTCCTCGCCGCCAAGCGGCACAAGCTCCAGGAGCTGCTGCACAGGGCGCCGCGGTACACGCATCGGCTGACCCAGGATCATGCTCCGTACGTCGCGGACTTCGTGCGCGAGTCCCTCGGTGCCGGGCGGGGCACTGGCAAGAGCTGGCTGCTCAACCACAACTTCGACCGCTTCGAGCGCTGGCAGACCGACCGCAGCCTGCTGGTCAGCAAGTTCAAGGACCCTGAGATCCTCCGCGTGGTCGCGCCGATCATGGACTCCGGGTACCGCTTCGTCGAGGTCGCCGAGGTCGAGGACTGCGAGCCCGAGGCCGTGTACTCGATCCGTGTGGACAGCGACGACCACTCGTTCCTCGCCGGTGGGTTCGTCAACCACAACACCGAGTGCCGGATGGCGCCGTCCGCGATGGCGATGACCAACGGCCTGGACGAGAACGTCGTCGACTTCCGGCCGAACTACGACGGGCAGGAGGAGGAGCCGGGCGTGCTGCCGGCCGCCTTCCCGAACCTGCTGGTCAACGGCGCCGCCGGGATCGCGGTCGGGATGGCGACCAACATGGCGCCGCACAACCTGGTCGAGGTCATCCAGGCGCTCCGGCACCTGATCAAGACGCCGACCGCCGACCTCGACGACCTGATGCGGTTCGTCCCCGGTCCGGACCTGCCGACCGGCGGCAAGGTCGTCGGGCTCGACGGCATCAAGGACGCCTACGCGACCGGCCGCGGCAGCTTCAAGATGCGCGCCACCGCCCGGATCGAGAACGTCACCCCGCGGCGCAAGGGCATCGTGGTCACCGAGCTGCCGTACTCCGTCGGTCCGGAGAAGGTGATCGAGAAGATCAAGACCCTGGTGCAGAGCAAGAAGCTGCAGGGCATCGCGGACGTCAAGGACCTCACCGACCGCACCCACGGCACCCAGCTGGTGATCGAGGTCAAGAACGGCTTCGTCCCCGAGGCACTGCTCGAGCAGCTGTACAAGCTGACCCCGCTCGAGGACGCGTTCCACGTCAACAACGTCTGCCTGGTCGAGGGCCAGCCCCGCACGCTCGGGCTGAAGCCGCTCCTCGAGGTCTACCTGGAGCACCGGTACGACGTCACGCGCCGGCGCAGCGAGTTCCGCCGGAAGAAGGCGCAGGACCGGCTGCACATCGTCGAGGGTCTGCTGATCGCGATCCTGGACATCGACGAGGTCATCCAGGTCATCCGGAGCAGTGACGACGCCGCCGCGGCCCGGTCCCGGCTGATCGAGATCTACGACCTGTCCGAGATCCAGGCGAACTACATCCTGGACATGCCGCTGCGGCGGCTGACGAAGTTCTCGAAGCTCGAACTGGAGACCGAGAAGGGTGAGCTGGAGCGCGAGATCGAGGCGCTGACCGCGATCATCGAGGACCCGAAGCTGCTCCGGAAGACGGTCTCCGACGAGCTCGCCGAGGTCGCGAAGACGTACGGGACGCCGCGCCGGACGGTGCTGCTGGAGTCGTCCGGTGCCACCAAGACGGCCGCCGTACCGCTCGAGGTCAGCGACGACCCGTGCTGGATCCTGATGAGCTCGACCGGGCTGCTCGCGCGCACCAACGGGGTCGAGCCGTTCGGCGCCACCGAGTCGCGCGCCAAGCACGACGCGATCGTGTCCGCGGTGAAGAGCACTGCCCGCGGGCAGTACGGACTCGTGACGAGTGCCGGCCGGCTGATCCGGCTCGAGTCGCTCGATCTGCCCGCCGTACCAACGACGGCGAGCGCGCCGAACCTTCAGGGTGGCGCGCCGGTCGCGGAGTTCGTGTCGCTGGAGCCGGGTGAGAAGGCGCTGGCGCTGACGACGATGGACCCGGAGTCCGTCGGTATGGCGCTGGGGACGACGGCCGGCGTGGTGAAGCGCGTCGTACCGGATCACCTGAGCAACCGGGACTCGTGGGAGATCATCGGCCTGAAGGACGGTGACGAGGTCATTGGTGCGGTCGAGCTGACGACGGGCGAGGAAGAGCTGTGCTTCATCACCTCTGACGCGCAACTGCTGCACTTCCCCGCGTCCGCCGTACGGCCGCAGGGCCGGACCGCGGGCGGTATGGCCGGTGTCCGGCTCGCGGCCAAGGCGAAGGTGGTGTTCTTCGGTGCCGTCGACGGCAACCGCGAGTCGCAGGTCGTGACGATCGCGGGCTCCACGACGGCGCTGCCGGGGACCGAGGTCGGCGCGGTGAAGGTGACGCCGTTCAGCGAGTACCCGGGCAAGGGCCGCGCGACCGGTGGCGTGCGCTGCCAGCGGTTGCTGAAGGGTGAGGACGGGCTGCTGCTCGGCTTCATCGGTACGGCGCCGGTCAAGGCCAGTGCGAGCAGCGGTGCCCCGGTGGACCTGCCACCGGTCGACCCGCGGCGGGACGGGTCCGGCGTACCGGTCGCGCAGCCGATCGCTGCGTGCGCTTCTGATCTGGCAGGCTGACAGTTGTGAAGAGGATGCTCGCGCTCTGCGCGGTCGTGGTGCTGGCGGTGGCGGGCTGCAGCGACAAGAAGGACTCCGGCGGCGGAAGCCAGTCCGGCGGGGACCCGGTCGCGCTGCTGACCGACGCCAAGAAGACGATCGACAGCGCGGAGAGCGTGCACATCGTGCTGACCGGGCGCGACCTGCCCGACAGTGGGCAGACGCTCGCCAGCGGTGACGGCGTCGCGACGCACGCGCCGGCCTTCAAGGGCAAGCTGACGGTGAAGTCCGGCGGGTCGCCGATCGACGCCGAGGTGGTGGCGGTCGGCAGCAAGGTGTACGCGAAGCTGTCGTTCACGCCGAGCTACATCGAGCTCCCGCCGTCCCAGCTGGCCAGCCTCGGCGCCCCCGACCCGGCGGTGCTGCTCGATCCGACGAAGGGGCTGACGTCGGTGCTGCCGACGATCAAGGACCCGCAGATCAAGGGCGAGACGCGACAGGGCGCGAAGGTCCTCACCGAGGTCACCGGCTCCATCCCGGGCAAGAGCCTGCAGGGCATCTTCCCGAAGGCCCCGGCCGACCAGGACTTCCCGAGCTCCTTCAAGATCGACAAGGACTCCAAGCAGCTGGTGTCGGCCACCATCACCGGGCCGTTCTACGCCGGCGCCACCAGCACCTACGACATCACCCTGGACAAGTACGGCGAGAAGGTCGAGATCACCAAGCCGTGATGCGGTCACGGACTCAGCTGACACTGGCGTCGGTTGCGGTGGCGTTCGCTGCGGCGGACACCTATGTCGTGGTGCTGGCGCTGCCGAACATGATGTCCGGCGTTGGGCTGTCGGCGGACGAGCTGCAGCGGGCGGCGCCGATCATCTCCGGGTTCCTGCTCGGGTATATCGCGGTACTGCCGTTGATCGGCCGGATCGCGGATGTCGTCGGGCGTACGCCGGTGCTCGTCGGGGCGCTGCTGCTGTTCGCGGTCGGCTCGCTGATCACGGCCGGCGCCTACGACCTGTCTCTCGTGGTAACCGGTCGGTTTCTCCAGGGTGTTGGCGGTGGTGGGCTCGTGCCCGCGACGCTGGCGCTGGTCGCCGATCTCTGGCCGGCTGACCGACGCGGCCTGCCCCTGGGGATCGTCGGCGCGGTACAGGAACTCGGCTCGGTCCTCGGCCCGCTCCTGGGCTCGGCAGTGCTCGCGGTCGCCGACTGGCGGTACATCTTCTGGCTCAACCTGGTCGTCGCCGTCGTCCTGGCGCTGCTTCTCCGCGGACGCCGATGGCCATCGCTCTCCGGGACCGTCGGCGTCCTCGCCTGTGTCGCCCTCGGCCTCACCCTGACCGCGCCCGAACGGCTGGCGTCCGGCGTGACGCTCGGCCTGCCGTTCGTGCCCTTCACCGGTACGTCGCGACTGCTCACTCCGATCGGTCTCGCCACGCTGGTTCTCGCGATCGCTTGGCTCGCGCTCGTTCTGTGGCGCAGCCGCGGCCGCCTGGCCGACGTACTGTCGCGGGTCGACCTCATCGGCGCGTTCCTGCTGGCGCTCGCGTTGGCCGGCGTCGTGCTCGCCTTCGCGACCGCGGATCCCGAACGCGAGCTGATGTCGCCCGCCGGCCCGTGGCTGCTGGTCGCGGCCGCGGTCTTCGCCGTCGCGTTCGCGCTCTGGCAGCGTCGTACGGCGGCCGCGATCGTGCCGCGTGGACTCCTCGGCGGACGACCGGCATGGGGCTCACTGGTGGTGAGTTTCCTGATCGGGTGCGCGTTGATCGCGGCGCTGGTCGACGTACCGGTGTTCGCGCGGACCACCCAAGGCGGCGGCCAGCTCGAAGCGGCGCTGGTCCTGGTGCGGTTTCTGATTGCCCTACCGGTCGGTGCGGTCGCGGGCGGGTGGCTCACGCGACGCTACGGGCTCGGGCTGATCGCGGGTGGCGGTCTCGCGTTGTCCGGTGCGATGTTCGTGGTGATGGCGTTCTGGAGCCGTACGGCGCTCGATCACTGGACCGCGACCGTCGTACTGCTTTTCTGCGGCTTCGGGTTCGGCCTCGCGCTGTCACCGCTCAACACGGCGATCCTCGGCGCCACACCGGCCGACAGCCACGGCCTGGTCAGCGCGCTCGTGGTCGTCGCCCGCATGGTCGGCATGCTCGTCGGCGTCTCCGCGCTGACCGCGATCGGCCTTCGGCGGTACTACGCCCTTGCCGACGGCATCAAATCTCCCAACCAGCTCTGCCCGTCCTCCCCCGGTAACTGCCGCCCGTTCCTCGACGCGCTCCGCGACGCCGCCGTTTCACAAGTTCACGCGATCTTCGCCGGCGCCGCCGTCAGCGCGTTCCTGGCCGCGGTCCTGGCCGTCGCACTCCTCGGCCGACGTGGCGTAGTGCACACATGATGATCATCATGAGGGACAGCCGTCTCGGCTCGCGTACCGTGAGGGTGTGACCCCTGCACCCGACCCGTCCGGCCGGCCCGGCCTGTGCTCGACGTACTGCCGGGTACTGCGCGAGCCGCTGGCCGGGACCGCGGTCGTGGCGACCGCCTGGGTCGTCGTGGAGCAGCCCGGTCCGTGGGGTGCGAAGGCGCCGACGCAGAGTCATCTGGACCCGAAGTTCGGTGGGTCGTTCGATGACGAGTGCAAGAAGGTCGACGTACGGTTCGGTCTGATCCGCTCCCCCGGTCGGCACGCGGATGCGGTCGAGCGGTCGCACCAGGTGTTCGTCGCGTCCACCGCACCAGGCCGGACCTGGCTACTCGGCGGCCGCGTCGGCGATCCGGCCGAGCTCGCCGAGCTCGATCTGGCCGCCGTCGCTCGTGGTGATCGCGACGCGGTGGTCGCGTCGCTGCCCGCGCTGCTGCCGGTCGACGAGCCCATCGTGCTCGTCTGTACCAACGGAAAGCGTGACGAGTGCTGCGCAGTGCTGGGGCGGCCGCTGGTGGCTGGGCTCGCCGAGCGCGCGCCGGGCCGGGTGTGGGAGGCGAACCATCTCGGTGGGCACCGCTTCGCACCCACCGCGACGTACCTGCCGGCCGGCACCATGCACGGCCATCTGACTGTCGAGACCGCGGTGGAGGCACTCGCCGCGGCCGATCAAGGGGAGACGATCCTGACCGGGCTGCGCGGTCGGTCCACCTGGACCAAGCGCGGTCAGGCCGCGGAAGTCGCCGTACGCGAGCTCATCGGCGAGCTCGCGCTGGACGCGTTGCGGGTGGTGGCCGAAGGGCCTGAGACCGTGACCGTCGAGCACGTCGACGGCCGTTCGTGGATCGTCCCGGTCAGCAGTGTGACCGCTGATCCTCCCCGTCCGGATTCATGTGGAAAGGAGCCGTTCGCGATGTCGATCCTGCAAGCCGGTACTCCCCTGTCAGGTGCCCTCCGATGAGCGGCGGGTTCGACGACATCCTGGCCGCCAACGCGGAGTACGCCGCCGACTTCCACTACGGCGGCTTCGACGGGATCGCGCACGCCGGCATCGGCGTGGTGACCTGTATGGACTCCCGGATCCCGCCGCTGGAGATGCTCGGACTCAAGCCGGGTGACGCCAAGGTGCTGCGCTCGGCGGGCGGCCGGGTCACCGAGGTCACGATGACCGGGCTGGTGCTCGGCGTCCAGTTGCTCGGCGTCAAGCGGATCATGATCATCCCGCACACCCGCTGCGCGATGGCCTCGATGTCCGAGGACGAGCTGCGCGCGAAGGTCGAGCTGGCCGCCGGGAAGCCGGCCGGTTACCTGCCGATCTCGGTGATCCCCGACCAGCACGAGGCCCTGCGCCACGACGTCAAGGCGGTCCGCGAGCACCCGCTCATCGGCGACGACATCGTGATCGGCGGCTTCATGTACGACGTCGACACCGGCAAGATCACCCAGATCGACTGACGAGCACCTCGAACCCGTCGAGGTGCCGGGCCAGGCTGTACTCGAACAGCTCGCCCAGATCGGAGACAGCGTCCTCCGGTACGGCGGCCAGCAGTGGGAACTGTCCGCTCGCGAGCAGTTCCTCGGCCCGGTGCTGCTTGTCCAGCCACCACAGGTCGAGGCTGACACCGGTCTCCTGCTCAGCCTCGACCTCATCAGCCATCGCACGGGCTGCCGTGATCACCAACCCGTGCAGTGTCAGCGCTTCCCGGATGGTCACCTCGGGCGGCAGGCCGAGGCCGTCGATCACGCGCATCGTCCACTCGGTCTGCGCCGTCAGGTTCGGCACCAGCAACGGCCTGGTGAACGACACGGCCGCCGGTAGCCACAAGTGCCGGCGGCACAGCTGCCACTGCCACCGGGCGATCAGCTCGAGCTTGGCGCGCCACCCCTCAGGCCCCGGGTCGGGAAGCTCGTACTCCCCGAACACCGCGTTGACCATCTCGGTGACCAGTTCGTCCTTGTTCTGGACATGCCGGTAGAGCGACATCGGCCCGACGCCGAGCTCCACCGCGACGCGGCGCATGGAGACGGCCTCGATCCCCTCGCCGTCGGCGACCGAGACAGCGGTTCGCAGCACCTGCGCCGTACTCAGCACTGGTCGCCGTTGGGCGTCACGCTCGGCCGTCCGCGGTCGCACACGGCGACGCGGCATCGACACCACGGTCCCTGAACCGACCTTCGTCTCCACCAGGCCGGCATCGCGGAGAGCGGCGACGACCTTGGTGGCGGTCGCGATGGCGATCCGCCGGCTGCGAGCGATCTCGCGCACCGACGGGACCCGGTCTCCGGGCCGCAGCTCGCCGCTGAGGATCATCCCCCGCAGCTCGCTCACCACCCGCTCGTACGGCGCCTCCATGCCTCTGAGTGTACTAGTTCACTGACGACACTTTTGCGCTCACCGGCAGGCGTTTCGGAGTGAGTGGAAATACGGTGTACGCATGATTCGCCGCGCTACTCCGGACGACCACGACACCGTCATCGCCATCCTCACCGCCGCGTTCGCCGACGACCCGCTGGCCACATGGCTCTTCGCCGACGGGAGTTCAGCGGCCGAGCTCTACTACCGCCCGCTCCTCACCCACCCAGCCGCCGAAGTCGACATCGCGACGTCCAACTCCGGAGCCTCGATCTGGCTCAACCTCGCCGCCGGCCAGCCGCCGTACGGCGGCCCGACCAACTCGACACGTCCTCTCGACGTGCTCGGCGAGGCACTGGCTCGGCGACATCCACACGGGCAGCCGTACCTCTATCTGCCGTGCATGGGAGTCGTGCCCGAGCATCGCGGTACCGGAGTCGGCTCGGCGATGTTGCGGCAGCGGTTGGAGTACGCCGACGTACGCGGACTCGGCGCCTATCTCGAAGCCAGCTCACCCCGGAGCCGCGCGCTCTACCAACGCCATGGGTTTCGCGATCGGGATGAACCGGTGCGCGTCGACGGCAGCCCGACCCTTTGGCCCATGTGGCGATCCACCACTCAGACAGGAGATCACCGATGACCTTTGTTTTCGTCCACGGGACGCACTCGTCCGCCAGTTCGTGGAATGACCTGACTGCCGAGCTCACGCTCCGCGGCCACCGCTGCGTTGCCGTCGACCTGCCCGGCCATGGCACCGGCGGCTTCTTCCCGCACGCTTACCAGGCGCCCCAGGACCTCCGCGCCCTCGCCACCGAGCGGTCACCACTCGCGACGCTGACCCTCGACGACTACGTCGACCACACCATCGACGTCGTACGCCGGGCCCACGAGCACGGCCCCGTGATTCTTGTCGGCGCCAGCCAAGGTGGCGTGACGGTGAGCCGCGTCGGCAACGCCGTACCGGAGCTGCTGAAACGCGTCGTGTACGTCTCGGCGTTCTGCTGCGTCGACCTGCCGAGCATGGCGGAGTACTTCGCGACGCCCGAGAACCGCGACAGTCTGGTCGAGAACGTCACCAAGGCCGTCGCCGGGGATCCGGCCGTCCTCGGCGTCGCGCGGGTGAACTGGCGAACCGCCGACCGCGAGCTGATCGCCGGAATCAAGGAGTGCCTCGCGGCCGACTTCACCGACGAGCAGATGCACAACCTCCTCAACCACTTCCAGCCCGACGAACCCGCCGCGATCCCGCTGTCGGACGCGCGCGGCCACGCCGACACCTGGGGCCGCATCCCGCGGTCCTACATCCGCTTCACCCGCGATCGCCTCATCCCGCCGGCGCTCCAGGACCGCTTCATCGCCGAGGCCGACCGCCTCACGCCCGGCAACCCGACCGACGTCCACGACGTCGCCGCACCGCACGTCGGCCCAATGGCCCGTCCGGAGCTCGTGGACATCTTCACCGGACTCGCCCACCACTGAGCGCCCATATTCGTTGGTCGTTCCATCATCCGATCCCACTCTTTACATAGCCACCCTTCATTAATATTCTCCGGTGGACATTGCGTCATCCCCCTGGCCGTGAGGTGAGGTCATGCGTCGATCCGCCCGAGCATCCTTCGTCCTTCTCTTCAGTACGCTCGTCAGCCTGCTGGTGGTGCCGGCCTCGGAGGCGGCCGCGCCACCGGGGGCGGAGCAGCGTGATTGCCGGGCCTCGGCGCGGTCCACCCAAGCCCAGCAGGCGCTGCTCGCCCGCGTCGCCGGCACCGTGGCCTCGCACCAGGTGTGTTTCGAGATCAACCCCAGTGCCGACGGTGCCGAACGGTTCACCATCGCCGGCCGGACGGGTCATGTCACGATCAGCGCGACCACTGCGTCGGCGGCGAACCAAGGTGCCGGCTGGTACCTCAAGTACGTCGTCCACGCGGCCGCGAACCTCGGCAACCCGCATCCCGTCGTACCCACACCGCTGCCGGCGCCGTCGCAGCCGATCACCCAGACCGCCAACACGGCGAACCGGTATCTCGGCAACGACACGCACGACGGCTACACCGATCCGTACATGGGCTGGGACCAGTGGCAGTCGATGCTGGACATCTACGCCCTGCACGGCATCAACCAGGTCTACGTTCTGCCGGGGACCGATGCGGTGTATCAGAAGGTGCTTCAGGACTTCGGCTACACCGCGGAGCAGACCCGCGCCTGGATCCCGCTGCCGACCACCCAGCCGTGGTGGGCGATGCAGAACGTGTCCAACTACGGCGCCCCGATCTCGCAGGACCTGCTCGATCAGCGGGCGTCCCTGGGACGCCAGATCGCCGATCGCGCACGGGAACTGGGCATGGTCCCCGTACTGCCCGGGTTCATCGGCACCGTGCCCACCGACTTCGCCGCCCACGCTCCGGCAGGTACGAAGGTCATCGCGCAAGGAACCTGGTCGGGCCAGCCCAGGCCCGCGTGGCTGGCGCCGACGGACCCATTCTTCGCGCAGGTCGCCGCGTCGTACTACCGGCATGCTGACGACCTTCTCGGCAAGTCCTCGATCTACCGGATGAACCCGCTGCAGGAGGGCGGCTCGTCGGGCGGCATCGCGCAGCAGGACATCACCGCGAGCATCATGTCCGCCTTGCAGGACAACGAAGCGGGCGCTACCTGGATGCAGCTGGGATGGCAAGGTAACCCGACCACCGCGCAGTTGGCGGGCATCAGCGACAAGAGCAAGTTCGTCGTGAGTGACGGCTTGTCCGACGCCTCGGCCACGTGGGGACGAGAAGCCGCCTGGCCGAACACGAAGTACCTGTTCGGCTCCATCTACGCGTACGGCGGACACACCGTGATGGGCGCGACCGGACAGCTCTGGATCGACCGGTACTACGGCCAGTTGAATGCCGCGGGCAACAACATGACCGGGATCGCCGTGATGCCTGAAGGCTTCGAGGACCCGGCGGCGTTCGAGTTGCTGAGCGAACTGCCGTGGCACGCAGCTGCATTCAGCTTGTCGGAGTGGATGCAGGACTTCGCGTACGGACGGTACGGGACGACTGCGGCCGCCAAGGCGTGGGAGATCATCGGAGCGACGGCGTACACGCTGCCGCGTCCGTCATCGGGTACGCACGCGGAACCCGCGGAGACCCTGTTCGTGGCGCAGCCGAATCTGACGGCGATGAATGCGGACCCGGCCTCGCCGAAGCAGCAGCCGTACGACACCGCACGCTTCGCCACCGCGTTGCCGCAGCTGCTCCTCGCCGCGCCAGAGGTCGTGCAGAAGGACGCGTACGACTTCGACCTCGCCGACGTCGCGACGAACATCACCGGTAACAAGACGCGGACGCTGCTGCCGAAGATCAATACGGCGTACCTCGCCAAGGACACGGCAGCGTTCAAGGACCTGACAGCTCAGTGGCTGGATCTGATGGACCTCACCGACGACGTCATGGCGACGGTGCCGTGGTTCACGATGGGCAGCTACGTCGCGAGCGCAAACTCGGCTGCGGGCTCGGACGCGACAGTTCGATCCCAGCTCGCCACGTCACTCCTCTACCTGTGGACCAGCTGGGTGGATCCTGCCGACGGGTACAAGGCGGGCTCGCTGAACAACTACGCCAACCACACGTACAGCGGACTCCTCAGCGGCTACTACAAGCCGAACTGGCAGGCGTACTTCGACACGCTGACCAAGGCGCTGCAGGACGGGACGGCGCCGGCGCCTATCGACTGGATCGCGCGCGCCAGCAGCTTCGTCACGTCCGCGCCGAGGTTCGCGTCCGCTCCGGCGGGTAACACGGTCACCGCCGCCACGGCGATCGCGGATGCGTTGTCGTTGTCGCCGCTCACCGTCACGAATCCCGGTCCCAATGGATGGTTGCCCGGGTCTCCGTCAGTCATCGAGGGGCTCGGCGTACCTGGCGGCACGGTCTCCGTCACCGAGAAGGACGCGAGCGTGTGCTCGGCCGCCGTACAGCCGGATCACACGTGGTCGTGTTCGCCGGCCACGCTGCCGAACGGGCTGCATGACGTTGTGGTGAAGGAGTCCGTCGGCGGGCGGCAGTACAGCACGACCGCCCGATTCGTGATCGGCCTGACGCTCGTCGACCACTGGACGATGGACGACACCACCAACGGGAACGTTGCGGATACGGCCGCCGGTGGCTACAACGGCACGGTGCTGGGCGACGTCACCGTCGTACCCGGCAAGGTCGGGGGCGCCTTGCGCTTCACCGGCGGGACCGGCACGGTCACCACCGCGGCGCCCGATCTTCCCACCCCCTGGTCGGTCGGGGCGTGGGTCAACATCACCGGCGGCTCGAGCAGTATGGCGCTGCTCAACAGCGACACGTCGATCGTCAAGATCAACTCCAGCTCGGGCAAGGTGGGCGTGACTCGCCGCAACGTCGCCGATTACACGGTCAACTACGTCGTACCCAAGGCGACGTGGACGTATCTGACCTACGTCGACGACGGAAGCCGAATCACGGTGTATGCGAACGGATCAGCCGTGGGCACCATGAACGCCTCCACGCCCCTCGGACGCGCCACGCTCGGCAGCTTCCCGCCGAAGGACTCGACGACGGGCGCGGTTGACGAGGTGGCGATCTTCTCCGGAGCCCTGACCGCCAGCCAGGTCCAGAACCTCTACGCCTCGGCAACTACCGGAGGAACTAGCCCGGCCAGCTGACAGGTCCGGGGAAACCGGGGGTCAGTCCGGGGATCCGTTTCCGTCGGACTGGCCTCCGCGCCGCCCGGGTTGCATGGGCGGCTCGGTGCTTGTGGCGGCGTGCTCGGCGAGTTGGCGGCGAAGGTCGTCGACCAGTTGTTCGGCGGCGCGCTGGGCGGTCGTGACCGCGTCGACCCGCTGGTCGGCGGACTGCTTGACGTCGGCGAGCTGGGCCTTGTGGTCGGCACGGAGTTGTTCGCGGTCGGCGCGGTGTTCGGTGCGGAGGTTGTCGAGCTCGGCCCGGTGTTCGGCGCGCAGGGTGTCGAGCTCGGCACGGTGCTGGTCGCGGTCCTGGCGCAGTTCGGCGCGCAGTTGCTCGGCGGTCTCTTGTGCGCTGCGCCGGTCGGCCTCGGCGGCGGCCTGCGCGACGTGCGCGGCCTCGGTTTCGGTCTCGGCCTGCTGGATCTGCCGGTCGGCGTTGGTCTGGATCTCGCGGATCTGCTGGTCGGCTTCCTGACGGGCACGGTTGGTCTGTTCGGCCGCATCCTCCCTGGCCAGGACCATGTCCCGCTCTGCGTCTTCGGCGACCTGCTGTGCATCCAGAAGTTCCGCACGGGCCGTCGCTCGATCGTCGACGGCCTGTTGGGCGGCGGCCTCGGCCTCGTCCCGGGCGTCCTCGGCTTCGGCTGCGGCCTGCTCCGCCTCGGTCGCGGCGTGTTCGGCCTGGCGCCGGCGTTGCTGTTCTTCGGCGAGCTGCTTTTCGGCGTCGGCGAGTTGCGCCCGGGACGCGGCCTGGACCTGTTCTACCTCGGCGGCCACTGCTTGCGCGTCGCCGTACGTGCCGAGTGCGACCGCGACCTGCTTGAGCTGCCCGTCGAGGCCTTCCATCAGCCGCGGAAGGTCGCTCTTGATCAGCTGCTCCAGCGTGACCCGTGCGGCGGTGACCGGCCCCGCCGTACTTGAAGCTTCCGGTGCCGCGCTGCCTCTCAGCCGCTGGGTGCCGCTGGTTGTCCGCTTCGCGGCCGCGTTCTTCGCGGTCCAGGCGTTCGCCTTGTTGTGTACGACGGGCCTCCCGTCGGCGCCCGCCTCCTCGAGACCGCAGTACTTCGCTGGGCGGCCCGGCGTACCGGGGTCGACCTGCTTCGGGTTCGGGCAGGTCACGCCTGGGAACTCGCACATCCCTGGCCGGGTCGGCGATACCAGGTCAGTCTCGGTCGTCGTCATTCCCGCATCTTAGCGGATTTTTGTCTATACAGTTTTTCGTTGCGTCTATTTAGTTTCGTCATTCTTGACTCAACGCAACCATACTGAAGTAGCGCATAATCCCCGTTATGCGCTACCTTGTTCAGGTGACGAATCCTGCCGTCGAGCCGATGAGCGACGAACCGGCGCCGCTGGTTTTCCAACCGGTCACGACTGCCGTCGTGTTGCCCCGGCCGGACGCGGCCGTAGAAGCTGCTGTCCGCCGGACACTGGGACAGCGACGACCGCCCGGTGCCGACCTCGAGGACGGGGACGCGGCCCCCGTCGATCGGCTCGATCTGCTCGCCGCCGCACTCACCCCGGAGCTCACAGCGCTGGTTGTGCTGTGGCTCGGTGGCACGCGGCGGGGCAGCCGCGACACCCGGATCGCGTACGCCGATGACCTGCTGCTCTGGGCCGACTGGGCCCGCAATGACCTCGGCCGGGAGCGCTTCGGACTCGATCTGCACCGCGCCGAAGTCACCATGTGGCTGACTCGCCAGCAAGACGCCGGCGCCGCCGACACCTCGATCTCCCGGCGGCTCTCAACCCTGTCCAGCCTCTACCGGTACGCCGCCAGCTGGGGACTCCCGGCCGTCTCCCCCATCTCCGTCGACGACCACCGCCCCAAGATCGAGCGCGGCCGCCGCGCGACCTCCGCTCGCGTCCTGGACGCTGACCAGATCGCGGCCATGCTCGCCGTCGCGCACGACGTACGGGACGCTCTGGTCGTCGGGCTGCTGTTCACTGACGCGCTCCGGGTTTCCGGCATCTGCGCGGCCAACGACGACGACCGCCAGGACCAAGGACGCCGGACCTGGCTCGAGGTCACCGTGAAAGGCGGCAGCACGAAGCTCGTCCCGCTGCACACGATGGTCGCTGAACTCCTCGACCTCTACCTCGCAGTCCGCCCAGCCTGGAACGGACCCGGACCGGCGCCACTCATCGCCGACGCCACCGGAAAGCGGCTCGACCGCCACGACGTCACCCGCATGCTGCGCCGCCTCGCCCGCGCCGCCGGCATCCCCCGCCCGGAGAAAGTCACCCCGCACTCTCTGCGCGCCTCGGCCGTCACCGACCAGAAACGCCGCGGCCTGGCCGCCGAAGACATCCAGGAACTGACCATCCACGCCGACGTCCGCACCGTGATGATCTACATCGACGACGACGGCCGCAACGAACGCGTCGCCGCCATCACCGACGACCTAGGCCGCGTCATGACCGCCGTCCCCCGCCACCTCCGCCGCACCATCTGAGCGGGAACAGGGGGTGGGAACAGGAACCGGTGGCCGTGGACAGGTAATACCTAGTGCTCAGTCCCCAGAACCTGGCCCAGCCCACCAGACACGCTCCGCGAGGCGACGCAGGTCAGGGCGCGGAGTGGGTGGAGATCTGATAGACACCCGGTATGAGACTCCGCCCCAGCTCATTTCATCGTTCGTTGCTTGCCGGTGCGCTGGCGTTGACCGCGGTGCTGTCCGGTGCTCCGATCGCACACGCGACGCCGAACATCGCGCCGGCCTTCCGCGGTGGACCGGTCACCGGATGCCTGGACCAGGCGATCATCGGCACCGTCGAGGAGCAGCGCCTGGACCGCGGTGTCGCGGGCGGCCCGTCAGTACCGGCCGAAATCCTGCGTCGCTCCGGTTTCGACCGGCAGGTCGAGCTGTTCAGGCAACTCCTCTGCCGCGTCCCCAACCGCCAAGCCGCAGCAGCGCTCGTCCGCACCCAAGGCGAAGCCCTCTGGCGTACGGCGACCCACCGCGCGCAGCACCCGCCGCAAGGCGCCGACGCGCTCCCCTCCACCGACGACCGCGGCCTCTACTGGGCCCGCATCTCCATGTCCTTGGCACTCCGCCAATGGCAACCAGCCTTCGCCCTCGGTACGACGGAACGCGCGAGCCTGCTGCGGTCCCTCGAGTACAGCTCTCGCGGTATCACCAGCACCCACTTCACGCCGGGCGTCCGGAAGGTCCTGGTGACCGGGTTCGATCCGTTCACGCTGGACGCCGACATCCGCATCGGCAACCCGTCCGGTGCCAACGCCCTGACCCTCGACGGCCGGCGCTGGACCGCCAACGGCACGACGTACGAGATTCAGACCGTGGTGTTCCCGGTCCGGTACACAGACTTCGACGAGAACATGGTCGAGAACGCGCTCGCCCCGCACTACCGCCAGGGCCCGCAGCACGCGGATCTCGTGATGACCGCGAGCCAGGGACGGGCGGGCATCTTCGACCTCGAGGTATTCAACGGCCGGCGTCGCTCGGTCAGTTCGATCGGCGACAACAACAACCTGTGGGGCGGCGGCACGATCAGCGCTCCGATCGTCTCCCCCAGCATGCCGACCGGACCCGAGTGGCTGACCTCCAGCCTCCCGCTGGCCCGGATGTCGCAGGCCGAGGTGGCGCCTTTCCGAACGCGCGTGAACACCTCTGTGCTGGAGATCCCGGCCGGACAGACGCTCCCGGTCCGGCAAGCAGACGGCCCGACGCCCGGATCGATCGCCTCGGAAGGCACCGGCGGCGGCTACCTCTCCAATGAAGTTGCCTACCGCAACACTCTCCAGCGCGATCTCCTGGACCCGTCGATGCCGGCCGGCCACCTGCACGTACCGGTGCTGTCGTTCGACCTGACCAACAAGACCGCGATCACCGACCCGACGTACGAAGCGAATCGGGAGGCGATCGTCGCGGGCGCCCACGCGATCCTCCGGAACGCGCTCACCTGATCAGAATTCTGACGACCTCTGAAAGTGATCAGAATTCTGAACACTTTCAGAGGGTGAGGACGTCCGCAGTCTGCACCGGCAGCCCGGTCTCGAACGAGCGGTTCGCCGCGAGCCCGGTGACCAACGCCAGCGAGGCTTGACGCGCGTCGGCGACATCATCACCTACGTCACCCTCGCCGTCCAACAGGGCCGCGAGCACCCGTGCGTCCGCACCGCCATGGCCGGCGTGATCATGGTCGACGGTGTGATCCTCCGGCGCCGCCCACAACGGTCGCAACGTGATGCTCGTCCTACCGGCGGTCGGCGCCGCGACATCGCCGTGCACCCAGCCCTTCGCCGATTCCACCCGTTGATGCGGACGAGTAAATGTCGACTCCTCGACATCGAGTTCCAGGCGCCCGCGCGATCCGTTGAACATCACGCGATAGCCCTCGGCCGGCGAGTACGCCGTCAAGTGGTACGTCATCGTCGCGCCACTGTCGTACGACACCAGCACCGCCATGTCGTCCTCGATTGAAACGCCAGGCCCGAAAACGTTCTGATCCCGGTAGTACCCGTCCTCCCCCTCGGCCTCGAGATACAGCTCGCGCAACGTCGCGTTGTCGGCAAGATGCAACGCGAACGGATCGTCGAGAGCGAGCCCAGATCCGTGTGCACGCAGGTAATCGCGCGCATACCCGTGCTCGTGGCCCGGCCCGTAGAACCCTAGCTGGCCGCGCGCGTAGACCGTCCGCGGCTCGGCGCCCAGCCACCAGTTCACCAGGTCGAAGTGGTGACTGGCCTTGTGCACCATCAACCCACCGGAGTTCGCCTTGTCCCGATGCCATCGCCGGAAGTAGTCCGCGCCATGTGACACGTCGAGCATCCACTCGAAATGCACCGAGTGCACGGCACCGATTGCACCCCCGGCCAGCAATTCCCGCACCCGCCGGTGCACAGGATTGAACCGGTAGTTATAGGCGACCGACAACGAGCCACCCGTCTCCTGCACCGTGTCCAGGATCCTCTGCGCCTTCACCGCATCGGTCGTCATCGGCTTCTCGCTGATCACCCGTACGCCGGCCCTCAACGCGGCCTCGATGTACAGGTCATGCGTCGCGTCCACGCTCGTCACCACGACGAGCTCGATCCGCTCCACCCGGAGCATCTCCTCGAACCGCGCCGGCGGCCACAGATGCGCGGTACGGCGCCCCGCCGCCAGCAGCATGCGGTTGTGGAAGGCCATCCGCACCGAGTTCGGATCGCACAACGCGACCACGTCGTACCCGTCCCGTTTCGCCAGGCCCTCGGTGAAGAGCTGGGCGCGGTTGCCGGTGCCGACGATCGCAGTACGTACAGGCATGTGGTGGTCCCCCTAGGACTTGACCGCGCCGGCCAGGCCGTTGACGAAGAAGCGCTGCAACAGCACGAAGAGCAGGATGATCGGCGCGAGCGTGATGACGGTGCCCGCGCACAGCAGCGTCCACTCGGTCGAGTTCTCGCCGATGAACGCGTACATGCCGATCGCCAGCGTGCGCAGCTCGGGCCGGCCGAGTGTGAACACGAGCGGGATGAAGAAGCTGTTCCAGGCGGTGATCGCAGTGAACAACCCAACGGTGGCGAGCATCGGGCCCGACAGCGGCAGCATGATCCGCGCGAACGTCTGGTGGAAGTTCGCGCCGTCCACCTGGGCGGCGTCCTCGAGTTCCTTGTCGACGGCCATGAAGTAGCCCATAAAAAGGAACGTCCCGAACACCACTCCGCCGGAGGCCTGCACGATGATCACCGCCCACAGGCTGTTCAGCAGATGCAGTCGTTGCATCAGGTCGAAAACCGGGATAATCGTGTATCCGTGCGGCAGGAACAGCGTCGCGGACACCAGCCCCAGGCAGAATCCACGCCCCGGGAACCGTGTCCGGGCGAGCACGTATCCCGCGCAGGACGTGACTACTAAAGTGATCACCACAGTGCCCAAGGTGATCAGTATTGTGTTCATGAAGTACCGGCCGAACGAGGCCTCGCGCCAGGCGTCGAGGTAGTTCGCCCAGAGGAAGTGCGACGGCATCGGGTTCAGCCCGTCGGTGAAGAAGTCGTCGTCGCTCTTCAGCGAACTCCCGAGCGCCCAGAACAGCGGGTACAGCCACGCGAGCCCACTCACCAACAGCGCGACATGCGTCATCGCTGTCACCATCCGCCGGCTGGTCATGGGGCCTCCCGGCCTGGACTGAGGAGCGGAGGGAGCGAAGCGACTGGAGCGACGAGGGAAGGCCGGGAGCAACAGCCCGATGACCCCGCGCGCCGGAGGCGCGCAATTTGTACAGTCACGCGATCCCTCCCGTCCCCCGCCGCTTCGCGAGCGAGCGCAGTACGACGACCTGGACGACGGAGAACCCGATCAGCAGGACGCCGTACACGAACGACGCGGCCGAGGCGAGACCGATGTTCGGCTGTACGGCGTTCGCGTTACTGCCGCCGAACGCCAGGTGGTAGATGTAGGTGTTCACGACCTCGGTCGCGAAGAACGGACCGCCGCTGGTCAGCACCTGCACCAGGTCGAAGATCTGGAACGTCCCGATCACCGCGAGGATCACGATCACCACGCCGACCGCGCGCAACATCGGGATCGTGATGTACCGGAAGGTCGCCAGCCGGCCCGCACCGTCCAGCCGGGCGGCCTCGTACAGCTCGTCCGGGATCGTCTGCAGCCCCGCCAGGAAGTACACGAGGTTGTAGCCGAACGTGTGCCAGATCCCGACCAGAATGATGATCCCGAGCGCGAAGTGCGGATCCCCCAGCCAGTCGATGTGCCTGTCGGTCACGTGCAGCTTCAGCAGCAGGTCGTTGATCGAGTCCCCGAAGTTCGACACGAGCAGCTGGATGACGACACCGATCACCGCCGCGGACGTCACCACCGGCAGGAAGAACAGCGTCCGGTAGAACGACGCGAACCGCAGCTTCTTGTTGTTCAGCACGAGCGCCAGAGCCAGCGCCAGCACCAGCTGGATCGGTACGACGAACGCGGCGTACACGAAGGTGTGTCCGAGCGACCGCCAGAAGATGTTGTCGTGGACGATCTGGCGGAAGTTGTCCAGCCCGACGAAGTCCGACGGGTCGCCGATGCCGTCCCATTTGTAGAACGTGTACCCCAGTGAGGCCACGATCGGGTACACCACGAACACCAGCAGGAGCACCATCATCGGTGCGAGGTACACGTACGACCACAAGTAGGTCCGGCGGCGCGCTCGACGCCGCCCGACCGAGCGCGGTGGCTCGGTGCGGGTGACGTCTTCGCGCACCGTGGTGGTCATCACCATCAGGCGCCCGGCTTGGTCGTGTAGGGCTTGGTCAGATCCCAGTCGGCGAACGTGAAATCCTTCGCGCTCACACCCGGCGCCTTCTTCATCGCATCACCCAGTGCCGCGTTCATCTTGTCCGTCAGTTCGTTCAGCGCGGCCTGCGGATCCTTGACCTGTCCGGTCCAGACGCCCGCGAGCAGGTCGTTGATGTCCGGCTTCACCGCCGGCAGCTGCACGGCCGACACCTTCGAGTTCCGGATCGTCGGCTGCGGACCGACCACGGCGGCTCCCGACATCGCGACGTACTGCGCGAACGGGGCGAAGGTGACGCTCTTCGGGTCGTTGTTCTTCGCGTACACGGACAGGCCCTGGCCCTGCTCGACCCACCGCTTGCCCGCGTCGGGGCTGTACAGCCAGTCGAACCACGCCCACGCCTCGTCGGCGTGCGGCGTCTTCGCGTTCACCGCGACGAACTTGCCACCGGGCGGTCCGTAGAACAGCGCCTTCGGATCACCGGCGGACGGCGTCGGCAGCGTCACCAGGCTGTACTCGGTGAACTTGTGCTTGCTCCACTCCGGCTGGTTCCACACTCCCCCGATGGTCATCCCGAACTTGCCGCGCTCGAAGAACGCCCGCGCCTGCTCGTCCGAGATGCTCATCGAGTTCGGGTAGAACCAGTTCTTGTTCTTCCACTCGAGCAGCAGGTTGATCACGTCGAGGTAGTTCCGGTCGCTGCCGAACGTCCACTTCCCGACGCGGTAGTCCATCCCGTCGATGCCGCCGACGGCCGCGCCGCCCGGCGTACCGGCGCCCCGGACGAACAGATCCAGCCACCAGGCCAGGGTCGTGTTCGTCGAGTTGCCGAAGCCGAACGGCGCGACCTTGCCGCCGCTCTTCGACGCGATCGCGTCGGCGGCGCTCGCGACCTCGTCCCACGTCTTCGGCAGTTTCACGCTGCCGTCCGCGTTGGTCAGGCCGGCGTCCTTGAAGACGCCGTGGTGGATGTAGAGCTGCAGCGACGGGGCCGGCGCGGCGAACGGTGCCGTGTAGACCTTCCCGTCGAAGACGTCGACGCCTTCGACGAAGCTGTTCTCCGGGAACCGGCCCTGCCACGACGAGGTCGCCCACTTGTCCAGCGGCAGCAACCAGTTCTGCGTGATCTGCCGGCTGAGCTGTGGGCTCTTCGGCACCATCAGGATGTCCGGCGCGTTGTCGCTGCGGTACGCCAGCGACACCAGGTCGGCGTACTTGTCGCTGACCTGCGTGGTCTTCTTCACCTCGATCCCCGGGTGAGCCTGCTGGAACAGCTTGATCTCGTTGTCGACCCAGCCGGCCTGACTGGCGTACCAGTCCCAGTAGGTGATGGTCTTTGTGGCCTTCGAGCCTGACGAGTCGTTACCCGACGAGCAGCCGGCGAGCGCGCCCGCACCGGCCAGTGCGGCCGCCCCGCGGAGCAGGGTCCGCCGGGACATGGATGTTGACATGGGAGTTCCTCCAGTGAGTGCTAGGCGCAGGGCGGCGTAGCGGACGATGCGGTCTGGGTCAGGGCGCCGAGCCGCCAGGTGAGCGGAGTGCCGTCCCAGGTCACGGCCACTCGGCGTGGTCGTTGGAAGGGCAGGAACGAGACGGTCTGACCGCGGTCCGACGGGCCGGGGCTGAACGCGTTGTCAGTGCCGACCGGGACCGGGATGTAGTAGTTGTTCGCGTTGGAGTAGCCGAAGTACGCCGTGTAGGTGCCGTCGGCGGTGTTTCGGACGACGCAGGCCGCCGTGGGTTGCACCGGGTTGAAGGCCGTCTCCGCCGGGCCGGTGCCTGGATCGGCAACGGTCTTGGCCTTCGGGGCGAACGAGACGTCGTCCACCAGGACGTCGCCGGCGCCGGTCGTCGTACTGATCCACCACTCGGCTTTGGTGAGGGTGCCGGTCCAGGACACGTTCGTGTCCGCGGCGGAGATCCGTGTCCAGCCGGTGCTGGTGACAGCGGCCGAGCCGAGCCTGATCGTGGTTGATCCGGTCGACGTGGTCAGCTTCAGGCTCACCATTGCGGTGTCCGATCCACTGCTCAGCCGCACCCACGCCGACGAGTCGTACAGACCGCCGTTGACCACCGAGACGCCTTGCGCCGGACCGGCCCACGCGGCCTCCCGTCCGCTGGCTGACAGGTCGCCACTACCGCTGTGTGGTGTGACGGACGCGTTCTTTAGCGTGCAGGTCCCGAGGCAGTACCAGCCGGTGGTCGCCGACTGGTACTCCAACGAGCTGTTCGCAAGCACCGAAGGAGTCGGCAGCGACGGCGCGACGGCCGGCGGTCCTTGCGCGGGTGGTGGTGTTCCGTCGGTCGGCGTGATCGCCAGGTCGTCCAGCGTGCACTCCGGCGACGACGCACTGGCATTCGACCAGGCGAACGCCTGCACCCACTTCGTCCCGGTCGGTGGCGTGAACGCGGCCAGCTTCTGCGTGTACGCGCGTTCGTCGGCGTACGACAGCACGTACTGGAAGGTCGGCGTACCTGCGGTCGCGCCGCCGCGGACGCCGACGTAGCACTGGGTGCCTCCCCCGTTCAGTCGGCCCCATCCGGACAGCAGGTAGCTCGTGCCGGGCGTCAGGCCGCTCAGATTCTGCGTGACGCCCGAGCCCGGGCTCAGGGAGAGGGCGGTGTGGCCGCTGTGTGCATTCGCGGCGGTCGCCGGACCGGTGCCGAGCGGAGTCCAGCCGCGGGTGCCGCTCTCGAAGTCGCCGTCGCCGATCGGGTTCGGCTGGTCCGTCCGTACGGTCGTCGCGATGCCGTCCGCGATCACCTTCACCGACGCGCCGGCCGTCGTGGGCATCGCCACCTTCACCTGCTTCGAGATGCCGTTCACGGTGACGGTCACCAGGTAGTCACCGAGGAAGCCGCGCGTGCTGTACGCGCCGGCCGCTGTCGTCGTACCGGACGCGCTTGTGTGCCACTGCCGCTTGATCAGGTCCTCCCAGACCAGGCCGTTCGGCTTGGGCGACCAGTCCGCGTTGTAGAGCGCGACTCGCGGGTTGTAGATGTTGTTGGCCCAGATCCCGAAGTTGCTGATCTGGTTGACGTTCGGGTCCGAGAACATCGCGGTCATGAAGTCGCGCGTGTAGTCCGCCTGCAGTTGCAGGTCGTCGGTGTCGACGTCGAACTCGGTGATCGCGACCTTCACCCCGAGCGCCGCGAACTGGTCGACGATCGCCAGCAGTTGATCCGGTGAGGTCAGCTGCAGTCCGTTGAAGTGGCTTTCGAAGCCGACCGCGTCGATCGGCGCTCCGGACGCCTTGAGCGACTGCACGATCGCGTAGTCGTGATCGCGGTGCCGCTTCTCCCAGCCGTTGTTCTCCAGCAGGCCGTAGTCGTTCAGCACCAGCGGTACGTTCGGATCGCCCTGCTTCGCCAGGCGGAACCACGACGCGATCTCGTCCGGCCCGAGGATGTCCTGCAGGTTGTGCTCGGAGTACGGCTCGTTGACCACGTCCCACTCGTCGACGATCCCGGCCAACGCGGACGTCTCGTCCAGGATGTGGTTGTTCACCCGCGTCCGCAGCGCCGCCGGGTTGCTCTGCAGGCCGCTGAGATCGGACGGAAGATTCCCCCAGGACGGCCAGACCAGGTTGTGCCCACGGACCCGCAGCCCGCGCTCACGCATCCACTGCATCGCGGGCAGTGTGATCGCGTCCCGTTCGGTCGGGTTCTCCCAGTGGTTCCACTTCAGATTGTTGCCCAGGGCTCCTTGGTTGAAGACCGTGGAGACCTTGCTCTGGTACTGCGCGAGGTCCGCCGCGCTGATGCCGCTGGACGGATCACCGACCAGCCGCGCGCCGTCCGAGGCCGCGCCGAACTTGAACGCGCTCGTCTGCTGCACCGCGGACACGGTCGCGCCACTCACCGGGTTCCCGGCCGGGTCGACGACCGACACCGCGAGGTTGCCCTTGCGGTACTGGTCGATCCGCGCGTTCGCCGCCGTACGCCAGGCCGCGTTCGCGTCCCGCCCGTCGTACGTCACCAGCGGGTAGCCGGCCGGCGTGCCCGGACCCCAGTCCTGCACCGAGACGCCGGCGATCTGGAACGTCTGCGCGCCGTACCCGAGCCAAAGGTTCAGGTGCGCCGCAGTCGCCGTACCAGCCGTGTACGTTGTCGCGGCGCGGAACGGGAACTCGAACTTCTGCCAGTCCGACCCGTAGAGCAGCGCGGCGTTCATCGACTTCTTGTACGGCGATCCATCGGTCTCGAACACGACATGTGCGTTGCCCGTGGTGGCGCCGGCCGTCGGAACGATCGAGCGCGCCCACAGCGTGGCGACCATCGCGTCACCCTCGTTGACGGTGGCGGACGCGGGTACGCCGAGCGTGATCTCGTACTCGCCGTCGAGACCGGGACTCTGTGGGCCGTTCGGGACCGCGACCTGCAGTGCCTTGGTGAAGTTCGGATTGCCGGTGATCGGGACCTGCGTGGTCGCGTCGGCGGGCAGGCTCTTGAACTCGGTGAAGTTGGCAACGGCGTCGGACGGGAGGACTTCGAACGGGGCGGCCTCGGCGCGTGCGGTGGGCTGGACCGCGATGGCTGCGAGGAGGGCCACGGTCACCCCGGTGGCCAGTTTTCTGAACACTGGACGGTTCCTTCCAGAGGGCGCACGGCAGCGCGGACCGAACGGCAAAGCCGGGGTCCTGACGGGTGTGCTGCTGTGGTCGGACGTGCTCGGGTCGGGCGGGACCGGGATCCGGACGGATCAGGCCTTGGTGGTCTGCGAGCGTCCGCGCGGGGACCGGGTCACGGGCACCGGCCCGCAACTCGCCCGGACGATCAAGCTGGTCGGCATCACGAGTCGCGGCAGCGCCTCATCGGCCGGTTCTTCGTCAGGTACTTCGTCGTTCGGGCCGATCGCGTCCAGGAGCATCTGCGCGGCGCGCTTGCCCATGTCCACGAACGGTTGCTGGATGGTGGTGAGCGGCGGCCGGATCTGAGCTGCCGACTCGATGTCGTCGAAGCCGATCACCGACACGTCCTCCGGAACCCGGAGTCCGGCCTCGGCGGCCGCGGTCATCACGCCGTACGCGGTCACGTCCGAGTGCGCGAAGACCGCGGTCGGGCGCTGGTCCGGTGGCAGCGCGAACAGCTCGCGCGAGCGGGCGCGGATCTGCTCGGGCAGGAAGTCGCCGGGTTTGGTGAGTTCGGGATCGGGCTGGATGCCGGCGGATCGGAGGGCGTCCAGGTAACCGCGGTAGCGGTCCTGGCAGCAGCGGTACAGCATCCGGCCCTGGACACAGGCGATCCGCTCGTGTCCCAGTTGCAGCAGGTGATCCATCGCCGTCAGCGCGCCGTCGTAGTTGTCGGTGGTGACCGAGGGCAGCGCGACATCGGCGTCGATGGTGTTCACCAGGACGACCGGCAGGCCGTCGGAGTGCAGCTGGACGAGCGGCTCGAGCGGTTGTTCGTGGCTGACCACGAGCAGGCCGGAGACCATGCTCGCGGTCAGGATCCGGTCGATCAGCGACCCGTAGTCGCGGTCGTTGGTCGCGGTGTAGAGGATGATGTCGAACCCGCTGCGCTCGGTCACGGCCGCCACCCCGATGTTGATCGAGGCAACCATGTGCCAGGACAGCCCGGGCACGACCATGCCGATCAGCCGGGTACTGCCCTTGGCCAGCGCGGTCGCCGCGAAGCTCGGGACGTACCGGTTCCGCCGCATCACCGCGAGCACGTGCCGGCGGGTGGCGGGGTCGACCTTGGGACTGTTGTTCAGCACCAGCGAGACCGTCGACTTCGACACACCGGCCAGCGCCGCGATGTCACGAATCGTCAGTTTCGCCATCCTGCGGATCCTTCGGCTCGGCCCGTTGGACTGGTCCAACGAGGTGGTGCACCGGAACGTAACAGCGGCCTGGTACGCCGTCAACACTTGGAGCGAAAACGGTTTCCAGCCGAGGCATTGCGCTGATCGGCGTCCTCGTGCCACGATCACCGCACCGTGTTGGACCGGTCCTACGCAGGCCGGGATCACCTGCCGGGACCGGTCCGGCACGCCCTTTCAGGAAGGCCGCCCATGCCGCCCTATGCCCTCGACGACTTCGCGTTCGACCTGCGCCGTGCCGCGCCACCCGCTGAGATCTGGGTGCGCAGCGGCACGGGAACCGTCAGCCGGCTCGCCGGCACCGTGTGCGGGGTCGGCGGCTGGTTCGCTCCCCCACTGGCCGCGCCCGACAGCCGGCTGACATTCACCTTCGAGCTCGACGGCCGCCGCGTCGTCGACGCTGCCCGTCCCGGCGCGGGCAATCGCGGCATCCTTCCCACCGGTGGCACGTGGTACCCGGACCGCCTGGTTCGCACCGGCAGCTACCACCACTACGCAGACGGCCGACTAACCTCGTTCACCGTCGAGTCCACCCTCACCCCACATCACGGCGCGGCCGGCTACAGCCTGACTCTCAAGCTCACCAACCGCTCCGCCAACGCCCACCAGCTCGCGGTCCACCCCGAGCTCACTCCGAACCAGCCCCACCATGTCCCACTGTCAGAGTGGGGTTGGGTGCCGCCGGGTGATGCGGGCCCATCCCGTCGGATTGCACTCCATCACGACGTGCTGACCGGGACGCTGCCGCCGTACGGCGAACTCGCCTTCACGCTGGCCGTCGGGCGCCCCGCCGAGTCGGCCCCAACAGACGTACTGCAGCGGCTCCCCGTCCTGACCTCCGACGTCCCCGGCCTCGAGGAGTACTACCGTCGCTCCCTCGCCAGCGGTCTGGTGTGTCTCTGGGACCACCCGGACTTCGTCACCCAGCCCTTCATCGCCACCTCCGGCCTGGACGGCGGTGCGCTGTGCGCGTACGCCTGGGACACCGGCGGCTACGCACCCAACCTCCTCAGCCTGATGCTCGGCGACAGCATCCTCGACATCATCAACTCGTTCCTCGACGCCGACCTCACCGACCGCTACGCGATCGCGCCCGACGGCACCGGCCTCGGCGTCGCGTACGCCTACAGCGGCTGGTCCCTCGTCACCCTCACCCGCGCCGCCGCCGCGCACCACCACCTCGACGCGAGTCTGGTAAGCCGCCTGTACGACGTACTTACCGCCCTCGACAAACGCTTCCGCCCCGACGAGCAGAGCGGCGTACTCCGGGATTATGGCGATCAGAGCAACCTGCTCGAGATGCGAAGCTCCGGCTGGGAGCACGTCGTCGCCAGCCCCAACGCGGAACGGGCCTGGGCCCTCGAAACCCTCGCGGATCTGTCCGACCTCACCGACGCGGGGCTACCCGTCGACGAACTCCGAACGTCCGCGCGCCAGATCCGCGACGAGCTGATCAAGCAACTCTGGGACCCGACCGCCGGCTGGTTCCGCAGCCGCTATCCCGATGGTCACACCGAGCTGGCGTATTCGATCCAGGCGTACGACGCCCTCACCGCCTGCCCACCCGACATCGCGGCCGCGCTCCTCACCCATCTGCGACCAGGCGCGTTCCTGGGCGAGTACGGCGTGAGCAGCGTCAGCGCCGAGGACGACCTGCACTACGAGACCGCCGACATTGACTGGTCCGGATCCGGCGCCTACACGGGCGAGGCACCGCAACTCGCCCTCACCCTCTGGGAACACGGCGAACCGGACCTGGCCTGGGACGTTCTGCGCCGACTGTTCTGGATGGGCAAGCACTACCCGTACTTCCCCCAGGACCACTTCTGCGACAAGCCCGGCGCCCCCGCCTCCGGCCGCCGCATCAACATCATCGCCGGCCTCACCGGCGCCGAAGCGATCCTCCACGGCCTGGCCGGCATCCGCCCGCGCCCCGACGGCTCACTCGACATCACCCCGCAACCGATCCCCGACGGCACGATCGAGATCACCAACTACACCCACCGAGGCCACGCGATCGACGTCGCGATCACACCAGGCGGTACGACGATCACCGTCGACGGCCACGCCGTACCGGTGGGTCAGGTCATCCCGCCAAGATGACCGGGAACGCCTCCAGCACCGAGTCGAAGTGATGGTCCGCGACCGGCGTCTCGTCCTGATGGTGCTGCCCGATCCGGATCGTCCGCAGCCCCGCGGCGATCCCGCCGGCGATGTCGTACGCCGGGTGGTCGCCCACCATCCACCCGCCGTCGAGGGTCGCCCCGGTGTGTTCCGCGGCGAGCTCGAAGATCCGCCGGTCGGGCTTGCGGACGCCGACGGTCCCGGAGACGCAGGCGTAATCGACCGCGCGCGCGAGCAGCGTGTACTCCAGCTTCAGGTCCTGCTGGAGGGTCTCGCCGTTCGTCACCACCGCGACCCGCCAGCCTGCCGCACGCAGCTCGGCCAGCCCGTCGAGCACGGCGGGCCGCACCCAGGTGAACAACGGATGTTCCTCGTTGTAGTACGCCACCAGATCGTCGACCGGAGTCGTGAGCTCGAACCGCGCCCGCGCCATCTCGAACAGCTCTGCCCGCGGCCGGTACCCACCGTTGTCATGAGCAACGAACCACTCGAGCGCAGACTCGTCCAGGTGGTTCACGTCCACCCACCACCGGGCCCACCTCAGGAAGGCCCCGTTGCGATCGATCAACGTGTTGTCCAGATCGAAGCACGCCAGCCGCGGACTCATACGTCGATGCGGTTCTCGTCCAGTTCGTAGGCGCCCTGGACCAGGAACTCCTTGCGGGGAGCGACGTCGTTGCCCATCAGCAGGTCGAAGACCTTCGCCGCGTCCTCGCCGTCGTCGACCGTGATCCGGCGCAGCGTGCGGTGCCGCGGGTCCATGGTGGTTTCGGCCAGCTGGTCGGCGTCCATCTCACCGAGACCCTTGTAACGCTGCGGGGGCTCCTTCCAGCGGACGCCCTTCTTCATCAGCTCGGCGGTCTTCCGCTGGTACTCCGCGTCGCTGTAGGTGTACAGGTACTTGTCCTGCCCCTTCTTCGGGTTCGTCAGCTCGAACCGGTGCAGCGGCGGTACGGCGGTGTAGACCCGCCCGGCCTCGACCAGCGGACGCATGTACCGGAAGAACAGCGTGGCGAGCAGGCAGCGGATGTGGGCGCCGTCGGAGTCGGCGTCGGCCATGAAGATGATCTTGCCGTACCGCGCCTGCTCGAGGTCGAACGTCCGGCCGGAGCCGGCACCCACGACCTGGATGATCGAGGCGCACTCGGCGTTCTTCAGCATGTCGCCGACCGACGCCTTCTGCACGTTCAGGATTTTGCCCCGGATCGGCAGCAGCGCCTGGAACTCCGAGCTCCGCGCGAGCTTCGCCGTACCGAGGGCCGAATCACCCTCGACGATGAACAGCTCGGAGCGGTCGACGTCGTTGCTGCGGCAGTCGGCCAGCTTGGCCGGCAGCGCCGACGATTCCAGCGCGGTCTTGCGGCGCTGCAGCTCGCGGTGCTGGCGGGCGGCGACGCGCGTCCGGGACGCGGCCACCACCTTCTCCAGCACGGCCCGCGCCTGCGCCTTGAACTCACGCTTGGTCGACGTCAGGAACGACTCGAGCTCGGTCTGCACGACCTTCGCGACGATCCGCGAGGCGGCCGGCGTCCCGAGGACTTCCTTGGTCTGCCCGTCGAACTGCGGCTCCGCGAGCCGCACGGTGACAACGGCGGTCATGCCTTCGAGGACATCGTCCTTGATGACCTCCTCGCCGTTCTTCAGCAGCCGGGTGCCGTCGAGTGCGTTCGTGAAGCTCTTCGACAGCGCGCGTTCGAAGCCGGCCACGTGGGTGCCGCCCTTCGGCGTGGCCACGATGTTCACGAACGAGCGCAGCTCGGTCTCGTACCCATCGCCCCAGCGGACCGCGATGTCGACGTCGAGGTCGCGCTCGACGTCGGTCGGCGTCATGTGACCGGCGTCGTCCAGCATCGGGACGGTCTCGGTGAAGTGTCCGGTGCCGGCCAGCCGCACGACGTCGGTGACCTTCTGGTCGGTCGCCAGGAAGTCGCAGAACTCGCTGATCCCGCCCTCGTGCTTGAAGGTCTCCTCGGTGACCTCGTCGCCGCGCTCGTCACGGATCACCAGCTCGAGCCCCGGCACCAGGAACGACGTCTGCCGCGCCCGGGTGACCAGCTCGTCGTAGTTGAAGGTGGCGTCCTTGGTGAAGATCTGCCGGTCGGCCCAGTAGCGGATCCGGGTGCCGGTGACACCCTTCTTCGCCCGGCCGGCCTTGCGCAGGCCCTTCGCCGGCGTGAACGCCGCCGCCGCGCCGTCGCCGTCGAACTCACCGGCCACGCCGCGCCGGAACGAAGTGGTCCAGACCGTGCTGCCACGGTCGACCTCGACGTCCAGCCGCGCGGACAGCGCGTTCACCACCGAGGCGCCGACACCGTGCAGACCACCGGACGCGTTGTAGGAGCCGCCGCCGAACTTGCCGCCGGCGTGCAGCTTGGTGAAGACGACCTCGACACCGCTGAGCTTCGTCTTCGGCTCGATGTCGACCGGGATGCCGCGCGCACGGTCCTTCACCTCGACCGAGCCGTCCTTGTGGAGCACGACGTCGATCCGCTCGCCGTGGCCGGCCAGGGCCTCGTCGACGGCGTTGTCGATGATCTCCCACAGGCAGTGCATCAGGCCGCGGCTGTCGGTGGACCCGATGTACATGCCGGGGCGCTTCCGGACCGCCTCCAGACCTTCGAGGACGAGCAGGTTGCGGGCGTTGTACGTCGGGTCGAGCTCGGTACTGCGAGGCGTCGGGGCGGCCACTTGGCTCCTTCACTGGTTCACGCACTGACTAGGGACAGAGTATGCGGCCCCACCCCCAAAACGCCGCAGGCGGGCCCAGCGGCCGCATCCGGCCGGGTACCGGAAATCCGTGTCGCGACAGGTATCGATCTGGACTCGATTCCGAGTGGTGTACGACACTCCGAGAGCCAGCACACGGTGACGGTTTCATGGCGCACAGTGAGAGAAGGAGCACCCCGCCTCCGTAGCTCACCAGAAATTCGCCCGTCGACGAAACGATTCCGCGTCAGCAAGCGTCATAGCAAGACAGGTGGTTCGTCTCACATACGGACACGTTGACCGCACCGGGAAGCGATCCGCATGTCAGGATGTTGCTATCTGGTGTGTACGGAACTAGATGAGATGAGGCCTCAATGACTACAGCACTCGCCCCGAGTTCGGCCCTGTCGGCCGCGGATCGTTGTGACCGCTGCGGTGCGCAGGCCTACGTCCGAGTCACCCTGACCAGCGGTGGGGAGCTGCTTTTCTGCGCCCACCACGGCCGGGAGCACTCGGAGAAGCTGCGCGACATCGCGATCACGATCCACGACGAGACCGGTCGGCTCGAAGCCACCCCGACGATCTCCGCGGAAGACGAGAAGCGGTAAGCACCAGGCTGTTCCAAACGCGCCAACGACGGCGCCAAAGTCATAGCAGGCCGCGACGGCGGTTCACTCGGGAGAGTGGACCGCCGTCCCTTCTTGTCCCCAGATTCCTTACATGACAGGTACGTCGGGCCCGGGACCGTGCCGGCGGAGCTCCTGCCAGGCCCGCGCGAGCCGGGTGACTGCATCGTCAAGCACTTGCTCCGAGTAAGCGAACGGAACCCGTAGGTAGTCGTCGTGTTCGCCGGTCGGATCCATCGCCTGACCCGCCACCACCTCGACGCCGTGCCGCAACGCGACCTGGGCGAACACCCGCGCGTCCGTGTCCGGCAGCCGGATCCACAGCGCGGACCCACCGACCGGCGGCGACCATTCCCACTCCGGCAGCCGGTCCGACAGCAACTCCCCCATCAGCGCTTTCCGCACCGTCGCCGACCGGGCCCGCGCCGCCGTCAGCTCGCCTAGCCGCGGCAGCAGCCGGGCGGTCAGAGCCTGATCGATCACCGGGCTCCCCAGATCGGCGAGCGCCTTGTGCCGCGCCAACCGTTCCGCCAACGGACGCGAGGCCCGGATCCAGCCGATCCGCAGTCCACCCCAGACGGCCTTCGACACCGATCCGATCGTCAGCACCTCCGCATCGTCCGGCGCGTACGCCGCCAACGGGGGCGGAATCTCCGGGCCGGACGGATCCCACGCCGAGTACGCGTTGTCCTCCACCACCACGACCCCGTGCCGCGCCGCCAGCTCCGCGACCTGGCGCCGCCGGTTCGCCGACATCAACCGTCCCGTCGGATTGTGGAACGTCGGCATCACGAACAACATCGCCGGTTGATGCGCCGCGAACGCCGCCTCCAACAGATCCGGCCGGATCCCCGCGTCATCCAGCGGTACGCCGACCACTCGCCCACCGGCCGCCCCGAACAGGTCGAAACACCCCGGCCAACTCGGCTGCTCGATCGCCACCGCCGCGCCGTTGCGCAGGTACATCTGAGTCACCAGCGCGATCGCCTGATGCGCGCCGGTCGTGACCACGATCTCGTCCGCGGACGTCGGCAGACCGGACTCGGTGAAGTGCTCCGCGATCCGCTCGCGCAGCACCGGCAGCCCCCGCGGGTGGTACCCGACGTCGCCGAGCAGCGCCGGCAGATCGCTCGACGCGAGATCGATCAACTCCTCGGAGAGCTCGGGCAGGCCGGGATCGACGGCGTACGTGAGGGAGATGACCTCGCCCGGGCCGACCGTGATCCGGTGGAACAGCGACTCGCCGTACCCGGCGGGCATCCGCTTGTCCGCTCGTGAACGGCCGCGTCCGGCCGCGCGTGCGACCGTCGTACCGCTGCCGCGACGGCTCTCGACCAGGCCGCGGGCACGCAGTTCGTCGTACGCCGCGACGACCGTGGATCGACTGATCGCCAGGGACTCGGCCAGCCGGCGCTCGGACGGGAGGCGGGCGCCGACCGGGAGCTCGGCGGAGCCGATCAGCGCGGCGATCTCGTCCGCCAGGCGCCGGTACAGGCCGCCGGTGCGGCCGCTCAGTCGATGACCGATCAGGTCGGCCAGTCCGGCGGCGTCCGTAAAACGGTCCACTTCTCCTCTTATTGGCTCGGGTGGACTGCTTCTGCCGCCGCCAGGCTAGTTCCGCCAAGCAGTCCAGTTCGACAGGGAGCGAGTACGGAATGGGGATCGGTCAGGTGCTGGGGTTCGCCGGCGCGACGGTGGTGCTGGTCGGGATGCCGGGGCCGAACAACCTCTACATCTCGCTCCGCAGTCTCACCCAGGGCCGCCGCGCGGGCGTGGTGTCCGCGCTGGCGGTCGAGACCGGCACGCTGGTCTACATCGTCGTGACCGCGCTCGGCCTCGCCGCGCTCGTCCAGACCTCGCCGCCCCTCTTCACCGCCATCACGGTCGCCGGCGCGCTCTACCTCGCCTACCTCGGCCTCAAGCTCCTCAAGGCACCGACCACCGAGCAGTCCAGTGGCGTCCAGGCAGCACCGCTCGGCCGGGTTTTTCGCGACGGCGTCGTGGTGAACCTGCTCAACCCGAAGGCCGCGTTGTTCTTCCTGGCCTTCCTCCCGCAGTTCACCACGCGCGGCGCCGGCCCCGTCCAGCTCCGCACCGAAATGCTGCTCCTCGGCGCCGGCACCTTGCTGATCGGCATCACCCTCGACCTCTGTTACGCCGTCGGCGCGGACGCGATCGGACGCCGCTTCCGCTCGGTCCGGACCACGAACCGCCGGCGCAACGTGGTGGTCGCGGTGATCTACCTCGGGCTGTCCGCGGTCGCGTTGGTCACCGCACTCTGAACCGCACTCTGAACCGCACTCTGGGGCGCGTCCAGAATCGTCAGCTCGCCATCCTCCAACCGCACCGACAGCGTCTGGTCGCCGAGCCGCAGCCCACGGATCTCGAGCACCTTCCACGGCACCGACTCCGCCGGGTTCAGCACCAGCGTCCCACCGGGTACGTCGGGCTCGATCCCGAGCGCCGCGACCAGAACCGCCACGGCGGAGGCAGCGGCCCACGCCTGCGGCCGGCACGACAGCGGGTACGGCGTCGGCGTACTCTCCGCGCCCGTCCCGCGCCCGCCGTACAGCTCGGGCAGCCGGTCGCCGAACGCCTCCGCGGCCCGGACCAGACCCTCGACGTACGACGACGCGACCTCGGACTCGCCGGTCGCGAACAGGCCCTGCACCGTCATCGCGGTGTCGTGCGGCCAGACGCTGCCGGTGTGATAGCCGAGCGGGTTGAAGCGGGTCATTGCCGTGGACAACGTTCGGAGGCCGAAGCCGCTGTTCAGGTCGGCGCCGGCCAGCACCTCGGCGACCGTCGCCTCCTCGTCCGCGTCGAGCAGGCCGGTGCCGAGCAGGTGACCCATGTTCGAGGCACGGCCGGGGACCGGGTTCTTCGCGCCGTCGAGGGCGATCGCCGGGTAGCCGTCGACCCAGAACGTCTTCCGGAACCGCTCCTGCAGCGCGGCCGCCCACTCCTGCCACTCGTCGCCGGACTCACCGTGCGCCTCGAGCAGCTCGGCGCCCTGGACCGCGGCCGCGTAGGCGTAGCCCTGCACCTCGCAGAGCGCGATCGGCGCCATCGCGAGCGTCCCGTCCGGCCACTGCACCGCGTCGTTCGAGTCCTTCCAGCCCTGGTTCGCGAGGCCATGACCCGACTCGTCGACGTACTCCAGGAAACCGTCGCCGTCCGGGTCGGCGTGCTCCTTCATCCAGGACAGCGCGCGCTGGAGGTTCGGGAGCAGGGCGCGGACCTCGTCGGCCGGCATTCCCCAGCGCCAGGCCTTGTGCAGGGTGGTGATCCACAGCTGGGTCGCGTCGTGCGTTCCGTAGTACACGGCCGGGAGGACGAGACCGCCACCGTGGTCGGCGACCTCGGCCCGCAGTTCGTGCGGGATCTTGCCCGGCTGCTCGGCCGACTCGGCGTCGACCTTCGTGCCCTGTCGCGCGGCCAGGGCGCGCAACGTGCCCGCGGCCAGACTCGGGTCGACCGGGATCAGCATGCCCGAGGAGATCAGCGAGTCCCGGCCGAAGAGCGTCAGGTACCACGGCGGTCCGGCGCCGAGGTACCGGTCATCGCCGGCCGCGAGCTGCAGGGCGAGGACATCCTGGAGCGATCGGTCGAACCAGCGCTCGACCCGCTTGTCGTCGCAGGACACGCCGACGTCGTACGGCGTGCGCTCGGCGGGCGGCTCGATCGAGAAGCCGGTGGTGGACGGCGGGAAGTCGGCCGTGACGTGCAGCGTGAGCGTGAACTCCTCCCCCGGCTCGACGCGCGGTGTCGCCGACACGCCCGGTTCGGCGGTCACCACGACCCGGGTGCCGGCGCTCTCCCAGCGGGTGCGACCGGGGCCGTCCGGGAGTGGCGCGAGCTGCGGCAGGCTGGTGGCCGCGCCGCTACGCACTGCTGCGGTGCCCGCGAGATCGGTGCCCAGGGCAACTTCCAGCCGGCATTCGATCGCCTCCCGGGACCGGTTCACCAGCGTGATCTGCTCGGTGAGGCCGTCGGAGGCGACCGTCCGCGTCCGGTACAGCAGCACGGTCGGGTCGTGGCGGGTGTCGCCGAGCCCCTCGACCGTCGCGACGTACTGATGAGTGGCCGCGTCCCGTTCGTCCACGTGCACCGGGACCGGTTCGCGGCCGTCGATCGTGACGACCATCCGGGACAGGATGCGGCGGTCCCGGGCGTAGACGCCCTCCGCGCCGGAGCCGGTGAGCTGACCGGAGCGCGGCGAGAGGACCACCCAGGGAGCGGCGAGGGCAGTGATCAGTTCGTGCAGCTGCGACATGTCCCCACCCTAAAGGTCCGGGGATGCGAGACAGTGTCGGTGTGGAGACTGGAGTGACCGTACTTGCCGGAGTGGCGATCTTCGTCGGCATCATCGGGATCGTCGTCCCGATCCTGCCCGGGGCGATCCTCAGCCTCGCGGCGATCCTGGTCTGGGCGATCGTGGTGCACAGTCCGGCGGGCTGGATCGTGTTCGCGATCTGCGGGGTGCTGATCGGTGCGAGTCAGGTGGTGAAGTACGTCGTACCGGAGCGGCGGCTGCGCGAGGCCGGCGTACCCCGGCGGTCGATGTTCTTCGGGGTCGTGCTCGGGATCGTCGGGTTCTTCCTGATCCCGGTGGTGGGCATGTTCATCGGCTTCCCGATCGGTGTCTACCTGTCCGAGGCGCAGCGGCTGCGGACGCACGGGGACGCCTGGCGGTCGACCAAGCACGCGCTGCGCGAGACCGGCGTGTCGATCCTGATCGAGCTGCTCGGCACGTCACTGGCCGCCGGCGTCTGGCTGAGCGCCGTACTGTTCGTGGTCTGATTGCCAGCGATTTTCCAGCGCTGCCCGAGGGCCGTGCCAGGTCTGCCCAGAACGGTGGAAGGACCAGTGCCGGGCACCTCCTGGCACGCAACGGAAGGCACTGCAGGATGGCGTTGCATCAGAAACTCATCGACAACCGCTGGCGGGCGGCCGGCACGATCGCCGCGGTCGCGGCGACCACGGTTGGCGGTGGCGTCGCGTTCGCGGCCACCGGGGACAACACCACTCCGTCCCCATCGACCTCGACGTCACAGGCCCCTGATCACGACAAGGGACCGCAGGACGGGATGTTCGACGCGTTGCACGGCGAGTTCGTGACCGCGAAGGACGGCGGCCGGTACCAGACCGTCGCCACCCAGACCGGTTCGGTGACCGCGGTCAGCAGTACGTCGATCACGGTGAAGAGCGCCGACGGCTACACCCGCACGTACGTCGTCAACTCGGGCACGAAGGTGAACCGGGACGGGAAGATCGCCTCGATCAAGACCGGCGCGTTGGTCCGGATCCGCGCGGTGGTCAGCGGAACCACCGCCACGGCCAGCGCGATCGACGACGGCAGCAACCGCCCCGCAGGCGGACCTCCCAACGGTCAGCCGAACGGTCAGAAGCCGAGCGAGAGCACCCCGAAGTAGCCCGGCCACGATGCGTTTGACGGGCCGGCCCCTCACCCCGTTTGACGGGCCGGCCCCTCAAACGGTGGTCGCGGACCCGGAATTTCCCTCCGCACCCCAGCGGCGCCGGGGCCGGCCCCTCAAACGGTGGGCGTGGAGCGCCCGTCCGCAGACCGGCGGCGGGGTGCTCGTTCTTAGGTGATTGCCAGGTTGTTCTTAGCCGCAGCGGAGCCTCGTCCCAGCGGCGTGCGGCACTGTGAGAGAACCCAGTGCGGGGGCACGTCCCGGCACGCAGTACGGAAGGCGCAGCAGGATGAAGCTCTCACAGAAGCGGTGGCGGCTGATCGGCACGCTGGCCGCGGTCGCCGCGACCACCACCGCGGGCGGCGTCGCGTGGGCGGCGAACAACGCGGACCCGACGCCGTCGCCCTCGGCTTCCCCGTCCAGCCCGTCGACACCCGGGCAGCAGAAGCCGGACGGGCCGGGCAAGGGTGGGTTCGGGCCGCGGGGCGAGTTCGGCCTCGGCGGGGCGCTGCACGGCGAGTTCGTCGTCGCGAAGGACGGCGGTGGGTACCAGACGATCGCGACGCAGCGTGGCAAGGTGACCGCGGTCAGCAAGGACTCGATCACGGTAAAGAGCGACGACGGGTACAGCCGGACCTACACGGTCGCCGCCGAGACCCTGGTGAACTCGGCCCGGGACGGCATCGCGTCGATCAAGACCGGCAGCACCGTCAGCATTACCGCCGTCGTGGCGAACAACACGGCGACCGCGACCACGATCAACGACGGCACCGCCCGCGACGCCGCCGGTCAGAAATGGGGTTTCAAGCACGGGCCGCGCTGATCCGGATTCGTCCAGGTCGACCCCGGCTGGGGTGCGGCCGACTCACAGGTGATTGCCAGGAACCTTCCAGGGTTCCCTGGGGATCCTTCGGCACACTGTGACCATGAGTCCGCATCTTCTGGTTGTCGACGACGAGCCGAACATCGTCGAGCTGCTGTCCGCGAGTCTGCGTTTCGCCGGGTACGACGTGACCACGGCGACCCATGGCGCCGAGGCGCTGCGCAAGGCCCGCGACGTGGAGCCCGACCTGGTGGTCCTCGACGTGATGATGCCCGGACTGGACGGTTTCGAGGTCGTACGCCGGCTGCGCGGTGAGGACCGGCACGTGCCGGTGCTGTTCCTCACCGCCCGGGACGCGGTCGAGGACAAGGTGCTCGGCCTGCAGACCGGTGGGGACGACTACGTCACCAAGCCGTTCAGTCTGGACGAGTTGGTCGCCCGTGTCCGCGCACTGCTCCGCAGATCAGGTCACCGCGAGCAGACCGCGACCGAGGCCGCCGTACTGCGCTATGCGGACCTGGAGCTCAACGAGGACAGCTACGAGGTGTTCAAGGGCGGTCAGGCGGTGCAGCTGTCGCTGACCGAGTTCAAGCTGCTGCGTTGCCTGCTGGAGAACGCGGAGCGGGTGATGTCGAAGGGGCAGATCCTCTCCGCGGTCTGGAACTACGACTTCGCCGGGGACGCGGGCGTGGTGGAGTCCTACATGTCGTACCTGCGTCGTAAGGTCGACACCGGCGACCAGAAGCTGCTCCACACCGTCCGCGGGGTCGGCTACGTCCTGCGCACCCCGCGAGGCCCCAACTGATGCAACTGACCCACCGGCGGTTCGCCGACCGGTACCCGCTGCGCGTCACGATCGTCGTGGTTCTCCTCGCGCTCGTCGCGCTCGCGCTGGCCGCGTCCGGCGTACTCGCGACCACGATCATGCGCGGCTACCTGATCGACCGCGTCGACCAGCAACTCCAGCAGGCCGCGATGCCGCTCACGCACATCCGGACCGACCGGCGGCCGCTGCCGCCTGATGCCGGTCCCGCGGGTCGACGTCAGCTGCCGAGTGAGTTCGTTGTGCAGTTCAGCAACTCGGAAGGGGCTAGTGACAACGGTCCGGTCGGGTCGCGGCTGGCCGAGACCGAGCCGCTTCCGAAGCTGCCGACGCTGAACCTCAACCAGGTGCGGGCGCTCAACGGGAAGCCGTTCAACGTCGACGCGCAGTCCGGTGGCGCCACGTGGCGCGTGCTCGCGGTGCCCACCGAGGACGAAGCCGGGTCGGTGATGGTCGCGCAGAGTCTCAAGGACATGGACCACACCCTTCAACGACTGGTCGGCATCCAGGTCGCGGCCGGCGTGATCCTCCTGGTGCTGCTGGCCGGCGTCGGGACCTTCGTCGTACGGCGAAGTTTGCGCGGACTCGAAGACGTCGAGCACACGGCCGTGGCGATCGCCGGTGGGGACCTCAGCCGACGGGTGCCGCAGCGTGACCCGCGGACCGAGGTCGGACGGTTGTCGCTGGCGCTCAACCAGATGCTCGGCCAGATCGAGAACGCGTTCGCGCAGCGGACCGCGTCCGAGCTCGCGGCGCGTCGATCGGAGGACGTCGCGCGACGCTCCGAAGAGGCGGCGCTGCAGTCCGAGGACCGGATGCGGCGGTTCGTGGCGGACGCGTCGCATGAACTGCGCACGCCGTTGACCTCGATCCGGGGCTTCGCGGAGCTCGCTCGTCAGCGAGGCGACATCACGGACACCGACACCATGCGCCGCATCGAGGACGAGGCGAAGCGAATGGGACTGCTCGTCGACGACCTGCTCCTGCTGGCGCGGCTCGACCAGCAGCGTCCGTTGCGGATGGAGTCCGTCGACCTGCTGCCGATCGCGGCCGATGCGCTCCACAACGCGCAGGCGGTGCAGCCGGAGCGGCACCTCTCGCTGACGATCCTGCCTGACTCGGAGGCTCCTGTGGTCTCTGGTGACGAAGCGCGGTTGCGCCAGGTGCTCGGGAACCTCGTCAGCAACGCGCTCCACTACACACCCGTCGACGCACCGATCACCGTCTCCGTCGGCACCCGCGACTCCGAAGCCATCCTAGAAGTCAGCGACACCGGCCCCGGGCTGTCCGACGAACAGAAGGCCCGCGTCTTCGAACGCTTCTACCGAGTAGACACCGCCCGCACCCGCTCCACCGGCGGCTCCGGCCTCGGCCTGTCCATCGTCGCCGCCCTCGTAGCCGCCCACAACGGCCGAGTAACCACCACAGACACCAGCCCGCACGGCGCAACCTTCACCGTCCACCTCCCCCTAACCCCGTAACCTCCGCTTGCCGGCTCTGACCAAGACCTTGGGGAGGATCCTCTACCCGATCCGGGTACACGATCCTCCCCAAGCTGGGCATCCCCCCGCGCGCGAGGCCGGCAGGGTTTCCGCGATGCTGTGGGTGTGGAGTACGTGTCCCGAGTGCCGCGGTCGCCGTTGGATGGGCTGATCGACGACCTCTACTACCTGGAAGGGACGGCGCCGTACGCGCGGTTGATGCTGCCGCCGATGCCGGGGGCGTTGCTTATCGTCAATCTCGGGGCGCCGTTCCGCATTCGTGCCGGTGCCGACATCGAGACGAGCGAGTACGCCGACGGCTGCGTGGTCACCACGCCCACGCGCGCAATCGAGTTCGGCTACCCACTGCAGACCCGTTCCGTCGGCGTGCACTTCAAGGCGTGGGGGCTGGCGCCGTTCCTGCCGATGACCGCGGCCGAGCTGTGCGACCTACCGGTGACGATTGAGCAGGTTTGGGGCCGGCCCGCCATCGCTGAGCTACGAGACCGGCTTGCCACAGCGGACGGACCTCACGCGATGCTGAGGCTGCTCGAGAAGGAATTGATGCGGCGGCTGTCCGAGACCGTCGGGCTGGGGCTGGTTCGCCATACGAGCAGCGTCATCGCGGCAACCAGCGGCGCCGTGGCGATCGGCGACGTGAGCACAGCGGCCGGTGTCAGCAGCACCCATTTGGCACAGCGGTTCAAAGAGCACATCGGCGTCACACCGAAGCGCCTGGCCCGCACCTACCGCTTCGCCGCCACCCTGCTCGCGATCGACTTCGCCCAACCAATCGACTGGGGCGACGTCGCGGCACGCGCGGGCTTCTTCGACCAGGCGCACTTCGGCCACGAGTTCCGGACGTTCACCGGACTGACCCCGACCCGGTACGCCGAAGTACGCCGCCGGTTCCTGCGCGAACATCCCGGCCACGTGCTCGACAGCTGGCCGCTGCCGGCCGATTGATTTCTTACAAGAGCACCAGCTCACAAGGCGCTAATTTGAGGGCACCCCGAAGCAGAGGAGAGCCCCGTGGGCAAGGTGGTCATGTACAGCTCGGTGTCGGTGGACGGTTTCATCGCGGACGAGCACGACCAGCCCGGACCGCTGTTCGACTGGTTGTCCAGCGGTGACATCCCGCTGGACGACACCGGAGCACTCAAGGTGTCACAGGTGTCGTACGACTACACCCGGACGTATTGGGACCAGATCGGCGTGACAGTCGCCGGCCGCCACGTCTTCGACCTGACGGACGGTTGGGACGGGAAGCCTCCGGCCGGCATCGACCACGTGGTCGTCGTGACGCACCGGCCGGCGCCCGAGGGCTGGGACCCCGAGGCGCCGTTCCACTTCCTCGACGGCATCGAGGCAGCCGTGGCCAAGGCGCAGGAGCTTGCGGGTGACCGCGTCGTCGAGGTCGCGGCGGGCGACGTCGGCGGCCAGGTGCTTGCCGCTGGCTTGATCGACGAGGTGCGCATGGACGTCGTACCCGTGGTGTTCGGGTCCGGCAAGCGCTACTTCGGGTCGGTCCACGCGCAACACCTGCTGGAGGATCCGGACGTGGTGCAAGGCAACCGAGTCCTTCACCTGCGCCATCAGGTACGCCGCCCTTGACAGCGCACGAGATGATGTGCGGATGCAGTTCTTGGTTTCTGTGATCGATGACAAGAGCAATCCGGGCAGCACGGATCGCCAGCCGGTGATCAGCGAGTTCAACGAACGGCTGATCGCCGATGGGTACTGGGTGTTCGCGGGTGGACTCGCGGACACCGAGTCGGCCACGGTGATCGACAACCGGGGCGAGCAGGCGTTGTTCAGTGACGGGCCGTTCGTGGAGTCGAAGGAGTACCTCGCGGGCGTGTGGGTGTGGGAGGCCCCGGATCTCGAGACGGCACTCAGGCTCGCGACCGAGGCGTCGAAGGCCTGCGATCGGAAGATCGAAGTCCGACCGTTTCAGTGAACGTCTACAGGCCGTTCGGCGGCGGCGATGTACGTCGCTGGTAGGTGGCCGGCGTGCGTGAACCCGGCGTACATCTCGGGGTTGGGAAACTCCTGTAGCGCGACCACGACGAGGCCGGCCGCAAGGAATGCGGAGACTATGTCGCCGAGGTTCCAGACGAAGGCCTTGTGTGGGCGCCATTCCAGACCAAGTTCTTTGACGACCTGTGGTTCCTTGGCGAGGTCGCGCCGGCCCAGCCACTCCTGCTCGAAGTAGCTCGCGGACAGCGCCAACCGGTCGTGGCCGACCACCGACAGCACCTCCCACACAGGATGGTGCTCGGCGATCACCAGACGGCCTCCGGGGGTCAGCCGCCGAGCCATGTCCGCCACCCAAGCACGCAAGTCCGGCACCCAACACAGCCCGCCCCACGAGATGTAGATCGTGTCGAACCCGGTCAAGTCATCGGCCAGAGCGGTCATATCGCCCACGCGATACTCGACATCGACACCGAGCTCCGCGGCCTTCGCCCGGCCGGTGGCGACATGGCTGGGTGCGATGTCCACAGCAACCGCTCGCGCTCCCTGCAACGCCAGGCTGAGCGCAGCATCGCCGACGGCCGCCGCGACATGGAGGAACCGCCGCCCGTCCACCGGGCCGATCACCGCGAGTTCCTCAGCACTGACGACCTCGCCGCCCGACCGCAGGTCCTCCACAGTCACACCGTGGCGATGCGCGGCCATCGCTTCCCAGTACGCGCCGTTCTGACGTGTGATGTCCTCCACGACGCAAGTGAAACAGCCGCTTGGCGCCGCGGCGATCGAATATCCGCAGCTACAGCTCGGGGAACGACCGGGTCGCCGACTCGCCGTATTCCAGGACCTCGGCCGCCGGGCCGAGGATCTTCGGGTCGGGGTGACCGACCAGCTCCACGTCCTTGTCTGTGTAGTCGTAGAGGCTCAGCACGTGGCGCATCGCCTCGAGGCGGGCGCGCTTCTTGTCGTTGCTCTTCACAACGGTCCAGGGGGCGTACGACGTGTCGGTGTAGTGGAACATCGCCTCCTTGGCCTCCGTGTAGGCCTGCCACTTGTCCAGCGAGGCGAGGTCCGTCGGCGACAGCTTCCACTGGCGCACCGGGTCGATCTGGCGGATCGTGAAGCGCGTCTGCTGCTCGGCCTGGGACACCGAGAACCACAGCTTCACCAGCAGGATCCCGGAGCGCACGAGCATCCGCTCGAAGTCCGGGGCCTGCCGCATGAACTCCTCGTACTGGTCCTGCGTGCAGTACCCCATCACGTGCTCGACGCAGGCCCGGTTGTACCAGGAGCGGTCGAACAGCGTCATCTCACCGGCGGCCGGCAGGTGCGCGACGTACCGCTGGAAGTACCACTGGGTCTGCTCACGCTCGGTCGGCTTCTCGAGCGCGACGATGCTCGCGCCGCGCGGGTTCAGGTGCTCCATGAACCGCTTGATCGTGCCGCCCTTGCCAGCGGCGTCGCGGCCCTCGAACACGATCACGAGGCGCTGCTTCGAGCGCTTCACCCAGTACTGCAGCTTCAGCAGTTCGATCTGCAGCAGCCGCTTCTCCCGGTCGTAGACCTCGCGCGGCAGGCGTTCGCAGTACGGATATCCCTCGCGCCAGGTGTCGACCGGCGTACCGTCGGCCTGGAGCAGCACCGGGTCGTCGTCCTCCTCGTCCAGGACGCGGAAGCCGAGCTCTTGGACCAGATCTGGGGTGTTCATAGGCCCAAGACTCGACTCCCGTGGTGACGTCCAGGTGAACAGGATCAGCGGCGGCGGAGCTTCACCGTGCAGTCGCGCCGGTTGATCAACTCGCCGTCACGCAGTACCTGCGCGCGGTCGTGCACGCGGCTGACCACAGTTTCCCACTCACCGTCCGGCAACGCGAGACTTTCGATCACCTCGTCCGGCGTCGGGAAGTGGATGTCGGGGTGCGGGTTGTGCTCCCCCGGCGGGAACCCCATGTGGCCCTCGATCAGCAGTACGCCGTCCCGTGCGACCACGCCGGCCGCCTGGCGCAGAATGCCGTCCCGCGGCAGCTCCGTCTTCGAGTGCAGGAACTGCACCGACACCAGATCGAACGAGCCCTCCGGGAACGACGGCCCGAGCTCGTGCTGCTGCCAGTCGATCCGCCCCTCGACCCCGGCGTCCTTCGCGTGCTGCGCCGCACGACCCAGCGCGACCGACGAGATGTCGACCGCCGTCACTGTCCAGCCCTGCTGCGCGAGCCAGATCGCGTCGGCGCCTTCACCGCAGCCGAGGTCGAGCGCGCGGCCCGGCGTGAGGCCCGACACCTCGTCCACCAGGACGACGTTCGGCCGGCCGCTCCAGATCTGGTCGTGCTCGGCGTAGAAGGTGTTCCAGAAGTCCTCGGAGAGCTGCTCTGTCGTCATGAACCGATGATCCGCGAGCGCTTGACGATCAGGCAAACATTCTTGCCGGTCCGGCAAATCAGGAGTCACGCACCGGGAGCGGCTCGGCCTTCCCGACCACGAACGCGTACGTCAGCGCACCGACCACCGCGACCGCACCGGCGACCGCGAACGACGGCACGTACGACCCGTGGTACCGGTCGAGCAGCAGGCCGAAGACGTACGGGCTGATGATGCCCGCGATGTTCGACGCGAAGTTCTGGATGCCGCCGATCGAGGCGACGTGCCGGGACGACGGCGCGACGTCGCCCGGCAACGACCAGATTCCCGTGGCCGCGATCGCCAGGCTCGCGTACGAGATCGCCAGGAACAGCAGGGCGACGTACACCGACTTGGCCGGCGCCGCGAACACGATCGCTGCGCCGCCGAGCAGACCGCCGACCATCACCGTCTTGCGGACCCGCGTCACGTCGGCGCCCGCCCGGATCCGGCGGTCGGCGACGATGCCCGCGATCCAGCCGCCCGCGATCGCGGTGATACCGGGCAGCGTGCCGAGGGTCCCGAGCTCGGCCAGGTCGAGCCCGCGGGCGTCCTTCAGGTACGACGGGAACCACGTGAGGAAGAAGTAGATGACGAAGTTCAGGCAGAAGAAGCCCAACATCATCCCGCGGATCGTGCGGTACTTGAACAGGTCCCGCCAGCGCACCTGCGCGCCGGCCTCGGTGTCGTTGTCCTCGAGCCGGGCACCGTTCGACGCGATGTACTCGCGCTCCTCCGCGTTCGCGTGCCGGTGCTCCATCGGGTCGCGGTAGTACCAGTACCAGACCGCCGCGAGCATGATCCCGAGGACGCCGAGGACGACGAACGAGAAATGCCAGCTCACCAACGCGATCAGCCCGGTGACCACCGGCAGCGACAACACCGTCCCGACCCGCGAGCCCGAGTCGATGACCGCGCTCGCGAAGGCCCGCTCGTGCGCCGGGAACCACCGCGACGCCGCCTTGGTCGCACTCGGGTACGCCGGTGCCTCCCCCGCGCCGAGCGCGAACCGGAACGCGAACAACGACCAGAACCCGCGCGCGAGCGGCGTCAGCGCGGTCACCAGACTCCACCAGACCGCGGCGAACGTGAACGCCTTCCGCGAGCCGACCTTGTCCGCGAACCAGCCGGCGGCCAGCATCGCCCCGTCGTACGCCCAGAAGAACGCGCCGAGGATCAGGCCCTTCTCGGCGTTGCTCAGCTCGAGGTGCAGGTCGTCCTGGATGAACGGCAGCGCGACGCTGAGGTTCGCGCGGTCGAGGTAATTCAGTGAGAGTCCGACGAAGGCCAGCCCTAGGATCAGGTACCTCGTGCGGCTCGCTCCGGGTGGTGCTTTCACAGTCGTGGCGGTCACTGTGTGCCTCCGATCGGGTGCGGATCGTGGCACGTTACCCCTCTATGTGTTCTGTAGGCAGACAAACGTTTCATCCAACGGAATGAGGACTGTGGTGCTCGAGGACGGCGAAGAGATTCCGCTGCTCGGTGGCGACGTGACCGAAGGTCTGGTGCGCGTCGGCGACACCGTCCGGCGACCGCCCGGCGAGCGCGCCAAGCTGGTCCAGGACGTTCTGCTGTACCTCGAGAAGGTGGGCTTCGAGGGAGCGCCGCGGTTCCTCGGCGTCGACTCGGCCGGCCGACACGGACTGACGTACGTCGAGGGCGAGGTCGCGGGACGCCCGCGGCCGCAGTGGATCGCTGATGAGGAGCGGATGGTCTCGGTCGCCCAACTGCTGCGCGCCTACGACGACGCGGTCGAGGGTTTCGGGATTCCGCAGAACCTGCCGGCGCCGATCGAGCCGCCCGGACTGCCGGACCTGGATGATCCGCCCGAGCTCGTCGGGCATCAGGACGTGACGCCGGAGAACGTGGTGTTCCGCGAGGGCCGCGCGTACGCGTTGATCGACTTCGACCTGGCCCGGCCGGTGAGTCGCGCCCGGGAGTTCGTGAACCTGATGTTGTGGTGGGCGCCACTCGGTGCCGACGACGACCTCGACCCGGAGTTTCGTGGGCTGGACCGGCCGCGCCGCTGCCGGATGCTCGCGGACGCCTACGGCCTCTCGACCGCCGACCGTGGTCGCGTGCTGAGCCTGTCCATCGCGCTGAACGAGCGCGCCTGGCACACGATGAAGTACCGCGCAGAGACCCTCGGCGGCGGCTGGGCGCGAATGTGGAGCGAGGGTGTCGGCGACAAGATCCGCGCCCGCCAGACCTGGCTGGACGCCAACGCCGACACCCTCACCACCGCACTACTCAGCTGACACAGCGACCGGTTCCCGGTCCGGAGTCTTCTTGTCCCGCAGGAGCGCGAGAGCGATCACCGCGGATCCGAGGACCGCGACCGCGCTCACCACGAACGTTCCCGACATCGCCTGAGCGAAGGCCGTCCGCGCGACCTGCGCCAGCGCGTTGTCACCGGACGCCGCGGCCACCACCAGCGCCTCGCCGATCGACCGGCGCGCCTCGGCGGGCGCGGACTCGGGCATCGTCGCGGTGAAGTTCTTCGCCAGCGTCGACCCGAGGATCGCGATCCCGAGCGCCGCGCCGGCCTGCTGGACGGTGTCGTTCAGCGCCGAGCCGACCCCTGCGTGCTCGTGCGGCACGGCACTCATCAGCGCCGCCGTCGCCGCCGGCTGCGCCAGCCCGGCCCCGATGCCGAACACCCCCAGCGCCAGCGCGACCATCCCGAACCCGTCGTCCGCGGACAGTCTCGACATCACCCAGAAGCCGCCGGCGAGCACCACCAGGCCGACGACGGTCAGCGGCCGGTTCCCGATCTTCTGACCGAGCGTCGCACCGATACCGTTCACCACGATCACCGCGACCGCCATCGGCGCCATCGCCAGACCGGCCTTCGTCGGCGAGAAACCGAGCACGAACTGCAGGTACTGCGTCAGCGCCAGGATCAGCCCGCCGTTCGCGATCTGGAGCAGCACGAGCGACAGACTCCCGCCACTGAAGTTCCGGTCCCGGAACAGCTGCAGCGGCACCATCGGCACCGGCGTACGCAACTCCCAGACCACGAACAACGACAGCCCGACCACTGCTAGCGCGAGCATCGGCCACGACACCCCGTGCTCCGGCAGCTCGATGATCACCCACACCAGCGCGACCAGCCCGACCATCGACAGCACCGCTCCGACCGGGTCCGGCTTGCGCCACGGGCCCTTCGACTCCGGCATCAGGATCACCGCGGCAGCGATCGCCAGTACGACCACCGGCACGTTGATCAGGAACACCGAGCCCCACCAGAACCTCGCGATCAGCGCCCCACCGAGGACCGGCCCGCCGATCAGCCCGACCATCAGCACCGAGCTCCAGATCGACATCGCCTTGCGGCGTTCCTCGTCGTCGAAGACCGTGATCACGATCGACAGCGTGCTCGGCATCACGATCGCGCCGCCGATCCCCATCAGCACCCGTCCCGCGATCAGCGTCTCCGGACTTCCGGCGTACGTCGCCACCAGGGACGCGGCACCGAAGATCGCCAGGCCGACGATCATCACCTTCTTGCGCCCGTACCGGTCGGACAGGCTGCCCGCGGTCAGCAGGAGGCCCGCGAACACCAGGATGTAGCTGGCGACGATCCACTGGATCTCCTGCGCGCTCGCCCCGAGATCCTCGGTCAGCACCGGGATCGCGACGTTCAGCACCCCGTTGTCGAGCACCAGCACCATCGTGCTCAGGCAGAGCACGATCAGAATCAGCCACCTGCGCGGATGCCGAGCGGCCATCCCGCACCTCCTTGAATTGAACACCGTTCAGTTTGCTTGAACAGTGTGCAATTAAAACTGAACGCTGGTCAAGTCCTGCACAGTGTTCAAGATTCGGCTAGGCTGACCACCGACGAGGAGGTACGACGATGGCGCCCGAGGAGTACACGTCCGTCTGGACCCGGCCGAAGCGCAGCCGGCGACGCGAGCAACCCGCGCTGACCCAGGAGCAGATCGTCACGGCGGCGATCACGCTGCTGGACACCGACGGACTCGAGGCACTCACGATGCGCAAGCTCGGTGCGGCCGTGGGCGCGGTCGCGACCGCGGTCTACTGGCACGTCGCCAACAAGGACGAACTCCTCGAACTCGTCGTCGACGAGGTGTACGGCGAGATCGACGTACCGACCGGTGTCGAGCCGGCGCAGTGGCGCGCGGCGGCCGAGTCGGCGGCGCGGAGCGTGCGCGCGATGATCGTCCGGCACCCGTGGGTCGCGCCGACGCTCGCGGACGTCGGGATGAACTACCTCGGACCGAACCTGATGCGGGTCTCCGACGACACGCTGGGCATCTACTTGGCGGCCGGATTCGAGCTGCCCGAGGCCGACCAGGCGTCGACCACGGTGCTCGGCTACGTGATCGGCGTCGCGTCGGTAGAGGCCGCGACGGTCAGCAAACTCAAGCGCAGCGGCAAGGACATGGCCGCGTGGCAGGCAGAGGTTTGGCCGGCCGCGGTCCGCGCCGCCGAGCCGTTCCCGCACCTCCGCGCGCTGTACGCCGCCAACAGCGGCGCCGACCTCGAAGCGGGCAGCGAGGACACCTTCAGCTACGGCCTCGCACGCACCCTCGACGGCCTCGAGGCCCGCCTCCGTCGTCCCTGAGCGCGTCCGGAACCGGTCTGCACCGCTCTCAACTTATGGTTGAGCCACGGGGGCCGGCGAAGGGATTGACTGATGGCGTCGTTCGACAGACCGCGGATCCGCGAGGCCGAGGAGGTGCGAGCGGAGCCGGCACGCGTGGACGACCGTCCTCCCATCCACGAGCTGACGGACGAGGAGATCGACCGGTTGTACCCGCGGGAGGAGGATCCCGACGCCCTCCTGCACGCCGACGCCGACGACGACTACGACGGGCAGGTGGAGGACGACGACCCGCAACGGCCGACCCAGGTCGACATGACCGCGGCGATCGCCGAGTACCAACGCCAGCAGGCGGAGCTCAACCACCAGCGGGCGGAACAGCAGCGCCGTTCCGTCGAGCTCGACCGGCAGGCGGAGCAGCAAAAGCAAGCCCGCCGCGTGCAGGAGACCAACGAAGCCCTCCGCTCCGGCGGCGCAGCAGGGTGGGCGGGTCGAGATGACGCCGGAGCGGAGCGCTGCGGCTGAGCAACGGGTGACTCAGCAGCTGGCAGCCGCTCGAGCTACGCAACAACAGATGATGGCTCAAACCGCCGATCCGGCACTGCGGGACGGGTTGCGGGCGAGGCAGGTAGGGCTCCCGCCGAACCAGCAGCCGGGTGCCGGGCAGGGGCTTCAAATGCCCCCGCCGACCGGAGAATCGCCCGTGCGCCCCGGCATGCGGTACAGCGCGGTCAACAACCGCGGTGCGAACGGTCGCCCTAGCCCCCGCGAACTCTGAGGCAGTCGCCCGGAGCTGTGTGAGCCCCGGGCGACCGCACGTGCTCAGCTGTTGATACGGACCTCGGCGCCGGACTTGGCCGACTCGTAGATCGCGGTCAGCATCCGGGCCATCTGCAGGCCCTGTTCGGCCGTCGCGTCGGCGGGGATCTCGCCGCGGCAGATCTGCAGGAAGTGGTCGATCTGGTTCGCGAAGCCGACCTTGAAGTCGAAGCCGAGCGAGTCGATCTGCGGCTGCATGTGCAGCAGCGTGTCGTGCCGCTCGGTGACCATCAGCAGCTCGGGCTCGATCTCCGCGCCGCCCTTCTCGCCGTGGATCCGGACGCTGATCTCGTTCCGGGCGTGCAACGAGTACGACGTGTCCACGTCGAGAACCGCCCCGCCCTCGAACCGGATCTGCGCCGTCGCGTAGTCCTCGACCGTGTTCGGCCGCGCCGCCGACGCGGCCTTGTACCGGGTCAGGTTCTGGATGTTGTCGCGCGCACCCAGCGGCGCGAACGTCGCACCCGATGCGGACACCGGCTTCGGCATCCCCATCAGGTACCAGCACAGGTCGATGATGTGGACGCCGAGGTCGATCAGCGGACCGCCGCCGGACAGCTCCACGTCACCGAACCAGCCACCGGGGTTCCCGGCCGTCCGCAGCAGCGTCGCCCGGGCCGCGTAGATGTCACCGAACTCGCCGGCGTCCAGGAACCGCTTCGTCACGAGTGCGTTCGGCGCGTACCGCCGTACGTACCCGATCTGCAGCGCCTTCCCGGTCTCCTCGACCGCCTTCACCAGCGCCTCGGCCTCGGGCACCGTCACGGTCATCGGCTTCTCGACCAGGACGTTCTTGCCGGCCCGCAGCGCCGCCTCGGCGATCGGGGCGTGCAGGGTGTTCGGCACGCACACGCTCACCGCGTCGATGTCCGGGTCCGAGAAGATCTCCTCGACGTCACCGGTGACCCGCTCCACGCCGAACTGCTCGGCGCGCGCCTTCGCCCGCTCCAGGTCCACGTCGCACACGGCGACCAGCTCGGCCTGCGGGTTGCGCTGGTACGCGCCCAAGTGTTCGACAGCGATCGAGCCGAGCCCGATCACTGCAATCCGCGTCGTCATATCAGGCGTTGCCTTCCGTCAGTCGGAGGATGTTCGCGAGCGAGCGCTCGATGGCAGGCAGCGGCGCCTCCATACCCTCGAACTCCAGGCTCACCGGTACGTCGGGCTTGGTCGCGACCAGTGCGAGCAGGCCCGGCAGGTCCACGTCACCGTGACCCGACACCGTGCCGAGCAGGTAGTCGCCGGCCAGCGTCTTCAGCCAGCCGTCGCCGGCCGAGCGGCGGATGTGGAAGTCCTTCACACCGATCGACGCCGCGACGTCGATCAGGCCGGCCGCGGTCTTGCCCGGCACCTCGCCGACGCACAGACCGTTGCCGAGGTCGAGGGTGACCCGGAAGTTCGGGCGGTCGACCTCGTACACGAGGCGGGCCAGCCGGTCGCTGCCGTTCATGAAGAAGCCGTGGTTCTCGATCGTCGACACGATGCCGAGCCCGGCGGCGTGGTCGGCGACCGCGCGGCAGCCCTCGACGACCTTCGCGAACGTCGACTCGAACTCCCCCGGGTTCTCCTCACGCCACGCCCACGGCGCCACGTCGTGCCGGAAGACCCCGGCGCCGAACGCCTGCGCGATGTCGAGCTGCCGGCGCAGCCGGTCGATCTCCTTCTCGTCGGCCGACCGCAGGTCACCGCTGACCAGGTAGTTCACGATCGGTACGTCGATGTCGGCCGAGTGCTTCGCGGCAGCACTCACGACGTCCGGGTTCTCCAGGTAGTACTCCCCGTCCATCGCGGCGACCTCGATGTGCCCGGCCGACGAGGCCGCGACCCAGTCCAGAACCGAGATCAGGTCCATCTCGCCGCTCACCATCAGCTGGCGGAAGCAGTATGAGCTGACTCCTAGCTTCACTTCGTGGTCCTCTCAGTCTCGTCAGAGACGTCATGGGTGATCCGGTGCCACGGACTCGGATAGTCGTGGACGCCGTAGATTGCCGAGCTGTACCGGTCGAACGCGGTGCCGACCGCCCCGAGCACCACTGCCTCACGTCCCAACGCCGAAGCGACGATGGGTGGATGCTCGGGGAAAACCAGTTCCTTCTCGATCGCGGCCTCGAGCGGCCGCAGCAGCGCGGTGCTGTCCTGCACCGGCCCGCCGCGCACGACCACGATCTCGGGGTCGACGACCAGCAGCACGGTCGCGATCCTGGCCGCGATCTGCGCGCAGAAGTCCGCGAGCTCGGCCTGTGCACCGGCGTCGCCGGCCGCCGCGGCGCTCAGCACCTCGGCGCCGGTCGGCCGCGCGGACCAGACCAGCTGCCCGCGTTGCGCGTTCCGCGTCCAGCGCATCCCGCGCTGCGCCCCGAGCTCTCCGGCGAGGCGGTGACGCCCTTGCCGGATGACTCCGTTGAGCACGATCGACACCGATAGTCGATGACCGATCTGCAGGTAGACGACATCGGAGTATCCACGCCCGGCGCCACCGCGCTGCTCGGCGAGCGCGGCGAGCTTGATGTCGTTGTCGACGACGACGGGCTGACCGAGCTCCTTCGCGATCAGCTCACCGACCGGCAGCCCGACCAGGTCAGGCATCGCGAGACTCGCGCGCAGCCGACCGTCGGCCTCGACGACCCCAGGAAGCCCCAGCCCGACCGCGCGCAGCCGCCCAAGGTCGACCGACTCCCCCGCAGCCTCCAGCGCCCGCGGAATGAGCGAGAGGTCGGACGGCCCCTCCGTCGGCAGCTCGGTGTACCCCAACCGCCGGCCGGACAGATCGCAGATCACCGCCCGCGCACCCCGCGGCCCGAGGTCGACCCCGGCGACGAGGCCTGAGGCGCGGACGAACCGGAACGCCCGCGCCGGCCGCCCCGGACCCGCTGTCGCCGGACTCCCGGACACCACCAGCCCGGCCCTGACCAGGTCGTCGAGAACGGCATGCACGGTCGGTCGGGACAGCCCGGTCCCGGCGCTCAGCTCGCCGACCGTGCAGGCCTCACCGGCGTCGTCGAGGAAACGCAGACAGGCGACCTGGTTAGCAGCTCGCTCCGCCTGAGCGGGTCCTCGTACGGCGTCCATCGCACCCCTGAAGCTGATATGTAACCGCCTTTAATAAAGACGGTATCAGAACGCATCGGCCCACCGCAACGGACAATTCCGACACCGTTGCCCGAAGCAACTAGCGCTGCAGGACGGTGCGTTCGACGACCGTCCAGGTGGTCGTCGTCAACAGGTACAGACCGGCGGCGAGCGGCACGAAGGCGGCCGTCAGCAGCGTCCCGTACGGCAGCAGCCGAGCGATCCGCCGCGACCACGTGGACACCGGCGACCCGGCCGTCGCCGACGCCTCGAGCTGGCGCACCTGCAGTCGCGCCGAGAACCATGCGACGACTGCCAGCAGTACGGCGACCACGAGGAACGCCGGCGTACCGGTGAAGACCGGCCAGTGCACGCCGAGCGGCGCACCGAGCAGGCTCCCGCTGATCAGCTGGTTCGACTCCCCCGCCACCACCGTGCGGGAGAACAGCGTGTACATCAGCCAGAAGAACGGCAACTGCGCGAGCATCGGCAGGAACCCGGCGAACAACGACGTACCGGACTCGGCCTGCAGCTTCGCGACCTCACGCTGCAGACGTTCGGGATTGCCGCGATGCTTCTCGGACAGCTGCTTCAGCTGCGGCATCATCGCGGCGCGGGCCTTGAGCCCACGCTGCGCCCGCACGCTCAGCGGGACGAGACACAGTCGTACGACGAGGGTGCACAGGACGATCGCGATGACGGCGGCGTACGCGCCGGTCAGCGGTTGAAGAGTGTCCACGAGGGACGTGAGCAAGTGATAGGCACCGGCGACCGGTGCCTCCAGGAAGGAAGGCACAGCAGAACTCCACGAGTGAGTAGGAACAGGTAGCGAGGTGGAGCGCTACCGTCCCGGTGCTCGTGGGCGTGGCCGACCGGCGGCGTCAGGATCACGCAGCCGCAGGAACACTGTCTGCTCGGCCCGGTCGCGGACCGACGAGGCCCGCGCAAGCAGCGGCGTGGCGGTGGGCGCGGACGACCGCGCGACGACCACCAGCGCCAACAGCAAGGCCGCCGCCGTGAGTACGGCGGCGGCCAGAGAAGCCGTGTCGACCACAGGGATCACCAGCGCAAGCGCACTGGCGATCCACTGCGTCATGACATCAGTCCAGGTAATCCCGGAGGACCTGCGAACGCGACGGGTGCCGGAGCTTCGACATCGTCTTGGACTCGATCTGGCGGATCCGCTCGCGGGTTACGCCGTACACCTTGCCGATCTCGTCCAGGGTCTTCGGCTGGCCGTCGGTGAGACCGAAGCGCATCGAGACCACGCCGGCCTCACGCTCGGACAGCGTGTCGAGGACCGCGTGCAGCTGCTCCTGGAGCAGCGTGAACGAGACCGCCTCGGCCGGGACGATCGCCTCGGAGTCCTCGATCAGGTCACCGAACTCGGAGTCGCCGTCCTCACCGAGCGGGGTGTGCAGCGAGATCGGCTCGCGGCCGTACTTCTGCACCTCGATGACCTTCTCCGGGGTCATGTCGAGCTCCTTGGCGAGCTCCTCCGGAGTGGGCTCCCGGCCCAGGTCCTGCAGCATCTGCCGCTGGACACGGGCCAGCTTGTTGATGACCTCGACCATGTGCACCGGGATCCGGATGGTGCGGGCCTGGTCGGCCATCGCCCGGGTGATCGCCTGCCGGATCCACCAGGTGGCGTACGTCGAGAACTTGTAGCCCTTGGTGTAGTCGAACTTCTCGACCGCACGGATCAGACCGAGGTTGCCCTCCTGGATCAGGTCCAGGAACAGCATGCCGCGGCCGGTGTACCGCTTGGCCAACGACACCACCAGGCGCAGGTTGGCCTCGAGCAGGTGGTTCTTGGCGCGGCGGCCGTCCTCGGAGATCCACTCGTACTCGTCGCGGACCTTCTCCTTGAGCTTGGCCGCCTCGTCGGCGATCTGCTCCTCGGCGAACAGGCCGGCCTCGATCCGCTTCGCGAGCTCGACCTCCTGCTCGGCGTTCAGCAGCGGGACCTTGCCGATCTGCTTCAGGTAGTCCTTGACCGGGTCGGCGGTAGCACCGGCGACCATCACCTGCTGCTCGGGCTCGTCGGTCTCGTCGGCCTCGGAGACGATGAAGCCCTGGTCCTCGGTGAGCTCCTTCTCCAGCGGCTTCACCGATTCCGGGCTGAAGTCGGACTCGTCCACGTCGTCGAGCGCGCGCGGCTTCCCGGTCTTCGGGTCGATCGCCACACCCGCTTCGGACACTGCCTTCTTCGCCGTAGCCTTCTTGGCAGCGGCCTTCTTCGCGGGGATACCGTCCTCCTTGGTGCCGGCGGTCTTCACCGCCGCCTTCTTCGCCGCCGCCTTCTTGGCTGCGGGGTCGGTGACTCGGGCGCTGGTCCTTTGAGCCGTACTGCGGACGGTGGCGGCGGCCACGGCCCTAGCCGGTTCGGCGGGAAGGTTCTCGGACGAGCTGGACGACACGAATTACCTCTCGTCTGACGCAGGGTTTGTACGACGGTACGACGTTGTGAAGCTGAGCTTTTGGGTACTGCGGTGTGCGGCTGCTCGCTGGTCAGGCGGCGACAACAGTCCATTGTAATCCGCGAACCAAGCTCAGGCGTCGCACGACCCCCCGGAGAGCGTATTTCCGGGGGCCCTTGTCACCGCTGCCACGCGTCGTCGTCACCCGTTGCGGGTCCTCCGCAGCGGCCGGGCCACCACCCGCTGCCGGACCAGTTGCTGCTCCTGCTTGAACTGCCGCACCTTGACCAGTGAGGCAACGTCGATCACGTCCGCGACGGACTTGTACGCGCCGTCCTCGCCGTACGGCTCGGAGGCCTCGCGCCAGCCACGCGGCCGCACCTTCAGTTGCTTGCCGAGCAGCGCGACGAAGATCTTCGCCTTCTGCGCGCCGAAGCCCGGCAGGGCCGACAGTCTGGCCAGCAGGTCGTCCCCGGACTTCACATCGGACCACAGGCCCGAGGCGTTACCGGAGTACTGCTCGTCGAGGTGTTTGGCCAGGGTCTGGATCCGGGCGGCCATCGCGGTCGGGAACCGGTGCACCGCGGGCGGGCCGGCCACCACCTCGACGAAGGCGTCCGGGTCGTAGTGCGCGACCGTGGCGGGATCGAAGGGACCGCACATCCGCTGCGCGATCGCGACCGGGCCCGCGAACGCGCGCTCCATCGGGATCTGCTGGTCGAGCAACATCCCGACCAGCAGGGCGAACGGATCTCTGCTCAGCATCTCGTCGGCGTCCGGCTGTTGCGCGAGGCACAGCTTCCTGCTGCGTGTCGACGTCACCTCAGTCCTCCCCTTCCTCGGCCTTCACGGCCAGCACCGGACACGGAGCATCGAGCAGCACCCGCTGCGCGTTGCTGCCGAGGATGAGCTTGCCGACCGGCGACCGGCGCCGCAGGCCGATCACGATGAACTCCGCATGCACCTGCTCGGCGACGGCCACCAGGTCCTCCGCCGGGTCCAGGCCACGCACCAACTGGCGTACCTCGTAGGGCACACCGGTCGAGTCGAGCTGCTCCCGTACTTCGCTCAGCGCGGCGTCACTGGCCGCCGCCTCGTCGCTGTCGAAGCTGCGCCCGCCCCGATGCGAGTTCACCACCACCAGCTTGGCGTCTCGCAGCGTCGCTTCCTCCGCTGCCCGCCGAAGGGCCGCACGGCCTTCCGCCTTCGGCACGTAACCCACGACGATGGTCGTCATCGCCCTGCCTCACCTCCGGGTGTGTGTCGACCCGTCTCGAACGATACTGCTCCCGACCGCGGTCGGCATCCGCTGCATTTGCACCTGTTGTGTCGCAACGGTGACGGAGGGCTGCCGGTGCCCGAGTACTACCCCCGGTGGGCCCCGCTAACCTTCCGGTGCGCACACCTTTGCAGGGCTGTCACCGAAAGCGCCACCCCTGTATGTCGGGTCGTTATCGAACTCGTGCCGGAACCCGCCGACGCCGTTGCCCTGGGCAAGGTCGACGAGGTTCCGTCAGAAGGACCGGAGTTCCGCCTGGTTCGGCGCGCACTGTCCTACGTTGTCGCGCGGTACGAACCGGTTCAGTCCACCGGCCACGCGTGCACGGGAGTGTTCGCGTGCATGTGGTCGCGATACCCGCGGAGCATTCCGCGCAACGCGTCCCGCCGACCGTACGGCCCCTTTGTATACAGGCGGTGGAACTCGTCGGCCTGCCACGACGCGCCGTTGCGGCCGGTCAGGCAGCGTTGCTCGATGATCCCGAGCAGCCGGTCGCGGACCGCGACGTCGACGCCCCAGGCGTCCAGACCGCGAACCGCCAACGGCAGCAGGCGTCTGAGCACCAGCTCGGTCGCACGGGCCGTGCCGACCCCGGGCCAGAAGACCTCGGCGTCGATGCCGTGCCGGGCGGCTGCGTGGAAGTTCTCCTCGGCGGCGCTGAACGACATCTGCGACCAGATCGGCCGTTCGTCATCGGCCAGCGCACGGACGAGTCCGAAATAGAAGGCGCCGTTGGCAATCGTGTCGACCACTGTCGGACCGGCCGGCAGGACACGATTCTCGACGCGCAGATGCGGCTTCTCCCGGACAACGTCGTACACCGGGCGGTTCCAGCGATAGATCGTCCCGTTGTGCAGGCGTAATTCCGAAAGGGCCGGAGTGTCACCGCGGTCCAGGACCGCGATCGGGTCCTCGTCGGAGGTGACCGGGAGCAGCGCCGGGTAGTAGCGCGAGTTCTCCTCGAAGAGGTCGAAGATCGACGTGATCCATCGTTCACCGAACCAGACCCGCGGCCGGACGCCCTGCGTCTTCAGTTCGTGCGTGCGAGTGTCGGCGGCCTGCTCGAACAACGCGATCCGGGTCTCGCGCAACAATTCCTTGCCGAACAGGAACGGCGAGTTCGCACCGACCGCGAGCTGCACGCCGGAGATCGCCTGCGCCGCGTTCCAGTACCGCGGGAAGGCCTCTGGCGTGACCTGGAGATGGAACTGCGTCGACGTACAGGCGGCCTCGGGGACGATGCTGTCCGCGGTCACCTGCAGCCGCTCGACACCATCGATGGAGATCTGCACGTCCTCGCCGCGGGCCGCGAAGATCTGGTCGTTGAGCAACGAGTACCGCGGGTTCGTGCTGAGTGCGTCGCGGCGGATGTGCTCGGTCAGCAGCGTCGGCAGGATCCCGACGATCACCATCGACGAGCCGGTCCGGGCCGCCTTGTCCTCGGCCGCGTTCAGGCTGTCCCGGATGCTCGACTCCATCGTGTCCAGCCCGAGACCGTCGATCTGCCCGGGCGGCACGTTGATCTCGATGTTGAACTGCCCGAGCTCGGTCTGGAACGCGTCGTCCTCGATCGCGCTCAGCACCTCGGAGTTCTTCATCGCCGGGTCGCAGCGCTCGTCGACCAGGTTCAGCTCGATCTCGATACCGGTCATCGGCTTCTCGGGCGCGAACCGGGCCTCGCGCAGCATCCGCGCGAAGGCGTCCAGATTGCGATGGACCTGAGCGCGGAACGCGGTCCGGTCCGCCCGGGTGAACTCGACCCGGTCGACTTCCTCACCCATCAGCGCCTCCCCTGGTGGCTCCTTCGCTCAGTGTGCCTGAAGGTGCCCACCTGTGCGCTGATCATTCGCGTGGTGGCACCACCGGGAACACGATGAAGTGCTCGCGCTCGATCCGGACCGGCTCCTCGCCGGCCGTCGCCATCACGTCCACCAGCTCGGTCAGTACGCCGGGGCGCAGCGGCAACTCGTGCTCGCCGGGATGCTGGTCGGCGCCCATCGGGTAGTCCTGCGCCGGCTCGGTGGTCATCTCGATGTGGGCGCCGAGCACCCATTCCACCGGTTTGCCCCCGGCAACGAACTCCCCGAGCCGCGCGACGCTCGCCCGGAACTCCGGCCAGTCGAAGACGTACAGCCGCCCCGGGTAGAGCGAGTCGCCGCTGAACAGCAGCCGCGTGTCCCGGTCGTAGACGGCGATGTGCGACGCGTGATGGCCCGGGATCGGGAGGATGTCGAGCACCCGCCCACCGAGGTCGAGCTCCACCACGCCGTTCGGCCAGTCGGTCAGCCCGAAGTACGCCGCGACGTCCGCGGCCGATGGGCCGACCACGTTCTCGAACTCCGCATCGCCGCCGACGTGGTCACCGTGGCTGTGCGTGTGCGCGACGATCAGCTCCCGCTCCCCCACCAGCTCGTCGATCAACGGCCGGAGCGGGACGTGGCCGGTCCCGGTGTCGAGCAGCAGGGCGCGCTCGGTACCGAGCAAGAGGTACAGGAACGGGCCCTCGAAGTTGGTTCGCAGGGACTGGCGGACGATCGCCGTCCGGTCGTCGTACCAGTGGACCTGGTGTGTGGCGCTGGTCGGGTCGGTGCCGTCGTCCCAGTGGTCGGGGAAGCTCATGCACCAATTGTCGGTGCTGACGGGGACACTGGGCAGGTGCGTAATGATCCGTCGGTGCTGCATGTCGACCTGGACGCGTTCTTCGCGGCCGTCGAGCAGCGGGACAAGCCGTCGCTCCGGGGCAAACCCGTGGTCGTCGGCGGGATCGGCGTGCGCGGAGTCGTGTCCACGGCGTCGTACGAGGCCCGCAAGTACGGCGTCCGCTCGGCGATGTCGACCGCAGAAGCGCGGTCGCGCTGCCCGCACGCGGCGTACCTGAGCCCACGCTTCGAGGCGTACCGGCAGAGCAGCATCGCGGTGATGGCGGAGATGCGGGCGCTGTCGCCGCTGGTCGAGCCGCTGTCGCTGGACGAGGCGTTCATCGACCTGGCCGCCAGCGGACTGAGCGACCTGACCGTCGACGATGTCGAAGCGATCGCGAACGACCTGAAGGAAGCGATCCGGAAGGTGAGCGGCGGTCTGACCGCCTCGGTCGGCGCGGGGACGTCGAAGCTGATCGCGAAGATCGCCAGCGATCTCGACAAGCCGGACGGCGTGGTCGTCGTCCCGGCCGGGACCGAGGCGGAGTTCCTCGCGCCGATGCAGGTCACGGTGATCCCCGGGGTCGGCCCGGCAACGGCGCAGCGCCTGAGCATGGCCGGTGTGCGGACCGTCGCGGATCTGCAGCAGCTCGACGAGGACGAGCTGGTGCGGCAGATCGGCTCCGCGCACGGCACCAGCCTGCATCGGCTCGCGGTCGCCGCCGACGACCGTCCGGTGGTCAGCGACCGGGAGACCAAGTCGGTCAGTGTCGAGGACACGTTCGAGACCGACATCATCGACCGCGCGCTTCTGGCGGCGATCAGCGACCGGATGGCGCTGCGGGTGTCCGAGCGGTTGCAGAAGGCGCAGCTGTCCGGCCGCACGGTCACGGTGAAGACGCGGATGCACGACTTCACCACGCACACCCGGTCGTCGACGCTGGCCGGACCGACCGACGACGCGCGGGTGATCGCGCGGGTCGCCCGCCGGCTGCTCGAGGAGAGCGAGATCGGCGGCGGCATCCGGTTGCTCGGTGTAGGCGTCTCGTCACTCGCCGACTGGATCCAGGACGACCTCTTCACCGAGGAGGAGCACGCCGGGAACCCGATCGAGATCGTCGAGCTGCCGGCCCGCCCGCGGGACCAGCTCGGATTCCACCCCGGGCAGGACGTGGCGCATCCCGAGCACGGGCAGGGCTGGGTCTGGGGGTCCGGCCGCGGGCGGGTGACGGTGCGGTTCGAGACCGCGGACACACCGCCGGGGCCGGTGCGGACGTTCGCCGTGGACGATCCGGCGCTGACAAAAGTACGGATCACCGCTGCGGATGAGGACGGCGAACCCGAAACTGACCACAATGGGCCGAATGAATGAGGAGCGGCGCGGGGTCTACCCGTTCTGTGCGCCCTGCACGGCGGCCTCGGAGGCCTGGCGGGCCGCCGAGACCGCGGGCCCGATGGGTAGCCGGTTCTACGGGCACCGCGACGTCTGCGAGAACTGCGGGTCCTCGATCCGCACGCTCTACAGCACCGTGCTGTGGGTTCCGGTGTCGAAGCACGGCCAGTACCGGGTGATCCCGACCGGCGGCCGCAGCTACGTCGGCCGCCGCCTGATCGAGCCGCCGGTGCGTGCCGTCGTACGACGGGAGCCGGTCTCGGCGATCGCGGCGCATCCGGAGCTCGACGGCGCCCCGGAGTACCGGCAGGCCGAGGCGTACTGGGACGAGAGCGAGCCCGGCCGGGCGCTGCCGTTCTACCAGTCGGCGCTGGTCGCTCGGGAGCAGGTTCTCCCGGCGGACGACCCGGCCACCTTGCGGGTCCGGCTGCGTGTGGCACAGGGACTGCTGGCGACGGCGAACTACGGACGAGCGATCGCGTGGTTCGAGCTGCTGACGCCGCAACTGGTCGAGGTGTTCGGGCCGCATCATGAGCTGACCCATGCGGCGGCCGAGGCGGTCACCGGCGCGCGGTTGATGGTCGGTGGCCCACGGGCCGAGGCCGACCTGCTGGCGGACATCGTGACCGCGGACGAGGCGGAGGCCGCGGCCGACGATCCGCAACTGCTTCGCAACCGGTCGGCGCTCGGACAGGCATTGCTCGCGTGCGGCGACATCGCGGCCGCTCTCCGGACCCTCAGCGAGGTCGTCCGGCACGCACCACCCGGACACCCGGACTCGACGGTCTATCGCGCGGCACTGGTGGAGGCGTGCGAGGTCGCCGAGGGACGTGGCAAGAGGCGCGAGCTGCAGCTCGCCCGAGACGCGCGACGCATGCTCAGCCGCGCAAGCGCACCGACAAGCACGTGACACAGCCCTCGAGCTTCTCGAACTCGCTGATGTCCACGACAACCGGCTTGTAGCCCAACCCTTCGAACAGCTCGGCGGACTTCGGCGCGGACGCAGCCATCAGCAGCCGATCCTCCCCCAGCAGTACAACGTGTGCGCCGGCCTCCTCCGGAACGGGCCGGAAGCGGTCGAACGCGCCCGCGTCGTCGACGAGCGGCTCGTACCCGATCACCGTCCCGTCGGGCAGCGCGGTGACGGCCGACTTGAGATGCAGCACCTTCCGCACCGGCACCGCCCGGACGTCGGCACCCAGCGGGGCGAACGCGGCACGCAGTTGCTCGATCCCCGCCGCGTTCGTCCGTCCACCCTGCCCGACGTAGATCGTCGAGCCGACCTTCAGTACGTCGCCCCCGTCCAGCGTGCCCGGCTCAGTGATGTGCTCGATCCGGTAGCCGTGGCTCGCGACGGTCTGCGCGGCCGCGGCGGCTTCCGCGCGTCGCTCGTTCGCACCGGCCCGGGCGATCACCGCGAGGTCGCCGTACACGACCATCGTGTCCTCGACGAAGACGCTGTCGGCGCACTCGTCGATCGGTGGCACCTCGACCGTGGTCCAACCGGTGTCGTGCAGCGCATCGACGTACCGCTGCCATTGACGCGTCGCGAGCTCGACGTCGACCGGCTGCCGCTCGATGTGGGTGACAAGCCCGTCGGCGAGCCGCGGACTCGGGCGACGGACGAGCGCTGACTGGACTGGGGTCGGCATGACCGCAGGTTATCCGGGTACCGGTTAGGCCTGAGAGAGGAGATGACGCATGCCGAGGATCTTGCCGTCGGCCAGTGGAGACGTGGTCGAGATCATCCTGGCCGACCACCGGTGGTTCGAGGAGGCGCTGCGGGAGTTGCGTGACGTCCGGAGCGACCGGGAGGCGGTGCTCGCCGATCTGGCGACCGTTCTGATCGCGCACGCCGAGGCCGAAGAGTCGAAGGTCTACCCGACGCTGCGCCGCAAGGACGCGATCGACGCCGACGAGGTCGAGCACTCCGAACACGAGCATGCCGAGGGCAACGATGCGCTGCTCGCGCTGATGGAGGTCGAGGACGTCGGTAGCGAGGAGTTCAGCGCGAAGCTGCACGAACTGTCCGAGGCACTCACCCACCACCTCGACGAGGAAGAGCGCGACGTCCTCAATCCGGCCCGCACCGACATCACCGAGACCGTACGGCGCGATCTCGGCGACACGTTCGCACAGGAGCGCGCCCGCCTGATCCGGTCCGGCTGCGGTGACATCACCAACGTCCGCAAGGTCGTCGACGCCGAACACAGCTAGGTTGCCTGGGGCACCCTTTCAGAGGGTCAGCCGCAGACCTTCGTCGGCCTCGATGACCTCGCCGGCGAACTCGCGGCGTGCCTCCACCACGGATACCGTGCGGTCGGAGCCGGGCCAGAAGTGCGTGAGCAACAGCCGCTTGGCTCCACTCGCGCCCCGAGCCGCTTCCGCCGCAGTCATCAGGTAGCTGTCGTGGGACGAGCCCTGATAGGTCGCGTCCGAGATGAACAGGTCCGTCCCCTCCGCCAACCGCTGCAGCTCGGGCGACGGCCCACTGTCACCGGTGTACGCGACCGAGACCCCGGGCGCGCTCAACCGCACCCCGAGATTCGTCTTGTAGTGCGGCAGTTCCACGACCAGCACGTCGAACGGCCCGATCCGTGTCGTCGACGCCAGATCGTGGACGGCGAAGACCTCCGCCGGATCCGGGTTCGGCTCGAGGGCCCGCAGTACGTCGAGAACGCCCGGGGCGCAATGCAGCGCGACGGGCGGCGCGTCCGGCGCCTCGTAGTGCCGGACCCGGGCCAGGCCGCTCACGTCGACGCAGTGGTCCGGGTGCTGGTGCGTCACCACGACCGCGTCGACATCACCCTTCGGGCAGTGCGCGAGCAGGCGCGGCAACGCGGCGTACCCGAGGTCGAGCACCACCCGGAACCCGTCGTACTCGAGCAGGAACCCGGCGCACGCGCGACCGGCCTCGGGCCACGCGCCGCAGGAACCGAGGACGGTCAGCGACCTCACCGGACGGCGAACGGCCGGTCGCTCGGCACGATGTCCTTGCCGAGCGGCACCAGGGAGATCGGGATCAGCTTGAAGTTCGCGATCCCGAGCGGGATGCCGATGATCGTCAGGCACAGCGCGATCCCTGTGGTCAGGTGGCCGAGTGCCAGCCACCAGCCCGCGAAGATGATCCAGATCAGGTTGCCGAGCAGCGCGCCCGCCCCGGTGCCCGGCTTGTCGACGATGGTGCGCCCGAACGGCCACAGGGTGTACCCGGCGATCCGGAACGACGCGATCCCGAACGGGATGGTGATGATCAGGATGCAGCAGATGATCCCCGCGACGGCGTACCCGATGGCCAGCCAGAAGCCGGCCAGCACCAGCCAGATCAGGTTCAGAAGCGTCCTCATACCTCCCAGCCTGCCACCTGACCGGCGTGTTTCCGTACCAGTTCGGCGACAAGTCCGGGATCGTTCCGGGGCATCCAGTGGCCGCCCCTGACCACTTTCACCGTCAGGTCGGTGGCCCATCGCGCTCCGTCGATCTGCAGCGGCGTCGTGACGAACGGATCGCCCTCCGGTGACACCGCCAGCACAGGTACGTCGGTCCGCCGCTGACCCGGCCGCAGCAGGCGAGGGACAACGTTTGCGCGGTACAACTTCATGCCGTGCAGGTAGTCGCCGATCAATCGTTTGTCCTCAGCGTCCTGCGGCTCCAGCCGGCTGAAGACGCGGTGCGCCCATCCCTTCCGCCAGCCGAGCTCGGGCAGCCAGGGCAGGTGGAAGTAGAAGATGTACCAGGAGTGCACGAGCTGCCGGAGTGCGGCGCGGCTGCGTCGCCGGAGGAAGTGCCCCGCGTGGTCCAGCGACGGCCCGGAGATCGACACGAACGACGCGATGCGGTGCTGCAACGCCGGGTCGGTGACGAAGTGCCAGGACTGAATCGATCCCCAGTCGTGCGCAAGCACATGCACCGGCCGGTCGGGCGACACCGCGTCGATCACCGCGCGGAAGTCGTCCTGCAACCGATCGAGGTGGTACGCCGCCGTGCGGCTCGGCTGATCCGAAGCACCGGCGCCGCGGACGTCGTACGCGATCACGTGGAAGTCATCGGCGAGACGTTCGGCGACCGGCTCCCAGAGCGACCCGTTGTCCGGGTAGCCGTGGACGCAGATCAGCACCGGCGCGCCGGCGTTGCCGTAGTCGTAGACGGCGACCCGGGTGCCGTCCGGGCTAGTAGTGGTCGACGCCGAGGGTGGCAAAGGTCATCCCCGCCTTCACCAGTCGCTCGCGCAGCGCGGGTCCCATCGCTGCGGCCGTCGTGGTCTGACCGGCGGTCTCCGGCAGGTCGTCGAGCGCCAGACACAGTGCGCTCTCGCCGAGCATCTTCGCGGTCTCGTCGTACCCGGGGTCGCGGCCGGCGACCTCGGTGATCACCTGCTTGCCGCCGCCCCGGCCGACGAAGCGGACGTTGAACCAGGACCGCGCGCGGCGCTCCGGGCTCGGTCCGTCGCCGGGTTGCAGGCGGTTCAGCAAGGCCTTGCGGGCCGGCGGGATCTGCGCCGCAGCGATCAGCAGGCCGACGCCGCCGACGCCCGCCGCGACGGTGGGCAGACGTTTCACCGCGGCATAGTGCGAGTAGCGGAAGTCCGGTCCGTAGCGGTCCAGCAGACGCGCCGAGTACCCGACGATCTGCGGGTCGACGGTCGGCAATGGCACCGCCCAGAACCCTTCCTGGCGGTGGATGCTGCCCGCGACCGCGCGGGCTCGCCGTCCCACCGGACGCGGTTCAGCGGCCCGCCGGGCACGGTGTGCGTCCAGGTTCTGCTTGGGCCGGGAGAACGCGGTGATCGCAGTATGAAAGGTGCCGCCCGAGGGACGGCCGCCGGCCCGGAGCAGGCCGTCGAGCTGGATCGGCACGTTCTCCGGCAACTGCTCGACGGTGAACTGCACACCGAGGTCGTACGGGATCGAGTCGAAGCCGCACGCGTGGATGATCCGGGCACCCGTCTGCTGCGCGCGCTCGTGGTACCGCACGTACATCCGGTCCACGAACTCCGGCTCGCCGGTGAGGTCGAGGTACCCCGTTCCGGCCTCGGCGCAGGCGGCGACCAGCGCTTCGCCGTACTGGATGTAGGGGCCGACCGTGGTGGCGACGACCTTCGTGGACTCGGCCAGCGCCTGCAGCGACTTCGGGTCGGTCACGTCCGCGTGCAGGATGTCCTTGCCGAACCGCTCCAGCTTCGACTTGTTGCGTCCGGCAACGGCCCAGCGGAGTCCGTCCGGAGCGTTCTTGTCCAGGTACTCCGCGGTCAGCGCCCCCGTGAAACCACTCGCGCCGAGCAGTACGACGTCGTACTCGCGGCTCACCTGTGGGCTGCCTTCTCCGAGTCGGCCTGGCCGCCAGCGCCGCTCGGTCGCGACGACGCCTCGGCGCCGCGGGTCTGGATGTCGGCGAGCGCGGCCGCGTCGGACTTCGGAACGCTGAATCGCGAGCCTAGCTCGATGACGTGCGGGAGCACCCAGCGGACCACCTTCATCGCGCCGATCCAGCCCGGAACGTGCACCGTTCGGGACCGCTTCTTGATGCCCTCGACGAACTTGTCCACGGCGAACTCGAGCGGGTACGTCTTACTCACCAGCGGGATCCCGGTCCGCACCTTGCCGAACACCGGGTGCCCGTCGACCCCACGCACCATGTCGGTGTCGACGAACGTCATGTGCGCGACGCCGACCCGCACGCCGAGGTGCTTCAGCTCCGGCCGCAGCGTGTCCCCCATCGCCTCGACGCCGGCCTTGGCGACGTTGTACGACGCCAGGCCCGGGATGTGCACGATCGCGGCCAGCGAGGAGACGAGCAGCAGATACCCCTTGCTCTCCAGGAGGTACGGCAACGTCAGGTGCACGGTCCGCCAGACGCCGAGCAGGTCGACGTCGATGACGCGCTCCCACACCTTCGGGTCCATGCTCCGGCTGAACCCCGGCGCCGCGATCCCCGCGTTCGCCATCACCACGTCGATCCGGCCGTAGCGCTCGGCGATCCCCTCGACCGCGGCGCGCAACGAGTCGGTGGCGGTGACGTCGGCCTCCCACCAGCCGGCGTCCGGGCCGCAGTCCTCGGCGACCTTCTTCAGCTCGTCGGGCTCGAGACCGACCAGCGCGAGCTTCGCGCCGTCCTGGGCCAGCTTCCGCGCCACCGCGGCGCCGATCCCCCGGGAAGCTCCGGTGACGAGGACGACTTGACCGGCCAACGGACGCATCTGGACCTCCAGCTTGTTGAGTGGGTACTCAACAGTAATGGCTTGTTGACCATTTACTCAATAGACTGTCCGCTATGACCTCGACCTCCACTTCGCGCCTGCGGCCCGACCAGCGGCGGGCGCAGATCCTCGAGGCCGCCCGCCGGGTGCTGCTCGCGGACCCGCACCGCGAGCTGACCGTCGAACTGGTGGCGACCGAGGCCGGCGTCTCCCCCGCGCTGCTGTTCCACTACTTCGGCTCCAAGAAGAAATTCCAGTACGCCGTCATCGAGGAGGCCGCCGCGGAGGTCATGCTGCGGACCGCTCCAGACCCCTCGCTGCCTCCGCACGAGCAGCTCCGAGCCGGCATCCGCGCGTTCGTCCGCGCCGTACTCGAGGCTCCGCAGCTGTACCGCGCGACGCTGCTGATGTCCGCGGCCGGTGATCCCGACATCCGCACCCTGCACTCGGACCTGCGGCGCGTCTTCAGCCAGTGGGTGATCAGCGCGGTCGCCGAGAGTGGCGTCGAGGTCACCCCCGTCGTCGAGCTCGCGTGCCACGGCTGGCAGGGTTACGTCGAGCAGACCCTCCTGCTGTGGATCGACAACCCGACCGTGTCACCGGAAGCTCTCGAGCACCTCTGCGAACGGTCGCTGGACGCGATCCTCACGACTACGTCCGAGTGAGCGTTGATGAACAAGTTCTTCCTGACGGTGCACATCCTCGCGGCCATCCTGTGCGTCGGCCCGGTGACGATCGCGGCCAGCATGTTCCCGCCGATCGCGCGCCGCGTGCTGACCGCCGAGACGCCGGACGCGGGCGGCCTGGAGGTGCTGCACCGCATCACCCGGGTGTACGCGTGGGCGAGCCTCGCCGTCCCGGTGTTCGGGTTCGCGGTCGCGGGCGGCATGCAGGTCACCGGTGAAGCGTGGGTGATCGTGTCGATCGTTCTCACGCTGGCCGCAGCGCTGGTGCTGGCGTTCCTCGTCGTACCGGCGCAGTCCAGTGTGCTCGCGGTGGCCGGTGGGGACGCCGAGGCGCGTGGTGCGGTGGTGTCGAAGGCGAAGATGCTGTCGATGACGTCCGGGATCTTCTCGCTGCTCTGGCTGGTCGTGCTGGTGCTGATGGTGGTCAAGCCGGGGCACCACAACGGGTAGGGTTCCGGCGTGCTGACGGTTGCCACGGTGAATGTGAACGGGATCAGGGCCGCCTTCCGGCGAGGGATGGTGCCGTGGCTGGAGAGCACGGACCCCGACTTGGTGCTGATGCAGGAAGTTCGCGCGTCGGACGACGTACTGCGGGAACTGCTCGGCGGCGACTGGAACATCGCGCATGCCGAGCCGACGATCGACGGCCACAAGGGTCGCGCCGGCGTGGCCGTGGCGAGCCGACGGCCGATCAAGGACGAGCGCGCGGCGATCGGACCGGCGCGCTTCGACGGCTCCGGGCGCTGGGTCGAGGCAGATGTCGTCCTCGACGACGGTACGACGTTGACCGCAGTGAGCACGTATGTGTTCACGGGCGAGTTCGAGACGCCGCCGCGCCAGGAGGAGAAGTACGCGTTCCTCGACGCGATCACCGCGCGGCTGGCCGAACTACGCGCGGACGGGCGGCACGTGCTGATGTGCGGCGACCTCAACATCGCGCACCGCGAAGAGGACCTGAAGGCGTGGAAGGCGAACCGCAAGAAGAGCGGATTCCTCCCCGAGGAACGCGCCTGGATGGACCGGCTCTTCGAGTCCGGCTGGGTCGACCTCGGCCGCCGTTTCGGTGGCGACGGTCCCGGTCCGTACTCGTGGTGGTCCTGGCGAGGCAAGGCCTTCGACAACGACGCCGGCTGGCGCATCGACTACCAGATCGCCTCCCCCGACCTGGCGACCGCCGCGACCGGTTGCGTCGTCCACCGAGCCCCGACGTACGCCGAGCGTTGGAGCGACCACGCACCGGTCGTCGCGACGTACGGGATCTGAGGCTCGCCGGGTAGTCTCGCGGGCATGTCTGAGTCTTCATCTCTTACGCCCCCGATCGCCGCGCGGAAGCCGGTTGAGCGGACCCATCACGGTCACACCTTCGTCGACGACTACGAGTGGTTGCGGGACAAGACCGACGACGAGGTGCTGGGGTACCTGCGGGCCGAGAACAGTTACACCGAGGCGCGTACCGCGCACCTGGAATCGTTGCGTGAGGCACTCTTCAAGGAGATCTCCGACCGGACGCTGCAGACCGACCTGAGCGTCCCGGCCCGGCGCGGCGGGTACTGGTACTACTCGCGCACGATCGAGGGCCGGCAGTACGCGCTGCACTGCCGGGTGAAGGTGGACGGCGACCAGCCGCCGGCCACCGACGGCGAGATCGCGGGCGAGGAGGTGATGCTCGACGGCAACGAGGTCGCCGGCGACTCCGAGTTCTTCTCGCTCGGCACCGTCGACGTCTCCCCGGACGGCCGCCTGCTCGCTTACTCCGTCGACCTCAAGGGCGACGAGCGGTTCACCCTGCGGATCAAGGACCTCGGCACCGGTGAGCTGTTGCCGGACGAGCTGCCCGAGGTGCACTACGGCTCGGCCTGGTCCGCCGACGGCTCGACGATCTTCTACACCAAGGTCGACGACGCCTGGCGCCCGTACCAGGTCTGGCGGCACACGCTCGGTACGCCGGACGACGTGCTCGTGATGGAAGAGACCGACGAGCGGTTCTGGGTCGGCGTCGACCTGACCCGCAACGAGAAGGCGATCATGATCGCGCTCGGCAGCAAGCTCACCAGCGAGGTCTGGCTGCTCGACGCCCAGGACCCGGCCGGCGAGCTAGTCGTGGTCGCGCCGCGGCGTGAAGGGGTCGAGTACGACGTCGAGCACGCCGGCGACCAGCTGCTGATCACGCACAACGCCGACGCCCCGAACTTTTCGCTCGCCACCGCGCCGCTGAACTCCCCCGGCGAGTGGACGACGCTGCTCGAGGGCGACAAGAGCAGCCGGCTGCTCGGCGCGGACGCGTTCGCCGACCACGTGATCCTGTACCGGCGCCGCAACGCGCTCACCGAGCTGGCGATCATGCGCCGTACGGAGGATGGCTTCGGCGCGCCCGAGGGGCTGGAGTTCGACGAGCCGATCCACACGGTCTCCCCCGGGCGCAACGACGAGTGGCACGAGACGCGGTACCGCTTCGGCTACACGTCTCTGGTCACGCCGGGCTCGACGTACGACGTGGATGTCGCGACCGGTGAGCGGCGACTGCTCAAGCAGCAGCCGGTGCTCGGCGGCGTCGACCTGACCGCGTACACCCAGTACCGCGAATGGGCGACCGCTCCGGACGGGACCAAGGTTCCGATCTCGCTGGTCGCGCGCAAGGACGTCGCGAAGGACGGGAACGCGCCGGTCGTGCTGTACGGGTACGGCTCGTACGAGAGCTCGATGGACCCGTGGTTCTCGATTCCGCGGCTGTCGCTGCTCGACCGTGGCGTGGTGTTCGCGATCGCGCACATCCGCGGCGGCGGCGAGCTCGGCCGGCACTGGTACGACGAAGGCAAGATGCTCACCAAGCGGAACACCTTCACCGACTTCGTCGCGGCCGCCGAGCACCTGGTCGAGGCCGGCTGGACACGGCCGGAACGGATCGTCGCGCAGGGCGGCAGCGCCGGTGGCCTGCTGATGGGCGCGGTCGCGAACCTCGCGCCGCAGGCGTTCGGCGGAATCGTCGCGGAGGTCCCGTTCGTGGACGCGCTGACCACGATTCTCGACCCGTCGTTGCCGCTCACCGTGATCGAGTGGGAGGAATGGGGCAATCCGCTCGAGGACGCCGGAGTCTACGAGTACATGAAGTCCTACTCGCCGTACGAGAACATCAGCGCGCAGAACTATCCGCGCGTCCTGGCGATCACCAGCCTGAACGACACCCGGGTGTTCTTCGTCGAACCGGCGAAATGGGTGGCGAAACTCCGCGCGACCGCGACCGGTGATCCCGACGTCCTGCTGAAGACCGAGATGGAGGCCGGCCACGGCGGCCGCAGCGGGCGGTACGACGCCTGGCGCGAGGTCGCGTTCACGCTCGCCTGGGAGCTCGACACCCTCGGCCTGAGCTAGAAAGGCGGAATTTCTGGCCCGGATGTGTGTTGTGCAGCACATCCGGGGACACCGGAGCGTTTGATTTCTGGACGGATTCTCAGGAAGTCGCCGGGGTGTTGCGCCGCATTTGGCAGCAAGGCCGTGGGACATCGGTTTCCACGGCGGAAACCCTGCCGGGAACTCTCAGGGAACCTTCAGGGTGTTTACACACTCGTCCTGGAATCTTGAACCCTACTCGAGCGTTGCTCTCCATGTAACGACGAAGGGAGTTTCGGTGGCTCGCACGGCTCGTGTCCGCAGCACGGACGACGGTATCGACGGCAAGGACAGTGTTGGTCTCTACCTCGAAGAGATCGCACGCACGCCTTTGCTGACCGCAGAGGAAGAGGTCGAGCTCGCTGAGACGGTCGAGGCAGGACTCCTGGCGGAGCAACTGCTGGCCGAGGGGCGGGTTGGACGGAAGAAGGGCGGAGCGCCCAAATATGCCACGGAGGAGGAGCTGGAGTGGCTGGCCGAAGAGGGCCGGCGCGCGCAGCAGCGGTTCGTGACCGCCAACCTCCGGCTCGTGGTGTCGATCGCTCGCCGGTACGGGCGGTCCCAGATGCCGCTGCTGGACCTGGTCCAGGAGGGCAACACGGGACTGATCCGGGCGGTGGAGAAATTCGACTACCGGAAGGGTTTCAAGTTCTCGACGTACGCGACCTGGTGGGTGCGGCAGGCCATCACCCGCGGTATCGCGCAGCAGGCCCGTGTGGTCCGGCTGCCGGTGCACGTGGTGGAGCAGCTGAACCAGATCGGGTCCGCGCGGCGCACGCTGGAGCGCAAGCTCGGGCGGGAGCCGGAGATCGACGAGATCGCAGCCGAGCTGAACCTGGACGCGGAGCGGGTCACCGAACTGATCCGCATCGGCCGGGACCACATCAGCCTGAACAGTCCGGTCGACGACGAGGGCGAGACCTCGCTGGGTGACCTGATCGCGGCCGAGACCGCGCCGGGTCCGGACCAGCTGGTCGCGGACGCGTCGGACCGCTCGGGCCTGTTCAGCCTGGTCGACCAGCTCGACCCGCGGTCCGCGGACGTGATCCGGCGGCGCTACGGCCTGCACGACGGCCGCCAGGCCAAGTTGGCCGACATCGGCGCCGTGCACGGCATCTCGGCGGAGCGGGTCCGCCAGATCGAGCGCGAGGCGCTGGGCCGCCTCCGCCTGCTGGCCGACCCGACACTCGCCGCGTAACACCCCGACCGAAACCCCTCGAGGGACCCCCGAAGCCACGACCTGGCCCCGGGGGTCCTCCCGTTTCCTCCCCCCGACCGTTTGAGAGGCCGGCCCGTCACCTGACGGGATGCGCACCGTTTGAGGGGCCGGGGGGTCAGCCGAGGTTGATCCAGGATTCGACCGGGAGGTGGTCGCTCGGGAACTGGCCGTCCTTGCTGAAGGTGTTGATGTTCGCCTTCGGCACCCGGAGGCCAGGCGTGGTGAGGATCCAGTCGATCCGGTCACCCGTTCGGCGTCAGTGGCTTGTACCCGTGGAACGTCGCGAACAGCGGGCTACGCTGCTCGGCGGTCACCCAGCTGTCCGCGAACTTCCCGCTCGTGACGAGCTTGTCGTACACGGTCAGCCCGGGCTTCGCAGCCTCGTTGTAGTCGGCCGTCAGGACGACCGGGAGCGCCGGGTCGAAGCCGGCGATCCGCTGCAGGATCAGATCCGCGGACTTCGACCGCGCGGTCGCGTCGTACGCCTCCAGGTGCGTGTTTACGGCGTAGAACTCCTTCGCCGTCGCCCGGTCCTTGAACCGGACCCAGGTGACCATCCGCGGGCAGCAGCCGCCCCACGTCTGGGAACCGATCACGTTCGGGGTGTCCGACAGCCAGAAGTGGTCGTATTCGAGCGGCTGCAGCCGGCGCTGGTCGAAGAAGATCATCATGAACTCCCCCTTGCTGCCGCCCTCCCGCCCGACACCGATCGAGTCGTACGACGGCCCGAGGTCGGACCGGATGTCCTGGAGCTGCGAGTACAGACCCTCCTGGGTGCCGAGCAGTTGCGGACGAGCCTTCCGCAGTTGCTCACGCATCACCGGTCGCCGCTCGGCCCACGAGTTCGGCGGGGTGGCGCTGGCGTAGCGCAGGTTGTACGACATCACGTGCAGCGGTCCCCCGGCGGTCGTCGTACTGGCCGCTGTGCTGGCTGTCGTACTGGCTGAGGGCGGTGCGGCCTGGGAGATGCCGCTGGTGAGCGTCAGACCGGCTGCGGCCGCCGCGACGAGCGCGGCGAACCGACGGCGCGTGGTGAGCATGTGAAGAACCTCCAAGGGCGGTTTGGCAGGAGGTTGGACGTTAACCAGACTCGGTGACGCGTCGCTAGCCGTAGCGCGTCGGGCGCATGACGTAACGGTGCTAGACAGCTCTCAGGCTGCGGCCTCGTTCCAGCTGTCGACCAGGGCGATCAGTTCGGTCAGGCGTTGGACGGTCGCGTCCGGCGTACCTTCCGTGTGGCCGATCTGCTCGGTCGGGATCGCGCTGTGCGGCAGGTGCGCCGCGCGCATCCCGGCGTTCTGCGCTCCCCAGACGTCGTCGAACAGCCGGTCGCCGACGAAAAGGCACCGGGACGGCTCCGCCACTCCGACCGCCTGCATCGCGGCCAGGAACGCCTCCGGGTGCGGCTTGGTGTGCGCGATCTCGCTGGTGTACACCGCCCCGTCGAGCAGATCGAGTACGCCGTCCCGCGCGAAGACCTCCTCGTGGCGCCGACGCGGCCAGATCGTGTTCGACAGGACACCGATCTTCAGCCCGCGGGACTTCAGCGCGGCCAGGGTCTCCATCGCGTCCGGCTCCAGCACGGTGTGCGGATCCCACTGCCGCTCGTACTCCGCACGAGCCGCCGACGTCAGCTCGACTCCTGCCAACGCGCACACCTCCTCGAGCGTGCTGCTCCGGTGCTCGTCGCGTGACCGCCGCCAGACCGATCCCTCGGCCGCAACCAGCCGGGTCGCCAACTCGTCGGCCTCCGCGGAGTCCGACGCGTCGAGGTGGCCGGTCACCGCCCGCCAGGTGTCGTACAGGGAGATGTCGTGCCAGGTTGCCAGGGTGCCGCCCCAGTCGAACAGGACGGCCTCGATCTTCGCGTTCGTCACGCCGCACAGCCTGCCAGAGCGGACCGACAGTTCTCGCCTGCTTTTAGCCGAGCCTGCTTTTAGCTGAGCCTGCTTCAGCTGACCCGGGCGATCTCTCGCCGGCGCGCCAGCCAGGTGATCGCGAACGCGTAGAACGCCAGGCACGGGATGTCCGAGATCAGCAGCGTCCACGGCGCGCCACCCTGCTGGTCCCAACCGGACAGCTGACCAGTTGCCGCAGGCAACATGAAGGCCAGCAGGTTGTTCAGCGCGTGCAGCGCGATACCGGCCTCCAGTCCCCCGGTCCGTACCGTCAGCCAGCCGACCGTCACCGCAAACAGGAAGATGTCGGCCATCGCCCAGCCGGTGTACCCGTGCGCCGATACGAACGCCGCACCGCCGACCACGATCCCCGGCCAGGGCGACCGGAACAGGACCCGCAGCCAGCGCGCCCGCCCGTTCGGGTTGTCCGGGCCGTACGCTCCGACCGCCTGGATCAGCCACCCGCGGAACATGAACTCCTCCGCCGCCGACTGGAACGGCACGAGCAACAGGATCACCAGCGCCGGTACGACGAACGCGCTGAAGCCGACCCACGAACCACCAGAGGATCCGGTCGCATCGCCGGCCGGGAACAGCGCGTCGACCAGCACACTCATCCCGTACGACAGCGCGAGGTACCCCAGCGCCGGCACGCAGCACAGCAACAGCCAGCGCCAACGGATGCGGTTGAGCACCGACGCGACGCTCCAGAACGGCCGGCGCTGGACCAGCCACGCGGCCAGACCGACGCACGGCGTGAGGACGCCGAGCATCACCAGGGTGAGCGCGAGGTTCTCGGTGTCGCTCGGGAAGATGTTCGTTCCCCTGGGCGACGGGAACGGGCCGGCGAGGACCCGGTGCGCGATCGCCCAGGCGACCACGACGGCCGACGTCAGGAAGAAGACGCAGGCGCCGAGCAGCAGTGTCCCGAGCAGGGGGCGCCACCAGGTGTTCTTCGGCGTACGGGCCAGGCGATGGAACGGCGTACCTGGTGGGGCCGGGACGATGCGGGGCTCGCGGTAGGCATACGGAGCCGGGTACGGCGCCGGCGCGCCCCAAGGCTGCGGATACGGCCACGGCTGCTGCGGATGCGGGCCCTGCTGGGGATGCGGGCCCTGCTGCGGATGCGGGGCCTGCTGTGGGTAGGGGCCTTGTTGGGGGTATGGACCCGGTGGTGGGTAGGGGCCAGGGCGGGGCGGCGGCGGTGGCTGCTGTCCCGGCTGGGAGTATGGGCCCGGTCGCGGAGACGGCCCGGGCTGTTGCGGGTCCATGACTGGACTCTAGAAGATCGGGCCAACTGGACGGAGGGAGAACACGGTGGTGACTGAACCGGTGCCGGCGGCGGACAGGTCGACGGACGCGCTGCCGCAGTCTGTACTGATGCCGTTGAGCGGTTCGGCGATCTTCTTGATCGTGCGGATCGAGGAGGGCGGCGAGGCCCAGGCCCGCGACCTGCTGGAGCGCCTGAGCGGTCTCGTCCGCTCGGTCGGGTTCCGCGTCCCGGCCGGCAATCTGTCCTGCGTCACCAGCATCGGCTCGGACGTCTGGGACCGCCTGTTCAGCGGCCCCCGCCCCGCCGAGCTGCACCCGTTCGTCGAGTTGCAGGGCGCCACTCACCACGCGCCGTCGACACCCGGCGACCTGCTGTTCCACATCCGCGCCGCGCACCAGGACCAGTGCTTCGAGCTGGCCGCCCAGATCATGAATGTCCTCGACGGCGCCGCCACGGTCGTCGACGAGGTGCATGGCTTCAAGTACTTCGAGATGCGCGACCTGCTCGGCTTCGTCGACGGCACCGAGAACCCGACTGGTTCCGAGGCCCAGGCCGCCGTACTGATCGGTGACGAGGACCCCGACTTCCAGGGTGGCAGCTACGTGATCGTGCAGAAGTACCTGCACAACCTGAAGGCGTGGAACGCGCTCAGCGTCGAGCAGCAGGAGCTCGCCGTCGGCCGGACGAAGCTCGACGACATCGAGCTCGACGACGCGAAGAAGCCGGGCAACGCGCACATCGTGCTCAACGTCGTCGAGGACGAGGACGGCAACGAGCTGCAGATCCTGCGCGACAACATGCCGTTCGGGACGATCGGCGAGCAGGAGTTCGGCACGTACTTCATCGGGTACGCCAAGACACCGTCGGTCACCGAGCTGATGCTCCGGCGGATGTTCATCGGCGTACCCGAAGGCAACCACGACCGGCTGCTCGACTTCTCGACCGCGGTCACCGGTTGCCTGTTCTTCACGCCGACCGCGGACTTCCTCGACGACCTGCCACCGGCGCCCTGAGACCTATTCGCCGAACAGCGGGGCGTCCACGACGCTCGCCCAGCTGAAGTTCACCGGGTCGCTGAAGGTCGCGGGGACCTTGCCGAGGCTGTTGATGACCGTCGCAGTCCCGTTGGCGTGCCCAACGGCGTACAGGTATCCGGAGCCGGTGTCCTTGTCGATGCCGAGCAGGAGTGTGCCGTACTGACCACAGCGGCTGGTCAGCAGCGTCTCGAAACCTTGCCAGGTGCTGCTGCGCACCGTCTTCACGATCGGCTTCATCGGCGAGGTCAGCGGGATCCGGATGGTGTACAGCGCACCGCCCTGGGTCGTCGCGAGCAGCGTGTCGTACGACGACGTACGGCTGAGCAACGCGACGGTCTTGACCGCTGAGAAGCCCGCATACGACCCGGCCGCGCGCCAGACCTCCTTGCCGGTCTTGTCCAGGCTGACGAACCAGCGCAGCAGTACGCCGTCGTTGCGCAGCGCGTACGTCCGCCAGGTCGGCTGGTCGAGTGACCAGGACCTGGTCAGCGTACGGAAGCTGCCCCAGCCGCCACCGATGCGGTTGAGCGTGCTGCTGACGACCTTGCCTCCGGTGCCCTTCTGGACCAGCTGGCCGGCTTGGTACAGCGCGCCGCCGGTGACGATGTTGCCGCTCAGGGACATGTCGTCGCCGAAGTCGTCGTCCCAGGTCCACTCGCTGCTGAGCGAGACCGCGCGGTCGCCGTACGGCGCCTTGGCCATCGTGGAGACCGGCTTGACCGAGGTCGGCGCGGTGGCGTTCACGTACCGGTCAACCGAATCCTTGCCGGTCGTCAGCGCCCCGGCCTGTACGTAGCAGGCGTTGGCGGTCTGTGTCGTTGGTGTAGCTGAGGCTGGGCTGATCGTTGTCAGGACAGGCAGCGCCAGCAGGACGCCGGCGGCGGCCGCGAGCGTACGTCGCATGTTCTCCCCCAGGGTGGATCGACGGGCTAAAGCTCTCGTACAGCTCGATGCCTCTGCGAGGGCGAAAGTTCTGTCCGTAGTTCTGTCCGTGGGATGAGCAAGACTGGGTGCATGTTGCTCACCGAGGTGGTCGAGACGTCGGCCGCGCTGGCCGGGACCCGGTCGCGGCTGAAGAAGGCCGAGTTCATCGCGGGTTTGTTGTCGAAGGCCACCGAGCCCGCCGAGATCGAGATCGTCGTGACCTACCTGTCCGGCGAGCTGCTGCAGCGGCGGACCGGGGTGGGCTGGCGGACGCTGATGGAGGCCCCGGAGCCGGCCGCCGAGCCGTCGTTGACGGTGTCGGAGGTGAACCAGGCGTTCGCGGAGCTGGCCGAGATGTCGGGCGCCGGTGTGCAGGCCCGACGGCGCGCCGCGGTGGATGCGTTGTTCGGTCGCGCGACCGCGGACGAGCAGCGGTTCCTGCGTCAGTTGGTCGGCGGTGAGCTGCGGCAGGGTGCGCTCGACGGTGTGATGGCGGACGCGGTCGCGCGGGCGACCGGCATTCCGCTCGCGAAGATCCGGGCCGCGGCGATGTTGCGCGGGGCGACGGCGCCGGTCGCGGTCGCCCTACTGACCGAAGGTGAGGCGGGGCTGGCACAGTTCGGGCTCGAGGTCGGGCGCGGGGTGCAACCGATGTTGGCGCAGTCGGCGACGACGGTGGCGGAGGCGCTGGAGAAGACGGGTACGCCGGCCGCGCTCGAGTGGAAGCTCGACGGGATCCGGATCCAGGTGCACCGGGATGGCGAGACGGTGGTCGTCTACACGCGGACGCTCGACGACATCACTGCGCGAGTGCCCGAGGTCGTGAGCGCCGTGCTCGCGCTGGATGCGCAGCAGGTGGTGCTCGACGGTGAGCTGATCGCGCTGCGGCCGGATGGGCGTCCCGAGCCGTTCCAGGTGACCGGGTCCAGGACTGCCACGCGGGCCGCGACCGGGCCGGAGTCGGTACCGCTGACGCCGTACTTCTTCGACATCCTTCACCAGGACGGCGAGGACCTGCTGGGGCTCGACGGTGCGACGCGGCACGATCGGCTCGCGAAGCTCGTGCCTGAGGAGCGGCGGGTGCCGCGACTGGTGACCGATGCCGCCGAGGCCGGGCAGGAGTTCTTCGCGGACGCGGTGCGCCGAGGGCACGAGGGCGTGGTGGTGAAGGCGTTGACCGTGCCGTACGAGGCCGGCCGGCGCGGGTCCGGATGGGTCAAGGTCAAGCAGACCCACACGCTCGACCTGCTCGTGCTCGCGGCCGAGTGGGGCCACGGGCGTCGTACGGGCTGGCTGTCGAACCTGCATCTGGGCGCGCGGGACGAGGACACCGGCGAGTTCGTGATGCTCGGGAAGACGTTCAAGGGGCTGACGGACGAGCTGCTCCGCTGGCAGACCGAGCGCTTCCAGGAGCTCGCCGTCGAGCGGGACGACTGGGTCGTGCACATCCGTCCCGAGGTGGTCGTCGAGATCGCGTTCGACGGTGTGCAAACCTCGCCGCGGTACCCGGCCGGTATGGCGCTGCGGTTCGCGCGGGTGATCCGGTATCGCGAGGACAAGGCGCCCGCGGACGTCGACACCGTGCAGGCGGTGCGCGCGATTCATGCCGGTCCCGAGGAGATAGGTTTGGCCGATGACTGAGGACCCGGACGTCGTGTCCCGGCGGATCGCGCGCGAGTCCCTCGACCGCGACGACCCGACCGGCTGGTTCGAGAATCTGTACGCCGCGGCCGCCGACGGCGACGCGGTGGTCCCCTGGGATCGGGGTACGGCGCATCAACTGCTGACCGACTGGATCAACGAAGCGGAGCCCGACGGCACCGGGAAGACCGCGCTCGTCGTCGGCGCCGGCACCGGGTGGGACGCCGAGCTGATCGTCGACCGCGGGTACGACACGACCGGGTTCGACATCTCGCCGAGCGCGATCGAGACCGCGCATCGCAATCACCCGGACTCGAAGGCGCACTACCTGGTCGCCGACCTCTTCGCGCCGCCCGCCGACTGGCACCGGGCGTTCGACCTGGTCGTCGAGATCTACACCGTGCAGGCCCTGCCGATCGCGCTCCAACCACAAGCCATCAAGCAGGTCACCGAGCTGGTCGCGCCCGGCGGAACGCTCCTGGTCATCGCCGCCGCCCGAGCTGACGACGTACCCGACGACCAGGTCCAGGGCCCACCCTGGCCCCTGACCCGCGCCGCCATCCAATCCTTCACCGCCCCAGACCTACACCTCATCCAACTCGACCAGTCCCCCAGCCCCGCAGCCCCCACCCTCCTCCGCTGGCGCGCCGAATACCTCCGCGACTAGCCGCATGGCCGCAGGAGGCACCGCCGATCTGCCACCGCTGGTCAGGCGTGCGCGGGAAGCAGCCATCGAGATCGGGATGCCACTGGCCCGCGCGGGCACCGGCCCGTCGTGCTGCTCGCCGGAGGCGGGGCGGTTCCTCGCCGTGATGGCGGCGGCCTGCGTCGGCGGCCGCATCGGCGAGATGGGCACCGGTGTCGGCTTCGGCACGGCGTGGATGGCGTCCGCCATGCCTGCCGACTGCCACCTGGTGACGGTCGAGCTGGACGAGGCGCGTGTCGCGGCAGCTCGCCGAGTGCTCGCCGACCAGCCCCGCGTCGAAGTGGTGCATGGCGATGCGTACGACGAGTTGTCCCGCCGAGCGCCGTTCGACCTGGTCTTCGCCGACGGCGGTGGGCACTCGCGCGAACTGGTGGAGCTGCTCCGGATCGGCGGGCGGTTGGTGGTCGATGACGTGACGCCGATCGCGGCGTTGCCGGTGGATTCGCCGTACCGGACGCATGATCCGAAGCGGGAGGTCTTCTTCGGGGACCGGCGGCTGGTGGCGACCGAGGTGGTACTGCCGGACCTGCAGAACTCGCTGCTGGTGGCGACCAGGATGCGTCATGTCTCAGGACAGCGGTGACGAATCTGTACCAGGACATCGGTGAAGCTTCCGGGGCGCTTGGTGTGACACTTCTGCGGCCCGACGTGCAAGGCATATCCTTCCGGATCTGCCGATGTCAGTGACACTCCCGCCGTGCGGGTCACTGGTATCTAGAGCGTGATGGCCTCGGCAGCGCCCTCGAAACGCATGCTTGCTCCGACAACTGTCAGGGCACCAAGCGTGGCCCTAACTTCGCAGACCAGTGCGGCTCGGTCCGGCGAGCCATCGAACTCGAGGTCTAGGTTGGAGCCACCAAGTCCGGTGCCGGCCACCCGGCATCGCGTCAGCGGATCCCATCCCGCACGCTCGGCGTAGCTCAGCTGACTTTGCTGGATTGACCATCAGCAGCGTCGGCGGGGAACGATGGGCGCGCTTTTACAGAAAAATGGTGGTCCACGGGTGCCGGCGTTGGCAGACTCCGTCGGGTGACGTCGGCGGAGGTGCTCGGGATTGGTGTCGATGAGGCCCTGATCGACCGGTGGCGCGACTGGTTCGCTCCGTCGGTACAGCCCTTCCGGACCGACGTGCTTCCGCCTCAAGTCGCTGCCGCTGTCCCCTTCAGGCAGGTCGAGCCGACACCGGAGTGGACCGACACGTTCTTCATGTACAGCGGAACCTGGACGTGGCTCTGCGAGGAAGAGTTCGATTCGCTGCGCCCGAGCCTTCGACGCAGCCTGCTCGCCGCTCGGCGGCGAACGGTGCACCCCAAGTTGATGCCCGTATGGCCGTCGGAGTTGGCCCGATCCGGCGACGATCTGATGTTCCGATGGGTTGCGTCGGGGGCGGTCCGACCGAGTCGGCACCGAGATGTGCCCGGCGGAGTGTGGGGTCGCGCTCAGGCGGTACTGCCACAGGCCGAGCGACTGGCCGGTACCTTCCCGACCAGCGGTTCAGGACCCAACTGCTTCGGCACCGTGCTGGCCGCCGCCGGCCTCGATGTCACCGACGGCCTGATTGCCCCAGATAGGTTTCGGGTCTGGCTGGACGAGCACACCGAACCCATCAACAGCACCGAGTGCGATGACGACCCGGGCGTCGTGTTCGTCTGGACAGAGCACGGAGACCTCGCCCACGCGACCGTGACCATCGGTGGCGGTTGGATGCTCACCAAGCCGTCACAGTCCTGGTCGAGTCCCCGATTGATCTACACCGTGCGAGAAGCCGTCAACTCATGGCGGTTCCCTGACACCAGACTGTCTCGCTACCGACTACTTCGGTGACAGGCAGGTCGGGGCCGAACGAGAGAGCCGACAGCTCGCCTGTCCGTCGAAGGATCCCAACCGGCCGCGAGCGCGGTGCCGTCGGCCACAAAATGCTCTCTTGATCACGACCAAGAATCAGCCAGGGACTGATTGAACTGCTCGACGATGTATGAGAGGTGGCACGAATTGGCAGCCCTTCGCTGAACCTCGGCAGGAACGCCAATGCGGGCCATCAGCACAAGGCTGACGAACATGATGTTGATCTCGAGGACGTAGTAGGACTTGCCAGCGTCCTGGGGCAATAGGGGGTCCCGGATTGCGTGCGCAACGCCGTCGCGGGCGTCGCGTACGAGCTTCGTGACGTGGACCGCATCTATGTCTTCGACCAGGGCCACATCGTGCAGCAAGGCGACTACCACCAGCTGCTGCAGCGGTCCGGCCGCTTCGCCGAGCTGCTCTCCGAGCAACTAGCCGGCACCCAGTCGCTGCCATCGGGGTGACTGATCCGAGTCCGGACACCCAGTGCGCAGGCCGGTCGCCGGCCCGCCCGGTCGGGGCCGCCCGCGAGCCGCCCGGTCAAGGAGCCCTGCTGCGTGATCACCGGGCGCCCGTCCATCCATTTTGCCGAGCCCGGATCCGGATCCCCTTTCGGCACACCCCGGCCGAAGGCAGAGACGGGTGCTCTGTCGGTCGGTCGAGGACGTGACTGCGACGGCCCTGCGCACGTTCGTCTTGCATAGCTATGCAGAGCCGCCGCAGCTCTCGAACATCCGCATCTGCCGCGATCCGCGGGACTGCCCCGACGCGTGGCCGCCAACCATTTACTCACCGGAGAGCACCTGAGCCGAGTCCTCGGCCGACCACCGCGGATGCCGCGATCCGCACGTCCGGATTTGGCGCGGACAGTAAGGCGCTGTCATGCCGATGAGCGGTCGTGTCACTTCGGCTCGCCCAGATGGACGCAATCTTTGTATCGGGGCTGCCGCGTGGCGGGAACGGTTCCTAGGCAGCGCCGACCTTCCTTGGCGTCAGAACCAGCCGTACCCCGGTCACCAGCAGCCACACGAGCCAGGCGGCGTAGCCGAGCAGCCCCACGAACAGGATCGGCGAGCCGTCAGCGATCGCGAGGTTGGCCACCCCGGCGGCGATCGCCAGGCTTCCCCCGGCCACGCCGAGCACACGCTGCCACGGCGCCGCCAGCCGACTCGCATGCGCCGCCAGCGCCGCGCCGATGAAGGTGGTGCCGAGCGCCGACAGCGCCAGAGCGAATGCTCCTGCATGCAGCTGCCAGACGAGCTTGAACAGCGGGCTCGGCTCGGCGAGCTCGCCGGCGGACAATACGACTCCGTTCCACAGAACGGCGTAGAGCGCGAGGACCGCCGCGAGAGTCGCGCCCGCGGCCACCGCGAGGCGCGACCAGTCGGCGCCCGCACCCCCGCGACGCCCGACCAGCCCGTGGAGACCGGTCACGAACACGAGCAGTAGCGGCAGGTTCAGCGCCTCTGAGCCGACCGCGATCGCGACCGCGCCCCGGTGAACCGCGTGCCAGGCGAGCACCTTCTCGATCGGGTCGCCGTAGCCGGGCGCTCGGGCCCAGACGAGCACAGCATTCTGAATGACCAACGACGCTACCAATGCGATCGCCGCCGCGCCCACGACCCGCTCCCCGAGCGCCGGGGTCGGCGCCGTCAGCGAAACCTTGTTCACGGCCACAGCATGCGCCTGTGTAGCCGCAATCATCAACGGGGATCACCCCGATCTACGCCCTGGCCCACCCTGGCGCTGCTGTGGCGCTACTAAACGCTGACTCGGGAAACGCACTCATCTGCCGCGATCCGCGCAGTCGTGCCGTCGAGTACGCTTGTGCGGCGATCCCTGGCAGTATCGGCGCTGTGAGTGACGCTGCCCGGTTGCCAGTCCTGCTCGATGACATGGAACGACGCTTTCTACGGGCCGCGTTGCTGGACTGGGGCGGCCCCGCGCAGCCCACGGATGAACTCGCCGTCGCCATAGGCTTCACAAGCGCCGACAGCCTGTCGAGCGAGGCCTGGGCGCTTTGGAAGCGGATCGAAGCAGGCCAGACGATGACAGCAGACGACTGGAGACGAGTCCTGCTATCAGTCGAGATCGTGTTTGCGAGCGATGTCGTCGGTTCCGGCCTCGACTGGCGGATCACGTCCGGCATCTCGGACGAGGAGTCCGTCGGCCTTCTCCGAGGGCTTCAGCGCAAGTTGCCCAGATGGCGCGGCAGCGTGCAGTTCACAGTGCAGGAGAGCGGCCGCGTCGATATCACGGACCCCGAACGCCCCGATCTCTAACGCACTGACATGCCGCCGAGCGAGCGCGTCCGGGTCAGGCCGAGCAGATGCCTTGGTTGACCATGAGTCTCACCGATGTCCTGAGACATCACAGTGGCGACCAGGAGAAGCTGAGATCGCATGGGAACATTTGTTCGATAATGATGTAGGCTTGGGGTATGGCGGGGCGAAACGTGGTGGGGCCGACGGCCTTGCGGATGATGTTGGGGAGTCATCTGCGGGAGCTGCGGGAGCGCGCCGGTGTGAGCCGTACGGACGCGGGCTGGGCGATCCGATCCTCGGAGTCGAAGATCAGCCGGCTCGAGCTCGGCCGGGTCGGGTTCAAGGAGCGTGACGTCGCCGACCTCCTCACGCTGTACGGCGTGCAGGAGGCCCACGAGCGTGACCGTCTGCTGCAGCTCGCCCGCGAAGCCAACGACCCCGGCTGGTGGCATCGGTACGGCGACGTCACGCCGGACTGGTTCGATGCCTACCTCGGCCTCGAAGCGTCCGCCGAGCTGATCCGGACGTACGAGATCCAGTTCGTGCCCGGCCTCCTGCAGACCGCCGACTACGCCCGCGCGGTCGCGCAGCTGTCCCAGAACGGAGCGCGGAGCGCCGCCGAGGTCGAGCGAGTCGTCGCGCTCCGCAGGCGCCGCCAACGGGTCCTCGACCGGGAGCCGCCGCTCAAGCTGTGGGCCGTGATCGAAGAGGCGGTGCTGCATCGTCCGATCGGCGGGCTGGAGGTGCTGCGGGATCAGCTCGGCGCGCTGCGCGAAGCCGTCGCCCGGCCGAATGTGACCGTTCAGATCATCCCGCTGGAGAGCGCCGGCCACGCCGCCACTGGCGGCGCTTTCAGCCTGCTCCGCTTCCCGCAGCGGGATCTGCCCGATGTCGTCTACCTGGAGCATCTGACCAGCGCGCTCTACCTCGACAAGCGCGACGACGTCGAGGCCTACACCCAAGCGCTGGACCTGCTCGCCTCCACCAGCCCGTCACCCCAGCACACTGCGCAGGAACTAACCCGCCTCCTCGACCGTCTACCGAGCTGACCGCCTACCGAGCTGACTACCGGTCGAGCTCACCCTCATCGTCGTCCGGGTCTGCCAACAGGTTGTTCTTCGACGCCCGTACGCCGTTGTGCGCCATCGCGAGATCCGGGTGGTGCATGTCGAACGCCGGCGACTCGGACCGGATCCGCGGCAGGCTGTTGAAGTTGTGCCGCGGCGGCGGGCAACTCGTCGCCCACTCCAGCGAGCGGCCCCAGCCCCACGGATCATCCACGTTCACCCGCGGGTTCCGGCGCGACTTGTACAGGTTGTAGAAGAACGGCAGCATCGACAGGCCCAGGATGAACGCGCCGACACTCGAGACATCGTTCAGCGTCTGGAAACCGTCGTGCGGAGCGTAGTCGGCGTACCGCCGCGGCATCCCCTCGACGCCCAGCCAGTGCTGCACCATGAACGTGGTGTGGAAGCCGATGAACAGCAGCCAGAAGTGCAGCTTGCCGAGCCGTTCGTCGAGCATCCGGCCGGTCATCTTCGGCCACCAGAAATAGAAGCCCGCGAACATCGCGAACACCACCGTGCCGAACACGACGTAATGGAAGTGCGCGACCACGAAGTAGGTATCGGACAGCTGGAAGTCCAGCGGCGGCGAGGCCAGGATGACACCGGTCAGCCCGCCGAACAGGAACGTCACCAAGAACCCGATCGACCAGAGCATGGGTGTCTCGAAGGAGAGCTGACCACCCCACATCGTACCTATCCAGTTGAAGAACTTCACCCCGGTCGGGACCGCGATCAAGAACGTCATGAACGAGAAGAACGGCAGATTCACCGCGCCGGTGACGAACATGTGGTGCGCCCACACCGCGATCGACAGGGCCCCGATCCCCATCGTGGCCGCCACCAGACCGACGTACCCGAAGATCGGTTTGCGGCTGAAGACCGGCAGGATCTCGGTGATGATGCCGAAGAACGGCAGCGCGATGATGTACACCTCGGGATGCCCGAAGAACCAGAACAGGTGCTGCCACAGGATGGGCCCACCGTTCGCCGCGTCGAAGACATGCGCGCCGAGTCTTCGGTCCGCCTCCAGGACCAGCAACGACGCCGCGAGAATCGGGAAGGCGATCAGCACCAGGATCGACGTGACCAGGATGTTCCAGCAGAAGATCGGCATCCGGAACATCGTCATCCCGGGAGCGCGCATGGTGATGATCGTGGTGATGAAGTTGACGCCGCCGAGGATGGTTCCCAGACCGGCCATCCACAGACCCATGATCCACAGGTCTCCGCCGATACCGGGTGACCGTTCACCGTTGGACAGCGGCGAGTACGCCGTCCAGCCGAAGTCGGCCGCTCCGCCCGGGGTCAGGAACGCGCTGATCGTGATCAGTCCACCGAACAGGAACAGCCAGTAGCTGAACATGTTCAGCCGCGGGAACGCCACATCCGGGGCACCGATCTGCACCGGCATGATGACATTGGCGAACCCAACGAACAGCGGGGTCGCGAACAGCAGCAGCATGATCGTGCCGTGCATCGTGAAGAGCTGGTTGTACACCTCCTCGTCCACGAACTGCAGGCCCGGCTTGGCCAGCTCGGCGCGGATCACCAACGCCATCACGCCGCCGATCAGGAAGAACGCGAACGATGTGATCAGGTACAGGTGGCCGATCAGCTTGTGATCGGTCGTTGTGAGTACCCGCCCGAGCAGCCGGCCCAACGGCCGCCGTGACCGAACGGCGTTCGGTCCGGTGCGCTCGGTAACCCCAGCCTGTCCACCAACACTGACCATGCGACCTCTCCCCTGCTACCGCATTCCTTTGATTAGACACCTAGGCCCGCGACAGCAACACCCCGTCACGCCCGGCTACTTCGGAGGACCGGCGGCGATCACCGCACGAACGTCGGCCAGGCGCAGGGTTTCCGGCTCGATGTCTGTGAGGGACCAGGTCGCGCCGGCGTCGGCGTACGGGCGGGGGTCGGCGGACGGGAGAACTTCCACCGCGATGTCATAGTCGTCGAGGTTTCCTCGCAGGTCACGGAGTACGGCGGTGGCCTCGGACAGCTGGTCCACCGACGTCAGGTTGACCGGGAAAAAGCCGTCGTACTTCGCTGCGCGCCGGACCGGTTTGGCGTTGCCGGGGAAGCCCGCGACCCATATCGGAACGCGGCCGTTCACCGGGCACGGCAGGAACTGCACGTCGTCGACCGTGTAGTGCCGGCCGTGGTGACGGACCGGCTCCCCCGTCCAGCCGTCGGTCAGGATGTCGAGCGTCTCGTCCATCTGCTCCGCACGGATCCGGTCATTCAGCTCCTCGCCGGTCTTGGAATACTCCTGCGCGAACCGATCGCTCCCCAGCCCCACCCCGAGCGTCAGCCGACCGCCCGAGAGCCGGTCCAGAGTCGTTGTCTCACGCAACAACTTCGTCGGCCGCCGGCGCGCGATCGGCGTCACCATCGGCCCGATCCGCAGGCGTTCGGTGGCAGTCGCCATCGCGCTCATCGTGATCCACGGATCCAGGACCTCTCGGATCGGCGGCCGCCACCACAGCTGGTCCCACACGAAGAACCCGTCCCACCCGGCTTCCTCGGCGGCCGCGGCCAGGCGCGCGACCTCGACCGGATCGGACAACTCGTCGAACAGTGGCAGCCAGATCGCGAACTTCATCATCGCTCCTCGGTGTGTTTGACCAGTGCGTCCACAAACACGTTCCAGTACGGCGCCGACAGTCCGTGCCCCATGCCGCGCAGTACGACGAGCTCGGCCCCGGGCACCGCGTCGCGAATCGCCTCACCGTGCGGCAACGGGAGCAGCGGATCGGCGTCGCCGTGAAGCACCAGCACCGGCATCGCGAGATCCGAGTATCCACCGTTCCGCGGCCCGTCGAATGTCATCGCGTAGTGGTTCGTCAGCGCCGCCTCGTAGTCCCGCGCTCGCGCCATGTCCTGCTGGACCAACACTCGCGCCGACGCCGCGTCCCACTGTCCCGCCGCCTCGGCCTCGATCGCGCGTACGACGTACTCCTCGACGCCGGCGGGATCGCTGAAGTCCGGCGTACCCAAGTGCGGGAAGTCCGGTGATGGTGATGGGAGTCCCTCGTCGCCGGTGCTGGTCGACACGAACGTCAAGGAGGCGACTCGGGACGGGTGGTCGACGCCGAGGATCAGCGCCGTACCGCCGGACATCGACTGCGCCACCACGTGCGCGCGCTCGACGCCCAGCGCATCGAGCAGGCCGAGGGCGTCCGCGGCGAGGTCGCTCATCGCGTACCCCGGTGCGCCGACGGGGAACGAGGTCGACCGTCCGGTGTCGCGCTGGTCGTAGCGGATTACGAAGCGGCCGCGGGCGGCGAGCTCGGCGCACAGCTCGGCGTCCCACCACAGCATCGACGCCGACGCGCCGTGGATCAGCAGGACCACGGGATCGGCGTGGTCGCCGTAGGTCTCGGCGTACAGCTCGATGCCGTTGACGGAGTACATCTTCTCGGTGGTCATGTATCGACCGTAGAAGCGGTCGATGATCGTGAAAAGCGATTGATTCTGATCAAAGCGATCGCCAGAGGCGATAGAGTGGGCGGATGTACGAGTTGCGTCATCTGGCGACGCTGGCCGCGGTCGCCGACGAAGGATCGTTCGGCCGCGCCGCGAGCCGGCTCGGGTACACGCAGTCGAGTGTCAGCCAGCAGATCGCCGTCCTCGAGAAGGCGGCCGGTGGTGCGCTGTTCGATCGGCCGGGCGGTCCGAAGCCGGTCCGGATCACGCCGCTCGGCGCCGTCGTACTGCGGCACGGACGCGACCTGCTGCGCCGCGCGGACGAGATGAGCGACGGGATCGAGCGGTTCCGGGCCGGTGACAGCCGGATCGACATCGGCACGTTCCAGACCGTCTCGAACACGTTGCTGCCGCGGGTGATCCGCGAGCTCCGGGACGCCCACCCGGGCTGCGACATCCGGCTGTTCGAGGAGGAGACGGACGACCCCGACCTGACCGGGCTCGACCTGATGTTCTTCGACGGCCGCGGCGGCGAGGGCATCGAGCACCTCAAGCTGTTCGACGATCCGTACGTCCTCGTCGCGCGACCGGGCGACTTCCCCGCCGGGCCGGTCCCGCTCGACAAGCTCGACGCGCTACCGCTGGTCGCCCATCCGCCGATCTGCCACCAGGCGGTCGTCGAGGACTTCCTGCGCGCGCGGAGCATCCGTCCGCAGTTCGTGTTCCGCACCGAGGGCAACGAAGCGCTGCTGGCGATGGTCCGCGCCGGTCTCGGTGCGGCACTGGCGCCACGCCTCGCCGTACTCCGGGACGACGAGAGCCTGGCGTTGCACGAACTCACGCCAGAGCTCCCGCCGCGGGAGATCTTCCTGTTGTGGCAGGCCGGCCGCACGCACTCACCGCTCGCGGCGCACGCGATCGAACTCTCGCGGAGTGCGGCGGCCGACCTCGCCAGTTAGCTGACCGTCAGGACCTTCGACGCCGTCTGCGTGCCCTGGTGGTCGGCGTCCGCCAGCCACACCACGCGGTACGTGTACGTCCCGCGCGCCGTCGGCTTGATGCTGAACGCGTACTTCCCGTTGGTCGTCAGCTTCCCGGTCGTCACCGCGACCCACGACGTACCGGACCGGCGCTGCAGGTACGCCGTCGTACCGGCGTGCGCGGGGTTCAGGTAGCCGTAGAGCAGCGTCGACGCGCCGAGCTTGATCGCTCCCGGAGTCAGGTACGCCGACAGCGCCGGGTGCACCTGGACCAGCGCAGCGGAACTCCGCGTCCCGAGCAGCCCGGTCGCGCCGTTGTAACCCCACATGTAGTTGGTCGACACCGTCGGCTTCTGCGACGTCGACGCCACACCGTTCGCGTCGGTGGTGAACGAGCCGACCGTCGTCCACTTACTCGCGTTGATCGCCTTCGAGTACAGCACCGCCGGTACGCCGGCCATCTTCGCCGCACCGTCCAGCCGCGTCACGGCCGTCGACAGCGTGACCGCGCCCGTGTACATGATCGATGCCGCACTGGCTCCGATCGTCGCCTTCGTGCCGACCAACCGCGCGTCGACACCGGGGCTGACCTTGCCCTTGCTGTCCTTCACCCACACGCGGTACGCGTAGCTGGCCGAGTTCGACAGTCCGGTCTGGGTGAATAGACTGGCGGTGCCGCCGTAGACCGCCGTACCGGAAGTCACCAGCGGCGGCGGGGTCGACCCGGCCGCGTTGCGCACCATGATCTGGCCGAGCGTCGTGTTCGCGGGCTTACCCCAACGCAACGTCGCAGCCCCAGGTCCACCGGTCACACTGAAACTGGTCACGGGCGGCGGCGGAGCCGTCAGATTCAGGTAGTTCTTGTCGATGTTCAGCGTCACACCACCGTTGGTCTCCGTCACGTTGTCGTACTGGTGGACGCGCTGGTGGTTGTTCCAGTAGGTCGAGGTGATGTAGTTGCTCGTCCCCTGCGGCAACCCAGACCTCCACTGCGCGAACCAGATGTTGTCCGGTCGCGTGTATGCCGTGCTCGTGTAGGCGCTGTTCAGATCCGCACCACCCGACGAGGCGCTGACGTAGGCGCCGCCGAGGTACCCACGGGAGTTCAGCTCCTGGGTCCAGCCGCTCAGGTACGAGAGCACCGACACCTTGCACGCTGCCGTCGACGGGTAGCCCTCGATGTCGCTGTAGATCGCGCTCCTCGGTGCGAAGCCGAGCGCTTGGGCAGCGGCGACGGCGTTGATCGCGGCGTTCCGGCCCTGCGTCACCGCAGTCGATGCGACGGTCGAGATCCGGCTGGCAGACGGGAACCTCGTCGTACACGGCGCCTGCAGGCCGACGTCGAGCAGCAGGAACTGCCATCCCTTGGCTGCGTTCGCCGACACCCAGTTCGCGGTCAGGTTGGGTTGCGTGGCGCAGGTACGCACGCCGCCGCTGATGTAGATGCCGATGCCCTGATACTTGGGGCGCCACGCATCCATCGTGGACTGCGGCGGTGCGTCGCAGGCATCGAAACCCTGACCCGCGAAGTTGCCCGTGGCAACCACAGTCGGTGCGACCGCGGCCTGCTGGGCGACGCGGGCCGACGAGGTCTTCGTGACGACCCGGCCGGTGGCGAGGACGTCGTTCGCCGCGCGCTCGTCGCCGGGTGCGTAGTACGCGGTCGCGAGCACGCCGGCGTCGGTGATCGCGCGCCGCAGCAGGCCGTCCGTCGGCGGTTGCGCGGTGGTCAGCGGCTCGAGCACCAGGCCGGAGCTGCGGCCGACGAGGTGGGCCGGGCAGTTCGACTGTGCCGTACTGCGGCCCAGGTAGACCGCCGGCTGGTCGAGGCGGACGCATGCCGTCGGGTTCGCCGCCAGGTCGACGACCGGCCAGTCGGACGGAACAGTTACTTGGTAGCCGCGGTACGAGACAGTCTTCGTCTCGCCGGCGGCCGCCGGGCCGGTGGCGGTGATGCCTGCCACCAGCGTGAGGGCGAGTGCGAGCCCCCCAGGTCTTAACAACCTCACAGTGCTCCCCAGTTCATCGTTGGACGGTGCCCCCAAGTGAAGGCGAGCGCCCGCGCTCTGTCGAAGAGCTTCCGGCACTCGCCTCGATGCCCAGATGCTATCGGCGGCCGAGTTCTACGTACCCAGGGCCTGTTTTGGATCGATCGGTCCATAACGTGCTATGCTCGGCGGCATGCCGAGACCGCGGACGTTCGACGAGGATCGCGCCATCGATGCCGCGATGCGGGTGTTCTGGACCTCCGGCTACGAGGCGACCTCGACGCAGGACCTCTGCGACGCGACCGGCCTCGGCCGGAGCAGCATCTACAACACGTTCAGCAGCAAGCGCGATCTGTTCGACCGCGCGCTGCGGCGCTACACCGACCGTTTCACCGCCGACCAGCTCGAGGTCATCCAGGACGCCACGCTCCCGATCAAGGAGCGGATCCGCCGGATCCTCTGGACCGCGGTCGAGCCGGACCCCGACGATCCGTCCGGCTGCTTCGTGATCAACACGATCGTCGAACTCGGCCCGAAGGACGCGGAGATCATCGAGCGGCTCGACCGCGACCACGAGGTCAAGCTCGTTGCGCTGACCACTGCCATCCGAGCAGCGCAGGCAGGCGGCGAGCTCGATCCGGAGCGTGACTCGGCCGGGCTCGCGACGTACATCTTCACCGTCCTCGGCGGCCTGCGGGTCGCCGCCCGCCGTGGCGCGGACGCGGACACCCAGCGGGCCGTCGTCGAGGCGACCCTCAGCAGTCTCTGAACTCCCCGCCAGGCTTCCCGGTTCACTCCGCCCAGGTTTTGAACCGCTCGATCCACTATGAGAGGACCTCATGCCTCGCGCTGTCTATCTGCTCGGCCTGGCGATCTTCGCCCAGGGCACGTCCGAGCTGATGCTCGCCGGTCTGCTCCCCGAGATCTCCACCGATCTGCACGTCTCGATCCCGGCCGCCGGGCTGCTGATCTCGGCGTTCGCGATCGGCATGCTCGTCGGCGCCCCGATCCTCGCCGTCACCACGCTGCGCTGGTCCCGCCGGGCCGCGATGCTGGCATTCCTGACGATCTTCGCGCTCACCCACGTCGCCGCCGCGCTCACCTCGTCGTACGGCGTCCTGCTCGCGACGCGGGTCGCGGGAGCCTTCGTGTACGCCGGGTTCTGGGCGGTCGCCTCGGTAACCGCGATCGAGCTCGCCGGGCCCGAGGCTCGCGCGAAGGCAATGAGCATCCTGGCCGGTGGTCTCACGGTCGCCACCATCGTCGGGCTGCCGGCCGGCACGCTGCTCGGCCAGCACCTCGGTTGGCGGTCGGCGTTCTGGGCGGTCGCGATCTTGTCGACGCTGTCGATCGCGGGCATCGTCACCACAATCCCGAAGGGCCGCAGCGAGAACGTTCCGCAGCTCCGGCAGGAGTTCCGGAACCTGGCGAACCCGCAGCTCTGGCTCGCGTACGGCACCACGGCGCTGTCGACCGGCGCGATCCTGGTGATCTTCAGCTACCTCGCTCCCCTACTCACCGAGACCACAGGGCTGTCCGACGCGTGGGTGCCGGTCATCCTGGCGCTGTACGGCGTCGGCGCGCTGATCGGTATCACGATCAGCGGACGGACCGCGGACCGGCGGCCGTTCGGCACGCTGGTTCTCAGCCTGACCGGAGTCATCGGCGCGGCGGTGGTGCTGGCACTCGCCACCGGCACCCCGTGGCTCGCCGTACCGGCGATCATCGGCGTCGGGACGTTCGGCTTCGCGACCAACCCGGCGGTGAACTCGCGGGTGTTCAGCGTCGCGGGTTCGGCGCCGACGTTGGCTGCCGCGTTCAACATCTCCGCGTTCAACGTCGGCATCACGGTCGGCCCGTGGCTCGGTGGGCTCGCGCTCGACGCCGGCGCCGGGTACTCGTCGGTCGGCTGGATCGGCGCCGGTCTCGCAGTCCTTGCCTTCGGCACCATCCCACTCGCCCTCCGCGCCGCGGGCCAGGCGCGGGCTGGTCAACCGGCGTACGAAACCGCCAGTTCGATCACCGGCGCGTAAGCCGCTCGCCGGGCGCCGGTCCAGGTGCCGCCACACACCGAGCAACGGCCCGACCAGCTCGACCTACGCCGCACGTCCATCAACCGCAACCCTGAGTAGGTCGTCCTGCCGCCGAACATCCGTCGCCCCAACGAGCAACTGCCAGGGTGATGGGTAAGAGGCAGAAGGATGGGTGGGGTCTACCGCTCAGGTGGAGTGGCGGCGGGCGTGGACTGTGGCTACTTCGGCTTTTAGGTCGGACCAGAACTCTGGGCCGGCGGTGACGCGGAAGGCCAGGCGGTAGACCGTTGTTTTCTCCGGGCCGCGGACGCGTAGTTGCACCTCGGAGCGGCCCGGGTGAGCCGCGAGGACGTCGCGCAGGAGGTTTACCGTGCGGGGTACGACGTTGTGCTGTGTCATCTCCAGCTCGACCACCCCGACCGTCGTCAGGTCCGGGACCTGCACCTCGGACCCGATCAACCGCGGTACGTCGTCCCGCTTGTCCACGCGCCCCGTCACAAAGACGACCGCATCCTGCCGCAGTCGCTCGGCCACCAACTGATAAGTCGCCGGGAAGAACAGGCACTCCACCGAGCCGGCCAGGTCCTCGACCGTCGCCGTGGCCCACGGATCGCCCTTCTTCGTCACCCGGCGCTGCAGTCCCGAGATGATCCCGCCGATCGTCACGACCGCGCCGTCGGGACGATCGGCGAGCTGGGAGATCCCGACGTCCGCCCGCTCGGCCAGCGCACTCTCGAGCCCGAACAGCGGATGGTCCGAGACGTACAGCCCGAGCATCTCCCGCTCGCGGGCCAGCAACGTTGCCTTGTCCCACTCGTCCGGCGCGAAGTTCGCGTCGAGCGTGAACACCGGCGCATCCGTCGTACCGAACAGGTCGAACTGGCCCTCGGCTTCCTTCCGCTTCACGGCGACCGCGTTCTCGACCAACTCCTCGTGCCGTTCGAGCAGCCCCATCCGGGTGTGCCCGAGGGTGTCGAAGGCACCGGCCTGGATCAGTGACTCGACCGCACGTTTGCTGCAGGCAACGGTCTCGACCTTCGCCAGGAAGTCCGGGAACGACGCGTACCGCCCACCCTCCCGCGACCGGATGATCCCCTCGACGACCCCGGACCCGACGTTCCGAACGGCGGACAGTCCGAAGAGGACCACGTCCTCGCCCTGCGCCGCGAAGTTCGCGAGCGACTCGTTGACGTCCGGCGGCAGCACCTTGATCCCCATCCGCCGGCACTCGTTCAGGTACACAGCGGACTTGTCCTTGTCGTCCTTCACCGAGGTCAGCAACGCGGCCATGTACTCGGCCGGATGGTTCGCCTTCAGGTACGCCGTCCAGTACGACACCAGCGCGTACGCCGCAGCGTGCGCCTTGTTGTACGCGTACCCGGCGAACGGCACCAGGACGTCCCACACCGCCTGCGTCGCCACGTCCGAGAATCCGTGCTTGCGGCAACCGTCCCGGAACGGCCCGAACTCCTGGTCGAGCACTTCCTTCTTCTTCTTGCCCATCGCCCGGCGCAACAGATCGGCCTGCCCGAGGCTGTACCCGGCGAGGATCTGCGCCGCCTTCTGCACCTGCTCCTGATACACCACGAGCCCATACGTGATCCCGAGGATCTCCCGCAACGGTTCCTCGAGCTCCGGGTGGATCGGCGTGATCTCCTGCTGCCCGTTCTTCCGGAGCGCGTAGTTGTTGTGCGAGTTCATCGCCATCGGCCCCGGCCGGTACAGCGCGGTCACGGCGGTGATGTCCTCGAACTGGTCCGGGCGCATCAGCCGGAGCAGCGCGCGCATCGCCGTACCGTCGAACTGGAAGACGCCGAGGGTGTCGCCGCGGCCGAGCAGCTCGAAGGTCCGGGTGTCGTCGAGCGGCAGCCGGAGCAGGTCGATGTCCAGTCCCTTGGTCGCCTGCACCATCTTCACCGCGTCGTCGATGATCGTCAGGTTGCGCAGGCCGAGGAAGTCCATCTTCAGCAGCCCGAGCGACTCGCAGCTCGGGTAGTCCCACTGGGTGATCGTGACGCCGTCGGTGTGCCGGACCCAGACCGGGACGTGGTCGACGATCGACTCGCTGGACATGATCACGCCGGCCGCGTGCACGCCCATCTGTCGGACCAGCCCCTCGACCCCTTTCGCGGTGTCGATCACGGTCCGGACGTCGGGATCGTTCTCGTACATCGACCGGACCTCGGACGCCTCGTCGTACCGCGGGTGGCTCGGGTCGGTGATGCCGGTCAGGTCGATCCCGGAGCCGCCGACGTCGGCGGGCATCGCCTTGGTGATCCGGTCGCCGGTCGCGTACGGGAAGCCGAGCACGCGGGCCGAGTCCTTGATCGCGTTCTTCGCCTTGATCGTGCCGTAGGTGCCGATCATCGCGACCTTGTCGGCGCCGTACTTCTCGGTGACGTAGCGGATCACCTCGACCCGGCGGCGTTCGTCGAAGTCGATGTCGACGTCCGGCATCGAGACCCGCTCCGGGTTCAGGAACCGCTCGAAGATCAGGCCGTGCTCGATCGGGTCCAGGTCGGTGATGCCGAGCGCGTAGGACACCAGCGAACCGGCCGCCGAGCCGCGCCCCGGGCCGACCGCGATCCCGTTCCGTTTGGCCCACATGATGAAATCCGCGACCACCAGGAAGTACCCGGGGAACCCCATCTGGATGATCACGTCGATCTCGTACTCGACCAGCTTCTGGTACCGCTCGTCCCACCCGTCCGGGTACCGCCGCCGCATGCCCCGCAGTACCTCGTCCTGGAACCAGGTCACCTCCGTGAACCCCTCGGGTACGTCGAAGCGCGGCATCAGGTCACGCTTCTCGAACATCCCGCTCGTATCGATGCGCTCGGCAACGACCAGGGTGTTCCGGCAGCCCTCCTGCCAGGCGTCGGACGAGTCGATGGCGTACATCTCGGCCGCGGACTTGAGGTAGTACCCGGTCCCGTCGAACCGGAAGCGATTCTCGTCGGTGAGTGTCTTGCCGGTCTGGATGCACAGCAGCGCATCGTGCGCGGTGGCTTCGGCGGCGTACGTGTAGTGCGAGTCGTTCGTGACCAGCGGCGGGATGTTGAGCTTCCGCGCGACGTCGAGCAGCCCGTCGCGGACCCGGCGTTCGATCTCGATGCCGTGGTCCATCAGTTCCAGGAAGTAGTTCTCCTTGCCGAAGATGTCCTGGTACTGCGCGGCTGCTTCGACTGCTGCGTCGTACTGTCCGAGCCGGAGCCGGGTCTGCACCTCACCGGACGGACACCCGGTAGACGCGATCAGGCCCTCCGACCACTGGGCCAGGCTCTCCTTGTCGATCCGCGGCCACTTCTGCAGCCAGCCCTCCTGGTACGCGTCGGACGAGAGGCGGAAGAGGTTGTGCAGACCGGTCGCGTCGCGCGCCCAGATCGTCTTGTGCGTGTACCCACCGGACCCGGCGACGTCGTCGCGCTTCTGCTGCGGCTGCCCCCAGAACACCCGCTCCTTGGTACGGCGGGATCCCGGCGCGACGTACGCCTCGATGCCGATGATCGGCGTGATGCCGGCCTTGCCGGCCTGGTGGAAGAAGTCGTACGCACCGTGCAGGTTCCCGTGGTCCGAGATCGCGAGATGCGTCATACCCTGCTCGGCGCAGGCGGCGAACAGATCCTTCAGCCGCGCGGCCCCGTCGAGCAGCGAGTACTGCGTATGGACGTGCAGATGTGTGAACGAAGGCACTCGAGCTCCACAACCGTCAGTTGTCTGGAGCCCTCATCCAAGGCGCCGTGGGAGCGTGTGATCAAACAACCCGAGCGGCCGGTCCACAACTGCCGGTTGTACTGTCTGGTCCCGTGAATCTCGACAGCCTGCGGGCGTTCGTGGCCGTCGCCGAGGAAGGCCAGTTCCGGTACGCCGCGGATCGGTTGCGACTGAGTCAGCAGGCGGTGTCGAAACGGATCGCCGCCTTGGAGTCCTCGCTCGGCGTCACGCTCTTCGACCGCGTCCCGACCGGCGCGACACTGACGCCGCAGGGACGGCGGTTCCTGCCACACGCGCATGCCGTACTGATCGCCGCACGGCATGCGGTCGAGTCGGTGCAGAGCGAGGCGCGGCCGCTGCGGGTCGACATCCTCGGATCCAGGCTGCTGCCGGGAGTGATGATGCTCGACTTCCACCAGCGGCATCCGGAGATCGCGCTCAAGACGCTCGTACTGCGCGGTCTGGGCGCGGCGCTGCCGGCCTTGCTGTCGGGCGAGATCGATGCGACGTTCGCGTATCACCCGGAGCCGTTGCCGCCCGGGGTGGAGAGCACGGTCGCGTACCTCGAGCCGCACGAAGTGATCGTCGGCGCCGACCATGCACTCGCGCACCGGACCGCGGTCGCGGTGGACGAGTTGCGTCAGCACACGTTCTGGATCCCCGGGATCATCGACGGCAGCGAGTGGGGCGCGTTCTACCAGGAGCTGTCCGCGGAGTTCGGCCTGACGATCGACTCGACCGGGCCGAACTTCGGGTTCGAGGATCTGATCGGCACGATCGCCGAGTCGAAGTCGGTGATCACCTTCTGGGGCGAGCGGACGCGCGAGGCCGGGCCGTGGCCGCGTGGCCTGCGGAGGCTGCGGGTGGTGGATCCGACGCCCGTCTACCCGTGGTCGCTGATCTGGCTGAGCTCGAACAAGCATCCCGATCTGGCTGCGCTCATCGAGCACGTACGCCGGCAGCCGCAGCCCGACGTCGACGATCTCTGGCTGCCGAAGGCGCTGCGCTAGCTGCTTGCTTCTGGTGACGGGCGGGTCGGAGCACGACGACCGGCGGGCGGCGCTTTAGGATTTCGCGGTGACTGATCTCGACCCGTTCGGCGACCTCGACACCGCCGCTCTTCCGGAGCGGCAGCAGCGGATCCTGGTGGTGATCCGGGACTGGGTGACCCGGCACGGGTACCCGCCGAGCAGCCGGCAGATCGGCGACGCGGTCGGTCTGCGTTCCTCGTCGTCGGTGTCCAAGCACCTGGCCAGCCTCGAGGACAAGGGCTTCCTACGCCGCAGCCCGTCGGTGTCCCGGCCGATCGACGTCCGGATGTTCCTGCAGGAGTCCACGAGCCGCGACACGGGCGGCGAGAACGTTCCGGTCCCCGTGGTCGGCGACATCGCGGCCGGTACGCCGATCTCCGCGGTCGAGCACGTGGACGACGTACTGCAGCTCCCCCGTGGTCTGACCGGGCGGGGCAACGTGTTCGGCCTGCGGGTCCGCGGCGAGTCGATGATCGACGCGGCGATCTGCGACGGCGACATCGTCGTGGTCCGCCAGCAGTCCGAGGCGCACTCGGGCCAGATCGTCGCCGCGATGATCGACGAGGAGGCGACGGTGAAGGTCTACCGCCGCCGCAACGGCCACGTCTACCTCGAGCCGCGGAACCCGGCGTACGAGGTCATCGACGGCGACAACGCCACGATCCTCGGCATCGTCGTCTCCGTACTGCGCAGCGTCTAGCGCTCCAGGTTCGTCTTCTCGAGGTTCGTCTTCAGGCGGGCCAGGTTGTGTTGCATCTCCTTGCGGGACTGTGGCACGACCATCAGCGGTACGAGGACCTTGCCGATGCCGTGGCCCTCGAAGTCGAGGTCGATCGTGACCGTGCTCGCGGCGCGGTCGGCGATCGGCTCGACGGTCACGTTCACGGTCGCGCGGATCGGGCCGTCCTCGCCGCGGACCGCCCACGCGCGGGGCGGGTCGAAGACGGTCAGCCGGGACGTGACGTCGCGTTCACGGCCACCGATCTTGCGGCGGGTCAGGCACTTCGCGCCGATCACCGGTTCGCCGCCTTCGAGGTGGCCGCCGGTGACGTTCGCCTGCCATTCGGGGAAGTGGTCCGGGTCGGTGACGTAGGCGAACACCTCGTCCGCCGGGCGCTCGACCTCGACCTTCGTGACGATCGATCCCATCTCGGTTCTCCTTCGGCTCATCCTTGACTACTTGGCCAGGCGCTCGTGAAGCAGGTCCAGTTGCGCCGGGTTGGTGGTGAGCTCCGCGGCCCGCTCGTCGGCGGCATGCGCTTCGGCATCACGGCCGAGGTCGCGGAGGAACTGCGCCCGGGTGGCGTGGAACAGCGGATAGCTCTGCAGGTCGTCCAGCCGATCGAGCTCTTCGAGCGCCGGCGCCGTACCGCGTACGTACGACAGCGCGATCGCCCGGTGCAGACAGGTGACCGAGCTCGGTTGGACGGTCAGGAGCATGTCGTACAGCACGAGGATCTGCGGCCAGTCGGTCTCGCCCCAGGTGGGCGCCTCGCTGTGGCAAGCGGCGATCGCGGCCTGCAGCTGGTACGGCGCCGGCGCGTGGAAACGCCGCGCCGTCCGGGTGAGCAGCGCGGTCGCGTCGGCGATCGCGGCGTGGTCCCAGAGCGTGCGGTCCTGGTCCGCGAGCAGTACGAGGTGCGGTGTGAAGCGGGCCGCCGTACGGGCGCGGTGCAGGCGGATCAGGGCGAGCAGGCCGGCGACCTCGGGCTCGTTCGGGAGCAGGCCGTGCAGGAGCGCGGTCAGCCATTCGGCGTCGTCGACGAGGTCGCGGGAGTGCGCGCGTTCCGCCGTACTGGACAGGTAGCCCTCGTTGAAGAGCAGGTAGATGACCGTGAGTACTTCGGTGAGGCGCTCGGGCAGCTCGTCGTCGCGCGGGATCCGGTACGGGATGCCGGCGTCGGTGATCTTGCGTTTCGCCCGCGTGATGCGTTGCGCAACCGCGGACTCGGAGGCGAGGAACGCGGCAGCGATCTGCGCGGTCGTCAGTCCGCAGACCACGCGCAGGGTGAGCGCGACCTGAGCTTCCCGGGCGAGGGCCGGGTGGCAGCAGGTGAAGATCAACCGCAGCCGGTCGTCCACCGGCGGCTGCTCCAGTGGTTCGAGCAGAGCCAACTTGGCACGGTAGTTCTGCTGCCGCCGCAGTACGTCGAGACCGCGTCGCTTCGCGACCATGAAGAGCCACGCGTCCGGCCGCTCCGGGATCCCCTCGACCGGCCAGCGCTTGAGCGCGACCTCGACCGCGTCCTGGACCAGGTCCTCGGCGGCGGCGAAGTCGCCGAGCAACGAGACCAGGGCACCGGCCAACCGGCCCGCGTGGTCACGCACCACCCGGGCCAGCTCGTCCTGCGTCCTCACATCCGTCACATCACATCTCTTGGACCGGCCGGATCTCCACGACCGGGCAGCCCGGCCAGGTCTTCACCATCCGGAGCGCCTCGTCGAGGTCCTCCACGTCGATCTCGGTGAACCCGGACACCACTTCCTTGCCCTCGATGAACGGCCCGTCGGTGGTCAGCACCCCGCCGTCCAGCCGGACCGTGGTCGCGGACTCCGGACCCTGCAGCTTGTTGCCGCGGTTGGTGATCTTGTCGTTGTGATCGTCGAACCACTGGTAGATCCGCCGGTACGCCGCCTCCTTCTCGGCCGGCGCCTGCGCCGCGAACTCCTGCGCGAACTCCTCGGTCTCGATGAACATCAGCACGTACTTCACGGGTAAACCTCCTGGTGACAGTCTGGCTCAGGACGCGGGCAGGTTGGCGTAGAGATCGACACCGTTCCCGGACGGGTCGGCGACGGTCGCGTACCGCATCCCCCACGGCGCGTCGAACGGCTCCTGCAGGCTCTGGACGCCGGAGCTCACCAGCTGGGCGTACGTCGAGTCGACCGCCGCGCGACCGTCGTACTCGAAGGTGAGGAACGTCCGGCCGAGCTTCGGCGGGGTCCAGCCCGCGGTGCTCTGGCTGCGCATCTCCTCGGTGTCGAGCATCAGGTGCAGGCCGTTCGGCAGGTCGCAGCCGGCGTGGTTGTCCGGCATGTACGGGTCCGGGACGAACTCCAGGCCGAGGCGGCGGTAGAACTCGATCGCCGCGCCGAGGTCGGACACGACGATGTCGATCGCTTTCACTGTGGTTGGCACGGTGGGTACTCCTTGGTGGTCGAACTGCTGACACCTTGGAGACGATCGGCGCAGGCCCTGATCCGACACGTCTGAGAAACTGGGCCGCATGAATCGACCGGTGTTCGCCCGGATGTACGCGCGGGTCCGCCCGTCACTGGACGAGGTCGGCGCTGCCGATCACCGACGGCGGCTGCTCGCCGGGGTCGCCGGACAGGTCGTCGAGGTCGGCGCGGGCGACGGCGGCAACTTCGCGTACTACCCCGCCGCAGTCGAGCGAGTGCTGGCCGTCGAGCCCGAACCGTTCCTGCGCGCCACCGCCCAGCGCGCCGCGTCCACCGCACCGGTGCGAGTCGAGGTCGTCGAGGGTACGGCGGACCGCCTGCCCGCGGGTGATCAGTCGGCCGACGTCGTCGTGGTGTCGCTGGTGCTCTGCTCGGTGCCTGACCAGTCGGCCGCGCTGGCCGAGGCTCGGCGGGTGCTTCGGCCCGGTGGTGAGCTGCGGTTCTACGAGCACGTCGCGGCCGAGGACGGGAGTCGGCTGGCGAAGGTGCAGAAGGTGATGGACGCGACGGTGTGGCCGTGGTTCGTGGGCGGCTGTCACACGCATCGGGACACCGAGGGAGCGATCACCGCGGCGGGGTTCGAGATCGCGGAGCTGGATCAGTTCTCGTTCCCACCGGATCGGGCGACGCCGGCGAGCCCGCACATTCTCGGCCGGGCGGTCCGGCCGGTCAGTGCTAGTTAGTGGCGGCTAGTGATGGTTAGGCCCGTCGTCCGAGGATTTTCCGGACGTCCCGTCGCCTGAACCGTGCTTGCCCGAGGTCGACGTCGTGCCGGACGATGCCTTGCCCGAGGTCGACCTCGTGCTGGTTGGCGCCTTCGTGCGGTTCCCGCCTTTGTCGTCGCCTGGCTCGGCGGTCTTCGTCGCGCCGGGCGTACGCTTCCGGTCGCCGCCGTGATCGTCCGGCGTGGTGCGGGTCGGCGTCGGGGTGATCTGCTCGCTCTGCGGCGTGATCGTTTCGGGGGGTGGGAACCAGAGCGGTGCCGGCGAGTTGCCCGGCGTACCGGGGTCGAAGGCCGACCAGACGGCTGTCCCGCCCGCGACCAGCCCCGCGGCCGCGGCCAGTCCGAGGACGCCGGTGCCGACCCAGGCGAGGTAACGCCGCGAGCGGTGCGCCGGCTCGTCGGTCGCCTGCCCCGACTGCAGCACCACCGGGCGCCGACGCGGGTCTGCTGGCTTCTCGTCCATGGGTCGATCCTGGCCGAAGCGGCAGGCCCGGGACCATCGGACCTTGGTACTAGTACCTACTCAGCTATCTACTCGGCCCGCCGCTGCCGCTGGGACCAGAGGGCAGCCTGGGTGCGGTCGGTGACGCCGAGCCGCTGGTAGATGTTGGTGAGATGCGCCTTCACCGTGCGCTCGCTGATCCCGAGCCGCCGGGCGATCGTCTTGTTCGGCAGACCGGACCCGACCATGTCGAGGACCTCCTGCTCCCGGTCGGTCAGCTTCGTGTCCGGACCGGGCGACCGCCGATTCGTCAGCAGCACCCGCGCCGCCTTGGGGTCCAGCGGTGAACCACCCGACACGATCTCCCGGATCCCCGCCAGGATCACCTCGGGCTCACTGTGCTTCAACAGGTAGCCCTCGGCGCCCGCCTGGAGCGCGTCCAGGATCCGCGTCTGATCGCTGAACGAGGTCAGCACCAGCACATGCGCGTCCGGATTCGCGGTCACGATCCGCTCGGTCGCCGTGATCCCGTCCGTCTCCGGCATCGACAGGTCCATCAGTACGACGTCCGGCGCGAGGTCAGCCGCCATCGTGGCCGCCTCGGCGCCGTCACCGGCCGCGCCGACGAGCTCGATGTCGTCCGCCGTACCCAGCAACTGGGACAGGCCGGTCCGGACGATCGCGTGGTCGTCGGCAATCAGCACCCGGATCACCCGGCTCACACTGGCACCTCGGCTTCCACCCGTGTCCCTTGGCCGGGAGCGGCCCGGACGGTCAGTGTGCCACCCGACTCGGCGAGCAGGTCGCCGATCGAGCGTAGCCCGAGGTGCCCGTCGCTGCTGCGTTCCCCGAGCCGCGACTCGTCGAACCCGCGCCCGTCGTCGTCCACCACGAGCACCGCGCGACCGTCCTCACGGCCCGCCTTGATCAGCACCTCCCGCGCCCCACTGTGCGCGGCGACATTGCGTACGACTTCCTGCGCCGTACGGAACAACAACGCCGCGGCAGCCGTCGGCAACGACTCCGCCCCGTCGGTCTCCAGCCGGACCTGTACGCCGGTCCGCTCCAGCCCGGCCGCCAACTCGGCCAACGCCGACGCCAGCCCTTCCTCGGCCAGGTTCGGCGGATAGATGTCCACCAGCAACGATCGCAGCGACCCGATGCTGCCCCGCAATCGCGAGGCACTGTCGGCGATCAACTCCGCCCGTTGTCCCTCGGTGGGCTGCCCCAGCCGCATGGCGTCCAGCGCGTAGTTCAACCCGGTCAGCTCCTGGACGACACCGTCGTGCAGCTCGCCCGCGATGCGCCGGCGTTCGGCGTCCGACGCGTCCACGGCGTGCTGCAGCAACCGCTCACGGTCCCGCTGCTGTCGCTGAACCCGCCGCGCCAGCGACCACGCGAACGGGATCTGCACCAGCTCCAGCACCAGCAACGCCCCGAGCGACGGCGGTGCGAACCGCTGCCACGCCGCCTGTCCCGCTTCGGTCACCGCCCGATATTCGAAGTACGCCTCGAACAGCATCGGCTGACCGTTGCTCGCGCGAACGCCGACGTACACCTCGAGGAGTTTCTGGTACGGGATCTCGAATTGGTTCTCGGGTCGGCTCAGGTCGCTGACCTCGGACGCGCTGCTGCCCTGCCGTTGCAAGGCCGCCTGCTCCTCGGCGCCGAGCGGGAACTGGCGGCCGATCAGTCGCGGCTCGTCGGAGTACACGATCTTCCCGTCGGCGTTCCACACCTTCACGCGGACCAGCGAACCCTGCAACACGTACTTCCGCATCGCCTCGTCGAACGACCGCAGCGCGGCCGGCTGACCGGCGACCACGGCGGCGTCCAGGCGCGGCTCGACCACGCCGCGGGCGGTCACGTACGTCACCTGGCGCGCGGACTCGGTCGCCTGCTCGACACCCGCCTGGCGGGCCACGAACGCGATCAAGGCCGCGAGTGAGAGCAGCACGATCAGGCCGGCGGCGGTGAAGCGCACCAGCAGCCCGACCGTCGAGATCGGGCCGCGGTCGGCGCGTCGAAGTCTCCCCATGGCAGGGATCGTAGGGTGCGCGCACCGGTCGGCGGCAGCCCGACAACGGTCGTAGTACCAAGGTGCACTACCGGAGCCGACCAACCGGCGGCGAGCGTTGGCGGCATGAAACTTCCGCTGTCGCTCGCCGTCGCCGGGCCCGCCGCACGAGCAGAGCTCCCCGCTCTCGCCACCGCGGCCGGCCTCGTCGTCGTCCGAGTCGGCGCGGTCCTCCTCCGCCCCTGGCCCCTCGCCCTGGCCGTCGACCATGCCTTCAGCCAGGAACCAACAGTTGATCCGCTGCTGGTACTCGCACTCGCGGCGGCTGCGAGCGTGTTGCTCTCGGCGATTGTCGGGCTACTCGACATGGCCAGCCTGCGGTCGGTCGAAGGGGCCGCCGAGCGGATCGGCGCCTCGCTGCGCGCCACCATGTTCCAGCGCACGATGACCCGCTCCCTGCGCTGGCACGACCGGATGCGCAGCGGCGAGCTCGTCACCAGGCTCACCACCGACGTCGGCCGCCTCCTCGACGCCGTGGTCGCGGTCACCACGTCCTTCCTCCCCGACGCGGTCATGCTCGCCGGCGTACTCGCCCTGCTCGTCGCGTTCGACCCGCAGCTGGCGCTCATCGGACTCACGGTCGCCCCCATCCTCGCCGTACTGGCGGTCCGCCAGCGCCGACGGATCCGCGCCGCGCAGCAGGACGCCCGGACCGAGGCCGGACGGTTGGCGGGAGCAACCACCGACCTGCTCCGCAACGTCCGCGCCGTCCAGGCGTTCGGCCGGATCGACCGCGCCGCCGCGATCTTCGGCACCCGCAACCGCGCCGTCCTCGACGTCGAGCTCCGCGCCATCGACGTCGACGCCCGCTGGACCCCGATGGCCGACGTCGTCCTCGCGGTCGGTGCCGCGCTCGTCCTGGTCGTCGGCGGCCGTCACGTCCTCACCGGAGCGCTGAGCGTCGGCGGCCTCCTCGTCGTACTGGCCTATCTCCGAGACCTCTACTCCCCCGTCCGCGGCCTCACTCGGCTGTCCGTCGTACTCGCCAAGGCCGGTGCCAGTGCCGTCCGAGTTCGCGACGTACTCGACTGCGACGAAGCCGTCCAGGACCGTTACGACGCCCGCCCGGCACCACGTCTCCGCTCCGGGATCCGCTTCGAGCGCGTGTCCTTCGGCTACGAACCCGGCCGCCCGGTCCTCGACCGTTTCGTCCTCGACGTCGCAGCCGGCGAGACCGTCTGTCTGCTCGGCCCGAGCGGCATCGGCAAGAGTACGGCGCTGCACCTCCTGCTCCGCCTGTACGACGTGGACGCCGGCCGGATCCTGATCGACGGCGTCGACCTCCGCGACTGCGACCAGCACAGCCTCCGCGACCGCTTCGCCTTCGTCCCGCAGGACCCGTGGCTGCTGGACGCGACCGTCGCCGAGAACATTGCGTTCGGCAACCAGAACGCGACCCGCGGTGGTGTCGTCGCCGCCGGCCGGGCCGCTCTGGTCGACGAGTTCGCGGACCGCTTGCCCTTCGGGTACGACACTCCGCTCGGCGAGGGCGGCGTACGGCTCTCCGGCGGTCAGCGTCGCCGGGTCGCGCTGGCCCGGGCCGCGGTCTCGTCCGCGCCGATGGTGCTGCTCGACGAGCCGACCGCCTCCCTCGACCCGGTCTCCGCGGCCGCCGTCATCGAGGCCATCCGGACCACCACCGCGCAGCGCACGGTGCTGATGGTCACCCACGATCGCGACCTGGCGGCGATCGCCGACCGGGTCGTCACGCTCGACCACGCACTCACCGGAAGGAGGTGAATTCCATGAAGCTCCAGGACACCCTGAGGATCAAGCCGGTCCTGCACCACGGCGGACGGTCCGGCAGCCGGTCGCGTTCGCGCAGCCGCAGCCGCAGCCGTTCCCGCAGCCGCTCGCGCGGCTGAACCCGCTGCTGATCCCCCAGCCTGCCGCCGGTGGTCGACCACCGGCGGCAGGCTCATGCCGGCTCAGGGGGTGAGGTCCATCGCAGCGCGGCCGTCCGGGAAGTGGGTGGGGACGGATACCTGGTCGTGGACGATCATCCAGTGGCCGTCGACCTTCTGCCACGCGGCGGTCCAGCGGAGCCAGTAGTCGATCTTCCCGCCGGTGGCGAGCGCGGAGTTCATGTGATTCACGGCGTACACGACCGCCAACTCTCCGTCGACGAGCACCGTCAGATCGCGGACTTCGTACTCCAGCGGGAGCTCGAAGGCGGTGAAGACGAGCTCCCAGTTCTCCATCTTCTTCGCGGCACCCAGGTGCCGGAGCGGCGGCTGGATGTCGAACGAGACGATGTTCGGCGCGAAGATCGTCCGCAAGGTCTCCAGGTCACCGGTCCGTACGGCGGTGACGAGTGCGTCGACCCGTTCCCGGATGTCGACTTCGGCGATTGCGTTCTGTGTGGTCATGATCGGTACGACGGAACACGCCGGCGAACTGTCAGATCTCACACTCGCGCAGGCTGTCTCGTCGTCCGGGTATGAACGAGGAGAGGACCGACATGACGGACCCGGGTCTGAGCGCGATCATGAGCGAGCGGCGGCAGCTGATCAACCTCGCCTACCGGCTGCTCGGCTCGCTCGCCGACGCGGAGGACGTGGTCCAGGAGACCTACGCCCGCTGGTACGCGATGACGCCCGCCGAGCAGTCGGCGATCGACAACCCGGCCGCGTGGCTGACCAAGGTCGCCAGCCGGATCTGCCTCGACCTGCTCCGTTCCGCCCGCGCCCGGCGCGAGCGGTACGTCGGCGAGTGGATCCCCGAGCCGCTCCCGGAGAGCACCGAGTGGCACAGCGGCCCGACCGGCTCGGGTGAGCTGGCCGACCCGGCCGACCGGGTGACGCTCGACGAATCGGTGAACATGGCGTTCCTGGTCGTTCTCGACGCGATGACGCCGGCCGAGCGGGTGGCGTTCATCCTGCACGACGTGTTCCGGTACCCGTTCCCGGAGGTCGCCGAGATCGTCGGCCGGACGCCGGCGGCCTGCCGTCAGCTCGCGTCCTCGGCGCGGCGCCGGATCCGGGACGCGGAATCGCCGACGCCGCCGTCCGCGCGGCGGGCCGAGCTCGTCCGCGAGTTCAAGGCCGCCTGGGAGGCGACGGACATCGCCGCGCTGGTCACGCTGCTCGACCCGGATGTGCTGGCGACCGCCGACGGTGGCGGCGTGGTGACCGCCGCGCTCGAGCCGGTGCGCGGTGGCACGCAGGTCGCCGAGTACTTCACCGGTCTGCCGGTGTTCAACCTCGGACGCCAGATCGTCGAGCGGACGGTCAACGGTCAGCCGGGCCTGGTGATCGAGTTCGAGGGTGTCGTCGAGACCGTGATCGCGTTCGACGTCGCCGGCGACCAGATCACCAAGATCTGGGCGATCAGGAACCCGGAGAAGCTGCACCCCTGGACGCACTGACCAGCGTCATCACGGTCTCCTGGGCGCAGGCCTTGTTCACGCCGATCCCGCCGCGCGCACCGCGTTTGATCCAGCCCGCCACGTAGTGGCCCGGCCGGTCGACGACGGCGCCGCGGACGTTCGGTACGACGCCCCGCTGCACGTCGAACGGCAACCCGTCGACCGGCTGCCCGACGAACCCGATCGCGCTGAACAAGTTGCCCGCCGCAATCGTCTCGCCGGTGTCCAGCGTCAGCCCGTCCGCACCCCACCCGGTCGGCCGCGCGTTGTACCGCAGCTCGACCCGGTCACCGGCGGCGTCCAGTAACTCCCGCAACGCCGACTCCGTGTACGCCGCTTCCTCGGGCCCGCGCCGTCCGAGCAGCACGACCTCCTTGATCCCGCGCGCACCGAGCGCCCGCCGTACCTCAGGCGTCACGTCCATGGCGCGCAGCCGCTCCTCGTCACTCAGGAGCAGGCGTGCCAGATCGAGCGCGACGTTCCCGTTGCCGACGACGACTGCTCGCGGACCGATCAGTTCGACGGGCAACGTCGTACCCGGTCGTCCGTTGTACCAGGCAACGAACTGCTCGGCGGTGCACTCGCCCTCGAAGCCGAGTCGGCGGCTCTCATAAGCGCCGACGGCGTGGATCACCGCGTCGTACCCCGTCATCTCGGAGGCCTCGGTGCGCGGGCGCCAGCGGACCCGCGGGTGCTGCACGATCCGCTCGAAGGTGGAGATGATCTGCTTGGTCCGCGGATGATCCGGCGCAACACCGAACCGCACCAGCCCGCCGACGTGGTCGAACCGGTCGACGAGCGTCACCTCGGCCGTGGTCCGCAGCAACAGTTCACGTGTCGCGTACATCCCGGCCGGTCCCGCGCCGACGACCAGCACGCGTCGCGGGCCGCCGCCCCAGGTCTCGTACGTCGTCGGCTCCCACGCGTCCAGATCGAACGCGTTCAGCGGCTCCCGATCAGCGAAGTACGCCGCGTTCCGCTCGACGTCCTCGGGCGCTGACTGGTCGGCGGGCTGCGCCGCGTCGACCGGGCAGATATCGGCGCACGCACCGCAGTCGATGCAGGTCCGCGGATCGATGAACAGGCTGGCACCGGTCCCGAACCCGGGCTCGCCCGGCGACGGGTGGATGCTGTTCATCGGGCAGACCGCGACGCAGCTCGCGTCCGAGCAGCACTCCCCCGAGATCGCGTAGCTCACAGCAGCCCGGTCCGCCGATACACGCGGGCCGCGGCCGGCGTCAGCAGGCCGACCTCCCGGAGGAAGTCCATCAGGTTCGCGCAGCTGGTTCGCAGCAGCGACCGGTGGTGCTCGTTGCGCCGCGCTTCACGGACCGCGCGGTCGGGGTCCAGGCCGACGTTCTTGTACACCTCACGGCCCACCATGCTGGACACGATCATGTCCGCCGCGATCGCGATCACCAGCGCGCTCACCCAGCGCCGGCCGCGCGACGCACCGGCCAGCCGCTCGCGCGTCTCCTCGCGGGCGAACACCATGTGCCGCGACTCCTCGACCACGTGGATGTGGTTCACGGTGCGCACCATCGGCTCGACCCGGCGGTCGCGCATCCAGTCGCGCTGCATCACGTCGAGCACTTCCTCGGCGACCAGAATCGCGGCGTACGCCGACTCACCCGTGGCGATCGTCTTGAACGCGCGACCCAGCTCACGCGCCAACAGCCGCGGCCGGTACGCCGGCTCCACCAGCTTCTCGGTCGCGCGGGCGAACATGATCGAGTGCCGGCACTCGTCGGCGATCTCGGTCAGCGCCCACTGGAACTCCGCGCTCCGGGCCGGCTTGTCGTACACGTCGCGGAGGATCAGCTGCTGCAGGATCAGCTCGAACCAGATCCCGGTGGTGGCCACCGACGCCGACTCGTGCCGGGTCAGCTCCCGCCGCTGCTCCTCGGACAGCTCGTCCCAGTACGGCGTCCCGTAGAGCGTGCTCCACTCCGGGGACAACCCGTACCCGTCGCCGACCGGCGCGTCCCAGTCGATCTCCGTCTCGGGATCCCGCGACAACCGGGTCGCGGATCCCAGCAACCGCTGCGCGGTCTGGTCCATCGCTCACCTCCGGCGATATGACATCGTCTATGTAACATAACTGATGTACCCAAAATCTGTCGAGATGCACATCTCTGTAACGCGCGCTACATTGAGCGCTGTGACGGATCGATGGCTGGTACTCCTCGTACGCATCCCGGCGGAACCCTCGCGGCATCGCGTGGCCGTGTGGCGCGAGCTCCGGAAGGCGGGCGCGCTGTCGCTCGGCCAAGGCGTCTGGGCGGTTCCGGAGCTCCCCGTCTTCGAGGCCGCGGTGCAGCGGACGACCGAGCTGGTCGCCCGTGCCGAGGGCGAGGTGACGATGCTCGAGGCGGCCGGCAAGGACGCCGCCGACGGCGCTCGCCTGCGCGGCCTGTACGACGAGGCGCGGCGCGCGGACTGGACCGAGTTCCTCGCCGACTGCACGAAGTTCGAGGCCGAGATCGCCAAGGAGATCCGGATCGAGAAGTTCACCCTCGCCGAGCTCGAGGAGGAGGAACAGAGTCTCGAACGCCTCCGCCGCTGGCACCGCGACCTGACCAGCCGCGACGTCTTCGGTACGCCGCAAGCCGCCGAGTCGACCGCCCGGCTCAAGGACTGCGCCGCCCGCTGCGAGGAGTACGCCGAACTCGTGTTCCGCGCACTGCACCAACTCCCGGGAGAAGCGCAGTGAAGACGATGTGGCCGCTCTACGCGGCAGGCTTCACCACGGCCTTCGGCGCGCACGCGATTGCGGCGAATCTCGGCGGCTCGTCGTCCGACGCCGTCACCTCACTGCTCACCCTCGGCTTCCTGCTCGCGTTGTACGACGGCGCCGAGGTGCTGCTCAAGCCTGTGTTCGGCACGATCGCGGACCGGGTCGGCGCGCGGCCGGTGCTGCTCTTCGGACTGGTCGGCTTCGCCGTTGCCTCCAGCACCTATGTGATCGCGGACCGGCCCGGCTGGTTGTGGGTAGCGCGACTCGGTCAGGGCGCGGCGGCCTCGGCCTTCTCCCCCGCCGCGTCGGCGATGGTCGCCCGGTTGAACCCGGCGGCGAAGCACGGCCGGGCCTTCGGGAGCTACGGGTTCTACAAGAGCCTCGGGTACACGGCCGGTCCGTTGCTCGGTGGCGCGTTGGTGTGGCTCGGTGGATTCCGGCTGCTGTTCGGTGTGATGACTGTTCTTGCCATCGGTGTCGCGGTCTGGGCGCTGATCGTCGTACCCGTGGTGCCGCCGTTGCCGAAGACTCGACAGACGGTGTTGGATCTCGCGAAGCGGATCACGGATCCGGTGTTCTTGCGGCCGACCGCAGCGCTGGCGGCAGCGACTGCCGCGTTGTCGGTCGGGGTCGGGTTCCTGCCGGTCACCGGCGCTTCGGACGGGCTCGGGACCATCGCCACCGGGGCAGCGGTCTCGTTGCTTGCCGCGACGGCAGCGATCGTGCAGCCCCGGACCGGGCGCGCGCTCGACGCGGGCAAGTTGTCGTTGCAGAAAGGAATCGCACTCGGGCTTGGCCTCGCCGCGGCCGGCTTCGTCTGCGCGGCCCTGCCGGGTGTGGTGTTCCTGTTGATCGCGGCCGCGTTGATCGGGGCGGGAACCGGCGTCATCACGCCGCTCGGCTTCGCGGCGCTGGCGTCGAGTACGCCGCCCGAGCGGCTCGGGCAGACGATGGGCACCGCGGAACTCGGGCGTGAGCTCGGCGACGCGGGCGGTCCGATCCTGGTCGCTGCGGTCGCGACGATCGCCGTACTGGAAGTCGGTTACCTGGCGCTCGCCGGACTGCTGCTGCTCGGGCTGTTCATACTCCGCCCGGCACGAAACTGAACAGGCTCTGACCCTTCACCAGCGGCTGCGGTACGCCGGTGAAACGGTGCACGCCGACGCCGAACCCGGTGTCGGCGTCCGACAGCCACACCTGCTCGAACCCGCGCGCCTCGAACCACTCACAGATCGTCGGCACCAGATCGGGCTCCCCGCGGTGGCGGGTCCAGATCACCGTGGCGCCGGTCCGGCAGAACTGCGGAGCCGAGTCGATGGTGCGCCGGATGTCGTCGGCGTTGATGTTGCCGAAGATCCCGCAGAGCAGGACCAGTTCGGCCGGCACCAGGCCGTCGTAGTGATCGGTCAGCGAGGCGTCGCCGGTCACCACGTCGACGTACTCCAGGCCCGCCGCTCGTTCGCGGGCGGACGCTGCGAGATCAGGATCCAGCTCGACGAGCCGCGCCCGTACCTCGGCACCCCGCGGATGAGCAGACAGTACGTCGAGAAGGTCGCGCCCCTGCCCCGCACACAGGCTGACCACTGGGACCGGACCCGCCGGCGCGCGATCGAGCGCCATCCGGATCTGCTCCTGCACGGCCTCCAACCGCCGCGACAACGCCGACTCGGGATCCTCGTACGCCTGATGCCACGCGCGCCAGTCCATGTCAGGAAACATTAGGCCGCCCGAAGCTCAACCGCTGACCTCCTTTCGGCGCCCGCTGTGCGGATCTGTAATCTCACGGTGACAGACAGGCAGGAACTTCTGGGACCGATGCATAGTTGTCCTTGAGGGACCTGGGGGCGAGTGGAGGAGAGTCATGGCACGGCGCGTCGAACAGAAGGCTGCGGCCCGTGAGCGCATCGCGGCGCAGCTGGCGGCTCAGCAGCAGGCGGAGCGCCGACGACGCCTCCTGCTCGCGGTCGGCGCCGTCGTGCTGGTGGTGGTGATCGTCGGCGGGCTGATCACGATCCGGCTGGCCGGCGGCGGGAAGAAGACCGCGACCGGCGCGTCCGGTTCCGCCGACGCCGGTCTCGTCACCGCGCTCTCCTCGATCCCGGACTCGACGTTCGCCGCGGTCGGCACCGAGGGCGTCCAGGCCACGCCGTCCGCGATCACCGCGCCGCCGCTGACCGCCGACGGCAAGCCGAAGGTGCTCTACATCGGCGCCGAGTTCTGCCCGTACTGCGCCGCCGAGCGCTGGCCGGTCTCGGTCGCGCTGTCCCGGTTCGGCACCTTCAGCAACCTCGGGACGACGCACTCGTCCGGGAGCGACGTCTTCCCGAACACGGCGACGCTGTCGTTCCACGGAGCGACGTACACGAGTCAGTACGTCGCGTTCACGGGTGTCGAGACGACGACCAACGAGCAGGTCGGGAACGGGTACAAGCCGCTCGACACACCGACGGCCGAGGACCAGAAGACGTTCGACACGTACAACAAGCCGCCGTACGTCTCGAGTGACGGGTCGATCCCGTTCGTGGATCTCGGCGGGAAGTACGTGTCCTCCGGGGCGACGTACAGTCCGCAGGTCCTGGCCGGGAAGTCGCAGACCGAGATCGCGAACGCGCTCAAGGACCCGTCGAGCCCGATCGCGAAGGCCGTGATCGCCTCCGCGAACGTCTACACCGCCGCGATCTGCAAGATGACGAACAACCAGCCCGCCAAGGTCTGCTCGACCGAGGCCATCACCGCCGCGGCCTCGAAGCTCGGCACCGGGAAGAGCTGACGTGAGCGACACGGCACAACGGTCCTCCCAGACCTCGTCCACCGGTCTGGGAGTCATCCCGTGGGCGACCCTGCTGGTGTCACTGGCCGGCGTCGCGGTCGCGGCGTACCTGACGTATGAGCACTTCACCGCGGGTACGACGCTCGCGTGCCCGGATACCGGCGTGGTCAACTGCGCCAAGGTCACCAGCAGCCAGTACTCCAAGCTGTTCGGCATCCCGGTCGCGCTCCTCGGGCTCGCGTTCTTCGTCGGCATGACCGCGCTGTCGCTCCCCCCGATGTGGCGCACCTCGTCCCCCTGGCCGGGCCGCCTACGCCTGGCCGGCGTCCTCGCCGGCGTCGTCTTCGTCTGCTACCTGATCTGGGCCGAGCTCTTCCAGATCGACGCCATCTGCCTGTGGTGCACCGTCGTCCACGCCCTCACCCTCGTCCTCTTCGCCTTGGTCATCATCCGCCAGGCACTGATCCCACCCACGTCATGAATTAGCCCCGGGCGGGTACCGGACCGGTATGCGATGGCTGAGACTCCGGGGGCTGCTGCTCGCGAACCTCGTCTTGTTCCTGGGGTTCCTGATCGGGCTCATGTTCGTGGGTCACGCCCAGCAGAACGCCGAGCTCACCTCTCACGGCCGGGCCGCGGAGAGCCTGACGCAGTACCTGGGCTCGTCGTCGTTCGGCGAAGCGGTCTTCGAGAACTGGGAGTCCGAGTTCCTGCAGATGTTCATGTACGTCCTGCTCACGGCGTACCTCGTGCAGAAAGGCTCCGCCGAGTCGCGCCCCCTCGACGAGCCGGCACCGCAAGACGCGGATCCCCGCGACCACCGCGCCGACCGCGACGCACCCTGGCCGGTACGACGTGGTTCCGCAGTAGTCCTGAAGCTGTACGAGAACTCGCTGGCGATCGCCTTCGGGCTCGCGTTCCTGCTGTCCATCTGGTTGCACGCGGCCACCGGCGCGGCGGCGTACAGCCAGGACCAGGAGTTGCACGGGGGCGGTGCGGTGACGACCTGGCAGTACCTCGGGACTTCGCAGTTCTGGTACGAGTCGCTGCAGAACTGGCAGAGTGAGTTCCTAGCGGTGGCGGCGATCATCGGTGGGTCGGTCTACCTGCGGCAGCGACGGTCGGCGCAGTCGAAGCCGGTGCATGCGGCGCACTCCGAAACGGGTGGGTGATGAACAAGTACGCCGGGGCTGAGGAGTGGGTACCGCGGGACGGTGGGATGCGGAAGGTCCGCGCCGTCATCGGGGATTGTCGCGGGTGCGACCTGTGGGAGGACGCCGAGCAGGCGGTGCCGGGTGAAGGGCCGGTGCGGGCGCGGATGATGCTCGTCGGCGAGACGCCTGGGGATCACGAGGACAAGGAAGGGCACGTCTTCGTGGGGCCGGCCGGGCACCTGCTGGACAAGGCGCTCGTGGAGGCGGGGATCGAGCGGTCGGAGGTCTATCTGACCAACGCCGTGAAGCACTTCCGGTTCGAGCGGGACGGGAAGCGGCGGATCCACAAGACCCCGGCCGCCGGGCAGATCGTTGCCTGCTCCCCCTGGTTGCATCGCGAACTGGAGATCGTGAAGCCGGACGTCGTGGTGGTGATGGGCGCGGTCGCCGCGCGGGCATTGCTGGGTACGAGCTTCCGGGTCACGCAGCACCGCGGTGAACGCGTCGAGCTCGCGGACGGGCGCGCGGCCGTCGCGACGGTGCACCCATCGGCCGTCGTACGGTCTCAGGAGTTCCGTCGCGACCTCGAGCGGTTCGTCACAGACCTCCGAGGTGCGGCCGCGCTTCTCGAGTAGCCCAGCGCCACTCGCGGACCTCTGGGAGGTCCTCGCCGTACCGCGTCACGTACGTGTGATGACGGGTGCGCTGGTCGGCGAGGTACTGCCGAGTCGTCACCGCGCGCGAGCCGAGGGACGGCACCCGGTCGATCACGTCCATCGCGAGGTGGTAGCGATCGAGGTTGTTGCGGACGGTCATGTCGAACGGCGTGGTCGTCGTACCTTCCTCGATGTAGCCGCGGACGTGCAGGTTGGCGTGCCCGTGCCGGCGGTAGGTGAGGCGATGGATCAGCCACGGGTAACCGTGGTACGCGAAGATCACCGGCTTGTCCGTGGTGAACAGCGCGTCGTACTCCGCGTCCGGCAACCCGTGCGGATGGTCGGTCGGGTCCTGCAACCGCATCAGGTCGACAACGTTCACGACCCGGATCCGCAGCTCCGGCAACTGCTCGCGAAGCAGGTCGACCGCCGCGAGCGTCTCCAGCGTCGGCACGTCGCCCGCGCACGCCATCACCACATCGGGTTCGCCCTCGTCGTTGCTGGCGAAGTCCCAGACGCCGACGCCCCGCGCACAGTGCAGCGCGGCCTCGTCCCAGCTCAGCCAGTTCGGCTGCGGTTGCTTGCCGGCGACAACGACATTGATGTAGTTCCGGGTCCGCAGGCAGTGGTCCATCGTGGACAGCAGCGTGTTCGTGTCCGGCGGCAGATAGACGCGGACGACCTCCGCCTTCTTGTTCACCACGTGGTCGATGAACCCGGGATCCTGATGCGAGAACCCGTTGTGGTCCTGACGCCACACATGCGACGTGAGCAGGTAGTTCAGCGACGGCACCGGACGCCGCCACTCGAGCCGGTTGATCGTCTTCAGCCACTTCGCGTGCTGGTTCACCATCGAGTCGACGATGTGCACGAACGCCTCGTACGACGAGAACAGCCCGTGTCGCCCGGTCAGCAGATAACCCTCCAGCCACCCCTGACAGGTGTGCTCGCTGAGGATCTCCAGCACCCGGCCGTCGGCCGCGAGGTGGTTGTCGCCGTCCCGCCGCTCGGCCAGCCACCGCTTGCCCGTCTCCTCGTACACCGCCCCGAGCCGGTTCGACTCGGTCTCGTCCGGGCCGAAGAGCCGCAGATTGTCCGGGTTCCGCCGGAACGCGTCCCGCAGGAACGCCCCGAACACCTTCGTCGGCTCCCCGTCGTCCGCCCCCGGCACAGCCACCGGTACGGCGTACTCCTCGACCGCGGGCAACTCGAGATCCCGGCTCAGCACCCCGCCGTTCGCGTGCGGACTCGCTCCCATCCGACGTGCCGGATCGGGGACCAACTCCGTCAGGCCGGCGACCGGACGCCCGTCGTCGTCGAACAGGTCCTCCGGACGGTAGCTGCGGAGCCAGGACTCCAGTTGGTGCAGATGGTCCTGGTTCGTCCGCACGCCGGACAGCGGGACCTGATGCGACCGCCAGGTGTCCTCGACCTGCTGGCCGTCCACGGTGTGCGGACCGGTCCAGCCCTTCGGGGTGCGCAGCACGATCATCGGCCACGCCGGCCGCTCCGGCGTACCCGCCGCCGACCGGGCCTCGCGCTGGATCTCGTCGATCCGGTCGAAGCAGGTGTCCAGCGTCGCCGCGATCGCCTGATGAACCGTCGCCGGGTCCGAGCCTTCGACCAGGTGCGGCTCGTACCCGTATCCGCGCATCAGCGCCGACAGCTCCTCGTCCCCGATCCGCGCGAGTGCCGCCGGGTTCGCGATCTTGTACCCGTTCAGGTGCAGGATCGGCAGGACGGCGCCGTCGCGCGCCGGGTTCAAGAACTTGTTCGAGTGCCAGGACGCCGCGAGCGGTCCCGTCTCTGCCTCGCCGTCGCCCACCACACAGGCCACCACGAGGTCCGGGTTGTCCGCGGCGGCGCCGTACGCGTGACTCAGCGAGTACCCGAGCTCGCCACCCTCGTTGATCGACCCCGGCACGTCTGCCGCGACGTGACTCGGTACGCCGCCCGGGAACGAGAACTGTTTGAACAGCCGCCCCATCCCCAGCTCGTCCTGTGTCGTGTTCGGGTACGCCGCCGTCCAGCTGCCCTCGAGCCAGGTGTTCGCCACCAAGGCCGGCCCGCCGTGCCCGGGCCCGGTCACGAACAGCACGTCGCGGTCACGCTGCCGGATCACCCGGTTGAGGTGCGCGTAGATGAGGTTCAGCCCCGGCGTCGTACCCCAGTGCCCGAGCAGTCGCGGCTTGACGTGCTCCGGTCGCAGCGGCTCCCGGAGCAGTGGATTGGCGAGCAGATAGATCTGCCCGACGGACAGGTAATTGGCGGCCCGCCAGTACGCGTCGAGGGCCTGCAACTCGTCGTCACCCAGCGGTTTTCCGTCGATCTGCTCCACTGTCGACCCCTCGCGATGTGGGGAGCTTTCCGGTGCGCCGACCCTGGTACCCGATCCCGGTCTGCAACATTCAGGCTAGTGCGGGTAGAGTTGCTTCTCGATCGCGCACACAGGAGCGGTGCATTCTGAGCCGTGTTCCTGGGGGACCCTCTGGACGGCTCCGCGCGGCGTTTCGCCGGCGGGTCGGTTCTCGTGCGGTCTGGCATTCCGCCATGGCTCGGCCGTGGCACGACACAGGAGGAAATGTTGGCCCGACGAGGTCAGCGCCAGCCCGGCGCTACCCGTTCCGCACCCCGTCGCAAGCGGCGCGTCCGCGACGGTGAGTCAGACGGTCTGATCCAGGTCCTCGCACAGGCCGTGCGCGAGGTCGAGTCCGCGGTTACCCGGGGCGCGACCAAGCCGTCGACCCGGACGAAGTTCCAGATCGTCGCCCTGCTGGTCCGCGAGGAGCGGGCCCGGGTGAACGCGGCCGAGTCCGCCACCGAGGCGTACCGCACCGAGCAGCTTCGGAGGCTGGACGGGATCGCCACGATCCTGGCCAAGACCGCCGCGCTCGAGCCGTCGCTGCTCGGTCTGCTGGCCGAGGACGCGGTGATCTCCGAAGCGGCTGCCGCGCTCAAGCGGCAGATGCTCGAGGACGCCGGCCTGGAGGCCCCCGAGGAGCCGGAGCCGGTGCAACCGGTCGCTCCCCAGGACACGCAGACTCGCCGGGTGGTGCCGCAGGCGGTGGTCTCACGGCAGCTCGCGAACCCGTTCCTCGCCCCGGACTTCTCGGCCCCGCCGTCCCGGCCGGCCCGCCCCGGGCGGCTGGCGGGCTGGGAGCTGATCGGCCCGCTGTTGCGCTCCTTCGAGCAGGCGGCCGCCTCGGCGAGCATGAGCCTGCCCGACCCGACCTCGCTCCGGCTGACCGGTGGGATCGACGCGCTCCGCCTCCGCGGCCTGGAGTTGATGCCGCACCAGGCCGGCCTGGTCGCGGCCGCCGCCGACGGTCACCGGACGTTCCTGCTCGCCGATGAGCCCGGCCTCGGCAAGACCGCCCAGGCGCTGCTCGCCGCGCAGGCCGCCGAGGCCTACCCGCTGCTCGCCGTCGTCCCGAACGTCGTGAAGACGAACTGGGCCCGCGAGGCCGGCCTCTGGACGCCCCGCCGTACGCCGACTGTGATCCACGGTGACGGGGACTCGATCGACGGGTTCGCGGACATCGTCGTGGTGAACTACGAGGTGCTCGACCGGCACGTCGGCTGGCTCGGCGACCTCGGCTTCCGCGGCATGGTGGTGGACGAGGCGCACTTCATCAAGAACAAGAAGTCGCAGCGGTCCCGCAACGTGCTCGAGCTGGCCAACCGGCTCCGGACCCGGACCGCCCGGCCGCTGCTGATGGCCCTCACCGGTACGCCGCTGATCAACTCGATCGAGGACTTCACCGCGATCTGGGAGTTCCTCGGCTGGGTCGACGAGAAGTCGCCGCGGTCCGAGCTGATGGAGAAGCTCGACGCGACCGAACTGACCCCGGCCGACCCGGGCTTCGCGGCCGCCGCGCGGGCCAGCGTGATCGACATGGGCATCGTCCGCCGCCGCAAGGTGGACGTCGCCGCGGACATCCCGGCCCGCCGGATCGCCGACCTGCCGGTCGAGCTGGACGGCGCCGTCGGCCGCTCGATCCGGGCCGCCGAGCGCGAGCTCGCCGATCGGCTGGTGGCGCGCTACCAGACCGCTCTGGAGACCCGCCGCTCCGGCGTCACGGTCGAGGGTGTCGACCACGACCTGGTTCGTCAGGTGGCGAGCTGGGAGCGGGCCGAGATGGCCGCCAAGAAGACCGGCGACAACGTGTTCAGTCTGTTCCGCCGGATCGGTCAGGCGAAGGCCGGACTGGCCGCGGACTACGCGGCGCAGCTCGCGCAGAACGTCGGCAAGGTGGTGTTCTTCGCCCGGCACATCGAGGTGATGGACACCGCCGAGGAACTGTTCGCCGAGCGCGGCATCCAGTACTCGTCGATCCGCGGCGACCAGACCGCGAGGACCCGGCAGAAGAACATCGATGCCTTCGTCAAGGATCCCGACGTGTCGATCGCGGTCTGCTCGCTGCTCACCGCGGGCGTCGGCCTGAACCTCCAGGTCGCGTCGAACGTCGTGCTCGCCGAGCTGTCCTGGACGAACGCCGAGCAGACCCAGGCGATCGACCGGGTGCACCGGATCGGTCAGGACGAGCCGGTCACCGCGTGGCGGATCATCGCCGCGCAGACCATCGACACGCGGATCGCCGACCTGATCGACGCCAAGGCCGGCCTGGCCGCGATGGCCCTCGACGGCTCCGACGAAGAGGTCGGCTCCTCGGCCGACTTCCAGCTCGAGGCGCTGATCGCCCTGCTCACCCAGGCGCTGGAGCCCTCAGCCTGACAGCTCGCCCACCGGCAACTCGACACCGACGGTGTTGGTTGCCGGTGCGAGCGGGCAGGTCCAGTCCGGGCTGTACGCGCACGATGCGTTGTAGGTGAAGTTCAGGTCGACGACGAGGTGACCTGCGCGCAGGTCGCCACCGAGGTCGGCACCCTTGACCGTATCGATCAGATAGCGACCACCGCCGTACGTCGACTTGCCGGCCAGCGCGTCCTTCACCGGGACGAACAGCCCACCGCCGTACGACTCGAGCCACCACACGTCGAGGTCCCCCACCGCGGGCAGGTGCAGTACGCCGACCCGCGAGAACGGGATCACCCCGTCGGTGGCCGACACGAACTCCCACTCGAACGGCTCGACGTCGGCGTCGATCTCCGCGTCGAACCGCAGCTCCGGCCGGTACGGCGCGACCCGCGCACCGGCGTACGCCGAGCGGTCCTCGGGTGGGACCGGTGATGCGGGGTGGTTGGTCAGCAGGTCGTCGCGGCCCGCTCGCCACAGCTCGTGGGCGACGGCCGGATCGGACTCGTCCCGGACGGACCGGTAGAGCGCGAACACCTGCCGCCGCCAGTCGGCCACGGCCAGCGCGGGTGCCCTGAATTCCACGGTGTCTCCTGTCAGCTCTTGATCGCCTCGCCGGACTTCGCCCAGTTGCGGTGCAGGCGGTCGAGGTACGACGACGCCTGCGGACCGGCCTTCCGGCCGCGGGCGAAGATCCGCATGTTCCCGCCACCGGCGTTGTAGCCGAGGGCAAGCAATTCGTCCTTCGTGTAGAGGTCGGCGCGCTTGCTCGGGATGCGCTTCGCCAGGTCGTGCAGGTGCCAGGCCGCGGCCTCGATCGCCAGCGCGGGGTTGTCCGGCAGCTCGTCCCACCTGCGCTTGGCGAAGTCCCGGCCGCGTTTCGTCTCGTCGAACGCCGCCTCGTGCATGTTCGCGATCCCGAACGCCGGGTCCGAGTCGACCTCGGCCCACTGCCGCTCGAACTTCGGGTCGTGCGGCTTGTAGTCCTCGTTGTACAGGATCGCCATCAGCAGCTGCGGGTTGATCCCGGCCGCCTTGGCGTAGCGGCGTACCTGCGGCGCGAAGTGTGCCGGGTCGTAGTCGTCGTACCAGGGCTTCGCGCTCGTCTTGGTGGGTGATGGCTTCGCCACAGGTGGTGGTGAGGTCTTCGGCACCGCGGCCGGCTTGGTGGTCTCGGACTCGTCCGAGCAGGCTGCCCAGCCGCCGACCAGGAGCACTCCCACGGCCACCCATGACCAGCGCTTCGGCACCTGCACCTCTCCAACTTATCCGTAGGACGAACACCGGCCTGTCCGCAGAACGCCAATTCTGCGGCAATAGGCCGGATTCGCGCGTGCGCCCCACACCGTCGACGCATGATTAGCACCACGGCGGCCCGACGGCGGGCACTTCCGCCGCCAGGCTGCCAGGAGAAAGAGATGACCTTGATCGACCCGGTGAACGACACCGATGCGTCGGCCTTCGCGCGGCTCGCGGTCGAGCTGCACGACGCACCCGGGATCGAGGAGACCCTGGACGCGGTCGTCCAGTTCGCACTCCAGGCGCTGAACTGCACGTACGCCGGTGTCGTCTTCTCCAGCCGTGGCTCGCGGACGGAGATCGCGGCCGTGACGGATCCGGTGGTCGCGGAGGTGTACGAGCTGCAGCTCAGCAGCCAGGACGGTCCGCTCGTCACGTCCCTGCGTCTCGGATCGCCGGTCCTGATCCGCGACACCGGCACCGACGACCGCTGGCCGCTCTGGGCCTCCAAAGTCGCCGCACTGGGCGTGCGGAGCGTCCTCGACGTACCGCTGGTGACCGGTCAGGAGCAGTACCGGACGGTCGGCGTGCTCGGGCTCTACAGTCCGCTCCCGGACGCGTTCACGGCCGACGACGAGGCGGTGGCGCACATCCTCGCCCGGCACGCTTCGGTCGCACTCGCGTCCGCGAAGCACGAGGCGACGCTGGCGCAGGCGGTCGACGCGCGGAAGCTCGTCGGTCAGGCGATGGGCATCCTGATGGAGCGCTTCGACGTCGACGCCGACCGCGCGTTCGCGATCCTGAAGCGGTACTCGCAGGACACCAACACGAAGCTGCGGGACGTCGCCCAGCAGCTCATCGACACCCGGAAGCTGCCCTAACGATCCAGCGTCGCACTCGGCAGCTCGCCGTAGACGTCGTGGTACGCCGCGGACATCCGCCCGTGATGGTGGAAGCCCCAGCGGGCCGCGACGCCGGCGACGGTGCACTCCGCCGGGTCGGCAGCGAGCAGGTCGGCCCGCACCTGTTCCAGCCGGAGGCGCCGCAGGTACGCGAGGGGCGACGTACCGAGGTGTCGCTGGAACGCAGTCTGCACGGCGCGCACGGAGACTCCGGCGAAGGTTGCGATGTCCGAGACGTCGATGGCTTTGTCCAGATTCGACTCGATGAATGCCACAGCGCGCTTGATCGTCGCCGGGCGGGCATCCCGGCTGTCCGCTCTGTGGTCAGGCGTCGCAGTATTTGGAAATGCCTCCAGCACACTGGCGGCGAGCAAATGCGAGACCGACGCGACCAGCAATGGTGACGACTGGACGGCGGGATTCGGCAGCACGTGGTCGCCCAGATAGGCGATCGTCCGGGACAGGTGCCGCGCCGCCTCCCGCGAGCGCGGCCGGTGCGCGACCAGCCGGACCGGCGCGGTGTCCCGGCGGTTGACGCCGGCCACCCGAGTCAGCAGGGACTCGTCGAACATCGTGATCGTGTACGCCGACCTGCGCACCGTCCCGGCGTACGGCTTGTCCGGCGGGGCGAAGTACGCGAGGTCCCCTGGGTGGAACTCGTCCCGCCAGCCGTCGGTCGCGTGGTCGCCGATGCTCCCGGAGTGGACCTCGCACAGGCAGATCTTGCCGAGCGGATTCGCGTCGTAGCTCATCTCGAAACCGATCTCGATCCGGTCGATGCTGATCGACTCGGCGGCCGCCCGCGAGATCCGCGCCCGGACGTCTTTCGGCGTACCGCCGATCTGCATTTTCGTGTACGCCCGGTTCAGGAATTCCTCGGTCCGCCCCAGGTCCCGGCTTTCGAAGATCACCGACTCCATGGGCACATCTTGGCACTGCCGCCGGCGGATTTCACGACAATGCGCGTGGCCCCCGGTTCGCGTGAACCGGGGGCCACTCAAGGTAGCCGGCCGACTACTTCCCCTGCAGGACGTCGAACAGGTGGGTGTGGTCGTTGGTGCCGAGGACGGCGTCCGCTCCCGGGCCGTTGGCCCAGACCGGAACGACCGCGCCGGTGTGCTGCTGGCTCGGACCGGCCGCGACCGGAGCCTTGCCGTCGCCTCCGAAGCCGGCGGTGCCGTAAGTCAGCGTCAGGGTCTGACCGTCCTTCGTGGTCAGGTTCGTCGAGTAGCCGGTCGGCAGACCGGTGCCGGAGGCGTCCTCGCCGACGATCTGGCTGGTGTGCGAGTGGTCGGCGGTGACGACGATCAGCGTGTCCGGGTGCGTCTTCTGGTAGTCGAACGCGACACCGATCGCCTTGTCGAAGTTCACCGTCTCACCGATCTGGCCGCAGGCGTTGGTGGCGTGGTCCTGCTTGTCGATCGAGGCGCCCTCGACCTGCAGGAAGAAGCCCTTCTTGTTCTCCAGCAGGCCGATCGCCTTCGAGGTCATGTCGGCGAGGCTCGGCTCGGTCGACGGACGCTGGTTCTCCTGGCAGGACTGCGGCGCAGCACCCTTGCCGAGGGCCGCGGACGGGCCGCTCCACTCCAGCGACATGTTGCTCTTGTTGAACAGGCCGAGCACCGGCTTGTCACCCTTGACCGACTTCAGTCCGGCCGCGTCGGTGACGTACTGGATGCCGTTCGCCTTGGCCTGGTCGACCACCGTCTTGCCGGCGTACGGGCCGCCGGTGATCTGCTGCTCGAACCGCGCCCGGCCACCACCGAGCAGTACGTCGACCTTGTGGTCCACCTCCTGCTCCGCGATCGAGCCGAGACCGCCGGCCGCCTTGGTCTCCTTCGCGCAGTTGGCCATGTCGGCCGGGCCCTGGCAGCCGCGCAGCGACATGTGCGAGGCGAGCACCGCCGGGGTCGCGTCGGTGATCTCCGCGGTGGAGACGTCGCCGACCTTCAGGCCGCGCTTCTGCGCCAGCTCGAGCACGGTCTGGTAGTTCGTACCCGGGACGTTCTCGGCGCTGCTCGGGCCCTGCGAGATCCGCTCGTCGATCGTCTTCTTGCCGGTCGCCCAGCTCGAGCCGGTCGACGCCGAGTCCGGGTCGTAGTCCGGCAGGTACGGCGCCTTCGCGGCCGGCTTCACCGACCACGTGGTGTCGAACCCGGTGTAGCGGGCCCGGTCCACGTTCAGCTTGTTCCGGACACCCTGGTAGTACCGGGCGGCGGTGATCTCCTGGGTCCCCATCCCGTCACCGAGGAAGAAGATCACGTTCTTCGGGCCGCGCTGCGGCTGGTGGGCGGCGGCGTCCGCGGCCGCGTCGCCGGCCTGGGCCGTGCTGAACGCTCCGCTGGCGGCGGCCGAGGCCATCCCCGCCGCAGCGATCACCGTGGTCGCGGCGAGCGCGGCGACAAAAGCCTTTTTCCTGATCATTACGGGCCTTTCTGGTCGGTCAAAACATCGGGAACGTATGCGTCTCCCCCGGACTCCAGGTGACCGCCACGTGACCACCAGGTGACGGCACACCCCGTCAGATCGCGGAGACTCTCCGTCGCGACACGATCGGAAAGCGCTTGCTATCGTGGTTGGGTGATCTACGAGCTGAACCATGTCGGCGGACCGGTACGGGATCTCGAGGCGAGCTTGTCGTTCTACGGCGAACTCGGGGCGGAGGTGGTCGACCGGCTGTTCATGCAAGGTCCCTGCGTGCACCGCGTGCACATCCAACTGGCCACCGGCCTGGTCGAGCTCCTCAACTCCGAGGAGCCCGGCGCGCAGGCGACATACGGGCTGAACCATGTCGGCTTCATGACCGACGATCTCGACGGCGACTACGCGCGGCTGATCGCGCTCGGGTACGCCGAGATCTCGGCCCCCCGGGTCGCGGGCAGCGGCCAGGGCCGGCTCGCATTCCTCTCGGACCCGAACGGCGTACGCGTCGAGCTACTGCAGCGCACCGAGGAGTTCCGCGTCCCGCCGATCACCACCGGCCCGGTCCGCCAGTTCGCGTACGTCGGCCTCGCCGCCCCCGACCTGGACGCGGCAGCCGAGTTCTACGGCACCCACCTCGGCATGGAACGCGTCACCGACGACACCTTCCGCCTGGGCCTCGACGCCATCAAACTCTTGCCCTCTGCAACAACCACGATCGCCCAACTAGGCCTCGCCACCACCACCCCAGCCTCCGACACCCAAGACCCCGACGGCACCCACCTGACCTTCATCCCGTCGGCGGGTTGAGTCGGCAGCTCGACAGGTAGTGCACCCGCGAGACGGCGTACGCGCGGACCGGTTCACGCTCAAGTGCACTACCCCGGGGCCCGACACCTCCTGTCGAAATGCAGATCCGCGACGGTTCGTGTCCAGCCGGGGCTGGTCGGTGTGTGGGATCAGCCTTGGTGCTCGGGCAAGGCCTGCTCTGCCGGCGTACCGGTGCGGCTTACCCAGCTGGAGAGGAAGCGGAGGGCTTCCGTGGCGGGACTGCCAGGTTCGGCGGTGTAGGTGATGATGACGAGACCGTCGCCGGGTAGTTCCAAGGCTTCGCCGGTGAGGTCGATGTCGCCGACCAAGGGGCTGTGGAGTCGTTTCGCGGCGGTGCGGTGGTGTTTGACGTTGTGCCGGGCCCACCGGATGCGGAACTCGTCACTTCGGGTGGCCAGCTCGCCGACGAGATCGGTGAGGCTCTTGTCGTGCGGGTTGTGACCGGCTTCGACCCGCAGTGCGGCGACGGAGTCGTCGGCGACGGTTTCCCAGTCGAGGAAGAACGCGGGAGCGCGCTGGTCGAGGAACAGGAATCTCGCCAGGTTCAGCGGCATCCTGTCGCGGTCCAGAATGTCGCCGTACAGGGCGAAAGCGAGGTCGTTGGCGGCGAGGATGTCCGTGCGGGCGTTGCGCACGTAGGCGGGTGTGGTCAGCGATTCCAGGATCCGGTGGATGCCGGGGCGGACCTTGGAGACGGCGGTACGGCGTGAGCCGCGCACCGGGCCGGTGGCGGCGCGGGCCAGGTCGAACAGGTGGGCACGTTCGGCGTCGTCCAGGCGCAGTGCGCGGGCAAGTGCGTCCAGGACCTGTTCCGAGACACCGGAGAGGTTGCCGCGCTCGAGGCGGGTGTAGTAGTCGGCGCTGACACCGGCAAGCAGCGCGACCTCCTCGCGGCGGAGGCCGGCGACGCGGCGCTTGTCGCCGAACGTGGGCAGCCCGGCCTGCTCCGGCGTCACGTTGGCTCGCCGACCGGTCAGGAACTCCCGTACGTCGTCCTTGTTGCTCACGGTGACCACGGTACGGCGGGGTCTGGCCGGCCTGGGAGGGTCTGCTGGTACCTGGTACAGCGGGAACTCTCACTCAGGGGCCATGCGCTTGTTTCCTGGAGCCATGACCATCACTACCGCGTCGGCACCGGGCACCGAGATGTCGTTCGACCGCCGTCAGCTCGCCACCGTCGGCGGGGCGATGCTCGGCTTCTTCGTCGTGGCCCTCGACGCGCAGATCGTGAACGTCGCGCTCCCGGACATCGGCCGGACGCTCGGCGGTGGGCTGTCCGGGCTGCAGTGGGTGGTCACCGGCTACACGCTCACCTTCTCGGCGCTGATCCTGTTCGCGGGGTCGGTATCGGACCGGATCGGAGCACGCCGTGCCTACGGCGTCGGCATGCTGATCTTCGCCCTGGCGTCGGCACTGTGCGGCTTGGCGCCGGGCCTCGGGACGCTGATCGCCGCGCGGCTGCTGCAGGGGGCCGGTGCGGCACTGGTCACACCGACCTCGCTGGCGCTGATCCGTGAGGGCTTCAGCGATGCACGCCGGCGTGCTCGCGCGGTCGGGCTGTGGGCGGTCGGCGGCTCGGTCGCGGCCGCTGCCGGGCCGATCGCCGGTGGTGCCTTGACGCTACTGAACTGGCGGCTGATCTTCTGGGTCAACCTGCCTGTCGCGGCGCTTGCGCTCGTGTGCATCTCGCGGACCGCGGCCTCACCGCAGCGACCGGCCCGCTTCGATCCGGTGGGCCAGGTCTCCGCGGTCGTTGCCCTGGGGTCGCTCAGCTACGTAGTGATCGAAGGTGGTAGCCGCGGCTGGACAAGCCCGGTCATCGTCGGACTCGCGGCGACCGCAGTCATCGCCGCCCTCGCCTTCGCGACGGCACAAGCCCGGGGACGGCAACCGATGGTGCCGCTGTCTCTGCTCAGGTCCCGCCAACTGTCGATCGCGTTGGCTATCGCGTTTACCTCGATGGCCGCCTTCTACGGCGTTGTCTTCGTTCAGAGCCTGTACTTCCAGCAGCAGCGCGGGGCCTCGGCCCTGCTCACCGGGCTGCTGTTCTTGCCGATGACCGGGCTGGTCACGATCGTCAGCTCACGGGCCGCCGCATTGAGCGCACGGCTCGGTCCTCGTGCCCTGATCACGGCAGGACTGCTCGTGCAGTGCGCCGGACTGGTCCTCATCGTGGCCCTGCCGGTCGGCGTACCGCTGTGGGGCGCGGCTGCCGCGATGGTCCCTGTCGGCGTGGGCGGTGCGCTGACTGTTCCGCCGATCGCGTCCCTGGTGCTCGACCACGCGCCGTCCGAGCTCGCCGGCACCGCGTCCGGTGTGCTCAACACCTGCCGCCAACTCGGCGGATCGCTCGGAGTCGCCGGCGTCGGGGCCGTCGTCGCCGGGCACGGCGTCTTCATGGATGGGCTCCGGACCGGCCTGATCGTCACCGTCGCCGTCCTGGGCATCACCGCCGCGCTCAGCCTCAACCTGCGCAAACCCAGCATCTCCACTATCGAAAGGTGAACACAGCCATGCAGACCGTCACGCTGAACAACGGCGTCGAGATGCCGATCCTCGGATTCGGTGTCTTCCAGATCCCCGACGACCAGACCCAGGCCGCCGTCGAAGCCGCCCTCGAGACCGGGTACCGCCACCTCGACACCGCCGCCTCGTACGGCAACGAGGAGGCCGTCGGGGCGGCGATCGCCGCCAGCGGCATTGCCCGCGACGACTTGTTCGTCACCACCAAGCTGTGGATCCAGCATGCGCCGACCGGCAGCGTCGAGGACGACACCCTGCGTGCGTTCGACGCCTCGCTGCATCGCCTCGGTCTCGACTACCTCGACCTGTATCTGATCCACCAGCCGCTCGGCGACTACTACAGCGAGTGGCGGGCCATGCAGAAGATCCACACCGACGGCCGGGCCCGGGCGATCGGGGTCTCGAACTTCCACGCCGACCGGCTCGTCGATCTGATCGAGCACAACGGGATCACGCCTGCGGTCAACCAGATCGAGACCCACCCGTTCCACCAGCGGGTCGCCGACCAGGAGCTGATGCGCGAGCACGGTGTCCAGATCGAGTCGTGGGGACCGTTCGCCGAAGGCCGGAACAACCTGTTCACCGACCCTGTCCTCACCGCGATCGGCGAGGCAACGGGCAAGTCGGTCGCGCAGGTCGTGCTCCGCTGGCTCGTCCAGCGCGACGTCGTCGTCATTCCCAAGTCTGTCCGCCCGGACCGGATGGCGCAGAACCTCGACATCTTCGACTTCACCCTCACGGACGCCCAGCTCGAGGAGATCGCGGCCCTCGACACCGGCGAGAGCCAGTTCTTCGACCACCGCGACCCTGCCATGGTCACCGCCCTCGGCAGCCGCAGGATCGGCTGACGTCCCATGCACCAACAGCTGGCGAGCGGCTCCCGCGGCCTGCCCCGCCGGAATCTGCTCCGCTTCGCGCTCGCAGGCACCTTCTTCGCGGCGGCACCCAGTGGCTGCGGCGAAGGAACCGCGCCCGGCACCGAAAGCACAGGCCAAGGAGGATCACCCACGGTGCAGCCCTCGACCGCTCCCTCCACCCTGACCGCGGCAAAGGTCTTGGTCGCCTACTTCTCGCGCCCCGGCGAGAACTACGACAACGGCGGCCGCACCTGGTTGAAGGTCGGCAACACCGAGGTTGTCGCGACCATGATCGCCGATCTCGTACCGTGCGACGTCTACCGGATCGAGGCCGCCGAGCCCTACTCCGGCAACTACGACGACACCGTCGCCCGCAACGTCCGCGAGCAGGACACCGACGCGCGACCCGCGATCGCCAAGCCCCTGCCCGCGATCGACCAGTACGACGTCGTACTGCTGGGGAGCCCGATCTGGAACGTGCGCGCGCCGATGATCATGTCGACCTTCACCGAGAAGCTCGACTTCACCGGCAAGACCGTTCACGCCTTCACCACCTACGCCATGAGCGGGCTCGGGACAACCGAACGCGACTACGCCCGTACCTCCGGCACCACCCTCGCCGAAGGGCTGGCCGTCCGCGGCGAACAAGCCCAGCAAGCCCGACCGCAAGTCACCGAATGGCTGCAACGCATCGGGCTGGCCTGACCACCTCAGAACTGAGAATCGAAAGGCACACCATGACCACCTGGTTCATCACCGGCTGCTCCACCGGCCTCGGCCGCGCCTTCGCTGATGCCGTCCTCGACCGCGGGCACAACGTCGTCGTCACCACGCGCGACGTCGGCAAGGTGCAGGACCTGGCCGACAAGTACCCCGACACGGCCCTGGCTCTCCCGCTCGACGTCACCGACGACGCACAGGTCACCGCAGCCGTCGGTGCAGCCGAGGACCGGTTCGGCGCCATCGACGTCCTCGTCAACAACGCCGGCTACGGATACCGCGCCGCCGTCGAAGAAGGCGAGGACGACGCCGTTCAGCAGCTCTTCGACACCCATGTCTTCGGTACCGTCCGCACTATCAAGGCTGTCCTGCCGGGCATGCGTCTCCGCCGCAGCGGCACGATCGTGAATCTGTCCTCGATCGGTGCACGGATCTGCCCCGAGGGCTCGGGCTACTACTCGGCCGTCAAGGCGGCGATCGAAGCGCTCACCCTGTCGCTGCGCAAGGAGGTCGCGCCACTCGGCATTACCGCCTTGGTCGTCGAGCCCGGCGGCTTCCGCACCGATTTCGCCGGACGGTCACTGACGCAGGCCGCCGTACCGATCGCCGACTACGCCGACACCGCCGGCAAGCGCCGCAAAGACCACGACACCGGGCATGGGAAGCAACCAGGCGACCCGGCAAAGGCCGCGACCGCGCTCATCCAGGCCGTCGAGTCCGACTCTCCGCCGTACATGCTGCTGCTCGGCAATGACACCTCCGACGGCTTCCGCGCCGCCCTCGACGCCCTGCGCGCCGATGCCGACGCGTGGGAAGACCTCAGCCGCAGCACCGACTTCGACGTCTGACGTGAAGGAATCCACCGTGCCCGAACCCACACCGGCCCAACGAGCCATCGGCGACTTCGCACCCAAACTCGTCGAGCTCACCGACGACGTCCTGTTCGGCGACGTCTGGAAACGCACCGAACTGTCACCCCGCGACCGCAGCCTCATCACCGTCGCCAGCTTGCTCACCTCGAGCAGCGTCGAGCAGCTGCCCAATCACCTCCGCCTGGCCCGCCAGAACGGACTCACCGAAGCCGAACTCAAAGAGGCGATCATCCACCTCGCGTTCTACGCCGGCTGGCCCAAAGCGATGTCCGCCATCCAAGTCGCCAAAACCATCTTCACCGCATCCGCGTAGGCATTTCGGGTGAGCTGCTGGTGCGTAAGCTCTGGGCATGTTCGACTACGACGCCGAGCTGCGGTTCTATCGCCCGCGCTTTCGGGATGCCTGTGCGATTGAGGCTGACGATCGGGTGCTGGATGTTGGGTGTGGGGGTGGGCAGACGACGCGGGATGCGGCGGGTGACGCCGTGCGGGGCAGTGTGGTTGGGGTGGATGTTTCGGAGCGGATGCTTGAGCATGCACTCGGTCAGAGCTCGGAGCGGGTTAGCTATCTTCTGGCCGACGCGGCCGCGTATGACTTCGGCGGTGGGTTTGATGTGGTGATCAGCCGGTTCGGGGTGATGTTCTTCGACGACCTGATGGGCGCCTTCGGCAACCTTCGGCGGGCGTTGCGGCCGGGCGGGCGGTTGGTGCTGCTCGTGTGGCAGCCGCGGGCCGACAACGAGTGGGCGCGGGTGATTCCGCAGGCGCTCGGGGGTGAGTTTCGGGACGACTCGCCGTTCGCGCTCGGCGACCGGGTGCTCACGCGGCAGATTCTCACCACAGCCGGGTTTGCGGAGCCGACTTTCACCGCGGTCCACGAGCGGATCTACTACGGTCCCGATGCCGACGCGGCGTACGAGAACGTGCTCCGGCTGCAGGAGCCACAGGCGCTGCTGGCTGGGCTCGACACCGCGGCAGCCGACCGCGCTCGGGACGCGTTGCGGGCGACGCTCGTCGCTCACGAGACCGATGACGGGGTGCTGTTCGACTCCGCCGCGTGGCTCGTGAACACCCAGCGGAACTGAGTGGCCTGGATCACACTTGGATTCTCCGCAGCAGATGTCGAGTGGACCCGGCACTGCTCGACGCGTAGGCAAGAGCAGCACAACAACGAGTCAAGGAGCACCCCAATGCGTACCCTCATCACCACCGCGTTCGTCTCTCTGGACGGCGTCGTCGAAGCGCCCGGCGGCGAGCAGGGCTACCGCAACGCGGGCTGGACGTTCAAGGACATCCCGTTCGACGAGGCGGCGTTCGAGCTGAAGGGCCGCGAGCAGGAGGAGGCGACCGCGCTGCTGCTCGGGCGGGTCAGCTACGAGTCGTTCGCGCCGGTCTGGCCGGGCATGGTCGACGACTTCGCGGGCTACAACGCGATGCCGAAGTACGTCGTCTCGACGACCCTGAAGGACACCGACCTGGTGACGAACTGGGGCGAGACGCACATCCTCCGCTCGCTCGACGACGTCGCGGCGCTGAAGGAGACCGACGGCGGCCCGATCATCGTCAACGGCAGCGCCACGCTGAACCGGAACCTGTCCGACGCGGGCCTGATCGACCAGTACAACCTGCTGGTCTTCCCGGTCCTGCTCGGCGCCGGCAAGCGCCTGTTCAGCGACGGCGACCACGACAAGCTCAACCTCAAGCTGATCGAGAGCGACTCCTACGCCAACGGCATCCAGAAGCTGGTGTACGCCGTCCAGCGCTGACCCCTGTACTACCGTTCCTCCATGAGTGTTCTGGGGAGGAACAGGACGCGGTACCGCCATGTCTTTTGATGTTGCGGGGCTTGCGCGGGAGGTGCTTGGGTACGGCGGTTTGCGGCCTGGGCAGGAGGAGGCTGTACGGGCGGTGCTCGACGGGCGGGACACGCTCGCGGTGCTGGCGACCGGGACCGGGAAGACGGCGATCTACCAGCTCGCGGGGCTCGCGCTCGGTGGGGTGACGGTCGTGGTCAGTCCGCTGGTCGCATTGCAGCGGGACCAGCTGCGCGCTCTGTCGCAGCATCCTGCCGGTGTCGAGGTCGCTGAGCTGAACGCGACCGATCACGCCGGCCGTCGGGCCGCTCACGAGCTGCTGACCAGCAACCGGCCGGGTTTCGTGCTGCTCTCCCCCGAGCAGCTGACGCACGCCGACGTACTCGAGTTGCTCGCAGCGTCACGCCCGAAGCTGGTCGCCGTCGACGAGGCGCATTTGGTCAGTGAATGGGGCGAGGACTTCCGGCCCGACTACCTCCGCCTCGCGACGGCGATCCGCGCGATGGGGCGCCCGCCCGTGCTCGCGCTGACGGCGACCGCCGCGCCGCCGGTGCGCAAGGAGATCGCGCACCGGCTCGAGATGACCGACCCGGACGTGGTCGTCGGCGGCTTCGACCGGCCGAACCTGAACCTCGCCGTCTTCACCTTCGCCGACGACGACACCAAGAACCGCCGCCTGCTCAGCCACGTCCGCTCGTCCCGCGGTCCCGGCATCGTGTACGTCGGCACGCACCGCCACGCCGAGGAGCTCGCAAGCGACCTGCACACCGCCGGCGTACCCGCGCAGGCGTACCACGCCGGTCTGTCCGCGAAGCAACGGCGCGAGGTGCAGGACACGTTCCTCGCCGGTGACTGCCGGGTCGTGGTCGCGACGATCGCGTTCGGGATGGGGATCGACAAGCCTGACATCCGGTGGGTCAGTCACGCCGAGGCGCCGTCCTCGATCGACGCGTACTACCAGGAGATCGGGCGCGCGGGCCGCGACGGCGCCGCGGCCGACATCGAACTGTTCTTCCGGCACGCCGACCTCGGTCTGAACCGGTTCTTCGCATCCGGTGGTGTCACCGACGAGGATCTCGTCGCGGTCGCCGGCGCGATCCACGAGCACCGGCCGGCCGACGTACCCGCGCTCGCCAAGGCGGCGGGTCTCAGCGCGGCGCGGGTCGAGCGCGCTCTCGGCCGGCTGACCGATGCCCGGGTGGTTGCCATCGGCCACCAGTTCCACCTCGCCCGTGGCGTCGACGTGGACAAGGCCGTCGCCGCGGCCTCGGCCGTCGAGCACGATCGCCGCGAGGTGGCCCGGTCCCGAGTCGAGATGATGGCCACGTACGCGGAGTACGGCGGCTGCCGGCGCGAGTGGTTGCTCAGCTACTTCGGCGAGCAGTACGCCGGTCCGTGCGGCAACTGTGACAACGACCTGGCCGGTAAGACGGCAGCACCGCCCGAGGAGCAGCCGTTCCCGGTCGGCGGCCGCGTCGTGCACCGAACGTTCGGACCCGGCCTGGTCGAGCACTACGACGGCACCACGATGACGGTGCTGTTCGACCGGGTCGGCTACAAGGAGCTGCGGACCGCGTTCATGATCCACAACGAGTTGCTGAAACCCGAGGGGACGCGATGATCGACGTACGCCCGGCGACCGTCTTCGAGGACGTGCGCGCGGTGATCGGACCGAAGTCGCCGTCCGCCAGCGTCTGCTTCTGCCTCAGCTACCGCATCCCGTCGAAGCTCAACAACACGCTCCGTGGTCCGGAACGCGCAGAGTACGTCGCCGGGTTGTGCGCGGCGACGACGTTCGCGCGTAACCGGAAGATTCCGCACGTCGACGACCTCCCGGTCTGGTCGTTGTGGTGCATCCGCGTCCGGCCCGGGCACCGCGGCCAGGGCATCTCGCACGCGCTGATCGCCGGCGCCGTCGACTTCGCCCGCGACAACGGCGCCCCCGTTGTCGAGGCCTATCCTCTCGACAACGGTGCGCAGAAGGTCGACCTGACGATGGCGTACGCCGGACTTCGCAAGAACTTCGAGCACGCCGGCTTCACCAAGGCGGCCGACACCACTTCCACGCTGTCCGGCCATCCCCGGATCCTGATGCGTCTCGACCTGCGTTAGCTGACGTCGAAGGACAGCAGCGTGATGCTGTGTGGCGGGAAGTCGTAGGACGCATCGACGAGCTCGACCGTTCCGAGGTCGCGGAGCGCGACCTCGTCAGGCGCACTCAGGCTGTTCGACGCGAGCACATCGTCGGCTGCCAACTGCTTGACCACTGCCTGCGTCGGCAGCGCTTCCCGGCGACCGTCGAGCGTCAGGCCGGCGCGGATCGCAGAGGTCTGGTTCCGGTTGATCACCGCGATCCGCACGGACCGCCCGTCCTCCGTCTGTGCCGCGGACACGTCCAGGTCCGGAACGGTCGCCGACCGCGTCTGGAAGTCGCCACGATGATCCCGCTCATCCCCCTGCCGTACGGCGGCCAGCCGGCTCGGTGAGCGCACGTCGGCGCCGAGTGCGATCGGGCCGAGGTGGTTCTGATACAGATCCCAGACGTGGTACGTCGCCGCGCGCACCGCACCGCCCGGCCGCGCGACGATCACCCCGTTCGCGTTCAGCAGGTTGACCGTGTTTGCCATCGTCACCGGCACCTCACGCCCGCCCGCGCGATGCAGCGCATGGAACACACCGGCGTAGAAGAGGGCGTCGGCGAGCGTCCGCGGGCTCCAGCGGTTGACCCGATGCGCCGGCTGTGTGGGCAGACCGGTGACGTCGCGCTCGACGGTGCCGCCGTCGTCGGACGGTTGTGGAGCCGGCCAGCTCGCGGGCTCGACGTGCCGGATGTTCCATTCGTCCAGGGCGAGACCGAGCGGACGATCAACACCCGCCCGAGCGGCGATCCCGGCGACCAGTTCGGAGTAATCGACGATCTGCTGCTCGAAGTACAGCGACTGGGCAACGATCGCGTCGTACTCGGCGGCGCCGTCGGTCAGTTGGGTGGTCGCGCCGTACAGGTGGAACGAGAGGTAGTCGATCTGGTTGCCGACGGCACCTAGCACCGCTTCGGTCCAGCCGTCGCGGTCGTCGGTCTTCCCGACCGCGATGAACTTCAGTCCAGGATCGACCGCGCGCATGAACCGTGCGTGTTGCGTAGCGTCGGCGGCGTACGCGGCCGCGCTGCGGTGGCCCATCTGCCAGTCGCCGTACACCTCGTTGCCGAGACCCCAGTACTGCACGCCGTACGGCGCCGGGTGGCCGTTGTGCGCCCGCTGCCGGGTGTACTCCGTGTCGCCGCCGTAGTTGGTGTACTCGACCCAGCGCACCGCGTCGTCCACGTCGCGGCAGCTGTGCGCGAGGTACGGCACGGTGCCGACCTCGGCGCACCACGCGAGGAACTCGTCGGTGCCGAAGTGGTTGTCCTCCTCCGAACCCCAGGCCAACTCGAGCCGCCGCGGCCGCGAGCCTCGCGGACCGACGCCGTCCTCCCAGCGGTACGGCGACGTGAAGTTCCCGCCCGGCCAGCGGACGACCGGGAGCCCGAGCTCCTGGCAGAGCTTGATCACGTCCGTGCGCAGACCGTTCCGTACGTCGTCACCGCCGTACGCCAGGTGGGAGCCCTCGTCGAACACGCCGCCCTGGATGTTGCCGAAGAAGGCCGACTCGAGGAAGTGGCCGTAGATCATCGGGTCGATCGGGTGGCGGCGGTCGCGGTGGATGTCGATGGTGGCGACGGTAGTCATGGTGGGACTCATGGCGGGAGTCACGAGTGGGAGGCCTCCTGGTTGGGGGACGTGAGGACGAGCGCGATACCGCCGCGGGCGGCCGCATCGGCGCCGAGGGCTGCTCGGGTCACCTTCAGGTTCTTGTGCACCTGGGCGTGGGTGTAGCGGTGGAGCGCGGCGTTCAGGGGGTCGAGGAGATGGTCGCCGGTGTCGGCGAGTTCGCCGCCGATGATGACGACTTCCGGGTTGAGCGTGTTGCAGGCCGCGGCCAGGACCTCGCCGATCCGGGTGCCTGCCTCAGTCAGCAGGTCGCGGGCCTGCTGGCTGTTCGCTTCGAGGAGGTCGTTGCATCGTTCGAGCAGCGTTGCGAGGGCGACGTACCGCTCGAGGCATCCACGGCCGCCGCAGGAGCACTCCGGGCCATCGCGGTCGACGCTGATGTGGCCGAGCTCCCCTGCCGCGCCGGTGGCGCCTGCCAACAGTCGGCCGCCCAGGACGAGTCCGCCGCCTACGCCGTACGACAGGCGGAGGTAGAGGGCGCTGTCGAAGCCCGAACCCGCGCCCCACAGGGCCTCGGCCAGGGCTGCGAGGCGGGTGTTGTTGTCGAGCTGCACCGGCACGCCGAAGCGTTCACTCAGCCTGTCCCGCACCTCGGCGGGGCGGCCGCTCAGGATCAAGTTGCGGCCGCTCGGGACCGGGCCGACCATGCCGACCCCGACGCCGGCGAGCGTGTTGAGGGACAGCTCGTGGCGGGTGGTGAGTTCGTCGACGAGGTCGAGGGCGAGCTCGAGGCGGCGGGGCCACGGCGATCGCTCCGCGCACGAGACGCTGTCGGAGGCGACGATCTCATGCGCGACGTTGGCGATGGTGACCTGGATCCGCCGGTGACCGAGATCCAGCCCGAGGGCCAACCCGCCGGCCGCGTTCAAGATCAGCCGCGACACCGGCCGACCACGGCCCCGCACGACCGGGTCACCGGTCGGATCCGTCTCGTCCGGGAACGTCTCGGTCACGGCCTTCCGGGCCAGCAAGGCCTGGATGATCACGGACACCGTCGCCCGCGAGAGTCGGGTCCGCTCGGCGAGCTGAGCACGAGTCAAAGCACCTTGCGTCCGCAACGCCGAGATCACGCGTTGCTCATGCGTCTCCCGCAGCAACCGCAGCGGCCCGCCGGTCTCCTTACCCACAACAACCGACCCTGGCGCCGCCGATTATTTTTGTCAAGACAATGAATTAAATAACCCAGGGCGCTAGGCGGTGCTGAAGCGTTGTTCGATGGTGTCGAGGAAGGTTTCGACACGGCGGTAGGTGTCGGAGCTGTAGGCGCCGATGCTGCGTTCGGTGCCGAGGGCTTCGCGCATCGCGTCGAGGTAGCGGCGCTGGACGATGCTCATCTGCTCGCGGGTATCGGGCTTGGTCTCCCGGAGCTCCTGGCTCCCGGACACGAGGCGGGGCACGATCCGGTCCTTCAGCGTGCTCACCACGACCGGGTCGAGCCGCTCGCCGTCGACGGTCTGCTCGTCCAGCGGGCCGACGGCGTCGATCGCGGCCTCACCGATCTGCCGCATCAGCGCCTGGACCGAGTCCCGCTTCTCCTCCGCGGTCTCGGACGAGAAGTGCATCCGTGCGATCACCCAGGGCAGCGACAGCCCGAACAGCACCAGGGTGATCAGCGCGACGACGAACGCCGCCAGTACGACGGTCGCGCGGTGGGGCGTACCGGCGGGGATGGTCTGGGCGGCGGCGACCGTGACGACGCCGCGCATGCCGGCCCAGGCCAGTACCAGGAGACCGCGGCCGGTGATCGGCTCGCGTTCCTCGAAGTCGACGTCCGCCTGGCTGCGGGCGAGCCGCTTGCGGGCCCAGGCGAGCCGGTTCTCCTCGCGCTCCCCCGACGGCTCCACCGAGTCCAGGTGTTCCGACATCTGGTTCAGCTTGGCCCGGACCTGGTCGTTGCGATCGCTCGAACCCATCCGGCCTTGCAGCGCGGGCCAGGCCAGCCCGAGGAACCGCAGCGCGATCAGCAGGAAAACCACGAGCAGGACCAGCGTCGTGATCTCCCCGACCGTGGTCTCGGCGCGGGCATCGTTGACGAGGTTCGGGAGCTCGTAGCCCATCGCGAGGAAGACGCCGCTCTCCAGGATGAAACTGATCGTCGTCCAGGTGGTCGCCTGGGTCTGCCGGTCACGGGCACTGAACTTCCGGCTCCCGAGCGCACCGGTGAGCAGACCGGCGATCACCACCGCGAGGACGCCGGACGCGTGCGCCTCCTCGGCCGGGAAGTAGGCGAGGAACGGGACGGCGAACGAGATCGTGGTGTTCAGCACCGGGTCGTCGAGCCGCTGCCGGAGCAGGACCGTGAGCAGCCCGATGACGGCCCCGATCAGGATCGCGCCGACGACCGCCCAGGCGAAGTCGAGGACGGTGTGACCGAAGCTGAAGTGCGTGGTGACGGCGAGCGCGGCCACCGCCGTCCGCAGTACGACCAGCGCGGACGCGTCGTTGACCAGACTTTCACCTTCGAGCACCGTCATCAGGCGTGGCGGCAGTCCGACCCGGTGGCCGATCGCGGTAGCAGCCACCGCATCGGTCGGGCTGACCACGGCGCCGAGCGCGGTCGCCAGCGCGAACGGGATGCTCGGGAACAGCGCGTGGACCAGCGCCCCGATCACCAGGGCCGAGACGATCACCATCACGATCGACAACCACGAGATCAGCCCGAAGTTCCGCCGTACGTCGAGCACCGGGAGCTGCACCGCGGACGCGTACAGCAGCGGCGGCAGGACGCCGGCCAGGATGATCTCGGGCTCGATATGGATCACCGGCGTACTCGGTAGGTAACTGGCTCCGATGCCCAGGGCAACCAGCAGCAGCGGCGCCGCGACGCCGGTCCGCCGCGCGAACACGGAGGCCGCGATCATGATCGCTAGCCCCGCACCGGCAATCAGCACGATCTGGTGGTCCACGCGACGGCAGTTTAGAGCGTTTTGCCCGTCCGACGGCTCAGGACGGCACCGGACGGCACCGACATCCCCCGGCGGATCACTGCGAAGTCCCGGGGGCCAGGGCGCCGACCAGGGATTCCCACTGGTGTCACGGGGGTCGCTGAGCGGCAGATTAGAGGTCAACGAACCACGCTGATCCTGCACATTGATCCCAGGAGGAAGTCATGAGCAGCACCGACCTGAAGCTCGAAGCCGTCGTGATCCCGGTCATCGACACCGATCGCGCCAAGGAGTTCTACAGCGGCCTCGGGTGGCGTCTGGACGCGGACTTCGCGTTCGACAACGGATTCCGTGTCGTGCAGTTCACCCCGCCGGGCTCCCCCGCGTCGGTGCAGTTCGGCACCAGGATCACCTCGGCCCAGCCCGGCACGGCGCAGGGTCTGTACCTCGTTGTCACCGACGTGGAGGCGGCGCGGAACGAGCTGCTCGCGCAGGGCGCCAAGGTGAGCGAGGTCTTCCACCCCGGCGCGCCGGGAGCGCAGTTCGAGGTCAGCGAGGGCGGCGGCCGGGTGGCCGGGCGGGCGGACGACCGCTCGAGCTACAGCTCGTTCGCGACGTTCAGCGACCCCGACGGCAACACCTGGCTGTTGCAGGAGGTCACCACGCGACTCCCCAACCGGGTCGACCCCGCGGAGTCGACGTACACCTCGGCCGACGACCTCGAGGGCGCGCTCCGGCGGGCCGCCGCAGCGCACGGCGAGCACGAGGCGCGCACCGGCGAAGAGGACGCGAACTGGCCGGCCTGGTACGCCGCCTACATGGTCGCCGAGCGCACCGGGACCGAACTGCCCCAGTAGTTCGTGTCGAGAACGCCGGCGTGGCTCCGTCCTTCGGGTAGTTGACCAGCTGACCGAAGGAGAATCGCGAGTATGGCGATCAAGCGGATGGACCACGTCGGCGTGGCGGTGCACGACCTGAAGGCGGCGATCGCGTTCTTCGAGGAACTCGGGATGGAACACGTCGGCGGGTCCCCGGTCTCGGGCGACTGGGTGGACTCGGTGAACGGCCTCAAGGACGTCCGCCTCGAGATGGCGATGCTCCGCACCCCCGATGGCCACAGCCAGCTCGAACTGATGCAGTTCGAGAACCCACCGGCGGGTACGGCGGAACCGTCCGCACCGCCTAACACCATCGGCTACCGCAGCGTCATGTTCGCCGTCGACGACATCCACGACACCGTCGCCCGGCTGAAACCGCACGGCGGCGAACTGATGGGCGAGATCACGCCGTTCGAGTCGATCTTCCTGCTCTGCTACCTCCGCGGCCCGTCCGGCCTGATCGTCGCCCTCGCCGAAGAACTCGGTGCGAACAACTGACTGGTCAGCAGGCGCGCAAACTTGTCCATGGTCACGCCTAGATTGCGAGGCATGAACCGGATCGATCGGCTGTACGCCCTCGCCGAGGAGCTGCGCGCGGCGGGACCGCGGGGGCGTACGGCGCGGCAGTTGGCGGCACGCTTCGAGGTCAGTGTCAGGACCATCGAGCGAGATCTCAGTGCGCTGGGACAGGCTGGCGTACCGCTGGCGACGAAGCAGGGGCGCACCGGTGGGTACTCGGTGGACCGGGCGATGAGTCTGCCGCCGCTCAACTTCACCGCGCGGGAGGCGATGGCGGTCGCGGTCGCGCTGAGCCGCAGCGACCACGTGCTGTTCTCGCGGGACTCCCGGACCGCGCTGCAGAAGATCGTCGCCGCGATGCCGCAGCGCGATCTCGACGAGGCGCGGACGGCGGCCGCGAAGGTGCGGTTGCTGGTGCAGCCGGTGCCGGATCCGGACAGCGAGGTCGCCGAGCAGATCTGGCGGGCGGTCCGCGACAACCAGGTGCTGCGGATCTCCTACACCGATGTCGGTGGTGTCGGGACCGAGCGTGAGGTCGAGCCGCAGCATGTCGTGGTCGGGCCGAACGGGTCGTACCTGACCGCCTGGTGCCACCTGCGCCAGGAGGACCGCGTCTTCCGGATGGACCGGATCACCCGCGCCGAGCGGACCCCGACCCGGCCGCGACGGCCGCCGCAGACCGCCGACCTGCGGGTGGACGGGTACGAGACCAAGCTGCCCGCCGCGGCGCTGCATCCAGAAGATCTTTTCCCAACTCCGACATAGGGCTGTCGCGAACCGCTGACAGCGTGGGTCCTGTTGCACCACCCAAACCTGTGAAGGAGAAGATCATGAGTATTCCGGCCCCTGGCACGCTCGCCTGGTTCGAGGTCGCGACCGACAACCCGGACGGCACCGAGAAGTTCTACGGCAGCCTCTTCGACTGGTCGTTCGAGTCGTCCGGCAGCCTCACCTCGGGCGGCCTCGACTACCGCAACATCACCGCCTCCGGTGCCCAGCAGCCGATGGGCGGCCTGTTCGGCACCAACGGCCAGCTGCCGAACCACGCGGTGTTCTACATCCTGGTCGCCGACATCGAGGCCACCTGCGCGGACGCCGAGCAACTCGGCGGCACGGTGATCAGCAAGCACCTCGCCGTCGGCGGCGGTACGCCGGACTTCGCGTACCTGCGCGACCCGTCGGGCAACCAGTTCGGCGTCTTCACCCCACCCGCGTCATGACGCCTGCCGCGACCCCTACGTCCCCGTCGGCCGACGCCGGCGGGGACGCCCCGCGGGAGCTGTACGACGAGCTCACCGACGACCTGCTGTACGACCCCGCCATCGGCCGCGGCACGATCATGGGCCATCCGTGCGTCCGGCTCGCCGGGCAGTTCGTCACCTGCCTCGAGAGGAACGGGACGTCGCTGATCCTGAAGCTTCCGGCGGACCGCGTCACCGAGCTGATCGCGGACGGCACCGGCGACCCGTTCGCCCCCACCGGCAACCCGATGCGCGAATGGGTCTCGATCCCGGTCCCGGACCGAGCTGCCTGGCAGGCGCTCATCGCCGAGGCGGTCGCGTTCGCGCGGCAGAACGTCACCTAGCCGGACAGCAACCAGGCGCGGTGCTCGTCGGGACGCGGGCGGTAGCTGCATTCGGTGCCCGTGCGGATGGCGTCACGGAGGTGGGTCGCGAGGTCTGGGTCGACGGCCTCGATGTGGGTGATCGCGGTGGTGATCGCCTTGGTGGCGGCCACTCGGGCTCGTTCGGAGGTCGAGCCCGTGGCCCGGGAACGGCCGGCGAGGCCCGCGGCGGAGCTGAGCTCGGCCAGCAGGGCGTCGCGCTCCGCGGTCAGTGACTCGACCCGGGCCCGGTCCGACCAGTCGGTCGCTTCGTCGAGTTCGGCGGCGAGGTCGTTGAGGCGTTGGCGGTACGCCGTCGCGGCCCGGTGATCGAGGTTCGGTCCGGCGTCGGACTGGATCACGGTGGCCACCCCGCCCGTGACGAGGTCGATGGCCGAGACCCTCCGACCGGGCTGCTCGAGCAGGCGGTGGAGGTAGCCGAAGCCCCGCAACGCCCGCATCGGCCGGGCCGCCGAACCGACCAGCCACAGCCCGTCCTCGGCCGGATGGAAATGCACGACCGCCGACTCCGGAGCATCAGACAGCCGCTCGTGCCACCAAGTCGCGCCCAGCTTCAGGTACGTCGACATCGCGCGCGAGCGAAGCTGTTCGGCACGCTCGGTGTCACCCGTCAGCGCCGCAGCCCGGGCAAGCGTGTCGTCGGTGACCCCGTGGAAGTAGACAGCACCCGAATTCACCACGGCCCGGTTCTCGTACGGCGTGAGCAGGCGGACCGCCGTACGGACGATGTCCTCGTCGCCTACGGCCAGGGCGGCTTCGAGAACGCAGTGCAGGTTGAGCAGGAAGTTCACGTCCCGGGGCATGGTCTCCAGGACGTCCGGGCCGAGCTGGTCGAGGAGCGCTCGGGCTCGGTCGGGATGTCCGCTCAGCGCCCAGACCGATGCGGCCTCGGTCGCGACTTCGGTGACACCTTCGTCGTGGGCGAACTTCTCCATCCGCTCGGCCATCTCGGTCGCCGTCGCCTCGTCGCCGGTGCGCAGTGCGGTGTATCCGCGCATCAGGCCGGTCACCATCCACGCGTCCGCGAGCCCGGCCTCGGCGGCCGCGTCCTCGGCCACCTCGATGAACTCGCGAGCTTCGAGACCGCGGACATGCTCGTACATCCACCGGCGCGAGGCGGCGAAGAACCGGGCTCGCGGCGACTCGCCGGCCAGCAGTTCGAGCGCGCGCAGCTGACGCTGGATCGTCGGTAACCGCAACGTCTCCCACCCGACTTGCAGTCCCCACAGATGACCGCGCAGTCGCGCGTCCGGGTCGAGGACATGCGCCGATACCTCGTCCAGGCGGGAAGCGGTCACCTGGCGCAACGGCAGCTCGTCCGGTCCCCAATGCGCCGCCAGGACCGCGTCGAGGCAGTTCGCGATCAGCTCAGGGTCGCCGGCCTGCTCCGCGTGTGCCAGTGCTTCGTCCGCGAACGGTGCGGCCCGGTCCGCGTGGCCGCCGTACACCCAGCAGCGCGCGAGCGCCGCGGCCACCCGGGCCCGGTCGGCGTCGTCGGTCGTCCGCGCGAGTACGTCGTACAGCTCGGCGGCGAGCCGTCCCGGTTCGGTGCCGAAGACGTGACCGGACGCAGCCTCGAGAACCGCCCGGGTTCGCGCCGCCAGCTCGGTGTCACGCCGACTGCTCGCCACACCGCTCACGGTACTGCGAACCCGGGCTGCTGCTCAGGGCCTCAGCAGGCGCACTTCGTCGGCGTGTTGAGCCTGCACTGCCTCGTCCCAGTCGCCGGTGCAGTAGACCGACAGCTCGCTCATCTCCCCCACCGCGTTCACGTCGGCGGCGATCTGCTCGCGGCAGTACCAGTCCTGTCCGTCGTGCCGCCACCGCTCCTCGAACGCGATCACGAACCCGCCGTCCGTCCGGCGTACACGCTCCACCCGGACGACTCCCGGGAACGGATGCAGCTCGCGCCGGGCGGCGATCGTCGCCGCGCCGGACCCGTACTGCATCCGCCAGTGCGGCGTGCTCAGGTCCGCGAAACAGTCCACCGCGAAAGTCCCCTCCGGCGGTACTCCGGTCTCCAGCCACTCCACGAGGCGCGCAACCGCCGCGTCGACCTCAGCTCGTTCCGCGACGCTGGTCATGCTTCCGCTCCCGCCCGCTCGAGGTTGGCGCCGATCACGGCCATCGTCTTCTCGAGCTCAACGGTCGGGCTGAACTCGACGATGCTCGTGCCCGCCGTGATGAGCGGCAGGTGGCCCGGCCCGGCGTAGTACGCGTCACCGGTCCGGTACGTCTCGCTGTGATCGGCCCACCGGAACGTGATCGCGCCGGCCGTGACGAAGCCCCAGTGCGGGCACTGGCACCGGTCGTCGGGCAGCCCGGCGAAGAACTCCGCCGGATCCGCATCCAGCGGGTAACTCTCGAACGCCGCGGTGTAACCGTCCAGCTCGGCGTACTTGCCGATCAGTTGCGGGATGTCGATCGCCACCGGCGTGGTGGCAAGGTTCGCACTAGGCATGATGTCCTCCTCTGATCCGTTCTGACACCCGTACGGCGTAACTCCGGCCGGAACGATCGTGACGCGGCTCGCCCACCTGCACGCCACGACTCCAGGGCCGGTTCCGTAGGGTTCAGGCATGGGAAGCAGCGTCTACGTCGCCTCGGTGGAAGGAACCACCGGGAAGTCGACGGTGGCTCTAGGGGTCCTCCATCAACTCTCACGCCGGGTCGGACGGGTCGCCGTCTTCCGGCCGATCGTCCGCGCGGACACGGCCACCCACGGCGGCCGTGACTACGTCCTCGACCTGCTCATCTCGCAGGACGCGGTGGTCCACTCGTACGACGACGGGGTCGGCGTCACGTACGAAGCGGTGCACGAAGACCCCGACGCGGCGCTCGATACGATCGTGCAGCGGTACCACGCGGTGGCCGAGCAGGCTGACGCGGTGGTGATCGTCGGCAGCGACTACACCGATGTCGGGACGCCGACCGAGTTCTCGTTCAACGCCAAGATCGCGGCGAACCTCGGCGTACCCGTGCTGCTGGTGCTGAACGGCTTCGGCCGCACGCCGCACGACGTCCGCGCGCTCGCGGACATGGCCGTCGCGGAACTCGTCGCCAACCACGGGTCGCTGTTCGCGGTGATCGCGAACCGGGTCGGCGTCGACGAGGGCAAGCCGCTGGTCGCCGCGCTGGACGGTATTGGGGCGCCGGCGTTCGCGATTCCCGAGGAGCCGGTGCTCAACCAGCCGCTCGTCACGGACCTGATGGCACCGATCGACGGGCGACTGGTCAGCGGCGACCCGCAGCTGCTGACCCGCGAGGTCACCGGGCTGATGATCGCGGGCATGACGATGCCGAACGTGCTCGACCGGCTGTTCGAGGGCGCCGCGGTCGTCACCGCCGGCGACCGGCCCGAGGTCGTCCTCGGTGTCCTGATGGCCCACACCTCGCGGACCTTCCCGCAGATCGCGGCCATCGTGCTGAACGGCGGCTTCGAGCTGCCGCCCCAGGTGCAGCGGCTGATCGAGGGCCTCGGCGCCACGCTGCCGATCATCGAGACCAGTCTCGGTACGCAGGCCACGTCGGCCAAGCTGACCGCGGTCCGCGGCCGCCTCACCAAGGACGCCCCACGCAAGATCGACACCGCACTCGCGTTGTTCGACCAGTACGTCGATGGGCAGGCGCTGCTCGACCAACTCGCGCTGGCGCGCAGCAGTGCCGTGACGCCGCTGATGTTCGAGCATCAGTTGGTCGATCGCGCGGTGTCCGACCGCCGGCACATCGTGCTGCCGGAGGGCGAGGAGGAGCGGATCCTGCGCGCGGCCGACGTACTGCTGCGGCGGGGTGTCGCCGACCTGACGCTGCTCGGCGACGCGACGACGATCAGCGCGAAGGCCGCGAGTCTCGGCGTGGACGTCGCCGCAGCCCGAGTCGTTCACCCGGAGAGCAGTGAGCTGACCGAGCAGTTCGCCGCGGAGTACCACCGGCTGCGGCAGCATCGTGGCGTCGACCTCGACCGGGCGCGGGAGCTGGTCCGCGACGTGTCGTACTTCGGCACGATGATGGTCCACCTCGGACTGGCGGACGGGATGGTGTCCGGAGCGGTCCACACCACCGCGCACACCATCCGGCCGGCCCTCGAAGTGGTGAAGACCGTTCCGGACGTGTCAGTGGTCTCCTCGGTCTTCTTCATGTGCCTGCAGAACCAGGTCCTGGTGTACGGCGACTGCGCTGTGAACCCGGACCCGACCGCCGAGCAACTCGCCGACATCGCGATCTCGTCGGCCGCCACCGCAACCGCCTTCGGTGTCGAACCGCGGGTCGCGATGCTGTCCTACTCCACCGGCTCGTCCGGGACCGGCACCGACGTCGAAAAGGTGTCCAAGGCAACCACCATCGTCCGGGACCGGGCGCCCCGGCTCCCGGTCGAGGGACCGATCCAGTACGACGCCGCGATCGATGCCGCCGTGGCGCAGACGAAACTCCCCGGCTCCCCCGTCGCCGGCCGGGCCACGGTCTTCGTCTTCCCGGACCTGAACACCGGCAACAACACCTACAAGGCGGTCCAGCGCTCGGCGAACGCGGTGGCGGTCGGCCCGGTGCTGCAGGGCCTCCGTAAGCCGGTCAACGACCTGTCCCGCGGTGCCACGGTCCGGGACATCATCAACACGGTCGCCATCACCGCGATCCAGGCCCAGCAGGGAGAAACTCGATGACCGGCCACGTTCTGGTGATCAACGCCGGTTCGTCGTCGCTCAAGTACAGCCTGGTCGACGCCGCCTCCGGCGAGGCCGCGGCGACCGGCCTCGTCGAACGGATCGGTGAGGATCAGAGCCACCACGAGCATCACGGGCCGGCCGGCGACTTCGACGACAACCAGGCCGTGCCGAATCACGAGGCCGCGCTGGAGGCCGCAGTGCGAGCCTTCGAGACGCACGGTCCGGCACTGGCTGAGATGGACATCGTGGCGGTCGGTCATCGGGTCGTTCACGGTGGCTCGAAGTTCGCGGCGCCCACCTTGGTGGACGACGCCCTGGTTGCCGAGGTGACCGACCTGGTTCCGCTGGCCCCGTTGCACAATCCCGCCAACCTCGAGGGCATCAAGGTCGCGCGACGGCTGCTGCCCGACCTGCCGCACGTGGCGGTGTTCGACACGGCGTTCCACCAGACGTTGCCGCCGTACGCCTACACCTACGCGGTGCCGTCGGAGTGGCTGGACGAGTACGGGATCCGGCGGTACGGGTTCCACGGGACGTCGCACTCGTTCGTGTCCGGAGAGGCCGCGCGACTGCTCGGTCGCGAACCCGATGACATCAACGTGATCGTTCTGCATCTCGGCAACGGTTGCTCCGCGGCCGCCGTACGGCGGGGGCAGTCGGTCGACACGTCGATGGGACTGACTCCGCTGGAGGGCCTCGTGATGGGGACGCGGTCGGGCGATCTCGATCCGGCGATCCACGGGCATCTCGCGCGGGTCGCGGGGCGATCGGCCGAGGAGACCGACCAGGCGCTCAACTCGCAGTCCGGACTGAAAGGGCTGACCGGGGCGAACGACTTTCGGGAGGTGTCGCGACGCCGCGCGGCCGGTGACGAGCGCGCGCAACTCGCGTTCGACATCTTCTGCTACCGGTTGCGGAAGTACATCGGCGCGTACTACGCCGTACTGGGGACTGTGGACGCGATCGTGTTCACCGCAGGGGTGGGGCAGCACTCGGCCGAGGTCCGGGCTGCCGCGCTCGACGGACTTGAAGGGCTCGGCATCCGCCTGGACCCCGAGCGGAATGCGCAGCCGGCGGGCGGAGTCGTCTCGACGGCGGACAGTCCGGTCGCGGTGCTGGTGATCCCGACCAACGAGGAGTGGGAGATCGCCCGGCAGGCCGTTGAAGTGACCCAGGCCTAGGTCTCTTCGCGGAACGCTTCGACAGCGGTCGGGAGGGTGTAGAAGACCCGGTCGGCGCCGAGGCGGTCGAGGAATCCGGCGGCCTCCAGGTCGTCGCGGAGATCCTGCTTGACCCGGGCCAGGGCGAGGACGATACCGCGGGCCTCGAGTTCCACGCGGAGGGTGTCGAGCGCATCGAGCGCGGTGATGTCGATCTCCACGTTCGCCTCGGTGTTCAGCAGCAGCCAGCGGACCGGCGTCGGTGCGTCGTCGACCGCGGCCAGCGCGCGGCGGTGGAAGTCCTCGGCGTTGGCGAAGAACAGCGGCGAGTCGTAGCGGTACACGACTAAGCCGGGCACCGGGCGCGCGTCCGGGTAGTCGTCGATGTCGTGCATACCGGCGATCCCCGGGACGTAGCCGAGGATCCCGTCGTGCGGGCGGGCGACCCGCCGGAGTACGTCGAGCACGGACAGTGCGACCGCGACGAGGACGCCGTTCAGGACGTCGAGCGCGACCACGCCGATGGTCGTCGCCGCTGCCAGGAGGAGTTCGCTGCGCCGGAACGAGGCGATCCGGCGGAACTCGGCGAGGTCGATCAGGCGCAGAGCGGCGTACACGACGAGGGCGCCGAGGGCCGGGATCGGGAAGGTCGCCAGCAGCGGGCCGGCGAAGAGCAGGGTCGCGACGATCGCCGCCGCGGCCACCAGGGAGTAGACCTGACTCTTCGCGTTGGAGGCCTCGGCGAGCGCTGTCCGGCTGCCGCTGCTGCTGATCGGAAAACCGCGGAACAGACTGGCCGAGATGTTCGAGAGTCCGAGGACGAGCAACTCGCCGCCCGCGTCGATGCGTTCTCCGGTCCGGCCGGCGAACGCACGGGCGGTGAGGACCGTGTCGGTGTACCCGACCAGGGCGACTCCGACCGCGGGCAGCGCGAGCAGGCCGACATCGTGGACGGTGATGGCCGGCAGGTGCGGCACCGGAAGCCCACTCGGCACCGGACCGACCACATCCACACCCTTCGCGCCCAGGTCGGCCGCCCAGGTCACCAGTGCGGCCAACGCGACCACGATCAACGGACCGGGCAACCGCGGCGCCCAGCGCGCCAGCGCCAGCAGCAACGCCAGGGCCGACATCGACATCACCACCGGTGCGAATTCCCATTGACCGACCAACCGGATCGCCGACACCACCTCGGCGAGTGGCGAGTCACCCGTCACCGGCGCACCGGTCAGCCGGCCCAGCTGACCGGTGATCATGATGATCGCGATCCCCGTCAGATAGCCGACCAGCACCGGCTTCGACAACAGATCCGCGAGGAACCCGAGACGGGCGGCCCAGCCCACCACGCAGATCACACCGACCAAGAGAGCGAGTACGGCGGCCAACGCGGCGTACCGCACCGGGTCCCCGGCGGCGAGCGGGCCGATCGCGGCGGCGGTCAGCAGCGCAGTCGTCGACTCCGGGCCCAGCGACAGCAGGCGCGACGAGCCGAGCAGGAAGTACAGGACCAGCGGACACAGCGCGACCCACAGTCCGGTGACCGCCGGAAGCCCGGCGAGTTGGGCGTAGGCCATCACCTGCGGGACGAAGTACGCCGCCACCGTCAGCCCGGCGAGCACGTCCGACCGCAACCAGCCTCGCTGGTACTGCCGCAGCGTCTCGACACCAGGAACGGCCAACGGTCCCCCTTCGAGAGCGACTGTAACCGCGGCCGCCGTCCAACACGCCCGAACACGCACAAGCAGGTGCCGTGCAGCGAACGCTGCACGGCACCTGTGGGGTCGAGGCCAACACCCCTCTGTGGCCTCACCCCCCGGGGGTGGCGCGCGACACCTGACCCCCCGGTCGTCGGGTCACCGGACCCCTGATACCGGCTCCCACACCACCCACAGTGCCCGAGCGACCGCGGCCGACGGCAGGGCCAAAGGTCCCGAACCCGGCACCGGCCCACAGCCGCCGGCTTTCGGTCCGAAAGTCCCGTGTTCTCGGGACCCAACGCCCTTCTGTACAGCGCGTTCGCGAGATCCACTGGTATCAGGCGGAGGAAGCCCGGTACGCAGGTACGGAGAAGCGGACCCCAAGCCGCGCACCGTACAGCTCGTCCCGCTGCATCAGCGGCGGTGGACTTCCTCCGCTCCCCGGCGCCCAGCAGGAGGGCAGATGAAGCAGACCGTGAGGTTCGGCCGGATCTCGGGCGTGGAGGTCGGGGCCAACTGGTCGCTCATCGTGCTCGTCCTGCTGGTCGCCTACGGGTTGGCGACAGCCGTCCTGCCGGAGCTCGCGCCCGGACACCAGGCCGGCGTCTACTGGGCGATCGGCATCCTGGCCGGTCTCTTGATCGCCGGCTCGCTGCTGCTGCACGAACTCGCACATTCGGTGGTTGCCTTGCGGGCTGGGATTCCCGTCCAGCGCATCACCCTATGGATGCTAGGAGGGGTGAGCGTGCTGGGCGGCGAGCCGGCTTCACCGCGGACCGCGTTCTGGGTCTCGGCGTCCGGGCCGCTGATGAGCCTCGGGCTGGGGCTCGGCTCCGGCGTACTCGCGCTGCTGCTGAACATCGCCGGGGCGCCGCAACTGGTGGCCGCCACGCTTGTGTGGCTCGCCGTGATGAACGTGTTCCTCGCCGTGTTCAACCTGCTGCCGGGTCTGCCGCTGGACGGTGGCCGGATCCTTCGTGCCGCCCTCTGGTGGCGCACGGGCGACCCGAACCGGGCCGCGCTCTCGGCGGGTCGGGCCGGTCGCGTGATCGGTGTCGTTATCGCGGGCATCGGGCTCGCCGAGTGGGTCACCGGCCGCTACACCGGCCTGTGGCTGGTGATGATCGGCTATCTCATCGTCACCTCGGTCACCGCCGAGTCACGGACCGCCCGGCTGCGGATCGCGCTCGGGCCGACACCGGTCGCGGCCGCGATGTCGGTCCCGCCAGTGACGGCGTACGCCGCGATGCCGATCGACCGTTTCGTCGCGGATGCGATGACGCGGACCCGCGACGTGGTGTTCGCGGTGGTCGATCTCGACGCCCGCCCGACCGGCACGGTGTCGCTGCGCCGGCTGGCCCGGGTTCCTGTTCACCAGCGAGCCGGTCTGACGATCAGGGCGGCCCAGCGACCGCTGAACGACGTACCTGTTGGGCACGCCGACGATCTGCTCGGCGATCTGGTCATCCAGATGCCATCAGGCCCGGACGAGCTCGCGCTCGTCGTCGGGGGCGACGGCCGGTTGGCCGGAGTGGTGCACGGGTACGACGTGACGCGCCTGGTGCAGCTCGCCGCTCTCCGGCCGTCAGATCAGGAAACGACGTCCGCCTGAACTCACGAGGGGCGTCGCAGCTCGGGGGACGGTGTCGGGTCCGGCTTGGCCGCCACATCGTCGTACCCCCAGGTCAGCAGGTTGTCGACGCCGACGACACCATCGACCGCGGCCGTTAGCTTCCCCGCGACCAGAGCGGTACTGCGCTCGTCGACCTCACCGGACAGCGTCACCACACCGTCGTTGACGCGGATCTCGATCGTAGCCGGGTCGGCCCAGAGTCCCCGCTCGACGATGTCGTGCCGGATCTGGTGCAGGATCCGGTCGTCGGCGGCGAGGAACGTCTTCAACAGGTCCGAGCGGGTGACGATGCCGGTGAGGTCGTCGCCGCCGGTCACCACCAGCCGGGTGATCCCGTGCGCCGCCATCGCCCGCGCCGCTTCGGGAACGGTCGCCGTCTCATCGATCGTCACCGCGGGCCGCGACATGAAGTCACCGGCCAACCGGCCGCCGGCGGACGCCGAAGCGCGCCGCTGCCGCCGACGGGCCAGCCAGGACCGCTTCGGTTGTTGCTGGAACTCCTCTTTGCGGAGCAGGTCGGTCTCGGAAACCACCCCGGCGATACCGCCGCGCCGATCCAGCACCGGTACGGCGCTGATGTGCTGCCCGGCGAGCAGCTCGACCACTTCCCTGTACGGCGTGTCCTCGGCCACCGTGACGACGTCACGGGTCATCACATCGGAAACCTGCAACGGACTAGTCATGGCGACCGGCCTCCAGTCTCTCCGGGTCTCACCTCCAGAAAACAGCGCGCCGGCTCGCCCCGGCAGGGCCTCGGGTCCCGGGTCCTGCGGTCCAAAAGTCCTTCCGCACGCGGCTGCCGGTTGAGGACTTTCGGCCCTGGCTCCGGTCCACCGCCACCTCCAAGGTTGAACCGTGGGCGCCCCGGTCCACGGTGCCTGGAGGATGTCCGATGACGATGCCCCAACAGTTCGACCGCTCCCGGCTCGAGATCCTTGGTACGGCGGAGTGCCTCCATCTGCTCCGATCGGTGCCGCTCGGCCGGCTGGTGTACACCTATGCCGGTCTCCCGGCGATCCGGTTGGTCAACTTCGTGGTCGACGACGACACCATCGTGTTCAGCACCGGGCCGGGTGACAAGTTCCGGGCCGCCGAGCGCGGTGACGTGGTCGCGTTCGAGGCCGACAACGTGGATCCCGAGCGGCACACCGGGTGGACCGTGACCGCGATCGGGCACCTGTCGGTCGTGACCCGCGACGAGGCCGACGCACTGCGCCGTACCCTGCCGCTGCACTCCTGGATGCCGATGGACGAACCGCAGTTCGTACGGCTGGGAGTCGAGTCCGTGCAGGGCCGCCGCCTGGTGCCCTGGGGACAACGCCCAAGATTCGGGAGTTCCCACAATGTGTGACGGTACGTAGGCTGGTGGGGTGGTCAATGGCTCACGGGCAGGACGCGGGAGCTGGGACGAGGGGGCGCTGGAGTACGCCGGGTTGTCTCGGGTGCGTCTCGATGCCCTGCTCCAGGAGCTGCTCGGCCGGGTCGACGAGATCATGGAGCACCAGGACCGGCTCCGCGCGCTGCTGGACGCGGTCGTCGGCATCGGGGCGGACCTGGACCTGAACAGCACCCTGGACCGGATCGTCACGGCGGCCTGCGAACTGGCCGGAGCGCGTTACGGAGCCCTCGGCGTGGTCGGACCGGACGGCAAGCGGCTGGTCCGGTTCATCACCTACGGGGTGGACGACGACGAGATCTCCGCGATCGGGGCGTACCCCGAGGGACACGGCATCCTCGGCCTGCTGATCGAGCACCCCGAACCGATCCGGTTGCACGACCTCGCCGAGCACCCGCGGTCCTACGGGTTCCCGACCAACCACCCGCCGATGAGGAGCTTCCTCGGGGTCCCGATCCGGACCCGCGAGCACGTCTACGGCAACCTGTACCTGACCGAGAAGACCGGGGGCGCCGACTTCACCGAGGACGACGAACGCGCGGTCACCGCGCTCGCCGCCGCGGCCGGTGTGGTGATCGACAACGCCCGGCTGTACGCCGACACCGAGCAGCGCCGGCGCTGGCACGAGATCACCGCCGAGATCACCCAGCTGATGCTCGGCGAGTTCGACGCCGACCAGGCGCTGCAGCTGATCGCGCAGCGGTCCCGCGAGGTGTCCGGTGCACATGTCGCGGCCGTTCTGCTGGTCGACGCCGACGAGCTGGTCGTCCGCGCCGTCGACGGTCCGGCCGCGTTCACGAAGTACCTCGGCCGCCGGATTCCCGCCGATCTGCCGGTTCTCGGCCGGGCCAGTTCCGGGACCAGCGAACAGGTCGTGATCGAGGACCTCGCGCAGTTGCTGAAGGATTCCGGTGGGCTGACCGAGTTCCCCGAGGGGGCGGCCCTGGCGCGCACGACGCTGGCGCCGTTGCCGTCCGGCAGTACGCGCACCGGTGGTGTGCTCGCAGTCGCGGCCGAACAGGGCGTGAGCACTCGGGTCGCCGAAGGCGCCGACCTGGTGAGAATCTTCGCCGGCCAGGCGACCCTGGCGCTGGAGCGTGCCCAGGCCCAGCGGGATCGCGACATGCTCGCCGTTCTCGAGGACCGCGACCGGATCGCCCGCGACCTGCACGACCTGGTGATCCAGCGGCTGTTCGCTACCGGGCTCCAGCTCCAGGGCATGAATCGACTGGTCCGGCCCGAGCACCGGGACCGGCTCAGCCGCGCGGTCGAGGACATCGACACCACGATCCACGACCTGCGGGCCGCGATCTTCGAGCTCCAGCAGACCTCCGACAGCAGCTCGCTGCGCGGCGACATCCACACCCTGGTGGCGGAGTACGCCGGTCCGCTCGGTTTCCGTCCACAGCTGATCTTCAGCGGCCCGGTCGACACCGTGGTGCCGGCGGCCGTCCGCCCGCATATCCTCGCCGCCGTCCGCGAGTCCCTGTCGAACATCGTTCGGCACGCGGAGGCGTCGGCGGCGACGGTCGAGATCGGTGTCGACGCCGGCCAGGTGCTCGCCCGGGTCTCCGACAACGGGATCGGTATCAACCAACGCAGCCGCAACAGCGGACTGCGCAACCTGGCCGAGCGCGCCGAGGCGCTCGGCGGCACCGTGGACATGACGGACAAGGAGCCGCACGGCACGGTGGTCGAGCTGCGCGCGCCGCTCGGCGACTGACGGCCGAACGGCCTCCCGCGATCGGGACTCTTGCCCCCAGCGCCACGCCCTTGCACCGGCGAACCTGGAGATGGAGAACCAGTGGGAGGAGCATCCCGTGTCCGATCAACTCCCCGCCAAGGACGTCGAGGATCTGCTCGCGGCGGCGGTCGCCGCGCCGAGCATGCACAACACCCAGCCGTGGCGCTTCGAGGTCGAGGGCCACGTGGTCGACATCTACCTGGAAGGCTCCCGTACCCTGCCGGCCGAGGACCCGACCGGACGGGCGATGCGGATCGCCGCCGGCGCCGCCAGCTTCAACCTCCGCTGCGCGGCCGAGAGCCTCGGGTACGGCGCCTGGTTCGGGCTGGCTCCGTACCCGGATGAGCCCGATCTACTGGCCCGCATCGTGCTCGAACCCACGGCGGCCCGTAACGACGAGCTCCGGGACCTCGCCGAGTACATCCCGCACCGCCATACCGACCGGAACCCGTCCGACACCACGCCACTGGCCGAGAACGTCCGGGTGGCGTTGATGCGCGCCGCGTACGCCGAGGGCGCCGAGCTCACGTGGCTCGGCAAGGACGGCGTCCACACGGTGCTCGACATGGTGCTCGACACCGACCTGCGGGAGATCGGCGACTGGCACCGGCGGGCCGAACGGGCACGCTGGGTCGGTGGCGACCGCGCCGCCGACGGCGTACCCAGCTCGGCTCTGGGCCCGCGGTCGGCCAGCTACCCGGCGATCGTCCGCGACCTGGCCACCAGGCCGAACGACCGGAGCCGTGCCGAACGGAAGTTCGAGGAGCATCCGGACATCGCCGTGCTCTCGACGGCCTTCGACGAACCGAGCGACCAGGTGACGGCCGGGGCGGCGCTGGAGCGCGTGCTCCTGACGGCGACCCGGGCGGGGGTGAGCGCCTCGTTCCTCAACCAGCCGCTGGAGTTCGACGACCTGCGGCCACGGGTCCAACTGCTCACCGGACGGCCCGGGCACGCCGACATGATCATCCGCTTCGGCCACAGCCGGCCGCACCGCGGCGCCGCCCGCCGGCCCGTCGCCGAGTTCCAGGCGAAGGAGCAGTCATGACCACCTTGCGCCAGGAGATCGACCGCTGGGAGGCCGATCTCACGACCATCGCCGAGAACAGCCTCGCCGACAACTGGTTTCTCGAGGAGCGCCGGCTGACCGAGGCGCAGCACACGATCGTCGCGTTCCGCGGCCGGATCCTGCCGATGATCACGGCTCAGCAGCCGCACGACACGATCGTCGCCGACGAGATCGAGCATCTGGTGGACGCGCTCGAGGACCTGCGCAACGACCTGTTCCGGACCGTGCACCCGGTCGAATCGCACCGGGAGATCGCCGAGTCGGTCGCTGCCCTGCGCGCGCTCAGCCGAGTGGCGCTCCGGTTCGAGCGAACCTACGCGTCCTGAGCCTCACGCGTCGTCGCGACGGAGATGGCGCGCGAACCAGTCGGTCTCCGGCTCCGCCGAGGCGAGCCGGACCCGGATGTCCACGGCGAAGGCCCCGGACGGGGTGGCGATCAACGGGTTGATATCGAGCTCGGCGAGTTCGGGGACCTGACTCGCCAGCCACGCGATCCGGTGCACGACGTCGAGAACGGCCTCCTGGTCGGCGGCTCGCGCACCGCGGTAGCCGGCGAGCAGCAGCGCGCACCGCAACGAGTGCACCATCTCGCGTGCGTCCAGATCCGTGAGCGGCAGGCCACGCCACTGCCGATCGGCCAGTACGTCGGTCAGCACGCCGCCGCTGCCCGCCATCACGAGCGGCCCGAAGCGCTGGTCCCGCACCACGCCGATCACGAGCTCGGTCCCGTCCGGCGCCATCGCCTGCACAAGTACTTGTGGGTCACCCGTCGCGCGCGTGATCTCGTCGTACGCGACCCCGACCTGCGCGGAGTTCGTCAGCCCGACGCGCACGCCGCCGATGTCGGTCTTGTGCAGTACGCCGGGCGCGCCCGTCTTCACCGCGATCGGATACCCGGCCGCCTCGGCCGCCGCGATCGCCTCTGAACGCGTCAGCGCCGGCACGACCGGGATCATCGGCACACCAGCGCAGTCCAGCAGCAGACCCGCCTGCCGAGGATCCAGCCACCCGCCTCGAGGCATCCGCTGGAAGAAGCGCTGCACGACCGCCCGCGCGCCCACCGAGTCGACTCGCGCCAGTTCCGGTACGGCGCCCTGCGGTCGCGCCCGCCACTCGGCGTACCGCACGGCATGGGCCAGCGCCCGGACCGCACTCTCGGGGAACGGGAACACCGGCAACCGACGGCCGTCCGCCAGTGCGATCTCGGGCGCTGCGTTCGCCGAACCGACACAGTTCACGACGAGCGGGTGCAAGGCCTCGTTGCCGGCCGCGGCGATCGCAGCGTAGATCTCATCGACCTTGCCGGCCCGGGTCGCAGCGTAGTTCACCACGATACTGTCGATCTCAGCACTCGTCTTCAGCACCCGCAGGGTTTCCGTGAGAGACGCCGGCGACGCGGCCGCTCCGAGGTCGACGGGGTTCGCCGTACCCACGGCGCCGGTCGCCGCGAGCTGCTCCTGGACGGACGGGCTCAGCTCTGGCAGCTCCAGCCCGAGCCGGCCGGCCGCGTCAGCCGCGAGGATCCCTGCGCCACCTGCGTTGCCAACCACAGCGACCCGGCGGCCGTGCGGGAGCGGCGGGACGGCGAGCAGACGGGCGGTCTCCACCAGTTCCTCGACCGTGTCCATCCGCAGTACGCCGGACTGCGCGAACAGCGCGTCGACGGCGGTCTCGGGTGTTGCGGCCGCCGCGGTGTGTGAGGCCCCGGCCCGGCGACCACCGGCCGAGCGTCCGCCCTTGACCACCAGGATCGGTTTCGTCCGGCCGATCATCCGGGCCAGCCCACCGAACTTCCGCGGGTTGCCGAACGACTCCAGGTACAGCCCGATCACCGCGGTTCGCGGGTCGCCCCACCAGTGCAGCAACATGTCGTTGCCGCTGACATCGACCTTGTTACCGAGCGAGACGAACTCCGAGATGCCCAGTCCGGTCTGGCCGGCATGCTGCAGCACCGCGATCCCGACCGCGCCGGACTGCGCCGCGATGGCCAGCGCGCCGGCCCTCGGTGCGAGCTCCGCGAACGTCGCGTTCAGACTCACCTCCGGAGCCGTGTTCACCAGGCCGAGGCAGTTCGGGCCGATCAGCCGGAGGCTGTGGCGGCGTGCGACCGACAGCAGTTCGCGCTGCAGCTCGCGTCCGGCTGCGCCGAGCTCGGAGAACCCCGACGTCAGCACGACCGCGCCACCGACACCACGGTCACCGCACTCGGCGACGACGGCCGGTACCTGGTCCGCCGGAACCGCGATCACCGCCAGGTCGACCGTCCGTGGCACGTCCGCGATCGAGCGGTACGCGGGCACGTCCGCGATCCGGGCCGCGTGCGGATTCACGGCGTACACCGAACCGGTGAAACCGCCCGCGACGATGTTGCGCAGGAGCTCGTGGCCGATGCCGCCGGGCTCACGGCCGGCGCCGATCACCGCGACGGTCCGCGGCGAGAACAGCCGATGCAGGGAGCGGTTCTCCGCCGCCCGCTCGCGATCGGCCATCCGCTCCAGCGTCACCGGGTGGTACGCCGTGTCGAGGACCAGCTCGACGACTCCGCTCTCCAACCGGCGGACCTGTTCGAATCCCGAGCCGGCGAGCAGTCGCAGCATCTTCGCGTTCTCGCCGAGCGTGTCCGCGCGCAGTCGCTGAATGCCGTGCTCGCGGCCGGTCGCGGCGAGCTGCTCGAGGAGCAGCGTCCCGATCCCCCGCCCATGCACCGAGTCCTGCAGCAGGAACGCCATCTCGGCCTCGCCCGGGCGCAACAGCTCGTAGCTCGCGATCCCGACCAGGTCACCGCCGTACTCCGCGACCAGCGCGACGTGACCGTCCTGATCGGCGGCCAGGTGCCGCGTGTACTCGTCGGCCGACCGCCGGTTGATGCCGAAGAAACGCAGGTACATCGACTCGTCCGAGACGCGGCCGTTCATCGCATGCAGGGCCGGCTCGTCGTCGCCGCGGACCGGCCGGATGCGGACCACCGATCCGTCCGACGCCAGTACGTCCCAGCCCGCGTCCGGCCGGGTGCCCGGCTGGTCGATCGCCGTCATGACCGCTCCCCCTCCGACACCCCACCGCACCACTTTTAGAGCACCGCGGCCGGGCGGTGCCCGGCCAGTGCCGTCCGGTCCCGTCGCCCGGGACCTTCGCCTCTGGGTGGCGAGCGGCGTGGATCGCGACGCTGAGCTGAATGAGGGGAAGCGCATGACGGGGAAGTACGTCGTGGTCGGTATCGACGGCCGTCCCGACTGCGAGAACGCGATCCGCTGGGGTGCCGCCGAAGCCGCCGCGCGGGGTGTCGGTTTGCGGCTGGTGCACGCGTTCGTCTGGTCGGAGTTCCACGTGCCGCTCGGCCCGACCGATCTCGCACCCGGCCTGCGCGCCCAGGCCGAGGGGATCGTCGCGGACGCCGTCGACCTGGCCCGCAAGTTCGAACCCGGCGTCTCGGTGACGGGCAGCAGCGTCGACGGTTTCCCGGCCGCGGTGCTGCTCGGCGAATCGCGGACCGCCGCCCTGATCGTGATCGGCAGCCGGGTCACCGGACGGCTCTTGGGGATGGTCGTGAGCTCCGCGGGTGTCGAACTCTCCGCGCACGCCCACTGCCCGGTGGTCGTCGTACGGCCGGCCGACGACTCGCTGGCCGGCAGCCGGATCGTCATCGGGTACGACGGTTCCGCGCTGGCTCGCGCCGCGATCGAGTTCGGGCTCGAGTACGCGAACCGCCACGAGCTTCCGGCCCGGATCGTCGCGGTCACGGACAAGAGCGGTGACCACGACCTGCTCGCCGGGATCCGGCAGTACGCCGGCGATGCCGACCTCGTACGCGTCAGCGGTCACGAGTCGGAGCTGCTGCTCGAGTACTCCAGCGACGCGCATCTGCTCGTCGTCGGCTCCCGCGGGCGCGGCGGTCTCGCCGGTCTGCTCCGCGGATCCGTCAGCCAGACCATGCTCCGGCAGGCACCCTGCCCGGTCGCCGTCCTTCCGCCGGCGGCGATCGAAGGTCCCGGATAGGCCGGGCCGTTAGGCACTCCCGGCGTCGCAGGACCGACTGCTGTGCTGGACGTGACCGCGAAGGAGGTCCCTGATGCCCAAGAAGGTTCTGGTCGCGTACGCCAGCAAGGCCGGCTCGACCGCCGGCATCGCCGAGGCCATCGGCGCGGAGCTTCGGATCCATCATCACGAGGCCGATGTCGTCGACGTCGCCGCGGTCAAAGACGTCGAGGCGTACGACGCGGTCGTCCTCGGCAGCGCGATCTACGTCCGCCGCTGGCGCCGGGACGCCGTACGGTTCCTGAAGCACAACGCCGACGCGCTCCGCACGCGCCAGGTCTGGCTGTTCCACAGCGGTCCGGTCGGGCCGGACAGGGACCAGGACCAGGCGATGCCGCCCACCGTACGGCGCCTCGCGCACGAGATCGGGGCGACGCCGGCGATCACGTTCGCCGGCCGTCTCGACCCAGCCAGCGCGCACGGCTTCCTGGCCCGGCGGCTGGCCACCGGGAACCTCGCCGGCGACTTCCGTGACTGGAACCGGATCCGCATCTGGGCCGCCGACATCAGCGCCGCCCTCCACGCTGCCGAACGCAGCACCTGGCACCGGACACCCGTCCAGGACGAGACCACACGTCCGGCCGGCTACACGCCCTAGGGCGTGTCTCCCAATCCCCCGCCTACTGCGCGGCACTCGGCACGGCACCTCGCCGCACCGAGCACCTGCTCGCTACGGCGCGGGATTGGGAGACACACCCTAGCGCTGCTGCTTCTTCGCGTGCTCGATGGCGAACACAGCGGCCTCGGTACGACGCTCCAGGCTCAGCTTGCGGAGCAGTGACGATACGTAGTTCTTCACCGTCTTCTCCGCGAGGTAGAGCGACTGGGCGATCTGACGGTTCGTCTTGCCCTCGGCGATCTCGGCGAGGATGCGGCGCTCCTGCTCGGTCAGGGCGGCGTACCGGGGATCTTCGGACTCCGTAGGATGCCGCAGTCGGTCCAGCACCTTCGCGGTCATGCTCGGGTCGAGCAGCGATTCGCCGGCAGCGAGCCGCCGTACGGCGTCGATCAGGGCCTGGCCGTGGATCTGTTTGAGCAGATATCCGGCGGCACCGGCCATGATCGCGGTGAACAGCGCCTCGTCGTCGGAGAACGACGTCAGCATCAGACAGGCCGGCGGTTCGTCCATCTGCGAGCGAACCTCGCGGCAGACCGTGATCCCGTCGCCGTCGGGCAACCGGACGTCGAGGACCGCGACGTCGGGGCGCACGGCGGGGATCCGGGCGATCGCCTCCGCAGCGGTCGACGCGTCGCCGACGACCTCGATGTCCGGCTCACCGTCGAGCAGCTGGTGCAGCCCGAGCCGCACCACCTCGTGGTCGTCGAGCAGGAACACCTTGATCGTCATCACCGTCTCCTTCGGCAGCACGTCGTACCCCCGCCCCAGCATCGCCTCCCGGTCGCGCAGGCCGCCAGGGACCACGGTCCCGGCCGGGCGGGACCTTCGGCGTCCCGGTGGCTTCCGGCCCAGGCCCCCGGTGACCTCGGACCCTGACCACGCCGCCATCCCGATGATGGTCTGGAACCGGACGATCAACCGAGAGGCAGACTCCGATGGACCCACAGCTCGCGGACCGCCCGGACGACCTGGGCAGCCGGATCCGGTACCGCCGGCAGGCGCTCGGCCTGACCAGTGCAGAGGTCGCCGACCGGGCCGGTCTGAGCGTGGCCCGCGTCGACCACATCGAGACCCGCCCGTTCACCCTGACCGGCGCCGAACTCGTCCGGCTGGCGCAGGCCCTGGACGTCAGCGTCGAGGGCCTCACCCACGCCGACCGGCCACGGACTCCCGTGCGACCGCCCGTCGCGCCGCACCTCGAGCCGATGCGAGCCGAAGAATGCCTCCGGCTGATCGAGAGCCGCTCGATCGGCCGGATCGCGTACGCCGGAGTCGGCGAACTGATCGTGATCCCGGTGAACTACTGCACTCTCGATCGGCTGATCGTGTTCCGGACCGCGTCCGACAGCGCCGTCGCGCAGTACGACCTGGAGCCGATCGCGTTCGAGCTCGACTTCGTCGACGAGGGGATGCGCGACGGCTGGAGCGTACTCGTCAACGGCACCGTCCGCCCCGCGGTCGACCTGGAGATCGAAGCCGTCCGCGACCGCGTCGAACCCTGGGCCGGCGCCCCCCGCGACACGTACCTGGTCATCGACCCCCACCACATCACCGGCCGCCGCATCCGCTCCTGGTAACAGCACTTTGAGCCCGTACCAACCAGGCGGCCCGAAAGTGGTTGGTGGGGGCCCAAAGTGCTGGTCAGAGGTCGATTTCGTGTTCGCGGAGGCGGGCGCGGGCCTCGTCGAAGTCCTCGTGGGTGATCTCGCCGGCGGCGTACCGGCGCTCGAGGATGTCGAGGGGCGACGGCAGGGTGGGCGGGGGCGGGCGGCGGCGCGGCCGCAGCAGCCGGATCGCGACCCAGGCCGCGGCGCCCGACACCAGGACCCAGACGACGATCAGAGTCACGGACCAGAACGCGGCCCCCGCTGCCGAGTGCATCATCGTCTGTTCACCTCCCGGACGCGACCGGGGCGAACCCGCTCAGCGGCCCGGAACTGCCGGCCGAGCTCCCGGCCCCAGCTCCGCGCGCGCTCGATCTCGGCCTCGCGGATCGGGCCGGTCGAGTCGTTCACGAAGAAACTCCCGGACTCCCCCAGCTGTCGATACCCCATCCGGCGCAGCAGCTTGGCCGCCGACCGCGCCGCCGAACCGGGCAGCCGCCGGACCTTGGCGATCCTGGTGTCGAAGGTCGCCATCCGCGGCGCATCCGTCCCGGATCCGGCGGCCGGCTCGAGCGCCGCCAGCCACTCGCGGATGCCGACCTCGATCGGCATCACCACGTCGGCCTGCTTCCACGCCTCCTGCCGGGTGGACGCCCGGCTCATCGAGAACGTGTGCGTCGGACCGCCGACGACCAGCAGCCGGACGTCGCCCGGTACGGCGCTCGGCGCCCGGTTGACCGCCACCGACTCGGTCGGGACGTACCGTCGCAACCCATCGCGGACCGCCCGCGCGATCCGCTCGGTGTTCCCGAACATCGACTCGTACACGATCAGGGCACGAACGGTCTCGGACATGATGTGCCTCCGTTCAGGACGTCGGGACCACGGCACCCGCAGCGGTCTCCAGCCGAGCGGCGTCGAGGCGATCCTCAGTAGCGGTCGGGTGGTGCGGGACGATCGCCACCGGGCAGGTCATCGCGGCCATCGAGCGCCGGGCCACGGGATCGATCGGCAGCGCGCCGGTGTGCGCGCCGACCACGATCAGGCCGACCTCGCCGCTCTCGTGCACCAGCGCCGCGGCCGGTGGACGGCTACTCAGGAAGCGCGTCACCTTCACCGTCGGGTACCGGCTGGTCCACGGTGCGAGCGTGGCCGACAACAGGTAGTCCGCGCGACTGATCCACGAGCCCTCCGGGTCCGCGTCCGCGAACGGCCGCTCGGCGGGGATCCCGGCGTGCACGACGATCAGGTCGCCCTCTCGGCCGGTCGCGACGCCGAACGCGAACTCCAGTGCCTCGGCAGACAGCGTCGTACCATCGATGCCGACAGCAACCTTCCGGTCGTGCAACGACGGCTTCCAGGACAGCGGTACGACGATCACGGGGCAACCGGCCCGCCCCGCCAGCGTGAGATTGGCCTGGGTGTGGACGAGCCGCTGCGGACCACGGCTGCGGGACCGGCCGACCACCAGCATCCGCGCGTTGCGCGCCGCGTGCGCGAGGACCCGGAGCCGCGAGCCCTCCTCGGTGATCGCGGCCAGCTCGGCCGCGTGCCTCTCCCGGTGCCGCACGTGCGCGACCGCCGCGCGCACCGCGGCGTCGGCCAGCTCGGCCGGTGACTTCGCCGCGAACTCGGACATCATCGGATCATCGAATCCGGCCGGGCCGTCTGGACCGTGCAGCGAGCGCGGCCCGTACGGAGCGAGCAGCACAAGTTCCGCGCCGGTCCGCAACGCCTCGGCGGACGCGTAGTCCACCACCCGCAGGTTCTCCGCGGTCCCGTCCACTTCCACCACGACAGGCCCGGTCCGGTTCCACTCAGTCATCTTTCTCACCTGGCGCTCCAGCAGGTACGACGGCCAACGGACAGGTCACGTGGTGCAGTACTCCTCGGGTCACCGAACCGGCCACGAACGACGCCAACCGGGTGTGGTGGCGGGTACCGACGACCAGGAGCCGGGCATCGGACTGTTCGGCGGCGGTGACCAGACCGTCGACCACGTGGCCGCGGCGGACCTCGACCTGGAACGTCACGTCCGGGTACTTCCGGCGCCATCCGGTGGCCAGGTCCTCGAAGTACCGCTGGGCGGTCTCGGCCCACTCGGCGCTCACGGCGTTCGTCGCGTCCCAACTGTAGACCGGCGGGATGTCCCAGACATGCACGATCCGGACCGGCAGGTGCCGTTCGGCGGCCGCGCTGATCGCGAACTCACGGACCGCTGCCTCCTCGGCGGAGCCCGCGGGCTTGTCGGCCCGCCCGTCGGCTGGGCCGTCCGGAGCGCCGTCCGGAGGGCCGTCCAGGGCGACCAGCACCGGACCGGTGTGGTCGGACGGTTTCCAGTGCTCCGGCACGATCACCACAGGTACGGCGGCGTGCGCGACGACCGCCTCCGACGTGGAGCCGATCAGCAAGCGCTTGAAGGTACCGAGTCCGCGACGGCCGACGACCAGCATCCGGCTGCCCGTGGCCGCGTCTGCCAGGCTGCGGGCGGGTGGGCCGACCGTCAGGTCCATCTCGTGATCGGGGGCGTCCGGCGTCTCGTCGAAGTACTTCTCGATGTCGTTCACCAGATCCATCGCCGCGTCGTCGACCAGTTCCGGGTCCCAGCCCGGCACTCGCCGGAGCTGCTCGTCGATCACGTGCACCACTTGGAGGGGCTCCTGCCGGAGCAACGCCTCCTGCAGGGCCCACTCGAGGGCGCCGGTGTCCCGCCAGGAGCGGTCGACTCCGACGTGGATCACCGGCTTCACGGTCATTGTGCTCACTGCTCGCTCACCCCTCGCTCGCGCATCGTTCGTTCATCGCAGCCACGGGTACCGGCGGACCGGGTTCAGCCCGCTCCACCACCTGCCCAGGCCCCACACGTTGCCAGCGGCAACGAGTGCGAGGACGATCACGGTGATGGCGCCGAGGATGTGGTCGTCGATCACCGGGTTGGTCTGCGGCGGCAGGTTCGCGGACCACATCAGCAGGTACAGCAACGCCCCGGCACCGGCGGCGATCCGCATCCCGATGCCCAGCGTGAGCGCGAGGCCGATGCCCGCCAGCCCGATCATGAACAGCGGGCTGACCCACCAGTCGCCGGCCAGCGAGCGGTAGAAGCTGTCCAACGGGCCGGTGGCGCCCTTGAGGAAGCCGGCAGTCACGTCGCCGCCGTCGACCCAGCCGTGGCCCGACTTCGTCGCGTAGCCGAGGCCGAACAGTTTGTCGAGGAAGGCCCACAGGAACGTGAGGCCGTACGCGATCCGCAGTACGGCGAGTGCGCGGCCGGCCGCGGTGGTGATGATCGGGTGCCGATCGCCTTCAACTTGCACAGTTGTTCGCGTCGTGGGAGCCGGCAGGTGCTGCCGGTGCGATGTGGTGGCCATGATGTCGTCCCTTCACTCGAGTCCCGCACTTCGATCGTGGAATCTGCCGGCGCCGGCGGTCAGAGCCGTTCTCACCTCACTCGCGGGAGCCGAACGGCCCGCCGGTCCCGGGACGTATGCCGCTGTGCATCGCGCGGCGGGCGGGCAGACGCTGAAGCGGGAGGAACATCTGTCGAGGAGGGGCCGATGCTGACCGACCAACTGTCGACCGAGGCCCGCGGCGTCCTGCTGCAGGCCGCCGGTGCAGCGGCCGGGGACCACGTCCGGCGACCGTTGCGGCTCGAGGTCGACCAGGACTGGATCGATGTCCGGCTCGACGGCCTGACCGCCCGGCGGGACTTGGTCGCGCGCCGAGCGGATCGCGACCGGCGCCGCGTCGCTGAGCTACGACGCCTGGCCGGCCAGCTACCCGGACCTGCACGACCGCGGCCTGGTCGTCCGGATCATGCTCCAGCCGACCGGCCTGCCCGATCAGGACCCGGACCGGTATGGCGCTGCAGCGCGTCCTGCTCACCGCCCTCGCACACGACGTGCGAACGACTTGCCTGAACCCGACGCTGATCCGCTTCGGCGGATCGGCGGCAGAAACGGACACACCCATGACTACCCGGAACGACCGAGTCACCCGCGCCACCACGGAGACACCATGAATGCCGTACTGACCGAGGACGAGGTCGGCATCCTGCTCGCCGCCGCGGCGCACGCACCGTCCCTGCACAACACCCAGCCGTGGCGGTTCGAGGTGCACGGCCCGGTGCTCGACATCCTGCTCGACGAGGACCGGGCGCTGCCCGCGGCCGATCCGTCCGGACGGGCTGCCCGGATCGCGATCGGCGCCGCCGCGTTCAACGTCCGCGTCGCCGCTGCCGTCCTCGGGCACGAGGCGAACCTGGCCGCGAACCCCGATCCGGCCTTTCCCGAGGTCGTGGCCCGCGTCTTCCTTGCCGACCGCCGGGCGCCGGTCTCGGACCTCGCCCGCTTGTACGGCGAGGTTCCCGCGCGGCACACGTATCGCGGTCCGCTGCTCGACCACCCGGTTCCGCAGCGGGTCCGCGACCAGCTCGACGCGGCCGCCCGCGCCGAAGGAGCGAGGCTGCACTGGCTCGACGCCGCGACGGTGGCAGAACTCGGCGTGCTGCTGCGCCAAGCGGACGCCGCGGATCTGCACGACGAGGACCGGGTGCACGAGCGGATGCGGTGGGTCGGTGGCGACCGCGTCGGCGACGGTGTCCCGGAGAGCGCTCTCGGACCGGTGCCGGTCGGCTCGGCGTACGTGCGTGATCTGTCCGCCGGCGTCAACGTCCGGCAGCGTGATCGGGCGGTCTTCGAGCTGCACCCGGCGATCGCCGTACTCAGTACCCGCGGCGAGGACAGCGACGGTTGGGTCGGTGCCGGTGTCGCGCTCCAACGCGTGCTGCTGGTCGCTACGTCGTACGACCTGACGGCGTCGTTCCTCGATCAGGTGCTCGAGCACCCGGAGCCCCGGTTCCGGGTCCGGGAGCTGATCGGCGGCCGGGCGTGGCCGCAGATGGTGCTGCGGATCGGCTACCCCGCCGGGCCCACCGGGCACGCAGCGCGGGTGCATTGGCGCGACGTCCTCGACGAGCGGTTCTGACTACCTGTTCTGATAGGAGGAGACACTCATGGCGTCAGCGTCCGCGCCGATCGTGATCGGGTACGACGGTTCGCCCGGCAGCACGTCGGCTCTGCAGTGGGCCGCTGCCGCGGCGGATCGTGCGATGGCACCATTGCGAATTCTCGAAGCCTTCGAGATCGTCATCGTCACGCGCCCGACACCGGGCCACGTCGTTCCGCTCGAGGCGGTCCGAACGGCCCGCCAGCAAGCGCTTGACGACGCCGCAGACAGCATCCGGGCCCAGTACTCCGGGCTGCGGGTCGACACCGCCCTTGTCGGCGGGGCCGCGCCGAAAACGCTCGTCGACGCGGCCCAGGACGCCCGGCTGATGGTCATCGGATCCCGCGGTCACGGCGGCTGGAGCGGACTGCTGGTCGGCTCGGTCGCGGTCCAGGTGACCATGCATGCCGAGTGCCCGGTCGTGGTGGTCCCACATGACGCGCCGTCGCACGCGGACGACGAGACACCCGTGGTCGTCGGAGTCGACGGGTCGAAGGCCTCGGCGCGGGCCATCGGCTTCGCCTACGATCAGGCCGATTCGTTGCACACTTCGGTAGTCGCCGTGCACGCCTGGAGCAGCCCGTTCCACCGCTACAACGACAACGTGTCGGAGCTGGAGTTCGACGAGGAGACGATCCGCGAGGAGTCGCGGCTGCTTGTCGCCGAGTCCGTCGCCGGCGCGGCCGCGGATCACCCTGACGTGGCCTGGACGACCGAGCTGGTCCCGGGATCCGCGGCCGAGGGCCTGGTACAGCGATCCGAGTCCGCACGCCTGCTCGTCGTTGGATCCCGCGGCCGCGGCGGCTTCACCGGCCTGCTGCTCGGCTCGGTCAGCCAGAGCGTCCTGCACCACACGAACTGCCCGATCGCCGTCGTCCGGTGATCGGGCAGTCCGCTGGACGAATCGCTACTCGACGCCACGCTCGCTGAAGAGGGCGACCTTGAGTGCGCCGGTGGTGGCGGGGTCCGAGAAGACGTCGTACGCGTCCTGCATCTCGTCCAGCCCGAACCGGTGCGTGATCAGCCCGGGGAGTTCGAGCCGTCCCGCGGCCAGCATCGACAGCAGCTTCGGGGTCGAGGACGTGTCGACCAGACCCGTGGTGATGGTGACGTTCTTGATCCACAGGTCCTCGAGGTGCAACGTCGCCGGCGCGCCGTGGACGCCGATGTTCGCGACGGTTCCGCCCGGGCGGACCAGACGGGTGCAGAGCTCGAACGTCGCCGGTACGCCGACCGCCTCGATCGCGACGTCGGCGCCGAGCCCGCCGGTCAGCTCGCGGATCTTCGTCTCCACGTCCTCTTCCGGCCCGAGTGCCAGGTCCGCGCCGCGTTCAAGTGCTGCCTTGCGACGCGAGTCGGCCGCATCGACGACCACGACGCGCGACGGCGTGAAGAGCTTGCTGGTCGCCAGCGCCGCCAGACCGATCGGGCCCGCTCCGACGATCACGACCGTGTCGCCCGGCGAGACCCCGCCGTTCAGGACGCCGACCTCGAACGATGTCGGCAGGATGTCGGCGAGCAGCACGGCCTCCTCGCTGCTGACGTTCTCCGGCAGCTTGTAGACGGAACGGTCCGCGAACGGGACCCGGACCTGCTCGGCCTGCGTACCGTCGATCAGGTGCCCGAGGATCCAGCCGCCACCGCCCAGACACTGCCCGTAATGCCCTTGCCGGCAGTACTCGCAGCGGCCGCACGCGGTGATGCACGAGATCAGCACCCGATCGCCGACCGCCACTCCGCGAACGCCGTCCCCCGCGGCCGTGATCGTCCCGACCGCCTCGTGGCCGAGGATCCGGCCGGACGCGACGGTCGGCACGTCGCCTTTCAGGATGTGCAGATCGGTGCCACAGATCGTCACCGCGTCGACGCGGACGATCGCGTCCTCGGGGTCCTGGATCACCGGATCGGGCACCTCGTGCCAGCTCCGCTGCCCCGGACCGTTGTAGACCAATGCCTTCATCACGAACCTGCCTTCATCACGAATCTCGCCGCACGAAACTTCCCTCCCTTCGACCCTGGAACCCGCGGCGATCGGTGGCAGCGGCCGAACAGCCCGCCTGGACCGGGACCTTCGGTGCGCCCGTTCGGGACCTTCCGTCCTGCCCGCGCCAGTTGCGCGCGACTTGACTGGAGCCGCAGGAGTCCAGCCCCTGGAGGTGCCCATGTCCCCTCAACTGTCCCCTCAACTGCCCGTGCTGGTGGGAGTCGACGGATCCCGCGACGGCCTGACCGCGCTGACCTGGGCAGCGTCGTACGCCGTCCTTCAGCACTCGCCGCTGCACGCGGTGTACGTCGTCGACGACGAACGGCAACAGCCCGTCGCCGCGCCGCCCGCCGGAGCGGACGACGGCACCGAGGTGCTCGACGACGCCCTGCACGAACTCGACCGCTTGGGGTTCGGGCACGCTTCGCTCGAGGTCCGCCACGGACATCCGGCGCAGACCCTGCTCGCTCTCGCCGAGCAGTCGACCGCACTGGTCGTCGGTCGGCGCGGCATGGGCGGCTTCGCCGAACTGGTGCTCGGCTCCACGTCCCAGGTCTGTACGGCGCTCGCGACCAAGGTCCCGCTGATCGTCGTACCGGACAGCTGGGACCCGGCCGCGCCCGCGCACCGACGGATCGTGGTCGGTATCGACGGGTCGCTCGAGGGCCAGGACGCATTGCGGTTCGCCTTCGAGCTCGCCGACGCTACCGGCGCCGAGGTCCTCGGCGTCCATGCGATCGACGTCGGCGAGACCTACCCGGACCCGAACGTCTGGATCGATCCCAACCAGCAGCCCTGGATCGAGTCCGCCGACGACCTGTTGGCCCACACGCTCGAGGGCTGGGCCGCGAAGTACGCCGACGTACCCGTGCAGCGTCGTGGCGTGATCGATCATCCGGTCCTCGTGCTGGCGCGCGAGTCGCAGGCCGCCGACCTGGTCGTGGTCGGCGGCCAGGGCCGGACGGCGTTCTCCGAGCTGCGGATGGGGTCCGTGGCCCGCGGCCTGCTCTACCACTCACACTGTCCGGTCGCCGTGGTCCACCGGCCGGAAACCTGATCTGGACCGCGCCGTCGTGCCCGGCCGCCGTGTCGTCACCGCCGCTGTCCCGCTCGGTCTGCTGATCGCGCTCTACTGCGTTTTCCTTGCCGCCGGCAACTTGATCCCGGGGCGCGCGATGACGGCCGGCATCCTGATCTGCGGCGGCGTGCTCACACTGGTCCTCGCCGACCCGCACGATCCGCCCGTGGTCAGCTGGCTCACGCCGATCCTGGCCGTGCCCGCGACCGCATGCGCCGTGCTGGCCATGGCCTTCGCGCCCACGCTGTTCCGTACTCTGGCGATCGCGATGCTGCTGACTTTGTGGACCGTGCAGCTCACCGAGCACGTCTCGTTCGGATCAGGGACGCGCGGCCCAGTCGTTCCAGCTCGCCTTGGCGCCGGAGTCGCCGATCCGTACGACGTCGTACACAGCGGCCCCAGCGACGAGGACAGCGACCACGGTCAGCGCGGCGGTGAGGCTGCCCGAGCTGGGCGCGAGGAACGTGCGCTTGGCCGGCGTACGTCCGGCGGCCTCCCGCTGCCGCCACCAGAGCAGGACCGCCAGCACAGCGACGCCGACGGCAGCGTAGATGGCGGTGTCGCCGAGCTCGGCGTGCCGATGGATCAACGGGTTCGGTGAGAGCCGGCTCTCCAGCCACTCCCCTGCGCTCGTCGTGATCGGCACCAGCACTACGACCAGCAGCGACAGGACTGCGTTCGGCCCAGCGAGCCGGCGCCTGGCCGCGGGCCACAGCGCGGTCAGGGCCAGGAGGACCGCCGACAACGGCAGGAGGACGACGATGGCGTGCACGAGAAGCACGTGGGCCGGGAGACCGTTGACTGTCTGCACTGTCTGGATCACGTTCCTTCGACTCGGACGAGCTGGAATCAGTCAGGCTGGCAGTGCGATCTTGGAGGTTTCTTGGAAGGCGTCATCCCGCCGGCCGGAAATGCGCGGCGTCGAGTGCGGACTGCAGGGAGCGGCGGTAGCCGTCCGAGGTGAACGTTGCCCCGGACACCGTGTCGATGCGGGCGCTCTGCGCGGCAACCGCTTCCTGCTCGAGTTGCGGTAGCGCGAACGAACTGATCTCCCGGTCACGCCCGCCCGACGCCGGATAGACCAAGGCGGTCACCGCGGTCAGCCGGTGCCCGCGGACGCTGATCCGGACCTGCACCGGTCCGTACCGCGTGTCTTCCGATGATCCGTTCGCGGTCAGGTCAGTGGACCCGGACTTCGGACTGACAACGCCTGGTGCGGCCGCCGCCGGCGCCGACGCGGTCGAGACATGGTTCCGGCTGGTCGGGTACAGGAACAGCAGCACCAGCAGTACGCCGGTACTCCCGCCCACCACCAGATTGCGCCGGAGCCGCTCCGAATGCGTCTTCATCGCGCACCGGCCTGGTGCGCCGCATCCAGGGCCGACTGCAGCGACTGGCGGTACCCCTCGGAGGTGAAAGTCGCACCGGAGACAGTGTCGATCTGCGCGCTCTGTGCGGCGAGCGTCTCGTGGTTGAGCTGCGGGACCGCGTTGCTGTTGATCTGATCGGTCTGCCCGTCGCCGCTGGGATGCTGCAGCGTGTGCGCCTTGGTGATCCGCCCGCCGCGCACGGTGATCTCCACCTGAACCGGCCCGTACTGCGTGTCCACCACGCCCCCGGCGACGGTCACCGCTGCCGCGGTGGGTCGAGCGGTCGAGTGCGGCGTCGGTGCAGCGGTCGATCTCGGCGCCGTCGGAGTCGTCGGGATGCGAGGGGTCGGAGCGGTGCTCCGGGGTGGTGGCGAGGTCCGGTGGCCGGTGCGTCCGGGCCGCGGGGAGGGCTGCGTGCCGCCCGCTCGCTTGGAGTGCTCCGTGGGAACGACCACGGCTGCCGTCATCCCGTTGTGCGACGACTGCAGACTCGCCCGGAACGCGACCGCGACCACGGCGGTCGTCGCAACCGTCATCAGCACCTTGACCCCGCGCCTCATACACATGCTCCTCTCACCACGAGAACCGTTCCTGGTGCAGTCGCTCGGCCGGCAGTCCGGCTGCGAGAACTGCCGTACACACCGCATCCATCCAGCGATCCGGTCCGCAGACATAGACGTCGTACCCCGTGATCCCCGGCACCAGATGCCGTACGGCGTCCTCGTCGGACCAGGACCGTGCGCTCTCCGGAAGCCACGACGCGCGGTGCTGCAGCCGCGGGCCGAGCAGGTAGTACAGGGCGATGCCACGGCGCTCGGCCAGCTGCTCGAGCTCGCTGCGGAACACCAGGTCGGCCTCGCTGTGCGCGCGGTAGACCAGGATCGCGTTGCCCGGCCGGTAGTCCAGTTCCTCGAGCAGCGCGCGGAGCGGGGTGATGCCGATGCCACAGCCGAACATCGCCACCCGGTCCGTCTCCCGCCGCTCCGCGGTCAAGCGCCCGTACGGTCCCTCCACCGCGACCCGCGTGCCGGGCCGCAGGCGAGCGAGCCGGCTGCTCCCGTCGCCTGCGGCCTTCGCCGTCACCCGGAGCCGGTCCGGCGCGGGTGATGCCGACAACGAGTACGGGTTGCCCCGTGACCATCCCGGACCGTCGAGGAACCGGAAAACAAAGTACTGCCCGGCGCGAACCGGCAACCGGTGCAGACCGCGACCACCAAGTAGTACGGTCACCACGCCGGGCGCCTCGGGGATCACCTCGCTCACTGTCAGTCCGTGCCGCAGCGTCCGCCACGCCGGCAGTGCCAGCCGGTACAGCAGGATCGCGCCGAGCGCGACTCCGTACGCCGACCACCAGTAGACCCGCGCGAGCCTCGAGGTCGTGAAGTCCGCGCCGGTCCAGATCTCGTGCGGCACGGACAGTCCTACGCCGATGTACGCGTACAGATGCAGGAGGTGCCAGGACTCGTACCGCAGCGCTCGCCGCGCGACCTTGACCGAGGTGACCACCACCAGCGTCAACGCGATGGCCGCCGCGGTCGCCAACAGCATCCCGCCGTACGTCGTGACGACGGTCCACGTCTCACGCAGAAGGTTGACGTGGTCACGCAAGGTGTAGCCACCGAGGATCAGCACGATGTGGACGAGGAGCAGGTTGAACGACCAGAACCCGACCAGCCGGTGTCTGCGCGCCAGCTCGTCCTGACCGTAGCTGCGCTCGATCATCGGCACTCGCGCCATCAGGAACACCTGCACGAGCAACAGATCCGCCGCGACCAGCCCCGAGAGCCGACCCAGCGTGGTGAGCAGGTCGGCCGGGCCGCCGGCCAGGTTCTGCAGGCCACGCCCCGACACCCAGAGCGCGATCACGACCAGCGAACTCGCCCAGCAGGCGAGGCCGATGGCGTCGCGCCACCACGCCGGGGTCGCGCGAACCCGGCGTACGCGCACTCTCCGCGGCCGGGTCGTCACTTGCCCTGGGCCGCGGTTCGTCATGCTCCGACGATCGCCCTGCATTCTTAGTCGTTCCTTGGACGCTTCCCGCGCCGGACGAACCACGTCAGCGTCGGGACCTCCGGTGGTGCACTACCAACGCTACGACGATCGCGATCACGACCAGGCCGAGCAGCACGCCGCTCACGACCCCCAGGCGTTGTTCGAGCGCCCGGTACGATGCACCGGCCAGATAGCCGCCACCGGCCACCAGGACGGCCCAGATAGTCCCGCCGACGACATTCGCGACGGTGAAGTGCGACCGCTGCATCCGGCTCATCCCCGCGATGCCGGGCACCAGTGCACGGAACGCTGCGGTCCACCGCCCGAGGACGACCGCCACGGCGCCACGGCGGCCGATCAGTGCGAGGGTCCGCTCGATCTGTTCCGGTCGCCGGAAACGCCGCGGCAGCCGTTCGAGCACCCCGGACCCGTACCGGCGCCCGACCAGGAACCCCACTTGATCACCCGCGATCGCACCGACCGCTGCCGCGACCATCACTGCCCACAGCGGCAGCCCCCCGGCGTGCGCGACTACGCCGCCGACGATGACCGCGGTCTCCCCAGGCACCACGAGTCCGAGGAACGTCGAGGCCTCGAGCGCCGGCAGCAGACAGACCACCGCGAGCACCAGCCACGCCGGCAGCTGGGCGAGCCAGTCGAGGACGGCGCTCATCGACTGGTCCTCCGCGCTGGTCGCCACAGCTCGTCGGCACCCCAGGGCGACCAAGCCGAAGGGTGGGTGAGCTGCCGCATCAGCTCACCCACCCAGCTGTTACCCGGCCACCGGGTCAGTTCGTCAGCTGCCACAGTCCCGCGCTCCTAGCCGAGGACCTGTCTGGGCGACCGCATCAGGATGTCTCGTGCCGGCGGACGACCGCGACCGGTGAGTCGGCTTGGTGTAGCAGGCTCTGGCTGACGGAGCCGAGCAGCAACCCCTTCACGCCGCCGCGGCCGCGCGAGCCGACCACGACCAATGACGCCTTCCCGGACAGTTCGATCAGCCGCGCTGCGGCCCGGCCGGCGACGACAGCGGCATGCACCCGAACGGTCGGGAACTTGTCCCGGTACGGTTCCAGGCTGTCGGTCAGCCAGCCCTCGAGCAGTTCGTCCGTGCTGTCGACCGACTCGGAAGGATCCGCCTGTGGATGCCAGCAGTACGCCACCTCCAGCGACTCCCCCGAGCGGGCCGCCTCCTCGAACGCGAAGGTCAGCGCGTCCTCGGAGTCCGGCGAGCCGTCCGTGCCCACCACGATCGGCCCGGCCCGGCCCGTACCGCGGACCACGACCACCGGACACGGCGCCTTGGAAGCGACGGCGATCGCGACCGAGCCCAGCACCGCGGCCGACATCTTGCTCCGCGACCGGGTCCCGACCACGACCAGATCGGCCCCGACGGCCTCCTTCAGGAGGGCGTGCGACGGGTCCACCGGGGCCAGCCAGCCGGACGCGGCGTCCTCCCCGAGCCGCTCCCGGGCGTACTGCAGCGCCTCGTCGAGCTCGAACTGGAACTCGTCCACCGGCATCTCCGGCGGCGCGTAACCGGACATGCCGGCGGCCGGCCACGGGCCGAAGTCGCTCTGGTAGGCCCGCACCACCCGCACCGGCAGGTTCCGCTGTTCGGCCGCGCCGACGGCCCACCGCAGCGCGAGGCGGCTCTCGGGCGAGCCATCGACGCCAACGAGGACGTACTTGGTCATACCGGCGTTCCTCTCAGTCGCTCGGGTGCTGGACGAGAATCTCCTTCAGACCGTCGACGAAGGCCAGCGACTCGTCGTACTCGCGCTGCCAGACGTTCCGCCCGAAGATCAGACCGAGACCGCCGGCGTCCATCGCCTGCTCGGCCTTGCGGTACATCGCGTCGTCGCCGGACCGCTCGCCGCCGGAGACCAGCACCAGCGTCCGGTTCGCCGAGCGCACCACACCGTCGATCGCTTGCTGCGGAGTGAAGATCTCCTCGTACGGCGGTCTGACGTTGTCGCGCTTCGCCGGTTGTGGGAAGTTCACCTTCACCACGTCCGCGCCGAGCTCGCTCGCCACCCGGGCCGCGTAGTCCACGGCGTAGAACGAGTCCTTACCGCCCTTCGCCTCGATCGCCGTACCGCGCGGGTAGGCCCAGACGACCAGTGGCATCCCGAAGCGCTCGGCGTCGGCGCGAACTCGCCGGTACTGTGTGAAATCGGCCTCCTGCGCGGGCGAACCGACGTACAAGGTGTAGCCCACCGCGTCGGCCCCGAGGCGCACAGCGTCCTCCACACCGGCGTGCACCGGCGACAGCGCCGCGGCGTCGGGTGGGATGTCGGTCTTGCCGTTGAGTTTGAGGATCAGCGGGATCTCACCGGCATAGTCCCAGAAGAACTTCTCCGCCAGCCCGATCTGGATCGCGACGCCGTTGAACTCGCCCGCGATCGCGAGCTTCATGATGTACGCCGGGTCCGCGGACCGCGGATTCGCGAAGAAGTCCCGCGGTCCGTGCTCCAGCCCCTGGTCGTAGGGCAGGAACAGCGCCGTACCGTTCCGCAGACCGTGGTCGAACAGGATCCGGCGCAGCCGCGCCTTCTTTCCGGCCGCCAGGCCGAACTCGTTCAACGATCCGCGCTTCTGCATGGCGATCGCCTCCCCACGACCACTCTGATCCGCGCCGCCGAGGTCAGGGCAGTGCCGTCGGCCCTCGATCTGGCGGGACCTTCGTCCGCTCCGCAGGCCCCGCGGCCGGGTCTCAGCGGACGACCGCGACCGGGCACGCGGCGTGGTGCAGGACCGCGCGACTGACCGAGCCCAGGACGAGTCCCCGGCCCCGACCGCGGCCGCGGGAGCCGACGATCAGCAGGTCGGCGTTCTGGGACTCCTCGGCCAGGACCCTCGACGCGGTACCGCGGATCTGCTTCTCGGTGACCTTCACGTCCGGATGGGCGACCGCCTGCCCGGCGACGGACTCGGCCAGCACCGCGGCGCCGTCTTCGTCGACCACGGCGGGGTCGTGGGCGGGGAACAGGATGTCCCCGGCACCGGTGCTCTTCGGATCCTTCCAGGCCAGGACAGCCGTGACCGACGCACCGATGCGCTGCGCGAACTCGTACGCGAAGCCGATCGCCTGCTCGCTCCGCACCGATCCGTCCACCCCGACCACCACTCGTCCGGGCCGGTCCTGACGCGGTACCCAACCCGCCGGTACGACGACCACCGGGCAGGCGGCGTGGGTCGCGATATGTGCCATCACCGACCCTTCGGCGAGGTCACGCACCTCCCCCAGCCCCCGCGAACCGAGCACCAGCAGCGCCCCGCCGACGGCCTCCCGCAGCAGCACCGGCACCGGATCGCCGATCGGTACCTCGGCCTCGATCTCCACCCCGGGGAACTCGGCCCGGACGTCCCGGCAGGTTTTGTCGAGCAGCTGTTCGGCCTCCCGCCCCAACGCGTCGGTCCCGATCGCCAGCGCGGCACCCCCCGTGCTCCGTAGTACCGGCCACGACATCACGTGGATGATCCGCACACGCTGCCCGAAGTCCTGTGCCGCGCCGGCCGCCCAGCGCGCCGCAGCGTCACTGGCCGGCGACCCGTCGTACCCGACCAGCACCGGCCGGCCGTTCGACCATTCCGCGCCGAACTCGCCCACGGTCCCTCCCCTCGCCGTCACGTACCGACGATCCTCACCCGCGCGGAGTGATCGGCGGCAGGGACCAACGGCCCTGATTCAGGGCCCAACGGACCTGACCGTGCGGTGCCGTAGCTGCGAGCCTGAAATGGTCGTCCGGTCTCGGGCGCCGGTAGGAAACCGTCAGGGGGACGCATGAGGACAGACGGCCAAGTCACTTTGCCGTTCAGGCCAGTCACCACACTGCTCGTCAGCACGGTGGGAATCCTGCCCACCGACGCCGCTGCGGTGATGAACGAGCACCTCGCGCCGATCCTCGGTCCGTGGGCGTCGCAGAGCCGGGTCCGGCTCACGCGCCTGACCGAGCCCGGGCTGCGCCGGCCGCTGGTCGCGCAGGTCGACGTACAACTCGCTGGTGGACGGCGGGTACGGGCGCAGGTGGCGGCCGAGACGATGTCCGACGTGGTCAGTCTGCTCGCGATCCGCACCATCGAGCAGCTGCACCTGTTCCCCGGTGCGCTGGCCGAGTGCCTGCGCGAACGGGTCAGCACCCTGCTCCCGCCGTCGCCGCCGGAGCTGCTGCCGCCGGCGGTCCGCCGGGTCGCGCGGCACAAGATCTGCCGTCCGGAGGCGATGACGGCGGCCGAGGCGGTCCTGGCCCTGGAAGCCATGGATTACCGGTTCCACCTGTTCCGGGAGAAGTACAGCCACCAGGACAGCATCGTCGTCCACAGCGGTGGCGGTTACCGGATCGTCCAGGCACGACCGAACCCGATCGGCCTGCAAGTCCCTACACCGCCGATCGTGCTGAGCACCGCGGAGCACCGCAGCGTCGCGGTGGCCACCGCGCGGCTGGATCTCACCGGCGAACCGGTCGAGATCTTCACCGACAAGGCGACCGGTCGGCTGGCCGCGCTCTATGCCAGGTACGACGGCCACTACGGCCTGCTCGGCGCCCAGGCAGCGATCCGAAACACCCACGGGACCTGGTGATCAGCGGTACTGCGGCTCGAGGACGCCACGGCCGGGTGCCTGGATCTTCGCCGCGGGCGTGCGACCGGGACGGATCTCGACCACGTACAGATGGCCGGTCGGACCGTCCTTCGCCCACTCCAGCGTGCTCGGGCGACGGAAGTGCCGGTCCGCCAGGACCGACCACCGGGCAAGCTCCCGCAGTTCGTCGTCGGTGAGCACCAGGCCGGCCCGCTCCGCCGGCGTCGTGGGAACCGTGCGGGTCCCGTGCGGCTCGGCGGCCACGGTCTTGGTCAGCCTGGCACCGCGGTGTGCGACGATCAGTGGCCGTGCTCCGGAGTGCACCGAGTACAGGTCGCCGTCGACCACCGGCGGCTCGCCGAGGCCCCAGGCGGCCTGAACCCGCACGAACCTGTTCTCGGCGCGGGCGGTACCCGAACCCCCGAGATCGGACCGCACGAGATGCTGCACGGTCACCGGCATCGCGACCGTCAACTGGTCGGCCCCCTCGGCCTCCCGATTGCCGACGGCAACTGTGTCGTAGAGGGACGCGAAGCATCGCCGGCACGCGGCGATCACGTCCGCGCCGGTCTTCAGGTGCAGGAACACCTGGTGGTCGACGACGTCGGGTGACCGCACCGGGCTGCACCGCACGGCGACCTCGGTCCCCTCGCCGCCGAGCTCCTTGTAGGCGGTCAGAATCTCCTCGGCCACCGGTGCCGGCATCGGCGCGTCGCGGAACGCGGTACGGATGCGGGCCGCGGCCACCTCCAGATCGCGCCCGGTCCGGAACCTCCGGATCTGGTGGCCGATCACCGGGCCCAGCCGGCCCTCGCGGACGAACTCGCCGTACGCCGCGGCGGTCACCGCGAAGCCTTCCGGAACCCGAACGCCCTCGAGCGCCAGCTCGGCCAGCCGAGCGGCTTTGACACCGATCTGTTCCGGTTCCAGGGTGCCGTCGAGCCGCAAGACATACGCGTCGTTCATCGCTGCTCCCTTCACACCGAGCCTCTTCACAAGGAGGCCGCGACGAGCTCGGTCAGGTCGACCAGCCGGCTCGTGTAGCCCCACTCGTTGTCGTACCAACCGAAGACCTTGACCAGGTGGCCCTGGACCTGGGTGAGCTGGGCGTCGAAGATGCACGACGCCGGGTCACCGACGATGTCGCGGGACACGATCGCGTCTGTCGTGTAGCGCAGGATGCCCTTCAGCGGCCCGGCCGCGGCGTCGGCGAACGCCTGGTTCACCTGCGCGACCGAGACCGGCGCCGACAGCTCGACCGACAGATCGGTCAGCGAACCGTCCTCCACCGGCACCCGGACCGCGACGCCGTCGATCTTCCCGGCGAGCTCCGGAATCACCAGCCCGACCGCACGGGCGGCGCCGGTGCTCGTCGGAATCAGGTTGGCCGCTCCGGCACGTCCGCGCCGCAGGTCCTTGTGCGGGCCGTCGAGCAGCACCTGGTCGTTGGTGTAGCTGTGGATCGTGGTCATCAGTCCACGCTCGATCCCGAACGCCTGGTGCAGCACCGACACCATCGGCGCGACGCAGTTCGTCGTACACGAAGCGTTCGAGATCACGTGGTGGGCGGCCGGGTCGTAGTCGTCGTCGTTGACGCCGAGGACGACGGTCGCGTCGACATCCTTGCCCGGCACCGACAGGATCACCTTGCGGGCACCGGCGCTCAGGTGCGCGCCGGCGGCCTCCCGGGTGCGGAACTTGCCGGTCGACTCGATCACGATGTCGGCCCCCACAGCCGCCCAGTCGAGCTGGGCGGGATCACGCTCGGCGGTCGCGCGCAGGGTGCGGCCGCCGACCGTGATGGTGTCGTCCGAGTGTCCGACCTCTTCCTTCAGAGGCCCGTACGTCGAGTCGTAGCGGAGCAGGTGCGCGAGTGTCGCCGGTGGTGCGACGTCGTTGATCGCAACCACGTCGATCCCGGTCGAAGGCCGCTCGAGTACGCATCGCAGGTAGTCCCGCCCGATGCGCCCGAACCCGTTGATCCCTACCCGCACACTCATTGGTTGCCCCCTCAGACGGTTCTTCCCTCACTTCCATTCGATGGCGGACCCGGTGGCCCCTGCAGGGGCGAAGGTCCCGGCTTCGGTTGCCGGACGACCGCCAGCACCACAAGCGCCACGCCGATCACGAACGCCACGCCCGCGCTCACCAGCACGACGATCCACAACCACTCCAGCACCGGTGCGTTCGATCCCGCGTCGGCCCGGACGCTGACGCCGCGGCTGCCGTCCGCAGCCATCACCACGAGCGTCCAGTCGCCTTGCTCGAACGGCCAGGAGATCGACTGCTGCCCTGGTCCCGAGGCCTGGGAGCGCCAGATCCGCAACGCCGCCGGCGGTACGACGGGCGCCCTGCCGGCGTGCTCGGTGTACGTCGCGTGGTTCGGTCCGATATCCGTCACGGTCGAGTGCGCGACGCCGGACAGATAGCGCTGTACGTCGCTCGTGTTGGCGAGCCCGACGAACACCGGCGTACCGTCCGTGCTCTGCACGCGGATCCGGGCGTCGCCGAACCACCGGTGCGGGATACTCGCGGCGCCGGCGTCGATCGCGAGACTCTCACTGGTCAACGCATAGCCGGCCGTCGTCAGCGTGACCTGGTCCGAGGTGATGTACCCCGCGCTATCGCGCCGCCCTTCGTCGAGCCAGGCCAGCGCTCCCCCGACCGCCAACCCGACCACTGACGCCAGCGTCACGAGGATGCCGATCACCAGAGCGACAATCCGTCCCGCGGACATCCGCGGCCGGCCCCCCGACGGTGGTGGCCCGGGCGGTTGCGGCCCCGGCGGCGGTACTCGCGGCGGTTGGGTGCCCGGAGGCTCGGTCTCTCGCACCGGACCGCCCGCCTGCGGTTCATGCAGCTTCGCCGCGCGCGGATCGTCCGTACTCATGTCCAGTTTCACCGGCCACCACCACCGGTTCAGCCGTTCGCCCAGTGCCCCATAGGCGCGGACCGGATACGTCGTCGTACTCATCACACCCCTCCTGTCGTCAGACGTCCGTTCAGGCCAGGCTCGGACGATTGGACCTTCGGCTGCAGAGCCGAAGGTCCCGAGAGGAAGCTGAGTACGGCTACTTCTGGCCGCGCAGCCACCGAGCGGAGATGGTGCGCCACTCGGTGTCCCAGTCGCGCAGCCGGCGACGATCCAGCGGGATCCGCGCGAGCCGGAACCCACCCCACAGCAGCATCCACGAACCGAGCACGACGAAGGTCCCGACAGTGCCGCCGAGCGCGGCGCTGTCGGCCGGCGAGCGCGGCGTGGTGACGATCAGCCCCGAGGTGTCGAGCCAGACCATCACGTCGGAGTTGGCCTTGGTCCCCATCACGACCGTGGTCAGTCCTTCGTGTTCGGTTCCGCGGGCGTCGACGTACGCGACCGGGACCAGCGACAGTACGCCGCCGGGGATGCCGGACGACACGGGCTCGGTGCCCTCCAAGGTCCGTGCACGGACCTCGTAGAGCCTCGCGCGCTCCTGCGCCGCCGAGGCGTCGAGGGAGTTCCGGACGCTGGTCCCGATCGCCGCTCCGATCGGCACCATCAGCAGCGCAGCGATCAGGGCGCACCACAGCAGCAGCGATTCGATCCGATCGGGCCGGCGGCGTAGCGTGGACGGTCCGAAACCGAGCCGGCGCGCCTGCATGAGCACCCACAGCTCCCCCGTGCGCTGCTTCCCGCCGCTCATGTGCCCTCCCCGTAACCTGTCACTCGCCGATCAGGACGTCCCCGATCGCGCGGCGCGGCGTCGCCGGCACGGCCGAGCCGTAGCCGAACCGGATCACCGCCTGCGGCCGCTGCCACGGACCCAGCGGGTCGTTGATCTGCAGCCGCAGTTCCTCGTGCTCGATCGCCTGGTTCAGCAGCGAGGTCGCCACCCCGCGGGCGGTCGCCTCCAACAGCACGTGTTCCAGCGCCTGACCGGCGCGCAGCCACTCGATCGGACCGTCGTACCGGGTGGCGAGCACGGCCAGCTGCGGCTCCCGCTCGAAGGTTGCCACCGGTCGCTCGGCATCCCCCTCGGTCGCCGCCAGTTCGCGCTTCAGCGGGTCGCCGCCGGCGATCCGCGAACCCAGCGCGCTCGACGGCACGCCGTCGGTCTCCCGGTCGCCACCGACCCACTGCCGGCGCTCGGCCGTCCGCGCGGTGTCCTCGTCGTCGGCCGTTATCGCCTCGTTCGTTGCTATCCGCAACCACCAGCGCCGGCTCGGCTTGTCCAGCCACTGCAGGACGGCGCCCTCCACCCGCGCGCACAGGTCGAGCTCCACCCGGATCTGGGCCGGCAGCCGGGTCTCGCTGAACGGCTCGCGGTTCGTCCGGCGCTCCGTCAGGTACGGCGCCAGCCTCGCCATCGACTCCACCGGCGGACCATCGAGCTCCACGACCGCGACCAGGTCCGGCCGCTGCTGGTCCATCAGGTGCCGCACCTCCGAGCCCATCCCCCGCGCCGCGGCCGCGACCCGCAGGTTGAGGATCGCCGCACCCAGGGAAACGAACAGCATCCGGTGCGACGGGTCCTCGGCCGGAAGCTCACGCCGTCGGTCCCGGTACACCTCGACCGTCCGGCCCACGAACCGGAACCGCCACGGCTGCGTGTTGTGCATCGACGGTGCCGCCACCGCCGCCCGCAGCAAGGCGTCCCGTTCGGCCGCGGTCACCTCGTTCATCTCGCTCCTTCGGGCAGGTCGGATGCTGCTCTGCTCCGAGCCAACGCCATGCCGGCCGGTCGTCGTAGGGCCGAAAGGCCCGACCCGGCGTGACTGCTGGGATCCGGGCCGCGGATGCGAGATCGTGCAGCATGACCCACACGAAACGATTGCCGAAGAAGCGGTACGAGAAGGAGCTGCTCCGGCTGCAGGCCGAGCTGGTGAAGCTCCAGGAGTGGGTGCGGGTCGAGCGCGCCCGGGTCGTGGTGGTCTTCGAGGGCCGGGACGCGGCCGGCAAGGGCAGCACGATCAAACGCGTCACGGAGTACCTGAACCCACGGGTCGCGCGGATCGCGGCGCTGCCGGCCCCGACCGAGCGGCAGCGGTCGCAGTGGTATTTCCAGCGGTACGTCGAACACCTGCCGGCCGCTGGGGAGATCGTGCTGTTCGACCGCAGCTGGTACAACCGGGCCGGTGTCGAGCACGTGATGGGGTTCTGCACGAACCAGGAGTACGCGCGGTTCCTGCACCAGTCCCCGATCCTCGAGCGGCTGCTCGTCGAGGACGGCATCCTGCTGCGCAAGTACTGGTTCTCGGTCAGTGACAGCGAGCAGGAGAACCGCTTCCGCAGCCGGCTCGACGACCCGATGCGGCGCTGGAAACTGTCGCCGATGGACCTGGAGTCGATCACCCGCTGGGAGAACTACTCGCGGGCCAAGGACGAGATGTTCGTCCACACCGACATCCCCGAGGCACCGTGGTACGTCGTGGAGAGCGAGGACAAACGCTCCGCGCGGATCAACATGATCGCGCACCTGCTGTCGACGATCCCGTACCACGAGGTCCAGCGACTGCCGCTCGAACTGCCGGCCCGCCCGCCGTCGAAGGGGTACGAGCGCCCGCCCCGCGACATGCAGACCCAGGTCCCCGACCACGCGGCCCGGCTGCGCAGCTGACACCCGGCGGCTCAGACTGGAGCGGTTGAGACTGGAACGGTTGAGACTGGGGCGGCTGAGACTGGGGCGGCTGAGACTGGGGCGGCTGAGACTGGGGCGGCTGAGACTGGGGCGGCTGAGACTGGGGCGGCTGAGACTGGGGCGGCTGAGAAC
>NZ_JBWKCB010000001.1:1708175-2515631 GCF_056436705.1 Kribbella sp. NPDC043289
CTGAGACTGGGGCGGCTGAGACTGGGGCGGCTGAGACTGGGGCGGCTGAGACTGGGGCGGCTGAGACTGGGGCGGCTGAGACTGGGGCGGCTGAGAGTGGGGCGGCTGAGAGTCCAAAGTCCCGCGCCCTCGGGACCGATCGACCGGTGCGGGCGGGCCGCGCACCGGCGCATGCTCGGACCAGGGCGGTTCGGGAGGTGGCCTCGTGCAGGACGCGCAGGTACGACGGGCGCCGTGGGTCCGGCAACTGGTGATCGACACCGGGCGCGCCGCTCGTCGCCGGCACGCCATCCACGGGCTGTTCGAGGTCGATGTGACGTCCGCCCGCGGCATGCTTCGCAGCATCGAGGGCAATCGTTTGTTCACGGCGTTCGTCGTGCACTGTGTGGCCGCGGCGGTGGCCGCCGACCCCGCCGTGCAGGCCTATCGCGACCTGCGCGGCCGCGAGATCGTCTTCGGCCAGGTCGACATCGGGTTCCCGGTGGAGGTCGACGTCGACGGCGTCCCGTTCGCGTTCACCCACGTGCTGCGCGACGCGGCCCGGCGTACGGTCGAGGATCTGTCCGACGAGATCCACGCGGTGAAGGCGGATCCACAGCGCAGCGCGTCGGTTCGCAAGGCTCCGTGGGTCCGGGGATATCTGCTGCTGCCCGGCTTTGTCCGGGTCGCACTGCTCGGCGGGCTGCATCGGCTGCCGCACCGTCAGCAGGCCCTGGCCGGGACCGTCGGGGTGACGGCCGTCGGGATGTTCGGCGCGGGCGCGGGCTGGGGCATCGGATTCCAGCTGCACACGCTGAGCGTGGTCGTCGGCGGCATCGCCCGGCGGCCGGTCCTGTTCCAGGGCGTCCTCGTCGAGCGCGAGTTCCTGCAGCTGACCGTCAGTCTCGATCACGACGTGGTCGACGGCGCACCGGCCGCCCGATTCGTCGCACGGCTGCGTGAGCTGATGGTGGCGGGCGACGGAATCCTTCAGTCGGTCCCGTCGAGGAAGCCCGCATGAAGCGCCGCCCCGTAGTCGTGGGGATCGACGGGTCGCCGGCTGCCGACGTCGCGGTCAAGTGGGCGGCCGCCGAAGCCGCGTCGCTGGGCAGCGACCTCCGGCTGCTGCACGTGGTCGCCCCCGGGCGCACGCCCGCCGACGCCGGCGACATCGTGAACCGCGCGGCCGAACTGGCCCGCGATCTGCAACCGGATCTCGTGATCGACGCGCACCTCGACCGCGGTGCACCGTCGACGATCCTCGTCAGGGCATCGGCCGAAGCCTCGACGGTAGTGATCGGCACCCGCGGCTTCGGGACGATGGTCGGCGCGCTGTTCGGTTCGACGGGACTCGACCTGGTGGCCAATGCCCGGTGCCCCGTGGTCGTCGTACGCCCCGACCTCGGCAGCCTGGCCGGCATCCGGGTCGTGATCGGGTACGACGGTTCGCCGGCCGCCGACACCGCGCTCGACGTCGGCCTCGACTACGCCCACCGGCACGACCTCGACGTCCGCGTCGTCGCGGCGCAACCCGCCGGCACCGGCCTGCACCGCATCAGCGAGGACGAGCTGCGGACAGCGGTTCACAAACGCGACGGTCACGACGCGGAGCTCGTCCAGATCACCGGCCACCCCGCGGAACACCTCCTCAGGCTCGCGTCCGACGCCGCCCTCATCGTCCTCGGCGCCCGCGGCCGCGGCGGCTTCACCGGCATGCTGATCGGCTCCGTCAGCCAGACTGTCCTGCACCACGCAGACTGCCCCGTCGCCGTCATCCCCGCCGCCGCCACCGGCGGCTGAGATGACCGCCCCGGCTACCCACACTGGCCCGGCGACCATCTGGCGGGCGATCCACTGGGGCTTCGTCGCGCTCTTCGCGTCCGGCGCCTGCGTCCACGTGGTCCTGGCGCTCACCACTCCCCGCTCGTACGACGGATTCGCCAACGCCGGCCTGTTCGGCTGGATCGAGAACGACTGGCAGAGCGTCTTCATGGCTCACCCCACCCGGTGGGCCTTGCTCCTCGCGGCCGCCGAACTGACGATCGCGGCCCTGCTCGTCACGGCGCCGCTCGCGGGTTACGTCGCCGTCGTGCTCTTCCACCTGGCGTTGATGCTGTTCGGCTGGGGCTTCTGGCTCTGGTCCGTACCCGCCCTCGCGCTCGCCGTACCTGCAGCAATGCATACCGCCCGGGCCGGCACGGCCCACACCTACGAAGGAGAACGCCATGGGCAGGTTTGACGATCGGGTCGCGCTGGTCACCGGCGCGGCAAGCGGCATCGGCAAGGCGACCGTCTGGCGGCTGGCAGCCGAAGGCGCCGCGGTCTTGCTCACCGACATCGCCGTCGACGCCGGTGAATCCGTGGCCGAAGCGCTGCGGGACTCCGGTGCGCAGGCGGAATTCGCCCAGCACGACGTCGCGAGCGAGTCCGACTGGGAGCGCGTCTGCATGCTCGCGGCCGAACGGCTCGGTGGCATCGACATCCTGGTCAACAACGCCGGCCTGGGAGACCTGGCGACGATCGAGGAGACGACGCTCAAGGACTGGCAGCACACCCTCGACGTCGACCAGACCGGCGTCTTCCTCGGGATGCGAACCGCCGCGCCCTACCTGAAGGCGTCCGCGCACGCATCGATCGTCAACATCAGCTCGATCTTCGGCACCAGTGGCGGTTTCGGCACCTCTCCGGCGTACCACGCGGCGAAAGGAGCGGTGCGGACGCTGACCAAGAACGCGGCCCTGCACTGGGCGGCCGACGGGATCCGGGTCAACTCCATCCATCCCGGTTTCATCGACACCCCGATCCTGGACGCAGCCCGCGGTACGCCGTTCTGGACGACGATGACCGAGCTCACGCCGATGGGACGGCTCGGCCGACCGGACGAGATCGCGGCCGGCGTGGCCTACCTGGCCGGTGACGACGCCTCGTTCGTCACCGGTCTCGAGCTGTACATCGACGGCGGTTACATCGCCCGCTGAGGGCGGGGCCGGTCACGGTTCAGATGAAGATGATCTGGGCTCCGTCGGTCTTCTCGATGAAGTCGGCGGCGCTGATGATGCCCTCGACGGCCTCGTACAGGTCGCTCTCGTCGAGGTGCATCAGGTCAGCGGACATCCGGCAGGCCCACAGGTGACCGCCGGACGCGACGATCTGGTCGAGAAACTCCGGTACGTCGGGGACGCCGATCTCGCGGATCTGCTTCTTCATCTGGCGGGTCGCCATCGCGGTCATGCCAGGCAGACCGCCAAGGCCCTGGGGCTTATGCGTCGCGGTGTTGCCGAGCATCGTGAACTTCAGGTCGTGCATCCGCGACCGGGTGATCATGTCGAACCCCCAGAACGTGAAGAACAGGTGCGTCTCGACACCTTCCCCCAGCGCGGCGTTGGCCAGGATCAGGCCCGGGTAGGCCATGTCCAGGTTGCCCTTGGAACAGATCACGGCCAGCTTGCGGCCGACGGTCGCGACGTCGTCGAAGTCCGGGACGACCTGCGGCAGTGTGGTGGTCATGGCGGTGCCTCCTGTCTCACACGCAACCACGCGGTTTCGGCAGACCGGCGACGTACGCCATCTTCTTGGCCGGTTTGCCGGGGAACAGCACGAACAGCTGCTTCACCGGGATGCCGGCCAGCGTCGACACCCGTCGTAGCGTGGCGGTCTCGCCGTGCGTGGGGTAGTCCTCCCGCAGGAAGCGGATCGCCTTCCAGTGCTCGTCGGTGAGCTCGATCCCGATCCGGGCGGCGAGCTGCACCGCGAGGTCGTCGGTCCATTCGCCGTACTCGGTGAGGAAACCCTCGGCATCGACGTGGACGGTGGTCATGGTGCTACCTCCTCGTGCGGCCGGTGCTTGCCGGCCATCGACATCCGGGCCGGCACCGGCAGCCGGCGGCCCGGGAGCAGCAGGTGCCAATAGACCCAGCGGAACGCGAGCTTCCCCCAGTGGTTCGCTCGCGTCTCCCGGAGCAGGGACAGTGGTCCGAGCCGGCCGAGCGGGAAACGCCCGGGCAGCGGTTCGGTGTCGTAGTTGAAGTCGATCAGCAGCCCTTTGCCGTCGCCGGTCTCGACGAAGCAGTTCGCGTGGCCGTCGAACCGCCCGGTCATCGGCTGCCCGGCGACGTACTCGCAGAAGTTGCCGACGAAGATCTCGCCGGAGAAGTGCGCCACCGAGCCGGCCTTCGACGTCGGTAGATCGTTGGCGTCGCCAATGGCGAAGATGTCCGGGTACACCGCCGACTGCAGCGTGCCCCGGTCGACGGGAACGTAGTTCAGCTCGTCGCCGAGTCCGGACGCGGCGACGAAGTCGGCGCCCATGTTCAGCGGCACGGTGACCAGCAGGTCGTACCCGATCTCACGCTCGTCATAGCTCACCAGAGTCGTGCGCTCGGCGTCGACCCGCTCGACCATGAAGTCCGTCTCGACCGTGATCTTCCGCTCGTCCAGCAGCCTACCGAGGTACCGCGACGCGATCGGTTTCGTGAACGCACCGTCCAACGGCGTCACGTAGACGAACTCCACCTGGTCCCGCATCCCGAGCCGGCGGAAGAATGCCTCCGCCAGGAAGACGAACTCCAGCGGCGCGACCGGGCACTTGACCGGCTGCTCGACGACGTGCACCACCAGCCGACCACCGGTGAAACGGTTCAGGGCGTCACGCAGCGCGAACGCACCCTCGTAGGTGTAGAAATCGTGGATGCTCCGGCGCCACTCCGGGCCCAGCATCCCCGGCGTCTGGTCCGGGCGCGGGCTGGTACCCGTCGCGATGATCAGGTAGTCGTAGCCGACCACGTCACCGCCGGCCAGCCGGACGTTCTTCCGCTCCGGATCGACGCGTTCGATCTCGCCGAGCAGCAACTGGATGCCCCGGCGCAGCACGCTCCGGCGTGGCCGACGCAGGTCTCCTCGGCCGCCGAACGGCACGAACAGCAAACCGGGCTGGTACACGTGGTCGTGGTCTCGGTCGATCACCGTGATCTGCCAGTCGGCAGTTGCCAGCCGACGCCGCAGCTTGTTGGCCACCAACGTCCCGGCCGTACCACCACCGAGAATCACCAACCGCCTCATCATCGTCCCCTCTCACACCGTCGCCCGGCCGGATGCGGCCGGCCAGGCATGGCATGTCGTCAGTCGGTGTGCTCGATCGCGATCGTCCGCGCCTCCGCGGCCTTCGCCACGATCGGGACGGTCACCTCGAGGATTCCGGCCGTGTACTTCGCGACGACGTTCTGCTCGTCAGCTCCGTCCGGGAGCAGCACCCGGCGGGTGAGTGTGCCGTAGTGGAACTCGGAGTGGCCGCCGTCGTGCTCCTCCTCGTGACGAGTCGCCGAGATGGTCAGCATCCCGTTCGCGATCTCGACCTTGATGTCCTTACCCGGGTCCAGACCTGGCAGCTCCGCGCGGACGACGTACTTGTCGTCATCGGCGAACTCCTCGATCCGGACGCCACGCATCGTGGCCGGCATGGGGAACAGGCTTGGCAGACCCTCGGCCCAGTCGAACAGGTCCGCGAACTGCCGCCGGCTGTCCCGGTGCTGCAGTGTGCTCGCCATCGTGTCTCCTTCCGCTCGCCCTTCCTGTATTTCCAGCTCAGCTCGCGGGCCAGCTCGGGAGCAGGGGCGTCCGCACCGGAACCGGGCGGACCTTCGGCCCTCCCAGCTCGCCGTTCGGCAGCGCAGACTGCTGGTGGGAGGGAGCGCGGCATGGACAGTGCGACCGGGGCGTCCCGGCCTGCCTGGCACCGTCGGCTCTGGTCGGCGATCTCACTGATCGTCCTCTTCGCGCTCATCGAGTACGTCGTTCTCCCCAAGCTCTCGCTCGCTCGCGAGTCGCTGCACCGCGTCTCGCAGTTGCGCCCGATCTGGGTGCTCACCGCAGCCACCCTCGAAGCAGGCAGCCTGGTCTGCTACTCGCTGTTCAGCCGCGCTCTGCTGGGCACGAGCCGGCCCCGGTTCTCCTGGATCCTCCGCTCGGACCTCACCGGGTACGGCGTGAGTCACGTCGTACCCGGTGGTGCGGCGACCGCCACCGCGATCCGGTTCCGGCTGCTGGTCATGGGTGGCGCGGATCCGGCGGACGTGACGGCAACCGTCACGGCCGAGGCGGTCGGCTCGCCGCTCGCGTTGGTCCTGATCGCCTGGCTGGTGTCGATTCCGGCGCTGTTCCTGCAGACCGCAACACCCGCCTACCTGACGATGTTCCTCGTCGGGCTCGCAGTTATCGCCTGTGGCGCGCTCGCTGTCCGGGAGCGATCGACGCTCGAACGCTTCGCCGCGCGACTGGTCCGGGCAGCCCAACGGCGCCTCCCGCAACGGGTCCGCCCGTGGATCGCCTCGACCGCCGTCAGGCTCCGCGACCTGCTCGCCGATCCCGCGGTACGTACTGCGTTCCTGGTCTGGGCGACGCTCAACTGGCTGCTCGACGCCGCGGTGCTCTGGACCTTCCTCGCGGCGTACGGCGAGGTGATCAGCCCGGTTCCGGTGCTTCTCGCGTACTGCGCGGCGAACCTGGCTGCCGTCGTACCGCTCACCCCTGGCGGCATCGCGGTCGTCGAAGGGGTCGCGATCTCGGGACTGATCGGATTCGGCGTCCCCGCCGACACCGCCGTACTCGCGGTCCTGTCCTGGCGGCTGCTCCAGTTCTGGGCACCGGTTCCGCTGGCCGGCCTGTGCTACCTGAGCCTGCGCGCCGAGAGCCGCTTCCTGGCGAGGCGGTAGACCACCAGCGGGCCCGACGCGCTTCGAGATGCCGTTCTCGACCCGGCCGGTTAGCGTCGCCGCATTTCGAAGATGCCGGTCCGACGCGCCGCACCGCGCCGTACCGGAGGCCCTTGGAAGGACCCCTCATGCAATTGGGCCGGGAGTTTGCCGTGCGGCTGGCGCGAGGCGCACAGACTGTGATCGGCCATCGCGGCGTGCGCGTCGCCGCGCTGATGGTCGCTGTCGCGGTCTCGTTGTGGCACGTGGACCGCGTTCCGCACACCGCTGTGTTACCAGCCGTGCTGGGGCTGGTGCCGTTCGCGATCGGCAAGTGCATCCTCTGCCCGCTGCGCTGACATGCGATCTCGACGAGTGGCCGCTCGCGTCGCCGGCACCTGCGCGCGTACGCCGAGAGCGAGGTCCTCGGCCTGATCTCGCCGTGGCACGCCGGCGCGGACCAGTGGCGCGTGCACCGCCTCGAGACCACCGGCGTACGGCGGTCCAGTCCACGGTGCGAGCCCACGCGAAGAAGCGCTGGTGGCTGGTCTGGCCGCCATCGGCGTTGCCTGGCGGGAGGCCGTTCGGGGCGGTGGCGCTGACCGCGTTGCTGTACTGGATACCGGCGCTACTGATCGGCGGCACGCTGCTGTTCCTGCGCTGGCGAGGCTGGTTCACCGAACGGCATGCCGAAGCCGGGCCTGCTTCGCGGACGGGATGAATCCGCGGCTGCCGGGTTCAGCCGTGCAGGCGGACGCGCTCGTGGGTGATGGCCTCGATGTCGGAGGCCGCTGTGTGCAGCAGCTTGTGGGCCAGGTCCGACAACGCGCGCGCCACCGCCAGCTCGTCGCCGATCTCGGCGATCTCGGTGTCAGCCGGGTTGCGGTGCGCGGCACCGCGGCCGAGTAGGTGCGTCTTGTCGTTGGTGCGAAGCCGAGCCTCCGCATGCGTGGTTCGCTCGTCCTCATGCTCGTCGAGGTAGATGTCGACGCTCCACCGCCTACTAGTGGTCATGTCCGGTCCTTCCACCTGGGGGACTTCGCGCTGGGCTTCCGTGCTGGGCTTCCGTGCTGGGCTTTCTGCTCTCGCAGCCATCCTCCGCAGTCCATCGGCGACAGAACCAGGGCCGTCCGGTCCTCAGCTGACGGGAACTTCTGCCTTGCCCGGCCGGGGCCGCCGGGCGTGTGCTGGAGGTGGGTGAGAGGAGCGAGCCATGAGCGATCTCGAGAAGAGCCGCGCCGAGCGGGATGCCCGGCGTACCGTCGCCACTCGCCGCTCGGGAGCCGGTTCGGCGAGCCCCGAACAAGCGATCCTTCGCCACCTCGGCATCGAGTTCTACAAGGAACGCCGCGGCGGCGGACCCACACCGGAGCCTTCAGCCGACGAACAACCGGCGAATGGATCGGCCGACCGGTGACCTTCGCCTCTGGGGGGACGTCACCGGCCTAGGTGCACTGAAACCAGGCGAGGGGAGCCGAACGCAGCATGATGTGGCGGAACCCCACCGCGAACCGTGCTGAAGGCGCCGTTGGCTCCTCTCGTCGTCGCACACCCACCCGAGCAGTCCGAGGGCTGCTACGCCGGTCCGCCCTCGACCGGGATGTGGGCGCGGGCGGCTGCTGGGTTGCGGAGTTTGCGGAGGGGGATGCCGATGCCGTAGGTGAGGAACTCGCCTTCGGGAGAGATCTCGACGATTCGGCAGTCCGCGAGACGTTCGGCCGGGACGAGTCTGGCGAGCGCGGGTGACAGGGAGTTGACGTCCGGCGCGCCCTGCGGGTGGACGACCGCCCAGCCGTGGAAGCTGATGGTCGCCGGCGGGATCGGGAACAGCAGCGCGAGCAGGCCGCCGCGCCGGATCGGCACCGTGACCGCGACCTGGCCGATCGCCGGGATGTGCAGCGCCTTCCAGCTGTGCGGCGCGACGGCGACGTACAGCCTGCCGTGACCGGCCGTGTAGACGACCCCGCTCGACCGCGGCCGGCCACTCGGTGTCACATGGCTGAGTACCAGGAACGACGCCCGCTCGAGCTGCCTCCAGATCTCGGCCCGGCTCGGCCGCCGGCGCGCGTGCTTGCTGGTTCTGACCGCCGTGCTCATCGCAGCCTCCCATCAGTTGCTTCGATTGTCGGTTGCAACTGTGAACCGGACCACAGACCTCCGGCCCGACTCGGGGAGACAGAAGTCCCCGCGCGGGGCCCCGTGGGCCCGCTCTTCCCAACCCAGGGCCGCGCATCCCCCCACACACATCACGCCGCGGCCGGCACACCTCGTCGCGCTGACATCCGGCCCCGCCGATCCGGGCCGGATGACCCTGACCGCGTGACGGCAGCGTCGACACGCTGGAGGCATGTCCGAGAAAGTACTTGTCAGCTACGCAACGTCGATGGGCGCGACCGCGAGTATCGCCGCTGCGATCGGGGCCAGGCTCCGGGCGTCCGGCGTCGAGGTCGACGTTCGCGAGGTCGGCGCGGTCCAAGCGGTGACACCGTACGACGCCGTGCTGCTCGGCAGCGCGATCTACGAGGGGCAATGGCGTCCGGAGGCAGTGCGGTTCTTGCGGCAGCACGAGGTGCAGTTGCGTTCCCGGCCGGTGTGGCTGTTCCAGTCCGGGCCGATCGGCGTCGACCGGCAGGAGGAGCAGCCCGTTCCGCCGGACGTCGCGCACCTCGTGCAGCTCGTCCACGCGCCGCCGGTGAAGACCTTCGCCGGTGATCTCCAGGACGACGCCGTCGCCCGGCACCCGGAGCTCGAGGGTCTGGCCGAGGATGCCCGCGACTGGGAGGAGATCCGCGAGTGGGCCGATCACATCGCCGATGCCCTCCACGACGCCCGGCAGACGACCTGAAGCCCACCGGTCAGCGGGACTTCGTGAGGGTTTGGGCTGCCTCGGCGAGTTCCGCGAGGCGGTGGGCGCGGGCGGACTCTGCCGGGGTGAACGGCTCCCCCGGGCGGCTGAACGCGAACAAGCCGGTCCAGGGTGACGGCACCTTGAGGACCGTGCCGTCGTCGGCGAACTGACCTGCGAGCGTCACCCGATCGGTGACCAGCTGGGCGCCGAGCAACTCGGCGACCGCGTGCGGCAGCTCAGCGGGATCTGCGACGACCCGCGCCGACAGGCTCAATGCCTTCGTCTGACCGTCCACCAACGCCAGTGCGGTCGTCGGCCAGACGTGGGTCTCCCGGCCGCCGGCCGACTCGACAGCGACCTCCAGGTCGGCCGCGGTGATCTCGTCCGGTGTGGACACCACCAACTCGTCCCGTACTCCGTCGTCGATCGGATGGACGTGCAACCCCAGGATGTTGGCGTCCAGCACCGCGAGCCGCCGGGTGAGGCGCTCCAGAGCCCCCGCCCGGTCGTCCAGCGTCACCCGGATGCGCCACAACGTCCCGATCCCCCGCCGCGGGTGAACCGTCGGTGCATGCAACCACGACCGCAGCAGCCGCATCGTCGACGGCTCCACCACCCAGATCACCAACGCCGTCGTCACACTCGCCAGCACCGCCACCGACACCAGGTACGGCGGATGCGCCGCCAGCACCACCGCATGCAACGCAAACTCCACCGGCGCGACCGCCACCAGCTTCGCCAGCGTCAACCGCGCCCGCCGAGGATGCGGGAGCCGTCCACACACCTCACACGCCGTCCCACCGGTCAGCGTCGTTCGCAACGAGTCCATAGACACCAGGGTGACCCCTGAAGATTGCCCCGCTGTTGCCTGGATATGACGTTCGGTCAGGGCTCGATCAGGCCGGCCCGGATGGCAGCCCACCTCTCCAGATCAAGGGAACTCAATTGCCACCAGGCGGCCAAAGATTCCCCGCTACCCGCCCCATCGCGACGGAGCCGGCCGCGCCACCGTCGTAGGCACCGCCGTGCACACCACCATCACCAAGGCGGTCGAATCGTCGAGCGGCGCGGCATCTCGACAGTACGTATACCTGTAGTACCCCGTCGGTTCACGCCGGAGCGACCGGCCGGATCGCGGGCAGTGGACGTATACGTACTGTCGAGCTGCCGCCAATCTCAGGCGCGGTCCGCAGACAGCTCCTCGGCGATGCGCTCGCCGATCACCAGACATGCGGTGGCCGCGGGCGACGGGGCGTTGAGCACGTGCAGCGCCCGCCCATCGCGGAGGAACAGGAAGTCGTCGACGAGCTTCCCCGCTCGCGTGACGGCCTGCGCGCGAACGCCGGCACCAGACCGCCGTACGTCGGAAACCCGCAGCTCGGGCAGCATCCGCCGCGCCTCGCGGACCAGCGCCCGCCCGGTCAGCGAGCGCGCGATCTCCTTCGCCCCGGTCCGCCCGTACCGTCGAGCGAGCCGCCACGTACCGCGGTACGTCGCCGCCTCCCAGACATCCCGTGGCTTGATCTTCGACCACGAGTAGCCCTCGCGCGCCAACGCAGGTACGGCGTTCGGGCCGACGTGCACAGTCCCGTCGATCCCGCGCGTCAGGTGCACACCGAGGAACGGCAGGTCAGGATCCGGCACCGGATAAACCAGCCCCTTCACCAGGAACTCACGCTCCGGAACGATCTCGCTGAACTCACCCCGGAACGGCAGGATCCGCACCCCCGGCTCGAGCCCAGACGCCCGCGCAAGACGATCACTCTGCAGACCGGCACACACCGCGACCCGCTCGGCCTCGATCACCTCGTCCGTGGTCCTGACCCGGATCAACGCACCGGCGTTCTCCACGGCCGTCACGGACACGCCCGTACGGATCTCCCCGCCCGCGGCCCGCACGTCATCGGCGAGCGCAGCCGCCACGAGGCCGAAGTCCACCCGGCCGGTGGAGTCGACCGCGAGAGCGCCCTTCACCCGCAGATGGGGTTCGCGTTCGGCCACCTCGTCGAGCGTCAGGCGCCGGACCGGTACGCCGTTCTCCCGGCCGATGCCGAGCAGCCGATCAAGCTGCGGTAGCTCCGCCTCGGTCGTGGCCACGACCACCTTGCCCGGGACGTCGTACGGGATGCTCTTCTCGTCGCAGTACTCCCGCAGCGCCGCCCCGCCGGCCACGGCGAACCGGGCCTTGAGGGAACCGGGCCGGTAGTACAGACCGGAGTGGATGACGCCCGAGTTGTGCCCGGTCTGGTGCGCGCCGACCGCCGCTTCCTTCTCGAGTACGACGACCGTCGTGCCGGGGTCGCGACGCTGCAAGGCGCGCGCGACGGCCAGCCCGACGATGCCGCCACCGACCACTACCGCAGATCTCATCACCCCGAAGAGAGACGACAGGCGCCGCAATAAATACATCGTTAGGGTCGTGGGCATGGACAGGTGGCTGTTCGGTGAACTGGTCGACGAGTCCGCGGTCGGGACGTCGTACGACGACAGCGGCTTCGAGCCGGTCACGCTCCCGCACACCGTCGTACCGCTGTCCTGGCGGGACTGGGAGGCGGACGCGTGGGAGCGGCGCTGGTGTTATCGGCGGTGGTTCGAGATCCCGGCGGACGCGCGGCGGGTGTTCGTGGACGTCGACGGGGCGCTGCAGGCGGCGGAGGTCTTCGTCAACGGGATCAGCGCGGGCACGCAACTCGGCGGGTTTCTGCCGTTCACGCACGAGGTGACCGACCTCGTGAAGCCCGGCCGGAATCTGCTGGCGATCGCGCTCGATTCCCGCTGGTTGCCCGTCCCGCCGAATGGTCACCCTGACGGGCACGGCGCGGTCGACTACTTCCAGCCGGGCGGTCTGACCCGTTCCGTCAAGGTCCGCTGCGAGCCGGACGCGTTCATCACCGACCTGCACGCCCGCCCACTGAACGTCCTCGATCCGTCCTCGCGAAGCCTCCACGTCAGCTGCACCGTCGAAGGCGCCGGCCAGCTCACCGTCGAACTCCGAGCGTCGGACAGTCGGCTGATCACCTCGGGCACAACCACCACCGGCGAACTCACCCTGACCGGCCTCGACGACATCCAGCTCTGGGCACCCGACTCCCCCGTCCTGTACGACGTCATCGCGCGCCTCGACCTGGGCAACCAAAGCAGCGAACGGAAGGTGCGGATCGGATTCCGGGAGGCCCGGTTCGAGGTCGACGGGTTCTACCTGAACGGCGACCGGCTCGAACTGTTCGGGCTCAACCGCCACCAGATCTTCCCGTGGACCGGGATGGCGATGCCGGACCGGGTCCAGCGACGCGACGCCGAGATCCTCCGGAACGAGCTGAACTGCACGATGGCCCGCTGCGCCCACTACCCGCAGTCCCCCGCCTTCCTCGACGCCTGCGACGAACTCGGGCTGCTCGTCTTCGAGGAGATCCCCGGCTGGCAGTACGTCGGCGACGCCGCCTGGCAGGACCTGGTCGTCGCGGACGTGGAGCGGATGATCCGCCGCGACCGGAACCGCCCGTCGGTCGTCGTGTGGGGCGTCCGCGTCAACGAGTCCGCCAACCACCCCGAGCTGTACCGCCGCACTCAGGAAGTCGCGCAACGTCTCGATCCCGACCGCGCAACCAGCGGGGCGATGGTCGCCTCGGAGTACTCGACTGTCGACTTCCACCAGGACGTCTTCGCCTACAACGACTACGCCCACGACGAGACCGGCGCGACCCTCCTCGCACCGCTGCCCGACGTCCCGTACCTCGTCACCGAAGCGATCGGTTCCCTCGCCGGACCGCACTTCTACCGCCGTACCGATCCCCAGGATGTGCAGGCACGCCAAGCCTTCCTGCACGCCCAGGTCCACCAGCAAGCCGCGGCCGACGACCGCTACCTCGGCGTACTCGCCTGGCAGGCCTTCGACTACGACTCACAGAACGGCTGGGTCGACCACCGGCTGAAATGCAACGGAGTCGCCGACACCTTCCGCATCCCCAAGCTCGGCGCTGCGATCTATCAAGCCCAGGTCGATCCCGAGCACCGTCCCGTCATCGCGCCGGCCTTCCACTGGGACGCGCCGCTCGACGACGAGCTGATGATCTGCTCGAATCTCCAGCACCTCGAGATCTACCTCGGCACCGACCACGTCGCGACGATCCGCCCGGACACCACCCGCTTCGGCGCTCTGAAGCACCCGCCGTCGTTCATCCACTTGTCGGCGACCGCGGACCTCCGCATCGACGGCTATCTGCACGACCGCCGCGTCCTGATCAGGTCCTTTTCCCTCGACCGCACCAAGGACCGCCTCGACCTCCTTGCCGATGACAACGAGATAGTTGCTGATGGCACCGACCTGACCCGGGTCGTCCTGCGGGCGACCGATCGGTACGGCAATCTCCGGCCGTCCGTGAGCGGTCCGGTGACCCTCGAAGTTGAGGGACCTGGCCGGCTCGTCGGGTGCAATTCGTTCGATCTGGCGTCGAATGGCGGTGCTGCCGCGCTCTGGCTAGGTGCGTCCTCCGCCGGCGAGATCCGGCTCACAGCTCACCACGCGGACCTCGGCGACGCGGCAGTCATCGTGAGAGCCACTCCCGCAGGACAGTCGCCAGCGCCACCGGGGCGTCGTACTGCATGAGGTGGCCGGCGTCCGGAACCTCGACGTACGACGCTCCCGGAATCAGCCCCGCGAGTCGTCGGCCGGTCGCCGTCGGGATCCAGGCGTCGTCGCGGCCCCACACCACCTTGACCGGGATCGCCAGTTTGCCCAGCGCCTTCTCGTTCTCGACCAGGAACGTCTCGTCGTACTGCGCGATCTGCCGGTAGAGCGCCGACTGTCCTTCCTCCGTGCGCCAAGGAGCCACCAGCTCCTCGAGTTCCGGCTCACGCAACCCGCGATGGCTCGCCGCGGTCACGTAAGCCCGCAGGATCGCCTCATGGATGTACGTCGGCAACTCGTCCAAGGTCGTCGGATGCCGCTTCACGAACTGGAAGAACGGCGACCCGCTCGGCGGAATCGCGACCACATCAACGAGCATCAGCGACGAGTACGCCGCTTGCTCGGCCAGCGTCGCGCGCAGCGAGACCGCGCCACCGAAGTCGTGCGCCACCACCTGCGGCCGGTCCAGCTCCCAGTAATCGAGCAAGGCCGCGAACGCTTTCGCCTGTGCGCCGAAGTCCACCGCGTGGGCGGGATCCTTCGAGGACGCGCCGTACCCCGGCATGTCCCACAGGTGCACGGTGAAGTCGGCGCTCAACGCGTCCGCGTACTTCGACCACACGCGCGACGAGAACGGCGTCCCGTGGCAGAACACCACCGGCGGGCCGTCACCCGCCCGGCCCCATGCGATCGATCGGCCTTCCCACTCGAACCGCTCCTCGACCTCCATGGCTCTAGCTAACCATCAAATGGGTTCATAGTGGTTAGTGGGTGTGGGCGATCTGTTCCTGGATCCGGAACTCGAGCCCGTCCGCGACCGCGAGGTACACGTCCTGGTCGACGAGGTTCCCGTCGAGACGGAGCAGGCCGCGCGGACTGTCGTAGAAGTGGCCGGTCGGCAGCGCGGCCGACATCGCGACCGAGCCGCTGATCTCACCGAGGCGGGCGAGGAACCGGATCGCCTCGTAGCAGGATTCGCCGACGGCGTTCAGCGCGGGCGCGAACGTGCCGAAGCGGCCGTAGTACTGGCGGGCGAACTCGCTGCTCTCCACGGTCGTCAAGCCGTCGAAGTACGCCGCCGCCGCGTACACCCCGTGGTTCGCGCCCGGGCCCGCGCCGAGCAGCGTGTTCTCCTCGATCGCCGGACTGAGGCGGAGCAGGCTCTCACTCAGCCCGCCGTCCGCGAACTGGCGGTTGAAATGCACCGCGTCCTGGCCCATCAACAGCATGATCACGCCGTCGGCATCGGTCGCCCGGAGCCCGTCGATCACGGCCCCGAAGTCCGCCGTACCCAGCGGAACGTAGGCCGATCGGACGATCTCGGACCCGGTACCTTGCAGAGCCTCCCGCGCCACCGCGCCGGTGACGCGCGGATAAACGTAGTCGTTGCCGACGACCACCCAGCGCCGGGCGCCGTGGTGCTCGCGCAGCCAGTGTGTTGCCGGGAGCAACTGGTTCACTGGCCGTTCCCCGAGCATGAACACGCCGGGTGTGTCGTCGCCACCCTCGTGCATCGCGGCGAACGCGTACACGACCCGCCCGCCGATCCGCCGGGTCAGCGCGACCCGCACGGCGGAGATGTGCCACCCGGCGACCGCCTCGACCCGCCCCGCGTCGACCAGCCGCCCGACCTCCTCGGCGACGACTTCCGGCGGTCGACCGGCATCGACCTGGACGAGTTCGACCCGTCGCCCGGCGATCCCGTTCCGCGCGTTCAGCTGCTCGACGGCGAGTTGTCCACAGGCCAGACAGGACGGACCGTAGATCCCGGTCGGCCCCTGCAACGGCACCACGAAGGCGATCGGCAGTACGTCGGTACGCCGCACGGTCACCTCCTCCCGCCGTACATCCGGTCAGTGTGACCGAACCGGAGGCGGAAGTTCGACCGAACGGCTATATTTCCCAGCACCTGAACCGAGGAGGGGGGTGCGGATGGCGTCGAACCTGCTCCTGGCGCTCAAGCGGATCGAGCGCGAGATCGAGCTAGGGCTGCAGCCGCTGCTGGACGAGTTCGGGCTGACCGTCGAGCAGTGGCGGATCATGGCGGCGCTGCGCGAGGAACCGGGTCAACCGATGTCGGTGCTCGCGGAGTCCGCCGTACTGCCGGCCGCCAGTCTGACCCGGCACGTGGACAAGCTGGTCGAGCGCGGTCTGGTACTGCGCCGCACCCATCCGGACGACAAGCGCCGGATCGTCACCGCGCTCTCCCCCGTCGGCGGCACGGTCGCCGATCGCCTCGCCGCCACGCAGCGACTGCTCGAGCGCGACCTCACGAAGTACTTCCAGATGGAAATACACGAACGTAGCAACTCGGCAACACGCCGGTAACACGGCGTTCCTAGGTTCCTTCCATTCGGGTGCATCCCCCGCCGGCAACGTCGCCGGTCCGCCGGAGCACCGCTCGCCCGAAGGTGCCGCAGGAGTTCGCCCATGGCTGTTGAACCCTCGCTCGACCACCGCACCACCACCACTCCTTCTCCCACCACCGCCACTCGCGAGACGCTCGAGGACTACACGCTCCGCTTCGCGCCCCGCAGCTACCGGAAGTGGTCGACCGGCGTCGTCGCCGTCTCGGCCCTCGGCGGCATCGCGTACCTCGCCGACTTCGCGATCGGCGCGAACATCGGGATCTCCTACGGCACGACGAACGCGCTGTGGGGGATCGCGATCTTCGCGGTGGTGATCTTCTTGACCGGTCTGCCGCTCGCGTACTACGCCGCGCGGTACAACATCGACCTCGACCTGATCACCCGCGGCAGCGGCTTCGGGTACTACGGCTCGGTCGTCACCAACGTGATCTTCGCGTCGTTCACGTTCATCTTCTTCGCGCTCGAAGGCTCGATCATGGCGCAGGGCCTGCAACTCGGCCTGCACATCCCCCTCTGGCTCGGGTATGCGGTGTCGACGCTGGTGATCTTCCCGCTGGTCATCTACGGGATGAAGGTGCTCTCCACCCTTCAGGTGTGGACGACGCCGCTCTGGCTGATCCTGATGGTGCTGCCGTTCTGCTACCTGCTCGTGTCGCACCCGTCGTCAGTGTCGACGTTCTTCGACTACGGACCCGACGCCGACTTCGGCTCGATGCTGCTGGCCGCCGGCGTCTGCCTGTCGCTGATCGCGCAGATCGCCGAGCAGATCGACTACCTGCGGTTCATGCCGCCGAAGACACCGGAGAACTCGCGCCGCTGGTGGACCGCGATGCTTCTCGCCGGACCCGGCTGGGTGATCTTCGGCGCGCTGAAGCAGGTGATCGGTCTCTTCCTGGCCGTCTACATCATCGCCAACGTCGCCGACTCGTCGTCGATCGCGAACCAGCCGGTGCACCAGTTCCTCGAGATCTACCGCGGGTTCCTGCCCGGGTGGCTGGCGATGACGCTGGCCGTCGTACTGGTCGTGATCAGCCAGGTGAAGATCAACGTGACGAACGCGTACTCCGGTTCGCTGGCCTGGACGAACTCGTACACGCGACTGACCCGGCACTACCCCGGGCGGCTCGTGTTCCTCGGGTTCAACCTGGTGATCGCGCTGGTACTGATGGAGGCGAACATGTTCGACTTCCTCAACACCATCCTCGGGTTCTACGCGAACTGCGGCATGGCGTGGATCGTGGTCGTTGCCTCGGACATCGTGTTCAACAAGTACCTGCTGAAGCTGTCGCCCAAGGCCCCCGAGTTCCGGCGGGGCATGCTGTACGCCGTGAACCCGGTCGGCTTCGTGTCGATGGCGGTCGCGGCCGGTGTGTCGATCCTGGTGTTCTTCGGTGGACTCGGCGACACCATCAAGCCGTACTCACCACTCGTCGCGATCGGACTGGCCGTCGTACTGCCGCCCGTCCTGGCCGTCATCACGCGTGGCAAGTACTACCTTCGCCGGGTGGACGACGGGCTCGACCTGCCGATGTACGACGAACACGGGAACCCCTCCGGCGAGATCCTCACCTGTCACGTGTGCCGCCAGGACTACGAACGCCCCGACATGACCGCCTGCGTCACGCACGACGCGGCCGTGTGCTCACTCTGCCTGAGCACAGACAAGGTGTCCGACCACGTCCTCCCGATGCCGTCGTGAACTTCACCCCCGCCGACGTCGAGAAGCTGCTGCTCTCCGTGGCCGGCATGGTCGCCCGCGACCGGCTGGCCCGGGGAGTCAAGCTCAACCACCCCGAAGCCGTCGCCCTGCTCAGCACCTGGGTCATCGAACGAGCCCGCGACGGCGCCCGCGTCGCCGACCTGATGCAGTCCGGCCGCACCGTCCTCACCCGCGACCAGGTCATGCCCGGCGTCGCCGACCTCCTCACCGACGTCCAGGTCGAAGCAACGTTCCCCGACGGCCGCAAACTCGTCACTATCCACAGCCCGATCATTTGAAGGCAGATTCCATGGCCGACAACGTTAGACTTAGCAAGGAAGAACAGGGCGCGGACAAACCAGCAACCGCAACCCCGACCACGGCAACAGCCAGCCCGACAGCAGCCGACGCCGCAACCCCCACCACGGCAGCAGCCAGCCCGACACCGGCCGACGCCGCAACCGCCGGAGCAACGTCGGCCGACGACGCATCCGTCGAGGTGGCCGTCGGTGCGCCCGCGCGTACAGACGCCCCCGGAGCCGTTCGTGTCCGGCCCGGCACGATCGAACTGAACGCCGACCGCACCGACGACGAACGCCGACGGCTGGTGGTCGTGAACACGGGCGACCGGCCGATCCAGATCGGCTCGCACCTGCACCTGCCCGATGCGAACAGCGCGTTGTCCTTCGACCGCGACGCCGCCCGCGGGTTCCGCCTGGACATCCCGTCCGGTACCTCGCAGCGCTTCGAACCGGGTGCCTCGCGCGAGGTCGCACTCGTCACGCTCCGCGGCAACCGTCGAGTGCCGGGGATCCAGGTGAAGCCCGCGCCACCCGCCGACGCTGTTCGGCCTGGCGTCGCGAACGAGATCCAGTGCGAGGTGAGCCGTGGTTGAGATCTCCCGCTCCGCGTACGCCGCCCTCTACGGCCCGACCGTCGGGGACCAGGTCCGGCTCGCCGACACCGACCTGTGGATCGAGGTCGAGCAGGACCTCACCGTCGGTGGCGAGGAAGTGGTCTTCGGCGGTGGCAAGTCCATCCGCGAGTCGATGGCGCAGGGCACCACGACCCGCGCGGAGGGCGCCCCCGACACCGTCATCACCAACGTGCTCGTCGTCGACTGGTGGGGCATCGTCCGCGCCGACGTCGGGATCCGCGACGGCCGCATCGTCGCACTCGGCCGGGCCGGCAACCCGGACATCGCCGACGGCGTCCACCCCGAGCTGCGGATCGGCCCATCCACCGACGTGATCGCCGGCGAGGGTCGCATCCTCACCGCCGGGGCGATCGACTCCCACGTCCACCTGCTGTCGCCGTCGCAGCTCGACGAAGCGCTCGCGACCGGGATCACCACGATCGTCGGCGGCGGCACCGGCCCGAGTGAGGGCTCCAAAGCGACCACGGTCACTCCCGGGGCATGGCACCTCGAGCAGATGCATCGCGCGCTGGACGCCGTACCGCTGAACATCCTGTTGCTCGGCAAGGGGAACACGGTCAGCGCCGAAGGGCTCGCCGAGCAGGCGCTCGCGGGCGCGGCCGGGTACAAGGTCCACGAGGACTGGGGGTCGACGCCGGCCGCGATCGACGCCGCGTTGCGGGCCGCGGACGAGTGGGGGCTGCAGGTCGCGCTGCACGCCGACAGCCTGAACGAGGCCGGGTACGTCGAGTCGACACTCGGGGCGATCGCCGGGCGGTCGATCCACGCGTTCCACGTCGAGGGCGCGGGCGGCGGACACGCCCCCGACATCTTGTCCATCGCGTCGTATCCGCACGTCATCCCCGGCTCGACGAACCCGACGCTGCCGCACACCGTCAACACGGTCGCCGAGCACCTCGACATGCTGATGGTGTGCCATCACCTGAGCCCCGACGTACCCGAGGATCTCGCGTTCGCCGAGTCGCGGATCCGGGCCACCACGATCGCGGCCGAGGACATCCTGCACGACCTCGGCGCGCTCTCGATCACCTCGTCGGACGCCCAGGCGATGGGCCGGATCGGCGAGGTCATCACCCGCACCTGGCAGGTCGCGCACCTGATGAAGCACCGCCGCGGCGCGCTGGGGACAGTCGCCGACAACGAGCGGGTACGCCGGTACGTCGCGAAGTACACCATCAACCCGGCGATTGCCCACGGCATCGATCACCTGGTCGGCTCGGTCGAGACCGGCAAGCTCGCGGACCTGACGCTATGGGATCCGCGGTACTTCGGTGTTCGGCCCAGTCTCGTGATCAAGGGCGGGGCGATCGCGTGGGCGGCGCTCGGCGATCCGAACGCGTCGATCCCGACACCGCAGCCGGTGCTGATGCGGCCCGCGTTCGGCGACGCGATCGGGGCGGATCTGTCGTACACGTTCGTGTCTCCGGCCGCGCTCGAGGACGGGCTCGGCGAACGGCTCGGGCTGCGGCGACAGCTGCTCGGGGTTCGTCCGACGCGGGACGTCGGCAAGGCGGACCTGAAGAACAACGATGCGCTGCCGGCGATCGACATCGATCCGGAGACGTTCGCGATCCAGATCGACGGTGATCTGGTGCAGCCGGCGCCGGCCGAGGTACTGCCGCTCGCTCAGCTCTACGCGATGTTCTGATGGGCGCCGCGGAGCTGGTCGCGCTGATGCTCGCCGACGGGAGGTTGCCGACCGGCGGGCACACGCAGTCCGCCGGTCTGGAGCCCGCGGTGCGCGCAGGGTTGGGTGCTGAAGGCAAGGAGTTGGCTGACGTGGCGGCGTACGCCCGAGCCCGCCTCCGCACGGTCACCCGCACCGACGCCGCGGTCGCCGTAGTAACCCGCCACCTCGCCCTGCAAGCCACCGCCGCCCACCACCAGCCGCCGAGTCGTGCGTTAAGGCGGGAGTCGGCTGCGTCGAGTCGTGGGGCACGGCTCGAAAACCCGGACCACGACTCACGACTCGACGAGCAGGTGGCCGCGGGACGGGTGGAGAGCGCGGAGGCGGCTGGGGTGGAAGGCGCGGGGGCGAGCAATGGGGCCGGTGCGGCTGGAGCAGATGGTGCCGCCGGAGCGGACGGTCGAGCCGGAGCAGACGGTCGGGCTGGCGCGGACGGTGCGGACGGACCAGACAGTCGGGCCGGTTTCGACGGTCGGGCCGCGGCGGACGGTCGGGTCGGTGTCGACGGTCGGGTCGGTGTGGGTGGGGGCGGGGTGGAGTGGGTTGTTGGGGTTGAGGGGGCTTGGGCGGCTCGGACTCCTAGTCAGGTGCTGCGGGGGGTGGCTCGGTGGCAGGGGCGGGTTTTGTTGCGGGTGGTGGGGCGGGTTTGGCCTGCGGTGTTCGGGTATTTGCCGCGTGATGCGGAGATCGCGCGGCCTGTGGTGCTCGGGGTTGTGGGTGCCGTGACCGGGATGTCCGCCGAGCAGTTGGCGCGGGTTGTGGCGTACGACGACGTACAGACCGTGGTGTCGGCGTCGTTGAAGTTGCTTCCGGTGGATCCGGCGGAGGCGGCGACGTGGGTGGCGGGGTTGCATGACGAGATCGAGCAGCTGGTGGCCGACGTCGCGCCGCTGACCGAGGCCGAGAAGATCCCCGCCACCGGCGCACCGCAGATCGACGTCTTCGCCCACCACCATTCGATCGAGAGAATGAGGTTGTTCCATGCATGACGAGACCCGCTCCTTCCGGCTGGGCGTCGCCGGGCCGGTCGGCACCGGTAAGAGTTCGCTGATCGCCACCGTCTGCCGCGAGCTCGCCGACGAGCTGAACCTCGGTGTGATCACGAACGACATCTACACCGACGAGGACGCGCGGCTGCTGCGTTCGGCCGGTGTCCTCGACCCGGAACGGATCCGGGCCGTCGAGACCGGCGCCTGCCCGCACACCGCGATCCGCGACGACGTCACCCCGAACCTGATCGCCGTCGAGGACCTCGAGCGGGACTTCGCGCCGCTGGACGTCGTACTGGTCGAGTCCGGTGGCGACAACCTGACCGCGACCTTCTCCCCCGCGCTCGTCGACGCGCAGATCTTCGTGCTCGACGTGGCCGGCGGCGGCGACGTCGCCCGCAAGGGTGGCCCGGGCATCGCCCGCGCTGATCTGCTCGTCGTGAACAAGACCGACCTCGCACCGTACGTCGGTGTCGACGTCGACCGGATGGTCCAGGACGCCGAGGCGGCGCGCGAGGGGAAGCCGGTCCTCGCACTGTCGCGGACGGATCCGGCATCGGTCGCGAAGCTCAAGGACTGGGTGCGTTCGATGACCAACGTCGTACGGAACGGACAGCACACGCCCGTCGATCCGGGGCCGATGGCGCCGCATTCGCATGTCGGCGAGGACGGCGAGCTGATCACGCACACCCATGCCCACACGCATTGAGGTCGCCGCCGACCCGATCCGGGACCGCTGTCTGCTGACTACGGATCACCTGTCGCCGCGGCAGCTGCCCGGCCGGGCCGGCGTCGTACGCGTTGCTCTCGTGGCGGCGGGCGCACTGCTGCTCGCCGGCGACGAAGTACGCATCGAGATCGTCGTTCAAGGGCCGGTCCGGCTGGAGATAGTCGAGACCGCCGGCACCGTCGCCTACGGGATGCGCGGCGGCGCCGCGAGATGGGACGTCGACATCCAACTGACCGACGGCGCAAGCCTCCAGTGGTACGCCGAACCGTTCGTCGTATCCGCCGGCGCCGACGTGACCCGTACGACGACGGCACGTCTCGCAGCCGGCTGCACCGCGCACCTGCGCGAGTCCCTCGTGCTCGGTCGCCACGGCGAGGTGGGTGGCACTTTGCAGACCGTGACCCGCGCCTGGCTGGACCACAACCTCTTGCTCGCCGAGGATCTCGACCTGTCTCCCGACGCGCGCGTCAACTGGGCGATCCTCGGCCAGGCTCGGTGTCTGGACACTGTCACCACCCTCGGTTACCGCCTGCCCGACCATCCGCACACGCTCCAACTCGAAGGTCCCGGCTCGATCGCGCGGCAACTCGTGCACGACCAGCACGACAGCACCCTGAGCCAGTGGTCAACGGAGCTGCGACGGCCTTAGGCTGGTGCGGTTCGGCGGACCGCGGGGTGTCCGGATCGGTGCGTGTGCGCACCGCTTGGGAAGGCGGCGGACGGGTGGAACGTGGCAGCGGATTCCGCGGCCTGGACGCGGGACGAGCACGGGGATCGAGACTGCTTGGCCGGCGCTCGGAACGGGCCGTTCTCGATCGGTTACTGTCCGACGTTCGTAGCGGTACCAGCCGGGTGCTCGTCGTCCGAGGCGAGGCCGGGGTCGGGAAGAGCGCGCTGCTGCACCACGCGACCGAGTCCGCGCCGGAGCTGTTCACGCTGCGGGCGGTCGGCGTCCAGTCCGAGATGGAGCTGGTGTTCGCGGCACTGCACCAGTTGTGCGTGCCGCTGCTCGACCGGCTGCCCCGGATTCCCGAACCACAGCGTCGGGCGCTCGCGACCGTGTTCGGGCTGGCTCCAGGCCCGGCGCCGGACCGTTTCATGGTCGGACTCGCGGTGCTCAGCCTGATCTCGGACCTCGCCGAAGAACAGCCGGTACTGGTGGTCGTCGACGACGCGCAGTGGCTCGACACGGCGACCGCGCAGACGCTCGGCTTCGTCGCCCGGCGGGTCGGCGCGGAGGCGGTCGGACTCTTGTTCGGCGCGCGCGAGGTCGGCGTCGAGCTGCACGGTCTGCCGGAGCTCGAGGTCGACGGGCTGCCCGCCGACGACGCGCGTGCGTTGCTCGGGTCCGCGGTCGAGTTCTTGCTCGACGAGCCGATCCGCGACCGTCTGGTGGCCGAGACCGGCGGCAATCCACTCGCCCTGCTCGAGCTGCCGCGCGGCCTGACGGCGACGCAGCTCGCGGCCGGGTTCGGCCTGCTCACCGGACAGGGTCTGCCCGGCCAGATCGAGCAGAGCTTCCTCCGGCAGGCCGACACGCTGCCGGCGCCGATCCGGCAATTGCTGCTCGTCGCCGCGGCCGAACCGGTGGGTGATCCGGTCCTCGTACGCCGCGCCGCCGACCAGCTCGGCATCGACGCCGTGTTCGCCGAGATCGAGGGACTGCTGTCGCTGGGTGAACGGGTCACTTTCCGGCACCCGCTCGTCCGGTCGGCCCTCTACGGGTCGGCGTCCGCGACCGAGCGGCGCGCCGTACACCTGGCGCTGGCGGACGCGACGGACTCGGCCGCCGATCCGGATCGACGCGCCTGGCACCTCGCCGCGGCCGCGTCGGGGCCGGACGAGGAAGTGGCCCGCGAGCTGGAACGCTCGGCCGACCGCGCCCAGGCCCGCGGCGGGTTCGCCGCGGCGGCCGCCTTCCTGCAGCGGGCCGTCGCGCTGACCCGAGATCCGGTACGCCGGACCGAACGCGCGCTCGCCGGAGCGCACGCCAGCCTGCAGGCCGGAGCCTTCGGTACGGCGTGGGCGCTGCTCGCCACCGCCGAGGCCGGACACCTGGACGATCTCGGCCGCGCGCGGATCGACCTGCTCCGCGCCGAGGCAGCGTTCGCACAGCAACGCGGTCGGGACGCGCCGGGTCTCCTGCTACGCGCCGCCCGGACCCTCGAACCGCTCGACCGGCGACTGGCTCGCGACACCTACCTCGATGCCTGGAGCGCCGGGTTGTTCGCCGGGCAAATGGCCGAGGTGGTGGGGCTGCGCGAGGTCTCGCTGGCCGCGCGGGAGGCTCCGCGAGCCGGGACGGTGCCGCGAAGTTCCGACGTACTGCTGGACGGGTTCGCGCTGCTGTTCGCCGAGGGGCGCGAGCCGGCGGTGCCGATGCTGAAGGAGGCCGCGGTCGCGTTCGGCGGGGCGGACGCGACGACCGAGGAGGTACTGCGCTGGGGATGGCTGGCCACCGCGGCGGCCGCGACCGCGTGGGACTTCGAGGCCTGCCTCGCCACCGCCACCCGCCAAGTCGAAACCGCCCGCAGCGCCGGCGCGCTCGCCGTACTGGCGGTCGGCGTGAACGTGCTCGGGCAGGTGATCGCGATCGCCGGCGACTTCGCGGACGCGACCTCGCTGCGCGCCGAGGCCGACGCGGTCCGGGAGGCGACCGGCACCCACGTCGGGCCGTACGGCGCACTGGTGCTGACCGGGCTCCGCGGGCGACCGGACGAGGCGTTCCCGCTGATCGACGACGCGATCGCGAGCGGCACCGCCGAGGGGCAGGGTACGGCGGTCCAGTACGCACGCTGGGCGCGGTCGATCGTCCTGAACGGGCTCAGCCGGCACGACGAAGCGTTGCTCTGGGCAACGATGGCGAGCGAGGACACACCGGAGCTGTTCGTGTCCTCCTGGGCGTTGAGCGAGCAGATCGAAGCCGCCGTCCGCAGCGGACGACAGCGCGAGGCGGTCGCCGCACTGGAACGGCTGCAGGACAAGACGGGCGACACCGACGAGGCCTGGGGCCGCGGAATCGAAGCTCGCGCGCGCGGACTGGTGCACGCCGACGAGACGGCGTACCTGGAATCGATCGAACAGCTGACACCGACCCGGCTGCGCCCCGACCTGGCCCGCGCCCACCTCCTGTACGGCGAATGGCTCCGGCGGAAGACTCGACGAGGTGAGGCCCGCACCGAGTTGCGCAGCGCCTACGACCTGTTCTCGTCGATCGGCATGGAAGCGTTCACCGAGCGCGCACGTCGCGAACTGCAGGCGACCGGCGAGACCGTCCGCAAACGAGCGGCCGCGCCGACGGCAGGCGACGAGCTCACCTCACAGGAACTGCAGATCGCCTTACTCGTTCGCGACGGGCTGTCGAACCCTGAAGTCGGCAGTCGGCTGTTCCTCAGCCCGCGCACGGTCGAATGGCACCTTCGCAAGATCTTCGACAAGCTCTCCATCAGCTCTCGTCGGCAGTTGCGGGAGGCGCTGCCCGAGGCAGGCTACGAGGCGGCGATCGGTTAGCCCGGCACCAACTGTTGGCCTCCGTCGACGTCGTACGTCGCACCTGTCAGCGCACCGTTGGTCATCAGGTGCAGGATCAGGTCGGCGACGTCGTCCGGGCCGACGACGCGCCGGATCGGCAGCGTGGCTCGCAGGTTCGCGCGGCGCTCCTCGAGCTGGTCCCCTAGCAGCCTGGCGGACAGTGGCGTGTCGACGAAGCCGGCCGCGACCGTGTTCACCCTGATCGGGGCGATCTCGAGCGCGGCGTTCGCGACGATCGCGGACAACGCCGCCGTACCGATGGCGGCCAGGACGAGGCCGACTCCGGGGCGCCGGGCACCGGTGCCGCTGATGAACGTGAGCGAGCCGCCCGCACGCACCCGGCCGATGCACAGTCTCGCGATGCGTAGCGATCCGACGAGATGTTCGTCGATGTTGCGCTGCACCTCGTCGAGGTCCATCTCCGCGATCGGCGCGTAGAAGGGCCCGCTACCGCTCACCAGAATGTGGTCGAGCCGATCGGGCAGCCCCGCGAAGAGCTGCTCGACCTGGGCCGGGTCGGCCAGGTCCAGCGCCACGCCGCGCTCGGCGCCTACGTCGGCGACGGCCTTGTCGAGGCGCTCCTGGTTGCGGCCGGCGAGGATCACCCGCGCGCCGGCCGCGCGCGCCTGCTGGGCCGTCGACAGACCGATGCCCGAACTGCCGCCGAGCACCACCACGACCTGCCCCTCAAGACTCTCGGTCATCGTCCTCTCCCCTTCCGTCAGGCCTGTTCAGATCAGGTTGTCACGGGTACCGCGCACCCGTGCACGCGCGGCGTCGCCGGCAGCTGGATCGTGGACGGGCGGCCGCGGGCGACGTACCCGAAGGTGATCGCGGCGGCGACGACGCTGAGGGCCGCCATCACGAGCATCGCGACCTGGTACCGGTCGGCGAGCGGTTGCGCGAGGTCGTCGGAGCCGCCGACACCGAGCAGCGCCGGGATCAGCGCGATCAGCACGACACCGCCGACGCGTGAGGCGGCGTCGTTGATCGCCGACGCCTCGCCGAAATCCGCGTCGTCGACCGCGGCGAGGACGCCGGCGGTGAGGGGGGCGACGGTCAGGCCGATGCCGAGACCCCAGAGCAGCGCGCCCGGGAGGATCGCCTGGGCGTAGCTCTGACCGGGGCTCGCGGCCGACAGCCAGGCGAAGCCGCCGGCCACGACGAGAATGCCGAGGGTCATCGGCAGGCGAACGCCGACCCGGGCGACGAGGCCGCCGACGAACGGCGACACGAGCAGGAAGACCGCCGACTCGGGGATCAGGGCCGCCCCGGCCGCGGTCGCGCTGTAGCCGAGCGCCAATTGGCACTGCAGTACGACGAGGTAGCTGGCCGCCGAGAGTGCGCCGTAGAACAAGATCGTCGCGGCGTTGATGGCCACGAACTGTCTGATCCGGAAGAGCGCCGTCCGCAGCATCGGCGCCGACCGCCGTTGCTCCACTGGAACCAGCGCCGCCAAGCAGGCCACGCCAACCACTGCGGACACGAGTACGACGGGGCTCGCCCAGCCCGACGCGGGACCCGCGGTGAGCGCATAGATCACGCCACCCAACCCGACGACAGCCAGCACGGCCCCCGCGAGATCCAGCGACAGCGGGCGCCGCGGGCGGCTGACTTCCGGTACGCCGCGAAGTACCCACAACGCGGCGACGATCAGTGGCACGTTCAGCAGGAACACGTAGCGCCAGGACGCGTGGTCCACCAGCCAACCCCCGCCGTACGGGCCGAGCGTCGTACCGAGAGTCGACAGGCCCGCCCAGACGCCGATGCCCTTCGCGCGGTCCTCCGGGCGCAGAGTGCCGTTGAGCAGCGCCAGGCTGCTCGGCACGACCATGGCTCCCCCCGCGCCCTGCACGACCCGCGCGGCGATCAGCGCCTCGACGTTCGGTGCCGCCGCACAGCACAGCGACGCGACCACCATGACGAGCAGGCCGACGACGAGCAGCCGGCGCCAGCCGAAGTGATCGGCCAGCGCGCCGGCCAGCAACAGCAACGAGGCGACCGTCACCAGGTAGCCCGTCAGGATCCATTGCAGGCCGCTGACCCCGGTTCCCAGATCGCGCCCGATCGCCGGGATCGCGACGTTGATCATGTACGCGTCGATGAAGCCGACCATCGACGCCAGCACCGTCGCGGCCACGAGCAGCCCGCCGGCCCGCCCGCGCAACGCGACCCCCGTGCCGCCATACCCCATGCCGCCATTCCCCGTGCCGCCGTACGACGCTCCGCCGGTGACCGTGGGTTCGTCGTCCTGCGCGGTCATGCCCGAGCGCCGGGATCGTTGGGGTGCGGGGTCAGCGGGAGGACGTCGTCGGTGCGCCAGATCCGCAGCGGCATCGAGGCCAGAACCTTCTCCAGGTGGGCCGCGTCGTCCGCGTCGAACAGGCCGATCGTGCGCCACTCCCCCGGCGCCAACGGCGGACGCCAGAGTCGTTTGACCCGTCCCTGCGCGGCCAGCTCGGCGGATTGGGCGGCCTCCCGAGCACGTACTTCGGCTACTTCGGCCTCGGTGACGCCGTCGGGCACGTGCGTGGTCATCGTGACCAGGAATTCCATTCCCGCCTCCGTGTGGTGGCTGCCGTCGTGGCCGTGCTGTCTGGTCCACGATCCGCCCGCGCGCCCCGGGTTGGCCCCGGTGACGCTCACTGGTCGCCGCAGACCAGGGACACTCACTGGCCCAACCGGCGCGGCCCCCGCGGCAGCCTGAGGGTGAGCCGATCAGCTCGGCGGAAGGAGCACGCGATGGCTGGGGAGACAGGCAGGGACTATGACGTGATCGTCCTCGGCGCCGGCGCGCCAGGCGAACACTGCGCAGCGACATTGGCCAAGGGCGGTGCCCGCGTCGCCGTCGTCGAGCGTGAACTGCTCGGTGGCGAGTGCTCGTACTGGGCCTGCATTCCTTCGAAGACCCTGCTGCGGCCGGGCGAGGCGCTGGCGGAGGCGCTCGACGCGCCGGGCGCCCGCGAGGCGGTGACCGGCGCCCTCGACGTACCGGCTGCCTTGGGGTGGCGGGACTTCATGGTGTCGAGCTACGACGACGCCGGCCAGGTGTCGTGGGCCAAGAGCGCCGGCATCGAGGTACTACGGGGTCATGGCCGGCTCGCGGGTCCGCACACCGTCGCGGTCGACGATCGCACGTACAGCACCGACGCCGTCGTGATCGCGTGCGGCGCGGACCCGATCATCCCGCCCGTACCCGGGCTCCGGGAGCTACCGGGGGTGTGGACGAATCGCGACGTGACCGGGCTGGTCGACGTACCGGGTCGGCTGCTGGTGCTCGGTGGCGGCGCGACTGGCGTGGAGATGAGTCAGGCGATGGCGCAGATGGGTTCGCACGTGACACTGATCGAGATGAGCGAGCACCTGATGCCGCGGGAGCCCGCCGCGGTCGGCGAGGCGATCGGGGTCGCGCTGAGCGCCGACGGTGTGGACGTTCGGGTCGGCATCGGGGCGGAGCGGGTGCAGCTCGCGGGATCGTCGTACGTCATCGATCTCAGTGACGGGACGCAGGTCGAGGGCGACCGGGTGCTGGTCGCGACCGGGCGGCGGCCGCGGGTCGACGGGATCGGGCTGGAGACGGTCGGGATCGAGGCCAACCCGCGTGGTATCCCGGTCGACGAGCAACTCCAGGCCGCGCCGGGGATCTGGGCGATCGGGGACGTGACCGGGTTGTGGCAGTTGACGCATGTCGGCGAGTACCAGGGGCGCGTGGCGGCGAGCAACATCCTCGGGACCCCACGGACGGCGGACTACGCGGCCGTCCCCCGCGTCGTGTACTGCTACCCGCAGGCGGCGTCCGTCGGTGCGGCGGATGGTGCCTACACGAGCACGATCCAGCTCGCCGGCGTGCCGCGAACCTCGACGTACCTGCGGTCCTACGACACGCAACCTGGGTTCCTCACGCTGGTGTCCGACGGTTCGGTGCTCACGGGTGCGTACGCCGTTGGTCCGGAAGCCGGTGAATGGCTGCAGCAAGCGACGCTGGCGGTCCGGGCCAAGGTGCCGCTGCCCGTCCTGCTCGACGTGATCCAGCCGTTCCCGACGTTCTCCGAGGCCTTCCTCCAGGCGGTCCGCGACCTCACGAGGCAACTCGGCCGCATCGCCTGACGTCCTTCAGGAGTGCTTCTCGTTGGCCGCGCCGTGCAGTGCGGCGAGTTCGGCGCGGGTGGAGATGCCGAGCTTCGCGTAGACGCGCGTCAGGTGGTACTGGACGGTCTTGGTGGACAGGAAGAGCTGGGCGGCGACCTCACGGTTCGACAATCCGGTGGCGACGAGGCCCGTGATGGTCTGCTCCTGCGGGGTCAGATCCGCGGTACGACGTTCGGTTCGGGAGCCACCGGCGTTGAGTTCGCGGTCGCAGCGGGCGACGTACGTGGTGGCGCGGAGAGCCTCGAAGACCTCGCGGGCCGACGAGAGGTACGAGCTTGCCTGGCGTCGTTTGCCCGCGCGACGGAGCGCCTGGCCGTAGGCGAACTCGACCCGGGCGCGATCGAAGCGGAGCGGCGAATCCTCGAGCGCGGACAGGGCACGGTCGAACGAGTCCCAGGCGGCGTCGAGGTTCCCGAGCGCGGCTTGGAGGCGACCACGGGTACGGGCGAGCCGCGCGACGACCGAGGGATGATCGCGGGCACGTTCCTCGTGCGCACTCAGAACGGCTTCAGCGTAGTCGTACCTGTTGAGGGCGATCAGGGCGGTGGCGTAGGCCATGATCGGGCCGGTCAGCTCGATCTCGCTCCTGCGAAGCAGCGGCTCCGCGGCGGTGCAGGTGTCCAGCGCGCGGTCCCATTCACCCAGCAGGAACTGCGTGCGGCCGAGCCAGGCACTCGCCCACAGCGAGATCCGCGCGGACCCGCCGAGCACGCCGGTCGGCACCGCGCTCTCCAGCTCCGCCCGCGCGGCCTCCACGTCGTCGAGCGCGAGCTGCAGCCAGCCCGCGCCGAGTCGTACCCGCTGCACCTGCGCACCGAGCCGCACCTGCTCGGTGAGATCGGCGTACGTCGCCCGCGCCGCAGCGGACTCGCCGCGCGCGACCAGACCGAGTCCGCGAATAGCAGCCGCCTCGACGCCGGCGGGCTCGCTCAGGTCGGCCAGCTCGAGCGCCCGGTCCGCCCACGTGACGAGCTCTTGCCAATGGCAACGAGCCAGCGAGTGCAGGACGTAGCGCTGGGCGATCGCGGCGCCGACCTCGGGCGATCGCTCGACGTTGGTCAGCTCCCAGGCCCGCGCGAGCCAGACCTCCGCCTCGGCGCCCCGGCCGCGGAGAATCGCGAGATAGCCGAGGACGGCGTTGCGCAGCGGCGTCTCCCGGAGGCTCTCGATCGCGGGGATCAACGCGCGCGCACCCGGTCCGTCACCGGCGCCGAGGAGCGCATCGACGGCACTCGTCAGCCGTGCCTCGCGCAGCAGTCGATCCTCGGTCATCCGGCTGGACGCGGTCAGCAGGGCTGCCGCCTTCCCCCACTCGCCTTGTGCAGCACAGTCCTCCGCCAGCGCGGCTAGTTCACCCGCGAGCTCGGCATCCGGTCCTGTCGCGGCCGCCACGAGGTGCCGCAGACGCACCGCTGGATCGGTCGCCGTCGCGGCCGCTGCCCGGTGAATCTCCACCGTGCGCTGCCGCCCGAGCTCCGCCCGTACCGCAGCTGCGACCATCGGATCAGCCGGCTGGACGAGCTGCGCCCCGGGTACGCCGGACACAACGATGAGCCCGGCTCGCTCCGCCTCGTCGACCAAGCCCCACACGTCACCCGCAAGCTCCGCCTGGTCGGCGGCCACGCTCAACGGCTCTGGATCTCCCACCACGCCGACGGTTTGGACCAAGCGCCGAGCCGCGGCCGACAGACTGCCCATCGCCTCCCGTACGCGCGCCACGACCTCCGCAGGCGCTGGCAGGACTGGCTCTGCCTCGTCCCACACCTCGCGCGGCAGCTCGTCGAGCAAGGCCGTGCCGGCACCTGGCAGGCCGCCCGTGTGCACGCGCAACCGTTCAGCCACGCGAGCCGACAGGCACACCCCACGAGCCTCCGCGAGCAGCACAACCTCGCCCGCGGTCAACGGTTCCAGGGTCAACCGGTGCTCAGCCTCTCGAACCTCCAGCTCCCGCGAGGCGCCGAGAACGACCAAGAGATTGGCGTCGCGGTGATGACGAACTGCGCTGGACAGGACCTGCAGGGAGAACGTGGCAGCAGCGGAACACGACCGGCACCAGGGCACTGCCTAGTCCTGACCCAGGCAGGCATTAATAAGCACTGCCGATCAATCCGTCCGAAATGAGTACTTGTCCTGACTCAATATTCGTATCTACGGTGAATCAATCCACCCGATCCACCCATCAGCAGACCCGGAGGACGAGCGATGGAACTGCGCCACTTGCGGTACTTCGCGGCCGTGGCCGAGACCTGTCACTTCGGGCAGGCGGCCGAGCGGCTGCACATGGCGCAGCCCGCGCTCTCCCAGGCGATCCGCCAGCTCGAGGCCGAGCTCGGCGCCGTCCTCCTCACCCGGACGACCCGCCAGGTCCGGCTCACCCCGGCCGGCGAGTTCTTCCACGACGAGGCCCGCCGCATCCTCCAGCAACTCGACGACGCGGTGAGCGGGGTACGCCGGGTCGCCGACGGCCACCGCGGCCTGATCAGAGTCGGCTTCACCGGTACGGCGGCCTTCACGCAACTCCCACGCTTCGCCCGCATCCTGCAGAACCGCCTTCCGGATGTGGCGCTCGAGGTGCACGCCGACATGCTCACCCCCGCGCAGACCGAGGGCCTGCAGAACGGGAGCCTGGATCTCGCCGTTCTCCGGCCGCCGCTGCCCGGCGGCGACCTGGAGGTCCGCACCATCGAGATCGAGCCGCTCGTGCTCGCACTGTCCGTCGATCACCGGCTCGCCGAAGAGCCCGAGATCGCGGTCACCGACCTCGCGACCGAGCCGTTCGTCTTCTACTCGTCGAAGAACTCCGCGGTGAACGACGCGGTGCAGCGGGTCTGCCAGGAGGCGGGTTTCACGCCGCGCCGCGAGCACGAGGCGCCTGGCACCGCCGTACTGCTGCCGCTGATCGCCGCCGGGCTCGGCGTGGCGCTCGTCCCCGGATCGGTCCGGGCCGTCCCGCTCGACGGCGTGGTGTTCCGGGAGGTCGACGGCGCCGGCTCGATCGAGCTCGCGCTGGCCTGGCGCCGCGACGAGTCCTCACCGCTCGTCCGTTCCGTCCTCGCCGAGCTCGACGGCGCCGGCCTCTTCAACTCTGATCAAGCAGATGCCCAAGAAGATGCCCAAGAAGATGCACAGGAGGTGCCCCGATGAAGATCACCGCGATCGAAGCGATCCCCTTCGCGATCCCGTACCGCAAGCCGCTGTACTTCGCGAGCGGATCCGTCGAGGTCGCCCAGCACGTCCTGGTCCGCGTGCACACCGACGACGGCGTCGTCGGCATCGCCGAGGCTCCCCCGCGCCCCTTCACGTACGGCGAGACGCAGGCCGGCGTGATCGCGGTCATCGAACAGCTCTTCGCGCCCGCGATCGTCGGCACCAGCCTGCTCGAACGCGAGACGATCATGGCTCGCCTCAACCGCACGGTCGGCAACCCGGTCGCCAAGTCGGCCGTCGACATGGCGGTCTGGGACGCGCTCGGCCGAAGCTTGGACGTCCCCGTCACAGAACTGCTCGGCGGCTACTCCGATCGGATGCGGGTCTCGCACATGCTCGGGTTCGACGAACCCGCCGCAATGGTCGCCGAGGCCGAACGAATCCGGGACCAGTACGGCGTCCGCACCTTCAAGGTGAAGGTCGGACGGACGCCGTACCAGCTCGACACCGCTGTGGTGCGGGCGCTGCGCGAAGGGCTCGGCGACGACGTCGAGTTGTACGTCGACGGCAACCGTGGCTGGTCGGCCTCGATCGCCGCCCGCGCGATGCATGAGATGGCCGACCTCGGGTTGCTGTTCGCCGAGGAGCTGTGCCCGGCCGACGACGTGCTCGGACGGCGCTGGCTGGTCGGGCAGTGCGACGTACCGTTCATCGCCGACGAGTCCGCCGTCACGCCGGCCGACGTGACGCGGGAGATCCTCGGCGGCGCGGCGACCGCGGTCAGCATCAAGACCGCGCGCACCGGATTCACCTACTCGCAACGTGTCCATCACCTCGCCGAGGGCCTCGGTGTGGAGGTCGTGATGGGCAACCAGATCGACGGACAGCTCGGCACGATGTGCACGGTCGCCTTCGGTTCGGCGTTCCGGCTCACCACGCAGCGGGCCGGCGAGCTGTCCAACTTCCTCGACATGAGCGACGACCTGCTGACCGAACCGTTGCAGATCTGCGACGGCACGCTGGCCGTCCGCCCCGGCGCCGGGCTCGGCGTCGAGATCGACCCGGACAAACTGGCGCGCTACCGCCAGGACAGGAGCTGACGGCTACGGCTACCGCAATCGCAGCCTGCGGCGGCTTCGTCCTCGACGCGTCACAAGAAGGCTGACAACAGCAGCGTCAGCCCGAGACCCATCACCGAGATGATGGTCTCCATCACCGACCAGGTCTTGATGGTCTCGCCAACGGTCATCCCGAAGTACTCCTTGACCAGCCAGAAGCCGGCGTCGTTCACGTGCGAGAAGAACAACGAGCCGGCCCCGATGGCGAGCACGATCAGCGCGACGTGCGTGGCGCTCTCGCCGGTCGCGAGCGGCGCCACGATCCCCGCGGCCGTCACCGTGGCGACGGTGGCGGAGCCGGTCGCCAGCCGGATCAGCACCGCGACGATCCAGCCGAGCAGCAGCGCGGACAGGTTCGCGGCGATCGCGATCTTGGCGATCGCCGTCCCGGTCCCGCCGTCCACCAGGACCTGTTTGAAGCCACCGCCGGCGCCGACGATCAGCATCACACCGGCGATCGGCAGCAGGCTCGCGGCGATCTTCTTGCTCAGTTCGGGGATGCCGAAGCCGACCGACGTACCGAAGGTGTACATCGCGAGCAGTACGGCGATCAGCAGCGCGACGACCGGGTCACCGATGAACTGCAGCACCGGGAAGAGCGCGGCGTCCTTGCTCATCCAGACGTCCGACGCGGCCTTGAGCAGCATCAGCACCACGGGGCTCAGGACCGTGACCAGCGTCGCGGTGAAACTCGGCGTCCGGGTCCGCGTCCGGACCTGCGTGCCGCCCGCGCCCTCCTCCGGGGCGCCGCCGCTCACCTCGAGCGCGGCGCCGGACGCGCCGATCGGCACCCACTTGGCCGCGAGCCGGCCGAACAGCGGCCCCGCGACGATCACCGTCGGGATCGCGACCAGCAGACCGAGCGCGAGCGTGATACCGACGTTGCCCTTGAGTACGCCGATCGCGGCCAGCGGACCCGGGTGCGGCGGCACGAAGCCGTGCAGCACCGAGAGGCCGGCCAGCGCGGGAATCCCGAGCAGCATCGCGCGGGCGCCGGTCCGCCGTACCGCGAGGACGACGACCGGGATCAGCAGCACCAGGCCGATCTCGAAGAACATCGGGATACCAATGATGAACGCGATCAGCGCCATCTTCCACGGCAGCGCGGCGGGTCTGCCGCGCAGCAGCGTGTCCACGACCTGATCGGCACCGCCGGAGTCGGCGAGCAGCTTGCCGACCATCGCACCGAGCGCGATCAGCACGCCGACGTACCCGAGGACGCTGCCGACACCGGCCTCGTACGACTTCGTGACCAGGCCGGGGGCGATTCCGGAGCCCAGGCCGACGAACAGCGCGCCGATCGTGAGCGCTAGAAACGCGTGCATCTTCAACCCGACGATCAGTGCGACGATGATCGCGATCCCGATCGCGGCGACCACCAGCACCCGGGTGTCGTGCCCGTTCCACGGTGCGTTGAAATCCGCCTCGGCCACCAGACCGACTTCGTAAGCGAGACCCATAGCTTCACCGCTCCCTGGCCGCCAGTCACCGGCCGCCGCGCCACATGTTGTCGGCGGCAACTTTATTGAGGGGCCTCGGTCACACTACTCCCGCGACACGCCTGATCGCCATGGCCTGCGGTCAATCCGGCAGCGGTACGACGGTGTACCCGCGAGCGCGGATCGCCGCGAAACTCCGCGCACGGATCTCGGGCGAGGCGAAGACCGCGGTGACGCGCTTGCTGACCAGGTCGAACTCGGGTGGCTCGACACCGAACTCGGCCACCGCTTTCGTGATCGTCCTGATGCAGTGCTGACAGGTCATGTCCGGAACCTCGAAGGCCGACGCCTCGCCATCGTCCGTCGGCGCCTGGTCGGCGGGCACGATCTCGACGACGTCGAGCAGCCGGGTGAAGGTCTCGACGAAGCGGTCGGCGACGCGCGTCACCAGCGAGATCCGCCGACCGTCGATCACCTGCGGCGCGTGCGCGAGACAGCGCGGCTGCTCGCCGCTCTCGAGTGCCGCGTACTGCGTCGCGCTCGGATCAGTCCCGTCCGCGGCGCCGGCCACTCGCGCCTCCTTCATCGCGCGCAACGCCGCCACGCTGTCCGCCGAGTACGCGACTCGCCCACCGAAGCTGATCAGCTGCACCGGGATCAGTCCGCGCCGGTACGTCGACGCCTGCAGACCCCAGTGCCAGGTCCCCGCGACGGTCGTGAAGATCCCACTGTCCCGCAGTACGCCGGCGAAGGCCGCGGGATCGTCGTACGGCGTCCGCTCGGCAAGGTAGGCGTGCTGGACCAGGACGCGCGCCGCCGCGTCGATCCCGGTCCGGAGGATCGCCAACGGTTCCCGGTCCGTCGTCACGCGTTCGAGGAGTGCCCGGTCCGCGGGCTCCAACGCGTCGGCGCCCGCTCTGGGGTCGGTGTCGAGCATTCGCCAGAGCGCGAGTGTCGCCTCGCGCGCCACGATCGGCACGACCGCTCCGAGCGATCCGGTGTGCGCGACGTTCGAGACGCCGTCGCTGTCGGTCCACGACACCCGGCGCGGCGCCCGGGTGATCAGCCAGGGCGGGCAGTCGGCCAGCCGCGTTCGGAGGAACTCCTCGACGTCACCATCGACCGATTCTTCGCGGCAACCGATCCGGATCGGGGCGACCGCGACCGGTGTGTCGAACAGGTCGTGGGCCACGCCAACCAGCAGTCGCGCGGCCACCGCGCGGTCCGACAGGTCGGCCGGGGCGAGTTCAGCAGTCACGACGGGCTCCTCAGCTCGGCGGCACCACCTCCGATGCTAGGCAACACACGCCACGCCCGCTTCGCTACACAGCGTGTCGTCCGGTCAGGTCTTGCGGTCAAATTATCGATCACTTACTGTCTGGGTGATCGATAATCCGGTACCTCCCCCGCCCAGTGAGGACCTGTCGTCATGCCCCGAAAAGCCCCCCTGCGTCTGATCGTCACCGGCCTGGTAGCGGTGACGGCCAGCCTGCTCCCGACCCTCACGACCAGCGCCGCACCCCAAGCGGCGCCGGCGACGTACACGAACCCGCTGATGCAGGACGTCGCGCAGGCGTTCTCCGACGTCGGCGTGATCCGCGCCAAGGACGGCGCGTGGTACTCCTACGCGACCAACACCAGCCTGACCCGCGAGAACGCCGACAACCACGGTCCGGCGCACCTGCTGCCGATGATGAAGACGACCGACCTCGTGCACTGGGAGTTCCTCGGTGACGCGTTCAGCGAGGCGAACCACCCGCAGTGGGCCGGCTGGCCGCAGAAGGGTTACTGGGCGCCGGACGTCCGGTACGTCGACGGTCAGTACTACATGTACTACTCCGCCCCCGGCTCCACCTCGCTCGGCGCCGCCATCGGCCTCGCGACCGCGCCGACCCCGGCCGGTCCGTGGACCGACATCGGCCACCCGGTTGTGAACTTCGTCGCCGACAGCGAGGTGATGGAGATCGACCCGATGATGTTCATCGACGACGACGGCACGAAGTACCTGTACTACGGCTCGTTCCGCCGCGGTGGCATCCACGTCGTGAAGCTGTCCGCCGAGGGCCGCAGTACCGTCGGGGAATCGCGCCAGGTCGTCGCCGGTGAGCGTGGTGAAGGCACCTGGGTCACGAAGCACGGGCCCTGGTACTACCTGTTCTACTCGGGCTACGGCTGCTGCATCGGCGACGTCGGCGGTGGCGGCTACCCGCTGCTCGTCGGCCGCTCGAAGTCTCCGGTCGGCCCGTTCCTCGACGAGAACGGGGTCTCGCTGACGGCCGACCAGCCCGGCGGCACGATCGTGAACTCGTACAACGGCAACTCGCTCACGGCCACCGGCCACAACGCGATCACCGTCGACCGCTCCGGTCAGGAGTGGAACCTGGTGAACTCCGACATCCGCGCCGACCACACCTGGGGCGGCCGCCCGCAGTCGATGGACCGCCTCGACTGGGTCAACGGCTGGCCGACCGTCCGCGCCGGCCAATGGACCTCCGACCAACCACAAGCCGCTCCTGCCTCGGAGCCCAAGCTCGGCGGCTCGTTCAGCAAGCCCACCGACCTCGCCGACTGGCGCACGGTCAACGGCAACTGGACGGTCACCAACGACGGGTACGTCGAGTCCGCCGATCAGTCCGGGCTCCTCGTCAGCAGCAAGACCGGCTCGGCGAACTACCGCATCGAAGCCGACCTCAGAACCACGAGCGGCCCGGCCGGACTCGTCTTCGGCTACCACTCACCGTCGACGTACGCGACCGCTTGGCTCGATCCCGCCCGTGGCGCGCTGCGCGTCGAGCAACGTGTCGCCGGGAAGATCGTCGGTACGTCGGAAACCAAGCTCTACAACGGGTTCCGCTACGACACCTGGCACTCGATCAGCGTCGAGACTCGCGGTGACCAGGCCACCGTCCAGGTCGCGCCCGCGCTCGGCGACAACCCACTCGGCGAACTCTCCGTCACACTGACCAAGCCGCTGCAGGGCCCGTCGAACTTCGGCCTGACCGGCACCGCTCAGGGCGACAACCTGAGCCTCGCGCAGCTCTACCAGCCGGTCACGCACAAGATCCCGGATCCTCGGCTCGGCCAGGAACTCACGGACTACAGCGACGAGTTCGACAGCGCGGATCCGAACTGGCAGTGGACCGGCTCGAACCAGGGCCACCTGGAGAACGGGCAGCTGGTCTGGGACACGCAGGCCAACGACCTGAGCAAGGAAGACAACCTCGCCACGGTCCTCCTGCGCGACGCACCGCAAGGCGACTACACCGTCGAGACCCGCGTCTCGCTCCCGTTCGCCGGGAGCACCGGTAATGCTCGCGCCGGTCTGATCGCGTGGGGTTCCAGGACCAACTCGTTGCAGCTCGCGCCGACCCGCACGAACGCCGTACGGCAGACGTTCCTGTGGCCTGGTCCGGACGCGACGCCGTGGGCTGAGGCGATCCAGCTCGGGCCGAGCGCGGACACGATGTGGCTGCGGCTGCGTCACACGACGAACCCGAGCACCGGTGAGCACCTCTTCCAGGCGGCGACCAGCCTGGACGGGAAGCACTGGCAGTGGGGCAGCTACTGGAACCTGCCCAAGGACTCCGGCCCGCTCAAGCTCGGTCTGATCTCCATGGGCGGCGCCGGCAGCACCGCGCGCTTCGACTACGTCAGGACGTACCAGTCATGACCTTCACGCGTCGCACGCTGCTGGCCGCGGGTGGAGCCGGAGCCCTCGCCGCCGGTCTCCTCCCCGGTACGACGTCCCACGCCGCCGCCGTACCGCCGGACGAGGACGGCTACGACCTCTGGCTCCGCTACCGCCTCATCCCCGACCGCGATCTTCTGGAGCGCTACCGCTCCGCGCTCACCCACGTCGTTGTCCAGGGCAAGCACCCGGTGCTGCAATCAGCCGGCTCGGAGCTCGCCCTAGGACTGTCCGGTCTGCTCGGACGCACGATCCCGGTGAACGACCAGCTCACGAAAGGCGCGGTCGTCGTCTCCGTCAGCGCCGGCGACCCACAAGGCGCTGAGGGCTTCACGATCAAGCGTCAGGCCGACCGCGTGCAGATCACGTCGGCCGGCGAACGCGGCGCGTTGTACGGCGCCTTCCGTCTCCTGCAGCATCTCCAGCTCGGACACCCGCTCGAGAAGCTCAACCAAGCGGATCGCCCGGCCTCGCCGCTACGGATGCTGAACCACTGGGACAACCTCAACCGGTCCATCGAACGCGGCTTCGCGGGCAAGTCGATCTTCGTGTGGGACGAACTCCCCGGCCTCCGCGAGCGGTACGTCGACTACGCCCGCACACTCGCCTCGGTCGGGATCAACCACACCGTCATCAACAACGTCAACGCCAGCGTCGAGTTCCTGCGCTCCGAACGATTGCCCGGTCTCGCCGCGCTCGCCGGACTCCTGCGCAAGTGGGGCGTGCAGCTGTGGATCTCGGCGAACTACGCCGGCCCGATCTCGCTGACGGCCGGCGATCCGGACCCGATCAAGGTGGCCGATCCCCTCGACGCGCGGGTGCAGCAGTGGTGGCAGGACAAGATCGACGAGATCTACCGGCTGATCCCGGACTTCGGCGGCTTCCTGGTGAAGGCCAACTCCGAGGGTCAGCCCGGTCCGCTCGACTACGGCCGTACGCATGCCGAGGGCGCCAACATGCTCGCCGACCGCCTCGCGCCGTACGACGGGCGGCTGGTCTGGCGGTCGTTCGTGCATGAGGGGTTCGACGACTGGGCGGAGTACGAGTACCGGGTCTTCCATCCGCTCGACGGGCAGTTCCACGACAACGCCGTCGTCCAGACGAAGAACGGGCCGATCGACTTCCAGGTGCGGGAACCGGTGAACCCGTTGTTCGGTGGGCTGCCGAAGACCAACCAGATGGTCGAGTTGCAGATCACCCAGGAGTACACCGGGCACTCGACGCATCTGTGCTATCTGGTGCCGGAATGGAAGACGATCCTCGACTTCCCGACGTACACCGGGTCCGGGAGCGGGCCGACGGTGGCCGAGGTCGTCGACGGGACGGCGTACGGGCAGACGAACGTCGGGTTCGCGGGCGTGCTGAACTTCGGCGACGACCGGGACTGGACCGGGTACCAGCTCGGCGCGGCGAACACGCACGGGTTCGCGCGGCTGGCGTGGAACCCGAAGCTGTCGGCCGACGAGATCGTCACGGAGTGGATCGAGCTGACCTTCGGCGGCGATCGGCAGGTCGGGTCGGTGCTCAAGGCAATCATGCTGCAGTCCTGGGAGACGTACGAGAGTTACACGTCGCCGTTGGGGATGGGGTACTTGACCTATCCGCTCGGCGGGCATTTCCAGCCGGCGCCGACGACCACCCAGAATTTGTCCCACCACTCGACGGCCGAAGGAACAGGTTTCGACCGGACGGCAGCCACTGGTTCCGGATTCACCGGGCTTCTCCCCCAGCACTGGCAGGACATTTACGGTTCACTGGAGAACTGCCCGGACGAGTTGCTGCTGTTCATGCATTGGGTGCCGTACACGCATCGACTGCGTTCCGGGAAGACCGTCATTCAGCACATTTACGACAGCCATTTCGACGGGTGCGAGCGGGTGCTCGAGTTCCAGCGCTCGTGGAAACGCCTCGCCGGGCGGGTCGATCGAGCGCGGTACGCCGATGTCGCGGCCACGTTCGACGCTCACGTCATCGAGGCGGAGCGCTGGCGGGACACGATCGTCGCGTACTTCTTCGGGTGGTCGCGGACCGTGTCGAGCCGCTCCGGGTGGGTGCAACTGGCCTACCCGAACGGACGGCTGCTCTTCGGTGGTCGTGCCAATCAACTCGCTGTGGAAGTCACCAACGCGACGTCGGCGGATCAATCGGTCACCGCCGCCGTGCACGCGGTCGACTCGAGCTGGCAGGTCGGATCGGCGACGGTCGCGGTTGGCTCGGCACAGTCGGCGAGTGTCGACGTACCCGTGACTCCCCCGCTGATCGCCGATCACGTGGACCTGGCTGTCGACATCACGCCTGGTCAGATGGCGTTGGGTTCTCGGCATCAGACCTTCGTGATCACCCCGGACCCCGCGCAGTGCCATCTGGCGTTGGATGTCGGGACCGCGGACAGCCCGCTGGTGCCGGGCTACACGCGGCTCGCGAACAACACGGCGTGGAGCGAGGCCCGTGGGTTCGGGTGGGTCGGGACCGGACCGCAACCGCGCGACCGGGGCAGCCTGTGGGACGCCCTGCAGCGCGACTTCGTCGGCGACTACCCCGCACGGACTCTCCGCATCCGGATCCCGGCCGGACGCCAGAAGCTCTCGGCACTCGTCGGCGATGGCGGCCCCGACTGCCCGCCGACGATCATCAGCGAGGGTACGACGGTGCTCGCCACGTCACCCGAACTCCCGGGCGGCATCTTCACCTGGGTCCACGCCGAACTGGACGGCGTTGCAGCCGGTCGCACCGTCGACCTCATCCTCGACAGCGAACCCGACCGGTTCTGGCACCTCGGCGCGCTGGTGATCACCGCGGCGTGAGCGCCCCCTAGAACGACGCCGGTGGTCGGGTCTCCCCTTTCCCGATCACCGGCGTCCAATCACTCGCGTCGAACAACCTGGTGCTGGATCACCGGCGTGAAATGACGGTGGTGCTGCGCGGTGCGACGGTCGTCTCGCGGAAGAGGATCTCGGTGGGTGCCGCGGTCATCGGTTCGGGGTCGGGGTCGCCTCGGAGTGCGGCGATCAGGCGGCGCATGCCATGCCGCCCGGAGGTCTCGCGGTCCACGCGCACGGTCGAGAGCGCCGGCGTGCCGTAGCGGACGGTCTTGAGGTCGTCCCATCCGGTGACGCTCAGGTCCTCGGGGACGCGCCAGCCACGGCGTACCGCTGCGTGCATGACGCCGACGCCGATGTGGTCGCTCGCCGCCACCACCGCGGTTACCGGGGTGTCGTCCGGCAGTGATCGCACCGCCTCGACACCCGTCTCGGGATCCCACGGGCCGTCGTACACACCGTGCGACCGCAGCCCTCGCCGTTCGCAGGCCTTCAGGTAACCGGAGCGCCGCAGTTGCGCCGACAGCCAGTCCTGCGGGCCGGCCGCATGGAAGAAGTCGCGATGCCCGAGATCCGCCAGCCGGCCGATGATCTCGTCCATCGTCGCCTCGTCCTCGGCCACCGCCTCGACCGACCGCAGCCGCGCGTCGAACTCCTCGGTCTGTACGACGACCTTCTCGTCCGCCGCCCCCACCATCAACGGCGTCGCCGACAGCACGCCGTCCACCTGACCGCGCGCCAGGATGTCCTCCGCAAGCCGGCTCAACGCGGCCGGAGTCTGCTCGACCCCGATCACGATCTCCACCTCGTACCCGAGCCGCCGCGCCTCCTCGCTGGCCGCCGCCACGCTCCGCTCCGGCCCGGACCACCCCGGCAGGATGATCGCGACCACCCCGGTACTCCGGGTCCGCATCGCGCGGGCCATCAGGTTCGGCCGGTACCCGAGCTCGTCGACCGCCGCCTTGATGCGCGTCATCGTGTCCGCACCCACCGTCGGATCGGCCCGCAGGTACCGCGACACGGTCTGATGCGAAACACCGGCAAGGGCGGCAACGTCGTACATCGTCGGGCGGCGCTGAACGCTCATACCGCCACGATACTTGTGAAAGCGGCCTTTCCCCCGCGGTTGCCTACGGCCCCCAGGCGATCGCTCAGCCGTTCTGGCCGGCCAGTAGGCGGTCGAGGACGTCGGCGGCCTCGTCGTAGCCGGCTTCGGCGATCCGTTGCAGCTCGAGGAGATCGCGGGCCGCGGCCGCGCGGCGCGTCAGCAGCTCGCCGGCGTGCTGGCAGCCCTCGTCGAGCAGGTCGCTCAGTTCCGGTACGTCGTCGCGCGCGTCGGCGAGGTCCGCGAGGCGGTCCATGGCTCGCTCGTTGCCCTCGTCGGCCAAGGCGCGCAGGGTTTCGCGGTCAAAACTCGTCATACCCCGATCCTGCGACGTTGCCCCTGGGGAGAGGTCAAGTGCGAGACGCTGGGGTCGTGATCACCATCGGCCAGCTGGCGCAGTACGTCGGCGTCTCGACCAAGACGATCCGGGTCTACCACGCCAAAGGCCTGCTCCCGGAGCCGCCGCGGGACGCGTCCGGTTACCGCCGGTACTCCGCGCAGGATCTCGTCGAGCTCATCAAGATCCGCACCCTCGCCGAGGCCGGCCTGCCGCTCGCCACCATCGCTCAGCTCGCTGAAGCCTCCCCCGCCGAGCTCCGGTCCGCGGCCACCGCGGCGGAGACGGAGCTGACGGCCCGGATCGAGCGGCTGGTCAGCACACGGACAAGGCTCCAGCAGTTGGCAGCCGGCCACAGCCCGTTCCTGCCCGCCGAGGTCGAGCAGCACCTGCAACGGCTCGACGACCTCGGATTCTCTAAGCGCTGGATCGCGATGGAACGCGACCTGTGGATCCTCACGTACGCGACGTACCCGGACACCGCACACCGCTACTTCACCGACCAGACCGAAGCCCAAGCAGACCCGGAGCTCGGCCGGCTGTACCTGGCGTACGACCAGGCCCACGACCTCGACCCCGACGACCCGTCCCTCATCGACCTCGCCGACCGCATCGTCACCGCGTCGCTGGCCCGCTACAACCCCGCCGACCTCCACGACCAAGCGGTCGACACCGACCTCCCACACCTCGTCCAGTCCAGCCTCAACGCGTCGTCGCCGGCCTGGGAACGGCTCGACACCTTGATCCGTCGAGGACTGCGGCAGGGCTGACCGTCAGGCGACGTGCACCCACGGACGGTTGGACCGAGTGGGTTCGGCACGACGCAGCACCTCGCGGGTGACCGGCGGTACGTCGCCTTCGCCCGAGATCAGGTACCGCAGCAGGAAGTACAACGGGTTGCCCTCGGCCCAGGCGAAGTAGATGTGCGGCATGATCTGCCAGTCGTCACGGATCTTCAGCAGCAACGCCGCGATCGCGTTCGGCACGCTGGGGCTCTCGACGCACAGGATCTGGTACCCGAAGCGCTCCTCGCCGCGCACGTCCAGCTCGGTCTCGAACTGCGACGCGTCCGTCAACGTCACCTCCAGGAACAGGATCGGCGGCCCCACCGGCAGGTTCCGCACCTCCCGCTGCTCGGCCTCCTTCTCCCGGTACTCCGTGGCGTCGCGATCGTCCGGTTCGTTCGCGATGATCCGCAGCTCACCGTGACTCGCCGCGTCCGAGATGATCCGGCACGCCTGCTCGTCGAACCGCACCTCGGTCGCACGCAGCTCGAGCGACCGCGTCGCCCGGGAGATCAGCGACGTCAGGATGATCGCGACGATGAAGAACGAGGCGATCTGGACACCGTCCGGCCGCTCGATGATGTTCGCAATCGTGGTGTAGAGCAGCACCAGGCTGATCACCCCGAACCCGACCGCGCGGAATCGTTCCCCCTTGCGCCGCGCCGACAGCGTCACCGCGATCGACGCCGACATGATCAGCACCAGGACGCCGGTCGCGTACGCCCCGCCCTGCGCCTCCACATCGGCCTTGAACAGCACCGTGATCACGAACGCGATCACCGCGAACACGATCACCAGTGGGCGGGTCGCCCGGGCCCAGTCCGGGACCATCCCGTAGCGCGGCAGGTACCGCGGCACGATGTTCAGCAGGCCGGCCATCGCCGACGCGCCCGCGAACCAGAGGATCAGGATGGTGCTCACGTCGTACACGGTGCCGAAGACGCTGCCGAGGTGCTCGTGCGCGAGGTACGCCAGGGCGCGGCCGGACGCTTCGCCGCCGTCCTTGAACTTGTCCTCGGGGATCAGCACGATCGTCGTGAAGCTGCTGGTGATCAGGAAGCCGCTCATGATCAGCGCGGCCGTGGTCAGCAGCTTGCGGGTGTTGCGGATCCGCGTCTCCGGGTGCGCGGGGTCGTCGCCGGCCGCACCGTCCACCTGCGGCATCACGGCGACACCGGTCTCGAACCCGGACAGGCCGAGCGCGAGCTTCGGGAAGACCACCAGTGAGATCCCGATCATCACCCAGATATTCGAATGTTCGGTGACCAGCATGCCGCGCCAGTTCGTGACCAGCGAAGGCGCGGTGACCACGTTCCACAGCGCATTCGTGACGACGACCAGATTCAGTCCGAGATAGACGACCACGAGGGCGACCGCGATGCCGATCGCTTCGCCGAAACCGCGCAGGAAAACGCCCGCGAGCAACGCGAGCAGGACGATCGTGATGATCACTTCCTTGCCCTCGAGCCAGTGCGGCACATACGGATTCTCGACGACGTGTGCCGTCGCGTCCGCGGCCGACAGCGTCATCGTGATGATGAAGTCGGTCGCCATGAATCCGAGCAGCACGAGGATCGTGAGCTTGCCCTTCCAGCGGCCGAGCAGGCGGTCGAGCATCGCGATCGATCCCTCGCCGTGCGGGCTCTCGGCCGCCACCCGGCGGTAGACCGGCAGCGCCCCGAGCAGCGTCAGCAGCACCAGGATCAACGTCGCGACCGGCGACAGCAGACCGACCGCCGCCGCCGCGATCGCCGGTTGGTACCCGAGCGTCGAGAAGTAGTCGACACCGGTCAGGCACATCACCTTCCACCAGCGGTGCGTGGGATGCGGCGTCGGTCGATGCGGTCCCGAATGCCCCGCGGGACGGTCGTGCAGCAGCCAGGCCGCCAACCGTCCGTGCGCCGGAGCCGGTCCGCCGACCGTCTCGTTCTCACGCGTTTCTGTCACCGGCCGGAGCCTAGCCAGCGCTCGCCACCGAACCCGCCGCCTCTAACACACCTCTAACGCCCCTGTGCGGACAACCACGTCGACGCCGCAGAGCCCTCAGGCTGGTGAGCCAGTCGTGCTGCCGGCCGTGTCCTGACCGCCGCTGGCTCGCCATTCGAGGGCTTCGGGAAGGTCGTGGTACTCGAGGAGGTGCTGGCCTGCGATGCGGGCGAGCTGGTCTCGTACCTCCGCGGGTGTCGCGTGGAAGTACTCCCGTCGGAGATTGACCTTGTTGACCCGTTGCTCGGCGAACGCGGTGTGCAGCGCGCTCTCCAGTCCGAGCGCGTCCTCGCTGAAGATCACCGCGTGGACGTCGAACCTGAACGGCACCGACGCATCGCCCAACTCGCGGACCCGGTCCAGCGGATCGAGTCGTCGGGTCATCCCGATCTTGATCATGTTCTGACCGAAGGAGCCGATGTTCGAGATGATGTAGACGTACCCGGCGCGGATGTTCGCCTCGCGCTCCTCGACGCCGGTGATCGACGCCTCGATCTCGGCGACCTGTGCCTCGAGCTTCTCGATCGCGGCCGCGTCACCTGACGCTCGTACGCGGGCCAGCGCCGTCTCGTAGTGGGTCCGTTCCTTCAGCAGCCGGGCCTTCTCGCGTTCGAACTCGCGGCGGGCCGCCTCCTCCTCGCGCTGCTGCTCGCGTTGTGCGCGGATGCGTTCCTTCTCCTCGTCCACCTTCGAGAGATAGTCGGCGGTGAGCAGGACTTCTTCGACGCGCAGCGCGTGGTAGCCCTCGCTGATCCGGATGCTCATGCTCTGACCCAGCCGCGCGATCGTCTCGCGGGCCTTGGTGAGCCGTTCGACGCTGGCCGCCCGACGGTGCGGGCGGACCGTCCGTACGCAGTTGTCGGCCTCGGCGTTGTACGCGCGCAGCATCAGCTTGGAGACCTCGCGCACCATCTTCGCGCCGGCCCGCGCCGAGTTGTTGACCTGCCAGTCCGTCGTCGCGGTGACCGCACCGTCGCCTCTGGCAAGAACCTTGTAGCGGTCCTTCAGGTCGCTGAGGCGCGCCTTGTACGCGACCGCGTCCTGCAACGGATGCGAGTACTCGTAGAGCCCGACTTCCTGGAGCGTCGCAACCTCGTTGGTCTCGATGATGCCTTGCCGTACGGCGGCCAACTCGGCCTGGGCGTTGGCGACATCGAGCCGGGCGCTGCTCACCGCCGACCTGACCTGGTCGAGCTCGCCCCGCAGGCGATCCGTCTCGGCCGCGATCGTCAAGGCGTCCATCCCACCGAGCTGCTCGACAAGCCCCCGAAGCTGCTCGTTCTCCTGCTCGAGCCGCTTCTTCCCACCGAACAACCCACCACCATCACGCCCACCCGAACCAACCGAGGGTACGAGGATCCGCGCCTCCCCCACTCCAGCACCTACCGGCGCCGCATGCCTCCCCTGAACCGGCGCCACCTTCACTGGCGCGGTGGCTGGTTGGCCGGCGTCTGGGATCCACAGTTGCCAGCCGGGTGGTGCCGGGGGCCAGCTCGGGTCGGGTTTCCATGTCGGGCCGGGGACGAATCCGGCGGGCGGCTGCGGCCAGTTCGGCGGCGGATTGAATCGGAACGACATCCAGCTGACTCCCCCAGTACGGACCGGCCTCGATCGGCACGATCGCCTCCGCGCAGGCCCCGTACCCCCAGCCGCTGTCCTCCCCGACAGCGACCACCCGCGTTGCCTCCATATCGCAACCAGCCACCCCTCCGTTACACCCCGTCCCTCGACGCGGACTGGACAGGCGCATGTGTACGCCGTAGCAGGCGCGTGGAGGAGGGGTCGCGCCTGCTACGGGCACCTGGGGGGCTGGAGCTACTTCAGGTGATGAACCTGCTGGAGGGCGTACACGGGGGTGGGGATGTTCTCGTGACGGGCCTTCAACTGCAACGCGAGGTACAGGGAGTAGTGGCGGGACTGATGGAGGTTGCCGCCGTGGAACCAGAGCGCCTCCTGCTGGGTCGGCTTCCACATGTTGCGCTGTTCGCCCTCCCAAGGACCCGGGTCCTTCGTGGTGTCCGACCCGAGACCCCAGCACTTGCCAACGGTGTCCGCGACCTCCTGCGAGATCAGGTCGGCCGCCCACCCGTTCATCGACCCGTACCCGGTCGCGTAGACCACGAGATCGGCCGGCAGCGAAGTCCCGTCCTCCAACACCACCGCGTCCTCGGTCAGGTGCGAGACCTGCCCGTGCGCCAGCTTCACATCGCCGTTCGCGACCAGGTCCGCGGCGCCTACGTCGATGTAGTACCCAGAGCCGCGCCGCAAGTACTTCATGAACAACCCAGACCCGTCGTCACCCCAGTCGTGCCGGAAACCTGACGCCTCCAACCGCGCGTAGAAGTCCTTGTCCTTCTCCGCCATCGCCTGGTACGCCGGGATCTGGAACTCGTGCAGGATCCGATAAGGCAGCGACGCGAAGATCAGATCCGCCTTCTCCGTCGTCACCCCGGCCGCGAGCGCGCGCTCGGAGTACAGGTCACCAAGGCCGTACTCCATCAGCGAGTCGCTCTTCACGATGTGCGTGCTGGACCGCTGCACCATCGTCACGTCGGCGTCGTGTTCCCACAGTGCGCCACAGATGTCGAAGGCGCTGTTGTTCGACCCGATCACGACGCACCGCTTCCCGGCGTACGCGTCCGGCCCGGGGTGCGCCGACGAATGGTGCTGGTCTCCGCGGAACACCTCTTGCCCAGGCAATGTTGGCACGTTCGGCTTCCCCGACATCCCGGTCGCCAGCACCAGCTGACGAGGCCGCAACGTCAACGGCGAACCGTCGCGCTCCACGAGAACCGTCCACTCACCGGTCTCCGCCGAGTACGTCGCCGACTTCGCCACCGTGCTGGACCAGTACGGCACCTCCATCGTCTTCACGTACGACTCGAGCCAGTCACCGATCTTGTCCTTCGGCGCGAACACGGGCCAGTTGTCCGGGAACTTCAGGTACGGCAGGTGGTCGTACCAGACCGGATCGTGCAGACACAGCGACTTGTACCGGTTCCGCCACTGGTCCCCCGGCCGCGGCTGCTTGTCGATGACCAGCGCGGGTACGCCGAGTTGCCGCAACCGCGCTCCGAGCGCGATCCCGCCCTGTCCGCCACCGACCACCAGCACGTACGGCTGCTCGGTCGACCCGAGCGATTCGGCCTCATCCTGCCGCTGCTCCTTCCAGGTCCGGCGATTCTTGTCAGCCCCGTGCTGTGCACCCATCGGACGCCGGACGCCGCGAGACTCCTCGTGGCCCTTCAGCTCGCGCTGCGTCGTGAGCAACGTCCACGCCTTGTCCTGCCCGTCCTCGTCGACGAGCCGCACCAGTCCGAAGCCCCGGCCGACGCCGGTCTCGAACTCGAACCACGCGGTGATGACACCGTTGTCCTCGCCCGCCGGTTCGGACAACCGGAACCCGCTCGGGTCGGTGCCGTCGAGCGTGTGCGTCAACAGGTCGGCGACACCGTCGGGGTTCTCGACGGTCTTCAGGTTCCAGGTGAACGCGATCAGGTCGCGCCAGAAGCTCGTGGTCGCGAACAGGCCGGCGGCCCGAGGTACGTCGCGCGCCTGCAACGCGTCCTCGAAGGCGGTGAGCCAGTTCGTGGCCCGGTCGTCTGCCGACAGCTGGGACGTCGGCTTCTCCTCGGTCTGGGTCATGGGGTCAGGACACCGCTCGCACCGCCACACGGACCAGGGTTGCAACACGTTGCACGGTGACGACGCTCACGAAACCGTCCTACGATGATCGAGCCAGTGTCCTGAGTCGCGCCTCCGACTGAAGACACTCAGGAGTGAGGAGTGCCCATGACCGCAGCGACGCCCGCGTTCGGAGCGATCATGCCGGGGACCGACCTGTCGCTCCGCGCCCGGGAACTGGTTCGGATCCACGACGCCGTGCTCAGCGGCGTCCGGCCCCCGGAACGCCCGCGGGCTCTGGTGGCCCGGTCCTGGTCGCGGGTGATGAGCCTCGGGCTCGCCGCGGATCACGTCAACGCGCGGAAGCCGATGAGCGGCGAGGACCTGCTGCGCCGACGCAGTACGTCGCGGTTGTCGCTCGTGATCGACGAGCTGCGCCGGGTGCTGACGAGCGTCGCGGACGCGTCGCTGTTCCTGATGGTCGTGTGCGACGCGGACGGGGTCGTGCTGTGGCGCGAGGGATCGCCCCGGGTGCAACTGACCGCGGACCGGCTTGGGTTCCTCGAAGGAATGGTGTGGACCGAGCAGGTGGTCGGCACCAACGCGATCGGTACCGCGCTCGCGGAGGCCGCGCCGGTGCAACTGTTCTCGGCCGAGCACTACGAGAACTATCAACATCCCTGGTACTGCACCGCATGGCCGATCCACGACCCGCGCGACGGGCAACTGCTCGGCGTCGTCGACGTGAGCGGACCGGCCCTCACGTTGCATCCCGCGATCGCCGCGCTGGTCGAGAGCGCGGTCCGGCTCGCCGAGACGTCGCTGTGGCGCCATCACCAGGAACGCCTGGAGAGCCTTCGCCGCTCCACCGAGGCAGTCGTCGGTACGACGAACGGTCCGCTGCTGGTCGTCGACGATCACGGCTGGGTCGCGCACCATTCCGGCATCGCGGCGCGCGACCGCATCGACGTACCGCGGGCCGACCGCGCGGTCGCCGTACCGGGTCTCGGGCTGTGTCTGCCGGAACGCCTGGGGGCCGGGTGGCTGGTGCGGCCTCGCGAGCCCGGCGTCACCGTGCATGCCCGGCTGTGCCCCGGCCCCGAGCCGCGCCTGGAGGTTGTCCGCGACGGCGAGCCGTGGCGTACGTCGCTCACGCGCCGGCACGCGGAGATCCTCACCGCACTCGCCGCGGCCGGCCCGCACGGTCTGACCGCCGCCGAGCTCAGCACCAGGCTGTACGGCGATTCGCAGCACGAGGTGACCATCCGCGCGGAGATCTCCCGCCTCCGCCGCGTCGCCGGCGCTCTGGTCTCCACCCACCCCTACCGCATCGCCAACGGCGTCGACCTCCAAGTCATCAACTGACCGTCTGCGTGGCGTGGCGGGGCGCTGCCTTGGGCCAGCTCATCGAGCCGGGGTCGTTGGCCTCCCGCCGGATGCGTTTGTCCACCACGAACCGGCAGGCCGTCTCCTTGATGAACGCTCCGGGACGGCCGGCGATGTACAGATTCACCGCAGTGTCGTCCTTGCGCGCGAGTTGCCGAAGCCCGGCGTGGCGACCAAGGCTCAGGCAAGCTCCGGTGAAGGCAAGGTCCAGCGGCGCCGGCGCAGTTCCGGCGATACGGCTGATCACGGTATCGGCGGCCCGCGCCCCGAGCGGGCCGGCGGCGTACGTACTCATCCGCAACGGACGCCCCGACGGCGCGGCCGCATCACCCGCCGCCACGATGCGCTCGTCGTCAACACTCGTCAGCGTCTCGTCGGTCAACAGGCGACCCATCGCGTCCGTCCGCAGCCCGCTCGCGGCCGCCAACTCCGGTACGCCGAATCCGGCGGTCCAGACGGTCAATGCGCTCGCGTGCACGCTCCCGTCCGTGAGGACAACGGCGTCCGCACGCACCTCGGTCACCGAGTCGGCGACCCGGACGTCGACGTGATTCCGGGTGAGCCACTTCGCGATGTGCCGCCGAGCTCCAGAGCTGAAAGTCGAAGCCAGCGCCCCACCACAAACCAGGGTGACCTTCCGCCGTTGTTCCGCGAGCTCCGCGGCCGTCTCGATGCCGGTCAGCCCGCCACCGACGACGGTGATCGGGGCATCGAGCGGCAGATCGTCCAGCTTCGCGCGCAGCAGTTGCGCGGACTCGAACTCGGCGAAGGAGACCGCGAAGTCGGCCGCCCCCGCAACCGTCGGCGGCACCGCCCGACTGCCGACCGCGTAGATCAGGTAGTCGTAGCCGAGAACGTTGCCCGAGGCAAGCTGCACGGTCCGGGCACCGGCGTCGATCCGGGCGACGCTGTCGACCACGAGCCGGATACCGTCGCCGAGCAGCGTGCCGTAGTCGAGAGTCGCCTCGCCGGTGCGGGCGACGTACTGGTGCAGGCGGATGCGTTCCACGAAGTCGGGGCGAGGGTTCACGAGCGTGACGTCGACGTCGTCACGAACCCGCAGACGGTTGGCGGCGAGCGTTCCGGCGTACCCGCCGCCGATGACGATGACCTTGTGTTTGTGAGTCATACCGACCCGACCAGGCAACCCCGCGAAACGTCAGGCCGACGTCACATTTCGCCGCGCTGCCGTGTCGGATGGGCATGATCGTCAGCGAGCAGAAGCAGTTGATCAACGTGGCGTACCGGCTCCTCGGCTCACTCGCCGACGCGGAGGACGTCGTCCAGGAGGCGTACACACGCTGGTACGCGATGACACCGGCCGAGCAGCAGTCGATCGAGAACCCGGCCGCCTGGCTGACCAAGGTCACCAGCCGGATCTGCCTGACCCAGCTCACCTCGGCCCGGGTACGGCGGGAGACCTACGTCGGCGCATGGATCCCCGAGCCACTCCCCGACCCCACGGACCGAACCACCGCGCGCGCCGATCCGGCCGACCGGGTGACGCTCGACGAGTCCGTCACGATGGCGTTCCTCGTGGTCCTCGAGTCGATGACGCCGGCCGAGCGGGTCGCGTTCGTCCTGCACGACGTCTTCGGCTACCCGTTCGCCGAGGTCGCCGAGATCGTCGGCCGCTCCCCCGCGGCCTGCCGGCAACTGGCGTCATCGGCCCGCCGCCGGATCCGCGCCGCCCAGGCCCCGGTGACCCCGGCCGCCCGGCAGGCCCGCGTCGTCAGGGACTTCAAGCAGGCCTGGGAAGCCAAGGACCTCAAGGCCCTCGTCGCTCTCCTGGACCCCGACGCCTCGGTCATCGCCGACGGCGGCGGTCTCGTCGGCGCGGTCCTGCGGCCGATCGCCGGCGGCGAACAGATCGCCCGCTCGATGGTCAGCTTCGCGGGAAAGTTCAGCGACCTGACGCTCGTGGAGCGCACCGTCAACGGTCAGCCCGGTCTCGTGGCCGAGCGCGACGGCGTCACCGTCACGGTCTACGCCTTCGAGATCTCCGGCGACCGCATCAAACACATCTGGGGTGTCCGCAACCCCGGAAAGCTCCGGCCCTGGACCTGAGTCCGGGGCCGGAGCTGTGGGTCAGAGCGAGACCGGCTTCCCGGTCTCGGCCGACTCGTAGATCGCCAGCACCAGGTCCAGCGTCCGGCTGCCCTCGGCAACCGTCACCAGCGGTTCCCGGCCCGTGGCGATCGCCTCGAGGAAGTCGGCGTACTGGGTCGAGTGCGCGTTCGACAACGCCGACGGATCGGCACCGGCGGTCTGCGCCGGGGCGTCGGCCGCGAGGACCTGTGCGGCCTGGTTGGTGTCGCCACCGCCGTACGCACCGGCCTCCTTGGCGCCACCGGCGGCGTGGAAGTACTCCAGCTTGTCGCCGTCGATGACCGCCGAGCCGCGCGTGCCGTGCACCTGTACGCGGGCGCTCACCCCTGGGTACGCCGCGGTCGTGCCGTGGATCGTCGCCAGCGCGCCGTTGGCGAACTTGACGATCGCGACCGCGGTGTCCTCGACGTTGATGCGGTCGTGGGCGAGGCGAGCGGCGTGCGCCGTGACCTCGACCGGCTGACCGAGCATCCAGACCAGCAGGTCGATGGTGTGGATGCCCTGGTTCATCAGAGCGCCGCCGCCGTCGATCTCCTTGGTACCGCGCCACGCGCCGGAGTCGTAGTACTCCTGGCTGCGCCACCACGCGATGCTCGCCACCGCGGACGTCAGCTCACCGAGCTTGCCCTCGGTGACCGCGGATCGAACGACCTGACTCGCCGGGTCGAAGCGGTGCTGGCTGATGACGGTCGCCTTGCCCTTCGACGTCCGCTCCGCCTCGGCGAGCTCGGCCGCGGCCTCGGCGGTGATGTCGATCGGCTTCTCGACCACGACATGCTTGTCGGCCCGCAGTACGGCGATCGCCTGGCCCGCGTGATCGCCGCTCGGGGTGCAGACCGCGACACCGTCGATGTCGCCCAGCGCCAGCACATCGTCCAGCTTCCCGTACGCCGGGACGCCGTACTTCTCCGACAGCGCCCGCGCCGCCTCCGGGTCGATGTCGACGACCGCCGCGAGCTCGGCACCGGCCAGCCCGTCGATCACGGCCGCGTGATGCTTGCCGATCACGCCGCAGCCGAGGACCGCGAATCGCACCGTCACGCGAACTCAATCCCTTCGGCGGTCAGCAGGCCGGTGAACGCCTTGTGCGCGCGCTCGAACTGGTCGGCGCCGGAGTAGCCGCCGAACTTGCCGGCCGACTGCAGATGCGGCTCGAGCGAGAAGTACCCGTCGAACCCGTCGGCCTTCAGCGCGCGCAGCGTGTCCAGCATCTCGCCGTCGCCCTCGCCGGCAGGCACGACCTCGCCGCTGGCCAGGATCGCGTCCTTGATCTGCACGTACTCCAGGTACGGACGCAGCTGCGCGAAGCCCTCGGTGTGCGGCCGCACGCCACACTGCACGAAGTTCGCCGCGTCCCAGGTCGTCCGCAGCTTCTCCGACCCGACGGACTCGATCAGGTCGAGGCAGCGGCTCGGGATGTCGCCGTAGATCTCCTTCTCGTTCTCGTGCGCGAGCACGACCGGCCGGTTACCGACCTCGGCCGCGAGCGCGGCCATCCGGCGCAGCACCTCGTCCCGGTACTGGGCCGGGTCGTCGTCCTGCGGGATGAAGAACGAGAAGATCCGGATGTATGCCGTCTGCAACGTCTCGGCGACGTCCAGCGCGCGGCGCATCCGCTCCAGGTGCGGCTCGAACGGGTCGTTGATCCCGATCTTCCCGATCGGCGAACCGAGCGCCGAGACAGCGATCCCGTGCCGGTCCAGCAGCGTCTTCACCTCCGCCAGCTGCTCGTCGGTGAGATCGAGGACGTTCACACCCCAGGCGCTGCGGAACTCGACGTTCTTCACGCCGAGCTTCCCGAGCACCTGCAACTGCGTCTCGAAGTCTTTGTCGATCTCGTCAGCGAATCCCGACAGGGTCCACATATCCCGTTCCTTCACGCATCGTCCGGTGACTGACTATCGCCGGTCCATGCAATCACAGATGGAAATCGCTTTCCAGTGCGTCTTACGGAGCGGCCTGGACTTTGGCCGGGTTCGGCAGTTCCCTTGGAAAGGTGGAATCGATCGACCGATGGCTGCATCGGCGACACGAGGACTTCCTCGGGGGTGCGGGGCAACAGCCCGTGCGGGGCCTGGTCGCGGCCTCCTGGGACCGCTCGGTCGCGGCCGGGCTGCACGCCGACACCGCGGCGCCGTTCGCCTTCCGGGCCGACGAGCTCGCGGCGTACCGGGCCGAACACCCGCTGTCGGCGGTCTTCCCGATGCTGTACGACGTCCTCGGCCGGGCCGCGGTGGACAGCGAGTGCGTGATGGCTGTCGGTGACAGCGACGGGCGTCTGCTGTGGGTATGCGGGCGCCCCGACGTACTGCGCGCCGCCGACAGCATCCACTTCAGCGAGGGCGCGTGGTGGGCCGAACGGCAGGTCGGGACCAACGCGCTCGGCACGTCACTGGAGGTGGCGACACCGGTGCAGATCCGGTCGGCCGAACACTTCACGGCCCTGGTGCAGCCGTGGTCCTGCGCGGCGGCTCCGATCTACGACCCGGACACGCAGCGTGTGCTCGGTGTGGTCGACATCACCGGCGGCGTCGACGCCGGATCACCGCAGTCGCTCGCCCTGGTCCGCGCGGCCGCCCGGATGGCCGAGGCCGAACTCGGCCGGCTGACCATCCTGCGCAGGCTCACCGGCGAGTCCGCCCGGCGGATGCGGATCGTCGCGCTCGGCCGACCGGACGCCGAGGTGTCCGGCGACGGGCGGGACCTCCGGCTCAGCCGCAGGCACAGCGACATCGTCGTACTGCTGGCCGAGCACCCCGAGGGCCTGACCGCCGAGGAGTTGTCGGAGGCGCTGTACGGCGCCCGGTACGGCGAGGCCGACCATCGTTCCTCGCTCCGCGGCGAGATGACCCGGCTGCGCGCCCTCCTCGGCTCCGGCGTCGTCGAATCACGCCCGTACCGGCTGCGTCACGACATCGCCGCGGACTGGCTCGAAGTCGGCGACGATCTCGACTCGCATCTGCTGTCGTCGGCCTTGCGCCGCTACCCGGGTCCGCTGCTGCCGCAGTCCGACGCGCCCGGAGTCGTGGCGTCCCGGAACCGTCTCGACAACCGCGTGCGCGCCGCCGTACTGCGGACGCAGGACGTCGACCTCGTCGTCGCGTGGACCCGCTCGTACGCCGGCGTCACCGACCTGAGCGCGTGGGAACACCAGCTGGCGCTGCTCTCACCCGCCTCACCGCTGTGGCCGTCGACGCAGTCCGAGGTACGGCGACTGCGCGCGGACTACGGAGTCGACGCGGCGGGGACCGAGGGCTGAGCAGCACCCACGGTCCCCCGGGACGAACTCAGAACACCCGGATGGCGATCTCGGCCGGTGCCTCGAGCAGTCCTTCGATCTCGTCGTCCAGCTTCACCAACGTCACCGACGCCCCGGCCATGTCCAGCGAGGTGCAGTACTCACCGACGTAGTTGCGCCGTACGTTGATGCCCCGGTCGGTCAGCACCTGGTGGGCGCGCCCGTAGAGCAGGTACAGCTCGCTGATCGGCGTACCGCCGAGCCCGTTGATCATCAGCGCGACATTGTCACCGGACTCGTACGGCAGGTCGGAGCGGACCGCCTCGAGCATGTAGTCGATGATCTCGTTGGCCGAGGCAAGTTTCTCGCGGCTGCGCCCCGGCTCGCCGTGGATGCCGACGCCCATCTCCATCTCGTCGGGACCGAGCTCGAACAGCGGCGAGCCCTTCGCCGGCGGCGTACAGGCCGTCAGCGCCATCCCCATCGTGCGGGTGACCGAGTTGACCTTCGCCCCGATCCGGACCAGCTCGTCGAGGTTGGCGCCCTGCTCGGACGCCGCGCCGACCGCCTTCATCACGAAGAAGTTGCCCGCCACCCCGCGCCGGCCGACCGTGTACGTCGAGTCCTTCACCGACACGTCGTCGTCGATGATCAGCGTCCGCACGTCCAGCCCGTCCGCGGCGCTCAGCTCCTGCGACATGTCGAACGCCATCCGGTCGCCGGTGTAGTTGTTCACCAGCAGCAGCACGCCCTTCGGCGACGCGAGCAGCTTCGTCGTCTCGTACACGTACTCCATCGGCGGCGCCGCGAACACGTCCCCCGGGCAGGCCGCGTCGAGCATGCCTGGGCCGACGGCCATCACGTGCGCGGGTTCGTGCCCAGAGCCCGAGCCCTGCACGATCGACACCTTGTCGTCGCGCGGCGCGTCCGTCCGCATGATCAGGTTGTACTCCGGGACGTACCGCAGCGTCCCGGGATTGGCCAGCGCGATACCTTGCAGCATCTCCGGCACGTAGTTCTTGGGATCGTTGACAAACTTCTTCATCCCGAGTCCCTCCCCTTCCAGTTCTGTGCGATCTGCTCCATCAACACCGCGACCGCGATCGCCCCGGCATCGACGGATCCCCGGCTGCGCTCGCCGGTGTAGGCGGCCCGGCCGCGTTTGGCGACCATGCCGACCGTCGCGTCCGCGGCCGACCGGGTGGCCACCGCGGCACGGTCCACGATCTCGGCGCTGCTCAGCCCGGCCGCCAACCCCTCCTCGACGGCGTCGGTCAGCGGCACCAGCGCGTCCAGGAGTGTCTTGTCGCCCAACTCGGCGCCGCCGCGCGCCTTGATCCCCTCGATCGCGGCCCGCAGCATCGCCACCACGGTCGCCCCGTCCAGTGCGGTGGCGTTGCCGGCCGCCATCCCCGCGCGCAGGAACCCGGTCCCCCAGATCGGACCCGACGTCCCGCCGATCCGCGACGTCACCAGCATCCCGACCTTCTTCAGGAACGTCCCGATGTCGGTCCGGTCGAGTTCGCCGTACTGCGCCTGCAGCTTCTCGAAACCGCGCGCCAGCGAGTACCCGAAGTCGCCGTCACCGACCACCGAATCGAGGTCACCGAAGTATTTCTCGTTGGCGAGGCACGTGTCGATGATCGTGTTCATCACCAGGTCGATGTCACTCCAGCTGTCAGAACTATCCGTCACGTCAGCCCCTCCTTGAATGCCGTACTCGACCGATCCAGCAGCCGAGTGAGATCGGCGAGCTCCAGCGCGCCGGACGGACCGATCCCGAAGGGGTCCGCGAGTACCTCGAGCGCCTCGCCGTCCGGATCGCCCAGGCTGCTCAGGACCAGCGCCGCCCCGGTGAAGTCCTCGTCCCGCGTGTAGCCGCTGACCGTCACCACGGTTCGCAACCCGGCACCAGTCGCCGCCAGCAGGCCGTTCCGCGAGTCCTCGACGACAAGCGTCTCCGCCGCATCGAGCCCGAGTTCCCGCACCGTCAGCTCGTACACCGCCGGGTCGGGCTTCTTCCGCGGTACGACGTCCCCCGCGAACACCGGGATCGTCGCCGCCCGATCCGCACCGACCGCTCCCGCGAGCACCGCCCGTACCGACGGCTCGGCCGACGTGGACGCGACGGCCACCGTCCAGCCCGCGGCGAGCGCGGCGGTGATGGTCCGCCGTACGCCGGGACGCGGCGGGACCACGCCCGCGGCGATCAGGTCGGTGAACGTCTTGGTCTTGGCGCGATGCCAGGTCGCCACCACGTCGGCACGCTCCTCGGGCGTCGCCGGCGACCCCGCCGCACGCCACACGGCCGGGTCGTCGAGTGCCGTCGCCAGCCGCTCCTTGCCGCCCCCGATCCGCAGCAGCCGCCCGTACTCCTCCACCGACCACCGCACCGGCAGGCCGAACTGCTCGAACGTCGCGTTGAAGGCCGGCAGGTGCCCGTCGCGTTCGGTGTCACCCAGTACGCCGTCGCAGTCGAACACGAGCGCGGTCATACCCGGCCACCGCTCCCGAACATCTCGATGTGCTCGGCCGCCATCGTCCGTACGGCGGTGTGAATGTGGCCGAACAACGACGGTGGGTCCCATTTGTCCGTCGCCCGCGCGTGCTCGAGGTGCTCCAGGGAGGACGTCATGTACGCGACCTTGAGCGCCGTCGAGATGTTCACCTTCGAGCAGCCGCGGCCGATCAGGTCCTGGAACTGCGCCGGTGTCAGACCCGAGCCGCCGTGCAGCGCCATCGGGATCCCGGTCGCCGCGACCAGATCCGTGATCCGCTGCGAGTCGAGTTCCGGTGTCGAGTGGTACATGCCGTGGGCGTTGCCGATCGCCGGCGCGAACACGTCGACGCCGGTTGTCGTCACGAACCACGTCGCCACGTCGAGGGACTGACGCTCCGACTCGGTGTCCGATCCGACCCCGTCCTCGACCCCCGTGATCCCCTCGATCTCACCTTCGACGTGGGCGCCGTACGTGCGGGCCTCGGCGACCACCTCGACGGTCTGGCGCTGGTTCTCCTCGACCGGGAGCGAGGAGGCGTCGAACAGCACCGAGTTCCAGCCGGCTTCCAGGCACGAGCTGATCACCGCGCGGTCCGGGCAGTGGTCGAGGTGCAGCGCGACCGGCACCGGTACGGGCGCGACGGTGGCGTCGAACATCGCCTTCAGGACGTCACGCCCGACCGACTTCACGGTCTTCACCGAGGTCTGCACGATCAGTGGCGACCGCAGCTCGACCGCGGCGTCGACCACGGCGCGCAGGCTCAGCTCGTCGACCACGTTGATCGCGGGCACGGCGTACCCCTTGGCCAGTGCCTCGTCGACGAGCTCCTTCAACGGTGCGACAGGCATACTCACTCCCCCCGTCGGCTGCGTCCACCCTGCCTCTCCGAACGCTGCACGAACGCTGCACGCTGGGTCAGGCGGGTGCGTGCTCCTTCAGGATCGCCATGAACGCGCGCATCCAGCCCGGGTGATCGGGCCACGCCCGACCGGACACCACGTTGCCGTCGACCACCGCGTCACCGTCGACCCACTCCGCTCCGCTGGCCCGCATGTCGACCGCGAGCGCCGGGTACGCCGACGTCTTGCGCCCGCTCAGCACCCCCGCGGCCGCCGGGATCAGCGGTCCGTGACAGAGCTGGGCGACCGGCTTCGACTCGCCGTAGAAGTGCTTCACGATCCGCTGGCAGTCCGGGTCGTTCCGGATGTACTCCGGCGCGCGACCGCCCGGGATCACTACGGCGACGTACTCCGTCGGATCCACATCGGCGAACGCCACGTCCGCCGGCCACGTGTGCCCCGGCTTCTCGGTGTAGGTGTCGAACCCGTCCACGAAGTCGTGCACCACGAACTGCAGCTTCCGCGCCTCGGGCGCGGCCACCGTTACGTCGTACCCCTCCTCCAGCAGCCGTTGGTACGGGTACATGACCTCCAGATCCTCCGCGGCGTCCCCCGTGAGAATCAGTACCTTCGCCATCACGCCATCTCCTCTCGCTGCGACTCCTCTCACTCGTCAGCCTCCGCCGCGACCGCTCAGGCGTCAACGCCGGGCTCGGGGACCGGGCGGGCTTAGGATCCGCGGTATGACGACGCGGTTGGTCCAGGTGACGATGAAGGCGGGCGACGATGCCGCGCTCGGGCGGTTCTGGGGGGCCGCGCTCGGGTGGAACGTCACCGGTGACGAACCCGGTGTGACCAGCCTGGAGCCGGCGGGGTTCGACTATCCCGATCCGAGTGCCGTCTGCCTCGACATCCTTCCCGTCCCGGAACCGAAGACGGTGAAGAACCGCATCCATCTCGACCTCGCCTCCACCTCCGCGGCGCATCAGCAGGAGCTCGTCGCCCGGCTGCAGGACCTCGGCGCGACACCCGTCGACATCGGACAGGGCGACGTACCGTGGACGGTGCTCGCCGACCCGGAGGGCAACGAGTTCTGTGTGCTCGAGCCGCGGGAGATCTACCGCGACACCGGCCCGATCGCTGCGGTCGTCGTGGACTGCGCGGACCCGCGCGAGATGGCCCGCTTCTGGGGTCAGGCAATGGACTGGACCGTGCACGAGGTGACCAACGACCAGGCTACGCTGCGCTCCGCGAAGGGTGTCGGGCCGTACCTGGAGTTCCTCCGCAATCCCGACCCGAAGGTGGGCTTGAACCGCCTCCACCTCGACGTCCGCCCGTATCCCGGCGACGCCCCGGCCGCCGAGGCCGACCGGCTCCGGGGGCTCGGCGCCACCGACGCCGACGTCGGCCAGGGCGACGTACCGTGGACGGTCCTCGCCGACCCCGAGACCAACGAGTTCTGCCTCCTCGCCCCCCGCTGACACGAGGCCGTCTCGCGCGGGCTCAGCGGTCGTTGCGGGCCGCGGCAGTGGGTAGCTCGACTGCTACCCGGAGGCCTCCCGTGGGGCGGGGTGTGAGGGTCAGGGTGCCGTTGTGGGCTTTGGCGATGCTCTTGACGATGGCCAGGCCCAGGCCGACGCCGGCGTGGTCGGTGCGGATCCGGGCCGAGCCACGCTGGAACGGCTCGACCAGCGTGGCGACCACATGCCGGTGCAGCTTCCCGCCGGTGTTCTCGACCGTGAGCTGCACTGTCTGCGGGCTGAACGTAGTGGTCACCCACACCGTGCCCTCCGGCAGGTTGTGGACGATGGCGTTGTGCACCAGATTCGTCGTCATCTGCAGCAGCAGCGCATGGGAGCCGAGCGTGGGAGCGACGTCACCCGACGTCTCGAGCGTCAGCCCGTGCTTCTCCGCGAGCGGGAGGAGCGTCTCCGTGGCCTCCTCCGCGATCAACGACAGGTCGACCGGTTCGCGGGCGAAGGATCGCTGGTTCGCCCGGCTCAGCAGGAGCAGTGCTTCGGTGAGGTCGATCGCCCGGGTGTTGACGAAGTGCAGACGCTCGACCAGCTCGCCGGTGTCGCGGTTCGAATCCTTGCGCGCCACGTCCAGCAGCGTCTGCGTGATCGCCAGCGGAGTCCGCAGTTCGTGCGAGGCGTTGGCCGCGAACCGCTGCTGTTCGGCGTCGTTCGCCTCGAGCCGGGCGAGCATCGTGTCGAAGGCGTCCGCGAGTTCCCGGAACTCGTCGTTGCGACCTTCCAGCTGGATCCGGTGCGACAGCGATCCGTTCCCCGCCAGGCGGGTGGCGTTGGTGATCCGGGTCAACGGCGAGAGCATGCTGCCGGCCAGGATCCAGCCACCGACCAGGCCGAAGACCAGCAGGAACACCATCATCAGGGTCGCCTTCGGCACGAACGCGCGGAGCAGGTCGTTCCGATCCGGCATCCGCATCGAACCGGCGATCACGTCGGGCACGTACCGCAGCAGGAACAGCCACACCACGGCGAGCAGCAGGAAACCCGCGAGCATGATGAACCCGGCATAGCTCAGGGTGAGTTTGAGCCGAACGCTCAGCCCGGGCTCCCTATCCACGCTTGTCGTCCCCCCGCTCGGCGTCGATCCGGTAACCGGCACCGGCGACCGTCGCGATGATCCACGGTTCCCCGAGCCGCTTGCGCAGTGCCGAGACAGTGATCCGTACGGCGTTGGTGAACGGGTCCGCGTTCTCGTCCCAGGCCCGTTCCAGCAGTTCCTCGGCGCTGATCACTCCGCCCTCGGCCGCGACGAGCACCTCGAGTACGGCGAACTGTTTGCGGGTCAACGCCACGTAGCGGCCGTCGCGGTACACCTCGCGGCGGAACGGATCCAGCCGCAGGCCCGCGATCTCCCACACCGGCGGCCGGTTGTACGCGCGCCTGCGGTCCAGGGCCCGGAGCCGCAGTACCAGCTCCTGGAGCGCGAACGGCTTGGTGAGGTAGTCGTCGGCGCCGAGCTCGAACCCGGAGGCCTTGTCGTCGAGACGGTCCGCGGCGGTCAGCATCAGGATCGGCATACCGCTGCCGGAGGCAACGATCCGCTCGGCGATCTCGTCGCCCGACGGCCCCGGGATGTCGCGGTCCAGAACCGCGATGTCGTACGCATTGACGCTCAGCATCTCCAGCGCGGTGTCACCGTCCCCGGCGACGTCGGCCGCGATCGCCTCCAGACGCAGGCCATCACGAATCGCGTCCGCCATGTCGGACTCGTCCTCGACGATCAGTACCCGCACCCTACAGATGCTACGAGGCCGACCATATCGTCGGCATATCGAAAACCTCATACGTGCTGTTAACAGCGCGTTGCGTTGACTGACGGCATGTCCGCGAGCGAATCGGCAGCCCCGGCGGGCCGCCGTACCAAAATGACCCTCCGCGCGGCGTTCGTGGTCGCGAACGTGGCGCTCATCGGCGTGTTCGTCCACCAGACCCTCGCGTCCTCCTTCCCCACCGCATCGCCGAGCAGCACCCGGCAGTCCCTCGGCGAGGCCGACGGTGTCGTTCCGCAGGGCGTGACGGTTTTCGACTCGGTGCCCGCGGTGAGCAATCTCGATCCGGACCTGCTCGGTGCGCTGCGTACGGCCGCGAAGGATGCCGCCGGCGACGGGATCGAGTTCTTCGTCAACAGTGGCTGGCGTTCCCCGGCGTACCAGGAACAGTTGCTCCGCGAGGCGGTCTCGAAGTACGGCTCGCGGGAGGAGGCCGCGCGCTGGGTCGCCACCACGGAGACGTCGCCGCACGTGGCGGGGCTCGCGGTCGACATCGGGCGCCCGAACGCCGCCGCGTGGCTGTCCGAGCACGGCGCCAGGTACGGGCTCTGCCAGATCTACAAGAACGAACCCTGGCACTACGAGCTCCGCCTGGCGGCGATCGATCACGGCTGCCCACCCATGTACGCCGACCCGACGCACGACCCGCGGATGCAACGGTGACCACTGCGCACGACCTGACCATCGCGCCGATCAGCGCCGCGGAGCACCTCGCGTTCGTCCGGACCCGCCGATCGGTCAGCTTCCTGCAGACCCCGGCCTGGGCCCACGTCAAAACCGAGTGGAACAGCGACTCCCTAGGTTGGTACGACGGCCCGCGGTTGGTCGGCGCCGGACTCGTCCTGCACCGCCCGGTCCCGCGCCTCGACCGCTACACGCTGGCCTACCTGCCCGAGGGCCCGGTCATCGACTGGTCCGGCGACCTCACCGCGTGGCTCGAACCGTTGGCGGCGTACCTGCGAGCGCAGGGCGCGTTCGCGATCCGGCTCGGTCCACCGGTGCGCACGACCGCGTGGAGCGCCGTACAGGTCAAGGAAGGCATCGCGGACCCGGGAGTCGAGCGGCTCACTGACATCCCGAGCCAGCAGATCGACCCGGTTGGCGCTCGCGTGACCGACCAGCTTCGGAACGCCGGATGGCTTCCGCAGAACCCGGACGTCGGCTTCGGGACCGGGCATCCGCAGTTCACCTTCGAGCTCCCACTCGCCGGCGCGACCGAGGACGGTCTGCTCCGCGGGATGAACCAGCTCTGGCGCCGCAACATCAAGAAGGCCGCCAAGGAAGGTGTCGAGGTCACGACCGGCGATGACCTGAAGGCGTTCCACGATCTCTACGTCCACACCGCGGAACGAGACCACTTCACGCCGCGGCCGCTGCGGTACTTCGAGACCATGTTCGCGGAGCTGCGTGCCGAGGACCCCGAGCGCATCCGGCTCTATCTCGCGCACCACCAGGGCGACCTGGTCGCGGCGACGATCCTGGTCCGCGTCGGCGCGCAGGCGTGGTACTCGTACGGCGCCTCGTCCACCGAGAAACGCGAGGTGCGCGGCTCCAACGCGTGTCAGTGGGCGATGATCCGCGACTCGCTGGCGGCGGGCTGCGAGGTCTACAACCTGCGCGGCATCACGCCGACCGTCGACGCCGACGACTCGCACCTCGGGCTGATCCAGTTCAAGGTCGGCACCGGCGGTCAGGCCGTCAGGTACGTCGGCGAGTGGGACCTGCCACTGCGACCGCTGGTGTACCGCGCCTTCGACCTCTACATGAAGCGGCGCGAGGTCCTCCGGCGGCGCGGTCGCTGAGCTGACATGCCCTGACATTTCGTCCGCATATCAAAAACCTCATACAGCTTGGCAACACCACACTGAATTGACTGGAGACATGAACTACAGCGAACCAGCACGATCGGGAACCGGCACCGCCGGATCGCTGGCGTCCTGGTGCTCCGCGGCCGTCCCGGAACGGGGAATCACGATCTACGGCTGCGAGCCCGACGAGGCCGCTTTGTTCCGGGAGTTGGCGCCGCGCTTTCGCGTCGTACCGACGCTCACCACGGCCGCCGTGTCCGAGGCGACCGTCGAACTGGCGATCGGGAACCGCTGCATCAGCATCGGCCACAAAACCCGGATCACCAACGCGACATTGCTCGCCCTCGGTCGGGCCGGGGTGGAATACATCTCGACGCGAAGCATCGGCTACAACCATCTCGACGTGAACTATGCAGTGAGTGTCGGCATCACCGTCGAGAACGTCGCGTATTCGCCGGACAGTGTCGCCGATTACACCTTGATGCTGATGTTGATGGCGGTCCGCAACGCGAAATCAATGCTTGATCGCGTGGCCGCTCAGGACTACCGACTGAGCACCGAACGCGGCAAGGACGTGCGCGATCTGACCGTCGGAGTCATCGGAACGGGACGCATCGGCGCCGCCGTACTGGACCGTTTGCGGGGTTTCGGCTGCCGGGTGCTCGCCTATGACAAGCACGCCAGAACGACCGCGGATTATGTGCCTCTCGAGGATCTGCTGGAACTCAGCGACATCATCACGCTGCATACGCCACTGACCGCGGACACTCACCATCTTCTCGACCGCCGGCGGATCAACCAATTGCGACGCGGCGCCTTTGTCATCAACACCGCACGTGGCGCACTCATCGACACCGACGCGCTGACCGCGGCTTTGGAGAGCGGCAGGTTGGGCGGCGCGGCCCTGGACGTCGTCGAAGGAGAGGAAGGAATCTTCTACTCCGACTGCAGGAATACCGCCATCGAAAGCGATCCCCTGGCGCGACTGCGGAAACTGCCGAACGTGATCATCAGCCCGCACACCGCCTATTACACCGACCGTGCGCTGCGCGACACCGTCGAGAACTCACTCGTCAACTGCCTGGAATTCGACAGAAGAAAGCTGGAATGGATATGAAGATCGGCATCATCTTCGGCGGCCGGTCCGAGGAACACCCCGTCTCGCTCAAGTCGGCGCAAATGATCGCCGCCGATCTCGACACCCGGAAGTACGAGCCGTTCTGGATCGGCATCACCACGAGCGGCGCCTGGATGCTCTGCGACGGCCCGTCCGCCGACTGGGAGAACGGCGAGTGCCGTCCCGCGGTGCTCTCACCCGACAGCACCGTACACGGGTTGCTCGTGCTCGACGAGGGCCGCAGTACGACGGTCCGCCTGGACGTCGTACTCCCGGTCCTGCACGGCACACTCGGCGAGGACGGCGCGATGCAGGGCCTGCTGGAACTCGCCGGCATCCCGTACGTCGGCTGCGACATCCAGAGCTCGGCCCTCTGCATGGACAAGTCACTGACGTACACGGTCGTCGCCGACGCAGGCATCGCGACACCGAAGTTCTGGACCGTCACGCCCGACGAGAAGGTCGATCTCGAGCAACTCAGCTACCCGGTCTTCGTGAAGCCGGCCCGTTCGGGGTCCACGTTCGGCGTCAGCAAGGTCGCCGACGAGTCGGAGCTCGCGAGCGCGATCGAGACCGCGCGGCAGTACGACTCGAAGGTGCTGATCGAGGAGGCCGTCGTCGGCAGCGAGGTCGGCTGCGCGGTCCTCGGGAACGAGGACGAGCTGACGCTCGGTGAGCTGGACCAGATCAACCTGACGCACGGCTTCTTCAAGATCCATCAGGAGCTCGATCCCGAGAGCGGCTCCGAGAACTCGACGGTGACCGTTCCCGCGCACATCTCCGCCGAGTCTCGCGCGCTCGTCCGGGAGACCGCGCAGGCGATCTACCGCGCCCTCGGTTGCCGAGGGCTGGCCCGCGTGGACATGTTCCTCAAGGACGACGGGACGGTGATGCTCAACGAGGTCAACACGTTCCCGGGCATGACGTCGTACAGCCGCTACCCGAGGATGATGGCGGCCGCCGGGGTGTCGTTGACCGAGCTGATCGACCGGATGGTGTCGCTGGCAGTGTCGCCGAGGGTCCGGTGAACGCCGACTTCGTCTTCGTGGACGAGTTCGTCAGCGGGATCCGCTGGGACGCGAAGTACGCCGTCTGGGACAACTTCACCGGGAAACCGGTGGACGGCTACCTGGCGAACCGGATCGTCGGCACGAAGGCGCTGTGCGTCGCGCTGGACGCGGCACGCGAGCAGGCCGAGACGCTCGGCTTCGGTCTGCTGCTCTGGGACGGCTATCGCCCGCAACGCGCCGTGGACCGGTTTCTGCGCTGGTCCCGGCAGCCGGAGGACGGCCGCACGAAGCGGCGGCACTATCCGAACATCGAGCGGACCGAGATGTTCGAGAAGGGGTACGTCGCCGCGAAGTCCGGCCACAGCCGCGGCAGCGCGGTCGACCTGACCCTCTACCACCTGGCCACTGGTGAGATCGCCCGCATGGGCGGCGACCACGACCTGATGGATTCCATCTCACACCACAACGCCCACGGCATCACACCGACCGAGGCCCGCAATCGCCAGCACCTCCGCACCGTCATGGAGTCCAACGGCTTCGACTCCTACGACTACGAGTGGTGGCACTACACGCTGAGAAACGAACCCTACCCCGACACCTACTTCGACTTCCCGATCACCCCATGAACATCCGACCGGCCCACGCCGCCGACGCCACGGCTGTCAACGAACTGTTGCGCCAGCTGGGCTATCCACAAGAAGGTACGGCGACCACGGCCGGCCGAATCCAGGACTGGAGTGACGACTCCGCCGGCGCGGCGTACGTGGCCGATGACGACGGCGACCTACTCGGCCTGATCGCAGTACACCTGACGTGGGTACGCCGACCAGCGCGGGATCTCCTCCCGATTTCTCCGTGACCTTGACACCCCGGAGGCACCGGCGTGGCGCTCTGACGAGACGGCACGTGGGTGATATAGGGCACTGTGTTGGCGACGCCAACAATCGTTTGAATGGTTGTTGGCGGGGCCAATGATTGTTACCAGCACGTCGCGTAGTGGGTTCATTGCGATGGGTCGCAATACGCTGTAGTAACAGGGGTTCCCGTGGTTCTGGGGAGTTATCCGAGACGATAGAGTCCGTGCGCCGGTTTCAAGCCGGTGGGCCGAGGGTAGGTCCGAGAGGCGCACGACAGACACAGACTCGGGGAACTGGAAATGGGAGGGAACCCTTGTCAACGCGGTACCCGTCGGCACCCGCCGATGCCAAGCAGTACGTGATGCCCCCTGACGGATCGTCGATTCCGGTCGAGGAGCGACCTCCCCGAGACGGATAGCGCCATGGATTCCTACGCCCTCCAACGCAGCTGGGACCAGGTAACGAAGCACGGGGACCAGGTCGCGCTGTATTTCTACTCACATCTGTTCGTGTCACATCCCGAGGTACGGGCGATGTTCCCGATCTCGATGTCGAACCAGCGAGACAAGTTCGTCAGCGCGCTCGGTCGGGTCGTCAGCCATGTCGACGAGATCGAGCGCGACGAGGCGTTCCTGCGACACCTCGGCCGCGACCACCGCAAGTACGCCGTCATCGCGGAGCACTACAACGTGGTCGGCGTGTCGTTGTGCGCAACCCTGAAACACTTTCTGGGGTCGGAGTGGGACGAGGACCTCGCCATGCAGTGGACGGCCGCGTACCAGGTGGTCGCCCGGATCATGGTCGAGGCGGCCGAGACGTCCTCGGACACGGGTCCCGGGTGGTGGGACGCCGACGTGGTCTCGGTCGAGCGGCGGACGATGGACCTGACCCTGCTCAGAGTCCAGCCCCGCAGTGCGTTCGATTTCCTTCCCGGCCAGTCGCTGTCGATGGAGATCCCGCAGCGCCCACGCATGTGGCGGTACTTCAGCCCGGCCAACGCCCCGCGCCGGGACGGCTCGATCGACCTGCACGTCCAGCAGATCGACGGCGGTCAGGTGAGCCCGACCGTGGTGCGGACCCTGCAGGTCGGCGACACCGTGAAGCTCGGGTCACCGGTCGGTGAGCGGCTGACGCGGCGCCCGGACGACCCGCGGGACCTGTTGATGGTCGCCGGCGGTACCGGACTCGCCCCGCTGCTCGCGGTCCTCGAAGAGATCGACAACCAGTGGCAGCGCACCCGGATGGCACCGCGGGTCCAGCTGCTGCACGGCGTACGGATGGCCTGGCACCTCTACGAACGGCCCCGGCTCCGGGAGCTGGCCGAGAAGCGGCCGTGGTTCGACTACACCGAGGTCGTGTCGGGAGACCCCTCCTACCCCGGCGCCCGCGGGAAGGTCGGCGCTGTCGCGGCCCGGCAGGCGCTGGACGGGCGGCTGGCGATGGTGTGCGGCGGCCCGCAGATGGTCGCGCACACGCTCGAACAGCTGTCCGCGGCCGGTATGCGCCCCGACAACATCCAGTACGAGAACTTCTACTACGCCGCCGCGGACGACCACACCGCCGGACCGGCGCTCTCAGGTCAGGAGACATCAAGTGACGCACAGCAGCCACCGACGCGACTCTCCGCGCTCCCAGACGCCCGACACGATCCGGGGTACGACCTTCCAGCGCCGGATGCGGGGCCTCGACGCGGGTCAGGTCTACGGATTCCTCGATCAGCTGGCTGACCAGGCACAGGCCGCGGAGCAGGAGCGAAAAACGGCCCAGCACGAGAAGGAACGCCTCGAGGTGGAACTGCAGCGCGTGCGGGGCGAACTGCAGCGCGTCCGGGGCGAGCTCGAGGAGTACGAGCAGGTCGGCGAGCGCGTGAACGAGCAGGTCGTCCAGCTGTTCAGCCAGGCGCAACTGGTGGCCGAGGAGATGGTCCAGGACGTCAGCCGGGACGCTCGCGAGCGGATCAGCCAGGCGCGCGCCCACGAGCGCCAGATCGTCGCGGAGGCGATGGACACCGCCGGGGAGCAGGTGCGGTCGTACGCACGCACGGCCCATGTGCAGATGCAGTCGCTCGTGGACTCGTTCGCCAGCGAGGTGGATCGGCTCGGGAGTTCGCCGGCGACCCCGGATCCGGCGTACCAGAAGGATCCGTTGTACGACGACCTGCACGACCGGCAGATCCGCTCCCGGCACGGGAGTGGACCGGAGTTTCCGGGCTCGGACTGATCGGCCGTGAGCCAGCCCGCCCCCGAACGTTGTCCCTGGAGCACCGAAATCCAGTCGGTCCGGACCAAGGCCACGGACTTCCTCGAACTCTTCCACGCGGAGAACCCCGACAGCGGTCCGGCCGCACCGCGGATCGCGGCGGTGATGCGCGAGATCGACCTGACCGGAACCTACTGGCACACCACCGCCGAGCTGGCGTTCGGCGCCCGGGTCGCCTGGCGGAACAACTCGCGCTGCATCGGCCGGCTGTATTGGCGCAGCCTGCGGGTGCGCGACCTGCGGACCGTCTCCGACGCCGGCGACGTGGCCGCGCACTGCTTCGACCATCTCCGCGCCGCACACAACGGCGGCAAGATCCGCCCGATGATCAGCGTGTTCGCCCCCGACACGCCGTTCCGGCCTGCCCCTAGGATCTGGAACGAACAGCTCATCCGGTACGCCGGATACGCGCAGCCGTCCGGACGCGTGATCGGGGACCCGCGCTACCAGTCGTTCACCGAGGAACTGATCCGGCGCGGATGGCAGCCGCCTGTCCTCACCGGCGACTTCGACGTCCTCCCGCTCGTGGTGGAGACCGTCGAGGACGGACCGCGGATGTTCCATCTCCCCGACGACGCGGTGCACGAGGTTCCGCTCGAGCACCCCGAACTGCCGTGGTTCGCCGGTCTCGGAGTCCGGTGGCACGCGGTGCCGGTGATCAGCAACAACACGCTGGAGATCGGCGGGGTGTCCTACCCGGCCGCGCCCTTCAACGGCTGGTACATGGGCACGGAGATCGGGGCCCGCAACCTCGCCGACAACGACCGCTACGCGTTGGTTCCGGAGGTCGCGGAACGGATGGGGCTGGACACCTCGGACGAGTCGACGTTGTGGCGCGACCGGGCGCTGGTCGAGATCAACCGTGCGGTCCTGCACTCGTACCAGGTCCACGGCGTGACCATCACCGACCATCACACCGAGTCCCGCCGGTTCCTCCTGCATCTCGAACGCGAGGAACGGGAGGGCCGCCAGTGCCCGGCCGACTGGAGCTGGATCGTGCCGCCGATGTCCGGCGCGCAGACCCCGGTCTTCCATCGGTACTACGACACCGAGGTCGACGGACCGAACTTCACCGCCGATCGCGAGACCACCCAGCGGGGACTACACGGCACCCCAACCGCATTTCGCTGACTCCCGCTGAAATTGCCTGGAGTTGACCGACCCGACGCCTTGACGAGCAGTTCTGCGCAGGGGCTAACTAGGGCGTGTCTTCCAATCCCGCGCAGTAGGCGGGGGATTGGAAGACACGCCCTCGCTGCACTCCCCCCGCCTGAGGAGACTCGATGCGCCTTCTCGTGTCCGCTGTCAGCCTGCTCGCCTTGGCCTGGCCCCTCGCACTGGTCGCGCCGGAAGCAACCGCCGTACCCGCGGCGAAGCCGGCCATCACTCCACAACCGCAGCAGGTCGTCGAACGCAGTGACGGCTTCCCGGTCACTCCCGTCGTCGGCCTCGTCCGTACGTCGCGCTCCGACGCGGACGCCGAGCGGGTCGTCCGCGAAGCGCTGAAGCGTGCCGGCGTGAAGACCGTCCAGACGACGGACGGCACTGATCCCGGTACGCCAACCACCATCTGGCTCGGCCGTTCCGCGCCCGTGTTGTCCGCGCTGCAGGTCAAGGACAGCACCGGGCTCCCCGCCGAGGGCTACGTGCTCGCCGCTGGACGCGATCGCAACGACCGCGCCCAGATCGTGCTCGACGGAGTCGACGGCGACGGCACGTTCTACGCCGCCCAGTCCCTCGCGCAGCTGGTGCAAGCGCGGCCGGGCCAGGACTGGATGCCCGGGATCGCCGTCCGGGACTGGCCGACGATGCGCTACCGCGGCTCGATCGAAGGCTTCTACGGTACGCCGTGGTCGAACGCCGACCGCCTCGATCACCTCAGCTACCTCGGCGCGCACCGGATGAACACCTACGAGTACGCACCGAAGGACGACCCGTACCACCGGGAGCGCTGGCGGGATGCTTATCCGGCCGACAAGCTCGCGCAACTCGGCGAGCTGGTGACCCGCGCCCGGCAGAACAAGGTCGACTTCACCTTCGCCCTCTCCCCCGGTCTGTCGATCTGCTACACCTCGGAGGCCGACTTCCAGGCCCTGATCGCGAAGTTCGAGTCGCTGTACGCACTGGGCGCCCGATCGTTCAACGTGCCGCTCGACGACATCGACTACAACACCTGGCACTGCGACGCGGACCGCGCGAAGTACGGCACCGGAGGCGCGGCCGCGGGCCGGGCGCAGAGCGATCTGCTCAACCGGGTGCAGCGCGAGTGGGTCGAGTCCAAGCCGGACGTCGCTCCGCTCCAGATGGTGCCGACCGAGTACTACAACGTCAGCGAAACGCCGTACAAGAAGGCGTTGCGCGAGCAGCTCGACAGCGATGTCGTCGTGCACTGGACCGGGATCGGCGTCGTACCGAAGACGATCACGGCGGCACAGGCGGCGCAGGCGAAGGCCGTGTTCGGCCACGACATCCTGATCTGGGACAACTACCCGGTCAACGACTACGCGGCGGGCCGGTTGCTGCTGGCGCCGTACACCGGCCGCGAAGCGGGGATCGCGGACAGCGTCGTCGGCGTGATCTCCAACCCGATGAACCAGGCGGCGGTGAGCAAGCTCGCGCTGTACTCGTTCGCCGAGTTCGGCTGGAACCCGGCGCGGTACGACGCGACGCCCGTCTGGCTGCGAGCGATCAGCGAACGCGCCGGCGGCGATCCGCGCACGATCGACGCGCTGCGGGTCTTCGCCGACCTCAACACCTACGACGGGACCCTGCACTCGGACAGCGCACCGGTCTTCGGCGCCGCGGTCGACGAGTTCTGGCAGCGGTGGCGCGCCGGCGAACGCACGCAAGCGATCGCCTTCCTGCAGCCGAAGGTCGCCGCGATCACCACCGCACCGGCGACGATCCGGGCCGGCGTCGCCGATCCGGCGTTCGGGGACGAAGCGGAATCGTGGCTCAAGGCAACCGAACTCTGGGGACAGGCGATGAGCCGCGCCCTCGACCTGCTGACTGCACTCGAGGCCGGCAACGGTCCGGCGGCCTGGACCGCGCGGCAGCAGATGACCGCACTCGTCACGCAGGCCAAGGCGATCCGGGACAGCCGCGCGCCGCACGACGGGACCTACCCGCGGATCGGTGAGCGGGTCGTCGACGAACTGATCGCGGAGACCGGCCGCGTGCACGACCGCTGGCTCGGCGTCACCCCGGGCAAGACCGCGACGACCAACCTGGGCACCTACCAGGACAATGTGCCGGCGCGCATGGTCGACGGCGACGCGAACACCTTTTACTGGAGCAACGGCAACCCCGGTCCTGGTTCGGAGATCCGGGTCGATCTCGGCTCGGCGGTCTCGATCGGCGCCATCGCCGTCCTGATGGGCAAGACGTCGAGCCCGAACGACTACATCCACTCGGGTGCACTGGAGTACTCCGTCGACGGTACGCGCTGGACCGAGCTCACCCGCGCGACCACCGCCGACGTACGGTTCACCGCTCCGGCGGGGACCACGGCGCGGTACGTGCGGTACCGGTCGTTGACCGCGAGCGACTTCTGGCTCGTGGTCCGCGAGTTCTCGGTCGAGACGATCGGCGGTACGACGACGACGCTGACCGCGAGCGGTACGCCGACGCCGGCCGCGGGCTCGTCGTACCAGCGGGCCGTGGACGGCAACGTGGAGACCGCGTATGTCCCTGCAACCGCACCGAACGCGGGCGATGCGTTGGTCGCGACGTTGTCGGCGCCGCGGGCGCTGGCTCGGCTGACAGTCCTGCAGCCGTCGTCCAGTGTGGGCTCCGCTGACATCGAGGTCCGGGTCGGCGGCGTGTGGCAGCGAGTCGGGAGCTTCTCGTCCGCGTACGCCGAGGTGCCGGTCGGCGATCTGCCGGCCGAGGCCGTACGCCTGGTGTGGAAGGGCGGCAGCCCCGCCGCCGTCGCCGAGCTCGTACCGCTGTGGACCGACACCCCGCAGGTCACGCTGCGCACGAGCGAGGATCGGACCGATGTGGTGCGCGGAGTGGCGTCGAGCTTCGTGATCGACGTCGCTGCAGGTCTGAGCAAGGACGTGACCGGGACTCTCCAGATCGCTCCTCCGGCCGGCTGGTCCGCCGCTCCAATCACGACCCCGATCGCGGTGCGGCGCGGCTTCACCCAGTCGGTCACCGTGAAGCTGACGCCGCCGGCCGACGCGGCTCTCGCCGACGTCGACATCCCGGCGACTCTGACCGGCAGCACCACGAGTAGCGCCGTACTCCGGGTCGCGGTCCGCCCGCGCACCTCGGACACCAACAGCGCACTGCACCGCCCGGTCGTTGCCTCAAGCACCGAACCCGGTACGTCCTTCACCGCGGACCTGGCCGTCGACGGCAACGCCGGCACCCGCTGGGCGTCGGGGTACGACGACGCGTCCTGGCTCCAGATCGACCTCGGCTCGCCCACCCGCCTCGGCAAGGTCGTGCTCCGCTGGGAGACCGCCTACGGTTCCGCCTACAAGATCCAGGTCTCCGACGACGCGAACACCTGGACCACGGCCGCCGAGGTCACCAACGGCGACGGCGGCACCGACACCGTCTGGCTCGATGCCGCCGGACGCTATGTCCGCGTCCAGGGCGTCCACCGCGCAACGCAGTACGGCTACTCGCTCTACGAAGCGGAGGTCTACCCGGCGGTGTGAACCGGGCTACTCGTGGGCGAGTTGCCGCAGGTTGGTGCGGGCGACCTCGAGCACTGCGCTGGCGTCGCCGTTCAGCACGCTGCGGGTCGCCCAGAGCGTGAAACCGGCGGCCTGGTTCAGCGCGATGCGCGGCGGGATGGCCACCTCGTGGCGCAGGGTGTGGACGTCGACCAGCGCGGGACCAGGATGGGCGAACGCCTTCTGCAGCGCGTCGTCCAGTTGGGTCGCGTCATCGACGCGGAGGCCGTGCACGCCGACGGCCTCCGCCACCGCCGCGAAGTCCGGGTTGTCGAGGTCCGTGCCGAAGTTGACGATGCCGTCGGCCTTCATCTCCAGCTCGACGAAGCCGAGCGCACCGTTGTTCAGCATCACGACCTTCACCGGCAGTCCGAGCTGACGCAACGTCAGCAGCTCGCCCATCAACATGGCCAGCCCGCCGTCGCCGGAGAACGCGACGACCTGTCGCTGCGGGAAGGCGGACTGAACACCGATCGCCTGCGGTAACGCGTTCGCCATCGTGCCGTGGGTGAACGAACCGATCAGCCGGCGCCGACCGTTCATCCGGAAGTACCGCGCGGCCCACAAGGTCGGCGTACCGACGTCTGGAATCAGTACGGCGTCGTCCGCGGCCAACCGGTCGATCGCCGTCGCGACCGTCTCGGGATGCAGCGCGCCGCGTCGCCGGCCCGGTTCGGCCAGCTTGTCGAAGCGGCTGCGGGTCCGCTGGTAGTGCGCGGTCATGGTCTTCAGGTGCTCACCGTCCGAGTGTTCCGCGAGCAGTGGCAGCAGCGCCTGCACGGTGTCCTTCACCGTTCCCACCAGCGGTACGTCGACCGGCGTACGGCGGCCGATGTTCTCACCGCGGACGTCGACCTGGACGATGTGCGCGTGCTCCGGGTAGAACGGGCGATACGGGAAGTCGGTGCCGAGCATCAGCAACGCATCGCAGTGCTCCATCGCGCGATAGCCGGACACGAACCCGAGCAGGCCCGTCATGCCGACGTCGTACGGGTTGTCGTACTCGACGAACTCCTTGCCTCGCAGGGCATGCACGACCGGGGCCTTCAACCGCTCGGCGATCGCGACCACGTCGTCGTGTGCACCCGCGCAGCCCGCGCCGGCCAGAATCGTGACCGCCTTCGCGTCGTTCAGAACGCCCGCGGCATTGGCCAGGTCGTCGTCAGCAGGAAGCACCCGAGCCGAGGCCGCCCAGACGGGGTGCACAGTGTTCTCCGGAGCGTAGGCCTTGAACACCTCACCCGGTACGACGACCACCGCCACGCCACGCCGCTCGACAGCAGAGCGCATCGCCACGCGCAGGATCCGCGGAAACTGTTCGGCAGCGCTCACCAACTCGACGTACACACTGCACTCGCGGAACAACTCCTGGGGATGAGTCTCCTGGAAGTACCCGCTGCCGATCTCTGCCAACGGGATGTGCGCGGCAATGGCCAGCACGGGCACGCGGCTGCGTTGCGCGTCGAAGAGCCCGTTGATCAGGTGCAGGTTCCCCGGCCCGCAACTCGCCGCGCAGACCGCCAGCTCGCCGGTCGTCGCGGCCTCGCCGGCGGCCGCCAACGCTGCCGCCTCCTCGTGCCGGACGTGCTGCCAGTCCAGCTCACCGTCGCGTCGCAGCGCGTCGGTGAGTCCGTTGAGCGAATCGCCGGGCAACCCGTAGACGCGCCGAACACCGGACGCCTTGAGGGTCGCGACCAGCAGATCGGCCACCGTCCTCCGACGCATCCCGAGCAGACCGGAACCCCGCACGGGCTGGTGCTGGGCGGTCGGGTCCTGAGTCATCGCCGGAGCCTCCTGGCGAGTGTCGCGAGTTTGAAAGCGGCCGCCGTACCCAGTCCGTAGCCGAGGTGCGCGCCGAGGTCCTTCGCGAGGATCTTCGGGCTGTACTTCCAGATCGGCTGGTACAACTTCGCGGCCGGGAGTACGACGTACCCGGTCCCCCACACGGTCGCGCCGAACGGGGCGCCGTACCAGATCCGTGGTTTCGGGGCGGAGCCGGCGACCACGCCGTACGCCGCGCCGTTGCCGATCCCGTATGCCCAGTGGGTGATGTTGTTGACCAGCGCCGCCCGGTGGTCGGGCAGCTCACGATCGAAGAGGCCTTCGTACAGGCGCTTGCCCACCAGCGCGGGCGCCGGAGCCTGTTCCCAGCTCTCGATGTCGCTGGAGAACTCCCAGCGGGTGAACTCGCTCTTGCCGCCGCCTTGGCGATATTCGGCGTACAGCACCAGGTCCATGACCAGGGTGCCGACGGTGCCGGCGAAGAGCCCGCCGACGACTGCTCCCAAGGGCGTGATGCTTTTCATCAGGCCGCTCCTTCGAAGATTCCCCGCGGCAAGGTCATCGAGACCAGCCAGTTCGGGAGGTCCACCACCTCGTTGATCTTCAGGTCGCCGGCGACACTGCACAGCGCGTACGCCTCGTGCATGCTGACGCCCTGGTCGGTGACCAGCCAGTCGATCATGTCGCGGACGGCGTTCTTGGCGTTCTCCATCAGATCCGGGCCGGCGCCGGTCGTCACGTAGTACCCCAGTGCCGCCATCTCCGTGGACAACCGAAGCTGAGTCGGGTCTGCCGCCGGGACGATCGCTCGTGGAGCACCGATGACGGTGTTCTTGACGACCTGGAACCGCAGGGTCGCCGACATCAACGTCTCGATGGCGGTCCCGGAGATCTCGCCGTCGCCCTGGGCCATGTGCCCGTCGCCGGCCGAGAAGAGCGCGCCCTCGGCGTACACCGGGAGCTGCAGCCGCGAGCCCGGCGTGATCTGCCGGACGTCGATGTTGCCGCCCATCCCGCCGCTGAAGCTGGGCGGAAACGTCCGGTACATGCCCTTCCGCATCGGCGCGTTACCCATGATGCCGAGGAACGGCGCGATCGGGATCCGGGCCCGCGTACCGGTGTCCGAGCCGACGAAGGTCGCGGCCCCGGTCGACTGCCCACGCTCGAAGTGGAACAGCTGCACGTACGCCGCCCCGCTGCCGAACGGCTGCCCCTCGGGAAGGGCCGACGGCACCGCCCCGGGACTCGGATCGCTGAGCTGCGATGCCTCGAGCCAAGGAGCGAAACCGGCCAGACTCTCCGGGCGCAGCGTCCCGAACAGCCCGAGCGCGGGACTGACGGTCGTGTAGCCGAAGTCGACCAGCGGGCTGACGTCGAGCACCTCGACCTCGAGGATGTCGCCCGGCTCGGCGCCCTCGATGTAGACCGGGCCGGTGAGGGGGTGGATCCGGCCGAGATCGAGCGTCATCGTGCCTTCCGGCGTGATGGTTCGCGCCTGGTCGCCGATGTCCAGGGCGTCGCGGCAGAGCAGCTGGATCTCCTCACCGGGGCGGACCGTCACGGCCGGCTCGAGGTCGCGGTTCCAGCGGTTGTGCAGGACCCGGCCGTACCCGTCGAGGATCCGATCGCCGCGGGGAGCCGCCAGCGTGTCCGGCGTACCCGATCCGGCGACTTCGACCGCGCCCAGCCCGCCGGCGTCCGCCAGCTGCGCGAAACTCTGGGCCGCCTCCGGACCGACTCCTGCCTGAACGTGCAGCGAGTCGCTGGCCGTGGCCGAGTGAGCGAAACACATGGGCTGTTCTCCTCCCAGGGCAGAGGACCGCGATGTGCCACCGACGATGCTCCGCGCGACCTCCCGGCCACACCCGGGTGACTCCCTGGTCCGGTCGACCGGTGATCCCGGGTCCGCACCAGGGAGTCGACCACGGGCCGTCGCGGTCGACCGGGTCTACCGTGAGGCTCATGCGACCTGACATCGTGCCGGGTGCGACCTTCCCGGACTTTCAGCTGCCTGACCAGGACGACGTACCGCGCAAGCTGAGCGACCTGCAGGGCGACGACCCGATGATCCTCACGCTGGCCCGCGGGCACTACTGCCCGAAGGAGCACCAGCAGCACCTCGAGCTCGCGGCGTTCTACCCGAAGATCGCGGTCAGCTACACGCAGATCGTGACGATCGCGACCGACGAGCACCACACGCTGCAGGAGTTCCGGGCCTCGGTCGGGGCCCAGTGGCCGTTCCTGTCCGACCCCGGGCGGATCGTGCAGCGCGACCTCGACATCCAGGAGTACACCGATCCCGACAACGACCCGATGATCCCGTACACGATCGTCCTGAAACCGGGGCTCGTGGTGCACAGCATCTACAACGGCTACTGGTTCTGGGGGCGCCCGTCGATCGCCGACCTCTGGCGCGACCTCCGCGCGGCGAGCAGCGAAGTACGCCCGGACTGGGACCTCAGCACCCCCGGCCTCCGGGAGGCGTGGGAGTCCGGCGACCACAGCCCCTTCCACGGCTGGAACAAGGAGTAATCCCAGAAGGACGTGCGTGGTGAGCACTGACAATGCCCGGCTGACGGCCTTCCGCTACGTCGGCCCGAACTGGTACGCCGTGGTCATGGGAACGGCCATCATTCCCGGCGCGGGGGTGATGCTGCCGCACCAGTTCCCCGGCGCGTTGCAGGTCTGGCAGGTCTTCACCGTCTTGGCCTTCGTCGAGCTCCTGGCCGTGGTGATCGCGCGCTGCATCCATTGGTACGTCCACACCGACCAGGCGCGCGCGGACCTCCTCGACCCGACGGTCGCACCGTTCTACGCGTGCGTGTCACTGGCCTTCCTCGCCACCGGCCTGGTCTGCTACACCGTCGGGCACACGTTCCTCCCGGACAGCCTGGCGATCGGGCTCAGCGCGACGTTGTGGACGATCGGCACCGTCGTGGGTCTCGAGTGCGCAGTGGGACTGACGCTGTTGATGATCATCAAGCAGGACCTGAGCATCGTCGGCCAGTCCCCCGCCTGGCTCCTGCCGCCGACCGGAACCATGGTCTCGGCCGCGTTCGCCCTGCCGCTTCTCCAGCACCAGTCCGCCGGCCAGGGCAAGGCGCTGTTCGTCGTGTGCCTGTACGCGATGTTCGGCCTCGACCTGATCATGACGCTCGTGGTCCTGCCGCTCGTGATGCAGCGATTGTTCGTCCACGGGCCGCTGCCGATCCAGCTGACGCCGCTGCTGTTCATCGCCATCGCCCCGTTCGGGCAAGCCGTCAACGCCCTCGGGAACCTGGGCGACCAGGCGACCAATGCGGGTCTCCCCGCCCCGTTCGACACCGGTCTGCAAACCCTGTCCGTCGTCGCCGGCGTACCGATCATGGGCTTCACCTTGTTGTGGGCAGCCGTCTGCGTGGCCATGCTCGTCCGGGCCTTCGGCAAGGGCCTGACGTTCTCCATGGCCTGGTGGGCAACACCGTTTTCCTGGGGCACCATCGTCACCGGCATGGCCGTCATCAGCCGCCATACCGGGATCGAAGCGCTCAGCTGGTTCACAGTCGTCTGCTACGCCGGTCTCTGCGCCCTGTTCCTCTACGCCTGGCCGCAAACCCTCCGCGCTCTCCTCAACCGCAACCTCCCCGCCGCCGCACCAACCCAGCTGAAGCCCGTGACCAACGCCGACGCCCCGGCGTGAGCGGGCTCCAACCGTAGGAGGCACCCATGGAAGCCCAGAACCCCGCCCTGGTCGTGCAACCCGGCTCCGCCACCGGAGCATCGCTCTCGGACGGCGCCTTCGAACTGCTCGCCGACGGCGGTGCGGTCAGCGCGAGCCGGCTCACGTTGACCACCGGCGCCGACGGTGCACCGCCGCACCACCACAAGCTCTCGCACGAAGTCTTCTACGTGCTGGACGGGACCATGCTCTTCCGTCTCGGCGAGACCCTGACCACCGTCGGCAAGGGCGGGCTCGTCATCGTCCCGCCCGGACTGGTGCATGTCTTCGGTGCGGCCCACGGCGAGGTCGCCGACGTGTTCGTCGTACTCAGCCCTGGTATCGAACGCTTCGGGTACGTCGAGCAGCTCGCCGCGATCAGCCGTGGTGAAGCAGAGTTCCCGTCCCTGATCCCCGAACGGGACCGGTACGACGTGCACTTCGCGGACCTCCCCGACGGGCGATCGCCCGGCTGACCCACTTGCAGGTACTCCTGGCAGCTTTCGGTCCCGTTGCTGCTCTCGATGTGGGTCTTGCATCAACTATGGATGTTAGTACTATCCTGCATCGTAGACAGCTGGCTTGCTGCGGTGGGGACTGGACGGTGGGCCAGGGGGGTGCGGCCGAGGCCGCTGTTTTCTAGGGGGCGTTATGTCGTTATTGGCGAGTGCACGGACCGGGGTGAATCGAGTGCTCCGGCCGGCGGGGGTACAACTCGTTCGGGGGTACAGCAGCGATCCGGCGGTCGGGGCGTTCCTGCCCGCACGGAAGACGATCGCGGCGGCAGACAAGGCCGGAGTGTCGGTCGGCGACTACCTCGATGCGTTCAGCGCCGAGCCCGGTTCGACGGCCGAGACCGTCGCCGCGATGCTCCGGCTCGGGCAGCTCGAGAGCGGGATCGGCCGGGTCTGCGAGATCGGTGCCGGCTCGGGCCGGTACCTGACCAGGGTGATGGACGCGCTGCAACCTGACGCGTACGAGGTGTATGAAACAGCGCCTGACTGGGTGCGGTACCTGCGCCAACTCCGGCCGCAGCTCATCATCAGGCCGACCAACGGTCACTCGCTGGACGCGACGACATCCGCGTCGGTCGACCTGGTGCATGCACACAAGGTGTTCGTCTACCTCCCCTTCGTCGTCTCCTTCGGCTACATCGCGGAGATGGCCCGGGTCGTCCGGCCGGGTGGCGTCGTCGCGTTCGACGTGATCACCGAGGAATGCCTGAACGACGTGGTGACGAAGACCTGGCTCGACGAGCCGTCGCGTGCGAACATCTATCAACTGACACCGCGCGACTGGGTGGTGGAGTTCCTGGGCCGGCGCGGCCTGGAGCTGGTCGGCAGCGAGTTCGTGCCGTTGAGCGACGGCCGGACCGAACTGCTGGTCTTCCGCACCAAGTGAGCCGTACGGCCGGGGTCAGCGCGGGGTGACACAACGGGGATGACAGCGAGACCGGGGGCGGGTAGCGGGTGCGTGGATTCGGCGATCTCGAGGCAGTCGTCATGGATCGGCTCTGGAGCCGGGACGATCCGGCGACGGTCCGCGAGATCCTCGACGACCTCGCCGCCGAGCGTCAGCTCGCCTACACCACGGTGATGACCGTGATGGACAACCTGTACCGGAAGGGCTGGCTGTCGAGGGAACTCGAAGGCAAGGCCTACCGGTACCGGCCGGTCTCGACCAGGCAGGACTACAGCGCCGAACTCATGCGCCAGGTCCTGGCCGGCAGCGGCGACGAGATCGCCACGCTGTTCCGCTTCGTGGATCACATGACCGAAGAGGAGGCGACCGCGGTGCGGGAAGCCCTGTCGAGCCGGCAGCGCACAGACAAGCGTGCACCATGAACGTCGCGATCCACGCGGTGCTGCTGACCGGCTACGCCGCCGCCGTCACCACCGTCGGACCGCGACTGCTGTCCCGGTCGAGCCTCGCGCGCCGCTCGCCGGCGCTCGCACTCGGGTTGTGGCACACCTCGATCGGCTGTGCCGGTTTCGCGATCGGCCTGGCGGCACTGAAGCTGATGTCCGCGGTGCGCTACCTGCCGCACGGCAAGCACGTCCACGCCCTCACGCTGATCGACGTGCTCAGCCCGGTCCTGGCCGGGTTGCTGATCACGCTGATCGTGTCCGGCCGGCTCGTCCGCGCGGCGATCAGCCTGCGGCGCACCCGCCGTACTACGCGCCAACGCCACCTGGACCTGCTGTCGCTGCTCGGCCGTCATGACCCGGAGCTCGACGCGACCGTCATCGCGGCGCCGGCACCAGCCGCGTACTGCGTGGCAGGCACGGGTCACGTGGTGATCACCGAGGACGCCGTCAAGCTGCTGGAACCACGGCAGCTCGACGCCGTCATCGCCCACGAACGTGCACATCTGACCGGGCGCCATCACCTGCTGGTCGGCTGGGCCACGCTGCTCGTCGAGGCGTTTCCGCGGATCACGGCGCTCGAACAGCTGCGCGCCGCGACGTCCGACCTGGTCGAACTGCTCGCCGATGACAGCGCTCGTCGCCAGGTGGACGGCAGCTCGCTGGCTACCGCGATCGGGCTGCTCGGCCCGGCCACACCGAACGGCAGCCTGGCCGCGACGGGCGGCCAGGCCCTCGTCCGGGTCGAGCGCCTGCTCGACCCGCCACCGCGGCGATGGTCGCCACTGGTCATCGCGATCGCGGCGCTGACGCCGCTGCTGATCGGCGTACCGCTGGTGCTGGCAACTTCCGCGGCCGACGTGTTCTTCTGACCGTCAGGTCTTCGCCTTCCGCGCCCTCGGCTTCCTCGCGGGTGGGGGCGCGCCGTTGCCGTTGCCGTTGCCGTTGCTGGCGGTCGCGGGCTCCGCGGCGAACGGGATGAAGGGCATCGTCAGGGGCAGCGCGGCCAGCCGCATCAGCAGCAGGACGTTGTCGTCGCCGGCGGTCTTGTTCAGGCGAAGCCGACCGCAATTGGTACATCGGTGGATGAGGACCCACCGGCCCTCGCCGCGGACCGTGACCGCGATCGGCTCCATCCCGCCGGAGCAGTCGGCCTTGCGATCACCCGGCACGTTGCGGTCGAGATGCCGCGACCACAGACAACTCGGGCAATGATTGCGATGGGTGGTGCCGGGGGCGTCGAGGGAAACCTCTACGCCACAGTGTTCACAGCTGAACGAACGTGCGAATACCAAACCAGAGAACCTTTCAGAGCGAAGCTGGACAGAACAGACATCGGCTTCCTCCTTCCGGTTCCCGCCGGCTGGTCCGGCGTACGTACCCTCAGCAGATCAGGACGCCTCAGTGGACGTCAATTGATTAACCGCGGTGAGCTCGATCCGGTCGCCCGGATCCGTGTCGAACCGGAGAATCTCCTGATCGCTCACCGGCTCGGGCTGCCCATTGCGGAGTACGGCGGCTTCGGGCCACGGATTGCGGACTTGCAGCGGACGGCCGGCCAAGCTGACGATTTCGACGAACGTCACTCGCCCGTCCTGCTGCGCCGCCGAGATCAGGAAACCGCCTTTCTGGCGCAGCGTTGTGAAGGACGCGTCGCGGGTCGTCGGCCAGTGCGGGAAGACACTGACGACATCGTTGCGGGTGGCAACGAGCATGCTGTTGATCGCCTCCGTCGCTCCCGATTTCTCGATGCCGTGCCAGCCGTCGGTGATTCGCAGGTTCCGGGCCTGCCGGCGCTCGATGACGGAGCGCAGGATGTCGAGCAGTTTCTCCGCCGGGTAACCGCCACGCACGGCCTGCGTGAAGACCTTCGGGAAGCTGTTCTCCTGGTCCCACGAATCCATCGCGTCGAGCGTGTCGATCGCGATCTGCCGATCGGCACTCTGACCCGCCGGGTGGATGAATTCCAAGTTCACGGTGTTGTCGCCGGGCCGGATGTCGCGGGGATCGTCACCCTTGAGCGTGCCCGCGTCCGCGAGGGCGTAGACGATGCGGCCGTTGACCACCGCGGTCGGCGTCGACGGCAGATGCTCGAGCATGTGCCGCCATTTCGGATCAACCGCCGTCAGATCCGCCTCGTGCTCGACCAGCAACGTCAGCAATTGGCGCAGCAGTGCGATGTCGACCGACGAGTTCGAGCCCCACGAGCCTTCGTGCGGCCCACTCCACAGGCGATACCGACCCTCGTCCCACTCGAGATAGTGCGCGAAGAACTCGGCGGCGTCCCGCAAGAACGGGTACGCCGTGTCGCGCAGGAACTCGGTGTCCTGCGTGTGGTCGAAGTACTCGACGTACTGCGATGCGGTGAACAGCACGTTCGACACCTGGTTCAGGTACACGTCGTCGGTCGTCGAACCGTACGGTCCGAGGCCAACGGGGAACAGCGCTCCCCCGGGCAGACCACCGTCGGGAAAGCGCGTCGCGATGTACTCCAGCTGAACCCGCGCCAAATCCTCGCGCGCACGACGTCGCGCCTCCGGCAGGTAGTCCTCGATCACCTGGAAGAACGGCAGCACGAGCTCGGGACGGTTGCTCGAGTAGACCCCGTAGTACGGCGCCTGGGCGTCGTAGTTCAGGTGGTAGTCGCCGTGAAACACCGGGAAGTCGGTCGTGGTCCAGATCCCGTGCAGCCCGGGTGCAACCTTGCCGGGGCGGCTCGACGCACCGAGGAAGTACTGCGCGGCGTAGTAGAACCGCTCCATCAGGTCGTCCCCGAGATCCACTGACGACTGCTGCCAATAGGTCTCCCACCAGCGGCGGCTGTCACGCCGTACCCGCTCGAGGTCGCGCACACCGAGCGCCGTGACCTCGGCGACGGCGTCGAGCTCCGGTTCGACGGCGTCCCGCCCACCACCCGCGACACAGGTCACTACCCACATCGTGGCGCCGGCCGCCACCGTGAATCGCTGCTCGATCCCCGCTCCCACAACCTGCGGCCGGCCCGCATCCGCAGCGCCGAGCAGCCGCGTCGCGAACGCCGCCCGAGACACCCAGGCGCCGCCCTCCGCGGTCGCGCGTGACGCCCACAGCACATCGCCCGAGGCACCACAGGCATTCCGGTACGCCGCCTGTTCGTCCTTCTCCCGCCACGGGCCAGGCCAGACCCGAACGGTCAGCTCGATCGGCGCCTCATCGCGGGACGTGATCTCCGTGACGAGCACGTTCCGCTCGGCCGCGAGCCACGTTTCCATCCGCAGCGACGTACCCAGCTCGCTGACGATCCGAGGCTCCACGATGTGCTGCGTCTCGTGGAACCCGGACCACGAACCACTCAGTGCCACGCCCCCGAGCACGGCCGGCAGCGGCTCCGGGTGCGCATTCCAGAAATCGCCTTTCGAGAGGCTGAAGGCCTTCACGCCGGCTTTCCCGACCGACGTCACGCCCACATCGCCGTTCCCGAGCAACGCGGTATCCGGCATGGCGTGCGACACCGCCCCGAGGTACGCCTCGTCGCGCCACTCCCCCGCCTGCTGCTTCCAGCTCACCATCAAACGCCCCTCCAGTCCGGCTGCCCATACTTTACGCAGTCAACTAATCCCGCGCACAGGCCGGCCGGAAGGGCTGCTTACCGCTGCGCCGGGGTGTTGCAGCACGCCGCCACAAGCCAGCGCTCGTCCTGCTTCGTCAGCACCCAGGTGGCGACCACGTCACGCCCGGCGGGTAGGTCGGTCGCGCCCGCCGGCACGATGCCCGCGCGACTCACGACGATCGCCGTGTCGCCCGCGACCCGGACGTCCTGCGGGGTGTCGACGCCGCGGCTGCCCTTCAACGGGCCGTCGAAGCCGGCGGCCATACTCGCGCGGACGGCGTCGCGGCCCTGGTGGAAGACGCCGGGCATCGTGACGGTGGCGTCGTCGGTGTAGACGGCCGCGAACGCGTCGGCGTCGCCCGCCGCCCAGGCGGTGTAGATCTGGTCGAAGACTGCCTGCAGGTCGGTGTCGAGCACGGTGGTCATCGTGATGCCTTTCGAAGTATTGGAAATACGTGCACCACTCTCGATCGGCACCCGGTGCGCGCGGGAGATCGCGATGTCCCCAGTTGGCGATGACAAATGCCATCACCGCCCGGCGACATCGGCGTCTACCGCGGACAACTGGTGTCGCGGCATGCTGCCGGGATGACCGCAGCTCTCGCCCTCGCCCGGCCGGGGATGTCATCCTGGTCGCGATCCGGCACGGGCGGCCGGCCGGAAGAGACGGGGGCCGGAGTGGGGGCGATGGCGGCCGAGCCGCGGCAAGATCGGCTGATCCGGCTGACGAGCGCCGGTGTGCTTGCCTTCAGCATCTGCCTGCCCGCCGTCAGCCTCACCGCGGCCGCACTCGCCGGCACGCCGTGGCCGGTCCTCACCGTCGACGTGGTCACGACCGTCCTGTACGTCCCACTGTTCCTGCACCTCGTCTGGATGCGGATCACCGGCAGACTCGATCAGCGGCCGCGAACGTATGCGTACGGTCTGCTCGCCGCGATCGCCGTCCTCATCGTCGGCGCGCTCCCCTGGGCCAGCCCGTGGTGGCCGAGAGCCCTGTCCGCGCTGGCCCTCGCAGTCCTGATCGTCGTACCGACGCCTTGGTCATGGATCCTGTACGCCGTTCTGTGGCTCGCGCCGATCCCGCTCGCGCGCTGGTCCGGGCACCCTGAGCTGTGGGTGTGGGGTGTGCTCCCGGTCAACGCGGTGCTGGGACCATACGTGTTGCTGCGGCTGATCGACTCGGCGCGTGAGCTCGATGCCACCCGCCGGCGATTGGCCGCGGACGCGGTCGTCACCGAGCGTCTCCGGATCGACGAGGAGTTGCGTCGTACGGTAGGGACCGAGCTGGTCGCCATCGCGCATCGGTCGGACCGGGCTTTCGCCGACCCTGCGACCACGCGGTCGGCGGTGGAAGGAACCGTCGAGATCGCGCGGACGACGCTCACCCGCGCGCGGCGCCTGATCAAGAGCTACCGGCAACCATCGGTCGCCGCCTCGATCGACAGCGCCGTCGAGCTGCTGAGCGCGGGCGGCGTACGGGTGCAGGTCACGGCGAGCATCGACGATCTCGACCCGGAGGACGCTGCGCGCATCGGACGTGAGTTGCGCGTGGCGGTCGGCCGCCTGTTGGCCGAGGGTTCCGGCAGCTACCGATTGACCGTCACGCGCGATGGCGTGCGCGTCGACCAGGAGGGCTCGACGTGAGCCGGCATACCTGGCCTGTCGTCGCGGTCACGCTCGCCTGGCTCGTGCCTCCGGTGACGTATACGTTGAACGCGACCGACGCGACGGCCGGACAACCGCTCCTCGTTCTGGCCCTCGCGGTGATCATCGGCATCGCCCAACTCCGCCTCGCCGTCGCGGCGTCGAAGGGCGGCCTCCCGCGGGGCTGGCCGGTGATCTACGCAGTACTGCTGATGGCTGTCTACGCCCCGCTGCCGTGGTGGAGCTGGAACTGGATCAGCATGCAGTGCTTCGCCGCCGCGTCGTCCGCGATGGTGCTCCGGCGTCATCGCCGCGCACGGCTGGTGGTCGCCGCTTTGTTGCTCATAGCACCGGTCGCCGCCGACACGATCAACAACCGCGGTTCGTCCACCGTTGTGCTGCAGGTGATCTACGACCTCGTCGGACTGTCGGTCGCCGCCGGTTCGCTGTACGCCGCTCCGCAACTCGTCCGCTTCTCCGCAGAGCTCCGCACGAGTCGCCTCGCCCTCGCCGACTCGGCCGTCGAGCACGAACGGCTCCGGCTCTCCCGCGATCTGCACGACCTGCTCGGACAGAGCCTGTCGGCCGTCTCGCTGAAAGGTGACCTCGCACTCGCACTGCTCGATCAGGATCCGGTCCGCGCGCGCCGTGAGATCGCCGAGGCCGCCGAAGTCAGCCGCCACGCGCTGCGCGACCTGCAGGCGGTCACCCGCGACGATCACGAGGTCTCGCTGGAGACGGAGCTCGCCGGGGCCACGCGCTTGCTGACCGCTGCGAACGTTCGGGTGTCCGTCGATGCCGCGGTACTGCCGTCGACCGCGGTCGGCCAGCAGGTGTTCGGGTGGGCGATCCGCGAAGGGGTCACGAACTTGCTCCGGCACAGTCGGTCCAGCACCTGCTCGCTCACAACGTCATCGGCCGGGCGAACGGTCCGGCTCGAGATCGTGAACGATGGCGCTCCCGACGTACAAGGGAGTGTCGGAGGTAGTGGGCTGGCGGGGCTGGCGGAGCGGGTCGCGGACCTCTCCGGTTCGGTGCGTACCAGTCGCAGCGGCGACCAGTTTCGGTTGACAGTCGAGATCGCGGAGGACACGCCATGATTCGGCTGCTGATCGCCGAGGACATGCACATCATTCGCGCCGCGCTGGTTGCGTTGCTGTCGCTCCAGCCCGACTTCGAGGTCGTCGCCGAGCTCGACCGCGGTGATTTGGTTCTGGACGCCGCTCGCGAGTTGCAGCCTGATATCGCCGTCCTGGACATCGACCTGCCCGGGCTCGACGGTCTGACCGCAGCCGAGCGGCTCCATGTCGACGTACCGGACTGTCGGGTCGTCATCCTCACCGGACTGGGGCAACCGGGGAACCTGCTGCGCGCGCTCAAGGCACACGTTCGGGGCTTCGTCGTCAAGGACGCACCCGCCTCCGACCTCATCGACGGCATCCGCCGCGTCGCCGCCGGACAACGCGTCATCGACCCCGAACTCGTCGCCACCGCGATCGAGGTCGGCGACTCACCCCTCACCACCCGCGAGACCGACGTACTGCGCGCCGCGCGCAGCGGACACCCGACCGAGCAGATGGCCCACGAACTCGCCCTCTCCCCCGCAACCGTCCGCAACTACCTCTCCCACGCCATCACCAAAGTAGGCGCCCGCAACCGCCTCGACGCAATCCGCATAGCCCAAGACGCCGGCTGGATCTAACCCCACGACGCCACACCCGAGCTGCTCGGTGGGTTCAGTCGGCGGGTTCAGTCGGCAGCTCGACAGGTAGTACACCTGCGAGACGCCGTACACGCCAACCGTTCCACGCCTAAGTGCACTACCCCAGCACCAGACACCTCCTGTCGAGCTGCCGGTCCGCGACGCTCCCACCCCACCCAGCCCGCATGCTCCGGCCGCACCACGTACCGCGAGCGCCGCGCCTTGGATCGGTCACGATTGCGGCCGCGAGCGGCTTGTGCTGTCGGACATGCGGACCGTTGAGAAGGTCGCGTGAACTCTCTTGCCGTGTCCGACCCCTTGGGTGAATCCTTCTGGCCATGATCGAAGAGGCCCTCCCACATGTCGTTGGCGATCTTCATGACCTGGGGGCGCCCTGGGCGCTGGTCGGTGGACTCGCCCTATGCGTACGGGCGGAGCCACGACCCACCGCGGATATCGACATCGCCGTCGCCGTACCCGACGACGCGACGGCGAAGGCGCGTGTCGACGACTTACTCGCCGTCGGCTACCGATTGAAGGAAGCGATCGTGCACGACCAGACCGGCCGCCTTGCGACCGTGCGGCTGGACTGCACTGCCGTTCACGAGGACGTGGCCCTCGACTTGTTCTTCGCGAGTTGCAGCGTCGAAGCCGAAGTTGCGGAAGCGGCGGAACCCCTGCAAGTTCCACCGGACCTGAACATCCCCGTCGCTCGCATCGGGCACCTGATCGCGGTCAAGTTGCTCTGGCGGTCCAGTGAGAAAAGGGACCGAGACCTCCGCACGCTGCTCCAGCATGCCAACGCTGAGGATCTGGAGGAGGCACGTCACCTCACAGCTGTGATCACCCAGCGCGGCTACCATCGCGGACGGGATCTCGGGGCAGCACTAGACAACTGGCTGAGCGCTCCTTGAGGTTCGCGCGGTGAACCTGCATCAGGCAGCAGCCCGGTCGCAAGCGGCATCCATCACCGCGATCACGACCGTACGAGGGCGGGCCCGCCGCTCATTGCTGGACACTCTGGGCTTGCAACGCCGTTCACCGTACTTCCGCCGATGACACCAGGGCAGTGGCTGAAAGCAGCAGAAACCTCGCAATGGGCCGTCGCAACCACGAACTCCCACCAGGACTACTCCCGAGCTAGCCAGCGGCAGCAAGCTCCGCATCGCCCGTTGCCCACGAGTACGGACATCTGCGCAGACGACTTCGAACATCGACAGCCGCAGCGCACCCCAGGGCCTCGCCGCACGGTGCGCGAGCCGGGGATATCCGTTGACGTTGGGGGTTGTCTGTTGGTGCGGGAAGGCAGAACCCCCACCTCGCGGGGTTATCCCCTCCGAGATCGCGGGTGGATGGTGCGCGTCGGGCAGGCGACGCGGGCTGACGTGGGCGGCAGGCTGGCAGACAGAGCGCGGGCGTCCTCACCGCGCCGTTCGCGATCGTCGTCGAACGCCGCGTCGTACGTCGTGTCCGCGATCGCGTCGCACCTGATGGATGATGTCGATCCGCAGCCCGACGCCATGCTGACCTGGGCGTCGGCGGCGCACGTTAGGCGTGGGCGGCGCGCGTCTGCAGGCAGCGCGGGCTGGTGTGAGTGATGCGCGTTGGCAGGCAGCGCGGGCCGGTGTGGGTAGTGCGGGCTGGTTTGGTTGGCGCGATCGGCTGCTGGGAAGTCCGGACGGCTGTGTGGCCAGCGCGGTCCAAGCCGACACCGCGGGCGGGTGGTTTACGGATTTGCCACGTGTTTGACCAGCCAGTGGGCGAGTGGGCGTAGCTCGGACAGGGTGGCTAGTACTCGGTCGGTTGCGGCGGGGGTGTGGATCCACTCGTCGCAGCCGAGGGGCCGGCGTGCGATGAGGGACTTGTGACGCAGCAACTCGGCCCGCGGGTGATCGGCCGGGTATCCACGCAGTGGCCGCTTCAGTAGGTCGCCCGAGATCACGAAGCCCTGCTCCTCGAGCCGCCAGACGATCGCTACCAGCCGCCGCCCGGACCCAGGATCCGCCACCGCGGCCCGGTACCGCTCGATCTGCGCCGACGGCCCGTACCACCACGCCACGCCGACCTCGAGACCGTCGAGATCGAACCCGACCCCCAACTCGACGTTCCGAGCCAGCCGGATGATCGCGTTCTGCCGCTGCCACGCCTGCAGCAGCACCTCGCCATAACCCCAGACCGAGAAGTCCTCGTACTCCGGATCCGCGTCGGCCACCGCATTCAGCAACCCGATCATCGGCTGCCGAACCAACTCCTCCCGCTCCCGCCGGCACTCCCGCCGGACCGCCACGGACGGCTCCCCCTCGAGCCGCACCAACACTTCCAACGCCGCCCGCGGCCACCCCTCAAATCCCACACCCAGCACCCTACCGAGCCTCGTGCCCACCCATCAGGTCGTGATCTTCCCCGCCAGCCATCTCAACCAGAACTCCCGCAAATCTGCCGCGAGCAGGCGCGCCTCCTGCCCGATCGGAGACCAGATGAAGACGCCAGGCTCACCATCCAACGCGACGCAAAACGGATCGCCGGTCCCGTCGTCCCCGAACCCGAGCAACCTCCGCCGCGCCGCGGGCTCCCCTCCGTTCCACGCATCGAGGTTCCACCGCACGACGTCGGCCAGCTGCCACACGACGAACCACTGACCCGAGTTGTCGAAGATGCCGTCCGTCGCGGAGTACAGCTCTCGCAGCTCAGTCGGCAACCTGATCCCGAGCCGACGCTCGGCGGCCGCGATCTCGCGCGGATCAGCGGCCCGCTGCAACTCGAGCCGATCGTGATCCTGCAAAATCCCCCGCCAGTCCACCCCACACATGCCGATCAGCCTTTCATGCCTCAACCGAGGGTTTGCTCGGCTCGGGTCAGGTCGGTCTCGATGCGGTCCGGTGGGAAGGCTTTGAGGATTGAGTCGTGGAGTTTGTCGATCATCCAGTGGGCCTCGTAGGTGCGTCTGGTGGCAGGGGTGAGGGTGGCTAGCTCGGCCTCGACCTGGTGGGCGCCGGCCGTCTCGCCGCTGCTGCCCCATTGCAGGCCGAGGAGTGCGTAGTGCCGATCGCCGCGGGATGCTCCTGCGTTCCAGTCGACTACGCCGGTGACGTTGCCTGCGGCATCGAACAGGACGTTGCCTGGCGTGTAGTCGGTGTGCACCAGGTCGTCGCCCTGCATGCGAAACGGTCGCCCGCCGTCGACTGCGAGCAGTCGCTCCAGCAGCCGTCGACCCCGTTCGCCAAGACGCCCGACGGTGTGCCCGAAGGCGCCGTACCCGCGAGTCGTGTCCGGAAAGGCTCGCGGCCGCGGAACCTGTGGATGATCACGCAACACCCCGGCAAAGCGATTGTTCATCGCAACGATCGCGGCTGCCGTGTTCTGGTCGAGTGCATCAACGTGATGACCGGGCAGTCGCTCCTGCACCACAACGACGTACCCATCAGAAAGCTCCATCACGAGCTCGTGCGCAGGAACAGGCAACCCCAGTCGGCGTACGTCGTTGAGCACCGCCGCCGTCTGTCGCATAACGGGCAACGGAGTGAGAGTGCGGGTCATCGCTGACTCGCGACCATCTGGCCACGCCACAAACGCGGCGCTGCTGGAGCCACCCACCTGATCCGCCAGCCCGGTCAGCAGGAGACCGCTGCCCGTGCGTGCGTTCACCTCTTCGATGACCGCCGTCGGCGCCCACGGATTCTCCGACAACCGAAACTCAACCTTGTGCGCCATGGGTCACCAGCCGCGGAACTGCGTGCGATTGTCCGTCTTCACCGTCATCCTCCGCTCCGGAGCCACCCATCCGCGCCGCGATCGTAGGTGACCGACAGGCTCATGCCGAGGCGCTCCCCATCGGCAAGGTGCAGCAATTAAGGGCGGAGTTGTTTGCGGGACGTGATGTCGAGCTTGGTGAAGATTTTGCGGAGGTGGAAGTCGACGGTGTGCCGGCTCAGGTACAGCCGGGTGCCGATCTCCACATTGGTCAGGCCAGATCCGGCCAACTCGGCGATCTGGGCCTCCTGCGCAGTGAGCAGGTCCCGGGCCGACCCGTTACCGGCGCGCGGGTCGCCTACCGGTTGCCCTGCCTGCGCCAGCTGTCGAGCGGCGCGCTCCGCGAAGGCCTCGGCACCGGCGGCCGCGAACAGTTTGTGGGCCGCCCGCAGCTCGCCTCGCGCGTCCTCGCGGCGCCGCTCGCGGCGCAGCCACTCGCCGTACACCAGATGTGCCCGCGCCAGCTCCATCCGCATCCGCGTCCGCCCCAAGCGCTCGACGGCCTCCTGGTACGCCGCCTCCGCCGCGCTCCCGCCTGATCGCAACCCGGTCGACCGTGCTAGCACCCCGAGACCCCAGTCGGTACCGCAAGCCTGAGCCTGCAGCTGCAACCTGGCGTACGCATCGGCCGCCGCATCCGGCTGTCCGGCGCGGGACGCGGCCTCGATCAGCTCCGGCAGCGCTCAGCTGGACTGGCTGAGCTCCGCGGGATAAGCGGTCGCCTCCAGTCCCGACCGCAACGCGACCGTGTACTCCGACAGCCCGTTGTGCAGCACCGCATTGATCAGCTGCCCGAAGGTCACCGCACCGCCCTCACCGCGAGCTTCCGAGTCCTCGATGCTCGCGGCAATCATCAACCCCGCACCGGGCAGTCCGCGCCAGGCCGCCAGTCCTATCTGGCCGTACGCCGCCAGACCGGCGCCGGTCGCTTCGCTGACAGTCTGTACCTCGGTCAGCAGCGCCGCCGCGGCCGTCAGCTCCCCCTCGTACAGGTTCAGCATCGCGCGATGGTGGAGCGCGAGTGGCAACTGGTTGAGGTCGCCCAGCTCACGAGCGATCCGGAGATGCCGTGCGGTGAGCAGATGCCAGTGCTCGTCGTCCCAGAGATTGATCGGCAGCAGCGCGGCCAGCCACATCCAGGGCAGGTCGTCCAGGTCGGTCGTGTCGTCCTCTGTCGCGAACGCAGCCATCGCTTCCGCGGCGTGTGTCCTCGCAGCAGCGTGGCCGTCGGCGAACAGCGTCGACACTGCCCGGTACACGAGGTCCCGCTTCCGCTCCGGTGTCGCGCTGGGGACCGTCTTGGCGGCTCGGGCGATCTGCGCGATCCCTGTCCGACCGCCGAAGCGGCCGGCGAACTGAGCGGCGGCCAAGGCTTCCTGGTAGGTGTCGCGGGCGAGCCCGAGGTCGAGCGGTTCCAGTCGCCGGGCGGCTTCGAGCAGCCGCGGCGGAGCCTCCAGGCTGTGCCCAGAACTGAAGGTGACCTGCGCGCGCAGGAGATTCACCCGGGCCTGGTGAAGCTCGTCGGCCGGCCGCTGTTCGGCGATGTTCAGGAGCCCGAGCGCGGTCTCGAACGCACCCGCCGCCAGGCTCGCCTGGGCAGCAGCGAGCGCCCTGATCGAGCGCGTCATCGGATCGGGCGTGAGCGCCGTCGATCGCTGCAGGAACGCCGCCGAGGCCGCTACACCACCGCGACGTCGCGCACGGTCGGCGGAGCTGACCAGCTCGGCGGCGATCTCCTCGTCGGGTCCGTCGGCACCCTGCGCTCGATGCCAAGCGCGGCGGTCGGGATCCTGTCCCGGATCGGTGGCCGCAGCCAGCGCCCGATGGACGGTACGGCGGTCCGCCGGGTCCGCGGCCCGGTACGTCGCCGAGCGCACAAGCGGGTGCCGGAAGAGCGCCCGGGAGGCGAAGTCGATCAACCCTGCGGCCTCCGCGGGCGCCGCCGCGCTCAAGGGCAGCTCGAGCAGTGCGAGCGCGCGCACGACCAACGGTACGTCGCCCGCGGGTTCGGCCGCCGCGGTCAGCAGAACGCGCTTGGAGTCCTCCGGCAGCGCTTCGACCCGGCGAGCGAAGTTCTGCTCGATCCGACTCGCGAGCAGACGCGCGTCCGGCCGCTCGAACCCGCCGGCCAGCTGCGCCGCGGTCAGTCCTCTCGGCAACTCCAGCAGGGCCAGCGGGTTCCCCCTGGTCTCGGCGACGATGCGGTCGCGGACGTGGGTGTCGAGCCGCCCGGGTACGACGGAGTCGAGCAGCGCACCGGCGTACTCATCGGTGAGACCCGTGACCGTCAGTTCGGGGAACCCGTGCCACTCGGGTCCGGTCACCGGCTCGCGCACCGCGAACACCAGGCCGATGCGATCCGCGAAGAGCCGGCGGCCGACGAAGGTGAGGGTCCGGACGGAGGCCTGGTCGAGCCACTGTGCGTCGTCGACAACGCAGACCAACGGCTCTCGATCGGAGGCCGCCGACAGCAGGCCCAACATCGCCGCGCCCATCAGGAACTGGTCCGGCGGACCACTGCTGCTCACTCCGAACGCGACCTCCAGCGCCTCCGCCTGCGGCCCAGGCAGCCGGTCACACAGGTCGAGCAACGGCAGGCACAACAGGTGCAGGCCGGCGAACGGCAGCTCCATCTCGGACTCGACCCCGGACGCCCGAACCACCCGGCAGCCGTCGGCGTGCGCGGCCAGGTACTCGAGCAGGGCGGACTTGCCGATGCCGGCCTCGCCACGGACGACCAGCACCTGTCCCGCACCGGATCGCACCCCGCCGGCCAGCTGCTCGAGGCGCGCACACTCCGTACGCCGTCCGCGCAGCTCCGGCACCGTGCTGGTCAAGGGTCCACCCCCCAACCTCGAAGACTAGGGGTGGTCGTCGCGCCGGCACAGAGACCGACGGGTTCCGTAATCCGGCCTCGACCGCTTCGGACACGTGACGTCCGACGCATTCGCGCGAGCGACAGTCACAAACCGCCACTCGGCGTTGTCCTCATCCATGAGGGACCCCGCGCTCCGAAGGAGATCAGATGAGCAACGCCGAACAGCAGATCGCCACCTCTGTCCTCGTAATCGGGACCGGTGGTGCCGGTCTCCGCGCAGCGATCGAGCTCGCCGAGCAAGGCGTCGAGGTCCTTGCCCTCGGCAAACGACCGCGATCGGACGCGCACACGTCGCTCGCCGCCGGCGGCATCAACGCCGCGCTCGCCACGATGGATCCGGAGGACACCTGGCAGCAGCACGCGGCCGACACGCTCCAGGAGAGCTACCTGCTCGCGAACCCGGTCACGGTCGAGATCGTCGCCCGGGGTGCCGTCCGCGGCATCGAGGACCTGGAGCGCTGGGGGATGCCGTTCGCACGGGAGGGCGACGGGCGGATCTCGCAGCGGTTCTTCGGCGCACACACGTACCGCCGGACCGCGTTCGCCGGTGACTACACCGGTCTGGAGATCCAGCGCACGTTGATCAATCGCGCGGTCCAGCTCGGCGTACCGATCCTGGACACCGTCTACGTGACGCGGATCCTCGTGAAGGACAACGCGGTGTTCGGCGCCTACGGGTTCGACCTCGCCACCGGCCGGCGGTACGTGATCCACGCCGACGCGGTGATCCTGGCGGCGGGCGGGCACACCCGGATCTGGCGCCGTACGTCGTCACGGCGCGACGAGAACACCGGCGACGCGTTCCGGCTGGCGCTGCTGGCCGGCGGAAAACTCCGCGATCCCGAACTCGTGCAGTTCCACCCGTCCGGCCTGCTCGAGCCCGAGAACGCGGCCGGCACCCTGGTCTCGGAGGCCGCACGTGGCGAGGGCGGTCAGTTACGCAACGCGCTCGGCGAACGGTTCATGGCCCGGTACGACGCCGAGCGGATGGAGCTGTCGACGCGGGACCGGGTCGCGCTCGCGGAGTACATCGAGATCAAGGAAGGCCGCGGCACCCCGAACGGTGGTGTCTGGCTGGACGTGTCCCAGCTCCCCCGCGAGACGATCATGCGGCGGCTGCCGCGGGTCTACCAGACACTGCTCGAGCTGCAGATGCTCGACATCACCCAGCAGCCGATCGAGATCGCGCCGACCGCGCACTACTCGATGGGCGGCGTCTGGGTCCGCTCCGACGACCACGGCACCGGCGTCGACGGCCTGTGGGCGATCGGTGAGGCCGCCAGCGGTCTGCACGGCGCGAACCGGCTCGGCGGGAACTCGTTGATCGAACTGCTGGTGTACGGGCAGATCGTGGCCGGCGAAGCCGCGAAGTACTCGATCGGCCGGCCGGCGCAGGTGCGATCGGCCGCGGCCGTGGCCGAGGCGCGCGCGGAGATCGATGGGCTGCTGGCCGTCGACGGGCCGGAGAACGCGCGCGTTCTGCAGCGGGCCCTCCGGGACACGATGACGGCGCGCGCCGGCGTCGTCCGCGACGAGACCGGGTTGCTGGCCGGTCTCTCGGAGCTGGCCGACCTCGAGGAGCGGATCGGTGATCTCGGCGTGCATCCCGATATCGCGGGCTACCAGGACCTGGCCCATGCCTTCGATCTCAAGGCGTCGGTGCTGGCCGCCCGGGCGACACTCGACGCGGCTCTGGCACGACGCGAGTCACGCGGCTGCCACAACCGTGCGGACTTCCCCGATCTGGACCCGTCGCTCCAGGTGAACCTGGTCTGGTCGGGACCGGGTGACGTCACGAAGGAGCCGATCCCACCGATCCCGGCCGAGCTCCGGCAGCTGATGCGGCAGGTCTCGTCCGAGGGCAAGTTGGTCGAATGAGCGTCCTGGAGCGGCTGTCACAAATCGGGGGGCTGTCCGATCTTCACTGGCAAAGAAAGGACACCGACATGAGTTCCATCCTCGTCACCGGCGGCACCGGCCACCTCGGTCGCCCTACTGTCAGCCACCTGCGCGCGGCCGGGCACGGGGTCCGCGTGCTGAGCCGGAAGCAGGGGCCGGACCGCGCCGTCGCGGACCTCACCACCGGCGTCGGCCTGCAGACCGCGTTCGACGGCGTCGACGTCGTCGTGCACCTGGCCACCAGCCTCGGCCGCGGCGACGTGCAGCAGGCCCGCAACCTGGTCGAGGCCGCCGCCGGCATCCGGCACCTGGTGGTGATGTCGATCGCCGGCATCGACCGAATCCCGCTGTCGTACTACAAGACCAAGCTCGCGGTCGAACAGATCGTCGGCGAGTCGCACGTGCCGTACACGATCCAGCGCGCGACCCAGTTCCACGACCTGATCGATCGCGTCTTCAGCGCACAGCGCTACTCGCCGGTCCTGTTCGCGCCGACGATGTCCCTGCAGCCGATCGCGGTCGAGGACGTGGCGAGCAGACTGACCGAACTGGTCGGGCAGGTACCGCTGAAGGGTCATGCGCCCGACATCGGCGGTCCCGAGCGGCGGACGGTGCACGACCTGGCCCGGATCTGGAAGCAGGCGAAGGGCTCGCGCCGCCCGATCGTCCCGGTGCGGCTCGGCGGCAAGGTCTTCCGCGCGTTCGCGAACGGCGAGGCGATGGTCGACGGCCCGACGTACGGCCGGATCACGTTCGCGGAGTACTTCGGATGAGAACGTACGTCCGGGCAGTCCTGGTGATCCTGGCGGCCCTCCAGCTGACCCTCGGCGTCTGGCTGACGTTCGCCCCGCGGTCGTTCTACGACAACGTGCCGACAGTCGACTGGGACCCGCCGTACGCCGAGCACGCGTTCCGTGACTTCGGCAGTGCGTCGCTCGGCCTCGGCCTGGTGATGGCCGCCGCCGCGATCCGGCTCGACCGGTACCTCGTGGGCGTCGCCCTGATCGCGTACGCCGCGTTCGCGCTGCCGCACATGATCTTCCACCTCGGTCACCTGCGTGCCGACGCGGTGGGCTGGTCGGTCGTGCTCGGCCTGGCGGTGAGCCTGATGTTCGTCCTCCCCGTGAGCGCCCTCCCGGGAGTCCGCCACCTGGACGCCGGCGACCGCTCCCCCACGTGGTCACGATGACCACGTGACCGGCCAGGACCACGCGGAGTCCTACGTACCGAACGTGGTGCAGTCCCGGCAATCGCACTGCAGTGTGAAGCACAAGGTGGTGCGAACCCTGTCATCGACGGGAGGCCGGACGCAATGGACACAAGACAGTCGACGCAGCGGGCCGAGGCTGGACGAGCCGCGGTCGAAGGCGGTGAGCACGCACTGGGAGGCGATCTCGAGGAGGCGGTCGCGATCTTCCTCACGCTCCGCTCGCTCCTGGTGGCGGTTGCTCACCGCATCCTTGGCGATGCCAACGAGTCCGAGGACGTCGTCCAGGAGATCTGGATCCGGTGGCAGCGCCTGGACCGGACGACGATCGTGGATCCAAAGGCGCTGCTGGTGACCATGACCAGCAGGCTCGCGATCAACGTCAGCCGATCCGCGCACCACCGCCACGAGACCGCGATGACAGCCCCGGACCGAGACCTGGCCGACTCCAGCCACGACCCGGCGGCCCGCGCGGAGCAACGCGTCGCCGTCGAGGAGGCGCTGAGGCTGGTCGCCGGGAGCCTCGATCCGAGACAGCGCGCCGCACTCGTCCTGCACGACGCCTTCGGCTACCCGTACGGACAGCTCTCCGACTTCCTCCACCTGCACCCGGCGAACACCAGGCAGGTGGTCAGCCGCGCCCGCCGGCGACTCGCCGCCGTGCGACCGGTGACCAGCGCGCCCAGGACTCACCCGGCGTTCTTGCTCGCCTTCCTCGAAGCTTCCCGGGCCGGTGAACTCGCGAATCTCGAACACGTCCTCGCCGCCGACCTGGCCGGCTGACCGACCAGGTGTCACCAGGCGGTCGGATCACGATCCTGCGACGGCCCCCTGCGTCAGTCGGTGCGCGATCTCCCGGCGAGAGGCGATGCCGAGCTTCGAGAAGACCTTGCGAAGGTGCCAGTCGACGGTGTGCGGGCTGAGGAACAACCGGGCACCGATCTCGGGATTCGTCAGCCCGTCACCGGCGAGCCGAGCGATCTGCTCCTCCTGAGCAGTGAGCGCCAGGTACTTCGTCACGCGGCGTTCCCGGACCTTCGTCCCGGCGGCCGCCAACTCACGACGGGCGCGCTCCGCGAACGCGTCCGCACCGAATGTGCTCAACATGTCGTAGGCGGTGGTGAGCTGCTCGCGAGCGTCGGTACGACGGTTCGCCCGGTGCAACCATTCGCCGTACAGAAGGTGCGTGCGAGCGAGGTTCACGCGGACCCTGGTCCGGCCGAGTCGGTCGATCGCCTCGCGGTAGAGGTCCTCGGCGACGGCATCCTTGCTGAGCAGCGCCCGCGCGCACGCTTCGGCGCCGAGCGCCCAGTCCGTGCCACTGGCCCTGGCAGCCTCGGACAGCTGCTCCAGCGCCTCCGGCGCGTCATCGGGCGAGCCACGCCGCACCGCCGCCTCGATGAACTCGGCCAGCGCCCATCGCGGCGCACCGAACGCATCCTGATGCCTCGCCGCGGCACGAGCCGCGGTCATCGCCTCGTCGTACTGCGCCAGGCCGTTGCACAGCACTGCGTGATGGCAGTTCGCGACGGTCATCCCGAGGCCCTGGCCGTACAACGCCCCCTCGGTGACGGTGGCCTCGATGAGCGGGCGGGCCTCGCGCTCGCGACCCCGGACCGCCGCGAGTGCGAGTGCCCCGAAGGGCGGTTGGACGGTGCCCATCGCCGTACTCACCGTTCGGACCTCTTCGACCGCAGACGCGGCCGCCGTCAGCTCGCCGGCGAACACGAGGACGACGGCCGACGAGTCCAGGGCCAGCGGGAGCCCGCTGAACGCACCGGTCTGCCGGGTGAGTGCGACGTGCCGGGTCGTGACCGCCTGCCAGCGTTCGAGATCCCAGAGATCGGCGGCGATGACACCGGCGAGCAGCAGCCATCGCAGCGACTCGTCGACGGCCAGGTCGTCGCTCGAGAACGCGGTCAGGGCGCTCTCGATCATCGGCACCGAGGCCGTGAAGCCGTCGGTCAGGCGGACCCCCAACGCGTCGAGCAGTTCGTCCGCTGCACGCCGTACCTGCGACGGCGGCGCAGCCCGCGCCGCCGTCCCGATCTCCTGGCGTCCCGGGTGCCGGGCGAGATGCCCGGCGAAGATCACCGCCGACACAGCGTCCAGATAGGTGTCACGAGCCAGGTGTACGTCGAGCTTCTCCAACCGCCGCGCCGCAGCGAGCAAGGGTGCCGGCGCTTCCAGGCCGCGGCCCTGCGCGAACGCGAGGCCGGCGTGCAGTACCTCGATCCGTGCGCGCGCCAACTCGTCCGTCGGAGCCACGCTCGCCGTCGCGAGCAGCTCGGTCACGGCTTCGAACGCTCCGGCCTGGTACTTCGCCTGCGCGGCTTCGAGCGCACGCGCCGAGCGCCGGCCGGGATCGCCGGTCAGCTCGGCCGCCCGTTCAAGGAACGCGGCGACCGCGGCGAGGCCTCCGCGCGCCTGGGCACGAGCTGCCGATCGTTCGAGTTCCACCGCGACGTCCTCGTCGGAGCCGGAGGCGGCCTGTGCACGGTGCCAGGCGCGGCGATCCGGATCCACATCCGGATCGATCGACTCGGCCAGCACCCGGTGCACCGCCCGCCGATCGGTCACCGACGCGGTCCGGTACGTCGCCGAGCGCACCAACGGATGCCGGAACCGCACGCGAGAGTTCAGGGTCATCAGCTCGGCGGCGCCGGCTGCCGCGGTGTCGACGTCGACGCCCAGCCGCCCGGCCGCGCGGCGCAACAGCTCGACGTCGCCGACCGGTTCGGCGGACGCGATCAGCATCAGCGACCGGGTCTGCGCCGGAAGCGACTCGAGCCGGCGGCCGAACTCGCGCTCAAGCCGGCTCGACAACTCTTGTGCCCGAACCGGGGTGAGGCCGCTCAACTCCGCCGCCGTCCATCGGCGTGGCAGCTCGATCAGGGCGAGCGGGTTGCCGCGAGCCTCGGCGAGGATCCGGTCCCGGATCTGCTCGTCGAGCGGCGCCGCGGCGATCGAGTCGAGCAGCCTCCGGGAGTCGCGCTCCAGCAACCCGTTGAGTGGCAGCTCGGGGAGACCGGCGAGCGTTTCACGCTGCGTCGGCTCCCGGACGGCGAAGACCAGCACGACCGACTCGGCGAGCAGCCGGCGGCCGACGAATCCCAACGTCAGCGCCGACGAATGGTCAAGCCACTGCGCGTCGTCGACCAGACACACCAGCGGTTTGTCCCCGCCCGCCTGCGCCAGCAGGCTCAGTGCGGCCAGGCCGACGAGGAACGGTGCCGGCGGGGTCCCGGCGCGCAGTCCGAACGCCGTGGCAAGGGCGTCGCGTTGCGGCTCCGGAAGGTGGTCCAGGCCGGTGAGCAAGGGCGAGCACATCTGGTGCAGACCGGCGTACGAGAGTTCCATCTCGGACTGGATGCCGGCGGCCCGCACGATCCGGCAGCCGGCGGACCGTTGGAGCAGATAATTCAGCAGTTCGGTCTTGCCGATGCCCGCCTCGCCACGCAAGGCCAGGGCCGCGCTACGACCCGCCCTGGCGCCCGCGACAAGGTCGTCCAGGACCCGACACTCGTCTCGCCGCCCAACCAGCCCGGCGCCCGACCGGCTCGGTGCCACCGACCGAGCGTACTGCGGCCACCTCGCTCGCGCCATGCGTCACAGAACGGGCCCGACCGCGGTCTTCCTGAACACCGGGGGCTAACCGTTGCGTTGGGCAACTTGCAAGGACCGGAGACCATGACCCGACTACGTGAGCAGACGAGCCGGAACGTCCAGCACTACCTCACCGGCGCTGCCACCGAGCGCTCGCGGCGGTGGTGGCCTACTCGCGACTCGTCGATCGTTCAAGCCGGTCGGGGTGAACAACAGACGGCAAGGGCTCAAGGTGCCCGACTACATCCTGACTGCGTTCCAGGAAGCGATCGCACTGTCGGATCAGCGATGAGCGGCCAACACGGCGGCGAGGCCCTCCTGCAGGTCCTTCACGAAATATGAGGGAACCTCCAGCGACGGGAAATGCCCGCCGCTGGAGGGCGACCCCCATCGGACGATCTGCCGGTACCGCTGCTGCGCCCACGGCCGCGGATACCTCTCGATGTCCCGCGGATACACACTGATCGCCGACGGTACGTCGACCCGCAGTTCCGGATCGAGCGAGTTGTGGCTCTCGTAGTAGATACGGGCCGCCGACGCACCGGAGCGCGTCAGCCAGTACAGCGTGACGTCGTCGAGAACGCGGTCCCTGGAGATCGTCTCGAACGGGCTGTCCGCGGTGTCCGACCACTCGGCGAACTTGTCGAGGATCCAGGCCAGCAGCCCGACCGGTGAGTCGACGAGCGAGTAGCCGATCGTCTGCGGCCGGGTCGCCTGCTGCTTCGCGTACGCCGCTCTGTGGCGCCAGAAGTGACGGGTTTCCTCGGTCCACGCGCGCTCGACCGCAGTCAGTCCGTCCGTCGTCAACCCGGGCGGCGACTCCGCGAACGTCGTATGGATGCCGAGAACGTGCGCCGGGTACCTGCCGCCGAGGACCGTGGTGATGTTGCCGCCCCAGTCGCCGCCGTGCGCAGCGAACCTGTTGTAGCCGAGCCTCCCCATCAGCTCGACCCACGCAGCCGCGATCTTCTCGGTCCCCCACCCGGTCGTGGTCGGTTTGTCGCTGTACCCGAAGCCCGGAAGCGACGGGACCACGACATGGAACGCCGGCGCATCCGCATCCTTCGGATCCGCCAGCTCGTCCACCACGTCGACGAACTCGGCGACGCTGCCCGGCCAGCCGTGCGTCAGGATCAGTGGAGTGGCATCCGCACGCGCGGACCTGCGGTGCAGGAAGTGGATTCCCAGCCCATCGATGGTCGTGCGGAACTGACCGATCTCGTTGAGGCGGGCTTCGAACGACCGCCAGTCGTACTCGGTGCGCCAGTACTCCACCAGCTCGACCAGATCGGCGAGCGGAACGCCTTGGTCCCACCGGCGAGGGTCGGGCCCGGCGCGATAGACCGTCTCGGCCTCCGGCAACCGCGCCGCGGCCAAACGCGCGCGTAGATCGCCAAGCTCCGCGTCGGTCACCTGAGCTTCGAATGGTTGGACATGACCGGACATGAGACCTCCTGGTCAGCGTGAAATCTGTCGAGAACCGTCTAAGACGGTTCTAACACGCACCCAACCGACGCCGCAACCAGCTAAGGTGGTTCCATGTCTCCCGCGTTCCCCGACTTTCGCCTAGGTACGGTGCTGGCCACGAGCTTCACCGGGACTCTCTCGGAGCGTCACGGCGACGCCGTGGAGCGCATTCCCACGCCGCACCGACTCGTCGACTGGCTGACCGTGAGCGGCCTCGCCGTCGACTCCTGCAGCACCGCCCAGCTCGCCCTCGCGCAGGAACTGAGAGAAGCGATCCACGCCGCCGCCACCGCGGCCGCAGTCCGGGACGCTCTCCCCGCATCTGCTGTCCAGGTCATCAACGACCGCAGCGCCCAGGGCCGCGCCGCAGCGATCCTGACGGACGACGGACAGCGGCGCTGGCAGCTCAGCTCGACATCCCCCGTCGAGGACGCGCTCAGCGTGATCGCCGCCGACGCGATCAGCATCATCGCCGGCGAACGCGACGGAAAGCTGGCGCTGTGCGCCTCACCAACCTGCCAAGCAGCCTTCTTCGACACCAGCCAGAGCCGCACCCGCAGATGGTGTGACATGGGCATCTGCGGCAACCGCCAGAAGAAAGCCCGCTACAACGCCGCCCACCGCAAGGCCTCCGCCCCAGCGGAGTAACCCCTCCTGTACGGCTCGTGCTGTGCTTGACGTAGCCCGGTTTCGAGCGTCCTATGAGCTAAGGCAATGAGGCGCTGGGCCCCGGCCGGAGAGTTGGACCCGGAGAGTTGAACAAGGTGACTACACCCCAAGCGACGAGCAGGTACGCCGCCCCGGCCGACCTCGACGCGTCACAGGCAGTGCCGCGACTGGTGGCGCCGTAGAACAGCCATGGCTGGGCGCGCGCCAGTGTCGTGGACCTCGAAAGCGCTCAGGCTCCGCCTACCGGTGGACCTGGGACGGACCACTGTGGCCATCGTCCTGGTCGGCGCCGCCTACTACTTCGGTGCGCGCCTGGGTCTGCGGCTGTCGCTGGTCGAGCGCAACATCACGCCGTTGTGGCCACCCAGCGGTATCGCGCTGGCGGCCTTCCTGCTGCTCGGGAGGTCGGTGTGGCCGGGCGTCACGCTCGCCGCACTGGCCGTGAACCTGCCGATCAGCACCGGCCCGGCGCCCGCCCTGGTCACTGCCGTCGGCAACACGCTCGCGCCCCTCGTGGCGGCGATCATCCTCGAGCGCGTCGGGTTCCGGCGTCAGCTGGATCGGCAGCGGGACGCACTCGCGATCGTCTTCCTGGGTGCGCTGGCGAGCATGACGATCAGCGCGACCATCGGCGTACTCGCGCTCGTGTCGTCGAAGGCGATCGGCACCGACAAGCTGGTCGGCGCCTGGGTGGTGTGGTGGACCGGCGACGCGATGGGGGTGCTCGCCGTCGCCCCTTTCCTGCTGTGCATCCCCCTGTTCTGGGAGCTCGAGCGATGGCCGGCGTTGCGCTGGCTCGAAGCGGCGGTCATCCTTGCGCTCACCACGGTGCTGGCGTCGTGGGCGGCGTACACCACCCTGCCTCTGTTGTTCCTGGTGCTGCCCTTACTGGGATGGGCCTCGTGGCGTCTGCAGTTGCGCGGCGCGGCTCCTGCCGCGCTGATCGCCTCACTGATCACGACCTGGTCGGCAACGCACGGGCGCGGCGCGTTTGCGGGTCAGCCGTTGTTGGGGCAGATGCTCACCCTGCAGGCTTTCAACGCCACCGTCGCGCTCACGTCGTTCTTCCTCGCGGCGCTCGTGACGGAGCGTCTGCAGTTCGCTCGCGCGTTGATGTCCGCGGCCGCCGACCTGGCGGGCAGGGTCAAGAACCGCACGGCCGAGCTCTCGGCGACCAGCGACCGCCTGCGGCATGAGATCCACGAGCGGCACGCGACGCAACAGCAGCTCAACCTGGAGGAGGCCAAGACCCGGCGCGAGCACCAGATCGCCCACACACTGCAACGCAGCCTGCTCCCCGAACGGATGCCCGACATCCCCGGCGTGGCAGTGGCCGTCCGCTACGTCCCGGCGACCGCTGACCTGCATGTGGGCGGCGACTGGTACGACGTGATCCAGCTTCGCGGCGGCCTGATCGCTCTCGTCATCGGTGACGTCGCAGGGCACGGTCTGCAGGCAGCGGCAGCGATGGCACAACTGAGGATGGCGGTCCGGGCGTACGCCGTACACGATCCCTCGCCGGTCAGCGTGATGAACGGCCTGCACGAGCTGGCTCGCGAGCTGCCCGTAGCCGAGATGGTGACGCTGCTCTACGTCCTCTACGACCCGGACATCGGCACGATCCGGTTCACGAACGCCGGTCATCCGCCCGCCCTCTTGATCGACCCCGAGGGCTCGCGGTACCTCGAGGGTGGCCTGGCCCCTCCGCTCGGCGTACTCGCCCAGCGGGACTATTCCGAGGTGACACAGGAACTGCGGCCGGGCGCCACTCTCCTGCTCTACACCGACGGGCTGGTCGAGAAGCGCGCGCTGTCGATCCAGGACGGCCTCGATCGGCTGCGCGCCGAAGCGTCGGGCGTCGGCTCGGCCGACCTCGACGCGCTCTGTGACCAGGTTCTGGCAGCCGTCCCGGAGAACGGCGAGGCCTCCGACGACATCGCACTGGTCGCGCTCCAGTCGTTGGTGCTGGCCGGAACGCCCCTGACCCTCGACGTGCCGGCCGACGCCCGCGTGCTCTTCCAGGTCCGGCACGCGTTGGGCCGCTGGCTGCGCGAATCGGGCGTCGGCGCGCGCGAAGCCGGCGAGATCGCGATTGCTTGTGGGGAGGCCTGCAGCAACGTCGTACGGCATGCGTACGGCGCCTCGCCTGGCGACCTGCATGTCGAGGCGCGACTCGTGGTCAGCTCGGTTGAGCTGACCGTGCGCGACCACGGTCAGTGGCGGAACCCAGCCGACCGTGGCGGAGGCCGGGGCCTCACGCTGATCCGCGGACTCATGGAGTCCGTGCACGTCGAGAGCAGCCCGGACGGCACGACGGTCCGCATGCGGCGCACCGTGGTGGCAGGGGACGACGAGTGACCGAGTACGCGGTGGTGGACGCTCGAACGATTGACGGCGTACAGGTTGTGCGAGTGTGTGGCGAAGTCGACCTCACAAACGCCGTCGAGGTGCGCGACGCGATCAGCCGCGTCGCCTCCGCCGACGTCCGGGTCATCGTGGTCGACCTGAGCCGAACGTCGTACCTCGACAGCTCAGGAATCGCGATGCTGTTCCGGCTCGCCGAACGAGTCACCCACCGCCGCCAAGAACTCCGCCTCGTCGTCCCCTTGGACTCCCCGCTCCGAGCCGCTCTCGAGCTGACCGGCGTCCCTCAGACCATCCCGGTCCAGCCCACGCTCGAATGATGCATATTGCGTTTAGAGCGCCCGGAGTCTGGTCCCGTCGATGGCCCAATAGCCGTTGTTGCCGGCGGTCAGGTGCCAACTCACGCGGACCCTGTTCGCACCTGACGGCACCGCTGTGACCAGATGCATCGCCTTGCTGATGTCGAAGGTTGCGCCGTCAGCCGCATCGGCGGACCAGAGCACCCGCTGCACGCCGTTGTCGAACTCCGCGACGACTTCGGCCTTCTGTGGCTGACCGGCGGCGACCTGCTTGTAGTGACTCAGATAGTCGACCTGGACCCCTGACTCGCCACGCACCGACATCCACGGCGTCGTGAGCGTGCTGTCGAACATCGCACCGTTCGCGGCCGGATCGCCCTTGTCGTTCCACTCGTCCGGGTCCGCGACAGCGATCACGTCCCGTCCGCGGACGAACGAGCCGCGCCCTTGTCCCTCTTCCGACGTCGTCCAGAACTCGCCGGTCATCAGCCGCCACCCGCGGTACTCCGTCACGCCACTGTCCACCGGGGTCTTGTCGACGCGCGACCACCCTTCGGGTACGGCGGTAGTCCAGCCCCCGACGCCTGCCGGCTTAGGCGACTCGTCGACCACACCCGACGTGGCTTTCACGGTGTCGAAGGGGTCGGCGCTCTTGCTGCCGATGGCGACGCCGTCGAGTCCCCAGTTCGGGTCGATCGGGAGGCCGAGGTGCCTGTACACGGTGGGCATGATGTCCACCTGCCGCCACTCCCGCCGCAGCGTTGACGATTTGGGGATTCCTGGTCCGGTCGCGAGGATCCAGCCCTGCCGTGAGGTGTGCTGGTCGCCGCCGTGGCCGAAGCCGGTCTGACCGTGGTCGGTGGCCGCCACGATCAGCCACTGCTCGTCGCGGTAGGTGGCGCGGGCCTTGACTCCCGCCACGAGTTCGCCGAACTTCGCGTCCACCCGGCGGATCGCGTCGATGTAGTCGGGACTGTCCGATCCCAGGCTGTGGCCGGTCGCGTCGACGTCGTGGAGATAGACCATCATCAGGTCGGGGTTGTGGTTCTTCAGCACGTCGAGCGCGGCGTCCGTGCTCTGCCGGTCAGTGATCTGCTGGTTGGCGCCGTTCTGCTGCAGTTTCACGTCCGGGCGGTCGATCAGGTACGTGTTCAGCGGCGTCCAGTCCAGCGTCGTGAACGTCGACAGCTCGGGGCGGAGACCCTCAGCGCGCGTGATGAAGTCCGGGTACTGACTCTTGCGATAGCCGTTGAACGAGTTGTCGAGGACGTTGTGCTTGTCCGGCCACACACCGGTCAGCATGCTGCTGTGCCCCGGACCGGAGTTGGTGCCCGCGATCGCGTTGTCCTGGATGTACGCCGGCCCGAACTGTCCCGCCGCACCGGCCGCGGCGAGGTTCGGCGTACCAGCCTGCTGCATCCTGTCCCACCGCATGCCGTCCATGTCGACGAACAGGACCTTGCTGCGGCTCGTCCCGTCCGGGAGGTCGTCGGGGGTCTGTACCTTCGGCAGCGGCGGAATGGCCCCGGCGCGCGCCTCGTCACTCACGCTCATGTTGTCGATCGCCCAATACCAGTCGTTGTGTGCGTTCTCGATGACCCAGCTGATCTTCACCGACCGAGCACCGGCCGGAACCTTCACCGGTACGGCGATGGTCTCGTTCTCGCGGTACACCTGGTTACCGAGGGTCGCCGTACTGTAGGTGAACTGCCGCTGCGGTGTCCCGTCGTCGAACGACATGTCGAGCGCCGCGACCTGGGGACCGGTCTGGCGATAGTTCTGGTCGTAGTTGACGTAGACCGTCGATTTGCCGCCTACCGGGTAGGCGGGCGACGTCAAGGTGCTCTCGAAGCGCTGGTCACCGGGACTGTTGGCGTCGTCCCATTCGTCGGTGTCGGCCACGGCCAGCACGCCACTGGACTTGGTGAAGTTCTCCCGTCCCTGACCGGTCTGCGCTGCTGACCAGAACTGCGGTGTCGGGAAGGACCAGCCGCGCCACTCGTCCATGCCCTTTCCGGTCATGGTGTCCGCGGAGGTGATCGTCCACCCGTTGGGTGTGGCTCGGGTCCACCCGAGCAGGCCGGCCGGGATGCCGGTCTCGGTGGTCCTGGGCTGGAGTGCGGAGGTCAGGCTGTCGAAGTTCTCTGTACCGACAGTGGCGGCGGTGGCGGTGGTTGGGAGCGCCACGAGCCCTGCGAAGAGCAAGGCGACCGCGGTGGGCAACGCGGCGAGACGTAATCGCATCAACTGGCTCCTTAGGCCGGCAGACGGATGATGCGGCAACCCTGGCACCGAAAGATCCGCGGCAGTACGCCGCATTTGGTTATGGGCGCGATAGGTCGTTCCGGGGTTCCGGTCGGCGTCGTCGGCGTTGGACGCTTCGTCGCAACCGAACAATCCAGCGCGGGAGCCCTCTTTTGACTACCACCTTCAGCGTCAACAACCGGACGTACACGACTCCGGGTGCCCCGGTCGTCGTGATCTGCATCGATGGCAGCGAGCCGGAGTACCACCTCGAGGCCATCAAGGCAGACCGGATGCCTTGGCTGGCAGGGGTTCTCGAGAGTGGCCGCGGTACGTCGTGGGAGGCGCACTGCGCGATGCCCGCCCTCACCAACCCGAACAACGTGTCGATCGCGACCGGCCGACCGCCCGCCGTGCACGGCATCAGCGGGAACTACATCTTCGACACGAGCACCGGCGAAGAGGTGCTCATGAACGACAAGAAGTTCCTGCGCGCCCCCACGCTGTTCGCCGCCGCCAACGACGCCGGACTCGACGTCGTCGTGGTGACCGCCAAGGACAAGCTCCGCCGCCTGCTCGGCGCCGGACTCGTGGAGGACGGCCCGGCCCTGGACGGATCCGGCGAGTTCGTCACGCCCGCGCGCCGCGGTATCTGCCTGTCGGCCGAGAAGGCGGACGAGGCAACGATCGAGGACAACGGTATCGACGATGTTCTCGCCCTGGTTGGCAAACCGCTGCCGAGTGTTTACTCCGCCGACCTCTCGATCTTCGCGCTGGCGGCGGGTGTCGAGATTCTCAGGACTCGTGGCGCCGACCTGATGTACCTCTCGCTGTCCGACTACATCCAGCACAAACACGCACCCGGCACCGAGGCCGCCAACGACCTCTACGCCCAGATCGACCACTACGCCGGTCAGCTCGAGGCACTCGGTGCGATCGTGGTCCTCACCGCGGATCACGGCATGAGCGCCAAGACCGGCGCCGACGGTACGGCGAACGTTCTCTTCGTGGAGGATGCGGTCCGCGAGATCCTCGGCAGCACGGACGCCGAACCCGGCAGCGATGGCCTGCGGGTCGTCCTTCCGATCACCGACCCGTACACCGTTCACCACGGCGCACTCGGTTCCTTCGCCAGTGTTTACCTGCCGGATGGTGCCGACCTCAACTCCACGATCGAGGCTTTGCGTGCGCTCGACGGCGTGCAGGCGGCGTACGACCGCGCCGAAGCGGCGTCGACCTTCGCGCTACCGCCGGACCGGATCGGCGACATCGTCGTACTCGGCGAAGCGGGGACCGCCGTGGGACGGTACGCCGCTTGGCACGACCTCACCGGTCTCAGCGACGCCCCATTGCGTTCCCACGGGGCGCTCGGCGAACTGCAGATCCCGTTCCTCATCAATCGCGTGCTGCCGCGGCCCGAGCAGCTCGACGAGCCGTGGGGCCGGCCCGCGTTCATCCACAACTACGACGCGTTCTGGGCCGCTACGACGCTCGTCACCGAACAAGCGCTCGCGACCACGTCGCCGAGCTGAACCACCGGCGTGGGTGCCGCCCCGCCTTCCCCTCGAGGCCGCCCGCCTCACCCTTGAGGCCGCCCTCCTCCGCTTGAGAAAGGCCCGCGACAATGTCCAGCCGCCTTGACGCCACCACCGGACCCCAGCAGGGCAAACCCCTCGACGACGCCGCGTTCCGGCGTCTTGCCTGGCGGATGCTGCTCGCCGCCATGTTCTGTTACCTGTTCTTCTACACCGGCCGGCAGGCCTTCGGCTTCGCGATCCCCGGAATTCAGGCCGAGTTCGGCTGGACGAAGACCACGACCGGAACGATCAGCGGCATCGCGCTGTGGTCGTACGCGATCGGTCAGATGGTCAACGGCAACCTGGCGGACAAGTTCGGCGGACGCCGGCTGATGGCCCTCGGCGCGATCCTGTCGACCACGTTCTGCCTCCTGGCGAGCTTCATGCACTCCTTCGTGGGGATGGCGCTGGCGCTCGCGGCGAACGGATTCGTCCAGGCGATGGGCTGGGCGGCCGGTGGACGGGTGATCTCCAACTGGTGGAGTCACCACGAACGCGGCAAGAGCTTCGGCTTCTACACCCTCGCCGCCGGATGTTCCTCGGTCCTGGTCTACGTGACGTCGACCCTGACCATCAACGCCTTCGGGAAGGACGGGTGGCAGTGGCTGTTCCGCCTCCCCGTACTCCTGATGCTTCTCGGAGGTGTCGTCTTCTACCTCCTCGCCCGCGACACCCCGGCAGCCGCCGGCGTCACCCCGCCGCCGTCGTTCGCCCGCGACAAGGACGACGTCGCGTACGACGGCCCCGCGGTCGACGACGCCACCTCGATGCAGCGCTACCGCACCGTCCTCGGTATCACGAAGATCTGGCTCACCGGCATCTCGATCGGCTTCCAGAACGCGGCGCGGTACGGCCTGCTCGTCTGGGTACCCGTCTACTTCCTCGGCGACAAGTGGAAGGCCACGGACAACGCGATCTGGATCACCGTCGCGCTGCCCGTCGGCATGGCCGTCGGAGCTCTGGTGAACGGGCAGGTGTCCGACCGCCTGTTCGGCTCCCGCCGCGACCGTCCGATCATGCTCTTCACGCTGCTCGGCGCGGTCAGCTCCATACTCATGTGGGTACTGCAACCCGGCATCGGGCTCGGCATCGTCCTGCTGTTCCTGTGCGGGTTCTTCGTCTACGGCCCGCAGTCGTCGTTCTGGGCGCTCTGCCCGGACCTGGCCGGCAAGGTGATGGCCGGTACGGCGACCGGCGTCGTGAACTTCTTCGCCTACCTCTTCGCCGGCGCGGCGGAACCGCTCATCGGGCACATCATGGAGAGCAACGGCGGCGACGCCGGCCTGATCTTCCCCATCGTGGCTGTCTCCTGCACCGCCAGCGCGCTGGTCGCCTCGACCATCCGCCGCTGAACCACCAACCTGACAGGACCGCGCAATGACCACGACAGCGAACGGCACGAGCAGCAGGTCGACAGCACACGCCGCGGCTGCGGTGTGGTCCGGCGTCGACGAGGGCTTCTCGGTCGACCCACTGCCCCTGCCCGACCTGCGCCTGGGCGAGATTCTGGTCCGGACCGAGCTCGCGACCATCTGCGGTAGCGACCTGCACACGATCAACGGTGACCGCCCGACTCCGTTGCCGACAGTCCTCGGACACGAGGCCATCGGTCATGTCGTTGGCACGGGTGGCGTCGTCACCGGCGCCGACGGTCAGCAGATTCGCGTAGGCGACCGCATCACCTGGACCATCGGTACGTCGTGCGGCACGTGCCGGCGCTGCAGACGCGGTACTCCGCAGAAGTGTCTGACTGTCCGCAAGTACGGTCACGAGGCCATCGACGACCACTGGCAGCTCAACGGCGGATTCGGCACCCACGTCCATCTCCTCGCCGGAACCGGAGTAGTCAGACTCGCGGACGACCTCCCAGCTGCGGTAGCCGCGCCGGCCAACTGCGCCACCGCGACCGTGGTCTGCGCAGCCCGCCGCGTCGAGCTGGATGCCGACGACACAGTCGTGGTGCTCGGGTGCGGCATGCTCGGCCTCACCGCCGTTGCCTACGCTCGCGACCGCGGCTGCACCACGGTGATCGCCTCCGACGTCGATCCGGTACGCCGGGAACTCGCCGAACGCTTCGGCGCGACGCACACCGTCGAACCGCACGAGCTGGCCGACGCGGCAACGCAGTACGGCGCTGATGTCGTTTTCGAACTGTCCGGCAACAGTCGCGCCGTCCAGTCGGCATTCGAGGTGGTCGCCCTGGCCGGCCGGATCGCGCTGGTCGGCTCGGTCTCCCCCGCTCCCGAGATCAGCTTCGAACCGAGCAGCTTCGTCAAGAACCTCACCACGGTCGTCGGCAGCCACAACTATCGGCTCGACGACCTCGCCGAGGCAGTCGACTTCCTGCAGCGGTCCACGGCGCAACAACTGTTCGCCGACCTGATCCCGGTGCCGTACCCACTGGACCAGGTGGACGCGGCGGTCGCCCGCGCCAAGACCGCCGACGCCCCGCGTATCGCCATCGCGTTCCCACTCTCAGCAAGGAGCCACTCCTCGTGAGCCTCGACTTCAAGGTCCGGCCGGAACACCTGCTCAACTACATCGGCGGGACCTGGACGCCAGGGAGCAGCGGACAGAGCCGGTCGAACCTCAACCCGGCCAACACCGGCGACGTGATCGGCGAGTTCACCGAGTCCGCCGCGGCCGACGTCACGTCGGCGATCGACGCAGCGGCAGCCGCGCAGGCCGAGTGGGACGCGATCGGCCCCATCGAGCGGGCCAAGGTCCTCACCCGGGCAGCCCGGCTCATCGAGGAACGCATCGAGGACTTCAGCGAGGCGATCACCCGCGAGCAGGGCAAGCGGCTCATCGAGGCCCGCGGCGAGGTCACCCGCGGCCTGGTGATCCTGGACTTCCACATCGGCGAGGCGCGCCGGATGAACGGTGAGACCACGGCCGCCGAGGAACCGCGGACCGTCGTGATGACATTCCGCCGTCCGATCGGGGTCGTCGGTCTCATCACCCCGTGGAACTTCCCCCTCACCATCCCGATCTGGAAGGTCGCGCCCGCGCTGCTCTCGGGGTGCACGGCCGTCCTCAAGCCCTCTCCCCTCACCCCGTTGACCTGTGCGTTGCTCGTCCAGGCCTTCCACGACGCCGGTGTACCGAGCGGTGTGCTGAACCTCGTACAGGGCGACCGGGAGGCCGGTGAGACGCTCGTCAACGACGAACGGGTCGCCGGCATCTCCTTCACCGGCTCGCTGCCCGTCGGCCAAGCCATCAACCGCGCTGGTGCCGGCCGTCTGCTGCGGACACAGCTGGAACTCGGCGGCAAGAACGCTCTCATCGTGCTCGACGATGCGGACCTCGACGCCGCCTGCGACGCGATCATCCACGGCGCCTACGGCCAGTCGGGTCAGCGATGCTCGGCGACGAGCCGCGTGATCGTCGACCGCGCTGTCCACGATGAGCTGATCGATCGCCTGGCGCCGCGCGTACGCGCCATGAAGATCGGGCCCGGCGAGCAGCCCGACGCCGACATCGGTCCGGTCGTCAACGACGAGCGTCATCAAGCCTGTCTGACGGCCATCGAGCGGGCGGTCGCCGACGGCGCCGACGTCCTCGCCGGCGGCGAAGCAGCACACCTCGAAACCCCCGGGTACTTCGTCAAGCCCACGCTGCTGGACAACGTGGCCTGGGACTCACACCTCGCCCAGGAAGAGGTTTTCGGCCCGGTCCTGTCCGTCATCGTCTGCGACGGGTACGACGATGCCATGCGCATCAGCAACTCGGTGAAGTACGGCATGTCCGGGACGATCTTCACCCAGAACCCGTCCCTGATGTTCCAGGCCCTGCAGGACTTCCAGGCCGGAATGCTGCACGTGAACCGCCCGGGAGTCGGCGCCTACTCGCACCTACCGCACATGGGCGCGAAGGCCTCCCAGCTCGGGGCACCCGAGTGCTCCCCCGACGTGTGGAACTTCTACACCGACCTCCGGTCGGCCTGCATCAGGTACTGACGCCTTCGTCGGGCCACGTGGCGAGAGTCCGGACGACGCTGACGAAGGCCTGCTCGGCCGGCGACAGCAGGCGGTCCCGGCGGTGCGCGACCACGACCGGCCGGCCCTGCGGCGCCGGGTCGACCACCACTTCGGCGAGGCGGCCGTCGCGGAGCTCCTCCGCGACGGTGTGCTTCGACACCACGGTCACCCCGAGGTCGGCGCGGACCGCCTGCTTCAGCGTCTCCGGCATTCCCATGTCCACGGTGCTGACATCGCCCAGATGCCAGTCGGCGAGCACCTTCTCCTGCAGCTCACGGGTTGACGAGCCACGTTCCCGGAGCAGGAAACGCTGCCCCAGCAGGCGTTCCGGGGTGATGCGTTCGCCCGCCAACTCGTGGCCGGGCGCAACAACGAGAACACTGTCGTCGGTCAGTACGTCGGCAGTCACGAGTTGCGGCGCAGTCGGCGTACCGACGAACACTCCCAAGCCGACGTCTCCATCGAGTACCCATCGCTCCATTTGGGTCGCGTTCCCGACGTACAGATCGCACTCCACCTCGGGGAACTGCTGACGGAAGCGGGCCAGTGTCGGCGGCAGCAGATAGGTTCCCACCGTCGTGGTGCCGCCGACCACCAGCCGACCGGACTGCAGCCCCTGGACCGCAGCGATCGCACTCGCGGCGTCATCGGCGAGCCGGAAAATCCGCTTCGCGTACTCGACCAGCACCTCCCCCTCCGCGGTCGCGCGAATCCGGCTGCCGGACCGGTCGACCAGCGTCGCCTTCAACGACGACTCCAACTGCCGCACCTGGTTGGAGACCGACGGCTGACTCATGTACAACTTCTGCGCCGCCGCCGAGAAGCCACCGGCCTCGACGACCTGAAGAAAGATCCACAGACGATGAAGATTCAGCTGCACGGCCCCCATCCTGACGCATCAGGCGGGGACGGTCACCTGCATGGGCACCGAAACTGTCGGGCGGTCCGTTTAGGCTGCGCCCGTGTCGATCACTGTGAGGATCATCGATGTGTCGGGGACCGGCCGGGTCGGTGCAACGACCACGCTGGAGGGGATTTCGGACAGGATCGCGCTGCGCGATCTTGTGCGGACACGCGTTCGGGAGGAGGTGGCGCGTTTCAACGCTGCTCCTGAGCCGGTGTTCGCGGGCTTGGTGATGCCGGAGGGAGGGGTGCTCACCAACGAGGGCTTCCGGCTGCCGAAGAAGCGGAAGATCGATTGGGAGCGGCAGGCCGATCGGGCGATCGAGGCCTTCGAACGCAACGGGTTCTTCGTGCTGGTCGACGACCGGCAGGTGACCGAGCTCGACGAGGAACTCGAGTTGACCGTGGATTCTGATATCCGTTTCGTCCGCCTTGTTCAGTTGGTCGGTGGCTGAGCGTGGAGCACGCAGGAGACGGTGTGCCTGAACGGGGCGATGTCGGAGCCGCCACCATGGTCGCGGCTGCGCTGCAGGCGCTCAACGGACTGTCGTGGAGCCCTGGACGGGACACTCGGGCGCTGCCGCAGGTCCAAGCGATCCTGCAGGGCTCGGATGCGCTGCGGCGGGAGTGCATTCTCAGCGTCTTCGACCGAGTAGACAGCTATCGCTGCGTCGAGCTGCTGTCGGTGATCGCACGCAAGCGCGTCGAGCTGTCGGCGGAGCACATCGAGCGGTTGCTGGTCCTGCCGCGCGCGCAGCAGGACCAGTCGCAATGGTGGTGGTACGGCGAGTGCCTCCGCCTGGTCAGCCGCCAGATCGAGCACGCCTATCCCGCGCTGCCCGAGGCGGACAAGAACCGGCTGAAACCACTGCTCGGGCAAGCAGCAGACGGGATCCGAGACGCAGCTACCGCGACCAGGCTGCGCAAGCTCGTCGGCCCCAGTGACGGGATCCGCCTCGACCTGATCGACGAGGGTGACGACATCGGCGCTCGGCTCCGAGCCGCGTTCGAGACGGCGGACGAATCGATCGACGCGCGGGCGTCCGCACTTGATCTCCTTGCCGCTCGCACTGCTGGCCGGCCTTCTAAGAAATGGCTCGCCGACGCCGGTGACGTACGGGAGAAGTTGACGCGGCCCGGCGCTCTGATCGGGGCGCTCCTCGATGCTGCGCTCGACGCGGGGGACACCGACACGGAGTACGACCACGGCGATCGGTCCTACACCGTGACGCGCTACGTCACCGCCGGCAACGAGGCCTTCCTGCTGGGAGCGGTCGCGGTTGCGGGACTCCTCGGAGATCCGGCGCTTCTTCCACAGCTACGGCGCCTTGCCCTCAAAAGTGTGACCGTGATAGGAGATCAGTTCGGTAACCCACGAAGCCTTCGACTCGCCAACGGATCAGCGCAGGCGATGGCCGATATCGGCGCCCCGGCGTCGATCACCGAACTGCTCGCGCTCGAGCGCTCCGTTCGGCACGGGACCTTGCTGAAACAGATCCGGAAGGCCATCGACGCGCTGGCCACGGCGCAGGGAATGACGCGCGACGAACTGCTCGAGCGCGCCGTCGAGACGCATGATCTCGACAAGGACGGCGAACGTCTTGTGCCCCTCTCGCGGGGGTCCGCTCTGGTCGTCGTGGACGGACGGGCGGTATCACTCGCCTATGTCGATGAGAACCAGACGCCGCGGAAGTCCTTTCCGGCGGATGTGAAGCAGGCCGATGCCGAGACCCTTGCTGCGATCCGCGGCGACCTCAAGGCGATCCGCAAGACGATCGCCGGCGAGCGTCTGCGGCTCGACGGTCTGATGTCCCTCGACCGTCGCTTGCCCCTCGACGACTGGCGCCGCTGGTACCTGGATCATCCGATCACCGGCCGGCTGACACGCACGCTGATCTGGTCCTTCGGTACGCCGCAAGGACACCGCGTCGTCGGAATCCCGCAGGACGCCGCGACCGCGGTCACGAGTTCGGGCCAGCAGGTCGCGATTCCGCTCGATGCGGAGGTGCGGCTCTGGCACCCGATCCAGGCGACGGCTGACGAGGTTCGCGCCTGGCGGGCCTATCTGCTCGAGCAGCAGGTCGTTCAGCCGCTCAAGCAGGCGTACCGCGAGCTGTACGTGCTCACGCCCGCCGAGGAACTGACCCGGGTGTACTCCAACCGCTTCGCCGGCCACGTCTTCGGTCAGGTCCAGGCCCGCGCGCTGATGAAAGGGCGTGGCTGGGCACCCGTTCCCGTCGCGTGGTGGGACGACGGCGTCGACCACGGTGTCGCCCGGCGAACCTTCGACACCGCGGGGATCCGTGCCGAGTTCTTCTTCGACCCGATCCTCGACATCCACCCGACCGCGAGCGATCTCTACCCCTACTGCACGAGCGATCAGGTCCGATTCGTCGACATCGACAGCGACGAGGCGATCGAACTCGCCGACGTACCGCCGCTCGTCCTCACCGAAGCGATGCGTGACGTCGACCTGTTCGTCGGAGTGACATCGATCGGAGCCGATCCGGAGTGGCTCGACCGCGGGACGGAGCGCCGCTTCGAGACGTACTGGCACACCTACGGCTTCGGCCAACTGTCCGCCGCCGGCGACGTCCGCCGCGACGTCCTGGAACAACTCGTACCGCGTCTCGCCATCGCCGACCGTTGTGAGCTCGAGGACCGCTACCTCAGCGTCCGCGGCGACCTCCGCACGTACCGCATCCATCTCGGCAGCGGCAACATCCTCATGTCCCCCAACGACCAGTACCTCTGCATCGTCGCCGCCCGCGACACCCGCGCCGGCAAACTCTTCCTCCCCTTCGACGACGACCCGGTCCTCAGCCTGATCCTCAGCAAGGCCTTCCTCCTGGCCAACGACACCACCATCAAAGACCCCACCATCACCACCCAAATCAACCGCCACTGACTCACCGAGCCGATCCTGGGGCGCCGCTATCATCGAAAGATGTCCACGTCGCCGTACCCTGACCTGCCGTCCGTTGCCGACGTCGCCGCCGGGATCGCCGGTGTGGTCGAGCGATTCGCGGAAGGCGAGACCCATACGTTCGCCTTCGGCGACGGCGGCGTACCCGAGGCAGTGATCGCGAGCTACGACCAGTACGACGATCTCCGCGGCGACGACACCCTCGGTAAGTTCCGGACCGTGGTCGCTCCCGACGTACTTGTCCGGCAACTGCCCGAGATGGTCGAGGCGATGCGCCGCGGGACATTCGGCCCTCCAGTACTCGTGGGCAGCGCGGCCGAACCTCTCCTCGTGGTGCTGTCGACACAGCAGTACCGCACCCTGCGCGGTGACGACGAGCCACCGCCGGGCGTCATCGACGACCCGACTGTCCGCAGCTACGACTCGGCGCCGATGCCGGGCAGCACCCCGTTCAGCGTGGACGAGTGGGCAAAGGACGACCCGTTCACCCAGCAAATGCTCGAAGAAATCCGCCAGGAGCGCGCGACGTGATCGCGATCGGTCCCCGCCACGGCGACGGCAACAGACATACCGGCCGCCAGACCAACCTGCAGCGCGGCCAGTAAACGTCCCCCTCCCCAGACAGCTACCGCTCGTTCTAGTGTGACTGGGGTGGTTTGGGTCGGTCGAGGTAGAAGGTTTGCATTTGGCCTTTGCCTTTGACCTCGATGATGCCGCGGCGGCGTACGGCGAATTCCGGGCCGAGCGCGGCGGCTACGCGGCCGGTGAGCTGGATCTCGCCCGGGCGGCCGTGGGACTCCATCCGGCTTGCGGTGTTTACGGTGTCGCCCCAGAGGTCGTAGATGAACTTGCGCCGGCCGATCACGCCGGCCACGACCGGTCCCGAGTCGATCCCGATCCGTACCGCGAGCCAGTCCTGGCCCGGCAGGGCCGCGATCCGGGCGACCTCGTCGCGCAGGGCGAGCGCCGCACGGGCCACCGCCGCGAGGTGATCAGGCCGCGGGTTCGGGAGACCGCCGACCAGCATGTACGCGTCGCCGATCGTCTTGATCTTCTCGACCCCCTCGGCGTCCGCGATCCGGTCGAACGCGGAAAACACCTGGTCCAGCATCGTCACGACGTCAGCCGCCGCCATCACCGCCGATCGTGCCGTGAAGCCGACGATGTCAGCGAAGAGCACGCTCACCGCGTCGTAGTGTTCCGCGATCACTCCCGGTTGTGCCTTCAAACGCTCGGCAATCGGCTCCGGGAGCACGTTGAGCAGCAGCCGCTCCGAGCGCTCCCGCTCGGCCTGGAGGTCTCGATGGGCCCGCTCCCGCTGCTCCACGAAGTACCCCAGCATCACGTACGCGCTCACCATGACGCCCGCGATGTTCAGCACCAGGAACGTGACCACGAAACCGGGCGGCAGGGCCGACGGGGACTGGGCGAGCCAGGAATCGAGGAGGGTGAGGGCGACCAGCTCGACGAAGAACGCCGCGAGCCAGGGCACCGAGCGCCGGATCCCGAGCAGCGCGAGTGCAGCCAGTGGCGTGATCGTCGCCCACAGGATCATCGCGCTCGAGGCGACGAAGCCGCCGAGCGACACCTGCAGCAAAGCCGGCAGCACCAGGAACGCCACCAGTTGCGTGCTGCGGAAGATGCCGAAACGCCGCGTCCGGGCCAGTACGGCGAGGCCGATCAGGGTGATCGCCTGGTAGAAGCCTGGGATCGCCGCCGAGACCGGGTCGCCGTAAGTGAGGAACGTCGTCACCCAGATCGTCGCGATCGCCGTGATCAGCAGTGCCGAGAAGATCAGAGTGCCCTGGCGGAGCCGCTCGTCGTGGGAATCTTCCCGCCGAGCGCCCAGATCCGCCAGTCGCTCCAGCCGCCGGACAACAGGCCGCCCCGAGCCCCGCCCGCGGCCGCCGGCCGGGAGCCAGGACCCTGTCACGATCGCATCGTAGGCCCGTCATCCGCTGTCGGCATCCCCCGCGTTGGGTGGTGGTAGGTGTCGTACTTTTGGCCGGGGTCGAGGGGTGGGGAAACCAGTCGCGGGCTGGATGTGCTGGGGCGTGGGCGCGACAAGGATGGTGCTTGTTCACAGACCATCGTCCACGGTGCCGTCGAGGTACCGGCTGGAGGGAAAGCGGATGCGAAGGACGTTGTCCATCGCCGTTGCGGTTGCTGCGTTGGCAGCGGTGACGGTCCCGGGGGTTTCGCAGGCGGACACGCCGAAGGCCATCAGTTGGGAGAAGTGCCCGGCGGATATCGGCGACGGAGTCCCCGTGCCGGAGGGGATGCAGTGCGGCACCGTCAAGGTGCCCCTGGACTACCGGAAGCCGGACGGGCAGAAGATCGAGATCGCAGTCTCGCGGCTGCCCAGCAAGAACGCCGACAAACGGCGCGGGGTCCTCCTCACGAACCCCGGCGGCCCGAGCGCGGGGCTGGGGTATCCGGCCTTCCTCGCCGCCGGCGGTCTGCCGCAAGAGGTCAAGGACCAGTACGACGTGATCGGCTTCGACCCACGCGGCATCGGCCGGAGTACGCCGGTGACGTGTAACCTCACCGCGGCGCAGCAGGCGGCCGGCAGCGTCCCGCCGTACGCGCGGAACGCGGCCGACGTCACGAAGCGCGCCGCGGAAGTGCAGCAGATCGCGAAGCAGTGCGCTACGTCGAAGTCCGCGTGGATGCTCCCGTACACGAGCACGGCGAATGTTGCCCGCGACATGGATCAGATCCGGGCCGCGCTCGGCGAGCAGAAGATCTCGTACGACGGCGCGTCGTGGGGTACGCATCTCGGTGCTGTGTACACCACGCTGTTCCCGGAGCGCAGCGACCGGATCGTGCTCGACAGCAACGAGGCGCCCGGCGGCTGGGACTACAAGGGCGACCGGCGGTTCGCGCAGGGGTTCCAGGACACGTTCCCCGGCTTCGCGAAGTACGCCGCCGCCAACTACCGCGAGTACGGTCTCGGCCGGACGCCGGCGCAGGTGACGGCGAAGTACTTCGACATCGCCGCTCGCCTGGACAAGAAGCCGGTGAAGGGGCCGGACGCGGAGTACGACGGCCCGGGGTTCCGGATGATCGCGTTCGTCAGCCTCTACGGCGCGGCTCTGAGCCCATGGTTCGCGCAGGCGATGAAGGCGCTCGACGCGAACCAGCCACCGCCGCCGTTCCCCGGTGGCGAGGGCGGCGCGAAGGACGCGGACAACCTGATCTCCGGGCGGTCCTACATCATGTGCAACGACTCACGCTGGCCGACGACGGTGTCGACGTACCAGCGGAACGTGGCGATCGACCGGATCCGGTTCCCGATGTTCGGGGCGGCCGGGGCCAACATCCAGCCGTGTGCGTTCTGGCCGGACGCGATCGAGAAGCCGGTCCAGGTGAACGACAACGGTCCGTCGAACGTGCTCATGGTGCAGAACCTCCGCGACCCGGCGACACCGTTGGTGGGCGCGAAGGAGATGCGACAGGCGTTCGGTGATCGGGCGCGCATGGTCACGGCCGACCAGGGCGGTCACGGCGTCTACCCGATGGGCAAGAACCGGTGCGCCAACAACGCGGTGACGTCGTACCTGACCACCGGGAAGTTGCCGGCTCAGGATTATCACTGCACGGCTGACGCTGCACCACGCTGATTCTGCTGGTTGACGGGCGTGCCGGATTGTCCGGCGCGCCCGTCACAGTAGCGTCGGTACGACACGAACCTCAGGAAGGACGGCTCCCCCGGTGATCCGTACCGCCAACCGCCCGCTGCGCCTAGGCCTGGTGGTCCTCGAGTTCGCGCTGCTCGCGGGCCTGAACGGCGAGCAGGCGGTCCGGATGATCGTCGGCCGGTCCCCGTCCGTCGGCGAGTTGCTCTACTTCGCGGCCGGGCTGGTGCTGTCGGTGCTTGCGGTGGCGCGTCGCCGGTACCCCGAACGGGTCGCCCAGCTCGCGGCCTCTGGGATCGCGATCTCGGCGGTGGTCAGCCTCATCGGCTACCTGGCACATCCCGCTGCGAAGATCACCGACGACTGCGAAACCTTGGGTCTGCTGCTCCTGGTCGGGGCGAGCTGCCATCGCGTGCGGCCGCGCTATGCCGGTGGGATCGCGGTCCTCGGCGGGCTGGCGATCGTCTCCGGTCCGGTACTGCGGTACGACGTCAACTCGACGACTCTCGCGGTAGCCGCGTTGTGGGCGATGTTGTGGGGCGCCAGCGTCGCGATCGGGTTGATGCTGCGCGACGGCGACGCCCGCCGCGAGGCCGCGCTCGCCATCGCCCGGAACCGGGAGCGACTGGCGCTCGCCCGCGAGCTGCACGACCTGGTCGCGCACCACATCACGGGGGTGGTGGTGCGCACCCAGGCAGCTCAGCTAGTGGTTGCCGACGGCCCCGAACAGGACCTCCTCCGCGACATCGAGCGAGCAGGCGCCGAAGCCTTGGGCGCCGTACGACGGCTCGTCATGATGCTGCGCAGCCCGGAGCAGACGCTGCCGCTCACCAGCGGGGACCTGGTGGAGACGATCGAGGCAGCTGTCGGTGATGATCCGGCCGTTGCCCTGGAGTTGGCGCCCGGGCTGGCGGAGCTCGGCGTTGCGCCGGAGACCGTGTCGACCGTGCATCGCGTCGTACTCGAGTCGCTGGTCAACGTCCGCAAGCACGCTCCGCAGGCTCGCCGGGTGACAGTCGCGGTGACTGCCACGCCGGATCAGCGGTGGCTGCGCGTCGACGTACGGAACGACGGGGTCCGGCACCGGCGTTCGGCCGGCGGCTACGGGCTGATCGGGATGGGTGAGCGCATCGACGCGCTCGATGGCAAGCTGTCGGCCGGCGAACACGGCGACCACGGATGGCGTGTTCTCGCCGAGCTACCGCTGCCGGGCGGTGTGGCCGCGACCCGTACTACACAGGAGGAACCAGCATCGTGACACTGCGGGTCTTGCTCGCCGACGACCAGGCGCTCGTCCGTACCGGCTTCCGGCTGATCCTCGAACGGGAACCCGGCATCGAGGTGGTCGGCGAGGCCGAGGACGGCAAACAAGCCGTCGCCTTGGCGCAGGAGCTCCGCCCCGACGTCACCCTGATGGACATCCGCATGCCCCTCATGGACGGTCTGACGGCCACTCGCCTCCTGGCCGGCCCCGACGTCGCCGACCCACTACGCGTCCTCGTCGTCACGACCTTCGACCTGGACGAACTGGTGCACGAAGCGCTTCGCTCCGGTGCGTGTGGCTTCCTCCTCAAGGACGCCGGCCCACGACTCCTGGTGGAAGCGGTGCACGCGGCAGCGAACGGCGAGTCCCTGGTCTCCCCCTCGATCACCACGCGCCTATTGGCTCATTTCACGACGTCGACAGCCCGCACCCGCAAAGCCAACCCGCCCCTGACCCAACGCGAACTGGACGTCACCAAAGCCATCGCCCGCGGCCGAACCAACGCCGAGATCACCGAAGAGCTGACGATCTCCCTGTCCACCGTCAAGTCCCACCTGGCCTCGATCCAACGCAAGACCACCGCCCGCAACCGCACCGAAATCGCCGTCTGGGCCTGGGAATCAGGCCTCGTCCATTAGGTGACGACCTGCGACCCATCGACGGCTACGTCATCGACAAGCCAGCGACTGCTTCAGCTGTGCGGAGCGAGTTCCTGCCGAGAGGTTGGAGATCAATCTGCGTGCAGAGCAGTCCTGTCGACACCCGCTCGATCACGCCCCACTCCCAGGTCGCCACGGGATCGAGTCCCGTCCGAGCGGCCAGCCAACGAGCCCGGTCCAACGGGTCGCCAGCGAGCAGTTCGACCGGGTCTCCACGCATCAGGACGCCCAGGTCGTACTCGGCCTCCGCAAGCAGCCCATCCGGATCGACCAGCTTGAAGCCGCCATCACTCTCGAGCGCGTTCAGCTGGTGTACGTCGCCGTGGACCAAGACGGCTGTCTCGTCGCGGTGCGCGCGCTCCCGCCGTACCGCCGAGGCAAGGGCGTGCTCGATCACCTTCTCGGAACAGGGGTGATCGAGTTCCTCCCACAATCGCGCAATGAAGTCGGCGAGCCACCGCGCCTTCTCGGCACCGGTAGGCAGTCCCGAGTCCGGCGCCGGCCGCCAGATCCGCGCCGCGGTATCGCACAGAATCTCGAGACGGCGCGAGAGCGGTAGGCCGAGCTCGAACATCGGCCGCCCCAGTCGTTCCATGAGCAGGGCACCCCGGTCGGCGTCGTACTCGTAGAGCGCCGGGCATCCTTCCCCATCAACAATGCGCAGCACCGTCGCCTCGTTGGAGGCGGCGTTCCCCAGGCTCGGCATCAGTACTTTGAGAATCGCTGAGGTTCCGTCCGCCCGCGTCGCATCGGCCACGAAGGCCTCGGACCCGCCCGCATACGCGCGGCCCACGCTGATCGACCAGTCAGCCTCAAGACTCGCGACAAGCGCAGGCAGTCGCTCGAGCCAGTCCTCGACCCCGGCCGCGCGAAGCTTGTTGCGCAAGTCGTCGGGTACGTCGATCACTCCCGCAGTCTCACACCAATCACCAACCACAGCACCCGATTTCCCCGGCCGCTCTACTCGACTCTCAGGTCGAGGCCGATGCCGGACGGGGCTATGAGGGTCAGCTGGTTGTGATCGATGGTGTACGCGACCGCGCGCCCAAGGCTCGCGAGAATTGCGGTCTGCAGCGCGGCGGTCGCGGCTGTGCAGGCCTCGTCGGTGACGGCGACGTCGCTGAAGTGCAGTTCGGTGTTGTCGCGGGTGACAGTGCCGGTGATGTGGCTGCATCCGGTCCAGCCGGTCAGGTGGCCGTCGTTGAAGGCAATCCACGCCTGCTCGGCCTTGTGGTGGTACTGGCGCAGGTCGGCGTTCGTGATGGAGGTGACGACGTTCCACCTGGTCCCGTCGAGCGGGAAGTCTGGTTCGGCGAGCTTGCGGTCGAGCAGCGTGATCGTCGTACCACCTGAGGCGAGAGTGAGCTCGTCACCGTCCAGCCGCCAGGACGGCCTGCTCATCAGGAACGTCTTCAACCATTCCTCCTGGTCTCGCAACGGCGGTCTGCAGCCGACCGCAGTACCGCCGACGCCGTCGATCCACAGGCTGCCGTCGGTCAGCAGTTCGCCGGCCGCGACGGCCGCACCGATGCGGTTGCAGCCGACGTGCGCGCGTACGACGTCGTACACGCGCGGACCGTCCGCGTTCTTGTTGGGCACGCGCTCGAACTGCAGCCGGATTCGCGTGTTCGGCTGTAGGTGCTTGGGTTCGCCGTGCTCGACCACCGCGGTCGACAGGTAGGTCTTGCCCAGCGGCGTAGGACTCGACCCGTCGAGTTCGGCGACCGTGGATCTGAACTCGCGCAGTCGGTCCAGGAGTACGTCGGGTCCTCCCGCCGCCTGGTCCCTGAAGCCCGAGCGATGAAGTGTCGGTTGGCCGTCCGTGTCGACCCGGATCACTGTGCTCGCTGCGTGCGTGGCGGCCGGCGTGCGGAGGTGGTCGGCGTCGATGATCATCGTGCGGTCCGGAAACTGCGAACGGGCTTCGGCGGCTGACGCGGCCGGAGCTTCGCCGGTGCGGTTGGCGCTGCTTCCGTACAAGAAGGGATGGCTGTCCCACAAGAACGCCAGCGGACCCCAGTAGCCGTCGAAGAACAGCACCCAGCCGTCCTGGACAGCCGGCGCCAACCACTCGGGCATCGCCGGGTCCGACCGGATCGGCGCCAGTACGGTGATGCGCTCGGCGAGCGCGAAGTCGACCATCGCCAGGGCATCGGCGCGAAGATCGAGGTACCGGAACAGCTGATCGTGCGCGGCTTCCGAATGGACCGAGATTCCGACCGGCTGGTCGACGGGGCGACCTTTCAGAGCATTCACCGCACGGGGATCCCGGGCCACCACGACGTACGTCATCGGGCCGGGAGTGGCCACGACGACCGCCGAGCCCTCTCGCAGCGCCTCGACCGCATACATCTGCGCGCGATCGAACTCAGGCAGATCCATCACCGACATTCCCCAAGTATCAGCCGGTTTCGCCATGCCGACCATCTCCGGCACCGGCCGATCTGTGGACCCCAACCTGGTCACGATCCATGATCGAACAGACAGGTTCCTGTACGGCGCGGTGCGAACCGAGGAGGCCCGATGAAAGTTGGCGTGATCGGCGTGGGCGCCGTCGGAGCGGCCGTGACGATGGCACTCCTGACCCGAGGATGCGCTCGCGAGATCGTCCTAGTCGACCAGAATCGTGCTCGCGCCACGGGGGTGGCGCGGGACATCGATTACGGGCTGCCGTTCGTGCCGCCGGTCGATGTCACCGACGGCGAAGCGACCGACCTTGCCGGCGCCGACCTGTTGATCATCACCGCGGGGGTCAACGAGGCGACTGGCGGTGCCACCGACCGCAACGACCCGACGGGGCGTCTGCGCCTGCTGAATCGCAACGCCGCGATCTACCGCGACCTCGTGCCTCAGCTGACGAGCACCGCGCCGGACGCCACGATCATGGTGGTCACGGACCCGCCCGACCCGCTGGCGGAACTGACTCGAACTCTGGCCGGGCACAACCGGGTGTTCTCAACGGGCACCGTGCTGGACAGCCTGCGTTTCCGCCGCCACCTCAGTCTGCGGCTGCAGGTGCGCGCAGACGACGTACAGGCCCTCGTCGTCGGTGAACACGGTACGAGCGAGGTCATGTTGTGGTCATCCGCGAGCGTAGGCGGCGTACCGGTGCTGGACATCTTGTCCCGGCGGGGTGAGCCGGTGGACCAGGCGCGGGCGGAGGTCGAGTCGGAGATCCGATACGCGAACATCAGCATCATCGAAGGCATCGGCGCGAGCCAGTACGGCATCGGGCTCGTCGTGGCGCGTCTGGCCGAGGCGGTCCTACGGGACGAACAAGCGTTGTACACAGTGGCCGCACATGACCCCGATCGCCAGGTCACGCTGTCCTTGCTGTCAGCGCTCGGGTCCCACGGGGTCGCGCACACGTACGTACCTGCCATGACGGACGACGAGCAGGAGGCGCTCGAGCGCAGCGCCGAGATCCTCAGACAAGCCACGCGAAGCATCACCTAGGCTGCGATGCCCTTCGCCGTGTGGAATTAATTGCTGCGTACAACAAAGGGTGGACAGTGCGATGGTGCTGGTTCGCCGGTCGTGAGTCCGGTAGACAGGGTTGGTGAGCACCGCGTCGTCGACCTTTCTGGTTCTTGACCTGACCGGCACGTTCGCGTTCGCTCTGAACGGCGCGCTGACGGCGCTGCGGGTTGCTCGGGTCGACATCGTCGGGGTGGTCACGCTCGGCATGCTCACCGCCCTGGGTGGTGGCATCATCCGCGACATCCTGCTGAACGCGCTGCCGCCGGCGACCTTCAGCGACTGGCGGTACCTCACGGTGGCGGCCGTCGGCGGCCTGGTGGCGTTCGTGTTCGGCCGCCACCTCGACCGGCTCGCGAAACCGATCCTGCTACTGGATGCTGCCGGACTGAGCCTGTTCGCGGTCAGCGGGGCGCTCAAGGGACTCCAGTTCGGGGTCGGCTTCGGCCAGGCGATCATCCTGGGCACGATCACCGCGGTCGGCGGCGGAACGCTGCGTGACGTCCTCATCCGCGAGATCCCGTCGGTGCTGACCAGCGGCCTGTACGCGATCCCTGCGCTGCTGGGCGCGGTGGTGGTGGTCGCCGCGGACAGGTTCGGGGCGACGGGTCTCCCGGCCGCGATCGTCGCAGCCGCCGTCTGTTTCGTCGTACGGATGCTCGGTGTCCGCTACGACCTCAACGCACCGAAGGCTCCGGGCACCAAACGCGGAGCATGATGGACGACATGGACAGCCAAGCAGTCGCCGCAATCATCGACCGTCTCGATGCTGTCCGCCCCTGGCAGGAGGACTTCTACCGCAACCTGCACGCCCACCCCGAGCTCTCGCACGAAGAGCGCCGTACCGCCGGCACCGTGGCTGCCCGGCTACGCGCCGCAGGCTGCGAGGTCCACGAAAACGTGGGTGCGACCGGTGTGGTCGGCATCCTGCGTAATGGCGACGGCCCCAGCCTGCTGTTACGCGCCGACATGGATGCCCTCCCGGTTCGTGAGCAGACCGGCCTGTCGTATGCCAGCACCGAAACCTCCGCGGACGGCACCGCAGTGATGCATGCCTGTGGTCACGACGTCCACGTGATCTGCTTGCTCGGCGCGATGGCGTTGATGTCAGACTCAACCGACCGCTGGTCGGGGACCCTGGTCGCGGTGTTCCAACCGGCCGAGGAGACCGGGGACGGCGCCAAGGCGATGGTCGACGACGGCCTGGTCGAACTGGTGGGACCCGTCGACGCGGCGTTGGCCCAGCACGTCCTGCCGTTCCCGTCCGGCACGATCGGAACCCGGCCAGGCCCGGTACTGTCCGCCGCCGACAGCCTGCGGATCACGGTCCACGGACGCGGCGCCCATGGATCCATGCCACAGGCCGCCGTCGACCCCGTAGTACTCGCGGCGATGATCGTCATCCGCCTGCAAACCGTCGTGGCCCGCGAGGTCGCACCCGGAGACACCGCGGTCCTGACCGTCGGCAGCATCCAGGCCGGTACGAAGAGCAACGTCATCCCCGACCACGCCGTACTCCAACTGAACGTTCGCACGTACGACGACCACGCCCGAACCACCGTCCTCGCCGCGATCGAGCGGATAGTCCGCGCCGAATGCGACGCCTCCGGATCACCGAAGGAACCCGAGTTCCACCTGCTGGACCACTACCCTCTCACCAGCAACGACACCGACACCACCGACCGCGTCGCGTCAGCGTTCGCGGACTACTTCGGCAACCGCGCCGACCAGCTGCCACAGCAGAGCGCCAGCGAGGACTTCAGCGACATACCGAACGCCCTCGACACGCCGTACACATACTGGGGAATCGGCGGCATCGACCCCGACACTTACCACAAGGCCGAACAAGCCGACCGGATCGCACAGGACATCCCCGTCAACCACTCCGCCGCCTTCGCACCCGTGATCCAGCCGACCCTCGACACCGGCACCCAAGCACTCGTCGTCGCCGCGATCGCCTGGCTCGGTCACCGCTGACTTTCTGCTCTCGTCGGAAGGCGGCTTGACCTGGAGTGCGCTCCAGCAATGAGGGTGGTGGCATGAACACACCCACGATGGCCCTCGGGACGATGTACTTCGGCACGAGGGTGGACGAACGGACCGCCTTCTCGATCCTCGACCGGTACGCCGAACTGGGCGGAACCTTCATCGATACCTCCGACAACTACAGCTTCTGGACCTCCGAGACCGGGTTCGGCGGCCAGAGCGAGGCCCTGCTAGGTCGTTGGCTCGCGTCCAACCCCGGGGTCCGCGTCCGCCTCAGTACCAAGGTCGGCGCCCAGCCCACGCGGGTCGGCGGGTTCCCCGACCACCTCGAAGGGCTGAGCGGGGACGTCGTACGCGGCGCCATGAAACAGAGCTTGGAGCGGCTCGGCGTGGACAGCGTGGATCTGTACTGGGCACACGTCGAAGACCCGACCGTACCGGTGGAGGACCTTGTCGAGACGTTCGGCGGCCTGGTCCGTGACGGACTGACCGCTCGCTGGGGGCTGTCCAACCACCCGTCCTGGCTGCTCGAGCGGATCCGGGCCGCTGCCGAACGCGCCGACCAACCGCAACCAACTGCCTATCAGCAGCGCTACTCCTACCTTCAGCCCGCCGGCGGCATGCCCGTGGAGGGCCAGCCGATCCCGCTGGGAATGCTGTCAGCGGACGGCCTCGACTTCCTACGGCGCAACCCGTCGTTCGACGGCTGGGTCTACACCGCCACCCTGCTGGGCCGATACGACCGCGACGACCGCCCACTCGAGCCCGAGTACCGCCACCCCGGCACCGACAGCCGACTAGCAGCACTGACCCGTATCGCCACCGCCCGCGGACTCCGCCCCGGCCAGGTGGTGCTCGCGTGGCTAGCCTCCGGCGCCCCGGCACTGACCCCAATCGTCGGAGTCAGCAGCGTCGACCAGGTCGAACAGGCCGTGGTGGGCGCATCCACCATCCTCACCGAGGACGAACTAGCTGCGCTGAACGCCGCATAGCCGAGCACACCGAGCCGCCGGATCAATCGCGGGCGCAGCGTCCGTCGCGGGCGCGGCCGTAGCAGGCCGGACAGTCCCGATGACGGAGTGGTTCAGGACGTCGCGTGTTCCGTCCGGCGGAGTTCCGCGCGGTACCAGTCCGTCTTCTCCTCAACCCGGGCGAGGGTCGCGTCCAACTCGGTGATCCTCGCCCGGATCGAGGCCGCGTGCTCCTCGAGCAGAGCGACCCGCTCCGGCATCGTGGCGTCGTCCCGGCTCAGCTCGCCGTACCGACGCAACTGCTCGATGGACATCCCTGTATCCCGCAGGCAATGCAGGAACCCGAGCATCCACAGATCGCCCTCGCTGTACACCCGCCGCCCACCAGCACTCCGCTCAATAGGCGGCAGAATGCCTTCGCGCTCGTAATACCGCAACGTATCGATGCTGAACCCAGACTGTGCGGCCGCCTCGGCCGGCGAGTAGGTCGTCATCACAAAAACCTAACAGCCCAGGTCCCCTGCGGTCATGGCATACATCGCGCGCTATCGGGTACGGGCGAAGTGTTGGGCAGTCGTAGTGGTGACATGCTCTCAACCCGCTACGCCACAGCCCGCCAAGAGAATGACACGCGTCCGTCCAGACCCCGCGGAGGTGACGTCAATGTTGGCTGAACTTACTGTTCCTGAGGACTTGGCCGAAACTTTCGGCCGGTTTGCGCTGGAACTGGAGTCCGCCGAAGGGACCGAGGCGACGGTCGAGACCATCAGCCGGTACGCCCTCCGGGTCCTCGCATGTGACCGCGTAGGAATCTCGCTCGCGGCCGCAAGCGGTGGTATCGCCGTCGCGCACACAACCGACGCGATCGTGGCGCGGGTGCTGCGATGGCAGCTCGAAGTCGGTGATGGTCCGATGCTGCACGCGTTCACCTCTGCGGTCGCGGTGCACATCACAGATCCCGCCACCGACACCCGGTGGCCGCTGTGGAGCCGGCTTGTCGCCGAGCTCCCGATGAACGCGATCATGCACGTTCCCCTGACCAACGGCCGCGCTGCGATCGGGGCCCTGTCGCTCTACCACGACAGGCCGCACGCCTTCGGACGTGACGACGAAGAGTTGGCTCGTATCCTCGCGCTGCACGCCTCGCTGGCCATGACCCAGCTCCGTCACGAAGAGCAGCTCGCGGAGGCGATGGACACCCACAAACTGGTCGGCCAGGCGATGGGGATCCTGATCGAACGCAATGACCTCACCAGCGATCAGGCCTTCGACGAACTCCGCCGTCGTTCGCAGCATGCCCACCTCACCCACCGTGCCACTGCCCAGGAAATCATCGCCACCCGAGCAACAAACTGAGCCTGCGCCCAAACCCCTTTTTACGGGAAGCGGACGGACGGCATTGGGGTAGCAGGTCGGTCGTGCAAGATCTCAGGCGAGTGGGGTGTCGTCTATCGCGTTCAAGAGATCGCGTGGGGTGTCGTAGATGGCTACAGCGCCCGCCTCGCGGAGTTCGTCGTCTCCGAAGCCGCCGGAACGGACCACGACTGAGGGCATGCCGATCTTCTGGGCGGCCTGCACGTCCCACACAGAGTCCCCGACCATGACGCTGGATGCATCGGACGACGCGCCGAGCTTCTTCAGCGCCACGTGGAGCAGGTCCGGCGCCGGTTTCGATTCTTCGACGTCGGCGCTGCTCGTCCAGTCGTCCACGATGTCGCGCGCGTCCAACTTGTCCAGGAACACGTCCACGTGGTCCTGCTGCGCGGAACTCGCCAGTACCAACCGGTGATGACGCTCCTTGATCGCCAGAAGCAGGTCACGGGCGCCGGGAAGTGGCGCCATCTCGTCCAGCAGCGGGTCGACCTCGTTCCGCTGCTGTTCGCGAACCTCGTCGCCGACGCGGTCCTCCAACTCGTCTCCACCGAGCGCCGCGAGCAACTGATCCCCGCCCATCCCGATCAGCCGGTGCAGCCGCCAGACCGGATAGGTCTCCCCCACCGACCGCAGCGCCCGGTACCAAGCCAAAGCATGCTGGTAGTTCGAGTCGATGAGCGTCCCATCGATGTCGAGGATGGCGATACCTGAATCGGTCACACTCGTTGCGGTACCCGACATTCCGGGCCTCAACCCGCCCGGTCTCAGACTGCGGTCCGGGGCATGATGGGAGTCATGGACTCGACGCGCCGATCGGCCCGGCCGACGACGACACCCCTTCCAGACCCGACGCGTATTCAGGTCTGATTGCGGGCACCGGCCAGGTCATGAGGAGCAAGGGCTGACGGCATGACTTCCGAGCGGCTGAGCTACCGGCGTGGTGACGAGAGCTCCGGCGAGCGACTCGACCGGCACTGGAACGAGCTCCTGCAAGAACTGCGGCTTGTCCAGACCGGAACACAGATCCTGTTGGCCTTCCTGCTGGGGATCGCGTTCCAGAATCAGTTCCACACCGCGGACAGGTTCACCCACGCCGTCTATGCCTGCACGCTGCTGGCCGCGGCGGTAGCCGTCTCCTTGTTCCTCGCCCCAGTGGCGTTCCATCGCTTCTTGTACCGGGAAGGCCTGCGCGACCGCCTGATCATCATCACCGACCGCCTGGTGCGGGTCGGCATGGTCTTCCTCGTCGCATCAGTCGGTGGCGGAGTGCTGATCGCTTTGAACGTCGTCCTTCCCCGGCTCGCCGCAACCGCCCTGGTCATCGGGCTTCTGGCGTGGTTCTGCGTGCTGTGGCTGGCGTTGCCGGCCTACGTCCGGCACAAGCGCGACGTACCCCGCTGATCCACGGTTCACCCGGCAACTTCAGCGGTTGAAAGTCTCGGCCAGCCACGGGACGACGCCGTCGGCGCCGAGGGCTCGCAGATGTTCGACCGGCGGCTCCTCGAACATGAGCCGTACATCGTCGAGACTGTCCGTCGCGTACGGCTCGGCGGCATCGATGAGCTCGTGCAGACGACGCCGGGTCGCTCGCGCCTCACCGGTGCGCAGATCGAGCAGCTCGCCCCGTACGCCGTCGCGCAGCGCCGCCCAACGGTTCTCTGCGATCCTCCAGCTCGGCGCCGGCGATGCGGGCTCACCGCTGCGGTGCAGGTCGGCGAACCTGGCACCGAGCGCGTACACGAGCCGCGTGATTGCGCTGGTCTGCCGCACCGTCGCCTGGACGTCGAGAACCCGCAGTTCGAGCGTGCCGTAGCCAACGTGCGGCCGAAGCTCCCACCACCACTCCGACGCATCGCCCACGGCTCCTCCTCGTACCGTCCAGGCAAGATCAGCGGCGTACTGCTCCCAGGAGGCGATGATCGGAGGCACGCCTTGGCGCGGCAACTGCGCCGCGATCACCGGCCGCACCGAGCACAATCCGGTGTCGCGTCCGCCCGCGTACGGCGCGGCGCCGGCCAACGCCGCCAACTCGGGCAGGACGTTCCGCAGCCTGTGGTAGACGTCCAGCGTGCAGTCGGCGTCGCCGAAGGCCAGATGGACCTGCAACGAAGAGACCAGCTGCCGGCCGATCACCTCACGGTAACGGGCAGCGAGCGCGGCCGATCGTTCCGTGTGCGACAACGCGGCAGGTCCGTCGAGCAGCGGGTGAACGGGCGTCGCGATCGCGGCCACCGTGGCGTCGCAGGCCTTGGAGATCAGCGCTCGACAGGCCCTGAGCTCGTCGACAGCATCTGCGACGCAGGTGTGCACCGAGGTCGCGATCTCGAGTTGGCACGCGGGCAGTTCCTGCTTCACACGAGGGTCGTCGACATCCCCGATCACGGCGGCTGCCGCTGCCGGCAGCCAGGTCGCGCGGTCCACGAGGAGTAGTTCCTCTTCGAACCCGACGGTTCCGGCCTCGGTCGCAGAGAATCGCGACCGAAGTAGCTCGGCATCGGTGATCGCCACGCGAGTCAACTCTGCACGTGCGGGGTCTTCGCGACGACGGTGGACGTATCCGCCGATGGCGCTGTGGAACTCAGCTGTCGTGTGCGGTCCGGCTGATCCGCAGACCACGAGGTCAGTAGCTGTTCGGCGAAGAGGTCGTCGACAGTCAGTGCGCAGCGTGCACCGAACAATACGTCGCCGATCGCCTCGGGATGCCGGCGGATGTAGTTGCCGCACAGGTCGTGCGCCGCGATCTGCTCGTGCACCGCGTCGGCTTCGACGTGCTCGGTGAAGTAGCGGGCCTCCTCCTCCGAGGCACCCAGCCGGATCGCTCCCGTCGCGTACTGCCGGTTGGGCACCGTGGACGTCATCTCGAGCGCGGCGAGATGACCGAGCAGAGCACCGGTCCACCGACGGTGGATCGCGAACAGCGACATCACGTTCGACACGGCGAGAGTGACCGCCGGTACGTCGGGAACGTAGTACCCGTAGCTGTCGTCGAGGCCGAGCCACCGCATCGTCGTACGGAAGAGCTCCGAGTGCATGCGGTCCGGGCGGCCACCGCCGTACTCGTCGGCCTCGATCTCGACCAGTGCCGCCTTCGCCGCGCCGTCCAGCCGCGGGATGCCGAAGCTGTGCGGGTCGGCCTCCTTCAGCTGGTAGATCGACCGGTTCAGCACGAACTCACGGAACTGTTCCTTCGTCGCATGCCGGCGCAGGTACGGCGCGAAGCGCGGACCGTCGGCGCTCTCGACCAGGGATCGCAACTGTTCCGCGACCGGCTGTGAACCCGGCTCGACGCGGCAGTTCGCCTCCAGCCACCCCGTCCACGGGTCCTCCAGACGGGAGCGGAACGCGATGACGTCCGGATCCCACTGCAGGTCCGGATCCACACCGTCGAACCCGCGGTACTGCAGCTCGTAGGCGACCCAGAGGGCCAACTGGAGATCGTCGTCGAAGCACGGATCGGCGCACGACGCGACCCTCGGGGCCGCGGTCTCGCAGCCCTGGAACCGATGGGTCATCCAGCGGCTGAGAGGCCCGCGGGGTGCTGGTAGCTGCATGCACATCCGGTACCCGCCACGCAGTCGTGAACGCATCTCCCGTGGGTACCGCCAAGTTATGACCGAGATTCGTGCGTACCCGGAAGGACCGCTGCTGGTGCGGGGCGAGTTCGAGCTCATCGACGAGAACGGCGATCCGATCCCCGCGTCGCGCCGTACGATCGCGCTCTGTCGCTGCGGCCGCACCGCGATCCCGCCGCTCTGCGACGGCACCCATGCCCTCCCCCGTCGTACCGCGCGCTCCTCGGAGTAGGCGTCAGCGATCCAGCAGCACCTTCACCATGCCGGACCATGCCGCCGGCTACGTCACGCGACCCGGATGCGCGGCGGCCCAGGGATCAGTTCGCCCACCACCGGACAGCCCGGGATCTCCCCCGCCACGAGCAGGCCGCCCGAGGTCTGGGCATCGGCCAGCAGAAGCAACTCCTCCTCGGACAGCGACGAGTCCAGCGAATTCCGGACCCAGTCGAGATTCCGGCGACTCCCACCCGGAACGAACCCCGCTGCCAACGCCTCACGGGAACCCTCGAGGCACGGTACGGCGGCAGCCTCGACCACCGCACCGACCTCACTCGCCCGGACCAGCTTCAGCAGGTGACCGAGCAGCCCGAACCCGGTGACGTCGGTCGCGCAGACCGCCCCCGCCGCAAGCGCAGCACGCGAGGCATCGCGGTTCAGTGTGGTCATCGTCGCCACCGCCTGCGCGAACACCTCACCGGTCGCCTTGTGCCGGTTGTTCAGCACGCCCAGCCCGAGCGGCTTCGTCAACGTCAACGGCGTCCCGGGGCGCCCGGCATCGTTGCGCAGCAAGCGATCGGGGTCGGCGATCCCGGTGACCGCGAGACCGTACTTCGGCTCGGGATCATCGATGCTGTGCCCACCGGCCAGGTACGTCCCGGCCTCCGCGCAGACGTCGGCAGCACCTCGCAGTACGTCGCCCGCGAGCGCGAACGGAAGGCGGTCGCGCGGCCACGCCAGCAGGTTCACCGCGACGACCGGTTCGCCCCCCATCGCGAACACGTCCGACAGTGCGTTCGCCGCGGCGATCCGCCCCCAGTCGTAAGGGTCGTCGACGACCGGCGTGAAGAAGTCCGCGGTCGTCACCACCGCACGATGGCCGTCGATCCGCACGACAGCAGCGTCGTCCCCGTGCTCCAGACCGACCACCAACTCGCCGTCGGCCCGACCGGCCGGCAACCCGTCCACGAGCCGTTCCAGTTCACCTGGCGGGATCTTGCAGGCGCACCCGCCACCGGCGGCGTACTGCGTCAGCCGTACAGATGCCGCCAGGTCAGTCACTGCCCGCTCCGTTCACGTTGCGGAACGACGGTGTACTTCGGATCGCGCGCGGACGCCAGCCCCGCCTGGAACACGCCGAATCTCGTGAGCACAGAGCCGGCGAGGTACGCCGTACCGGCCAGCGCGGACACGACACGGGATCGGCGGCCGAAGGGCGTCAGCGCGGCACCAGCCGCCGTCAGTCCCCGTGCGATCTTCAGCAGCGTTCCGGGACGTCCGTCGCGGTAGACCTCCGCATGGATCCCCAGTCGGCGGATCATCACCTCCGATGCCGCGAGCTCCGTGACGCCGCCGATGATCGCCATCCGGCGGGCCGGCCCGGCTTCGGCCTTCGGTGCGGCGACCATCGCGAGACCGCCCGCGGCCGCCGCCGCGCTGCCCGCGAACACGAACGGCAACTCCCGATGCGCCTCGTGCCAGGCCGGCACCGCCGTGTCGGCGATCAGCACCGCGGTGTACGTCGCCAGCGCGGGCCCCAGCACCCCGGCGCCGACGCCGGCCACTCGACCCACGAACCGCAGCCTGCCGCTGTACTCGGTCGCGGCCGCAGCCGCCGACAACCCGCTGAACGGTGCAAGGACCCATGACCCGACCGACAGCGGTGAGGTGATCTTCAGGACCCGCAGCATGTTCAGGAAACGTTCCGGACGTCCGAGATCGTGGACCAGCAGACCGGAGCCGAGCGCGGACCCGGCCGCCGCCGCAGTCCTTGCCACGCGCAACAGTCCTGGACGTCCGGTCAGCGCGGCGCCCTCGGCGAGCAGCGCCGACGCACCGGCCACGCCACCGGCGAACAGGTACAGCGGGACGTCCGGCTGTTTCCACACCGGCTCCTTCAGGATCGGCCGTCCGTAGTACGAGTCGAACTCTGGCTCCGGGACCATCCGGCGTTCCTTCACCGCCGACCTCCCGCGAACACCGCGACCGCGACACCGAGCAGGGCACCGGCCGCGGCCGCGGCATGCTTCCACATCGATTCGAGATCGTGGGTGGTGACGACCGGGTCCGGCGGCATGCCGTACACCTCCGGCTCGTCGAGCAGCAGGAAGAACGCGCCGTCGCCGCCGACACCGTCGTCCGGGTCGGCGCCGTACAGCCGGGCCACGTCGACGCCTTGGTCGTGCAGGTCCTCGACGCGTTTGTCCGCCCGCTCGCGCAGTTCGTCCAGGGGTCCGAACTGGATCGAGTCCGTCGGGCAGGCCTTCGCGCACGCGGGTTCCTCGCCGACCGTCAGGCGGTCGTAGCACATCGTGCACTTGAACACGCGGCCGTCGTTCTTGCGCTGGTCGATCACGCCGTACGGGCAGGCCGGAACGCAGTACCCACAGCCGTTGCAGATGTCCTCCTGCACGACCACGGTGCCGTACTCGGTGCGGAACAGCGCGCCGGTCGGGCAGACATCCAGGCAGGCCGCGTGCGTGCAGTGCTTGCAGACGTCGGACGACATCAGCCACGCGACGTCCTTCTGCTCCTCCGGTGGACCCACTCCGGGCAGTCCGAGATCGACGGTCGTCACCGGGGCCGGTTTCTCGACGAAGGCGACGTGCCGCCAGGTGTCCGCGCTCAGCTGGGTGGTGTTGTCGTACGACGTCCCGGTGAACTCGATGCCGTCGTCGGACAGCTCGTTCCACTCCTTGCACGCGACCTCGCACGCCTTGCAGCCGATGCAGATCGAGGTGTCGGTGAAGAACCCGACCCGCGGTGGATGGTCCTCGTCGTAGCCCGCGTCGGCAGAGACGTCCGCGAGCGGTCCGAAGAATCGGTCAGCCAGCGCCATCGGGACTCCCTCCGTCGAGCCGCCTGCGGTAGGCCTCGACGTACGCGAGCAGGTCCGCGCCGCGTGGGCGCCGTCCCGGTCGTACGTCGCAGGTGCCCACCTTGTCCTGGATGTACACATTGGGATCGAGCGTCACGTTCACCAGATCGTTCTGCGAGTCGCCGGTGGTCAGACCGCGGCCGCCCCAGTGGTACGGCAGGCCGACCTGCTCGACGGTCTGGTCGCCGAGCCGCAACGACCGCATGCGGTCGGTCACCAGCACCCGCGCCTCGATCGCGCTCCGGGTGGTGACGATCGTCGCCCAGCCACCGTTGGTCAGCCCGCGCTCGGCGGCCAGCCGCGGTGAGACCTCACAGAACATCGCCGGTTGCAGCTCCGACAGGTACGGCAGCGTGCGACTCATACCGCCGGCCGTGTGGTGCTCGGTCAACCGGTAGCTGGTGAAGACGTACGGGAACACCTCCGACAACGACGGGTTCAACGGGTTCGCGGCATGCTCCAGCCGGAACCTGGCCGGGTTGTTCTGCCGGTCGTACAGCGGGTTGCGGACCGGCGACTCGGGCGGCTCGTAGAACGCCGGCATCGGTCCGTCGGCCAGCCCGACAGGAGCGAACAACCAGCCCTTCCCGTCGGTCTGCATCACGAACGGATCCCGGCCACCGATCGCATCCGGCCCCTGTGCGTCGTCATCCGGCACATGATCCGGCGCCCGGTCCGGAATGAAGTCCGGTACGTCGTGACCGGTCCACTTCCCGTTCTCGGCATCCCACCAGACGTACGCCTTCCGCTCGCTCCACGGCTTCCCGTCCGGATCCGCGGACGCCCGGTTGTACAAGATCCGCCGGTTCGCCGGCCACGCCCAGCCCCACTCGGGCGCGACCCACGACTGGTCGGTCCCGGGTTTGCGCCGGGCCGCCTGGTTCACCTCGTCGGCGTACACACCGCAATAGATCCAGCAGCCGCACCGGGTGCTGCCGTCGGCCTTCAGCTCCGTGTACGCCGACAACGCGTGATCGTCCTGCGTCCCGTTGATCTCACGCAGCACCGCTTCCGCTCGGGGCTCCCGCAGCGGGCCTTCCTGCCCGTAGTCCCAGGTGAGATCCAGCAACGGGCGGTCCCGCTCGTCAGTGGATCCGGCCAGCTTCGCCCGCAGCCGCTGGCCGAGCTCGTAGTAGAACTGCAGGTCGCTGCGGGCGTCGTCCGGCGGCTCTACCGCCTTGTGGTGCCACTGCAACATCCGCTGCGTGTTGGTGAACGAACCTGACTTCTCGGTGTGCGCGGCCGCGGGCAGGAAGAACACCTCGGTACCGATCTCCTCGGTGCTCATCTCACCGGTGCCGAGCTCCGGCCCGTCCTTCCAGAATGTCGCCGTCTCGATCATCGCCAGGTCGCGCACCACCAGCCAATCCAGGTTCGCCAGGCCGAGACGCTGCATCTTGCCGTTCGCGGAACCGACCGCCGGGTTCTCGCCGATCACGAAGTAGCCCTTGACCTGGCCCTCGATCTGCCCGATCACGGTCTCGTACGTCGAGTGGTGGCCGGTCAGCCGCGGCAGATAGTCGAAGCAGTAGTCGTTGTCCGCCGTCGCCGCATCGCCCCACCAGGACTTGAGCAGGCTGATCGTGTACGCGTCCATGTTGCCCCAGAAGCCGGTCTTGCCCGCATCCTCCGCGACGTATTCCTGGAGGTTCAGGTGGTGCTCGGCGTGGGGCATCGGGAGGTACCCGGGGAGCAGGTTGAACAGCGTCGGGATGTCCGTGGAGCCCTGGATGCTGGCATGTCCGCGCAGCGCCATGATGCCGCCGCCGGGACGGCCGATGTTGCCCAGCAGCAACTGCAGGATCGCGGCAGTCCGGATGTTCTGTACGCCGGTGCTGTGATGCGTCCATCCGACCGAGTACACGAACGCGCCGGTCTTGTCGCGTCCACTGGCCGAGGTCAGCGCATCGGCGACCTGGCGGAACTTGTCGGGGCTGATCCCACAAACCTGCTCCACCATCTCCGGCGTGTAGCGGGCGAAGTGCCGCTTCAGAATCTGGTAGACGCACCGCGGATGCTGCAGCGTCTCGTCACGCTCGGGCTTGAACTCGACCGCCGGACCGCCAGAACCTGCCGCTTCGGACCGCGCCGCCTTGTGGGCACCGGCGTCGTCGCTGCTGCGGTGGCCCTTCTGCCCGCGCTTCGTCCCGGCCGCGGCGTCCGCCTCGGCGCCCTCGTAGTGCCACGAGACCGCGTCGTACGACCCCGTCTCCGGGTCGAATCCGGAGAACAAGCCGTCCAGGTCGTCGGTGTCGCGGAAGTCCGCACTGATGATCGCCGCCGCGTTCGTGTACGGGACGACGTACTCACGGAAGTCGAGCTCGTTGCTCAGCACGTGGTTGACGAGCGCGCCGAGGAACGCGATATCGGTTCCGGCCCGGATCGGCAGGTGCAGGTCGGCGACCGCCGACGTCCGGGTGAACCGCGGGTCGACGTGAATCACCGTCGCACCCCGTGCTTTGGCCTCCATCACCCACTGGAACCCGACCGGATGGCACTCGGCCATGTTCGAGCCCTCGATGAGGATCACATCCGCGTTGGCCAGATCCTGCTGGAATCCGGTGGCGCCGCCGCGCCCGAACGAGGCCCCCAGACCGGGGACCGTCGAGGAGTGTCAAATACGCGCCTGGTTCTCGATCTGGATCGCGCCCATCGCCGTGTAGAGCTTCTTCATGAGGTAGTTCTCCTCGTTGTCGAGGGTCGCTCCTCCGAGGCTGGCGATGCCCATCGTGCGACGGACCCGATTGCCGTGCTGCTCCCACTGCCAGGTCTCGTCCCGGGTCTTCAGCACGCGGTCCGCGATCATCTCCATCGCGGTGTCGAGGTCCAGTTCCTCCCAGTCGGTTCCGTGCGGGCGCCGGTAGCGCACCTTCGTCTCACGCAACGACGAGGTGACGAGCTGCTTGCTGGCGCTGCCCTTCGGACACAGCCGGCCGCGCGACACCGGGCTCTTCGGATCACCCTCGATCTGGATGACCCGCTCGTCCTTGACGAACACCCGTTGCCCGCAGCCCACCGCGCAGTACGGGCAGATCGAGTCGACGACCCGGTCCGCGTCCGCGATGCGCCCGCGCAAGGCCGCCGTCCGCTTCGATCTCGCCGCTTTGCCACGCCCGAGCCGGTCCGGGCCGCGGAGCTGCCGCAGCACCGGCCAAGGGAGACCTTCGACGGACATGACCCCCCAGTACGCCGAAGTGGCCCGCCGCAAACGTTCATGCGTGGAAAAAGGTCCGAATGGGCACTGCACCAGCGACTCGTGGAGGCGTACCTCGTCTGGTGACGGGCGCGGTCTTCAAAGCCGTTGTGGCCGGGCATCCCGGCCAGGCGGGTTCGATTCCCGTCCGCCTCCGCCAACCACGTCCCGGAGGTGCCGGTGTCCGCAGCCGATCGTGACGGCGACCGTGCCCAGCGCGTCGCTGGTGACGATCCGCGCCGCGCGACACCGCGCACCGACCGGGTGCTGGCCGATCCTCAGCTGACCGACGCAATCACGCGCCTCGGTCGGGCGGCGGTCAAGCAGACGGTCGTCGACGCACTCGCCCGCTGCCGCTCCGGCGCGATCTCCCCCGCCGACGTCGTACCCGCGGTCCTCGCCGCACTCCCCAGCGCGCCCACCTCTCTGCGGCAGGTCATCAACGCGACAGGAGTCGTCGTCCACACGAACCTCGGGCGCGCGCCCCTGTCCGAGGCGGCACAGCAGGCGCTCGCACTGGCTGCTGGACCGACCGACGTCGAGCTCGATCTGCGGACCGGTGCACGCGGGAAGCGGGGCGCGCCGGCACTCGCCGCACTGGCTGCGGCCGTCCCCGACGCGGGCGGCGTGCACGTGGTCAACAACGGCGCCGCGGCCCTGGCGCTCGCCGCCTGCGCACTCGCCGCGGCACGCTCGATCGTGATCGCCCGGGGTGAACTGGTCGAGATCGGCGACGGTTTCCGCATCCCTGAACTGCTCTCCTCGGTCGGCGCCACCCTCCGCGAGGTCGGTACGACGAACCGCGTCCGGCTCGCCGACTACCAGGCGGCTGTCGACGACTCGACCGCGTTCGTCCTCAAGGTTCACCCGTCCAACTTCCGCGTCGAGGGCTTCACCTCCACCGTCTCGATCGCCGAGTTGTCCACCCTGCCGGTCCCCGTGGTCGCCGATCTCGGCTCCGGGCTACTGCAGCCGCACCCTCGTCTCCCCGAGGAGCCCGACGCGACCTCCGCGCTGCGTGCCGGGGCAGCGCTCGTCACGGCCTCCGGCGACAAACTCCTCGGCGGGCCGCAGTGCGGACTCCTCCTCGGCGACCGCGCACTGGTCGAGCGGCTGCGCCGCTTCCCGTTCGCCCGGGCGCTTCGGGTCGACAAGCTCACCCTGGCCGCTCTGGAGGCGACGCTGACCGGTCCCCCGACGCCGGTTGCCGAGGCGCTGGCCACCGAGCCCGACGAGCTCTTCGCGCGGGCGAAGCACCTGGCGAGCGCGCTGGGTGCGGAGGCGGTTCGATCGACGGCTGCGGTCGGCGGCGGAGGCGCACCCGGCGTCGAACTGGAGAGTGCGGCCGTCGCACTCGATCCGCGGTGGGCCGAACCGTTGCGAATGCTCGACCCGGCGGTCGTCGGCCATGTCGTGCGCGGACGGTTGCTGCTCGATCTGATCGCGGTACCGCCGGCGCAGGACGACGTACTCGTGGAGGCTGTGCGACGGGTGGTTCGGCGATGCACGTGATCGCCACCGCCGGGCATGTCGACCACGGGAAGTCGACGCTCGTCCGGGCGCTCACCGGATCGGACCCGGACCGGCTCGAGGAAGAGCAACGGCGCGGACTGACGATCAGTCTCGGCTACTGCTGGACCGAGCTCCCCGGCGTGGGTGAGGTCGCGTTCGTCGACGTACCGGGGCACGAACGGTTCCTCGCCACCATGCTGTCCGGGGTCGGCCCGGTGCCGGCCGTTCTGTTCGTGGTCGCCGCCGACGACGGCTGGATGCCGCAGGCCGCCGAACATCTCGCGGCCCTGGACGCCTTCGGGGTCCGGCACGGCGTGGTTGCCGTGACACGTTCGGATCTGGCCGATCCTGAACCGATCGCAGCCCGAACCCGTGCGGAGCTCGCCCGGACGTCGTTGCGCGGAGCGCCGGTCGTCTCCGTGAGCGGCCGGACCGGACACGGCCTCGACGAACTCCGCGATGCCCTGACAACGCTGGCGGCCGCGCTACCGGTCGCCGATCCACGCGCCGACGTCCGGCTGTGGGTCGACCGGAGCTTCACCGTGCACGGCGCCGGAACGGTCGTCACCGGCACCTTGACCGCGGGAACCATCGCGCGCGGTGACCGGCTCGCGCTCGGGGACAGCGAGGTCAGGGTCCGCGGGATCGAGGCACTCGGCCGCTCCCGCGACCAGGTGAGCGGCGTCGCCCGGGTCGCACTCAACCTCGGCAGCAAGGTCCCCGACGCGCTCGGTCGGGACAGCGTGCTCGTGACCCCGGACGCATGGCAGTGGACGACCTCGGCGGACGTCGTCCTGCAACCAGCAAATCCCGACTCAGCCCGATCGGCCGACATACCAGGACGGGCCGACCTAGTGCTGCACATCGGTGCTGTGGCCGAGCATGTTCAGTTCCGCGCGCTCGGCGCACATCACGCCCGGCTGCTGTTCCGCCGCCCGCTCCCACTCCGGATCGGCGATCGCGCCATCCTCCGGGATCCAGGCAGCCGGCGACTGTGGGGAGTCACCGTGGTCGACCCGATTCCGCCCGCGATCGACCGCCGCGGCGCCGCGCGCCGACGAGCCTCCGAACTGGCGACGGCCGGCGGCGAGCCCGCTGCCGAGGTTCAGCGACGCAGTCCGGTCCGGGCCTCGCTACTCCGCCGGATCGGCGTGGACCCGGATACCGCGGCCGCTGTCCGGGTCGGCGACTGGCTGCTCGCCCCGGAGCATGCCGCGACTCTGCGAACCGACCTCACGAACCTGGTGGCGACACGGTCCGCAGAGCAACCGCTCGATCCCGGACTGCCGCTGACCACAGCCGCCCAGCTCCTCGCCCTCCCGTCCGCCGACCTCGTCAGGGCCCTGGTCGGACCTCCCCTTCGTGTCACTGGCGGACGTGTACTCAGCGGCGACGCGAGCCTCCCGCCGGATCTGCTGGATGCAGTCGCCAAGCTCACCGCTCGCATCCGCCAGCAGCCGTACCGGGCGCCCGAGGCAGCCGAACTCGAGGCTGCGGGTCTCGACAAGCGTGCAATCGCGGCCGCGGACCGAGCCCACCTGCTGCTCCGCCTCGCCGACACTGTCGTGCTCCTCCCCGGCGCCGACAAGACCGCGGCACGACGACTCGCGGACCTGCCGCAGCCCTTCACCGCCAGCGAGGCACGACGCTGCCTCGACAGCACCCGGCGCGTCGTCGTACCACTGCTCGAACACCTCGACCGCCGCGGACTCACCCGCCGGCTCCCCGACGGTCGAAGAACCACCGTGCCGGAGCCAACCGTCGAACGGCAGGAGTGAGAGCGAATGCCCATGGACACGACACAAGGCGTCACGGTCGTCGTGACCAGAGTCGTACGCCTGCTCGGCCTGGTCACTCTGCTCAAGTGGATCGCGCCAGGTGTGCCGCAGCCCGTCCCGAGATCCGCGACATGCCAGATCCCGGGTAGCCGCAACGACTCAGCTCGTCTATCGGGTGCCTGCTCAACCCTCCAGGCACGGAGATCTGTACGGAGTGAAGCGATCCATCGCCGGATCCGCCGATCTCCCGGCACCGGAGCGTGTCCGAGCGGACGGTACGGTCATCGTGCTCACCTTCTCGATGCGACCGCTGTTCGCCCTCCAGTATCCCCATCCATGCTCAGACCACCACCGCCACGCTGAGCTGCGCTTGTTTCATCATCTTCGCCCGGACAGCGGGTACCAGGGAAGCATGGACAGTGAAGGACGACGACCGGTCTTCTGGCCCTTCATCTCTGCGGTGCTGCCACTGATCTTCGGCCTGGGCGTCGTCACCACGATCCGGCTCGTCGAAACCGGACTCCAAGGACTGATGTACCAACAGGCGATCGCCCGGATCCGCCGGTACTACCGCAGCCTGGACATGCATTCGTTGCCAGCCGCAAGCAACACATCGGCGTACAGCCCGGGGACATGAGCTACTACCAGCTCGCTCAATGCGTTGTCTGGTCGCCGAAGGCAACGAGTTCTGCTTCGTCGCCGTCAGCTGACCGCCTCGGCGTCGTCAGGGGGTTGAGCCGCGCGAGGCGGGCGTTGGCTCGGACAGTCCGCCCGAGCGCATGATCAACTGGCGGGCAACTTCATGACCGTGGACCGGTCTCGCGCCGTCGCGAGTATGAGTGAGAACGCGACTCCGCAGCATCCGGCGGATCTCCTCGATGTCCACATCGAGCGCCGATGCAGCAGCTGACAGCGTCAGCCATCCCTCACGGAGGCGAGCGAGAATCTCCACATCGTTACGCCGCAGCGGGAGTTCCGTGCCGCGTGCCGGCAGGAGCCCGGCCGTGATCATCCGCCCGACGCCTGCCCGCCCCATGGTCAGCAGGTCGGCAGCCTCACCCACCGACATCCACTGATCGTGACCCACCTGAATCACATCGGACAACCGCACCCGGCGATGGGTACGCGCGACTGCCGGCAGATGCCCTGCACGCACGAGCCTCGCAACACGGATCGACGACACCCCCAGCAAAACGGCTGCCTGCGCGGTCGTGATCAACGGATCGTCGACCATCAACGGCTCACCGAGCAATTCCTCCAACCGAGCCCGAAACTCCCGCCCCAACGCCTCGTCGGCCATCCGGCCCCTCCCCCACGTCCCCAACGCGAGCACCGACGGATCAACCCGCACCGGCCGGTCGTACCGTCTGGATCCCATTGACGCATGACCGCCCGGGTCGACGCCAGATCAGGTTTAGCCCCACCCAGAAATTTCCGCGAACCAGCTGTCGCGTTTCCGGCTGCGACTCCGGGTTGAACCGGAGGTGTTCGGGTACAAAGGTGCCGGTTGAACGGGAGGTTGGATCATGGCACCGTCTCGAGTGCAGGTTCGCCCGAAGGTACCGCGTAGAGCTTCAGGACCCGCCGCGCGCCACCGCACTCGACCAGCTCCGGAACTTGGCGAAGCGCGGCCAGTTGAGGGTTGCTCACCGCAACAAAACACAGCGAGATCAGCGAAGCTGCCGTTCTCGCCGATCTCCTCGCCCCGGCAGAGGACACAACCTGAGTCACACGGATCATCTGTGCCTGAGCGCAGCGGGGTTTTGGCCCGAGAGCGCTACAACGCGGAGATGCGCGATCAGGAGGACGCGTTCTTCTCGGCGAGGAGCTTGAGACGGCGGAGGGCCTCGGCGTTCCGCGGGTGCAGCATCAGGTCGCTCACCGCCGACGGCAGCAGCGTGGCCGGCCCGCTGACCGCCGTCTCGGTCATCACGAGACGGCACCCGTCCGCTGTCTCAGTGGCACGGAACCCCACCTCGCCGTGGCCGACCGGCCAGACCCGCACTCGCAACCGCAGCAGGTGCGCGGGTTCGTACTCCAGCGACGTCGTCGTGTCGTCCACCAAGAACGGCCACGCCCCCACCGAGTGGTGAATCCGCCCACCCGGTTCCGGCCACGGCGGATCCACATCCCGGATCCGAGACGCGCCGACCACCCAAGCGGCGTACGACCAGCCGTCGGTGAGGATCGCGAACACGTCCTCAACACTCGCTTCGATCAGGCACTCGTTCTCACTCACGCACAGTCCGGTACCCCACTCGTACGCATGGTTGCTGTCAGGCGAAACGACTCGCTCGGCTCCCTGGATCAGCCGGGTCCTCAGGCGACCGGGACGTCTGTGATCACGGCGTAGTGGTCCGACGGTGGCCTGCCGTGGTCCTCGTCGAGGCCGGCCAGCCGTGACGCCGTCGGAGTCCGGCGGTCGTCGGCGAGAATGCAGTCGATGCGACGGTCTTCGAGCCATTCGCCCTGAAGCAGGTACGGATTGCGCGAGCAGTAGGTCGCACCGTCGTACGCCTGCGGTTGCCAACAGTCATCCAGTACGGCGAGCAACGGTGCAAGTTCAGGCCGATCGGGCGGCGCATTCAGCTCACCGGCCACGATCACCTCATCGCCGGTCGTCCTGAGCTCGGCGACCACCGCGGCCAGCGCACTCGCCTGCGCGAAACGCTCGCGCTGATGGTCTTCCTCCCAGTCCAGACAGCTGGTGATGAAGTGCAGGTTGCCTCTTCCCAACGCGATCTCTGCCCGGAGCGCGACGGTACCGGACGACAACGTGTGATGCTCGATCCGCTTCAGTGGATAGCGACTCAGGATGCCAAGACCGAGCTGTACGTCGGGATCCGGGTCCTTCGGCATCCGGGACGGCGCGAACGCCGCCGTCATCCCGAGCTCGTACCCCAGCAGATCGGCCTGGGCCTGCCCGTCGCTGCTCCATGTCTCCTGCAGCGCAACGAAGTCAGGTCGCTGTGCGCGCATCGTGTTGACGATCGCCCGCTGCCTGCGCAACCACGAGCCACCGAACCGTCCCCAGACGTTCCACGTCATGAACCGCACCGCAGTCTCACCTTCCTTGTGTCCGGACCTACCGGTACCCACGTCGACACCGTCACAGTTAGACCCGCAACCGATCGGGCACCGGCTTTGCATGACTGTGAAGCTGAACGAGAAGGCGTTCGAGCACGCGAAATACCTGATCGGGAAGGGGCAGACCGCCAAGGATGAACGGGACGACTGGAGCGAGCACGCACCGACCCCGGCGGAGCAGAACACCTACCTGGACAAGCACGGCTGGCAGGACTACGGCCTGTGGTTCCTCGGTGTCGACACCGAGGAAGGCGAGGAGACCAAGGGCCACTACGAGTTCCCGTACGGCGACTTCCGCCGCCTGCACCGCTGCGGTGTGATCAGTGCCGAGTCACGCGCCGCGCAGTACCACCATCCGGAGATCCAGCACGCCCTGGAGGAGATCCATCGACTGCTGGACGGCGAACACGCCTGAACCGCAAGGAACCCGGTCGTCAGGCCTTCTCCGGCAACGGGGCCGGCTGCCGGGAGTCGATCAGCTCCTGGGCGACCTCGCGCAGTTTGCGGTTCGAGTTCTTCGAATACCGCCTGAGCACCTCGAGCGCGCGTTCTTCATCCAGGTGGTAACGCTCCATCAGGATGCCGAGCGCCTGCCCGATCAGCCTGCGAACATCGGTCGCCACGGCCGGGTTGCGGTCGTCACGCGCCGCCGCGATCGCCACCGCCGCCTGGCCGGCCAGCAGGTGCGCCACCGCAAGGTCGTCGCCATCGAAGCCGTCCTGCGTTCCGGAGTACAGGCTCAGTACCGCCGACGGATCACGCCGTACCCGCACCGGAACGTGAATGGCACTCCGGATCCCCACCACGAGAGCCGCGTTGGTCCACGTCTGCGACCAGCGCGTCTCGATCAAGACGTCCGGAATGAGCAACTCCTTGCCCTGTCGGATGGCGGTGATGAGCGGCCCCTCACCGAAGTGGACCTGTTCGTGGTAGAGCTCCGCCAGCTTCGGGTCGCTCAGCGCCAGGATCGAGAGGCGCTGCCGACCGTCGATCATCACCATCGAGGCGTAGTCGCATCCCACCGCCCGGCAGGCGAACTCGACGACCGTGTCGACGGTCTGCTCCACGCCCTCCGCGTCATGCATCTCGGTCGCCAACTGCTCCAACATCTCAGCCGTCGGCAGATGATGCTCAGTCATCACTTACCTCCAAGAACTGCCGATTTCCCACCGGCGTGCTCGTACGCTGCGACCAGGTCCGGCTCGGTCACGGACAAGGCATCACCCAGGTCGCCCGCGAGCCGGCAACGGCCGGGTGATACCGGATCAAGGGACAGGTGACGCCGGTCGCAAGGCCGACGGACGAGGTCCGCGCGGCGATCGCCGCGAGCATCGAGAACGCGAAGCCGGAGTGGTCGTGCTCGCTCACCCACAGACGAAAGTGATCGCTGAACTCGACGAAGTCGAACCCGGCCTCCTCGGCCCGCACCGCCTGCTCGACGATCTCGACCGGCCCGTAGGCCTCGGCAATCAGCTTGAACCCGACCTTCATCGCTCGCCTCCCTGGCTCTACCGCGGTACGTCGCCCCGCCACGTGCCGGTCTCGGTGCCACGGCTCTCGATGAACGCCTTGAACCGCTGCAGGTCCCCCTTCACCCGGCCCTCGACGACACCGAGCTTGTCGCCGGCCTTCTCCAGGAAGCCTTCAGGGTCGATGTCCATCTGCGCGGTTACCCGGCTCGTCTCGTCGGACAGCTTGTGAAAGGTCACGACACCGGCATGCCGCGGACCCGAGTCCGACTTCCATGCCACGCGCTCATCAGCGTGCTGCTCGGTCACGGTCGCATCGAACTCCCGCGTCGCCCCGCCGACCTTCACCACCCAATGGTTGTGCGTGGCATCCAACTGCCGGATCTCCTCCACGCCCTCCATGAACTGCGGGAACGTCTCGAACTGCGTCCACTGGTTGTACGCCGTCGTCACCGGAACGTCGACGTCGATCGATTGCGTGATGGTGCTCATATCCGCTACCTCCAGAAGATGTCGCTCAATCGTTCGGATCGGACATCTCACTGCGGTACCCAGTGACCGGCGACGCATCCGGCCCAATCGTGATGACTCACGCCACGTGCATGTACCACGCACTGCCGGGCACCGAACGACGACCCAGACACCTCGCCATACCCAGCTCCCGAACCCGCCCCCGACCAAGACCCCGACAAACAACTCCCACGCAAGACCTGACGCGCCACCGGCCACCTGGCGACAGAGGCCACGCGCAAGCTGCTCGTCGGTGCTTCCTGAGCGGACCAGCGGGCGGCCTCAAGGGCTGTCTGCCGCGTGCGTACGCCGATCGGGTTGTCCGGGAGGTCCGGGTCGTCGTCCTCGACGGCATACCACTGTCCGGGGATCCGGCCGGGGTGACGCTCGTAGTACGCGATCGAGTAGTCCCGACGGGACTGCGTCTTGTGTTCCCGCACAGCATCGTCGCGGATCGAGTCGGCCGAGCGGCCGGTCAGTTCGGAGATCTCGTCTCGGCGGGCGCCCTCCTTGCGGAGAATCAGGGCCGCTGTGCGCAGGAGCCGATCGCTGAGCGACCGCAGGATCCGCGCGTTCCTGATCATCGCGCTCAAGCCGGGCTTCTCATGCCGGCGCTCCAAGGCCATCCGCAGACGTGCCCTGATTCCCAACGCGGTCCAGGGTTGATTCACCCCTTGTCCGCCCGTCAGGTACTCCGAGGGCGGCGGCGGGCACTCGTCCACGGACAAGGGCGCCGTACGTTCCAACCGCCGCTGGGCGGCCGGGGCGGTTTCGCGCTCGGCCGTCGTCTGGCCGGGCTCGGTCGTCATGCCGGTCGGTCCTTCCCTGGTGCGCGGCCCCAGAAGCAATGGGGTGCCGCTCAAGCTGAGATCACGTGACTACCGGTACCCAAGAACGGGGGTGAACCAACGCGGGCGCGACATGGCTGTCCCTTGCATTCGAAGGCAAAATTGAGTCATGGACCTGACGCAGGTACCCGACCCGGGTGGCGACGGGATATCGCCCCCGGCCGTAGCCCCAGAGAAGTTCGCACAGCTGGCGCTCGAACTGCACGCCACCGACAGTGTCGAGGAGACCATCCAGGGCGTGGTCGACTTCGCGCTGCAGGCCCTGAACTGCCGCTTCGCCGGCGTCGCGCTCGCCCGCAACAGCACGACAGAGATTCCAGCCGTCACCGCGCCCATCGTCGCCGAGATTTACCGGTTCCAGCTCGACGGCGTCGACGGACCGCTCGTGGAGTGCATGCAACACCACTCCCCCGTCATGGTGCGCGACACCTTCCACGAGCACCGCTGGCCGGAGTGGGCCGAGAGGGTCCTCGACCTCGGCGTCCGCAGCGTGCTCGACGTGCCTCTGTCCACGGCCACCGACACCGTCGGTGTCCTCGGGCTCTACAGCACCGAACCCGATGGCTTCGATGCCGACGACGAAGCCGTCGCGCAACAGCTGGTCGACACGCGCAAACTCCCAGGCTGACCCGGCGGCAGCCAACACGCCGACAGCCCTGGTGCTTCCCCGGCGAATTCACGGTCTTGGCGCGGGTACCGGATCGTCGTCCGATGCCCGAGGGAGCTGCATGCACCTGCCACCGCCACGTGGACCACTGAGCGCCTGGTTGACAGAACGGCTCGCGCGCGCCGCCACCGCCGACCACCACCGCATCGAGGTCGGCGATCACCCGCGCGCCTTCGCTGACGAGGACCTGCAACTGGCGCTCTGGATCGCGTACGAGCTGCAGTACCGCGGGTTCGACGATGTCGAACCCGACCGGCAGTGGGATCCTGACGTGATTGCCTTCCGCTCCCGCCTGGAGCGGCCCTGGATCAACTGGCTGGAAGCCGCCTGCCGGGTTCGTCCAACGGATCATCCGGTCGCGGAGCAGTTGCGAGCACTGACCGAAAGCGACGACGGCCCGCGACTCGCGCCGTACCTGCGTCGGCATGCGACGAGAGATCAGTTCCGCGAGTTCCTGCTCAATCGGTCCATCTATCAGCTCAAGGAAGCCGACCCGCACAGCTTCGGCATCCCGCGCCTCGACGGCGCAGCGAAGGCCGCACTGGTCGAGATCGAGGCCGACGAGTACGGCGGCGGCCGCGCGGAACGCATGCACTCCGAGCTCTTCCGTGCGACGATGCGCTGGCTCGGCCTCGACGACACCTACGGTCGCTACGTGCCGGCGGTCCCGGCCGTGACGCTTGCGGTGTCGAACGTGATGTCACTGTTCGCGGTCCACTGCCGGTGGACCGGAGCGCTCCTCGGCCACCTCGCAGCGCTCGAGATGACGTCCACGCTGCCCAATCGCCAGTACGCCGCCGGCGCCACCAGACTCGGCGCGTCGGAGGAGCAAGCGCGCTACTTCACCGAACATGTCGAGGCGGACGCTGTTCACGAACAGGTCGCGGCGCACGACCTCTGCGGCAGCTACGTGCGGCAACACCCGGAGGCGGTCGGCGACGTGCTGTTCGGCGCACAGTGCTCCCTTGCTGTGGACAACTATTTCGCCGAGCACCTGCTGACCGCATGGCAGGCCTCCGGACGCCACCTGCGCCGCCCTGACACCGCCGCGGGGTGAGCCCCGCTCAGCCTGCGTCAGCCGTCAGTGTCGCGTGGCCTGGTCCAGGACCTGGTTCACGGCTCGTTCGAGTGCCCCGCGGGCCTGCTCGTCGTCCAGGTCGGTGCCGACCCGGCCGACCGTGCCCGCGATCGTGCGGCCGTGTTCGTACTGGTCGACGATTCGCGGGTCGACGTACGAGCTCCGCGCCACCGTAGGTGTGTTCCCGAGGTGATCCGACACCTCGTCGAGCATGTCCTTCACCGCGGCGTTCAAGGCCTTCTTCGTCGACGGCGGATCGGCCTCCGCGAGCTCGACCGCGGCGTGCACCGTAGCGGTCCACGTGCGCAGATCCTTGACCGTGTAGTCGTCGCCGACCAGTTCCTGAAACCGCTCGTTGATCATCGCGGCATCAAGCTCGTGATAGCCGTCGCCGTCGCGGAAGACGAGCAAACGGTTGGTCCGATGCCGACCACGTTTCAGCGAGCGCACGGCCGCGACCAGCCGATCGTCGTCCAGTTCGACCCGCCGCCGCTGACCACCTTTCGCCACGAAGTCGAACACCAGCCTGCCCTTGCTCACCCGTACGTCGCCCCGCCGCATGGTCGCCGCACCGTGACTTCCGTTCTCGTCGGCGTACTTCGTGTTGCCGGTCCGGAAGACGCCGTGGTCGAGCATCCGCAGCGCAACCGCCAGCACCCGTCGCCGATCGAGTCCGCGGGTGGAGAGATCGTCGTCCACTGCTTCCCGGAACGCCGGTAACTTCCGCGCGAGCATCCGGACGCGGTCGTGCTTGTCAGCATCCTGTGCCGAGCGCCAGTCGTCGTGGTAAAGGTACTGCCGCCGGTCCGCCTCATCGTTGCCGGTGGCTTGGATGTGTCCGTTCGGATACGGGCAGATCCACACGTCGGTCCAAGCCGGCGGAATCGCCAGCGTCCGGATCCGCTCCACGACATCGGTGTCCCGGATCGGGTCACCATCGACGTCGAGATAGCTGAACCCGCGCCCACGTTTGCGGCGGGTGAATCCATCCTCCTCAGGACGGCTCCGGCGAAGCCTCATGCCCTCCAGTACCCACCACCACACCCGGACCGGCCGTAGACGCGTTCAGGCGTCAGTACGGCAAGCGCCGACCTGAAGGGGTTCGCAGATCGAGCACCTCGGTCAGCCTCCGTCTCGCGGCGACTCGCGGTCGCCGCCGGATCCGCAACTGTTGCATGGCTACCAACTCCTGTGCGCTTGCGTCGCAAGAAGCTCGGGATCTGCTGCCTGCGCGCCGATCAACCAGGTACCCGGGCCGGAGGCATCGAATCGTGGCCCGGTCGATACCTCAGGAACTCCGGTGAGTTCACACGAAGCCTGGGTACCGAACGGTCATGGCCAACGACGACAGCGCGACCCAGATCCGCGCCTACCCGCAGGGTCCGATCCTGGTCCGCGGCGACTTCCAGCTACTGGACGAGGACGGCGATCCGATCCCGACAGTCCGCCGTACCGTGGCGCTGTGCCGCTGTGGCCGCACCGCCATCCCACCGTTCTGCGACGGCACCCACACCCTTCCCCACCACGGCGCCGCCTGAGGTGCGCGAAGGCCTCGGCGAACCTCACCAGCCTCACGCGAGGAACACTTCTGCAAGCCACGGAACGACGCCCGCGGCACCGAGCGCCCTGAGGTGTTCCACCGGCGGATCCTCGACCATGCTCCGCGCCTCGTCCAGACCGCCCGTCAGGTACGGCTCCGCGGCATCGATGAGCTCGTGCAAGCAGCGCCGGGTCGATCGAGCCTCACCGGTGTGCAGATCGAGCAGCTCTCCACGGACGCCGTCACGCAGCGCGACCCAGCGGTTCTCCGCGATCCTCCACGCCGGCGCCGCCGCTGGGAGCTCACCCGTCCGGTACAGGTCCGCGAACCTCGCACCGAGTGCATAAACGAGGCGCGCGATCGCGCCGTTCTGCTTCACGGTCGGCTGTACGTCGAGAACTCGCAGCTCGAGCGTGCCGTAGCCGAGATGCGGCCGAAGCTCCCACCACCACTCCGACGCGTCCCGCAAGGATCCTCCTCGCACCGCCCAGGCAAGGTCCGCGGCGAATTCCTCCCAGGAGTGGATGATCGGTGGCACCCCCTGGCGCGGCAGTTGGGCAGCGACCACCGGACGTGCCGAACACAATCCCGTGTCGCGGCCGCCCACGAACGGAGCGGCGCCGGCCAGCGCGGCCAACTCCGGAAGCACGTTCCGCAACCAGTGATACACGGCCAGCGTGCAGTCGGGGTCGCCGAAAGCGAGGTGGACCTGGAACGAAGAGACCAGCTGCCGACCGATCACCTCGCGGTACCGCGCCGCGAGTCCGGACGCCCGCTCCGTGTGCGAGAGCGGCGCAGGCCCGTCGAAGAGCGGGTGCACGGGCGCCGCAATCGGCATCAGGTGGGGATCACAGGCGTCGGCGACCAACGCTCGACAGACCTTCAGCTCGTCGACTGCACCCACAACGCCGGCATGCACCGTCGTCGCGATCTCGAGCTGGCACGCCGGAAGTTCCAGCTTCACGCGAGGATCGTCGATGCCCGCGACGACGGCCGCCGCCGCTGCCGGCAGCCACGTATCACGGTGCACCAGCAGGAGCTCTTCCTCGAAACCGACGGTCCCCGCCTCGGTGTCGGAGAATCTCGACCGGAGCTGGTCGATGTCGACTGTCATCAACTCATCCGCGGTCGTCATCTTCGATCACCTCGCTGGATCGCGCCGTCTGTGCTCCAGCCGGTGCCCGGCCCACCGACCCACATTCGCCGCGGTCCGCATGGAGCGCGGCTCGCCGGGCACCGTTGCGTACGAGGGCTTCTAGCCGCGTAGAAGGCAGCCATGTCCACGGTTCCCACACCCCAGCGCCCGGTGCGGGAGACGACGAGTTCTGCGTCATCACCATGAGCGGAGGGACCGCGTGAAGATCGGATACTTCCTGTCCAGCGAGGAGTACTCGCCGGGCGAGTTGGTCGAGCAGGCCCGGATGGCCGAGGAGTCCGGATTCGACGGGCTGTGGATCAGCGACCACTTCCATCCGTGGAACGACGAGCAGGGACAGAGCGGGTTCGTCTGGTCGGTGATCGGCGCGATCTCCCGGGTGTGTGAGCTCCCGGTGACCACTGCGGTCACCTGCCCTACCGTGCGTATCCACCCGGCGGTCATCGCGCAGGCGGCCGCTACCAGCGCCGTACTGCTGGACGGGCGGTTCCGGCTCGGCGTCGGAACCGGCGAGGCATTGAACGAGCACATCCTCGGTACGGTGTGGCCGACGGTCGACATCCGGCTGGAAATGCTGGAAGAGGCCGTCGAGATCATGCGGCGGCTGTGGACCGAGGACGGATTCGTCAGCCACCACGGCAAGCACTACACGGTCGACACCGCACGGATCTACACGCGGCCGGAGGGACCACTGCCGATCTACATGTCCGGATTCGGGCCGGAGGCAACAGATGTGGCAGCGCGGATCGCCGACGGGTATCTGACCACGTCACCCGATCGTGGGCTGCTGCGGCGGTTCCGCGATCACGGCGGTGGCGGCAAGCCGGCGCAGGCCGGGTTCAAGGTCAGCTACGCACCGACGGCCGACGAAGGTGTCGAGCAGGCACACCGGATCTGGGCCAACTCCGGACTCCCCGGCGAACTCGCCCAGGTGCTGCCCTCACCGCGACACTTCGAACAGGCCAGCCAATTGGTGACCGAGGCGTCCACAGCACGGTCCGTCGCCTGCGGACCCAAGGCGGACGTGCACCTCGACGCCTTCACGCCGTACGCCGATGCCGGCTTCGACGAGGTGTACGTCGCGAACATGGGCCCGCACACCACCGACATGATGAATCTCTACCGCACCGAGGTTCTCCCGGAACTTCGGAAGCACCGCACTGACAGGTGACTCAGGTCGGGACCCCGACGACTGAGTCCGGCGGCGGCGCAGGCTGCCGCCCGGGAGCCGAGTGCAACCGCCCGTCACAGGGGGTATCGACACCGCGAATCCGGCTACTTTCTGCCGTTGTGGCTTACATCGCGCGCGATCGGGTACGGGGCCGATAGTCGGGCAACCGTAGCGACCTGCTACGTCCTCGCCCGGCGACACCAGCGGCACACGTCCGTCCAGACCCTGCGGAGGTGACGTCAAATGTCCGGTGCGAACACCGCACTCGAAGGCCCGGCCGAAACGTTCGGACGCCTGGCGCTGGACCTGGAGTCCGTCGAGGGACTCGAGGCAACCGCCGAGACCATCGGCCGGTACGCCGTACAGGTTCTCGACCTGTGTGAACACGCAGGAATCTCGGTGGTGGCCCCCGACGGCGGTATCGAGGTCGCCCACGCGACCGACCCCATCGTGGCGTACGTCCTGAACTGGCAGCTCGAAGTCGGCGACGGACCGATGCTGCACGCTGTGACCTCAGCGGTCGCTGTGCATGTCGCAGATCCCGCCACCGACACCCGGTGGCCGTTGTGGAGCCGGCTCGTCGCCGAGCACCCGATCAACGCGATGCTGCACGTGCCCCTGGCCACCGGGCCCTTCCCCATCGGCGCCTTGTCGCTCTACCACGACAAACCCCATGCCTTCGGGCACGAGGACGAAGAGATCGCGCACATCCTCGCGTCGCACGCCTCGATCGCCATCGCGGACGTCCGTCACAAGGCATACCTCATCCAGGCAATGGACACCCGCAAACTCGTCGGACAGGCGATCGGGATCCTGATGGAACGCAACGACCTCACCAGCGACCAGGCCTCCGACGTGATGCGCCGCTACGCACAAGACGCCCACCTCGAACCCAGTGCCACCGCCCAGAAGATCATCGCCACACGCAGATCAGCCTGATTCGTGCCAATCGACCGCGCGACGTGCGGTGCCGTACTTGAGCGGACGGGCGCCACGAACTTACGCGAGACCGAGGCATGTCAACGGCCACCGTTGACTCGGCCTCCTGCTGCACAGCCATCGGGCGCGCGAGGTGCCGACGGCCGATGGTCATTGGGGGTTTGGGGTATGGACGAGCTGGTACTGAGCAGGTATGAGCTTGCCGAGAGTGGTGATCGTCGGAGCAGGGTTCGCCGGGTTTCATGCCGCCCGGCGGCTGTCCAAGCTGGCCGGAGGACGTGCCGAGATCGTGGTCGTCAACCCGACCGACTACTTCCTCTATGTGCCGCTGCTGCCAGAGGTGGCTACCGGCCTTCTCGAACCCCGGCAGGTGACTGTGTCGATCGCCGACACGCTGCCCGACGTACGGCTGGTCCTCGGCGAGGTCGACGGCCTCGACCTCGAGCGCAAGACAGTCCGGTACGCCGATCCCGAGGGCAACCGTGGTGAGCTCGGGTGCGACCGGCTGGTGATCGCGGCCGGAAGCGTGAACAAGCTGCTCCCGATCCCCGGCGTCGCCGAGCACGCGCACGGGTTCCGCGGCATCCCGGAGGCCGTGTTCCTTCGCGATCACCTGACTCAGCAGATCGAACTCGCGGACGCGACCGACGACCAGGCGCTGCGCGACGCGTTGTGTACCTTCGTCGTGGTCGGTGCCGGCTACACCGGAACCGAGGTCGCCGCGCACGGCGTCCTCTACACCGCCCTGCTGCAGAAGCGCCATCCGCGGCTGCGCTCGCAGCGGGTGCGCTGGATGCTGCTCGATGTTGCCGATCGGGTCCTCCCCGAGCTCGACGAGCGACTCTCGCGGACGGCGGACTCGGTCCTGCGCCGGCGCGACGTCGACGTCCGGATGGGCGTGTCGGTCGAGGAGGCCGAAGAGCAGTGTGTGCGGCTCACCGACAAGACCAGCATCCCGACGCGTTCGCTGATCTGGTGCGTCGGCGTGCGTCCGGACCCCGTGGTCGACGGACTTGGTCTGAAGACCGAGAAGGGGCGACTTGTCGTCGACGAGTACCTGCGCGTACCCGGGCACCCGGACGTTTTCGCGTGTGGAGACGCGGCCGCCGTACCGGATCTGACCCGGCCAGGCGAGGTGACGCCGATGACAGCACAGCACGCTCAGCGGCAGGGCAAGCACGTCGCGGACAACATCGCCGCCACGTTCGGCACCGGCGAGCTCAGGCCCTACAAGCACAACGACCTCGGCTTCGTCGTCGACCTCGGCGGCGGTCAGGCGGCAGCGGACCCCTTCCACCTCCCCATTGCGGGGCTTCCTGCCAAGGCCGTCACCCGCGGGTACCACCTGCTCTCGATGCCCGGGAACCGCGTCCGCACCGCGACCGAGTGGCTGTTCGACGCTGCCCTCGGGCGCCGAACCACCCAGCTCGGCGTCATCCCGGCCGACAACATCCCCCTCGAAACCGCGTCACCCGAGCACGTCACGACCCGCCGACCCGCCTGAGCTGCGATCCGGAGCCCGCCCGCACGCAGGGTTTGAACGAGCAGGCTCCGGAATCGAGTTCAGGGGAATCGGGCTAGGCGGCGATCGGCTCCGGGTCGAGCTGGTCGCGCAGGCGGTCGAGGATGCTCCGGAGCACCCGGGAAACCTGCATCTGGCTGACGCCGATCTCACGACCGATCTCGGCCTGCGTGCGGCTCTCGACGAACCGCAGGTGCAGGATTCGCCGGTCGCGGTCGCTGAGACCGGCAAGCACCGGCTGCAGCATCTCGACCGTCTCCAACCGGTCGACCCCGCCGTCGTCGTCATCGGCGACCACATCGGCCAGCGTCAGGTCCGCGTCCGCCTCCGCGGGACGATCCAGCGAGAGCACGTTGAAACACCCCCGCGCCGCCAGCGCCTGATCGACCTCGGCCACCTCGACCTCGAGGTACTCGGCCAGCTCCGCACGCGTCGGCTCGCGGTTCAGTCGCTGCTCCAATTCCGGCACTTTCTGCGCGATCGTGCCCTGCAGCTCCTGCAGCCGGCGCGGGATCCGAACGGTCCACGCGCAGTCGCGGAAGTACCGTTTCACCTCGCCCCGGATCGTCGGGACGGCGAAGCCGATGAACGGCGTCTCCGCCTCCAGGCGGTAGTGATGGGCTGCCTTGACCAGCCCCAGGTAGGCGACCTGCTCGAGGTCGTCGGCCTCCGCACCCCGGCCGCGGAAGCGGCGCGCGATGCCCTTGGCCATCTCGAGATTGAGCTCGACGATCTCTTCGAGCAGCTGCTGACGCTCGGATTCGTCGATGCTGGCAGCCCGGCGTTGCATGAGTTCTCTGGTGGCTGCTTCGCGTGCGGCCCGATCGGCCGGGGCGGAACGACGGGCAGATGCCCGCTCCATGATGCTGATAACCATTTTGGATGACCTCGCGACTGTCGTCACGGCGTGGCACTTATCTGGACCACGGTCATGCCTGCAGACAGGAACATACCCCATCCGCACCACACCGACACCGAGCTGCACGCGAACCCAGCTAGTGCTTGCTCTCCGCCACCTGTTGCAGGAGCCCATTCGGCGGGCTTGGGCTGCGACTCACGTTTCAGGTGTGGGTACCCGACAGGCGCCGGACGGCGGTACAACTACCTGCCGCGATGGTCCGGAGCTGACACCCCCAGGACAAATCCATGGCAGTTGGCAAGCCGGCCTCCCTCTCCGCACGCCGCGCGGAGTCGGCGAAACTGGAATCTCTCCTTCGAACCGCGTACGCCGCCGACGGGCCCCGGCGCGAAGAGCTCCTCAGCGAAGCGATCCTCGCAGGCCTTCCGCTCGCCCGGACACTGGCGAGCCGCTACCGCGGACGCGGTGTCGACGACGAGGACCTCGAACAGGTGGCGTTCGAACATCTGATCAAAGCCGTACGCAACTATCGGCCGAGCGGCGACTCGGACTTCAGGTCGTACGCGCTGCCAACGATCCGCGGTGGGATCCGGCACCACTTCCGAGACCGCGCCTGGGCCATCAAGCTCCCGCGCCGTCTGCAAGAGATCCAGTCCCACATCAACGCCGCCCAGACCGGTTTGGCGGCCGACCTCTGCCATTGGCCGAGCCTCCAGGAACTCGCCGCCGCCACTGGTATCGACATCGACGAAATCACCGAGGCCGAGCAGGCCCGCGGCTGCTTCCATCCGACCTCGTTGGACGCCGAGCGCCCCTCGGACACCGGAGCTCGGCACATCCGCGAAACGGCCGACCCGAGCAACACCTACGAACTGGTCGACCAAGTCCACTCACTTCGTCCGGTCGTCGACGGACTACCCGATCGGGATCGCGCCATCTTGCGGATGCGCTTCGTCGAGCACTTCACCCAGGCGCAGATCGGCGCCGAACTCGGACTCAGCCAAATGCACGTCTCCCGGCTGCTCCGCGCCATCCTGGGACGCCTGCAACTCGCCCTCACCGCCTGACCTTCATCCCTGCCTCCCGCCCGCCTTGTGGGCGACTCTCAGCATGGTTTGCTTGAGGACGGTGGCGAGGCACGGTCAGGGCGCTCAGGCCGCTTTCTTCCCACTCTTCTTCGCGGCCGTCTTCTTCGCGGCCGCCTTCTTTGCCGTCTTCTTCGCTGATGTCTTCTTCGCCGGCGTCTTCTTCTGCGGCGTCTTCTTCTGGGCTGAGCGGGCCTTGCGGGCGGAATCGACGCTCGCTCGCAGGGCGGCGACCAGATCCGTTGGGTTGGTGGCCTGCGGCTCTTCCTCGGAATACACGACATCCTTGCCCTGGTGCTTGGCCTTGACCAGGTCTTTCACCCGCTCGGTGTAGGTGTCCTGGTAGGCCGCCGGCTTCCATTCACCGCTCATCGCCTCGACCAGGTCGACGGCCATCGACAACTGCTTGCCGGCGCCACTCTTGCGCGGCAGGTCGCCGAGCTCGTCGTCCGGGTCGCGGATCTCGTCGGCGAAGAACATTGTCTCGAGAACCAGCACCTTGCCGTCGGCGCGGATCGTCGCCAGGTACTCCTTGCCGCGCATCACGAACTTCGCGATCCCGGCCCGGTTCGTCTTCGCCAGCGCGTCCCGGAGCAAGGCGTACGACGACGCGTTCTCGGCATCCGACGGTCCGAGGTAGTAGCTCTTCTGGAAATGCATCGGATCGATCTCGTCGAGGTCGACGAAGGTGTCGATCTCGAGCGAGCGGGACTTACCCGGCGCGATGTCGTCCAATTCGTCCGGCTCGACGATCACGTACTCCCCGCCACCGACGTCGTGACCCTTCACAATCTTGTCGTACGGAACCTCGCGCCCGGTCCGCTCATTGACCCGTTTGTACCGGACCCTGTCCGAGGTCCCCTTCTGGAACTGATGGAAGTCGATCTCGTGCTCCTGGGTCGCGCTGTACAGCCCGACCGGAACCGAGACCAGCCCGAAGTTGATGTATCCACTCCAGTTCGCCCGCGCCATCCCTCGACCCCTCTCCGTGTCGACCCCACCAGTACCCACCCGCCCCGGTAGCACGAGCTCACACGCCGCAGAGGCACAGCATATTTGCGGCCTGTCTGGGCACAGCGTGGACCTGAACACGCGAAAGGCCACCGCACATGACAGCGAACCTCGCCGCCACCGTCCTCGGAACGCCCGATCCGCCGGCGCTCGCCGACTTCTATCGCGACCTGCTCGGCTGGATCGAAGTCAGCAGAGAGCCCGAATGGGTTCGTCTGCGCCACCCCGACTCGGAGCGCCCCGGACTGAGCTTCCAGCTCGAAGCCGACCATGTGCCGCCCGTCTGGCCGCAAGGTCCAGGAACCCAGCAAATGCAGACCCATCTCGACATCCAGGTCGACGACCTCGACCGGGAGGTCGAGCGCGCCCAGAACCTCGGCGCCACCATCGACGCACACCAGCCGCAACAAGGCGTCCGAGTCATGCGCGATCCCGACGGACACCCGTTCTGCCTCTTCTTACCGGGCCACTAGAGGCTCACAGGAGCTCAGTGTCGCAGAATCTCGGTCGGCCGGTCGGGGTACCGCAGAGGTATGACTGAACTACCGGGGGTATTCGCTCGGCCCGATGGGGTGGACGACGCGACGGTCGCGGCGGTCGGCGCCTTCACGTCGGCGATGGAGACCGTGATCAGGGCACGCGGGGCGCTGTACGAGTTCCATCAGCTGACGGGCAAGGCAGACAACGAACTGGTCGAGGCAGTCCGACTGCTCCGCGAGGCCGGTCACGAGCAGGTAGCCGACGACCTGGAGAAGGAACTCGTCGGACGCAACGTCAACGACGGGCGGTGGACGTTCCAGATCGTCGAGGACTACGAGCAGACGTACTACGAACCCTGGGCCGCACATCACCGCACGATCCGGCGCGAGCTGACCGGAGATCACCCACACCAACTCGAGGCGGAGATGAAGCGGGAACGCGCGACGCCCGGCGAACCCCATCACGGCTTCTGACCATCCAGTCTCTGGAGAGCTCAGCTCGTCGGCTTCTTGGCCTTCTTGGATTTCGGCGCCTTTGCCTTGTGCTGCTTGGCTCCGTTCACTCCCGTGCCGCGATCCTGCGACTTGCCCGTGGACGGAACGGTGGTTGGAACGTGCGTGCGCGCGCTGCGCTCAGCCTCCGGTGTCGACCGCGTCGATGCACGCGTCGGGGTCGGTGTTGGTGTCGGTGTCGAAGGTGGGACCCTCTGCGGCTCGGCGGCGTCGGCGGGCGCGAGCTGGTTCGTTGCCGGCAGCTCGCCGCCTCGGGTTCCCACGACGAGCCCCGCGGTTGCCACGAAGACCAAGGCGAGGAGTGCAGCCGCCCCGACAAGCCTCGGCTTCGACCCGCTTCGACGTACCGGCAGACATGCCGTCGTCGCGTCCGCGAAGGTCGTCGGAGGTACGCCGTTCGCGACCTGACGCGCGGTCGGTCGCCGGCTCGGGTCCTTGTCGAGCATCCAGAGGATCAGCTCGTCGACCTCGCCGCTGAGATGCGGCCGAAGCTCGCTCGGCAGCGAAGGTGCGGCCTGCACGTGCTGGTACATGATCGAGGCTGGTGACTCCGCCATGAACGGCGGATGACCTGTCACCAGTTGATAGAGCACGCACCCGAGCGCGTAGACGTCCGCCGGAGGTTCGGCCGGGTGCCCCAGCGCGCGCTCCGGCGCGAGGCAATGACTCGTACCCACGATCTGGCCCTTGGACGTCATTGTCGTCGTCTCGTCGTCCAAGACTCTGACGATCCCGAAATCAGCGAGCTTGACGGTCCCGTCCGCAGCCAGCACCAGGTTCCCCGCCTTGACGTCGCGGTGCACGATGCCGAGATCGTGAGCGGCAGCGAGACCGGCCGCAGCTTGCCTGACGACGCTGAGCGCCATCTCCACCGAGAACGGACCGTTCCGTTTCAGCTCCTCGGCCACGGACCGGCCGTTCACGAGTTCCATCGCAATGTAGTAGCGGTCCTGCTCGCGGCCGAAGTCGTAGGTGGCGACGACATGCGGATCCTGGATCCGCGCTGTGACACGCGCTTCCCGCAGAAATCTGTCCGGTCGGACCAACGAATCCAGACCTGGAACCGGCCTCATCAGTTTAAGCGCTACCGGGCGATCGAGTACCTCGTCCGTGGCCCGGTACACCTCGCCCATCCCGCCACGTCCAAGCACATCGTGAAGCCGATAGCGGCCGGCAACCAGCTCCTGATCTGTGTTCCCCACGGCACGTCAGTACCCTCGCGCACACCGCACCATTCGCTGTGTTCAGCCGTCAACGGGCCTCCGTCGTACGACCGAGCGTTAGCCCGAATTCCCCGCGGGTACCGGAACGGCGCGTTTCCGCTCGCACGATCCTGTCGAGTCCGTTGGAGGTTGTCATGCCCGGGAAGTCGGCGAACGTGAAGAACGAGAAGCAGTACGAAGCGCTGAAGGACAAGGGGATGTCCAAGGAGCGCGCCGCGAAGATCGCCAACTCGCCACAGTCGAGCAAACACGGCGGCCAGCAGAGCGGCAAAGGCGGCGACAGCAAGCAGGGTGGCACGACCGCGCAGAAAAAGAAGGCCGGCCGGAAGGGTGGAAAGGCCGCAGCAGACAAGAGCTGAGGAGGAGACGTGATGAGTACCGACGTTGTCGACCTGATCATGCAGGACCACCGCGAAGTCGAGAGGCTGTTCGACGAACTGAAGGACAACCCGGAGAAGCGACCGAACCTGCTACCGGTCCTGACTACTCTGCTGACGGCCCACAGCCGGGCCGAGGAAGCCGAGGTGTACCCGGTCGCCGCGTCCGAAGCCGGCGAGAAGGAAGAGGTGTCCCACAGCCAGCAGGAACACATCGAGGCGGACCAACTGCTGGCCAAGCTCGCCGAGACCGACCCAACCTCGAACAAGTTCGACAAAGTCCTCCAGAACCTCATCGACGCCGTCTCGCACCACGTCGAAGAGGAAGAGACCAAAGTCCTGCCCGGCATGCGGTCGAACCTTTCGGACCAGCGCCGCTCCCAACTCGGCGAAGCCTTCATCGCCAGCCGCAAACAACATCTCGGCGACCAGCCCGGCGACATGACCCGCAGCGAACTCGCCCAGCAAGCGAACAACGCCGACCTCTCCGGTACCTCGGGCCTGTCCAAGGACGAACTGGAGAAGGAAGTACGCAAACACGGCGACCTCTAGACCTCCTCCGCCGCCGCCGGCAGAGCCCGTTCACATTCCTCTTAGGGATTGCATTCCAGACTCATTTCCACACCGCGGACACCTTGACCAGTTGGGGAGCATCAGGCCGTCCGAGATCGCCGGCTGGATCGCTGACCTGGACGCTCGATGTAGATCGTCGACCGCGCCTCCCGCGTTCATCGTTTGCACGGGACCTTGGAGGTCGCTGTCGACGACTAGCTCGTCTCTTCTCCACTTTCTCCCACGGAACAGACTGCCGACCACGCCCCAGCAACCTACTGGGAGGCGGACGGCGGCCCGGACCTCGACGGTCCTGGAATCGACCTCTGACCTGCGGAAACGTCAGCGGATTCGCATGCCCGAAATCGCCCGTGCGACCACCAGCCGCTGGATCTCCGACGTGCCTTCGAAGATGGTGTAGATCTGTTCCAGGTTCGCGGTCGACCACCGAACGGATGTCGATTGTGTCCTCTGGCCTGCGATCTAATGTCGCACTGCGTCTCGACGATGACCACCGTTCACCAACCTCGGACGGAGCTGTCACGGAGCTAGAACTTGCCTCCAGCAACTTTGCAGCGCGGTTTCGCTTGGTTTCGCGGTCGGCCCACGAACCGCGTACCGGGGGTGGACGTCGGGCACGTTCGTCACGGTCCAGAGCTCGCCAGCGGCCCAACGCAGTATTCGAGTCGCGTCCAACTCCCGGATCCGCTTCAATCTACGTATGCTGGATCTGCCCCCTCTGCGCGACGGACTCGGTGCGCAACGCGCCGCACAACTTCTGGACGAGGGAGCGGCTATCGCGTCCAACATCAGAAGTATGAGTCCGGGCCAGGGCCTTGATGGATTCCGCGACGACTACCTGCGACATACGGACGACCTGAGCCGTCGTCTCGCCCAGGTATTCGACTACAAGTCTCCAGACGCCAACGGTGAAGCACTCCCAACGTCTGATTACGTCCGTACGGACGAGTACTGGCGCATCCGTGGTGCCGATATCGCGATGCCTCGGCTTGTTGCCTTCATCCATGAAGAGGCCGAGGCTCTGGAACATCGGTTCGCGCAGCTCCGTGACCGGATGCGCGCTGAAGACGCTCGCTGGGGCCGCCGTAGCTGCATACTGGCTGTGCCCGACACAACCATGTTCCTGACGAAGGACCTGCCTATCGGCGACATCGACTGGCAGACCTCGCTCGACGCCACAGAGGCGGGCGTAGCACTGGTGGTTCCTCTCGTCACCATTCACGAACTCGACCGCCTCGAGCGGCAAGGGAACTCGACCACCGGGACTGCGGCCCGCAAGTCGATTCAATGGCTGCTCGAGCATCTCCCCGGGAACCCAGACAAGCCGTCGCAGCGGCTTCCTAGCTCCGGCAGGCGAGACACCACGATCGAGGTTTATGTCCACCCTGGCCCAACGCGTCCGTCCGACGCCGACGGCGTCATTATCGATTTCGCCCGTCGACTCGCTCCCATCACTCGCTTGCCGTGCCGTTTGGTAACGAGAGATTTCGGCATGAAACTGCGCGCGCAGCATCACGGGTGCGACGCCCAACTCCTCCCCGCGCCAGAGCCAGTCAAACGTCCGTCAGCTGCGCGTTGACACGGCTCCAGGGAGCTGCCGGTACAGACGGTGCCGGCGGACGGCCACGGCGAAACGAACGCCAGCCTGACAGATGTCTGAGCGGCCCGGCGGTTGCCAGCCCCAACACCAAGATAAAAGGCTGACAACCGCCGCAGATAGACGTGATGAGGATTGGCGGAAGACATCTACTCGCGCACGGAGTCGCGTGGGTGGCCTAGCAGGTGCTTTGAATCCGCTTCCAGGCGCTGCTCCCCGCCCATGTGATGGCAGTGTCATTCATCCACACGCGGTAGTCGCCGATACCGGGGAAGGACCGACTGACGGCCGCCTTACCCGCGGCGTCGGTGGTGAAGGTGGCCACGTTGGTCCAGGTGCTGCTTCCGACGGTGCGGTACTGGATGGAGCCGGTGGCGCTGGTATTGGAGACGTATCCGTTCCACTTGGCAGCGTAGCGCGTTGATACGGCATTGAAGGTGATGGTTGCGCAGCCGGTGCCGAACGCCCAAGATGCGAGTTGGCCGGTGGACGACAGTCGGAAGTCGATGTCGGGTGGGTTCACGAAGGTGACGTCGGTTTGTGCGGCGTCAGGCTCAAGATGGCCCTTCCAGGAGCGCACTCCGAGCGGGTCGCCGTCGAGCACGTACTCCGTCACCTGTGACTCGTCGAGGAACCAGATGTCGCCCAGTGGCGTGGTTCCGGCATAGGCGGTCCAGGTGGCTTCGAACGGACTGCCTCCGCTGCAGGTCTTGTGTGCGGGCAAGGTAACGGCTGGCGCGTTGATGTACCCCTTGCCGCCGACCACAGTGAGCGGCGGCAAATTCGCCGCCGCCTGGGATGCGGATTTGACGGGATTAGTTCCGGTACTCCAGGTGAGAGCACAAGTGATTGTGGCCGCGGTCGTGGCCTCGGCCGGTGTTTGCGAGGCATGGAGGCCGATTCCGGCTACCAGCAGACCTGCCAGGGCGCAGGCGCCGATCGTCATTCGTGTACGGATGCGGTTCATTCCTGCTCCAGCTCTATCCAGTTGAGTCCGCTATCGGAGATCTCGACCGCGTAGTCGTCGTCTTCGGCGCGGAGGACGTTGCAGACGCCGTTGATGAGGCCGCGCATCGTTCCGTCCGGCCATCCGGGCACCATGAGGTCCCACGAGGTCCGCCAGACGGTGCCATCCGGGCAGTTGACCAAAAACATGCCAGTGTCGTGCTTCGCGAACGGCAGGCCGGGGTGGCCGGCATCGCGTGACCAGGTCACCGGGAACCTCCACTCCTGGGAGATCCAATCCGTGAACATGAAGTGGAAGTCGTCCGGAAACAGATACATGGTCGGTAACGCATCGTCGCTGTTACGGGCACCGTCATGCCAGGAGTAGAGGATCTTAAGGCTGTCAGGAAGTGGAATCTCCGCGGCCTCAGCGATCGCTGCGAGCTTGTCCGAGTCCGCAGGTGGGAGGAGCTGATCGCTGAGCAGCGGATGCTGGGACAGCAGCGCTTCGAGCTCACTCAGTGCGCCGATCAGGGTGTTCTGGCTCATCGATTCGCCTGCGCCTTCGGTGGTGGGGGGTTCTGGTCGGGCACGTGGGGCCCATCGAAGATCTCGACCCTGAAGGTATCGTCCGGCAGCAGCCGGTCCTTTGCGTACCAGGCCCCGACCCACGAACCGGAAAGCTGATTGTCACTCGACTTCACGTAGCGCACGGAATAGTTCAGGTTGGTTCCGCCTTGCCCCGGGCCTGCAACACCCAACGAGCCCTCCTTGGTGCTTGCAAAGGGGAACTCATCGCAGTCTTTGCCAGAGTTCGGCGGCAGGGTTCCATACGCCTTGACGCAGGCAGCCTTCGACGCAAGCCGCTGATCGGAAGTCAACTTGTCGTCCCACTGCCGAGTCAAAATCGAAGGGATCGACTTGGTGACCCCGGTCGGCGGCTTGGGCTCCGCGTTCATGGGATCGTTCTGGGCGTCGCGGATGTGAAGGGCTGTTTCGTCAATGTTCTCGTCGTTCGCGTTCAGATGGAGAACCGATCCCGCCCAGTCGAAGATGCATGCACGCCCGTACACCCTCCCAGACACATCGCCGGCCGAGTCACAGCGAATGCCTTGGTGCACACGGGGAACGACTCCCGGATCGGTCACCCCGGCATCGGTCGACCAGGCCAGGGTAAACCGCAGAAGGCCCTTCATGATCGCGTACGGATTGCCGGAAGATGCGGTCTGCTCGGATCGGAGCGTGATCGCTTGCGGGTGGTCCTGGAGATACCTGATGGACTGCGGCTCGGTGTGTCCCGGAGTGAAGGTGCAGGTTCCCTTCAGTTCAGTCAACTCGCACGAGGGATTCCACTGGAGCCTCGTGTTGTCCAGGTTCATGGTGTGTGGCCATCTGTCGCGACCCTTGTCGATGAGGATCTGAGTCGTGAACTGCCGGTCATTCTCCGGGGCCTGCGCAAGGAAGGTCGCCCGGAACTGGACCGCGCCGATCAGAGAGCCGTCGTTCACGTCATTGGTCAACAGCGTGATCTTGGTCGAGGCGCACCACTGGAAGTGGTTGAAAGCAAAACCTCGCAACTCCTCTGCAAACTCCTGGTGTCCTGCCGTCTCGGCACGGCACTGGTCGAGATCCAGGAACGTGAACGGGTCTTGAGGGCGGGGTCCCGGATAGTCGGACGCGGCCTTCCGGACAGGAACGCTCGGTGTCCCTGTCGGCGTAACCGGAGATGTCGGATCAGACGTGCCGGCTACGACGCCTAGAGCGCTTACTTCTGCCGATCCAGCAGTCGCCGAAGCCGTACTGATTATTGGGACGCTCAAAACAAACACAGCACTGACGAGCAAACAGAACAATCTCATTCATGCTCCTCTGACGGGGCGGTCATCAACACCGGCATCGCGAACGCTGCCTTGCCCGTTACGGGTTCTGCAGCAAGCTGCAGACACCCTTGACAGGTGCCGTCAGAGATCACGGCGACGCCTGGAGCTGCGCGAGCCGTTCCCGGTGCGCTACGTCGAGCACAGGCTCGGGCGCCAGATAAGCCGCACGTTGCTGGCATCACCGCAACTGCGGAGTACTTAGGTCTCCGCCGGCGTGGTTCCTTCCGAGGCACGACCGATCTCTTGCTCCCCCCAACTACCTCCTGGGCGCCGGACGACGGCCCGTACCTGAGCGGACGCAGCCCGGAGGCCGTGGGCGAATTCACTAGTCCAGGCCAGTTGGCCTCCACCACGAAGCAGTCGCACTCGCGGTAGCGCGAGAAGCGGGCGATAGCCCGCAACCCCGTCGGCGGTAGTCGGCAAGGGATGCTCTGGCGCTGAGCCAGGGGTGGGGGGTAGCGCGTAGCAGGTGCGGGACGGAGCGGAGCGACCGGAGCACCTGCGTAGCGCGCCGGGGGGTGTTTACCTGATGCGCATGCCGGAGATGGCTCGGGCGATGACGAGGCGCTGGATTTCTGAGGTGCCTTCGAAGATGGTGTAGATCTCCTCGGTGCCTGCTGGAAGGTTGCGGTGGGTAGCGCGAATCTGGCCCTGACCTGCGGTTTTGATACTCAGCACTTACCGTCCGTTCCTGTTGATTGCCAACGTGCCACGGAACTGCCACGGAACACCGAGGCTCGGCGACACCCCCGAACATTGCCCCGGGTTGCTCGAAGCTGATCAAACGATCCGCGCCAGCGCCGTACAGCAGGACTCGGGCTCAGCGCACACGACGCGCGGTATCGGCGACCCGGGCGGCAGCTGTGTGCCGCGTTGGTGGTGACTCCCACCGTGTAGGCGCATCCGGGCCGATGCTCCCTACCCGACGGCATGGCCGCTGGAGGCACGCGACTTCGCTGGCGGGCTAGTCGGGGCGTGCTCTCTGAGTGCGTCCCACGATGCGTCGGTGGGGCGTGGGATGCTGCCACGATGGCCCTTTACCTGCACCGCTCGGAGCGCACGGACGTGCTCGCGCGCGGACTGGGTGAGCTGCTCGCAGAGCCGCTGGCCGATCCGTTCGCCGAAGAACTCGTCGTTGTCCCAGCTCGGGGCGTGGAGCGTTGGCTGTCGCAGCGGCTCGCGCATCGGCTGGGTGCCGCACCGGCAGGTGGTGACGGGGTGTGCGCTGGGGTCCGTTTCATCTCGCCGCGGTCCCTGGTGTCCGCGGTGCTGGGACTCGGCGACGACGACCCGTGGGCGGCTGAGGCCATGGCTTGGCCTCTGCTCGCCGTACTGGATGAGTCCCTTGACGAGGTGTGGTGCGAGCCGGTCGCGCGGCACCTCGGCCATTTCGAGACGGGGACCGAGGCCGAGCTGCGCCACGGCCGGCGGTATGCGGTCGCGGCACGGCTGGCACGGCTCTTCGCTGCGTACGCCGTTCAGCGGCCGACGCTGCTCGCCGACTGGACCGAAGGACGCAACACCGACGGACGCGGAGCAGCAGTCGACGACGACCTCGCGTGGCAGCCCGAGCTCTGGCGACGAATGGCCGACCGAATCGATGCGCCACCACCGTCCGTGCGGCACACGGAGACGCTCACCGAGCTCCGCGATCAGCCGAAGTCGTTCGATCTTCCGGAACGTCTGTCGCTGTTCGGGCACACCCGGCTCCCGGTTACGGAGGTCGAACTGCTCTCCGCGCTGGCTGAGAATCGCGACGTACACCTGTGGCTGCCGCATCCCAGCGGTGCGCTGTGGGAACGCCTCAAGCTCGCCGGGATCACGACAGGTGATCGATCGCTCGACAAGAGTCATCAGGAGGCTGACCAGCCGCTGCTGGCCACCCTTGGACGAGACAGCCGCGAGCTGCAGTTGACGCTCGCGACGACGTCGCCTGTCGACGAGCACTCCGCGCCGCCACCGGCACCGGACACTTTGCTGGGTTGGCTGCAGCAGGATCTGCGCGACAACACCGTCTCCCCCGCCGGTCGGAGCTTGGCGGCGGACGATCGGAGCGTCCAGGTGCACGCTTGTCACGGCGCTGCCCGGCAGGTCGACGTACTACGTGACGTCCTGCTCGGGATGCTCCAGGCCGATCCGACGCTTGAGCCCCGCGACATTCTCGTCATGTGTCCCGACATCGAGACCTACGCACCGCTGATCACGGCTCGATTCGGGCTTGGTGACCTCGGCGGGTCCAGTCATCCCGCGCACCGACTCCGGGTGCAGCTGGCGGACCGGTCGTTGACGCAGACGAATCCGCTGCTCGGGATCGCGTCCCAGTTGCTCGATATCGCTGGGAGCAGGGCCACCGCCAACCAGGTGCTCGACCTCGCCCAGGCCGACCCGGTCCGTCTCCGGTTCCGGTTCACCGATGACGACCTTGCCACCATTACCGCCTGGGTCCGCGACTCGGGCGTCCGGTGGGCGTTCGACCGCACCGACCGGCAGCAGTTCGGCCTGGCCGACTACCCGCAGAACACCTGGCGTTTCGGCGTCGACCGGGTGGTCAGTGGCGTGACGATGTCTGCCGATGCGCATGCCTGGATCGACACTGCGCTTCCACTGGACGACGTAGGCAGCACCCGGATCGATCTCGCCGGCCGATTTGCGGAGTACGTGGATCGCCTGCAGGTGATCGCGAATCGTCTGGACGGCGCCCGGCCACTCGCCGACTGGCTCGACACACTCCGCGCCGGCATTGAGCAGCTGACCCGGGTCGGCCCCGACGACACCTGGCAGAGCGGCCAGGTCCAGCGCGAGTTCGCGAGCGTTGCCGCCGATGCCGGCAGCCTCGCCGGTACGGCGCTCAGGCTGCCCGACGTCCGGGCGTTGTTGTCCGCTCATCTGACCGGCCGACCGACCCGCGCCAACTTCCGTACCGGCACGTTGACCGTCTGCACGATGGTGCCGATGCGGTCGGTCCCACACCGGGTGGTCTGCCTGCTGGGTCTCGACGACGGCGTCTTCCCGCGCTTCGGTCTCGCGGACGGCGACGACGTACTGGCAAGGTGCCCCGTCACCGGCGAACGCGACGTTCGCAGCGAGGACCGCCAGCTCATGCTCGATGCGATCCTCGCCGCCGGTGAGTCTCTGGTGATCACCTACACGGGTTCGAACGAGTATTCCGGTCAGCCGCGGCCGCCTGCTGTGCCGCTGGGCGAGTTGCTCGACGCTCTCGACGGCTGCACCGAGTCGAACGTTCGGGACTCGGTCCTGATCAGGCATCCACTGCAGCCCTTCGACGACAAGAACCTGGAGCCGGGTCGGCTCGGCCGGCCGGGTCCCTTCACGTTCGACCCGATCGCGCTGGTCGCCGGGCGAGCCGTGGCGGGATCCCGACCGCCGCGGCCGGAGTTCCTGTCCGGTCCGCTGTCCTTGGCCGCGGGCGACGACGTGGCACTCGCGGACCTGCTGGCCTTCCTCCGTGATCCGGTGAAAGGATTCTTCCGCGCGCTGGATCTGACCTTGCCCTGGGAAGTCGACGAGGTGGCGGACGCGATGCCGGTGGAGATCGACAACCTGGAGAAATGGTCCGTCGGCGACCGGATGCTGCGCGACATGCTGGCCGGCATCCACCCCGACGTCGCGCTCAACGCCGAGTGGCGGCGTGGAACGCTGCCGCCCGGCCGACTCGGCTGGCGGACGGCGACCGAGATCCGTGACGCCGCGCGCGGGCTCGCGGTCGGCGCCCATCCGCATCGCCAGGGCACCCCGCGGGCGTTCGACGTGGATGTTGACCTCGGCAACGGCCGCCGCCTCACCGGCACCGTCCCCGGCCTGTACGCGTACCGGCTGGTGTCGGTCACCTACTCGCGTCTCGATGCCAAGCAGTTGCTGAGCGCGTGGGTGCAGCTGCTCGCGCTGTCCGCCAACGACGAGGACCACAACTGGACAAGCATCGTCATCGGCCGAGCCGCACGTGGCCACGCCCCCGCGGTCCGGCTCTTCGGCCCGGTCGGTGCGGAGGCGGGTGCGCTGCTCGCTGATCTGGTCGCGATCTACGACGCGGGCCGCCGGGAACCGTTGCCGTTGCCGCTCAAGACGTCGTACGCCTGGTACCAGGCGCGCCGGACCCACGATGACCCCGCGATTGCCGCGGGCCGCCGGTGGCGCCCGTCGAGCTATGACGGCGAGAACGCCGATCCTGCTCATGTCCGCGTCTGGGGCCCCAACACGTTGCTGAACGTGTTGCTGCAACCGACGCGCCCAGGTGAAGAGCAGCCAGGCGAGTCGACCCGGCTCGGGGCCTACGCTGCCCGGCTCTGGGGACCGATGCTGCGCTTCGAGCAGGGGGCGCCATGATCGAGTCGTTCGATCTGCTCGGTCCACTGCCCACAGGCACCACCGTGCTGGAAGCCAGTGCCGGCACCGGAAAGACCTACGCGCTCGCCGGATTGGTCACCCGGTACGTCGCAGAAGGCGTCGCCCGGCTCGACGAGATGCTACTGATCACCTTCGGCCGGGCAGCGAGCCAGGAACTCCGGGACCGGGTGCGCACTCAACTGCTGGAGGCCGAACGGGCCACGGCTGCCCCGGAACGATTCGCCGATGACAGCGGTCTGCTCGGCTACCTCGCGCGCGGCAACGCGGAAGAGGTTGCCGAACGCCGAAGCAGGCTCCGCGACGCGCTCGCCAACTTCGACGCCGCGACCATCGCGACGACCCACCAGTTCTGCCAGCTCGTCCTGCGCTCACTCGGCGTCGCCGGTGATACCGACGCCGGCGTCACCCTCGTCGACGACCTCGGACCGCTCGTCGCCGAGGTTGTCGACGACCTGTACCTGGCGAAATTCGGCAGCTCCGCGCAGCCACCGCCGATCACCCGAGCCGTCGCTCTCGAGATCGCCACCAAGGTCGTCGGCAACCCGCATACCCGGCTGGTACCCGTGACGCCCGCCGTCGGCTCACCCGAGAGCGTCCGCGTCGACTTCGCGCGAGCCGTTCTGACCGAGATGGAGCACCGTAAACGCCGCCTCGGCATCCTCGGGTACGACGACCTGCTGACGCGGCTTGCCGATGCGCTGAAGGACCCCGCAGCGCCCGCGCGTCAGCGAATGCAACGCCGCTGGTCGGTGGTCATGGTCGACGAGTTCCAGGACACCGATCCGGTGCAGTGGAAGGTGGTCGACGCCGCGTTCAACGGGCACAGCACGCTGGTGCTGATCGGTGATCCGAAACAGGCCATCTACGCCTTCCGCGGCGGTGACATCGCGACGTACCTCACGGCCGCTGGAACTGCTGGTGAGCGCCGCACCCTCGACATCAACTGGCGCAGCGACCAACCGCTCGTTGACTGCCTCCAGGTCGTGCTGGGCGATGCCCGGCTCGGCCACGACGACATCATCGTCCACAAGATCGCCGCGCATCACCAGGGCCGCCGGCTCGCCGGTGCGCCGTCCGACGCGCCGTTCCGGCTGCGGGTTGCCCGTCGGGAACAGTTCGGCTCGGCCGCCCGCAAGAGCATCCCGATGGACGACCTGCGCGACCACATCGCCCGCGACCTGGCCGCGGATATCGGTCGGTTGCTGTCAGCCCGAGCGACGTACGAGGATCGCCCCTTGCGCGCGGGTGACATTGCCGTGATCGTCGAGGCACACAAGGACGCCCGGGCCTGTCGCGAGGCACTCGCCGCCGCCGGGATCCCCGCGGTCTACTCCGGCGACCTCGACATCTTCGCCTCGCAGGCCGCCAAGGACTGGTTGTGTCTCCTCGAGGCGTTCGAGCAACCGCACCGCTCCGGTCTGGTCCGTGCCGCGGCGACCACCATGTTCTTCGGTGAGACCGCGGAGAGCCTGCACGCCGGTGGTGACGAGCTCACGGACCGGATCGGCCACACGCTGCGCGCCTGGACCGACCACTTGCGGACGCGCGGAGTCGCTGCTGTGTTCGAGGCCGCGCAACTCAGCGGGATGTCAGAGCGGGTGCTGGCCTGGCGGGCCGGCGAGCGGGACATGACCGACCTCGCGCACCTCGCCGAACTTCTGCACGAGACCGCACATCGCGAGCGGTTCGGCCTGCCCGCGTTGCTCGACTGGTTGCGTGCCGAGCACGGAGGCAAGGGACAAACGACCGAACGCACGCGGCGGCTCGACAGCGACGCCGCGGCCGTTCAGATCATGACCGTCTGGGTGAGCAAAGGCCTGCAGTACCCCGTCGTCTACCTCCCGTTCGGCTTCAACCGCCATATCTTCGACGACGAGGAACTCCTGCTGTTCCACGAGAACGGCGTACGAAGTCTCGACATCGGTGGTCGGAAGCACAGCGGCTACAAGGCCAACGAGCAGCGCTGGCGGACCGAGGTCGCCGGTGACGACATCCGGCTCACGTACGTCGCTCTGACTCGTGCGCAGTCCCAGGTGATCGCCTGGTGGGCGCCTTCGTGGGATGAGATCAACGGCGGCCTCTCGCGGCTGATGCGTGGTCGCAAACAGGGCGATCCAGTAGTCCCCGAGAGCTTGCCGCGGGCGACCTCGGATGACGACGTGCTCGTCTGGCTTCGGCGCTGGCAGCAGGCCGGTGGACCAGTCGTGGAGGAGTCAGTGATCGGCGAGCGTCTCGAGCCCGTGGCGGCGGAGCTGCCGCGCGGGCTGACAGTCGCGTCGTTCTCCCGCGAGGTCGATCTTGCCTGGCGTCGTACGTCGTACTCAGGGCTGATCCGCGCCGCCGAGCAGCAGGTCAGCGGCGTGGCCAGCGAGCACGAGGACGGCGGGCTGGAGGACGAGTCGATCGACTCTCTGCCTGCGCCGGGCGTCGTACCTGGCGAGGCGCTGCCGTCTCCGATGGAAGGGCTTCCGGTCGGGGCAACCTTCGGTTCGCTGGTGCACGCTGTGCTCGAAAACGCCGACCCGCAGGCACCTGATCTCCACGCCGAGCTGGCCCGATGGGTCCGTGAACAACTGCACATGTGGCGGGTCGAGGCGGCGCCGGACGTCCTGGCGGAAGCCTTGCTGCCCTTGCACACCACGCCACTCGGACCGCTGGCACCCGGACTGACCCTCGGTGCCCTCGGCCTGAGCGACCGGCTCCGGGAGCTGGAGTTCGAGATTCCACTCGCCGGGGGCGATCTGGCCGTCGGCGCCGACGTACGCCTGGCCGATGTCGCGCCGCTGCTGCGCCGTCACCTTCCGGCGGCCGACCCGCTCGTCGCGTACGCCGATCGCCTCGAACAACCCCTGCTCGGCCGACAGAGCCTGCGCGGCTACCTCTCCGGCTCGATCGACGTCGTACTGCGGATCCCGCACGGCGACAGCCACCGCTTCGTCGTGGTCGACTACAAGACCAACCGACTCGGCGACCCCGAGCAGCCGGCCACCTCAGCGGACTACGGACGCGAGCAGCTCGCAGCCGCAATGCTGCACTCCGACTATCCCCTGCAGGCCTTGCTGTACTCGGTCGTCGTGCACCGGTACCTGCGGTGGCGACTGCCGGCGTACGACCCCAACCTCCATCTCGGTGGGGTCATCTACCTTTACCTACGAGGAATGTGCGGCCCGGACACTCCGGTCCAGGACGACCACCCGGCCGGCGTTTTCAGCTGGCCAGTGCCGCCCGCCCTGGTCATCGAGCTGTCAGACCTGCTCGACGGGAGGACCTTGTGACGACGACCGTCGACGAGTTCGACGTCTCGCTGGCGCTCACCGCTGCCGGGAGGTTGCGCGACTTCAACCAGGCCGGAGTGCTGGTCGCTGCCGACGTCCACGTCGCGACTCGGCTGACGTCGATGCTGGGCGAAACGGACGAATCGGTCGCCCTCGCGTGCGCGCTGGTCGTCCGGGCAGTGCGCGCGGGCTCCGTCTGTCTCGACCTCACCGAGATCCGTGAGGAGGTCGGCCCGGACGGCGCCGACCTGGACTGGCCCGACCCCGACCAGTGGCTGGCGGCCGTCGCAGCCAGCTCACTGCTCGCCGCACCGCAGCCGCTTCGGCTCGAAGGCACTCTCCTCTACTTCGATCGGTACTGGCGAGAGGAAGAACAGGTCGAACAGGATCTGCGCCGCCGATCCGCCCAACCGGCGCCGGCGATCGCAGACGAGGATGCACTGCAGGCAGGACTCAGCCGGCTCTTCCCCGGTACGTCGTACGACGAGCAACGGATCGCAGCGGAGACCGCCGCGAGGCAATGGACGACCGTACTCACCGGCGGTCCGGGCACCGGCAAGACCACCACCGTGGCAGCCCTCCTGGCATTGCTCGCCGAGCAGGCGGAGAAGGCCGGCCAACGCCAGCCGTGGATCGCGCTGACCGCACCGACCGGCAAGGCCGCAGCTCGGCTGGAGGAAGCGGTCCGCGGCGAGATACGCAATCGCCTCTCCGACGTGGACACTGCACGGCTGGGCGACTTCCACGCGCGTACCCTGCACATGCTGCTCGGCCGGCGCCCGGACTCGTCGACCCGGTTCCGCCACAACCGCGACAACCGGCTACCGCACGACATCGTTGTCGTCGACGAAACCTCCATGGTTTCGCTGACGATGATGGCCCGCCTGTTGGAGGCCGTAAGGCCCGACGCCCGGCTGATCCTTGTGGGCGATCCCGACCAGCTCGCCTCTATCGAAGCCGGTGCCGTCCTTGCAGACCTGGTCGAAGGACTGGTCGCCGGCGGACACACGCAGGCAGCCGAGCTGCGCACATCCCACCGGTTCGGCAGCGAGATCGGCGACCTGGCGCTCGCAGTCCATGAGAATCGCCCGGACGATGTCCTCGCCGTACTCCGCGGCGGTGGCGAACGGGTCACGTTCATCGAGGACGAAGACCCGCGAGAGGTACTGCGATCCGCGCTGCTCCCTGACGCACTCGCGATCCGGGAAGCTGCCGACGCCGGCGACGCCGATGCCGCCTTGGCCGCACTCCAACGCCACCGCCTGCTCTGCGCCCACCGCGACGGCCCCTGGGGCGTCACCCACTGGAACCGGACCATCGAGCGCTGGATCACCGAGGAGACTGAAGACCCGCTCTGGGACAACTGGTATGTCGGCCGGCCAATCCTGGTCACCGCCAACGACTACGGCCTCGGCATTTACAACGGCGAGTTAGGCGTCACCGTGCGACGACCGGACGGCTCCCTGCGCGTCTACATCGACAGTACTCGCGGCCGCCTCGACTTCTCCCCCGGTCGCCTCGGCAACGTCGACACCATGCACGCGATGACGATCCACAAAGCCCAAGGCAGCCAGGCCGCCGAAGTGACGGTGCTGCTGCCCGGCGAAGACTCTCGACTGCTCACCCGCGAACTCTTCTACACCGCCGTCACCCGCGCCCAGGACCAGGTCCGCATCGTCGGATCCGAGGCCACGGTTCGTATGGCCCTCGACCACCGTGCGCTCCGAGCCACCGGCCTACGTCAGCGCCTCGCACGACGCCGCGCGGATGACGATTCCGCTGGCGCTCCCCAATGATCAAGGTGCGTGTTCGCACTCGGACGCCATTGTGGGGCCCTGCTGAGCAGAGACTGTGGCGGCCGGCCGGACGGCCCGCCGGGGTGGCGGGCCGTCCTGGTGTTTCGGTCGGGTGGGTCAGCCGTCGCTGTCGGCGCCTGGGATGTAGGCGCCTGGGACCTCGTCCGGCGCGTAGATCCTCGTGTCACCTGGGTAGGGTTTGGCGAACTCGTGCGCCTCGTACCACGAGAAGCGGTTCATCTGCTCGGGGTGGACGGAGTCGACCTTGGCGTTGTCTCCCGTGAAGGGCTGCTTCGCTTTCCACGCCTCCCATTGCGCGGCGACCGCTTGGTTGGGCGCGGCAACCTTGCCCGTCGGCGCGGGCGCGGCGTTCGGATCCTGCGCTGCCGGGGTGTCCGCGCCGCAGGTCGGCAGTGTCGACAGCCCCTGGGTCAGCGGGGTCCGGTTGGGCAGCACGGTGAACGGCGTGTAGTCGGGTTTGTCGGTGAACGCCGCACGCATCGGAGTAGCGGCGCTGTCCTTCTGGTTCATCGGGTGGATCCCGAGGATCTGCTCGATCGTACGGATCAGCGTGATCTGGGAGTAGTAATGGCTGTCGACGGTTCCGTGCTGCGCGTACGGGCTGATGATCTGGATCGGGGCACGGTGGCCGTCGACGTGGTCCACGCCGGCCTGGGAGTCGTCCTCGACCACGAAGATCGCGGAGTCCTTCCAGTACTTGCTGTGCGAGATCTCGTCGACGACCTTGCCGACGGCGAGGTCGTTGTCCGCGACCTGGGCGGGACCGGTCGGCCCACCGCCGGTGTGGTCGTTGGGGAACCAGAACATGTTCAGGTTGGCCGGGCCGTTCTTCTCGAAGTCCCGTTTCCAGATCTCGTACCGGTAGATGTCCGGGATGCTTAGGTCGCCACCCGGGTAGCCGTGGACCGAGATGTCGTTGAGCGACGGGATGTCGACGTTCGAGTACATCGGGTACGCGGTGCTCTGGTTCGGGTTCGCCGCCATGTTCTTCGTGTCGCAATACAGGTTCTGCCAGCTTGCCGCAGCCGGTTTGTTGTTCATCTGCATCTGGTACTCGCCGAAGTCCCGCGCGGTCTTGCCCGCCGCCTCGGCGCCGGTCCAGAGGAAGCCGCTCTTCTGGTGGCCGAGTACGTCGTTGTAGGAATCGTAGCTTCGCTGGTACTCGCCGGCCGTCGACTCGGTGTACTCCGGGTCGTCGGCCTGCATCAGCCAGCTGTGGCCCTCGGCCGAGTTCGTACCGATGTCGTAGGTGTTGTCGTAAAGCCCGAACTGCCTGGCCAGCGCGTGCTGGTTGGGCGTCACGTTCTCGCCGTACTGCGTCAGCGCCGGGTCACCGTTGCCTTCGGGCATGTCGCCGTACACCTGGTCGTAGGTCCGGTTCTCCTTGACCAGCAGGAAAACATGCTTGATCGTCGAAGGGTCGCCGAGCTTGACCGGTACCGCGACCGGCTTGGCGCCGTTGCCCGTTGCCTTCTGCACCGAGTTCGGCGTCCAGCCGTTCTGCTTGAAGACCTGCTGCGTGTAGGTCCTGATGACACCGTCGTCCGGCAGCTTGAACTGCTGCAGGCTCGAGGTCGTGTCGTGCGTGGTGTGGTTGCTGCTGTTGCGCAAGGCATCGATACCACGGGTGTTGGAGACGACCACGTTGCCGCCCGCGGTGGTGATCTCCGATGGGAAGTAGTCCGTCGGGAGCAGGCCGATGTAGCTGACCGGCTCCAGCGGGCTCTTGTACCGGTAGACGGCGACCGCGTTGGCGCGCCCGAGCGTCACCAGCAGACGGCCGTTGTCGGTCAGGGTCACCGCGGTGGGCTCGTAGCCCACGGAGGCCTCCGGCCACGGCTGAGTGGCGATGGTCTGAACGACCTTGTCCTTGGACGCGTCGATCACCGACACGCTGTTGGTGGCGGTATTTGTGACGAACACCGCACCGTTCTTAGCGTAGACAGAGGTCGGGTGAAGACCCACATCGATACTCGTCGCAGCGGCTGCCGGGTTCGCCAGGTCAACAACGCTGACCGTGCCGGTGGTGGAGGAACCGGTGAACGGATCGGCCGGTACGGCGGTGCCGTACGAGTTCATCGTGGTCTCGGCCCGCGTGGTCGTGGTGCTGATGTCCCAGCCGCTGAGCTGCAGGAGCGGGTCACCGTAGTTCGCGGTGACGTTCAGCCGGTAGTAGCCGTACGCCGTGGTGTTCTTGAGCGTGTAGCTGTTCGTGATGTACCGCGAGTCGAAGCGCTGGTCGGTGCGCTTGTCCAGGTCGGTCCACCTGGTGCCGTCGTTCGACCCTTGCAGGGTGAAGTCCTTGGGGTCGCGGCCCGGCGAGTCGTTCGCCGAGGTCAACGAGTAGTGCACGACCGCCGCCGGCTTGGCCAGCTGGTAGGTCACCGACCCGGTCGGCTGCTTCGACAGCCACTTGGTCGACGGATCGTGGTCCTTGAGGTTCACAGCAACCTCGTTCGGCGGGTTCTCGCCGCTCGCGGTGACTGCGCCGACCTGGTCGAGCAGGCTACCGGGCATCGGCTTCGCCTGGCGGCCGCCCTCGTTGCTGACGTACAGCTTGTCACCGACCTCGACCATTCCGCGCGGGGCGATGCCCACGGGCCAGCTCTGCTGGATCGCGCCGGTCGCCGCGTCGAGCGCGATCACCCGGTTCTGGCCGTTGACGGCGACGTACACGGTCTTGCCGTCGGCCGAGAACACCGGCGCGCCCGACAGCGCATGCTTCGAGCCCTGTGCCGCGATGGTGATGTTCGTCGGGTTGGCGAGACTGCCGTCCGGGTTCACGGTGAACTTCGTGAACCCGTCGATCCGGCCCAGCCAGAGCTGCGCACCGTCCGGCGAGTACGTCGGGCCTTCCTGGCCGACGTCGCCGCCGCTGACCCGGAGATCCGACTGCGCGTTGTTACCGGCGTACTGCTGCACCTTGTAGTTCTTCAGGTCCACGATCGCGAGCACCTGCCCGCCGTCGGTGAGCGAGGCCGCGAGGTGCGTCCCGTCCGGGCTGACCGAGGACGACATGATCTTGCCGTACGGGAGAACCAGCCGCTGACCGATCGGCTTGATGTACTGGTTGTCGGAAACGACCTGGCCCTGATCGGTGGTCTGACCAACATGCTCGATGCCGAACTGCGTGGTCTGCGCGAACGCGGTGGTGCCGGAGGCGACGGCAGCCAAACCGGCTACCACGAGGAGCGGTATCCGGCCCTTACGCCGCGTGAGAAGGCTGGAGCGCACCTTCACACGCCGTTGACGTGTTACTCGCATTGACTGATCCTTCCGAGCGACCGCTGGAAAGCAGTTCGACCGCGCTGTCGTCCTGCCAATGAGTCCGATGGATCCCCGCTGGTTGTCTGTGCCGCGCAACGGCGATCCGTTGCGCTGACTCCCCCGCAGGTCAGAACCTGCGGAGGAAGCTAGGCACAGCACGTGGCGCAGCTCTGGCAGCCGAACGAACGCAAGGGAAACCTGAGACGACCGCACAAGCCTGCGTTCTCAGGAACCGAGAGTTCCCATCGCATCCAGGACCCGCCGCGTTTGGTCGGTCCTGCAGGTCAGGTCGGATCCTGGCGACCGGCCAGGGCGACTGCTTGCGTCTCGGGAAGTCCCAGAGTCAGCAAGCTGGTGATCGTCGCCGCTCGTGCGCCGACGGCGCCGTCCGCGATCGCGAACACCACGCCATAGGCAACCTGGCTCAAGAGGTCTGCCGGTAGATGCCGTGCAAACACATGGCTGTCCTGTCCTCGTCGCACGAGCTGCGCAAGGAGCTCGTCGACCGGCCCGAGCAGGCCGTGGATCGCCTCGCTGTACTCCCCCCGGCGCAGCGCCAGCAGTACTCGATACCGGTGCGTCACCGGCCAGACGCGGGCGATGAACTCAGCCCACGCCACGTCCGCTCCCGCGCCGGATGCATCGACTTCGGCGAGCACGGCCGTCATCTCGCCAACGGCCCGTTCCGTGAGCGTCCCGATGAGATCGAGACGCGTAGGGAAGTGGCCGTAGACCGTGCGGCGGACAACACCAGCAGCGGCGGCGATGTCCCCCATTCCAGCGTCGGGATTCTCGCCCAGCACCTCCAGAGAGACGTCAAGGATGCGATCGCGCGTCTCCTTCATCGAGCGCGCCCGGGCAGACTCGGTGGCCATCACCACAGTGTTGCACACCAGTGTGCAACGAAGTAGATTGCACATCAGTGTGCAATGAAAGGTGCGCCGCTCCCAAGCACAGGAGAAGGAGAAGTAGGCAATGCCCCCATCGACGCCGCCGACCTCGGCTCTCGTCCGCCCGTTCACCGTCTCGATCCCGGACTCCGACATCGCCGACTTGAAGCAGCGACTGGCCAGGACCCGATGGCCGGATCCCGAAACCGTGGACGACTGGTCGCAGGGTGTTCGCACAGCTAACGCGAGATCGCTGGTGGACTACTGGCAGTCCGGCTATGACTGGCGGCGCTTCGAGTCCGAACTCAACAGGCTCCCGCAGTTCCTCACCAGGATCGATGGGCTGGACATCCATTTCATCCACGTCAGATCCGAGAATCCCGGCGCAATGCCCCTGCTGCTCACCCACGGGTGGCCGGGCTCGATTACCGAGTTCGTGAAACTGATCGGCCCACTGACCGATCCGGTCTCGTTCGGGGGCGACGTAAGTGACTCGTTCGACGTCGTCGTCCCGTCGCTCCCCGGGTTCGGATTCTCCCAAAAGCCGAAGCAGACCGGGTGGAACGTGGCACGCATCGCGAACGCCTGGGCGCAGCTGATGAAGCGTCTCGGGTACGCCGAATGGGCCGCGCAAGGAGGCGATTGGGGCGCCGTAGTCACCACCGCCCTCGGCGCAATGCAGCCTGAAGGGCTTCTGGGAATTCACCTCAACACCCAGTACGCCTTCCCGGAACAGACGCCCGCCTCCTTGTCGCCCGAACAGCTCGACGCCGTGCAGACTCTCGCTCTTTACACTGGCGACCTCGGCGGTTCGAACCACCTTCAGGGCACGAAGCCCGAGACAGTCGGGTTCGCCCTCGCGGACTCTCCCGCCGGCCAAGCAGCCTGGATCTACGAGAAATTCCAGTCCAAGACCGACAACCACGGACTCGCCGAGGACACCCTCAGCATGGACGACATGCTCGACGCGATATCCCTCTACTGGTTCACCAACAGCGCAGCCTCGTCCGCCCGCATCTACTGGGAGAACAGATCGGCCACCTTCGCCGGCCCGAAACTGACGCTCCCAGTCGCAGTGACCGTCTTCCCGAAGGACATCCCACGCCTGCCACGAAGCTGGATCGAAGACACCTACAGCAACCTGATCCACTACGGCGAGGCCGCCGCAGGCGGACACTTCGCAGCCCTGGAGCAGCCCGAGATCCTGGTCAACGAAATCCGCACCGGCCTACGCTCCCTCCGCTCGTGATCCCGTGAGCCCGCGCTGCCGGGGGGAGAGTCCATGGTGTCCCTTCTCCGGTTTCTGGGGCTGAAACGCTAGAAGTGAGCCCGCCCGCGGCGAGAAACTCTCTGTTGAGCGACCGGGAAGGGGCGGGTAGGCGATGACCACTGAGGTGGTGCGGGCGGGCAAATGGGGACGCGTTGTCCGGCTGGGAGTCGTAGTCACAGGATTAGGGATGGTGATCCACGGCACGGTCCGCGGTACCGATGATCTCTGGCCGTTCGGGCCGATGTCGCAGTATGCGATGTCGATCCCGAGCAACGCCTCGATCGACTCCATCCGCGTTGTGGCGCGTACAGACGCGGGCACGACAGTCGACGTACCGCTGGACACGAACGGCGCCGGGATACGACGGGCCGAGATCGAGGCGCGTACCAGCGCGATCATGGCAGACCCGTCGCTCCTGCAGTCCGTCGCGGACGACTGGGCGCGCAAGCACCCGGACAAGCCGAAGTACGTCCGGCTGGAACTGGTCCGCGATACCACCACGTTGGCGCACGGCCGGGTCTCCGGCCGCCCGGCCTCAAAGGTGCTGGCCGTCTGGCAGGTGCAGAAGTGAGCTGGTTCCTCCCGCCGGTCGCGATCGCCCGGATCGCCTGGTTGCGTACCATCCTCTATCTGTTCGTCATCCTCGACATCCACCTGTTCGTCAACGACACAAGGTTGAAGGGCAGGTCGCCGGAGCTGTACCAGCCGCTGTTCCTCGCCCGTCTCCTCGACCTCCCCCGGCCGAGCGTCCCGCTCACCAACACGCTGTACGTCGTACTGATCGTGGCCTGTCTCGTCGGGGCAACGAACCGGCTCCCCCGCCTGGCCGGCTGGACGGTCGCGCCGGCGTTCACGTGGTGGGTGCTGATCGGAATGAGCGACGGCAAGGTCGACCACGACCACCTCGCCCTCGTCGTGGCGTTATGGGTTCTCCCTACTGCCGGCCAGGCTCGGTACGACGATCTGCGGACGAGCGAGATCGCGGGTTGGGCTGTGAAATGCATCCAGCTCGCCGTTGTCTCGACGTACGCACTTTCGGCACTGGCCAAGATCCGCAGCGCGGGGTGGGCGTTCACCTGGCCCACCAGTTCAGTGCTGACGTGGGCGATCGTCCGACGCCCGAACCCGGTCGGCGAGAGATTGCTCGACTACCCCTGGCTCCTCCACATCCTTCAATGGGTCGGCTTCATCGGCGAGTTGCTGTCGCCGGCGGTGCTCTGGCTGAAGGGACGGTGGTTGTTGCTCGCGGCACTCTTCTTCCTGGGCTTCCATGCAGCGAACACCGCGATGCTCGGGATCCATTTCCTGCCAACCGTGGTGTGCTGGCTGGCCTTCGCACCCTTGGAACGCCTAGGGAAATTCGTCACGCTCCCTGCGAAGGCGATCAGCCGCAGGGAAGAACCACCGTTGCCCGTGCGGAGTTCCTGATGCGTCAACTCTCACCAACGCCGAGAGCGGTGAGCAGGACCAGCACGATCGTCGTCACGGCGAACAGACCGTGGATGTACACGACAGGCCGAGGCAGGCTCGACTCAGCGGTGCTCGATGCCGGCCCCTTGCGCCACCGCAGGAACATCAGATCACCCAGAACGGCGATCGCGATCAAGAACACGAACGCCACCCAGGTCAGCGCCTCGACGTCGGCGACCGTGTAGACGATCCACAGCACCAAGCCTGCGGCCGCCAGCGCGAAGTGGCCGAAGATCAGCCCAGGCGCGAATCCGTCGGAGCGCACCGCACCACTTCGGGCAGCCTGAACGCCGCCCTTGGAGATCCACCGGTACAGCATGCTGAATCCGAGTCCTGCCGTGACCACCCAGGTCACCAGAGCTGCAATGGCCATCAGGTCTGCCCCCTCTTGATGGTTCTGGAATCCCGGTACCCCTCGAGCTGTGTACCTTCGTCGGCGACTCGGACGCCGTACCTGTAGGCGAGCTTGCCGCCGAGGTACCCCGACACCGCCAGGGCGGTCAGGCTGACCAACGACAATGCGATCAGCCCCCAGCCCACGTGCAGCGGGGTGCTGCGCCGGAGGACGTAGCTGATGGAGTACGCCGTAGTCACGCCGAGGTTCAACGACATGTGCACCGTGGCCGTGCGGAAAGCCCGGGTCCGAGGCGGTATCGCGAAGTAGTCAAGGAGTCCGAGCGATGCCGCCGCGAGTGCCCCCAGCACGCCGAGCGCGATCAGCCAACTGGAACCACGCGCCAGGAACGCGCCGTCCGCGACGACACGGGATCCCAGGTCGAACACCAAGCTGGCCGTCCAGCATCCGATGGGGATCGCGACCACGGCCGGGTGCAGCGGGTGGCCGTACGGGCCGGCGAGTCCAGTCACGGGCCGCTTGGCCTGTCGCATTGGTTCCACGCTGCCTCCCGATCGCCGTCGACGCTCGCCATGCACCTACTGATACGTCAGCGAACGGATCCTGGTTCACTCGACGCGATGGACGGCGGTCCCCGTTCTCCCCCATCGGCCTGCGGCCAAAGTCAAACGTTCGAGCCGATGGCCGCAGAGGTAGAACCGGGCAAATCTGATGGGTCGCCGAGTTAGCATCCGGCCGCGTCGCCGCCCAACTCACGAGTATTAGATAACGGCAGCGCGCTATTGACGGATCTCTAGCCCGCCGCGCCCGCTCAAATTAGCGGACGAGTCCGTCCGCGCTCCGGGGGGAGCGTCATGATTAGGTGGCGTCGGTACTCAAACAGCGCAACACACGGGCCGATTGAGTCAGATTTCAGTGGCTCCGTGATGGCCCTACCTCGGGCTTCTGTTCGTCGGCCGTCTATTTGTTGCCGGTTCGCCCGGGCGCAACTCAGACCATCGACATAAGCGCCGAGATGAAGGGCCAGCAACAGCGACCCATCAGGTCTCCAGGCGATGCCCAGTTGTGCGGCGAAGCGACATCGAGGCGCTCGGCGCGGCCTCGGTACACCGTCGAAAGCTGATCACAAGGCTCGCAGTCCTGCTGCTCACGATTCAACGGCCGGCCAGGTTGTTCCCGAGCCAAGCAATCCAACATCCTGCCGGCGACTCTCACCGGCCGAACTTATCGGAGTAGCCATGTCACTGTCCTGGCGTCTCATGCGAACCGTCACCCCGAGCTGGGTCGGGATTGACGTCGTCAACCGTGCGGTTGTGTGGGCCTGCGGTGGCTTCAAAGCCCCTGACGAAGATTCCGGTCCTGGAATCGTCGTCCGTACGGACGACGGGGGCGACACTTGGCAGGACGTCACCCCTCCCGGCGCCGAGCATTTGGCTTTTCATGATCTCGAGGCGTTCGACAAAAACAACGCCCTCGCGGTCGCGGTCGGTCCAGGCGATGAGTCGAGGATCTATCGCACCGCTGACGGTGGCCAAACGTGGAATCTGGTGTTCCAGAACCAGGACCCGGCCGCGTTCTACGATGGGATCGCGTTCTTTGACAACAACAACGGCATCGCCGTGAGCGATCCTGTCAACGGCAAATTCCGCATCCTGAACACTCACGACGCCGGACAGAGCTGGCAAGTTGCCCCCAGCAATGGAATGCCTCCGGCGCTGGCCACCGAAGGTGTGCGAGCGACCGGGTCAAGTCTGGTCACCAAAGGGCCTCAGGACACCTGGTTCGGCACCGTGGCCGAACCAGACAACTCGCGGGTGTTCCACACGAACAACCGTGGTCATACCTGGTCGGTGGCCAGCACCCCGATACCCGGACTGCCGGCGGAGTTCGGCATCGCCTCACTGGCGTTCTGGGATACCCACCACGGCTTGGCCCTTGGAGGCGGCAGCCCCTCCACCAACCGTCCAAGTGTGGCCGCTGCGACCGCCGATGGCGGCGCGACATGGACACGAGTCGGTTCACCGGACGGATTCCGCACCAACATGGCCCCGGTGCCGACGAGTGGTAGCCACACCGCAGTAGCCGTTGGCTTCACCGGCAGCGACATCACCACCGACGGCGGGCATACCTGGCAGCTCTTCGACCAGACCGACCTGCGCGGCATCAACTGCGCCGGTGATGCAGGTTGTTGGGCCGTCGGGAAAGACCTCATGGCCGCCGAACTCAAGCAATGACGGCGCCGGCGAGGCTGTCGTCGAGATGTGTTGCGCGCCGACGCCTCCGAAAGGCGTTGAGCCGCGCGCACTCACCTGGCGAAATTCGATCGGGTTTCCATTCAACGCGAGATGCAGGAAGCTGGGCGGAATCAGAACCCGTCGTCGACGCCCAGGACGGTCGGATCGGGCACGTCAGCTGCGCTGACTACTCCCTCGACCGTTGAGCCGCCGCATTTCGACGACAGCGGGGACGCCGTGCGATGTCCTCTGCGAAGGATCTGTGGACACGGCCGGCAGAGAAGGCCGACGGGAGTGCTTCACGGATGCGGATTTAGCAGTGGGGAGAAAGCGGTGGTCGGCGGGGCGAGTGGATCCGGAAGGGCAGAGCAGACCAAGGCGTTCAGTACGAAAGGGCCGGGTCTGATCATGAGGCCGAAGACCGGCCGGCGTGTGCCCGGCAGGCAATCCGGCGATTGATCGCCGGATCAGCCCGCCAAGTGTCGGGCCCATGCCACGCGGATTGACCCTGGGTAACACGTTCCTCGGATGCCTTGGGGGGACGCACCCCCGGGGTTCATCCATCCCGAGCGCGCCGGTAGTACGTGGCGGTCGCCCGCGAGCGGAGCGAGCGTTCGCTGGCGATAGCCCGCAGGGCGCCGGCGGCAGCCGGCAGCTGGTGCTCCGGCCTGAGCCGGGGGTGGGTGGGTAGCGCGCGGAGCAGGTGCGGGAGGGAGCGGCGCGACCGGAGCACCTGCGGAGCACGCGGGGGCTATTTACCTGATGCGCATGCCCGAGATGGCTCGGGCGATTACCAGGCGTTGGATTTCTGAGGTGCCTTCGAAGATTGTGTAGATTTTGGCGTCTCGGTGCATGCGTTCTACGGGGTACTCGCGGGTGTAGCCGTTGCCGCCGAGGATTTGGATGGCTTCTTCGGTGACCTTGACGGCTACCTCGCCGGCTTTGAGTTTGGCCATGGAGCCTTCGCCGTTGCGGTAGTCGGGGGTTTGGCCGCGCATCAGGGCGGCGGACATGTTGGCGGCGCGCCAGACCAGGAGACGGGCGGCGTCGATTTCCATGGCCATGTCGGCGAGTTTGAAGGCGATGCCCTGGTTGTCGATGATCGGGCGGCCGAACTGTTCGCGGGTCTTGGCGTAGTCGAGGGCGAATTCGTACGCCGCGCGCGCGATGCCGATCGCCTGCGCGCCGACGATGTGCCGGGTCATCTCGAAGGTGGCCATCGAGGCATTCCGAGTGGTCGAGCCGGACGCCCCGCCAGCAGCTCGAGCGGCGGCGGCTTCGCGGGCTCGGGCTAGGCGTTCGTCGAGTTTTTCCTTGCCGCCGAGGACGTTCGCGGCGGGGATGCGGACGTTGTCGAAGAACACGTCCGCGGTGTGCGATGCCCGCAGACCGTGCTTCCGCAGCTTCGTCCCCTGCTCCAACCCGCGAACCTCAGTCCGCGGTACGACGAACGCGGCCTGGCCCTTAGTACCGAGAGAAGGATCAACCGTAGCGACGACGACGTGGATGTCCGCGATCCCACCGTTCGTAGCCCAAGCCTTCTGCCCGTTGATGACCCACTCATCGGTCGCCGAGTCATACACAGCCCGAGTACGGATCGCAGACACGTCCGACCCAGCGCCAGGCTCAGACGAGCAGAACGCGGCCACGCGTACGTCGTCCGGCGTGCCGTAGCACCGGGGCATCCATTGGCTCCACTGCTCCGGCGTACCGTTCGAGAAGATCGCGGATGATGCCAGACCGGTGCCCTTCAGTGACATGCCGATGCCGGCGTCGCCCCAGAAGAGCTCCTCGTGCACGAGCGGCATCAGCAGCCCGGACGGGTCGATGAAGAGGTTGATGTTGGCGTCGAGACCGTACAGGCCGATCTTGGCGGCCTCCTGGATGACCGGCCAGGGGGTCTCCTCGCGCTCGTCCCACTCCGCGGCGGCCGGACGGATCACATCGGCGGCGAAGCTGTGGGCCCAGTCGCGGATCTCCCGCTGCTCGTCGTTCAGGGAGAGCGAGAACGAGCTCCAGCCCGGCTGGGACCGCTCGGCGCCGAGCTCGCCGGCCAGCGCCATCACGTCGGCCGAGACCGAGGACTTCGGATCGGTCATCGTCATCAACATCCTCCAGCGGTGAACCTACGATGTTACCGACGAGTGTAACCGTCGTTTGCACCAGGTGACACCACTGTGGCTAAGATCGACGCATGAGCTCCGCGCTGCTCGCGATCGGACGCCGCCGGACCACGGCGGAGCGTCGTCGCGACCGGGAGCGGGACATCATCCGCGCGACCCGTGAACTGTTCGACGAGCGCGGCACGATCGACGCCCAGATCGACGATATCGCCAAGCGGGTCGGGATCAACAAGGCGCTGATCTACCGGCACTTCGCCGGCAAGGAGGAGCTGTTCGCGCTCACCCTGGTCGACTACCTCGGCGAGCTCGACGAGCGACTCGCCGCGGCCGACAACCCGCGCCGCGCGCCGCTCAACCGGCTGAAGGCACTGAGCGAGACGTTCGTCGACTTCTGTCTCGCCTACCCGGCCTTCACCGACTGCGCGATGAGCCTGCTGCGCAGGAGCGGTGAGGAGCTGTTCGGCGAGATCACCGAGCCGGTGATGGTCAAACTCGGTACGGCGATGGCGGCGGCACTGGATCGCATCGCCAAAGTTCTCGAGGCCGGCCAGCGCACCGGCGTGTTCGACGAGGTGGACACCGCTTACCTCGCCAACCACCTGTACACGCAGACGCTCGGATCGTTGCACATGGCAAGAGTCGGGTTGATCGTGTCGGGGAGCCGGCCTGGCCACCCGGTGGTGCATCATGCCGATGTCGGCACCGTCCGGTCGACCGCTATCACTGCCACCCTCGCCACCGCGGTGGGGCAAAAGGCACTGACAACCAAGAAGACCCGCTCCACTAGAGCAGGAGAGACATCGTGACCGAACCGCGCAAGGTGGCCGTGGTCGCCGGAAACCGGATCCCGTTCGCCCGGCAGGACAAGACCTACCGGCACGCCTCCAACTCCGACATGCTCACCGCAGCGCTGAACGGTCTGGTCGACCGGACCGGCCTCGGCGGCCAGGAGGTGGGTGAGGTCGTCGCCGGCGCGGTCCTCAAACACGCCCGCGACTGGAACATGGTGCGCGAGGTCGTCCTGGGCTCGAAGCTCGCGCCCACCACCCCGGCGTACGACATCCAGCAGGCCTGTGGCACCGGGCTGGAGGCGGCGATCCTGGTCGGGAACAAGATCGCTCTCGGGCAGATCGACGCCGGGATCGCGGGTGGTGTCGACACCGCGTCGGACGCGCCGATCGCGGTGAACGACCGGCTGCGCAACGTCCTGCTCGACCTGAACCGCGCGAAGACGTACCCGGACCGGCTGAAGGTCCTCGCCCGGGTGCGCCCGAAGGACGTCGTACCGGAGATCCCGCGGAACGCCGAGCCGCGGACCCGCAAGTCGATGGGTGAGCACGCGGCGCTGACGGCACTCGAGTGGGGCATCACGCGGGAGGCGCAGGACGAGCTCGCGTACCGGTCCCACGTGAACCTCGCGAAGGCGTACGACCGGGGTTTCCAGGACGACCTGATCACTCCGTACCTCGGGCTCGAGAAGGACCAGAACCTCCGGCCGGACACCACGATCGACAAGCTCGCCAAGCTCAAGCCCGTGTTCGGTAAGGGCGAGACCGCGACGATGACCGCGGGGAACTCGACGCCGCTCACCGATGGCGCGTCGACGGTGCTGCTGTCGACCGACGAGTGGGCGGCCGAGCACGGTCTGCGCCCGCTCGCGTACCTGACGCACTCGCAGACCGCAGCGGTCGACTACGTGAAGGGTTCCGAGGGTCTGCTGATGGCCCCCGCGTACGCCGTACCGCGGATGCTGGCCCGCGCCGGTCTCACTCTGCAGGACTTCGACTACTACGAGATCCACGAAGCCTTCGCCTCCCAGGTACTGTCCACCCTGAAGGCGTGGGAGGACCCGATCTTCTGCAAGGAGCGACTGGGTCTCGACGCGCCACTCGGGGAGATCGATCGGGACAAGCTGAACGTGAACGGCAGCTCGCTGGCCGCGGGTCATCCGTTCGCGGCGACCGGTGGGCGGATCGTCGCCGCGCTGGCCAAGCAACTGGACGAGAACGGCGGCGGCCGCGGCCTGATCTCGATCTGCGCCGCGGGCGGCCAGGGTGTCGTCGCCATCCTCGAGAAGTAGGAGCTGAGATGACGGATCGCTACCAGACCTTCACCCGGACGCCGCTCGGGCAGACCCTGGTGAAGAACCTTGGTCTGCCGGACCCGACGCCGCTGCCCCGCTGGATCGAGGGCTCGCCGGTGATCGACGGGCCGGTCGTCTTCGGCGCGATCGGCGAGACCGACGCCGGCAAGGCGATCCAGGCGCTGCTCCGGGACATCGGCGCCGCGTTCAGCACGGCGGCCGAGGGTGTCGCGTCCAGCGAGATCCGCCCGAAGGCGCTGGTCTTCGACGCGACCGGCGCGACCTCGACCGCGGACCTGACCAGCCTGCAGCGGTTCTTCTCCCCCGTCGTCCGCCAGCTCGCCCCCGCGGGTCGCGTCATCGTCGTCGGCCGTACGCCGGAACTCGCGAGCACCACCGGCCAGCACGTCGCCCAGCGCGCGCTCGAGGGCTTCACCCGCTCACTCGGCAAGGAAGTGAAGCGCGGCGCCACGGTCAACCTCGTGTACGTCGCCCCGGACGCGCACGAACAACTCGACTCCACGCTCCGCTTCTTCCTCTCCCCCAAGTCGGCGTACGTCGACGGTCAGGTCGCCCGGATCGGCACCGGTCCCCTGGTCAGCAACGACCCGAACCGCCCACTCGCCGGCCGTACGGCGCTGGTGACCGGCGCGGCGCGTGGGATCGGCGCGTCGATCGCGAACACGCTGGCCCGGGACGGCGCGACGATCATCGGCGTCGACGTACCGCAGAACGCGGACGCGCTGCGCAAGGTGATCACGAAGATCGGCGGCACCGAACTGCTGCTCGACGTGACCGCGGTCGACGCCCCGCAGCGGATCGCCGCGCACGCGCAGGAGCAGCACGGCGGGCTCGACATCGTCGTCCACAACGCCGGCATCACGCGCGACCGGCGGCTGGTGAACATGCGGACCGACGCGTGGGACGCCGTTCTCGATGTGAACCTGCGGGCCCCCGAGCGCATCACGGAGTACCTGCTGGAGTCCGGCGCGCTCAAGGACGGCGCCTCGATCATCGGCGTGTCGTCGATGGCCGGCATCGCGGGGAACAACGGCCAGACGAACTACGCGACCTCGAAGGCCGGCGTGATCGGGCTCGTGCAGGCGCTCGCGCCGACCCTGACCGAGCGTCAGATCCGGATCAACGCCGTCGCGCCCGGGTTCATCGAGACCGAGATGACCGCGAAGGTGCCGTTCGCGATCCGCGAGGTCGGGCGACGGATCAACTCGCTGCAGCAAGGCGGTCTGCCGATCGACGTGGCCGAGACGATCGCGTGGTTCGCGGATCCGGCGTCGGCCGGTGTGACCGGCAACGTGGTCCGGGTCTGTGGCCAGAGCATGCTGGGCGCCTGACATGCCGACCCGACGGTACGACGACTCCCCCGGCCTCGGATCGCTGTACGCGCGGACCGTCCGGGCAACGCTCCGACGGGCCGACTACGAGCCGGACGAGGACGGGCTGACACTCGAGCTGCCCCGATCGGCGATCGACCAGGACCACCTGACGGCGTACCGGGAGGTCACCGGTTTCGCGGCCGGTCCGACGCTGCCGGCGACGTACCCGCATGTGCTCGCGTTCCCGTTGCACCTCGACCTGATGTCCGACCCCTCGTTCCCGTACAAGCCGATGGGGATCGTGCACCTGTCGAACACGATCACGCAGCAGGCGCCGATCCCGATCCACGCCGAGCCCGCGATCCGCGTGCACAGTACGCCGGAACGCCCGCACCCCAAGGGCACGGTCTTCGACATCATCAGCGAGGTGTTCGTCGACCACGAACTCGTCTGGAGCGACCTCACCACGCTGCTGAGCCGCTCGGCCGGTACGCCGGACGCGCACGCCGACCTGCTGCCCGACCCGGTGCTCAGCCCGAGCGCCTGGTGGGACCTGCGCGGCAACCTCGGCCGCCGGTACGCCGCCGCGTCCGGCGACCGGAACCCGATCCACCTGTGGAAGCTGACCGCGCAGGCGTTCGGGTTCCCGCGCCAGATCGCGCACGGGATGTGGGCCAAGGCTGCCGCGCTCGCGTCCGTCCAGCGGGCCGGCGACCTGCCGGACGGGTTCACGGTCCGCGTGGACTTCCGGAAGCCGTTGCTGCTCCCGTCGCGGGTGCAGTTCGCCCACCAGCAGACCGGCAAGACGCTCGACTTCGCGCTGTACGACGAGTCGCACGACCTGACGCACCTGATCGGCCAGCTGCAGCCGAGCTGAACCGCCAGGCCATCACAATCGCCGCCTCGGGGCGGTGTTCACGCTCACGCGTCCTCGCTTCGGCCGATTGCGATGGCCTGGGGCTCCGCCTCTTCCCGGATCCGGTCCAGCACGGCACCGACCGGGGCTGGATCCCACCGGCTGCCGTCGCGCTCCCGCACCGCGATGTCGCCCGCAGCGGCCTCCCGGGCACCGATGACGGCCTGGTACGGCGCCGACCGGTTCTCGCGGATCCGCGCGCCCAGACTGCCCTCGTCCGCATGCGCGATCTCGACCCGCAGCCCGCGGTCCATCGCGCGCCGGGCGACCCGGGCGGCGATCTCCTCCTCGTCGTCCGAGATCGGCAGTACGACGACCTGCACCGGCGCGAGCCACGCGGGGAACGCGCCCCCGTGCACCTCGATCAGCTGCGCCATCGCCCGCTCGATGCTCCCGACGATCGCCCGGTGCACCATCACCGGCCGATGTTTGTTGCCGTCAGCACCGACGTACTCGAGGCCGAACGCCGCCGGCTGGTGGAAGTCGATCTGGACGGTCGACAGGCTGAACTCGCGACCTGCCGAATCCTCCATCTGGATGTCGATCTTCGGTCCGTAGAACGCCGCGTCGCCGGGCGCCTCCTCGTAGTCGATGCCCGCGTCCTTGAGCACGTTGCGCAGCAGGTCGGCCGCTGCGGCCCAGCTCGCGGCGTCACCGACGTACTTGCTGGCCGGGCTGTTGAACTCGGCGTCGACAGCCGGCAGGGCGAGGACGTAGCGCGAGGCCGCGATACCCATGTCGGCGTACGCCTGGTTGATCAGTCGCAAGGCATCGGCGGCCTCGTCCGCGACCTGGTCCAGGCGGCAGAAGATGTGCGCGTCGTTCAGTTGCATCGCGCGGACCCGGCTCAGGCCGCCGATCGCGCCGGACAGTTCGGCGCGGTACTGGCCGCCGAGCTCGGACATCCGCAGTGGCAGCTCGCGATAGCTGTGCGAGCGGGATCGGTACATGAGCGCGTGATGCGGGCAGATGCTCGGTCGCAGGACGAGCTGCTCGGCGCCCATGTCCATCGGCGGATACATGTCGTCGTGGTACTTCGCCCAGTGGCCCGAGATCTCGTACAACTCGCGTTTGGCGAGCGCGGGCGAATAAACCTGCTGGTAGCCGGCTCTTCGTTCGACCTCGACGATGTAGCTCTCGAGCGCCCGGCGTACCGCGGCACCGGCGGGCAGCCAGTAGGGCAGTCCGGCCCCGATCAACGGGTCGGAGTCGAACAGGCCGAGCTCGCGGCCGATCTTGCGGTGGTCGTACATGTGCTCGTTCATGGGTGGTCTCCTCCTCTGGGGTGGGGCGAGGGACCACGGGAACGACGAAGCCCCGGGGCACTCGCCCCGGGGCTTCGTTCGACAGTCAGCTGTCAGCGCGCCGGGACATACTCCGGCGTCGTCACTGCAGCGCGCTTGATCACGGCGTCAGGTTAGCAGGTCGGTGTCCAGGCCGACAGGACGAATCAGGCCCTCCTGCGCGACCGACGCGGTCAGGGTGCCGGACTCGGTGTAGAGGCGGCCGGTGGCGAAGCCTCGGGCTCCGGAGGCCGACGGGGACGCCTGGTCGTAGAGCAGCCACTCGTCGGCGCGGAACGGGCGGTGGAACCACAGCGCGTGGTCCAGCGACGCGGGCTGGATGCGGCGGTCGCCGATCACGATGCCGTGCGGGAGCAGGCTGGCGCCGAGCAGCGTGAGATCGCTGGCGTAGGCGAGCACGCACGCGTGCAGCGCGGGATCGTCGGGCAGCTTACCCGCGGCGCGGATCCAGAACTGACGCCCGGTGACACCTGCCAGGCGTACGTCGAGCGCGGACCACTCCCGATCCCAGTCAGCGGCCGGTCGCCCGGACTGCGCCTCGAGCACGGCCGCCAGCCGCGGAGCCTCGTCCGGCGGTACGACGTCCTCAGGCATCGGATCCTGGTGTTCCAGACCGGGCTCGGGACGCTGGAACGACGCGGACATGTAGAAGATCGGCTTGCCGTGCTGCGACGCCACCACGCGACGGCTGCTGAACGAACCACCGTCCCGCGTCGGCTCCGCGCGGTAGACGATCGGCACCGAGGTGTCTCCACCGCGCAGGAAGTACCCGTGCAGCGAGTGCACGACGCGCTCGGGGTCGACCGTCCGGCTGGCCGCGACGAGCGCCTGGCCGAGGACCTGACCACCGAACACGCGTTGCATCGAGGTCTGCGGCTGACGACCGCGGAACAGGTCGACCTCGATCTCCTCCAGGTCGAGCAGCTCGACCAGATCCTCCAGCGAATCAGGCATGCCTCATCCTGACAGGCTCAGCGCCGCGCACACGCCGTACCCGCTGTGGAAACCGTCACGCCGCGCTGCCAGCCACCGGGCGGTGACACACAAACCGGGGGCGTTGCACAGGTTATTCCCTGTGCAACGCCCCCAGTTCCTGTGCAAGCCACCCACCCGCGTACCCCAGCGGGCTGGCGCCTATTCGTTGTCGTCGCGGTTGAGGTCCGCCAGGAACTGCTCCACCTCGGCGCCCAATTCCTCGGCGGACGGGGTTCCGTTGTCGGCGAGGAGGCTCTTGCGGCTGACCGAGCCCTCGGCGGCGTCGTACTGCGTCTCGAGGGCCTTGACCACCGCGCTCGCGTCCTCGGAGGCGTCGACCTGCTCGTCGACCAGCCGGCCCGTGACGGCGGCCTCGTCGAGCAGCGCCTTGCTAGGGAGCAGCAGGCCGGTCGCGGCGGAGATCGCGTGCACCAGCGCCAGCGCGGCGCCCGGGAAGCGGTTCTCGGCCAGGTAGTGCGGGACGTGCACCGCGAAGCCCATCGCGTCCTTGCCGGCCTCGCCGAGGCGGACCTGCAGCATCGTGCCGGCGCTCGCGGGGAGCACCATCTCGCCGTCCCAGATGTTCGAGCGGGTGACCAGCTCGGGCCGGGTCGCGTGCGCGGTCAGGCCGAGCGGCCGGGTGTGCGGCACGCCCATCGGGATGCCGTGGACGCCGACCGTCAGGGTCACGTTGTAGCGCTCGATGAGCTGCCGGATCGCTCCGGCGAACCGGTCCCAGTGGTTGTCCGGCTCCGCGCCCTCGAGCAGCAGGAAATCGACCCCGGCGTCGTCAGTCACCAGGTGCAGCGACAGGTGCGGCGGGGTGTAGTCGGTGAACCGGTCCTCGGCGAACGTCACCTCGGGTCGCCGGGCCCGGTAGTCGTGCAGGAGGTCGACGTCGAACCGCGCGAGCAGCCGGTGGTCCAGTACCTCGAGCAGGTGGTCGGCGGTCACCCGGCCGGCCTGGCCCGCGTCCATGAACCCGTCCAGCGAGTGCACCAAGACCTTCGGCGTCGCCGCCGGGCCGGTCGCCACCGACTCGTCGACGATCTCGTAGAGGTCGTCCGGTCGCAGCATCGTCGTTCTCCTTCACTTGGCCAACGGGCGGGTAGGCCCTGCTATCCAACCCTTACATCAGGCCAACGCCCGCAGTCGGCGGACAAATTCCGCCCGCGCGAAAGATTCAGGATGTTCCAAGACTCGGCGGTCGGGGCGACAGTTTGGGAAAGCGCTTGCTAAGTTGTCCGTCGTGAGCACAGTACCGACCTCCGCCCTGACCGTCATGCTGGCGATGAACGACGGCACCCGGGACCGAGTCCTCGTACCGCAGGTCCGGCAGCGGCTGGAAGCGGTCGCCACCGTGCTGCCGGTCGGCCCCGGGACCAGCTTCCTCACCGACCCCGCCGTCCGGGCCGCGCTGCCGGACGTCGACGTACTGCTCACCGGGTGGGGCTGTCCGCACATCGGTCCCGAGGTACTCGACGCGGCGCCGAAGCTGCAGGCGATCCTGCACGCCGCCGGCTCGGTCAAGGCGCTCGTCGACCCGGTCGCGTTCGACCGCGGGATCCAGGTGTCGTCGGCGGCCACGGCGAACGCGCAGCCGGTCGCGGAGTTCACCGTCGCGGCGATCGTGCTCGCCGGGAAGCGGGCGTTCCGCCTCGCAGCGCAGTACCGGCTGGAGCGCCGGAAGACCGACCCGCACGGGCAGCCGGGCAGTTACGGTACGACGGTCGGCCTGCTCGGAGCGTCACGGATCGCGAAAATGGTCGCGGAGCGGCTGCGCGGGTTCGATCTCGAGGTGCTGATCAGCGACCCGTACCTGACCACGGACGAGGCCGCCGCGCTCGGAGCGGAACTGGTCGACAACGACACCCTGTTCCGGCGCAGCGACATCCTCAGCGTGCACGCGCCGTTGCTGCCCGAGACGGTCGGGCTGGTCGACGCGCGGCTGCTCGGGCTGCTGAAGGACGGCTCGGTGCTGATCAACACGGCGCGCGGCAAGATCATCGACCCCGAGGCGCTGATCCGCGAGTGCGTGACTGGCCGGATCGACGCCGTACTCGATGTCACCGAGCCGGAGCCGCTGCCACCCGACTCGCCGCTGCTCGACCTGCCGAACGTCTTCATCACCCCGCACGTCGCCGGCGCCGTCGGAAACGAGATCGCCCGCCTCGGCGAACTGGCCGTCACCGAACTAGAACGCCTCGCCGCGGGCCAACCCCTCCTTCATGCAATCACCCCTGCTGAGATCGGAAGACTCGCATGACTGTGCTTTTGGCCGGGCCTTCGGCGCCGGCGGGGTCATGGGGCTGTGGCTCCCGGCCTTCCCTCGTCGCTCCAGTCGCTTCGCTACCTCCGCTCCTCAGTCCAGGCCGGGAGGCCCCATGACCAAGCTCGTTCTACCCGATACTGACCGTGTGCTGTCCCGTCAGACGGGATGGGGGCGGGCGCACTGGGAGGCGCTGGCGGATCATCTGCTCGACTCGCTGGTGCCGTACTTCTCCCCCGGTGCCTCGCTCGTCGAGCTGCCCGGGCGGCCGAGCCGATCGGGTACGGCGTCCGACGCGCTGGAAGGGTTCGCTCGGTCGTTCATGCTGGCCGCGTTCCGGATCGCCGGCGTCCAGGGCAAGGGCTGCGAGCAGCTGATCGAGCGGTACGCGCGCGGCGTTGCGAACGGCGCCAACCCGGACCACCCCGAGGCGTGGCTGCGGCTCACCCCGAGGTCCCAGCAGATGGTCGAGGCCGCCGCGATCGCGGTGTCACTGCACGAGACCCGCGAGTGGATCTGGGACCGCCTCGACACCCGCGCGCAGGAGCACGTCGCGGAGTGGCTCGGCGGGTTCAACGGGTCGACGACGCACGACAACAACTGGCGGCTGTTCCAGGTGGTCAGCGAGCAGTTCCTCGCGTCCGTCGGAGCGCCGTACAAGCAGGAGGACATCGACGGCGGGCTCGACCGGATCGAGGACTGGTACGTCGGCGACGGGTGGTACTCCGACGGCGACGGGCAGAACTACGACAACTACATCGGCTGGGCCATGCACCTGTACCCGGGCCTGTGGGCGCGGATGGCGGCCGCGACGCCCGGAGCGCAGTACGAGGACCGGCTGAAGCTGTACAAGGAGCGGATCCGGCTGTTCCTCGAGGACGCGGTGCATCTCGTCGGGAACGACGGCGCCCCGGTCTACCAGGGTCGCTCGCTGACCTACCGGATGGCGGCCGCGGCGCCGTACTGGATGGGTGCCTTGCTGGACTCGACGCCGTTGAGCCCGGGTGAGACGCGGCGGCTGTGCTCGGGGATCGCCCGGCACTTCGTGCAGCACGGGGTGCCGGACGAGCGTGGGGTCCTGACGCTCGGGTGGTACGACACGTTCCTGCCGACGACGCAGCAGTACTCCGGACCGGGATCGCCGTACTGGGCCTCGAAGGGGTTCGTCGGGCTGATCCTGCCGCCGGAGCACCCGGTGTGGTCGGATCCTGAGGACTCGATCCCGCTGGACGACGCTGACCAGCTGAAGGCCATGCCGAAGCCTGGGTGGATCCTGCACGGAAGTCGCCACGACCAGGTCGTTCAGCTGGTGAACCATGGCGCCGACCACGCGCCGGTCGCCGAGCCGGAGGGCGTGGAGCCGGCCGGCGATCCGCACTACAACCGGCTCGCGTACGCCAACCACGCCGGGCCGGACCTGTCCGATCACGAACCGCACGTCGACAACCTGATCTCGCTCGCCTCCCCCGACGGGTCGGCGAGCGGGCGCGGGCGGATCCGTCGGCTGGGTGTCGACGGGCGTACGGCGTCCTCGTGGCACAAGGCGTGGCTCGGATCCGAAGGGCCGTGGGCGATCGAGATCGCCTCGGTAGTGCACAACGGGTGGGAGATCCGCTGCGCGCTCGTCGAAGGTCCGGACGGTGCGTCGGTACGCAGCGGTGGGTTCGCCGTCGCGGGCGAGTCTTTGCCGGAAGCAACGGTCGGCGCGCTGGTGGCGTCGGCGCGGAACACGGATGGTCTGGTGTCGGCGGTTGTCGGACTGCACGGGTACGACGAGGCGGCTGTGCACCGCGGGCTCGGGGTGAACCCGTACGGTGCGCACTCGGCGACGCCGTACCTGACCGCCTCGCATCGCGGCGAGCCGTTGGTGCTGGTGAACGCCGTATTGCTGACCCGGGACGCACTCCGGCCGGAAGCGCTTGCCGAGGGCATCGATGTCGCGGTGGACGGTACGACAGTGCGGATCAGCCTGCCCGGTGGCGGCACCGAAGTGGTGGAGCTGGGACGGAACCGAACCGCTTAGGTCAGGCTCGCCAAGGGTGTGAATTCGGTCGATCGCCGTTAGATTGGCCGAATGAGCACGTACGAGAAACTCCTGCAGGAACAGATCCGTAACGAATTCACGGCGTCGCAGCAGTACGTGGCAGTGGCTGTCTGGTACGACGACCAGGATCTCCCGCAGTTGGCCGCGCACTTCTACAAGCAGTCGCTGGAAGAGCGGAACCACGCGATGATGATGGTCCAGTACCTGCTGGACAAGGACATCCGGCCGCAGATCGGGGCCGTCGGTGAGGTCGAGGGCGACTTTAAGTCCGCGCTGGAGCCGCTCGAGCTCGCGCTGGCGCAGGAGATCACCGTCACCAAGCAGATCGAGACGCTGGCCCGCACCGCGCGGGACGAGAGCGACTACATCGGCGAGCAGTTCATGCAGTGGTTCCTCAAGGAGCAGGTCGAGGAGGTCGCCGCGATGAAGACCCTCGTCAACGTCGCCAACCGCGCCGGCGACAACCTCTTCCACCTCGAAGACTTCCTGGCCCGCGAGGTCGTCGGCGAACCCGGCACCGACCCCACAGCCCCCGCCACCGCCGGCGGAGCAGTCTGACCTACCAGCTGCCACCGCCTCCGCCGCCACCTCCTCCGCCTGAGGAGGACGAGGAGGAGGTGCTGCTGGAGAAGCCGGAGGAGGTTCCTCCTCCGGTTGAGGGGGTGGGGGGATTGGCGAAGGTGGTCGACGCCGTGGTGGAGATGCTCCCAGCGGACCAGCCGGAGTCGTAGTACGTCGTGGGGCCGGAGTACCAGGTGGGAGTTGCGGTCAGGCGGCCGGACTGGACCAGCTGGTGGCAGACCTGCTGCCAGCGGTCGGCGAGGCCGAGGACGACGGCCCACGGCAGGTACTTGCTGAAGATGTCCTCACCGTCCTCGAAGCGGAGCTGATCCGCCTCCGCGGTGCTGAGGTACCGCCGGAAGCCCACCACCTGATCGGTCAGTGCCCGCCCGAGCGCCGTACGCCGTCCGCGCCGTCGCTCGAGGATCACGTCGAGCAGCGCGTTCCCCATCGCCAGCAGCGGTACGACGACCGCCAGCGTCGGCCCCAGCCAACTCGGCGCACCGAACTTGATGCACGACACGATCACGCTGATGATTGCGGCGACAACCGCCAGGAACGCTCCGCAACCGAACGGCACCCACCCGTAGCCCGACGACTCGACGACTGTCACTCGGCGCGGCATCCGGACGTACCACTGCTGCTCCTCCGCCCGCTTCCGCACCGCGTCGACCAGGTTCTCCGCCGCCCGCGCCGGCGCGGTGTCCCCCACCGCCGGCCCCGACAGCCGCCGCTCGGATCCCGCCTGCTGCTTCGGGAACAACCCGGTCAGCAACGCCTTCTCGTGCGGCGCCGAAGCAACCCCGGCATCGACCAGCACAGCCGTCCGTACGTCGTCCTTGCTGTCGATCCGGATCGCACCGCGGACCGCGAGATCGACGAGCGTCGCCGCGACCTCGGTCGTGTCGGCCTCGTTGTCGATCAGCAGACCACCTTCCGCGACCGTGATGTCAGGCGGCGCGAACGCGACCGGAATCTCCTTCTCCCGCAACCGATCCGGAACCGCGACAGTCCCCGCGGGCGGCACGGCCCCGGGCGGCGGCACGGCCCCCGCCGGCGAAACGGCTCCCGGCGGCACGGCCCCCGGCGGAACCCCGTCGTACCGGAGGTCGCGGCGGCGGCGACCGATGATCTTGCCGGTGATGAAGGCGCCGATCGTGAGGAGGCCCGAGACGATCGCTGCCGGCCAGCTGATGCCGTACCGCTCGAGGAAGCCCGGTGGGTTCACGACGATCGGCGTGTCGTTGCTCACGGCACCGGCTTTCAGTCCGGCGACGATCGTCAGCCCTTCGCCCCGGACGATGTCGGTCTCCTGCGTGAACACCGCCTTGCCGGAGCGGATGGTCTTCGCGTTACAAGAGTCCGTCGACCCGGGCGGACCGGTGTTGCAGGCCACCCGCGTAACGCCCTGCGGGACCGCCACGGTGACCACCAGATGGTCGATCGGCGCCTCCCAGCTGGAGCCGGTGGCATCCCAGTACAGCTCGCTGTGGTCCGGGAAGTGCCGCAACGCCCCGCGCACGTCGTACGTGATCTTGTACGTCGCCCGCCCGCCGGGGATCGTCTTGTCGCCCGAGCCGATCTTGAGCCGCAATACCTGGTCGCGGCGCTTGTTGGTCTTCGTCGTGCTCGTGCTGACCGCGGCCGATGCGGTCGGAGACGACACGTGGATGTTCGAGACCTCGTACTTCTGGTCCTTCGTGCGGTCGTCCACGAACGGCTCCCGGATCACCAGGTCCCGGAAGATCCCGTGCGCGTCCTTGTCGCCGAAGTCGTAGTCGATCGTCTCCGTCACGTGCAGTATGCCGTCGTCGGAGACGACGTAGTCGATCGTCATCGCCGTGACCCGGTCCCCGAGGGCAGCCGATGCGGGCAGAGCAAACCCTGCCAGCGCCAGCGCGACGGTGAGTAGGCTGACGACGACCCCGAGTGCACGACGCATGCCCGCGACCCTACCGAGCGCAGAGCACACGGCTACCAGCTGCCGCCGCCTCCACCGCCGCCGCCACCGCCGGAGGAGCCGCCGCTGAAGCCGGAGGAGCTGCCGCCGCCACCGCCCGAGCTGGACGGCGTGGGCGGCGGGTCGAAGCTGTGGGCGAGGGTCGAGCCGACGGCGCCGGCGGTCCAGCCGGAGGTGTAGTACGACGGGCCGACATACCAGTACGGGTCCGGGGTGAGGCGGCCCGCGGCGACCAGCTGCTCGCAGGTCTTCTGCCAGCGGTCGGCGATCCCGAACGCGATCGCCCAGGGCAGGTACTTCGAGAAGATGTCCTCGCCCTCCTCGAAGCGCAACTGCTGCGCCTCGGCGGTCGCGAGGTACTTCCGGAAGCCGACCAGCTGGTCGGTCACCGCCCGGCCCGCCGGGTTCCGTTGCCCACGGCCACGGATCACGGCCCAGGTGATGATGGCAACGATCACGGCGATCACCGGGATCGCGACCACGACCGCCCGGCCAAGGCCGCCGGTCGCCGCGCTGACGACCGTACCGAACAGGCCGGCGCCGACCACCCAGATCCCGATCATCGACAGACACGCCAATCGGGCGCCGTTCTTGAACACCGAGCCACCGCTGGCGCGTGGCATCCGCTGGTACCACTGGCGCGCCCTCACCTGGTCGCGCAGCGCCTTGATCATCGCGGTGTGCGCGTTCCGCATGCTGTTCTCCCCTACCGCACCGCGCTTCAGCGTCACCTCCGAGCCGGGTTGCAACGTCGGGAACAGCCCCGCCATCAGCGCCTGCTCGTGCGGCGCGGTCGCGGCCGCCGGGTTCATCAGCACGGCCCTCTGGTCGTCACCGGTGTTGTCGATCCGTACGCCGCCGCGCACCGCCATGTCGATCAGCGTCGCGGCCGTCTCGACCGTGGTCGCCTTCGCGTCGATCAGCAGACCACCCTCGGCGACCGGGATCCGCGGCGGCGCGAACGCGACCGGGATCTGGTCCGTGGCCAGCTCGTCCTTCACCGGCGCGACCGAGGCGCCGTCCGGTGGGAAGGTGCCCGGCGGCATCCCGGCGAAGCGCTGGTCCTTGTTCCCGAACCTCGCGTAGAGCCAGGCGACGACGATCGCGGCCGCGCTGACGAGGGCGGCACCGATCACGGACAGCCAGGACAGGCCGTTGCGCTCGAGCCAGCTCGGCGGGTCGACCACGATCGGCGCGTCGTTCTGTACGGCGCCCGCGGTGATCCCCGCGACGATCGTCAGCTGCTCCCCCCGTTCCAGGTTGGACTGGCCGAAGACGCCCTGACCGCCGACCATGGACTTCTGCGAGCAGCTGGTGTTCGAGCCCGTCGTCCCTCGGAAGCACTCGACCTGCGTGACACCCTTCGGGACGTCGACCTTGACCCTGACCTGGTCCATGGTCGCGCTCCAGGCACTGCCCGTCGCGTCCCAGTACAGCTCGCTGTGGTCGGCGAAGTGCCGCAGCGCGCCGCGGACGTCGTACTTGATGACGTACGTCGCGTCCGTGCCCTTCACCGTGTCGTTGGGGTCACCGATCTTGATCTGGATGTTCTCGTACCGGCCGTGGTTCCCGGTGAACGTCTCCTTGGTGAACTGACTCGGAGCGCCGCTCGGCGACGAGACCTCGATGTTCGAGACCTCGTACTTCTGGTCCTTGGAGTCGTCGTCCTTGTAGGGCTCGCGGGTGACCAGGTCCCGGTAGATGCCGTGCCGGCCGCTGTCGGCGAAGTGGTACGCGATCGTCTCCTCGACCTGCAGCACGCCGTCGGCTGTCACCGTGTAGTTGATCCCGAAGTTCCTGATCACGTCGCCGTAGTCCGTCGTGGACGCGGACGCCGGTACCGCGAAACCGGCCACTGCCAGAACGGCGAACAACGTACTGATGACGACCCCGAGTGCCCTGGAGCGCGTCTCCCGGTCCCACGCCGTAGCGAGCAGGTGCTCGGCGGAGTGCCTCGGCGAGCTGGAGCGGAGGGGTCGATGTGGTGTCATCGTTCCCTTCGCTCCAGCTTGGCGAGGTGCCCGCCGAGCGCCGCGCAGTAGGCGTGGGACCGGGAGACGCGCTCTAAGCATGCCCTGGACCCTATCGATCGTGAGGGTCCGGTCGTGGGAGGAGGAGACGAATCCGCGACCGGAGGGGCCTTGTGCGAAGTGTCGGTTAGGGGAATCGTGGGTGGACCAGGAGGCACGTCATGGCAGACAAGACGAACACTTCCCAAGGCACCGGAGCCGCGCCCGCTGTGGACAGTCCGGCCGCCATCCGCAACGTGGTCCTGGTCGGTCCGTCGGGCGCCGGCAAGACCACCCTCGTCGAGGCCCTGCTGGTGGCCTCCGGAGTCTTGAACAGACCCGGCACCGTCGTCGACGGAACCACGGTGTGCGACTTCGACGACGCCGCGATCCGGCAGCAGCGCTCGGTCGGCCTGTCGCTCGCCTCGCTGCCGCACGACGGCGTGAAGGTGAACCTGATCGACACCCCGGGGTACGCCGATTTCGTCGGCGAACTGCGGGCCGGACTCCGCGCCGCGGACTGCGCGCTGTTCGTGGTCTCGGCGAGCGAGGGTGTCGACGAGCCGACCAAGGCGGTCTGGCAGGAGTGCGACCAGGTCGGGATGCCGCGCGCGGTCGTGATCACCAAGCTCGACCATGCCCGGGCGAACTACCAGAACGCGCTCGCGACCGCGCAGGACGCCTTCGGCGACAAGGTGCTGCCGCTCTACCTGCCCGCTGGTGACGGGCTGATCGGGCTGCTCTCCCAGTCGTACTACGCCTACGCCGACGGCAAGCGCTCCACGGCGACCACCGATCCGTCGTACGGCGACCAGATCGAGGAGTTACGTGGCACGCTGATCGAGGGCATCATCGAGGAGTCCGAGGACGAGTCGCTGATGGACCGGTACCTCGGCGGCGAGGAGATCGACCAGAAGGTGCTGATCGAGGACCTCGAGCGGGCCGTCGCCCGCGGGTCGTTCTTCCCGGTCGTCCCGGTCTGCAGCGCCTCCGGGATCGGCACGTTCGAGTTGCTCGAGGTGATCACCAGCGGCTTCCCGTCGCCGCCCGAGCACACCATCCCGGACGTCTTCACCCCGCACGGCGTCGCCCGCCAGGGCCTGGCCTGCGACCCGGACGGCCCGCTGCTCGCCGAGGTGGTGAAGACGACGTCGGACCCGTACGTCGGCAGGGTGAGCCTGGTCCGGGTGTTCTCCGGCACCATCAGGCCCGACACGACGGTTCACGTGTCGGGCCATTTCACGTCCTTCTTCGGTGAGCACAAATCGCACGAGGACCACGACGAGGACGAGCGGATCGGCACGCTGTCGTTCCCGCTCGGCAAGGCGCAGCGACCGGCCGGCGAAGTCCTCGCCGGTGACATGTGCGCGATCGGCCGGCTGACCCGGGCGGAGACCGGTGACACGCTGTCCGGCAAGCCGGATCCGCTGTTGCTGAAGCCGTGGCCCATGCCCGAGCCGCTGCTCCCGATCGCCGTCGAGGCACACGCGAAGACCGACGAGGACAAGCTCAGCGTCGGCCTGCAACGCCTCGCCGCGGAGGATCCGACACTACGGATCGAGCAGAACCCCGAGACCCACCAGATCGTCCTGTGGTGCATGGGCGAGGCCCATTCGGACGTCGTCCTGGACGCCCTCGCGAACCGGTACGGCGTGACCGTGGACACCGTCGAGCTCCGGGTGCCGCTGCGGGAGACGTTCGTCGGGGCGGCGAAGGGGCACGGACGGCACGTGAAGCAGTCCGGCGGCCACGGTCAGTACGCCGTCTGCGACATCGAGGTCGAACCGCTGCCGGAGGGGTCCGGGTTCGAGTTCGTCGACAAGGTGGTCGGCGGGGCGGTGCCGCGGCAGTTCATCCCGAGCGTGGAGAAGGGTGTCCGGGCGCAGATGGAGAAGGGCGTCGGGGCCGGGTACCCGATGGTGGACATCCGGGTCACGTTGCGCGACGGCAAGGCGCACAGCGTCGACTCGTCCGACATGGCGTTCCAGATGGCCGGTGGGCTGGCATTGCGCGAGGCCGCGGCCGCGACTCGGCTCTCGATGCTCGAACCCGTGGACCTGGTGTCGGTGCTGGTACCGGACGACCTGGTCGGCACGGTGATGAGCGACCTGTCCGGGCGCCGCGGGCGGCTGCTCGGCACCGACAAGGTCGGCGACGACCGGACCCTGGTGAAGGCCGAAGTACCGCAGGTGGAGATCACCCGCTACACGATCGACCTCCGCTCGCTGTCCCACGGCGCCGCGACCTTCACCCGCGAGTTCTCCCGCTACGAGGCGATGCCTGAGTCGGCTGCGGCGAAGCTCAAGTGACCTAGCCCTTGGAGTCGCGGCTGAGGCGGCGGCGTACGTCGCGAGACTTGAGGTACGCCGCCACGTCGTCGTACCGCTCGCTCTGGTTCGCGAACTCGATGTACGAGCGCACGCGATGCAGCCACTCGAGGGTGGACGGCTTCACCGCGGTGAGCGCATCGGTGAGGTGCTGCATGCCCAGCGGCGGCTCGCCACCGGTGGAGAGCGCCTCGTCGATCACCTTGTCCACGCCGCGCTCGATCAGAGCCCGCAGGTCCGCACCGCTGAACATCGGCGTCTGACCGGCGAGCGCCTTGAGGTCCAGTCCGTCCGTCGGGACGTCCTTGGTCACCACGGTCAGGATGTCCGCGCGGGCCGGCTCGTCGGGCGGCGGGACGAAGATCACCCGGTCGAAACGTCCCGGCCGGAGCATCGCCTCGTCGACGTCCCAGGGCGCGTTGGTCGCGGCGAGCACCAGGAGCCCCTCGTTCTCGGAGCCGATCGCGTCGAGTTCCTGGAGCAGTACGTCGACCAGCCGCCGCGCCTCGGACCCACCGTGCTTGTGCCGGGCGAACGCCAGCGCGTCCAGCTCGTCGAGGAACAGTACGCACGGTCCGCTCGCGCGAGCGTGCTCGAACGCGGCGTGCAGGTTGCGCTCGGAGACACCGAGGTACGGGTCCATCACGTCCTCGATGCGGACGTTGACGAACGGCAGCCCACACTCCCCCGCGGTCGCCCGCGCGAGCAGCGTCTTGCCGCACCCGGGTGGGCCGTAGAGCATCACACCGCCGCCCGGCTTCCGCCCGTACTTCTCATACAGCTCGGGCCGGCTCTGCGGGAGGATCACCATCCGGTGGATGACCCGCTTGATCTCCTCCATGCCACCGACCTGGTCGAAGGTGGTGGTCTCCTTGGTGGTCTCCTTGTCGTACGAGTCGTACGGCGTCTCCGCCTCGGGGCCGACCTTGATCCGGACACCGCTGCGCTCCGCGATCATCCCGTCCACGAGCTGCTGCAGCCGCCCGGTCCCCTCGACGACACCGCGCTGACGCGCCGCCTCGAGCAGGTTGCGGAGCAGCGCGAGCCGCCCGTTCGCCGCGGCGAGTTCCCCGACCGGCACGAACTGGTCGTCCGGCAGACCTTGGTGGTCTAGCAGCACGACGTACTGGTCGAGCGCTTCCTCGGTCTCACTCGCCGCCACCAGCGACTCCGCGAGCACCAGCCGCAACAGCACATCATCCGGATTCGCGTCGACTGCCTTCCGCAGCGCGACGATTCGCTCATTACTCATGAACCCCAACTCCTGTTGATCCAGCGGCGGACCAGCGGGGGGACCACCCACGAGTAGACGCAGAACGCGAGCCAGATCATGGCGAACGCGAAGGACAGCGGCGCCAGGCCGACGGCGCGGAGGCCGTAGATGACGGCGACGGCGCAGACCCAGACGACCAGCGGGTTGACCCGCGCGAACGGGCGCAGGGGGCGCAGCAGCGGGTGGTTGAACAGCTTCGCCTCCCGGGCCGCCGCGCGGAGATCCGCGTCGCCGGGCTGGGCGGCCGCCGCGGACGCGAGCGATGAGTAGCCCGAGCGCGGGTCACCGGTGAGCATGGACGCCGTACCGTGCAGGGCCCGGGCGTTCGGGTCCTCGGGGTCGTACGAGAGCGCCTCGGTGCTGTGCCGGTGCATGTCACGGTCCTTGCCGAGCGCGAACGCGACCTGTGCGCGGGCAGCCGACACCGCCACGCTCTCCGGCGCCTGCGACGCGGCACGCTCGACCAGCGCACTCGCCTTCTGCGCCTGACCGGCGGTCAGGCAGACGTGCGCGTACCCGATCAGCAGATCCGGATCGTTCGGGTCGAGACTCAGACCTTGCAGGAACGCCGCCTCCGCCTCGGGCAGGCGGCCCTCGGATCGCAGCGCCGAGCCGAGCACATGCAGCATCGCGAGGAACGGTCCGTGCTGCGCGAGGCCGTCCCGCAGTACGTCGACGGCCTCGGCGTTCCGGTCCAGTGCGTGCAGGGCAGCGCCGCGGAACAGGAACGCGCGGTAGTCGACCGCCGCGTCACCGGACAACCCCTGGAGCTCCTCGAGCGTGCGCTCCGGGTGGCCGATCTGCAGCCAGTGGCTGGCCATCCGCAGGCGAGCCTCACTCGGTTCGTTCACAGCACCACCGTCACCAAGAGGAGGATCAGAGTCTCGGCGATCGCGCCGCCGACCGTCGCCGCGATGCCCACGCGCCACAACGAGCCGTAGTCCGTACCGCGCAACTGGAACGCCCGGTCCATCGGACGCTGCAGCCGGGCCTGGACCAGGAAGCACAGCACCGCCACCACCCGGGTGCTCACGCGCAGCCCCGACGTGACATCCGCATCGCGCTCGAACAGCGCGAACACCGCGAACACCGCGACCAGCCCGACGAGGCCGGTCAGCAGGATCAGCCGGCGCTTCGCCGCGTCGACGCCGAGCCGGCCCGCGTTGAGGTAGGCAACGACCGTCGAGGCGAGCACACCGCCGAAGAAGGCGACGTACGTCTGGGACATCAGGCGCCACGGGCGGACGGACAGGTCGACCCCGGCGCCGATCGTCGGGCGCAGAAGTTCGTCCGGCATCGGACTCCTCAGGTGTCGGTCGACAACGCTCGCGCAGTGTATAGCCTGTGGCGATGAGCGAGAACTGCATCTTCTGCGGGATCGTGGCCGGCACCATCCCCTCCACCCGGGTCGCGGAGGACGACCGGGCGATCGCCTTCATGGACATCGCCCCGGCGACGCCCGGGCATCTGCTGGTGGTCCCGCGCGTGCACTCGATCGACCTCCGGGAGGCCGCTCCCGAGGACCTGACCGCCGCGACCCTGCTCGCCCAGTCGCTGGTCGGCCGCGTGATCGACCGCCTGGACGGCGCCACCGGCGCGAACCTGCTCAGCTGCATCGGCGCGGACGCCTGGCAGAGCGTCTTCCACACCCACCTGCACGTGATCCCGCGCTATCCGAACGACCCGATGGTCCTGCCGTGGAAGCCGGAGTCCGGTGACATGGACGAGATCAACGCCGTCCACGCCAAGCTCATCTAGCGACGAGCTCGTAGACGGACAGCAGCTCCGGCAGCAGCACCGACCAGTCATAGCGCGGTACGGCGGCCAGCCCGGCCGAGCGGAGGCGCTCGCGTTCCTCGGGGCGGCGCAGCAGCCGGAGGGTGCGGGCCGCGAGCTCGAGGACGTTGCCGGGCTCGAACAGCTCCCCCAGCCGCCCGCCGTCCAGCACCTGCCGGAACGCGGCGAGGTCGCTCGCCAGCACCGGCGCGCCGGCCGCCATCGCCTCCAGCAGGACGATGCCGAAACTCTCGCCACCGAGGTGCGGCGCGACGTACAGGTCTGATCCGGCCAGCATGTCCGCGCGCGCCTCGTCGTCGACCGCGCCGAGGAACAGCACGTTCTCGCGGTATCGCGGGGGCAATGATCGCCGCGTCTCGTCGGCCTGCCCCGCCCCGGCTACGAGGATCCGCAGCCGCGGCCGCTCCGCCAGCAGCAGCGGTACGGCGTCCAGCAGCACGCCGAGGCCCTTTCGCGGCTCGTCCAGCCGCCCGAGGAAGCTGATCGTGCCGTCCTCGCCCATCCACTCGAGTCGCGGGCTGCCCTTGAACCGCGCCGTGTACAGGCCGTTCGGGATCACCACGGCCTCGCCGCCGATGTGCTGGACCATCATCGAGCGGGCGTTCTCCGATACCGCGATCCGGGCGTCGATCTTCTCCAGCGCCGGCCGGAGCAGACCGGCGGCCGCGCTCATCGCCCGGGACCGCACCTGCCAGGTGTGGAAGGTGGCGACGAACGGCCCGTCGGCGGACCAGAGCGCGATGATCGACGCACTCGGCGTGGTCGGCTCGTGCACGTGGACCACGTCGAAGTTGCCGTCCGCGAGCCAGCTCTTCACCCGCGCCGCGGTCCGCGGCCCGAAGGTCACCCGGGCGACCGACCCGTTGTACGGCACCCCGACCGCGCGGCCGGCCGAGACGACGTACGGCGGGATCGCGCCGTCCCGCGACGGGTCGTCGACCGGGGCCAGCACCGAGACCTCGTGACCGAGCGCGAGCAGTGCCTCGGCGAGGTCGCGGACGTGGTTCTGCACACCGCCGGGCGTGCCCAGCGAGTACGGGCAGACCAAACCGATCCTCACACCACGATTCTTACTCGCACCGTGCTGGTCGAGGAAAATCCGCTTAGTCGAGGAAAATCCGCTGCAGCATGTGCCAGTCCTGCGGGTGCTCGGCGATACCGATCGCGAAGGCGTCCGCGCAGCGCTGGGTCATCTGCGCCGCCCCGCCCTCGGGCTCGATGGTGTCGTGGAACGTGATCACCAGGTCACGACCGTCGTAGTGCAGCGTCGCCGGGATCAGCGGCGCCCCCGTCTTCAGGCTGAGCGCCGCCGGGCCGACGGGCATCCGGGACGGGCGGCCGAAGAACGTCACCGGTACGCCGCGCTCGGACAGATCCCGGTCGGCGACCAGGCAGACGAAGCCGCCCGCACGCAGGCGGTCCGCGAGTACGGCGGTGACGTCGTCGTCACCACCGGTCAGCGGGAGCACCTCCATACCGAGCTTCTTGCGGTATTCGATGAACCGATCGAACAGGGACTCCGGCTGCAGCCGCTCGGCCACGGTCGAGACCGGCATGCCGGTCAGGCCGGCCCAGGCGCCCGCGTGGTCGTAGTTCGCGAGGTGTGGGAGCGCGCAGATCACGCCCTGCCCCGCGGCGTACGCGTCCCGCAACAGCTTCTCGTTGACCGTCCGGACCCGGCCGACGATCTCCGCGTCGGACCACTCCGGGAGCCTGAACGCCTCCTGCCAGTAACGCAGGTACGAGCGCATTCCGGCGCTCGTCAGCGCATCGAGCTCGGCGTCGGTCGCCTGCGGAACGACGATCGCCAGGTTGCCGCGCAACCGCCGTACGCCGCGACCGTTGCGGCGTACCGTCCGGTCGGCCGTCAGCCGGAACAGCCAGCTGACGGTGCGCTCGGGGAGGCGGCGTACGAGGGTCCAGGCGAGGGCGAAGGCCAGGTCGACGGCGCGGTGGCGGAGGCCCTCCATCACGTCAGTTCTTCGAGTCCGGTGTGTCGGGCTTGGCCTGCGGGGTGTCCAGACCGGCGTTCGCCGGGTCGGCCAGCACCTGCTTGCGGACCGCCAGGCAGCGCTGGACCACGGTGATCGTGCTCGCGGCCGCGACGTACCAGATCACGATCTCGAGCAGGATCGGCAGGTTGAACACGTCGGAGAAGAACGCGATGACCAGCGTGAAGACCAGCCGGTCCGCCCGCTCGGCGAGACCGCCGCTCGCCTTCAGGCCGAGGCTCTCCGCCTTGGCCCGCGCGTACGACGTGACGGCGCCCATCACCAGCGCCCACAGCGTCACCGCGGCCATCAGCGTCGAGTCACCGGCCCGCGAGTTCGCGTAGTACATCACCAGGCCGCCGTAGATCGCGCCGTCGGCGATCCGGTCCAGCGTCGAGTCGAGGAACGAACCCCACTTCGACGACGTGCCCGAGGTACGGGCCATGTGACCGTCGATCAGGTCCGAGAACACGAAACAGGTGATGACCACGGTCCCCAGCCACAGGTGGCCGCTGGGGAAGAAGATCAGCGCACCGGCGGACACACCGATGGTGCCCACCAACGTGACCAAGTCGGCGCTCACACCGAGCTTGAGCAAGAGGTTGGCGATCGGCGTGATCACCTTGGTCCAGAACTGCCGGAATCTGTTAAGCATGGCCACGCGATCGTAGTCCAGCCGGATCACCATCGGATGACAAGGCGCTCGTTTCGCCCTGCGTCGCCCCCACTTCCGCGCGATGCTGGAGCCAGTGAGGGGGTGGGTGACATTCGTCGCAGTACGCTTCTGGCCCCGTCGGCGGCCTTGTCCGTGGCAGTGCTGGTTCCGGTGCTCCTGGTGACCGGCTGCTCGGTCGCGCAGCGCGCCAACGGCACCGCGCCGCCTGTCCTCCCACCGGCCGCGGTCGTGCCGACCGTGGTCGCTCCCCCACAACCCGAAGGCCTCGACGGTACGGCGGGAGCTCCCGGCCCGCAGGTCTGTACGGCGATCACGCGCACCCTCACCGCCCAGCTCAAGATCCCGGTCACCGCGAAGCCGAGCGCCTGGAACGACGGCGGCCTGCCCGCGATGGACCTGTGCACGCTGATGCTCGAGAACCGGGCAGTCACGATCGGGGTCAGCGCCCTGCCGAGCCAGAGCGACTCGCTCAGCCGGCTGATGAACGGTGCCGGCGCCATCAAGTCGTTGCCCGAGCTCGGGCAGGGTGCGTTGATCGCGGAGTCACGGCTGGTCTTCCTGGCCGGCGATCGGGTCGTGCGGGTGACACCGAGCGGCGGGATCGATCGGGGTACCGCGGAGGGGATCGATCGGGCGAAGGCCGTGGCGGTCGCGGTGGCGGCGCGGGACGCCGTACCGAAGAACCTGCGGCCGGCGCGGCAGTCCGACGAGACGTGTCAGCTGTCGAACTCGGTGGCGGAACGGTTCGTGCAGTTGCAGGTCCAGTTGCGGCGGGACTATCGGATAAACGGCGCGCTGACCTGTATCTGGGGGACGTACGACGCCACTGTGTCGATCGTCGAGTCGTTCGGCCAACCCTCGATCCCCGAGGCGCAGCGGGTGCCGCCACCCCGGCTCGCGCCGATCGGTCAGCCCGGTTACTACATCCCCGAGGCCGGTGAGCTGGTGTTCCGCCAAGGCCGCCGCGTGGTCCGGGTGACTGCCCTGACCAACCCGCCGCGCGAGGTCACCCTGGACGCTCTCACGAACATCGTGGGCCCGTTGCTACCGCTTTTCCTCCGCTGAGCTCACGGCCAGTTCTTGGAGAGCAGCGCGCGGGTGTCCGACAGAAGCTGCGGCAGCACCTTGGTATGGCCGATCGCCGGCATGAAGTTGGTGTCGCCGGTCCAGCGGGGTACGACGTGCTGGTGCAGGTGGGCGGCGATCCCGGCGCCGGCGATCTCGCCCTGGTTCATGCCGATGTTGAACCCGTGCGCCGCCGACACGGTCCGGATCGCCTGCATCGCCTGCCGGGTCAGCGTCGCGACGTCGGCGACCTCGGCGTCGGTCAGCTCGGTGTAGTCCGCGACGTGCCGATAGGGCACGACCATCAGGTGACCCGGGTTGTACGGGTACAGGTTGAGGACGGCGTACGCCGCCTCCGCCCGGTGCACGATCAGCGCCTGCGCGTCGGGCTCGGTCGGCAACCGGCAGAACGGGCAGCCCGAGCCGGCCGCGGAACTGGTCGGCTTGTTCTCACCCTCGATGTAGGCCATCCGATGCGGCGTCCAGAGCCGCATGAACGGGTCCGGCACCCCGACCCCGTCCTGCGGCACCAGCTCCTCGGGCTCGTACGGCGACTCGGGGGCGTCCTCCGTGGACGGGTGGTCGGGGTGTTCCGTCATACCTGGACGCGCTTCTGGACGGCCTCGACGATCTCGGCCACCGCGGCCGCGATCGGTACGCCGTTGTTCTGCGAACCGTCGCGGTACCGGAACGAGACCGACCCGGCCGCCATGTCCTCGTCACCGGCGATCAGCATGTACGGCGTCTTCGCCTTCTGGGCGTTCCGGATCTTCTTCTGCATCCGGTCGTCGGACGCGTCCACCTCAACCCGGATGCCCTGCGCCTTGAGCTGCTTGGCGATCTCGAGCAGGTAGTCGACGTGCCCGTCGGTGATCGGGATGCCGATCACCTGGACCGGGGCCAGCCACGGAGGGAAGGCGCCCGCGTAGTGCTCGGTGAGCACGGCGACGAACCGCTCGATCGACCCGAACAGCGCGCGGTGGATCATCACCGGCCGCTGCCGGGACCCGTCCGGCGCGGTGTACTCCAGCTCGAACCGCTCCGGCAGGTTGAAGTCCAGCTGGATCGTCGACATCTGCCAGGTCCGGCCGATCGCGTCCTTGGCCTGGACGGAGATCTTCGGGCCGTAGAACGCGGCTCCGCCCGGGTCCGGGACCAGCTCGAGACCGGAGCCCTCGGCAACTTCCCGGAGCGTCTCGGTGGCCTCTTCCCAGACCTCGTCGGAGCCCACGAACTTGTCCGGGTTCTTGGTGGACAGCTCCAGGTAGAAGTCGTCGAGGCCGTAGTCGGCGAGCAGGCCGAGCACGAAGTTCAGCAGGTTCTTCAGCTCGTCGCGCATCTGCTCACGGGTGCAGTAGATGTGCGCGTCGTCCTGGGTGAAGCCGCGGGCCCGGGTCATGCCGTGCACGACGCCGGACTTCTCCAGCCGGTAGACCGTGCCGAACTCGAACAGCCGCAGCGGCAGCTCCCGGTACGACCGGCCGCGGGCGGCGAAGATCAGGTTGTGCATCGGGCAGTTCATCGGCTTCAGGTAGTAGTCCTGGCCCTGCTTGCGGATCTGCCCGTCCGCGCCGCGCTCCTCGTCGAGGTGCATCGGCGGGTACATGCCGTCGGCGTACCAGTCCAGGTGCCCGGAGGTCTCGAAGAGCTGGCCCTTGGTGATGTGCGGTGAGTAGACGAACTCGTAGTCGTCCTCGACGTGCCGCTGGCGGGAGTAGTCCTCCATCACCTTCCGCAGTACGCCGCCCTTCGGGTGGAACACCGCGAGACCGGAACCGATCTCGTCCGGGAAGCTGAACAGGTCGAGCTCGGTGCCCAGCTTGCGGTGGTCGCGCTTGGCGGCCTCCTCCAGCCGGTTCAGGTAGGCCTTCAGCTCGTCGCGGGACTCCCACGCGGTGCCGTAGATGCGCTGGAGCTGCGGGTTCTTCTCGCTCCCCCGCCAGTACGCCGCCGCGGTCCGCATCAGCTTGAAGTTGCCCAGGTAGCCGGTGGCCGGGACGTGCGGGCCACGGCACAGGTCCTTCCAGGCAACGCTGTCGTCGCGCCGGACGTTGTCGTAGATCGTCAGCTCGCCGCCACCGACCTCGACGCTCGCGCCCTCGGCCGCGTCCGCCGCCGAGCCCTTGATGCCGATCAGCTCCAGCTTGTACGGCTCTGCGGAAAGCTCGGTCCGCGCGTCGTCGTCGCTGACCACCCGGCGGCTGAACCGCTGCCGCTCCTTGATGATCTGCTGCATCTTCTTCTCGAGCTTGCCCAGGTCCTCGGGCGTGAACGGCGTCTCGACCTCGAAGTCGTAGTAGAACCCGTTCTCGACCGGCGGGCCGATGCCGAGCTTGGCGTCCGGGAACAGGTCCTGCACCGCCTGCGCGAGGACGTGCGCGGTCGAGTGCCGGATGATCGCGCGGCCGTCGTCCGACGCCGCCTTGACCGGCTCGATCTGGTCGCCGTCGGCGATCACCCGGGACAGGTCCCGCAGCTCGCCGTTGACCCGGGCGGCGATGGCGGAGCGGTCCTGACCGAAGATCTCGGCGAACAGCTCCCCGATCGTCGTCGTCTCGGTCACGCTCCGCTCAGCCTCGCCCTCGACGCCGACCAGATGGACCTTGACTTCCGACACGTTCACTCCTCGGTTCGCACGCGACCGGCCGATTTGCCGCTCACGGCACAGATGGTATCGACAACGAAAGTAGGGGGTCGGACCAGCCGGTAGTCAGATGTGCGGAGCGGGTCGCGATTTCTAGTTTGGACGCATGAGCGAACAGATCCTGCACTTCGCAAGCGAGCTGATGTCGTCGTGGTGGATCTACCTGGCGTTGTGGGGGTTCGCCGCACTGGACGGGTTCTTCCCGGCGATCCCGAGCGAGACCCTGGTCGTCACCGCCGGCGTCTTCGCCGCCTCCACCGGCGAGCCCAACCTGTACGCCGTGATCGTGGTCGCCACGATCGGCGCGTTCATGGGCGACCACGTCTCGTACCTCCTTGGCCGAGGCGCCGGCGGCCGTCTCCTCGACCGGATGAAGCCCGGAACCAAGCGGCACGCGGCCGTGCTCTGGGCACGTCAGGCGTTGGAGGAACGCGGCGGGCTCGTCCTCGTCGTCGCCCGCTACGTCCCCGGCGGCCGGACCGCGGTCACACTCACGATGGGCTCGGTCCGCTACCCGCTGCGCCAGTTCACGCCGTACGCCGCCCTCGCGGCCGTCAGCTGGGGTGTGTACTGCACGCTCGTCGGCTACATCGGCGGCAAGGCCTTCGAGGACAACCCGCTCAAGGGCGTCGCCCTCGGCATCGGCCTGGCCCTCGCCGTCACCTTGATCGTCGAGCTCGTCCGGCACTACCGGAAGAAGCGTAAGCCTCAACCTGATCTTCAGCGTGAGCTCGTGGACGCCATCGACTGATACGCCGCTCGGCGTCGGCGAGTGACTGTTGTGCCATCGGCGTGAACTGGTCGAGCTGCGGGACCAGACCGGTCAGGGTGAGCTCGGCACGGATAAAGGTCAGGTTGACGTCCAGTACGCCGAGGTTCGTGAAGTATGCCCGCAGGTACGGCGTCTCGTGGTCCCAGCCCTCGCGCGGTGAGCCGGCGCCGTACGCTCCCCCACTGGACGAGATGACGACCACCTGGGTGTCCCGTAGTACCCCCTCGGGGAAGGCGCCCGGGAAGGTGATGCGGTCGATCCAGGCCTTCAGGGCGGCTGGGAGCGAGTAGTTGTACATGGGCGCACCGATCACGACTGTGTCGGCTGCGCGGACCTCCTCGACCAGCGGCTTGGTCAGCGCCCAGGCCTGTTCTTCGGCGGGCGTCTCGATGATCGTGTCGAGTTGGTGGAGCGGGACGATGCCGCGCTGCTCGGACCGGCGGCCCAGCTGGCAGAACGCGGTGTCGATCGGCTGCACCGGCTGGATGGCCAGGTCCCGATAGCGACGGTCGTCGTACGCCGCGGCGAACTGCCGGGTCAGGCGTCGGGTCACCGACTCGTCCGTGCGGTTGGCGCTGGAGTCCAGATGGAGAAGCACTGTGGTCACCTTCGTCGTCTCGTGGTCGTCAGACTGGGTGACGGCGTACGGCGCGGAAAGGTGACCAGTGAACGACGGATTGGCCGAGGCGTTCGAAGCGGAACGGAGCAAGCTGGAGGCGGTCGCGTACCGCCTCCTCGGCGCGCATCCGGAGGCGGAGGACGCGGTGCAGGAAGCGTGGATCCGCCTGGGCAGGGCAGACGGTGTGGACAACCTCGGCGCCTGGCTGCGGACTGTGGTGACCCGCATCTGCCTGGACATGCTGCGCGCCCGCAAGGTCCGTCCGGAACAGCTCACCACTCCTGAGGACCTACAGCAGGTCCCAGTGGTACGACGTGGTCCCGAGGACGAGGCACTGGTCGCGGACTCGGTCAGCCGCGCGCTGCTCGTCGTACTGGACACGCTGGAACCTGCTGAGCGGATCGCGTTCGTGCTGCACGACATGTTCGCCGTACCGTTCGCGCAGATCGCACCGATCGTGGAGCGGACCCCCGTGGCGACCAAGAAACTCGCCAGCCGGGCTAGGCAGCGTGTCCAGGGCACTCCGGTCGTTTCGTCGACCGAGCTGGCCAGACAGCACCGTGTGGTGTCAGCGTTCCTCGACGCCGCCCGTGCGGGCGATCTGACTGCGATCCTCGCCGTACTGGCGCCGGACGTCGTACGACGCGCTGACGCGGCCGCTCTGGCTCCTGGGATGGCTACGGAGCTTCGTGGTGCACGTGCCGTCGCTGAAGGCACGGTGCTGTTCTCGAGTCGCTCTCAGCGCGCGGAACTCGCGCTGGTCGACGGAGAGGTCGGGCTGATCCTCGCGCCGCGTGGCCGGCTCCGGCTGGCCATCGCCTTCACCAGCGAGGCGGACCGGATCACGTCGTACGACGTGATTGCTGATCCGGTCCGCCTCAGCCAGGTGCGTCTTGCTGTGCTCAGCCTTTGATCGGCCTCTGACTCAGCGTGGGGTGTTGAGCGAGGTCGTGATCTGCTCCGACACCCTGGCGGCCAGCTCGAGCGCCGCGCGGCGGGTGGCGGGCTGGATGGCGGAGTGGTCGAGCGGACCCTCGGCAGCAATGTGCATGTCGGTCGGGATGTCGACGACAGCGGCGGCGCGCGATTCGAAGTACGGCCGGAGCTGCTTCTCGACCTCCTTGTTGACGTCGCCGGGACCGTTCGAGACCGCGATCACCGCGCGGCGGATCAGCCGCTGCGCCTCGGGGCCCTGGTTGTCCAGCTCCTCGAGCATCTGCACGGCGGCCGCGCAGGACAGGCTCTTCCACTTGATCGGGATGACGAGGGCGTCGGCCGCCTTCATCGCCTCGCGCCAGTTGCTGGAGCCCTCGTTGTTCCCGGTGTCGATCACCAGGACCTTGTAGAACCGGCTCAGCAGGCGGTGGATCTGGTCGAAGTCCTTCGCCTCGATCTGCGCGTAGGTCGTGGTCGCCGAGGTCAACACGTCGTACTGACCGGCCACCTGGTGCCGCAGGTACGCCGCGACGTCACCGAGGCGCGCGTCCGGCTGGGTCAGCATCGGCATCGCCTGCAGCATGTCCGTGACGGTGGACCGGGAGTTCGTGTCGTGCGTGCGCAGGTGCATGTTGCCGCGCAGCTCGTTGTTGTCCCACGCCACGACGCCGCCACCGCGGGCCTGACCGAGCGCACCGGACAGCAGCAGCGTGGTCGGCGTCTTGCCGGAGCCACCCTTCGGGTTCGCCACCACGATGGTCACCGGACGGCGGAAGGCCGTCGCGGCGGTCGCGCGGGCGATCCGCTCGGAACGCTCCGACGTGCCGGGGCGCAGCTTCAGCATGCTCCGGACACCACGCTCGGCCGGAGCCTCGCGCGGCAGCGGCAGCGCCTGGAGGAGCTCCTCGGAGCGGTACGACAGGTTCTGCTGCTGGGGAGTCTGCTGGTTCGGGACGCCCTGCGGGAAGAAGTGCTGAGCGGCCGGGGACAGCGGTTGCCCGCCCTGACCGCTCTGTCCACCCTGGCTGGGCTGCGGAGCCTGGCCGGGCTGACCGGCCTGCGGGCTCTGCGGAGCCTGGCCGGGCTGACCAGCCTGACCGTTCTGAGCGGTCTGCGGCTGGCTGCCCTGCTCCTGGCCGAAGCCGGAGCCGGAGCCGGAGGTGGAGCTGGAGCTGGAGCCGTGGAAGGACGAGCCACCGAAGACCGGGCTGTCGGATGCGGCACCGGCGGTCGGCGCAGAGGTCTGACCGGCGTCCTGGGTCGGGCTGCCAGTCTGCGCGGCGGAGGTGTCCGCCGGGTCGGTCACGCCGGTGTCGTCACCGAGCTCGTCGTCCTGCTCTTCCGGCTGGGTCCAGGACGGGGTGGCGGACTCGGCGGCCGGCTGCGTCCAGGACGGGCTGGGCTGGCTCTGCGGCTGGGTCCACGGCGCCGGCTGGTTGACCGGCCGGGACCACGAGTCGCCGGGGAACTCCTGGGACAGCGCGTCGGGCTTCTCTTCGGTCTCCTCGACCGTTTCCTCGACGGGCTGGGCGTCGTCCGGCTGGGTCCAGGAGGGGGTCGGCTGCCACATTCTCCGGACCTCGGCCGCCGCCGCTTCCCGGTCCTTGTGCTGTCCGGAGTTGTGCGAGTCGGTCACGACCTGGATCCCCGATTCTGTGAGAGGGGTTCGGTGGCCCCTGGAGGCTTGCTGGGTAGTCCGGAGGTGAGGGCCCCGGGAGGGTCCACTATCCCATGACCCGGTGTCCTCACCACGTCACCACCCGGAGCGTTCGGTGTCGGTTGCGCAACCAGTATCCCGACGCGCGCAGACCATGCACCCACCTGACCCGAAACGGCCACCAGGAGGGTCAGGAAGTCACCAGCCCGGCCTCGTAGGCGACAATCGCCGCCTGGACTCGGTTCTTGACGCCGAGCCGCAACAGAATGGCACTGACGTAAGCCTTCACGGTCCCCTCAACCAGGTAGAGCCGAGCGGCGATCTCGGCGTTCGAATGCCCAGCACCGACCAGTCCGAGCACGTCCAGCTCACGCGGGCTCAATACGGCGATCTGCTCTTTGGCAGCCGCCGCTCGCGCCATCGCACCGCCACCCGACCCGGCACTGAGCTCGGCGATCACCCGCTGCGCGACGCGGGGTGACAGGTACGCGGCACCTTCCGCGACCGCCTTCAGCCCGGCGATCAGCTCCCGCGGGTCGCCTGACTTGAGCAGGAACCCGCTGGCGCCGTCACCGAGCGCACGGGCGATGTAGGCGTCCTCCGAGAAGGTGGTGAGCATGACGACCGCGGTCTCCGGCACCGTCCGCCGGATCTCCGCACCGGCCGCCAGCCCGTCCATCCGCGGCATCCGGATGTCCAGTACGGCGACGTCCGGCCGATGCCGCCGTACCGCTTCGACGGCTTCGACGCCGTCGGCTGCCTCGGCGACGACCTCGATCTGGTCGTCGGTGCCGAGGATCGCGCGGACGCCGGCCCGCACCATCGCCTCGTCGTCGGCGAGCATCACCCTGATCATCCGTTGCCCTCCGGGGTCGGTGGTACCGAGCCGCTCTGTACGACGGTCTTCGCGACCAGAGCGCCGTTCGCGAAGCACAGGCGGTACACGTAGTTGCTGGAGAAGGGAGCCGCCGGGCGGTAGTACCGGCAGCTCCAGCCCGCCGGCGGGTGGTAGCCCTCCCCCGGCGCGTCGATCATCTGCATCCGGGGCAGCACCTTCTCCACCTCCGCCTCCGACTGACCGATCGCGAGTCCGTCGTACTGCGCGGGGCGCAGGATCGCGCTGTAGCCGGCCACGAGGTAGTAGCCAAGGGCAACCGCTCCGACCACCGCACCGAGTAACAGCGGAGCGGCGATGGCCGTGATCAGGCCGCGCTGCGCGCTCCGGCGTACCGTAGCCCGCTCGACCGCAGCGGTCGGCGGCTCCGGGCGTCCGCCGGCTCGCGGCATGGTGGCGGTCACCTCGAAGCCGCCACCTGGTCTAGGACCAGCGGTGAGCGAACCACCGGCCAGGCGGACGCGTTCCCGCAGTCCGTCCAGCCCGCGCCCACCTGACGGCGCAGCGACCGGCCGTTGAGCGCCGGTGTCCACAACCTGCACGTGTACGTCGTCCGCGCGGGTCGTCACGGCCACGGTGACGGACGCGCCGGGCGCGTGTTTACTCGCGTTCGTCAGCGACTCCTGCACCACCCGATGCACTGCGCGGTCGACCATGGGCGCCAGCTCGGCGTCCGCCTCCTCGACCAGCCGCACTGCCAGTCCGGACTCCGCGGCGCGGTCGACCAGCGACCGCACCGTTTCGTCGTGCGGAACGGTCGGCGCGTCCTGGTCACGCAGTACGCCGACGATCTCGCCGAGCCGTTCCGTCGCGGTCGCCGCGGACTCACGCAGCTCACCTGCCGCCCGCCGGTGCTCCGCCGGCAGTGACGGGTCGAGCTCGAGCGCTGCGGCGCGCAGCGCGATCAGGCTGAGCTCGTGACCGACCGAGTCGTGCATGTCCTCGGCGATCCGGGACCGTTCGCGCAGCCGTTCCTGATCGATCTCCATCTGCTGCTCGCGCTCGATCCGCTCGGCCCGCTCCCAGCCGGCCGTGGCCAGCTGCGCCTGCTGCGCCCGGTAGCGACCGACCAGCCACGGCAGTACTACCAACAGCAGAGAGAGCAGCAGCATCAGCAGCCAGGTCAGCACCGCCTCGGTCGCCAGCGCGGCGCGGGCGATCGTCAGCGCGAGGACGAGCATGCCGACCAGCGACCAGCTGCACACGAGGACGAAGTGCTTCAGCTGCGTCTCGCGGCGTCCGGACAGGTAGCTCAGCAAGCTGATCGCCGGTACCAGCGCGATCTGCACCCCGTTCGTCGTACCGAGGGCGAAGGCCAGGATGACGATCTGCGCCCACGCCACCGCGGTCAACGCCGGCAACGGCCACCTGCGCCGCGTGAACACCGCAAACGCCAGGACGGCGATGCAGCCGGCGCGGAACCAGTACGGATCGTTCCGGGCGCCGCTCTCACCGAGCACGAGGAAGCTCAACGCGGCCCACAGACCTACGTCCCCCAGGCGCCGCCACGTCATGACCTAGACGCTACACAGCCGAACACCGAGCTCCTACTGACGAAAGTCAGCACCTGGCCCCAGTACGACGTGCTGCGGCTCCCAGCGCGGGTCCAGCGCAGTCAGGTCGAGCTCGAACGTCCGCGTGATCGGAGCGAGGTTCTGCAGGTGGAAACCGTCCGCACCGTACTCGTACCGCAGCTGATAGGCAGCCTGGTGCAGCGTGACCGCGCCGAACTCGGTCAGGCGCGGGGCGATCCGCAGGTCGGCTGTGAGCGTCGGCTGGACACCTAAGTACTCGTGGAAGAGGACCCACGCGTAGACGCAGGGGTACTCGTAGTAGTGCGCAGCTCCGTGCCAGGGCTTGTCGTCGACGTAGTAGACGTGGCCCATGTCGTAGCGCTCGCCCATCACGTAGTTGTCGACGGCACCTTGTGCGGCGACCTTGTCCAGCTGGTCGCGCAGCATCCTGCCGTCCTTGCGCCAGGACCAGAACGCGGCGTCCCAGCACCAGTACCGCCCGGCCGCACACAGGTCGTACGGGCCGCCGTCGCCGATCTCGCTCGGCGTGTAGTCGGCGATGCGTGCGGCCAGGAACGTCGGGAAGAGCTGGAACTCGTCCAGCTCGTTCTGGACCAACTCGAGAACCTTTGTGCTCTGAGTGTCGTCAGCCGCCCCGAACAGGACCGGGAGCACGTTCGCGAGCAGATGAATGTGGTCGTGCACTACACCGGAGCGGTCCACCCAGTCGACGAAGCGATCGTGCCCGGGATCCCAGTAGCCGACGGGCAGTGGCTGCCTGATGGCATGTATGAGCCGCTGCGCGATCTCGACGTACCGCTCCGCCTTCTTGGTGCGGTCGACCAGGGTCTCCAGTTCAGCGAGGAGTTGGAAGGACCGTACGGCGAGTGCGGCGGCCAGTGTCTCGCGCCCGTCCTTGATCACTTGGTCCTCGTAGTACACGTCGGACCAGAGCCTGCCGAGACTGTCGATGCAGTCCTCGACGCAGGACGCGGCGCCTTCCATGTCGTCGATGTGGGCACGCAGCCAGGACAGGTCCTTGGTGCGGGCGACGTACAGCCAGATCGACTCCAGCACCTCCACGTTGCCCGTCACCAGGAACATGACCGCGTTCGCCGTACCGTCGAGGCTGTTGCGACGAACGTGATACTCGCGGTCGCCGTCCGGCTGCACGGCGCACGGGTCGCGCCAGAGCTGCTGCGGGTCCTCACGCATCAGGCGGAGCTGCAGCTCGATCATCCGCCGTACGACGGCCTGGTCGACGCCACTGCCCCACGCGATCCGGCCCTTGATCTGAAACTCGTGGTCCACGTCCGGATAGGTGCCGACGTACTTGTCGGCGAGCGTGCTGATCACGTAGCCGTCCGGGTCGGGATACGTGCGTGCCGTGGTGCGCTCGACGACGCAGGGCAGGACTGTGCCCCAGTAGAAGCCCGCGAGCGCGTCGGCCAGTGCGTCGGAGCCCGGGAACTCCAGTGCGAACTCGGCACCCTCGACATCGGCGTGCGGACGAGCAGGGTGCTTCGTCAGCGTTGCTGTCGGCCCCTGCACGGACACGCGGCAGCTGTCGGCGTCAAAGCTGACTGAGAGCGCAGCATCGGTGGTGATCAGCCAGGCCGGGCCCTCCAGCTCTGGGAGGACCCAGCAGGTGCCGTGCCCGTTCAGCACCTCAGTGGACGCATCCGACGGCAGAACGTACCCGTGGTCCAGCACGAACACCGGACCACGCGGGAACACCAACTCGATGTCGCCACTGACCAACCAGGTACGTTCGTCGACCGGCGTCAGCGCAGCGGTCGACGCAGGCAGTCCGGTCACACGTCCCTGCTCTCGGCGTCGATCAGTTCGAACGGAACGTACGACAGGTTCGGCACCGGCTCGCCCCGCAGCTGTGCGATCAGCAGATCGACCGCACGGCGCCCCATCTCCGTCTGGTTCTGCCGAACATGCAGGTACGGCGGTCCGCCGATCGAGTCCCCCGGCGAGTCGAAACAGGCGATCACGCGGTCACCACCGAGCACCCGGTCGACCATCCGGGCCAGGTTGTACTCACAGGCGAAATACGCCGTCACCTCGGGCATGCGGTCCCGGAACGCGCGGATGACGTCCATGTCGGCCCGCACGCTCTCCGTCGTGGTCGAACCAGGCAGCGTGCTGCGCAGGTCGGTCAGCTCGTGCGGCTGGCCGTGATCGCCAAAGGCGGCCCGGAACCCTTCCAGGCGGTCCTCGATCGACGACGTGTTCACCGGTGGTGGCGAGACGAACGCGATGTGCTCATGACCCTGTTCGAGGAGGCGGACGGTCAGCGCCCGGGCCGCGGCCACGTTGTCGGTGTGAACTGCCGCCACCGGGATGCCGGACAGATGGCGGTCCACAACAACCACAGGGAACCCGTCCAGCACCTGCCGCAGCAGACTGGCGTTGTAGAAGTCGCCGTGCACCGGGAACACGATCAGCCCGTCCACGCTGGCCACCAGCGAGTCGACGGCCTTCTCCTCATCGGTCTGCCGCCCGTGCGTACGCCGTATTACCAGGTGGGCGCCGTACTCCGCGCAGCGCTCCTCGATCGAGTTGAGCAGGTCCAGACCGAACGCCTCGGACATGTCCGGCACGATCAGCGCGATCGACCGCGCCTCACGCCGCGTGGCCGGCCGGAGCGGCACGCTGAGATCGGTGAGGTCGGGCAGCCGCCGTACGACGAAGGTGCCTTTCCCGCGGATGCGCTCGACCAGACCCGCTTCCCGCAGTACCTCCAAGGCACGCTTGGAGGTGATCCGGCTGACCGCGAACTGTGTCGCCAGCTCCATCTCGGACGGCACCCGGTCCCCAGGGCGGAGCGCGCCCCGCCGGAGCTGCTCCAGCACATGGGCGCAGATGCGCTCGTACAGCAGTGCCACAGCACGTGCCCCCTCCGAGTTGACCGGTTGACATATCCAATCATCCTGCGAACCGTCGGTGCCGGGTGGGAGCGTGCAGACAATGTGGTCACCCCACGTCTCCTCAAGTAGCCCGTTGGCCTGTCACCATTCCGGCATGACCCGCCCAACGGTGCCTGCATTCGCGGCCCGGCCCGTCGTCACAGTCGCGCTGATCGTCGGCGCCGTACTGACGGCGCTGTCCGGACGGTACGGATACCACCGCGACGAGCTGTACTTCCTGGTCGCCGGCCACCACCTCAACTGGGGGTACGTCGACCAGCCACCGCTGACGCCACTGATCACCCGCATCTCGACCACCGTCTTCGGCGACACCGTGATGGGCCTGCGCGTGCTGTCGACGCTGAGCTGTGTCGCGACGGTCATCGTGATCGCCCTGATCGCCCGCGAGTTCGGCAGCGACCGGCGAGGGCAACTGCTCGCCGCGATCTGCGCCGCGGTGTCCGGCTTCGTGCTCGGCGTCGGCCACATGGTGTCGACCGCGACGTACGACCTGCTCGCCTGGATGCTGATCGGGCTGTTCGCGGTCAAGCTGCTGCGGACCGGCGACGGCCGCTGGTGGCTCGCGCTCGGCCTGACGATCGGCATCGCCCTGGAGAACAAGTACCTGGTGGTGCTGCCGGTCGCCGCGCTCCTGGTGTCGCTGCTGATCGTCGGCCCACGTCGCGTACTGCGCTCCTGGTGGCTCCTCGCCGGTATCGCGATCGCCGGCCTGATCGCACTGCCGAACGTCATTTGGCAGTTCCAGCACGACTGGCCGCAGCTCAAGGTCGCGGGCGGCATCAGCGACGACGATGGCACCGAGAACCGGATCATGTTCATCCCGCTGCAGATCCTGCAACTGTCACCGTTGCTGGTACCGATCTGGATCGCGGGCTTCCTCCGGATCTGGCGGACACTGCCGTGGGCGCGGTCCGTCGCGCTCGCCTACCCCGTGCTCTGCGTCGTCGTCCTGGTGTCCGGCGGCAAGTCGTACTACGCCCTGCCGCTGCTGCTCGTCCTCGTGGCGGCCGGTTGCGAGCCGGCGTTGCACTGGATCGACCGTCATCGGCGCCAGGCTGTCGCCGCACTCGTTCTCGCTGCTGTCACTTCGTCCGTCTTCACGTTGCCGATCCTGCTGGCGTCGGCGGGCGACATCGTCATCCCGGTCAACAAGGAGCAGGGCGAGCAGATCGGGTGGCCCGCGTTCGTCGCGAACGTCGCCACCGCCTGGGCCCAGGTGCCGTCGGCGGAGCGGTCGACCGCGACGCTGCTGACCGGCAACTACGGGGAGGCCGGCGCGCTCGTCCGCTATGGCGACTCGCACGGCTTACCGATGCCGTACTCACCACACATGAGCTTCGCGGACTGGGCCCAGCCGCCGGACAGCAACACCGGCCCGGTTCTCCTCGTCGAGCTCGAACGCACGCCGATCTTCGAATCCCACTTCCGCAACTGCGAACAAGTCGGCACCGTCGACAGCATCGTCTCCAACGACGAGGACGGCACCGCCCTGGTCCTTTGCGAACAGCCCGCCGAACCCTGGTCCACCTTGTGGCCGAAGATCCGCCAGTTCTACTGATCCCCCTACGGTTGGACGGTGCTCGACCTCATTGACCTGCCGGCCGGCCTCCTGTTCCTCCGCGACGACCGCCTCGGGAAGCGCTGGCACGTCAACCTGCCCGCGTTCCGTCTCGCCCGCTTCCCGATGGTCGCCGGCGACTTCCCGCTGACTAGCGTGAGCTGGTACGACGCCGTTGCATTGTGCAACCAGCTCTCGGCCGAGTCCGGACTGCCACCGGCGTACTCCATCGACGGCACCGAGGTCGACTGCGACTGGTCCTCCCCCGGCTACCGCCTCCCGACCGAGGCCGAGTGGCAGTACGCCTGCACCGCCGGCACGCCCGCGTACCGCTACGGCCCGATCGACGACATCGCGTGGTACGCCGGGAACTCGGACGGCCACACCCATCCGGTCGGGCTCAAAACGCCGAACGCGTGGGGACTGCACGACATGCTCGGCAACACCTGGGAGTGGTGCTGGGACCTGTACGACGCCGAGACGTACGGCGCGTACCGGATCTTCCGAGGCGGTGGCTTCGACGACGAAGAACGCTCCGTCGGCTCCACCGTCCGCCGCCGGTCACATCCCACCTTCGCGATCGAGGACCTCGGATTCCGCGTCGCGCAATCACTCTGACGGCCGTCGCGCGGTCAGTGTGACGGCTTGAGCGCGATCTTTCCGACGGTGGCACGGGACTCCAGTTCCGCCAGGGCTTTCGGGCCGTCCGCGAGGTCGTACACCGTCGGGCGACCTGGCGGGTAGACGCCGGCTTCGATCAGCTGATCCAGCTCGGTCATCACATCGGCGAACAGCTCAGGCGCCTGCTGGATCAACGTCGTCAGGTGCTGACCGATCACGTGAATCGGGTGCTTGAAGTTCAACTCCCAGTTGCTGATCGTCGCCTCACCCCCAGCCGCACCAATCACGACGACCTTGCCGGTCACCCGCCGCGCCACCTCGACACTCTGGCGAAACGTCGCGCCCCCGACCGATTCGAGCACGATGTCGACACCACGGTCGCCCGTCAGCCGCCGTACCTCGGTGACCAGGTCCGCGGTCTTGTAATCGATGACGTGATCCGCACCGAGCCGCCGTACGACGTCGTGTTTGGAAGCGGACGCGGTGGCGATGACTGTAGCCCCGTAGTGCTTCGCGATCCGCACCGCTGCCTGGCCGACACCACCCGCGGCCGCGTGGATCAGCACCGTGTCACCTTCAGCCAGCCGACCAAGCGGCCGAAGCGACGCGAGCGCAGTCGCCCAGTTGAGCACGAGGCCGAGCGCCTCCTCGTCACTCCATCCAGCCGGCACCGACACGACGCCGTCGGCCGGCATCACGACATACTCCGCGAACGCGCCGTACCCAACGCCAAGCACCCGATCCCCCACAGCCACACCACACACGGCCCCGCCACTCACGGCCCCATCCGCCACGGCCTTGCCGACCGCGACGACTACACCGGCAGCTTCAAAGCCCGCGAGATACGGCGGCCGCGGACCACCGTCGTACGTACCACGCGTCTGCATCACGTCCGCAAAGTTCACCCCCGCGGCACCAACCTTGACCAGCACCTCCCCCGCACCCACCGCCGGCACCGGCACATCCACCAGCCGCATCACCCCCGGCCCCTCCAACGACGGCTGCTCCAACGCCCGCACGACACCACCCCCTGTTCGATCAACGTCGCACACTTGTTTGATCCAGATCGTACACCCAACAAATAACCACTCGCCGCAGCCAAAAGCCCGCTGTAGGTTCACCCAAACCACCGGCCGCCAACGCCGATGCCGACCGGACGCTGACGCCGAGACTGACGGCGACGCTCAGACTGACGGCGGCGCTCGCGCTGAAGCTGATGCCGATGCTGACGGCGACGCTGATCCAGGAGGTGCCGTATGAGCCTGCCCGTCCTGACCGACCGCCTCGCGCTCCGCTGGCCCGTCGAATCCGACTTCACCGCACTGTGCACGCTCTGGACCGACCCCCGAGTCGCACGCTTCATGGACGACTGGGGCCCGCGGGACGTCCCCGGCGTACGCGCCTGGCTGAACACCCACGCGAACGCCGCCAGCGACAACGGCACCCATCTACAACTGATCATCACCCGCCGCACCGACGCCGAGTTCCTCGGCTGGCTAGGCCTGGGCCAGAGCAACGACCCCACAGCCGACTGGAGCTTCGGCTACGCCATCCACCCAACCCACCGCTCCAACGGCTACGCCACCGAAGCCCTCAAAGCCGCCCTCACCTACTGCCACGACGAGCGATCAGTAGCCACCTTCTGGGGCGAATGCCACGCCCCCAACAAAGCCTCAGCCCACGTAATGCTCACCGTCGGCCTCAAAGAACTCCCAAATCCCCCCAAAAACACCCGCCGCTTCCAAACCCCCTAACCCCAACCCCTCCCACCCCACCAAATCCACACCCCACCACCAACCGCCCCAAGCACCCACCCGGACCGCCAGCCCATCACAATCCGTCTCCCGAGCCGCCGTCCCCGCTCGGGCCGTCCGACCAGGGCCGATTGTGATGGCCTGCAGATCCCAACCACGCCAAAGCCCTAGCCGGCAGACGACCGCCCCACCCGCACCCGCCCGATCTCACCCCACCGCCGGCCAGTCACCCGAGCCGTTCCCTCTCGCACTGACGCGATTGGGGAGGATTTCCGACCCAAATCGGCCAGTAATCCTCCCCAACCCGACGCGACCAGCGGGGGTTCGGACAGCGAGACCTCACTGCGATCCGAACCCCCAGCCCATCACAATCCTTCTCCCGAGCCACCGTCCCCGCTCAGGCCGTCCGACCACGGCCGATTGTGATGGCCTGCAGATCCCAACCACTGCGAGCAACCCACAGACAACCGCATCGCGACCAGCGCAGCCGGTCAGACGATCACGGCGAGCAACCCGCACCGGGCGAGGGGACTGCAGTAGCGAGCACGGGGCTGCGGCGGGGACTGCACGCCGGTCAGGCGACTGCGATGGGCAACCCGAGCCCGTCAGCCGACCGCGGCGGGCAACCCGCACCGCTCAGACGACCGCGGCGCCCAGCCACGGAGCCGAGCGAAGCGAAGGCGCAAAGGGGGTGCGGGTGGCGGAGCCCCCGCTCGCGGCAAGCGAAGCGCCGCCGCACGAAATGACGAAGGCGACCCGGTCCGCGCTTTCCGCGGACACGAGTCGCCTATCGACTGCGTGGACGATACTGGGATCGAACCAGTGACCTCTTCCGTGTCAGGGAAGCGCGCTACCGCTGCGCCAATCGTCCAGAAAGACCCACTCAACAAGCCTAAGTGGTTCTCGAGGTGGAGACGGGATTCGAACCCGTGTACACGGCTTTGCAGGCCGTTGCCTCGCCTCTCGGCCACTCCACCACTGAGGCTGTTCGACATCTGAGGACGGTGGCCTGCCGAACCCTCTCCGAGCGGACGACCGGGTTCGAACCGGCGACCTCAACCTTGGCAAGGTTGCGCTCTACCAACTGAGCTACGTCCGCGTTGCGACCGAGTTTTTGCAACCCCCGGCGCGAGAAGAACATTAGCCCATCCCGCGCCGAGTTCAAAAACGGGGGTCCCCGGGAGGTCGACGTACGGTCATCAACTGGTCACCTCCGGACTGCCTCGCGGACCCGGATCGCCTGCGCACTAAGGTGTTGTGAGGAAGGAGCACGACATGCGTATCTGGCTCAACGGCGCCGTGCTGGACGACGCGGCGACGGTCTCGCCGCTGGACCACGGACTGACTACGGGCGACGGCGTCTTCGAGACGATCAAGATCGAGAACGGCCGGCCGTTCGCCGTCCACCGGCACCTCGAGCGGCTGGTCCGTTCGGCGGTCGGGCTCGGTCTCCCCACCCCGGACACCGCGGCGATCGAGGGCGGGATCGAGGCCGTGGTCGCGGCCGATCCCGGGATCCCGTTCGGCCGGCTGCGGATCACGTACACCGGCGGTGTCTCGCCGCTGTCGTCCGATCGCGGTACGTCGGGCCCGACGGTCCTGATCGCGACGCAGGAGATCACCCGCCCGTCCCCCACGTCAGCGATCGTCACCGTCCCGTGGGTCCGCAACGAGCGCAGCGCGGTCGCCGGCCTGAAGACCACGTCGTACGCCGAGAACGTCCGCGCCCTCGCCTACGCGAAGGAACGCGGCGGCAGCGAAGCGATCTTCGCCAACACCGTCGGCAACCTCAGCGAAGGCACCGGCGCGAACATCTTCTGCGTGTACGACGGTGAGCTCGTCACACCGACCCTCGCGTCCGGCGCGCTGGCCGGGATCACGCGGGCGCTCGTCCTCGAATGGTTCGGCGGCGTCGAGCGCGACGTACCGCTGGAGCAGCTGTTCCTGGCGGAAGAGATCTTCCTCACATCAACAACGCGTGATGTGCAGGCCATTCAGCGTGTCGACGACCGGGAGCTCCCCGCCCCCGGCACGATCACGGCGCAGGTCGCGAAGATCTTCGCGGAACGCTCCGCGCAGGACCTCAACCCCTGACCGCCGGACACCAGCCACTCACCAACCCGCCGGCCACAGGCCGATCGCCCGGCCGCCACACGGCGACCGGGCGATTGCGGTGCGTTTGGTGAGTGGCGCAGGTCCGCGGAACTACTCGCCCGACGCCTTACGCCGTTCGCGGTACGCCGCGACGTGCAGCCGATTGCCGCAGGTGCGCGCGTCGCAGTACCGCTTCGAACGGTTCCGGGACAGGTCGATCAAGGCGTCGTCACAATCCGGGGCCTCGCAGCGCCGCAGACGTTCCCGCTCGCCGGCCGAGATCACCTGGGCCAGCGCAATCCCACACTCCACCGTGATCCGGCACGCAATCGACGCACCCGCCCGCGAATAGTGGATGTGCCACGGGTGCCCGTCATGATTCGTCAGCCGCGGAGTCGACGTACCCCGGGCGATGATCGCGTTGATCATCGTCGCCGCCGACGCATCAGAATCCGTGGTGAAGACAGGCGCGAACACCGGCCGCAGATCCCGGACCTCGGTCAGATCCTTGTCGGTCAGCGTGCCGACCGCGCTGAACTCGCGTTCTTGGACGAACTTCTCCAGCTCCTCCATCGCCTCCAGTGAGTCGACCTGGCTGTTCGGCCCGGGCATCGTGTTCACGAGCCGGACCAGCGTCCCGAGCGCCTGCTCGGTGTCGTGCGAGAAAGTCACAATCACGTCTCCAACGCGACGGGATCTCCGTCCTGCAGCAAGAGTAGCCCGGCTCGATTAGATCGGGGCTGAATCATGCGCTATGGTTTCACCCGCAACACCAGCAACACCCCGGGCGATTGGCGCAGTGGTAGCGCGCTTCGTTCACACCGAAGAGGTCACTGGTTCGAACCCAGTATCGCCCACGCAGTCGACAGGCGACTCGTGTCCGCGGAAAGCGCGGACCGGGTCGCCTTCGTCATTTCGTGCGGCAGCGCTTCGCTCGCCGCCAGCGGGGGCTCCGCCACCCGCACCCCCTCGCGCCTTCGCTTCGCTCGGCTCCCCGGTTGCTCGCCGCGGTCGGGTGCGGGGCCTTCGCTTCGCTCGGCTCCCTGGCTGAGCGCCGCGGTCGGCTGAACAGTTGGCGTTGCTCGCCACGGTCAGGTGGGCCGTCGCTTCGCTCGGCTCCCTGGCTGAGCGCCGCGGCCGGCTGACCCGCACGGATTGCTCGTCGTGGTCGAGTGTGTCTTCGCTTCGTGGTTGAGCGCCACAGTTGGCTGACCCGCGGGGGTTGCTCGTCGTGGGTCGGCTAGTTGGGCCAGATGAGTTTGAAGAGGTCGTCGGGGATGGTTAGGGGGCTCGGGGCGGACTGGGCGGCGGACTGCCAGGTGGCGGGGATTTCGGGGAACGGGGAACTCGGGCCGTTGCCCAGGTGGGTTTCCAGGGCTAGGGCGACAGGGGCGGTTACCTGGGGGCGGCCGTTGGCGCCGGCGCCGGTGAGGAGATCTGCGAAGGTGGAGGCGACGTCCGTGGGGAGGGTGCCGGCTATTGGGTCGCACCAGATTCGGGTATGGCCGGAGGGCTTGATGCCTACGGCTACTAGGAGGCCCAGGGAGCCGAAGGCGCCGGCGTAGTGGCTGAAATACTCGGTGCCTACCCACACCAGGGTCTTGATGTAGGCGGCCAGCTCCCCCGTGCCTCCGGGGAGACGTTCAGCCAGTACGGCGTCTGGTTGGTAGAGGCGGGCCGCGGCCAATTGGAAGTATGGCGGTGCATCAGTCATGACCGAGCGTCTCCGGGAGGTTGGGGTCGAGTACCTCGTGACCTTAGCGAGCGTCAGTGCTTGATGAGTTGTTCGCTCAGGGTCCAGAGGCGTTCTGCGGAGTTCGCGTCTACTGCATGGGGTACTACGTCGGAGCGGACGTTCTGGTCGTGGAAGTTCGTTTCTGTGGTGGGGTCGAGCGGGGAGATCTCGTTGTCTTTCAGGTAGGTGCCGCCGTGGGCGTCTAGTTGGGGGTTGGTGGCTCCGAAGACGGACGTACTGGCGCCTTGCCGGGCGGTTTTGCGTTCGTGGGTGGGGTCGAGGATTTGGTTGCCTTGGTCATCGGTTAGGCCCATGGCGTGGAGGGACTCTGTGGACAGCCAGGGGGTTCGGGTTTCGCCTTCGGGCAGGTGGGGGCCGAGGTTGGTGGTGATGACGATGCCGGGGTGTGCGGCGAAGGCGTGGATGTCGTACTGCGACCAGCGCCGTTCGATCTCCACCGCGAACAGGACGTTGGCGGTTTTCGACTGGCCGTAGGCGAGTAGCGGGTCGTAATCGTGGGTGAAGTGCGGGTCTTCCCAGCGGATGTCGGAGAGCCGGTGACCGCCGGAGGTCACGTTGACGACGCGGGCGCCGTGTGCCGCCTGCAGGGCCGGGAGCAGCCCCAGGGTGAGCTGGAAGTGACCCAGGTGGTTCGTGGCGAACTGCGACTCGTACCCACGGGCGTCGCGGTGCAGCGGGCCGGCCATGATGCCGGCGTTGTTGATCAGGATGTGCAGCGGGCGTCCGGTCGCGAGATAGCGGTCGGCGAAGTCGTCGATGGACTTGGGGTCGAGCAGATCGAGCTGGCTGGTCTCGACGCCGTCGATGCCCTCAAGCGCCGCGGCTGCGCCGTCTGGGTTGCGGACCGCGACAGTGACGGTGGCGCCGGCCTTGCTGAGGGCGCGGGTCGTCTCCAGGCCGAGGCCGCGGTGGCCGCCGGTCACGATCGTGTTCTTGCCGGTCAGATCGATGTCTGCGAGTACGTCGTCGGTGGTCGACGCCGCGCTGAAGCCAGTACCGATGGGGGTTTGTTTGTTCTGGGTCATGCCTCCACTCTGCTGCGCGAGCGGCGTACTCTGAATAAGTATCCGTCCATATTTTCTTCGCGAGAGTACAGAGTCATGGGTGACGATCAGCTATCCGAGGTGTTCGAGCTCGTGGAGGTCCGCGGGCTGGTGTCGGGCGGGTTCGCCGTCCGCGGACCGTGGGTGGCGCGAGCCGAGCTCGCGGAGACGTTCAAGTTCTTGGCGGTGGTCAGTGGCCGCGCCTGCCTGGTCACCGACGGTGTCGACGCCCCGATCGAACTTCTTCCGGGCGACGTCGCGATCCTGAACAACCGCTCGCGGGTGGAGCTCTCCGGCGGCACCGGCGACGGACCCGTCCAGGAAGTCGTGCCGATCGAGAGTGACGCCACGCTGACCGGCGCCGACTGGACGACGCACGACATCGTCCTCGGCGGCCGGATCGACCTCAACGAAGCCGGCCGGGCCCTGCTGGCCGAGGCCTTGCCCCCGGTAGCGCACGTGCGGGCCTCCAGCACCACCGGCGCCAACCTCCGCGGCAGCATCCACCGGCTCTTCGACGAGGTGGCCGGTCACCGGATGGGCTCGGCCTTCGCGATCCGGCAGCACGCCCAACTACTCGCCCTCGAGGTACTCCGCGCGTATGTCGATCAAGCCGCGCTCCCCTCGGGCTGGCTGCACGTACTCACCGACGAGCGACTGCGCCCGGCCCTCACCCTGATGCACTCACAACCCGACCGGCTCTGGGGACTCAACGAACTCGCCCGCGCCACCGCGATGTCCCGCACAGCCTTCGCGGAACGCTTCCGCGAGGTCGCCGGCATGCCGCCGCGTGCGTACCTGAACCGGTGGCGGATGATGCTCGCCCAACGCGCCCTCCGCGACGGCGACGTCAGCGTCGGCTCCCTCGCCTCCGAGCTGGGCTACGCCTCCGAGAGCGCATTCAGTACGGCGTTCAAACGCGAAGTCGGCGAGTCACCATTGCGCTACCGCACCAAGGCACGCACTCAGGCGTTATCCAACTGAGCGACCAGTTGCGCATCGAGCTCCAGCTCGACAGCACCCAGCGCCTCGTCGAGCTGCGCAACGGAGGACGCACCAACAAGCGGTACGACGCCATGCTGCAGCTGCCACGCGAGTACTACCTGGTTCGTCGTCGCACCAAGCTCACGCGCAGCCTGCCGCAGTGCCTCGAACCGGACGTACGCCGTCGGATGCGCATAACCACGCTCAGCCCAGAAAGGCCGGTCAGGCCGACTGTACGAGCCGGCCAGCAGTGACTGGTAGGCAACGAGCGTCACGTCGGGATGCTCTTCCAGATAGTCGAAGTGCTCGATCCCCGCATGCTGAAGATGCGGTGTGCCCAGACGACGAACCCCCTGCAACGACGGCGGGTTCGGCCACAGGTATGTCGAGTGCTGCTGAATGACGGAGTACTGCGCGACGCCCTGAGCAGCTGCGGTCTGTCGAGCCCGGTCGAGACGCCACGCCGCGGTATTACTGCACCCGATAACGTCAACGACCCCCTCCGCCGCCAGCTGACCGAATGCGGCGACTGTCTCCTCCAACGGAGTACTGCGGTCGTCGATGTGCGCGTAGTACAAGTCGATCCGGTCAACACCGAGCCGACCCAGACTGCCCTTGACTGCCTCACCGACAGCGGAGGCGCTCAGCCCTTCCCACTGGGCATCGCTGGGATCACCAGGCACCGTCGTCCGCGCACCGCACTTCGTCGCGATCACCAGGTCGTCGCGGTTGCCGGGGGACTGCATCCAGCGTCCGAGCAGTTCCTCGCTCTCACCACCATGCCCGAGCCACTGGTTGTAGTTGTTCGAGGTGTCGATGAACGTCCCACCCGCCTCGACGAACCGGTCGAGGATCGCGAACGCGGTGTCGGGTGGCGTCGACGATCCGAAGTTCATGGCGCCCAGGCAGAGCGCGCTGACGGTCCGGCAGTTTCCGATCGTTCGAGACAACATGCACCCCACCCTGCCTTCTAGACCGCACTCGAAGTCAAGGGAAGCCTCAGATCAGCCAGGCGCCGTTTTCCATCAGCACGCGGTCCTTCAGCTCGTTGACCTCACGCCACGCCTGGATCCGGGTCGGCGTGACACGGAAGAACAGGTAGTTCTCCAACGGACGCGGGTCGAAGCCCGACTTCGCTGCGAACGCCTCCCCCTCGGCGTCACTCGGGTCGACGACCTCGACCGTGCCGGTCACATGAATCACGTCGCGAACCTCGCCCAGCGTCAACTGCACCACCGGGTTGGCGTGCAGGTTACGACCGGTCGGATTGGTCCGGGCCGTCGACAGCAGGAAAGTCCCGTCGCTCCAGAGGAACGAGAGCGGCATGAGGTACGGCGTACCGTCCAGTGACGCTGTGGACACCCAGGCGTCCACGTCGTGCTCCAGGCGGTTCAGAGTGTCCTGCTTGCGGTCCGGCAACGACCGGGCTGGTGCCGTCATCACATGCTCCTCGGGATCTGCTGTCACATCTTCTTCACGTACTCCGTCATGCGCATGACGGCACTGGGCCGGTCAGTGTGACAGGTGAAGGATGTGGTTCGAATGGCCGGGGACGACTGGCTCGCAACACGGTTCGAGGAGAACCGGGACCGCCTGCGGGCCGTCGCGTACCGGATCCTGGGCTCCGAACTGGAGGCCGAGGACGCGGTCCAGGAGAGTTGGATCCGGCTCAGCCGCAGCGACTCCGCGACGATCGACAACCTCGGCGGCTGGCTCACCACCGTCGTCGGGCGGATCTGCCTCGACATGCTGCGAACCCGCCGCGGCCGGCCCGAACTGCCCGTCGGCGAACACTCGCCGGCGCTTGCGGACGACGACGTACCGGATCCCGAACTCGAAGCGGTGCAGGCCGACTCGGTCGGTCTCGCGCTGCTCGTCGTCCTCGAGACGCTGTCGCCGGCCGAGCGGCTCGCCTTCGTGCTGCACGACCTGTTCGCCGTACCGTTCGAGGACATCGCTCCGATCATCGGGAAGTCACCGGCGGCCGCGCGGCAGATCGCCAGCCGGGCACGACGAAGGGTCCGGGGTACGCCGGAACCGACCGACGTCGACGTACTCCGGCAGAAAGAAGTCGTGACCGCGTTCCTCGCCGCGGCGCGCGGGGCGGACTTCACGGCGTTGCTCGAAGTACTGGATCCCGAGGTGGTCGTGCGCGCGGACGCGGGGGCGGCGGCCTACGGGACGGAATCGACGCTCGCGGGGGCGGCAGCGGTGGCGCAGGAATTCTCCGGACGGGCGGCCGCGGCGAAACTCGTACTCGTCGACGGAATGCCTGGCCTGGTGTGGATGCGGCGCGGCGAACCACTCGTTGTGTTCTCTTTCACGGTCGTCGACGGGCGTGTCGCCGCGCTCGATCTCCGGGGTGATCCGGAGTACCTCGAAAGTGTTGATCTGGTGACCTTGAAGGGATGACCGGACGGCGTGGCGAGTGGACAGGATCCGTGGGGCTGGTGTGACGAATGGGGTGCCGTTCACGCTCGCCGCACCCGGGCCGCGACGCTGCGGAATCCGGTTTTTGTCCGGGCGGAAAGTGCGCTACTGTTCTGCTCTCGCACCGAGTGGAAACGCTCGAAGCGAAGCGCGGACGTAGCTCAGTTGGTAGAGCGCAACCTTGCCAAGGTTGAGGTCGCCGGTTCGAACCCGGTCGTCCGCTCGGAGAGGGTTCGGCAGGCCACCGTCCTCAGATGTCGAACAGCCTCAGTGGTGGAGTGGCCGAGAGGCGAGGCAACGGCCTGCAAAGCCGTGTACACGGGTTCGAATCCCGTCTCCACCTCGAGAACCACGGTCGGTTCGGGAGTTTCCCGGACGGATGGTTTTCTTGGACGATTGGCGCAGCGGTAGCGCGCTTCCCTGACACGGAAGAGGTCACTGGTTCGATCCCAGTATCGTCCACGAAGCCGAGAGGCGAGGTGTGCCTGCGAAACGCGCAGGCCACCTCGCCTTCGTCATTTGTGCGGCAGCGCTCCGCTCGCCGCAAGCGGGGGCTCCGCCACCCGCACCCCCTGGCGCCTTCGCTTCGCTCGGCTCCGTGGTCGGCCGCCGCAGTCGTCTGACCGCTTGGGGTTCCTCGCCGCCGTTGGCTGACCGGCGTGGGTTTCTCGTCGCGGTCGATTACCTGGTTGGGGTTGCTCGCCGCGGCCTGTGGGACTGCTCGGGTCGGGTTGCCTGTGGAGTGGATCTGCAGGCCATCATAATCGGCCGTGGTCGGCCGGCCTGAGCGTTGACGGGGGCTCGGGAGACGGATTGTGATGGCCTGGGGATTCGGGAACTGGTCGGCGTTCGGGTAGCTGTGAGATCCCGCCGTCCGTCACCCCGCTGGTCGCGCCGGGTTGGGGAGGATGACTGGCCGATTCGGGAGGGTAATCCTCCCCAAACGCGTCGGGGCGGGGAGGGAACGGCGCGGGTGACTGCTCGGTGGGGTGTGGTTGGGTGGGGGGATGGATGGGGTTGGTGGGGTGGCTTGGCCGCCTGGGGTGGTTCGGACTGAGCGGTTGGTGGTTCGGGGGGCTGAGGGGCGGGATCGGGCGGGGTTTGTTGAGTTGTTGGGGTCGGCGGAGGTGCATGAGTATCTCGGCGGGCCTCGGGGGCGGGATGAGCTCGAGCGGGAACTGCCTGCGGTGCCTGAGGAGTGGCCGGGGAGCTTTGTGGTTGAGCTCGACGGGGAGATGATCGGCCAGGTTCTGCTCAAGAGGGCGACTGGGCAGCGGCGGCCGGCGGCTGTCGGGAAGGTCGATCTCGGGTATTTGTTTCTGCCGCGGGCCTGGGGATTCGGGTACGCCGCTGAGGCCTGCGCGGCGGTGCTCGACTGGTTCGACGACGTGCTTCCTGACGAGCCGGTGGTGCTCTTCACCCAGACCGCTAACGTCGCCTCGATGCGGCTCGCCGCGAAGCTGGGGTTCGTTGAGGTGGAGCGGTTTCAGGCGTGGGGCGCCGAGCAGTGGCTCGGCTTGCGACGCCCGAGCCAACCGGTGGCGTGAGAGGCGCCGGGCAGCTGCGACCAGGCCCCCGGCGGGTAGGTGACCGCGTTACATGCGTAGGTACGAGCCGCCGTTGAAGTCGAGGACTGTGCCGGTGGCGAACTCGGCCTCGGCCGAGGCCAGGTACAGGATTGCCGCCCCGACCTCCGACGGATCGGCCACTCGTTCCAGCGGGCTCTCCAGGCGGCGTCGGTCGTAGCCTTCGCCTGCGAGGTTCACCGCGGCCATATCGGTGACGGTCCAGCCCGGCGCGATCGCGGTGACCGCGATACCTTCCGGGCCCAGCGCGCGGGCCAGGGACTGGGTGAACGAGACGATCGCGGCCTTCGACGCGCCGTACGCCGGCTGGTTCGGCTCGCCGCGGAAGGCGCCGCGGGACGACACGTTGACGATCCGGCCGCCGCGGCCCATGTGCCGGACCGCGCACCACGTGACGTTGGACGGGCCGACGAGGTTCACCGCGAGCGTGTCCGCCCACGCCTGCTGCCACTCGGCGTACGTCGTCTCGCGGATGCGGTGCGGGTGATACACCCCCGCGTTGTTCACCAGTACGTCGATGCCACCCAGCGCCGCTGCGGCGTCAGACACCATCGACTCGATCGCGTCCGGATCAGCCAGATCGGCCTGTACGGCGACGTGTCCCTCCCCCGGCAGCTCTTTCACCACCTGGGCCGCGGCGTCCGGCGACGAGCTGTAGTGGACGGCCACCCGGTCTCCGGCGGCGGCAAACGCGTGAGCGGTCGCCGCACCGATTCCTCTGGAAGCGCCTGTGATCAGGACTGCACGATCCATGCCCCGATCCTTTCACTACGGCCGCGGCTTGATGTCCCTGCGGTACGACTTGCTGGCCCGCACCCAGTCCTTCTTCGCCTGCGCACGCACCCGCGCGTCCGCACGACGAGCCATGTACGCCGCCTCGCGCTGCAGCTTCACCCAGCTGTCATAGCGCCGGTACGGCAACGAGCCGTCGTCGAGAGCCGCCCGTACCGCGCAGTCCGGCTCCATCACGTGGGAGCAGTCCTTGAACTTGCACTGCTCGGCCAGCTCCGTGATGTCCGGGAACGCCGCGGCCAGCCCCTCCCCGGACTCCTGCAGACCGATCCCCCGCAGCCCAGGCGTGTCGACGACGACCCCACCACTCGGCAGCACGATCAGCTCGCGCCGTACCGACGTATGACGGCCCTTGCCGTCCTCCCGGATGTCCTGCACGTCCAGCAGCTCGACGCCGGCCAGTGCGTTCACCAGTGACGACTTGCCCGCCCCACTGGACCCCAGCAACGCCAGCGTCGCGTCCCCGTCCAGCAACGCGCGTACGTCGTCCAGGCCGGCGCCAGTGGTCGCACTGCACACCAGTACGTCGGCACCGGGCGCGGCACCCGCCACGTCCTCGGCTACGAGCTCGGCGTCGGTGACCAGGTCGGATTTCGTGAGTACGACGACCGGGCGCGCGCCGCTCTCCCACGCCAGCGCCATGAAGCGCTCGATGCGGACGATGTTCGGCTCCGGGACCAGTCCGACGACGATGGCGATCACGTCGACGTTTGCCGCGAGCACCTGTCCACGCGACGACCCGCCGACCTCGGCCCGGATGATCGACGTACGGCGTGGCAGCACCGACTCGACCGTGATGCGGTCGTCGGGCCAGAACCGCAGTACTACCCAGTCCCCGGTGCACGGGCCGGCCTGAGGGTCGGCTGCGATCGCGGCGAGCAGTGCACCGGACCAGCCGGCGCGGACCGGCCCGTCCGCGGTGAAAACGGTCGCCAGGCCTTTGTCGACCCGGGCGACCCGTCCCGGGACCAGTTCGTCCGGGACAGACTGCAGAAGTTCGGCCGTGGAGCTGTCGAGTCCCAGGGCCTGGAGTGTGGCTGACATGCGGCGAACCTTTCGGAGGGTCCGGCCGCGAGATCAGCTCAGCGGACGGACGAGGTGGGAGACAACGGCCCGTCGGGCCAGTTCATAGCTCATGGCGGGTTGCCTCCCTTCCAGTCCTTGCGGTCCAGCCAGGACCGTGTTTCGCGATGCCGTCAGCCTAGGTCGTCGGTCTCACTCTGCGCACCGGATTTTCCGACCGACGCCCGCTTCCGCTCTCCATTGGGCTCCGGCTCCACCGCAGGCGCCTTGGCCTCCGCAGCAGGCTTAGGAGCAGGCTTAGGAGCGGGCTTCGGTGCGGGCTCAACCTCAGGCTTCCGCGCAGGCTCCGCTTCAGGCTTCGGCGCAGACTTCGGCGCGGGCTGCGGTCTCGGCTCCGAGAGCTTCTCGATCTTGCGAGCCGCCTCCGCCTCCGGCCGCTCGTCGGACTCGACCGGCGTCAGCGAGTGCGAGTGCTCGTGGTGCCGCTCCGGCTCGGCCCTCATCACCGGCTCGACCTCGGCGTCCTCCTCCGCCCCAGCTGCAGCCTTCACCTCAGCGACATGCGCCTTGTGCGGCCACAGCCGGTCCACGACCGCGTTCAAGGCAGCACCGATCAGCACAGCGATCGCGGTCATGTACAGCCACATCAGTACGGCGATCGGCGCGGCCAGCGGCCCGTAGATCGACGTACCGCCGACCGTGCTCTGCAGGATCCAGCGGAGCACGAAGCTGCCGAGGATCCAGATCGACAGCGCCAGGAAGGACCCGGGCAGGTCGGACACCCACGGCGTCCGGATCGGCACCGACAGGTGGTACAGCGTGTTCAGGAAGCCCGCGGACAGGATCGTGACCACCGGCCAGTACAGCTGGTTCAGGAAGTCCAGCCGGTGCGGCAACAAGGCATCGACCGCGTTCGGTCCGGCCAGCACCAGCGGCAGGACGATCACGCCGATGATCAGCGCGGCGCAGTACAGGCTGAAGGACAGCGCGCGGGTGCGGACGATGCCGCGCTTGCCGCCCATCCCGTACATGATCGTGATGGTGTCGACGAAGACGTTCAGCGCGCGGCTGCCGGACCACAGCGCCAGCACGAAACCGATCGAGATCACGTCCGGCCGGCCGCCGTTCAGCACCTGGTCGAGCGTCGGCGCGATCACGTTCTTGATCGAGTCGTCGGTCAGCGCCCGGGCGGCCAGATCGACGATCTGCTGCTTGATGTCGTTGATCGTCTCGACCTCGAACCACTTGCTCGCGATGTAACCGAGCGATCCGGCGAGCCCGAAGATCAGTGGCGGCAGCGAGAGGATCGCGAAGAACGCCCCCTCGGCCGCGAGACCGGTGACCCGGTAGCGCAGACAGACTCCGATGGTCTGGGTGAGCAGCTTCCAGGTCGTCGCGGGGATCCTGCGAACCCATGTCAAGGAGAGGAAGCTCCCTCTCGCGGGTCCTGCCCCAGAACGTGCCATACCGCTTACCGTACTGACATGGCGGACCCATTCGCGGTAACGAACCAGGCTCCCCCACTGCGGGGCGTGAACTTCTTCACCCGCGACACGGCACTTGGTGACGCTCTGCGTCCGTACGCCGGTCCCGCGGCGGACCTCGCCGCTGACCCCGGTCTGCACCGAATCGGCGAGCTCGCAGGCTCCGAGGAGGCCCTCGCGCTCGCCCTCCCGGCAAATCAGAACCCGCCGGTCCTGCGCACCCACGACCGCTACGGCCACCGCGTCGACGAGGTCGATTTCCACCCCGCGTGGCACTGGCTGATGGAGCGGGCCGTCGGTTTCGGCCTGCAGGCCGCGGCGTGGACCAGCGAGCGCCCGTCCCCGCACCTGACCCGGGCCGCCGGGTTCTACCTGTGGTCCCAGGTCGAGCCGGGCCACGGCTGCCCGATCTCGATGACGTACGCCGCGGTGCCCGCGCTCAAGGCCGACGAGCGGCTCGCGAAGGAGTGGATCCCGCAGCTCGCCTCGACCGAGTACGACGTACGGCGCCTGCCCGCGGCGGAGAAGAACGGCGTACTCGCCGGGATGGGGATGACCGAGAAGCAGGGCGGCTCGGACGTCCGGGCGAACCTGACGACCGCGACGCCGACCGGTGCCGACGGCGAGTATCAGCTCAACGGGCACAAGTGGTTCTGCTCGGCGCCGCAGGTGGACGTCTTCCTGGTGCTCGCCCAGGCGCCTGAGGGGCTGAGCTGCTTCGTCGTACCGCGGGTTCTTGCCGACGGCAACCGGAACCCGTTCGCGCTGCAGCGGCTCAAGGACAAGCTCGGCAACCGGTCGAACGCGTCCAGCGAGGTCGAGCTTCACGGCACCGTCGGGTACCGCCTGGGTGACGAGGGTGCCGGTGTCCGGACGATCATCGAGATGGTCGCGGCGACCCGGCTGGACTGCGTACTCGGCTCGTCCGCGCTCCAGCGGCGGGCGCTCGTCGAGGCGATTTGGCACACGCAGCACCGGAGTGCGTTCGGTGGGTTGCTCGCCGACAAACCCGCGATGCAGAACGTGCTCGCGGACCTGGCGATCGAGAGCGAAGCAGCCACAGCGCTCGGCATGCGTCTCGCCGCGGCAGTCGATGCTTCTCTCGGCGGCGACGAGCAGGAGCGCGCCTTCCGGCGGATCGCGTTGCCGTTGGCGAAGTTCTGGGTGTGCAAGCGGACGCCGTTCATGGTGGCCGAGGCGCTCGAGTGCCTCGGCGGCAACGGGTACGTCGAGGAGTCGGGCCTCCCGCTGCTCTATCGGGAGTCGCCGCTCAACTCCATCTGGGAGGGTTCGGGCAACGTCAACGCGCTCGACGTACTGCGGGCGCTCCGCCGGCCCGAGTCGTTCGACGCCTGGCTGCTCGAGGTCGGCGCCGCGCAAGGAGCCGACGCGCGGCTGGACGCGGCGGTGAACGACGTGCTGCAAGCGCTTGCCGACCTCGAGAACGCCGAAGCCGGTGCACGTCGGCTGGCCGCCCAGATGGCGCTGTGCCTGCAGGCTTCGCTGCTGATCCGGCACTCGACACCCGCGGTCGCGGACGCGTTCGTCGCGGCGCGGCTGGCCAACGACTGGGGTGGTGTGTTCGGCACGTTGCCGCGGACGACGCCGTTCGAGCAGATCGTCACGCGCGCGATAGGGTGAACGCGTCGCGACTGGCGCGCTGAAGGTGGAGAACCACCGGGGAGCGAAACCCGTCGGCACCGTGCGCCTGGGTGCCTTCGACCCACTGCAAGCAGGAGAGACAACGATGCCTCAACCCACCGACAACACCGCGTCCTTCGACGCCGCCGCCGCGTCGGCAGCGTACAACAACGCGCTGCAGGTGATCGCCGCGGTCGAGCCGACCATCGCCGGCGCGATCCGGTCCGAGCTGGCCGACCAGCGCTCCTCGCTGAAGCTGATCGCGAGCGAGAACTACGCCTCCCCCGCCACCTTGCTGACGATGGGCAACTGGCTGTCGGACAAGTACGCCGAGGGCACCATCGGGCACCGCTTCTACGCGGGCTGCCAGAACGTCGACACCGTCGAGCAGACCGCCGCGGATCACGCGACGGCGCTGTTCGGCGCACCGCACGCGTACGTCCAGCCGCACTCCGGCATCGACGCGAACCTGGTCGCCTTCTGGGCGATCCTGGCGCAGCGGATCGAGTCCCCGGCGCTGGCCGAGGCGGGCGCGAAGCACGTCAACGACCTGACCGACGAGGACTGGACCAAGCTCCGCAAGGCGCTCGGCGACCAGAAGATGCTCGGTATGTCGCTGGACGCCGGCGGTCACCTCACGCACGGGTTCCGGCCGAACATCTCCGGCAAGATGTTCAACCAGCACTCGTACGGCACCGACCCGGAGACCGGTCTGCTCGACTACGACGCGGTCGCCGCGGCGGCGCGTGAGTTCAAGCCGCTGATCCTGATCGCCGGCTACTCGGCGTACCCGCGCAAGGTGAACTTCGCGAAGATGCGCGAGATCGCGGACGAGGTCGGCGCCACGCTGATGGTCGACATGGCGCACTTCGCCGGTCTGGTCGCGGGCAAGGTCTTCACCGACGACTTCGACCCGATCCCGCACGCGCACGTCACCACCACGACCACGCACAAGTCGCTGCGCGGCCCGCGCGGCGGCATGGTGCTCTGCCAGCCGGAGTACGCCGAGTCCGTCGACCGCGGCTGCCCGATGGTCCTCGGTGGTCCGCTCAGCCAGACGATGGCCGCGAAGGCGGTCGCGCTGGCCGAAGCGCGGCAGCCCGCGTTCCAGCAGTACGCGCAGGCGGTCGCCGACAACGCGGTCACGCTGGCCGAGGGGCTGATGAAGCGCGGCGTGAAGCTGGTGACCGACGGGACCGAGAACCACCTGGTGCTGCTGGACGTCTCGTCGTACGGCATCACCGGCCGGCAGGCCGAGTCGGCGCTGCTCGACGCGGGCATCGTGACCAACCGGAACGCCGTACCGCGGGACCCGAACGGCGCCTGGTACACCTCCGGCGTCCGGATCGGTACGCCGGCGCTCACCACCCGCGGGTTCGGCGGCGACGAGTTCGACCGGGTGGCCGAGCTGATCGTGGACGTGCTGTCCGCGACCACGCCGACCACCACGGCCGCCGGTGCTCCGTCGAAGGCGAAGTACGTGCTGGCCGACGGGGTCGCCGACAAGACCAAGGCCGCCTCGGCCGAGATGCTCGACAAGTTCCCGCTGTACCCGGGCCTCGAGCTCAACTGACCCTCAACTGATGACTGCCTGCCCGCTCTCGCTCTGCTGAGGGCGGGCAGCTCTCTTCGGCATCAGTACGGCGGCGAGAATCGCGCCGACGACTGCGATCCCGCCGGACACCCACATCGTGGTGTTCAAGCTGGTCATGAAGGCATCGCGTACGTCGTTCAGCAGCCCCGCGGAGCCAGTCTTGGTCGCGACTGCAAGCCCACCGCCGAGACTCTTCTGCACCGCATCAGCAGCCTGCGCCGGGAGTCCTGTGGTGTCGACGTTGGTGCGGTAGACCGAGTTCAGCACGGTCCCGAGGACGGCGACGCCGACCGTGCCACCGACCTGCCGGAAGGCCTGCAGCAGACCTGACCCGGTGCCGGCCCGCTCCGGGTCGAGGACGCCGAGCGCCGCGTTCATTGCCTGCGGCATCGAGCAGCCGAGGCCGAACCCGACCACCACGAACCAGATCGCCGTGTACCCGTACCCGGTGCCGAGATCGGTGAAGGCCCCGAGCACGAACCCGACCGCCATCACCACGAAGCCGGCCATCACGACCAACCGGGTCCCGACCCGCGCCTCCACCGGCTCGGCGAGCTTCGCACCGATCGTCATGCCACCGATGAACGGCAGCAGCTTCAGCCCGGTGTGCAACGCGTCCGACCCGTTGATGCCCTGGAAGTACTGCGGCATCGTGAACAGCAACCCGAAGATCGCGAACACCGACACTGTCAGCAGTACGGCGCCCCCGGTGAACACGCGCTCGTGGAACAACCGCAGCTCGATCAACGGCGCACTGTTCCGCCGCTGCCAGATCAGGAACCCGGCGATCAGGACGACGGCCAGCGCGAGGAACAGCAGCGTCACGCCACTCGTCCACGAGGTCTCACCGGCCTTCGTCACGCCGTACACGAGCGCGGCCAGTCCGGCACTGGACAGCAGGATCCCGAGCCAGTCGATCGCTGGCCGGTTCGCGCTCCGGCTCTCCGGGACGAGCACCGTCACCGCGAGCGCGGCTAGGAAGGCGATCGGGACGTTGATCACGAAGATCCACTGCCAGCCGGCGTGGTCGAGGAGCAATCCGCCGACGATCGGGCCGAGCGGCATACCGATGCTGTTGGCAACGACGAAGAAGCCGATCGCCTTCTTCCGGTCCACCTCGGTGCGGAACAGCACGGTAATCAGCGACAGCGCGACCGGGACGATCATGGCGGCGCCGATCCCGAGGAACGCCCGGGAGGCGATCAACGCCCCGGCCGAGTCGGACAGCGCGCAGGCGAGCGACGCGAGCCCGAACAGGCTGAGCGCGATCGCAATGATCTTCCGGCGGCCGAACCGGTCGCCGAGCAGACCGGCCGGCAGGAGCAGCGCGGCGAGCACGAGGTTGTAGCTGTTCGCCATCCACTGCAGCTGGCTGGTCGAGGCGTCCAGGTCCTGGGCGAGCGTCGGCAGCGCGACGTTCAGCACGGTGGTGTCGAGGCCGAGGACGAGGACGGCGAGACAGAGTGCGATGAGGACACCGAAGCGGCGGGCGCCGGTGAGCGTCGGCGTGGAGGTGTCGGTGGTCGTGGTCATGGGATGCAAAGTATCAGAAGTTTGTGATAGTTGCGATAAATCAAATTACTGTAAGCTTCAACCATGGCGTCCGCACCGAGTCCGGAAGAGATCAGTCAGTTCGTCGAGCGGTTCGCCGGGGTGCTGGCGAACAGCGGCGTACCGACGATGTCCGCGCGGGTGATGGGCGCGATGCTGGTCAGCCCGAACGGCACGATGACCGCCGCGGAACTCGCCGACCGGCTGAAGATCAGCCAGCCCGCCGTCTCGGGTGCGGTCCGCCAGCTGCTGCAGGTCTCGTTCATCTCGCGGGAGCGGCTGCCGGGGTCCCGCAAGGACCACTACCGGATCCGCGAGGACGTGTTCGCCGCGATCCTGGAGCGCCGCAACCAGGCGCTCAGCGAGTGGGAGTCGACCAGCCGCTCGGGCGCCGCGCTCTTCGGCGCGGACTCCGCCGTCGGCGTCCGGCTGACCGAGGCCGCCGACTTCTTCGCCTTCATCCACACCGACATGGACCTGATGATCAAGAACTGGCGCGCGGAGCATCCGGGGTGAATCGCCGCGCGGCGAAGCAACTCGCCGGTACGGCGTGGCTGAACAGCGACTACCGCATGGCGTGGGAGACCCGCATCATGCGCCGCCGCGTCCCGCTGTACCGCGCCGCCATCGCCGCGCTGCGTGCACTGAACACCGTCACCGGCGGCCCGAACCGCCCGTCGCTGAAGGTCACCCGCTGGGAGCGCGTCGCTCCGCACGACGGCACGTTCGTGATGGACAAGCTCGAGACGATGACCGGGCGCACCGACCACCCGATCACCTCCCGGGCCGAGCTACGCGCCCGGACGTCGTTCGCGGCCCGGCTAGCGCGCGATCTCCGCCGACGAGTGGCCGCAGATCATCGCCGAGTACGACCGGCGCCGGCGGGGCGAACCACCGCAGTACCACTATGTCGGCCACCGGCCGCTGAACACGGCGTCGCACGCGCTGATGGACGAGGCCTGGGTACGCGGCGAGCTACCGACCGATCCGTACCGGGCGTGGAACGTGCTGAAACTCGAGGACGACGGGGCGCTCTACAGCGAGTTCTTCACCCACGGCAACGCACGCGGGTACGCCGGCGGCGAGACGAACCCCGGTTTTCAGCGGGGCCGGATCATGTTCGACGTCAACTGGCGGCAGACCGCGACGCTGACCCGCGAGCGGCAGATCCTCCGGCGCAGCCGCATCCTGCGGGCCAAGGAGCTCGTCAGACTCGCTCGCATCGAGCTCACGGAACTGTTCCGGCCGCCTCGGGAGACCGGCCCATCCGCAATCGCGGCAGCGCAGGACGTCTACACGCCAGAGGTCGTGGCGGCCGTCGCCGACTTCGTGAAGCCCGAGCCGCTCCGCTCCCCCACCGCCCGCGGCGAGACGACACCGAACCTGACCCGCGCGGCCGCCATCGACGTCGCGAACACCGTCGCCAGGGCGCTCCCGCCCACGGTCAACGGCCGGGCGGCAGCAGCTCTGCCTGAAGCCGACGGGCAACTTCCAGCGCAACCTCGTCCGCCCCATGCGGAGCAACAACCTGGGCACCCACCGGCAGTCCGTCCGACAGACCGGCCGGCACACTCACCGCGGGATGACCGGTCACGTTGAATGCCCAGCACGGATCACCGGTGACGATGCTCGCCTCGTGCTGGTCGTAGCCGTGGGCAACAGTCAACGTGGTCGGTGTGACCAATGCGTCGACCTCCGCGAACAGATCGGCCAGCGCCGTGTTGTTGTGATCGCGCACTTCCCGGGCCCGACGCGCCGCGGCAGCCTCCGCGCCGCGCCCATTGTCCAACCCCGACAACACCGGCCACGCCTCGTCCGTCGGCGCCAGCTCCAGCGGTACGTCGACCAACTCGACGTCAGCCAGCGCCAACCGATCCCGAACCACCCGGTCGACACCGGGATCGGCCGGACACGACCCGAGCGTCGAGTGATACGCAACGCGCAGTACCGCAGCTGATCGCGCCGGAACCGGCCAGTGCGCCAGAGCGGTCGGGTCGAGGCGGTGCGGGCCGCTGGCAATGCTGGTCGCGAGGACGACGTCGTCGAGATCCGCGCCGATCAGCCCCGCCGTCGTCAAGCCGCCGAGCCCGCGTCCACCCGGCCGCGGGATCCGGCCGTACGTCCCCTTGAACCCGACGATCCCGCAGAACGACGCCGGGATCCGCAGCGACCCGCCACTGTCCCCACCCGTCGCCAGCGGTACGACGCCGGCCGCCACGGCCGCCGCTCCGCCTGCCGTCGAGCCACCAGGTGAGCGCGTCACGTCCCACGGGTTGCGGGTGTAGTCACGCCCGTTCCACCCGAACGTCTGCGAGATCGCACCAGGACGGGCCCGCGTCGACCGGCCGATCGGAATCGCCCCGGCCGCGATCAACCGAGTCAGGACCGGCGCGTCTGGCGGCGTCCGTGACTTGATCAGGAACGGCACCCCGGCCAACGGCCCGGTCGGCTCCAACCGCTCCGCCGCCGCTCGGGCACCGTCAGCATCCAGTTCGTCCAGGAAATGCAGCACCGGATCCAGCCGCCGAGCAGCATCCAACGCCGCCTCCACCACCTCGACGGCGCTCACACTCCCCGACCGCACCCGCCCCGCAGTCCCCCGAGCCGTCATCCAGCCGCCCTCCCCGGCAGCTCGACAGGACGTATACGTGTACTACACGCCGATCGCGGGCCATCGCACGCCTGACGGCCCGCCAGACCTTCCGGCAGTGGACGTATACGTACTGTCGAGCTGCCGGGCATCGGCGTTGTCATCCCGCGACGAGGGTGTAGGCGAAGGCGAGGCGGCGGTCCAGCCAGTCGGACCTGATGGTGATGAGGGTCGTGCCTTCGGAATACATGGCGATCTCTTTTCCGGAGCGCCACTCGAGCGTGCGGACCCTTGCCGGTTGGTCGCCGCCCTCGTCGCCTACACCTGTCAGCCCGTCGACTATGCCGACAATGAGCCGACTCACTGCCTTCGCTGCGAGGCGGGCCGGCGTACCGCTGAGCCAATCGGTCCGGCCGACCAGCGCCGCATGGCCGGGTTGCTCGATGCGCCAATTGGGTCGGAGCAGTGGGCGGGACGACGGCAGGCGCTCGATCGTGCCGACGGTCTCTGCGTGGGCGTCCGCCACCGTCCAGTGATTCTCGCCCGACGGGGACACCGAGCAGAGCAGTTCGTTCAGCTCGGCGTCGAGGTACAGCGAGCGGTCCCTACCGACGTACGCGCACGGCCTGAAGACCCGGTCGTCCCGGGGGCCCTCGGGAATCCGGATCGCGTTCGGGCCCCACTCGATGCGGTTGCGGGTACGGGTCGCCGGCCGTTCGACGTTTCCGAGAGTGAATTCACCGACGTTCTCCCAACCGGCCACCCGACCGAGCTTAGGCGACCAGCGGGTTCTCACTCGTGGGGAACGAGGGTGTCGAGATGCATCGCCAGGATCGCTCGAAGTCGATCGGGGGTTGCGACCTCGGGCCGGGTCGCGGCATGGACGGCCAGGCCGTCGAGCACGGCGTGAAGCCGGTCCGCCTCCCACTGGACATCGACCTGGTCGCCGGCGATCGCGGTCACCCAGCGGCGGCAGCCGGCGCGCAGCGCGTCGTGGCTCCGCTGGGCACACTCGCGCAGTTCCGGGTCGACCAGTGCGCGCGCGGTGAACGCCAGCCAGACGGCATTCTCCTTCTGGCGTTCCTCGTCGAGCGGCAGGAGTTCGACGAGGAACCGCTCCGCGGTCGCGCGTGGATCACCGCCCGGATCGAGCGCATCGAGGCGCCGCTCGATGCGCTCGACCACCTGATTCATCGCGAAGACCAGCAGTTCGGCCTGCGTACTGAACAGGTGGCGTAACGAGCCGTTGGACAGCCCGGCCTCGCGAGCAACGTTGCGGACCGACGCGTGCTCGAGTCCGTCGCGAAGGATCACCTGCCAGGCCGCCTCCGCGAGGTACTGACGTCGTTCCACGGCATCGACGATCTTCGGCATGGCTTTTTATAGCACAACTGTGCTAGCTTGTGGCCGCCTAGTACAGCTGTACTAACAAGGAGCCTCATGCCCGTTGCGACTGCCCCCTTGCGCCCGTGGTCAACGCTTGGCGGCCTCGCCCGCCGGCGCAGCGTCCGGATCACTACGGCGGTCTGGCTTGCCGCCAATCTCGCCGTTGTGGTCGTCGCGGGCGAGTCGCTGCCGTTCGGCTGGCCGGACGTGCCGGGTTCGACGGTCGACCACGTGCTGAACACCAACGTCGGGATGCTGACGATCTTCGGCTTGATGGCGGTGACCTGCCTGCTGACCAGACACCGCGTCCGGCCGGACCTCGCCGCCAGGGCACCGGACCTGGCGACCACGCGCCGGGAGACGGTCCTGTTGCTGGCGTACGGCGCAACGGCTCTGGTTCTCGGGTACGGCGTCGCTCGGTTGTTCGGCTGGCATCCATTCGGGCTGCACCTGGCCGGCTCGATCTTCGGCACCCACGACCATGTCACGCCGGCCGAGGCGATCAGCTGGGCGAGCTACAACGTCGTGATCTACGCAGTACTGCCGCTGGCGTACTTTCGCCGCAAGTACTCGGCGGAGCAGTTGAACCTCGTGTCCGGCGACCGGCGTGGCGACGCCCGGGTGATCGTCGTCGTGCTGCTCATCGAGTCGGCTCTTCAGTTCGCCACCTTGACGACGGCTTTCGGGCGACTCACCACCGGGCAGTACGTCGTCGGGCTGCCCCTCACCTTCGTGCTCTACCTGGCCGGGGGCCGTCCTGCCGGCGATGGTGTTCGTCTACTGCATCCTGGTGCCGCGGTTCCTGAAGCTGACCGGTTCGACCGCCGCGACCGTCATTCTCGGCGGCGTCACGTACACCGTCCTGCATCTGTGGGACGCGTGGACGGTGCTGACCTCGCCCGTCAACTGGCTGTTGTCGATCATCTTCTTGTTCTTCACCTATTTCGGCCCGGGAATGATGAAGACGGTGCTGACCGTGCGCACCGGAAACGCCTGGACGCACGTCTGGGCCTATCACGCCGTTGCGCCGCACACCATCATCGATACGCCACATGTCGTGGAGATCTTCCGGGTGAAGTGATCACACCCGGCGGCACTATATCGAAACCGACCAAGGAGACAATCACCATGCGCAAGATCATCGTTTCGACCTACGCGACCCTCGACGGCTACATCGACAATCCGCACGAATGGTCGTTGCAATACTCCGACGAGCAGTCCCAGCAGGCCGCTTTCACTCTCACCCTCGCTGCGGACGCCCTGCTGCTGGGCCGGGTCACCTACGACGGCATGGCCGCCGCCTGGCCGAACATGGGCGGCAACCCGTACGCCGATCACGTCAACGCCCTCACCAAGTACGTGGTCGCCTCCGAGCCCGTCGACACCACCAGATGGAAGCCCACTGTCGTCATCCCGGGCTCCGATCTGGTCACCGAGATCACCAAGCTCAAGGATCAGGACGGCGGCGACATCCTCATCTGGGGTACCGGCCGGCTGACCGACGCCCTCGCCGAGGCCGGGCTGCTCGACGAGTACCGGATCTGGCTCTGCCCCGTGATCAAGGGCGACGGCGAGCGGCTCTTCCGGCCGGAGAGCGCCGCCACACTGAAACTGACCGATTCCACCACTTTCGATTCCGGCATGGTGGTCCTGACCTACAGCCCTGTTGCCCAGCACTGATCGGTGACCGGAAGGAAGAGCATGCAGAACGACGTGACCAGCTATATCGACAACGGGCTCCCCTGGCAGATAACGGTGTGCGAGAAACTGCGAGAGGTCGTGCGTCAGACCATTCCCGATGTCGAGGAGAAAATGCAGTACGGCAAACCGCATTTTCTCAAGAACGAACAGCACGCCGCCGTTATCCACGTTGCCAAGAACAAGGTCTCCTTCATGGTGTTCAACGCCGCACAGGTCGACCCCGTCAAAGGTGTGCTGAGATCCCTGGGCAACGGCGATCGGAAGAGTGCCGACATCAGCGAGAACCAGGATGTCGACTACGAACTGCTCGCTGACATCCTCAGCAGGACGAGCAGCACTCTCTAGACCCACCCGAGTGTGGGCCCGCTCCTAGGCCCGCACTCGAGTGGCGGCCCAGATCACCAGGATCGCGAACAGGATGCCGACCAGCACACAGGCGACCAGGATGCTGGACAGGCTGATCAACGCACCGAAGCCGACCATCGCGACTGGCATCAGGGCCTCGTCCGACAGGTTCACGATGCTGTAGCTCCGGCCCAGGTACGTCGGGTCCACGGACTGCTGGAACGCCGCCGACAACTGTGCCGACGCGATCCCCGCCGTACAGCCGATCATCGCCATCGCGACGAAGATCGCGAGCTTCGGCACCAGGCCGATCATCGCGCAACCGGCCGCCTGGACCACGAGCGCGAGCAGACCGGAACGCGCCAGGTCGGCCGGCTTCCAGCGGATCGCCACCACGGCCCCGACCGCCGCCGCAACGCCGGAGCAGGCCTCGAACGCCCCGAACCACCCCGAGCCCCAGCCCTCCGCGTGTGTTCGTTGCACCAGACCGACCGCGAGGATCGGGCCGACGCAGAGGTTCAGTCCGGAGAAGGCGATCACCAGCGTTCGCGCGCGGACATCACGCTTCAGGTAGGCGAAGCCGTCCCGCAGGTCGGCGCGGATCGATCGGCCGCCGGACACCGGCTGCGGAAGCCGCGGCTTCACCAGGAACGCGAGCGCCACCGCGATCACCGCGAACGATGCCGCGTCGACGATCATCACCGTGGCCAGGCCGCCGTGCGCGACCAGCAGACCGCCGAGCGGCGCACCCGCGAAGATCGCCAGCCGCTGGGCAAGCTGTGTCCCGGCCGACAGCTTCACCAGGTCCTCCGATCGGACCATCCGCCGCGGCAGCGTCCCGGAGGCCGGCGTGTACAAGGCGTCGACCGCACCGAACACGACCGCCACCGTGAGCAGCGCAGCGAGGGACAGACCCCAGATCGACACCACCGCCGCCGCCACCGCGAGTACGACGATCCGGGCGAGGTTGGCGAGGATCATCGTCCGGCGGCCGTCGAAGCGGTCCGCGAGCGCGCCGCCGTACAGGAGGACGAGTGCCTTGGGGAGCGCTCCGATCCCCATCACGAGACCGGCGCCGGCCGGGGTCGTCACCTGGGCGGCGCTCCAGGCGAGGCCGACGTACCAGGCCATGTCGCCGGCCTGCGACACCGCGGCCGACATAATCCATCCGTGCACCCGACGGTCTCTCCGGAGCGGCGGGAAGGCCGTCGTCGTCATGGCCGGGCCGGGACCGCGTGTGCGAAGAAGAAGACCCGGTGCGCATCCGGGCCGTCGGCGGGGTTGTCGTAGTACTCGCGGACGAGGTCCTCGACCCGCTCGCTCAGCTCGACGAGCTGTTCCGGCGTCAATGTGAGCCATCTCTCGGTCGCGTACGCCGCCCGCACCCAGGGCTCGTCGAACTCGTACCGGATGTCGAACCACTGACGCACTTTGCCGACGTGATGGGCCAGATTCTCGCCCTCGGCACTGGTGGCGACCAGTTCGGCCGCCGGATCACCTTGGGCGTCGGCGACCGACCACGAGTACTCCGAGGTGTCGCCGAGCTTCCACCAGCGCTCGCGACGGGTCCTGGCCAGTTCAGGCGCTTCGACGATCACGCCCGCGGACGCGAGAACCTTCAGGTGATGGCTGACATTACCGACAAGTTCTCCGGTCGCCTCGGCCAGCCGGGACGCGGTCGCGGGACCGTCGACGTGCAGCAGGTCGAGCAGCCGGCGGCGTAGTGGGTGGTGCATCGCGGCGAGCACGGACGGCGTTGCGGACCGTCTGTTCGGAGGTGTCATGAACGGCACCCTAGCTTTCACAAGAAAGCTTGCACAAGAGCTCTTGTACGACGAACCCGGCGCTCGAATCAATCTCCACCAGGCTGCTAGAGATAGCCACATCGTGAGATCTGGTCTCAGAATGTAGGAATGGGAGTTGATTTGTCAGGCGCTGACGCTGACGCTTGTGGACATGCTCGCTGCCCGATCCACCCACCTCGTAGGTCGCATTCATGTCGACCTCGGGCGGATGCGCAGCGCCATCTGTTGTCCTTCGATGTTCTGACAGCCACCCTGCCCGGGCCAACGACGGCCCCCTGATCACCCCCGATCACCGCTGGGTGCGCACCGCGCGGAACGCATCGAACCGACGACGCTTCGAGCCTTCCGGCCTCGGTGAGCACCTGTCACAAGGACAAGGACACGCCCCCGATGACTGCTGGCGTCACCTCCGCTGCCCGTAAGCCCGCCCGCCCCCGCAAGGGCAAGGGCGAAGGTCAGTGGGCGCTCGGCTACCGCGAGCCGCTGAACAAGAACGAGGAGAACAAGAAGAACGACGACGGCCTGAACGTCCGGGCCCGGATCGAGAACGTCTACGCGCACCGCGGCTTCGACTCGATCGACCCCGCCGACCTGCGCGGCCGGTTCCGGTGGTGGGGGCTGTACACCCAGCGCAAGCCCGGGATCGACGGCGGCAAGACCGCGACGCTCGAGCCGGAGGAGCTGGACGACCGCTACTTCATGATGCGGGTCCGGGTCGAGGGCGGGCAGCTCAGCACCGAGCAGCTGAAGGTGATCGCCGAGATCTCCATCGAGTACGCGCGCGACACCGCGGACATCACCGACCGGCAGAACATCCAGCTGCACTGGATCCGGATCGAGGACGTGCCGGCGATCTGGCAGAAGCTGGAGGCCGTCGGGCTCTACACCACCGAGGCCTGCGGTGACGTACCGCGCGTCGTGATCGCCAGCCCGGTCGCGGGGATCGCCGCGGACGAGATCATCGACCCGTCACCGGCCATCGACGAGATCGTCGAGCGCTACATCGGCAGCGACGAGTTCTCCAACCTGCCGCGGAAGTTCAAGACCGCGCTGACCGGTCACCCGTCGCACGACGTCGTACCGGAGGTCAACGACATCGCGTTCGTCGGGGTCGTGCACCCCGAGCACGGGCCGGGCTTCGACCTGTGGGTCGGCGGCGGACTGTCGACCAACCCGATGCTCGCGCAGCGACTGGGGACCTGGATCCCGCTCGACGAGGTGCACGAAGCCTGGTGGGGAGTCACCAGCATCTTCCGCGACTACGGCTACCGCCGGCTGCGGACCCGGGCCCGGCTGAAGTTCCTGGTCGCCGACTGGGGCGTGGAGAAGTTCCGTGAGGTGCTCGAGGACAAGTACCTGAAGCGGAAGCTGATCGACGGCCCGGCGCCCGAGGTGCCCGCGATCCAGGGTGACCACGTCGGCGTGCACAAGCAGAAGGACGGCAAGTACTACGTCGGCGTCGCGCCGGTCGTCGGCCGGGTCTCCGGTACGACGCTCACGAAGGTCGCGGACGTGGTGGCGCGGCACGGGTCGGACCGGATCCGCACGACCGCGCAGCAGAAGCTGCTGGTCCTGGACGTCGAAGAGGCCCAGCTCGACTCGCTGATCGCCGAACTGGACGCGCTCGGGTTCCGGGCGAAGCCGTCGGCGTGGCGACGCAACACGATGGCCTGCACCGGCATCGAGTTCTGCAAGCTGGCGATCGTCGAGACCAAGGGGAAGGCCGCACAGCTGATCGAGGAGCTCGAGGAGCGGATCCCCGAGCTCGACGTACCGATCACGGTGAACCTGAACGGCTGCCCGAACTCCTGCGCCCGGATCCAGACCGCCGACATCGGCCTGAAGGGCCAGTTGGTACTGGATGCCGACGGCAAGCAGGTGCCGGGCTACCAGGTGCACCTCGGTGGCGGCCTCGGCCTGGACGCCGGCTTCGGCCGGAAGCTCCGCGGCCACAAGGTCACCGCCGACGGCCTCACCGACTACGTCGAGCGCGTCACCCAGAACTACCTGAAGGAGCGCAACGAGGGCGAGCGCTTCGCCCAGTGGGTCACCCGTGCGGATCAGGAGGCACTCCAATGAGCGAGCGCGCAGCACCTCTTTACTGCCCCTACTGCGGGGACGAGGACCTTCGTCCTTCCGAGGAGGGCCATGGCGCGTGGGAGTGCCGGCCGTGTGCACGGGTGTTCCAGCTGAAGATGATCGGACTGCGGGTGACGGTGGAATGAGTACTGATCTGAAGACGATCGCCGAGGAGGCGAACGAGCGGCTCGCGGACGCGTCGGCGGTGGAGGTACTGGCGTGGGCGCGGGAGACGTTCGGTGACGAGCTGGTGGTGACCGCCTCGATGGCCGACGGCGCCCTCCCCCATCTCGCGGCGCAGGCGGCGCCCGGGGTCGACGTACTGTTCCTCGACACCGGCTACCACTTCGCCGAGACCATCGGGACCCGGGACGCGGTGGCGGCGACGCTGCCGATCCACCTGATCAACGCGCTTCCGAAGCAGACGGTCGCGGAGCAGGACGCGGAGTACGGCGAGAAGCTGCACGACCGCGACCCGAACAAGTGCTGCGCGCTGCGCAAGGTCGAGCCGCTGAACCGGTACCTGTCCGGCTACAAGGCCTGGGTCACCGGCATCCGCCGCGAGGAGGCGCCGACCCGCGCCAACACTCCGGTCGTCGAGTACGACGAGAAGCGCGACATGGTGAAGCTGAACCCGATCGCGCCGTGGACGCAGGACGACCTGGACACCTACATCCAGGACAACGGCGTACTCGTGAACCTGCTGCAGTACGACGGCTACCCGTCGATCGGCTGCGAGCCGTGCACGCAACGCGTCGAGCCCGGCCAGGACCCGCGCAGCGGCCGCTGGTCGGGCACCGGCAAGGTGGAATGCGGGTTGCACACATGAGCGCGACGGTGACAGAGCTCGATGCTCTGGAAAGCGAATCCGTCTTCGTGTTTCGTGAGGTGGCGGCGGAGTTCGAGCGGCCGGTGATCCTGTTCTCCGGTGGTAAGGACTCGATCGTGATGCTGCACCTGGCGCGGAAGGCGTTCGCGCCGGCCGGGGTGCCGTTCACCTTGCTGCACGTCGACACCGGGCACAACTTCCCCGAGGTACTCGCCTATCGCGACCGGGTCGTGCAGGAGCTCGGGTTGCGGCTCGAGGTCGCCGGCGTCGAGGACTACATCGCCGACGGCCGGCTGCGCGAGCGCTCCGACGGAACGCGGAACCAGCTGCAGACGATTCCGTTGCTCGACGCCATCAACGCGCACCGGTTCGACGCCGTGTTCGGCGGCGGGCGACGCGACGAGGAGCGGGCCCGGGCCAAGGAGCGGATCTTCAGCCTGCGTGACGAGTTCGGGCAGTGGGACCCGCGCAACCAGCGTCCGGAGCTGTGGTCGCTGTACAACGGCAAGCACCGGCCCGGCGAGCACGTACGGGTGTTCCCGCTGTCCAACTGGACCGAGCTCGACGTCTGGAACTACATCGAACGCGAGCAGATCCCGCTGCCGAGCATCTACTACGCCCACGAGCGGGACGTGTTCGAGCGCGACGGCATGTTGCTTGCCGTCGGCCCCTACTCGCAGCCGCGCGACGGCGAGACCGTCGCGCCGCGGGTGGTCCGGTACCGGACCGTGGGCGACATGTCCTGCACCGGCGCCGTCGCCTCCGTCGCGACGACGCCCGCCGAGGTCGTCGTCGAGGTCGCGGCCAGCACGATCACCGAACGCGGCGCGACCCGCGCCGACGACCGGGCCAGCGAGGCCGCGATGGAAGACCGCAAGCGAGAGGGGTACTTCTGATGAGCAGCACGACACACACCCTCCTGCGCCTGGCCACCGCCGGCTCGGTGGACGACGGCAAGTCGACCCTGGTCGGCCGGCTGCTGCACGACTGCAAGGCGATCCTCGCCGACCAGATCGCGCACGTGAAGACGGTCTCCGAGGCCCGTGGCGGTGACTTCGACTTCGCACTGCTCACCGACGGCCTGCGCGCCGAACGCGAGCAGGGCATCACGATCGACGTCGCCTACCGGTACTTCGCCACCGACAAGCGCTCGTTCATCCTGGCCGACTGCCCCGGACACGTGCAGTACACCCGCAACACGGTGACCGGCGCCTCGACCGCGGACGTGGTGATCATCCTGGTCGACGCGCGCCACGGCGTACTGGAGCAGACCCGGCGGCACCTGGCCGTGGCCGGCCTGCTGCGGGTGCCGCACGTCGTACTCGCGGTGAACAAGATCGACCTGGTCGGCTACGACGAGGCCGTGTTCACCAAGATCGCCAAAGAGGTCAACGAGGTCGCGGACCACCTGGACATCGCCGACGTCCAGGCCATCCCGGTCTCCGCCCTCGTCGGCGACAACGTCGTCGAGCGCTCCCCCCGGACCGAGTGGTACGACGGGCCCACGCTGCTCGAGCTGCTGGAGAACGCGAACGGCCGCACCGACACCTCGCAGCAGCCGATGCGGTTCCCGGTGCAGTACGTGATCCGGCCGCAGACCGACGACGAGTACCGCGACTACCGCGGCTACACCGGAACCGTTGCCTCCGGCACCGTCACGGTCGGCGACCCGGTGATCGTGCTCCCGGCGGGCCGCCGTACCTCGATCGCCGGCATCGACCGGCCGGTCGTCACCGCCACCTCCACCGCGGTGGCCGAGCGGCCGTCCGCGATCGCCGGCGAAGCGGTCACCGTCCGGCTCGCCGACGACATCGACGTCGCCCGCGGCTCGGTGATCGTCGCGGCCGGGGCCTCCCCCGGCACCCGCCGGGAACTGGCCGGCACCGTCAGCTGGCTGTCCGACCGGCCACTGACCGTCGGGGCCCGGGTGCTGATCAAGCACACCACCACCACCGCGCAGGCGATCGTCACCAAGATCACCGGCGCGCTGGACCTCGACACGCTCGGAGTCATCGACGCCACCGAGCTCGGGCTGAACGACATCGGCAAGGTGCAGCTCAAGGTCGCCGCACCGCTGGCCGCCGACCCGTACTCCAGCAACACCATCACCGGATCGTTCCTGCTGATCGACGCCCACGACGGGTGGACGCTCGCAGCCGGCATGATCGACGACGAAGAAGGGGAACTGCTGTGACTGCTCCAGCGCTCGTGATCCTCGCCCACGGCAGCCGCGACCCGCGCTCGGCCGCCACCGTCCACTCGCTCGTGAAGTGCCTGCGCGAGATGCGTGACGACCTGCGGATCGAAGCCTCCTTCCTCGACCACTGCCCGCCCACGCCGTACCAGGTGATCGGCAAGCTCGCCGCCGAAGGGGTCGAAGAGGTCGTCGTCCTGCCGCTGCTGCTGTCCGAGGCGTTCCACGCGCGGGTCGACGTGCCCGCGGTGGTGGACGAGGCGCGCTCGCGGTTCCCCGGTCTGCGGATCATCGCCTCCGAGGTCCTCGGGTACGACGACACGCTGCTGGACGTGATCGATCGCCGGATGCGAGCCGAACTGAAGGACGGGCGGGTGCGCGAACTCGACGCGCTCGTGCTCGCTTGCGCCGGCTCCAGCGACTCGCACGCGAACGCCAGCGTCACCCGGCTCGCGCGGCTCTGGGGTCAGCGGCACAAGCTCCCCGTGACCGCCGCGTTCGTCTCGGCCGCGTCGCCGTCACCCGCCGAGGCCGTCCTGCAGTGGCGCCTCGAGGGCCGTCGGCACGTGGCTGTGGGCTCGCTGTTCCTGGCCCCGGGTGTGCTCCCGGACCGGGCCGAGTCCACCGCTCGCCGTGCGGGTGCAGTCGCGGTGTCGCGTCCGCTGGGCGTCAGCGCCGAGGTGGCCCGCCTGGTCCTCCTCCGCTACGGCGTCGCCGGCCTCGACCTGCTGACGCTCGAGCCCGCGCCGCGCCCGGTCATCGCCCGCCCGGAGCTGGTCCGCACCGCGTAAGACCGGATCTGCCCCACTCACCAACCCCGCTCGGAGCGGCTCGCGGAGCGCATCGTGAGCGTGCGACCTGGCCGGTCAGCGGTGTTGGTGAGTGCTGGCGGTCCACCTGTTCGGAGCGATGAAGGAGACGTCGGTGTACGGCGTCTCCTTCGTCGTCATTTGAGCCAGTAGCTCGCCGATGCCGGCGCAGTGCTTGAACCCGTGTCCGCTGTCGCCACCGGCGATCAGCAGCCGCTCGTCGTGCCGCCCGACCAGGAACTGACCGTCTGGCGATTCGGTCACCATGCACGGAATCGCCTGCACCGGCGCCGGATCCAGCCCCGGGAACGCCCGGCTGACCGCCGCGGCCAACTCGGCGATGTCGTCGAGCGGACGGATCGAGCGATCGAGATCGTCGGCGTCGAACCCGCTCACGTGCCGCCCACCGTCGAGCCCGACCTTCACGCCGAACCCCTCGCCCGACCCGTGGCCCCACAGCCCGCGCCCGTCCGAGAACTCCCAGATGAACGCCGGGAAGTTCTCCAGCCGGAACGCCTCCGACTCCGGATCCGCCGGCTGGAACCAGAACATCGGCGTACGCCGCGGCGACAGCGGCAGCCCCGGAACCAGGTTCCCGAGCCACGCGCCGGCGCACACCACGACCTGCTCCGCCTCGATCTCGATCGTCGGCGTCCGCACCGTCACTCGATCGGCCCGCAGGTCGATCCCGGTCACCATCGTGTGCGGGTAGACGGTCGCGCCCAACCGCTCCGCCTCCGCGACCTGCGCCCGTACTGTCGGCTCGGCGAGGCAGATCCCGGCCGCGGGGTCCAAGATCGCGACGTCGCCGTCCTCCAGCGCGTACTGCGGGAAGCGCGCAGACAGCTCCTCATGGGTCAGTTCGGCGATGGCGGCTCCGGCCGCGGTCGCCGCCTGCCGCGCACCCGCCACGGGACGGCTGGCCGGCCCGCCGACGTTGAGTGATCCGGTCTGGCGAACGTAGGTCTGCCCGGTGCGCTCCCCCAGCTCGGTCCACAACGCCAGCGACTTCCGAGCGATCGCGGTCAGCCCTGGATGCTCCATGCACGCCACCCGGAACAACCGGGTCGTCCCGTGCGACGACCCCAGCGGATGCCCGATCGCCTGCCGCTCGATCCCCACCACGTCCACGCCGCGCGCCGCGAGGCGCCACAGCGCCGCCGACCCGAACGCACCCAACCCGACGACCACGACATCCGTCCGCATCCACCAACCCTCGCAGACGCCAAGGTCGCCACCAACAGCTAGCGTGATATCTTGCTATCTATGGCGAAGGACGCGACCAAGAACATCCTGCTGCGACTCGACCCCGAGCTGGCCGAGCGACTGCAGACCGTGGCCTCGGTGGAGGGCCGCTCGGTGTCCGACGTGGCGCGCGAGGCGATCGCGGCGCTCGTCGACCAGCGTCGCCAGGACAGCCAGTTCAGCCGCCTGCTCGAGGAGAACCTGGTCCGGCACGAGGAGTCGCTGCGCCAGCTCCGTGGAGACGACTGATGCGCTACCTCGGTCGGTACGACGTCCTCGCGGTCGCCGCCCGCATCCTGCGCTGCGGGTCCGACGATGTCGTTCGCCGGTCGAATCTCGACGCGATCGATCGCGTGCTGGACGGCGTACGGATGACCAATGGGTTGGCCCAGGCGGCTGGGGTGTTGCTGGCCGGTCTGGTGCGGGCCCGACCGTTCGACGGCGCGAACCGGGTCGTCGCGGTCGCCGTCGTTCTGCAGTTCGTCTCGATGAACCGGGCCGAGCTGCAACTGGAGCCGGTGGCGGATGTCGACGAGCTGCTCGACCGGATCGCGGCCGGGGACGCGAGCCACGAAGAGGCGGCCGCCTTCATCCGGAGCCGGCTCGAGCACCGACCGGTGTCCGCCGAGGACCTGGAGGAGCACCTGCGCATCGACCTGCTCCTCGAGCAGGACGTACTGACCTTCGACGTCGAGCAGGAGTGGTGGAGGGGACTCGAGATGTACGAACAGTTCAGCGATCCGGCCCGGCAGGTGATCGTGCTGGCGCAGGAGGAGGCGCGCAGCCTCGACCACGTGTACATCGGGACCGAGCACCTGCTGCTCGGTCTGATCAAGCAGGGCAGCGGTCTCGCGGCCCGGGTGCTGGCCGACTTGGGGATCACGGCTCCGGCGGTCCGCGATCTCGTCGTGGAGATCATCGGTCGCGGCGCGGGCGGTGCGGTCGGATCGATCCCGTTCACGCCGCGGGCGAAGAGCACGTTCGAGTTCGCCTGGCGCGAGGCGCGGGCGCGTGGAGCGGAGCAGGTCGGGCCGGAGCATTTGCTGCTCGGCGTACTGCACGACGGGGACGGCGTCGGCGGCCAGATCATCACCAAGCTCGCCACCGACACCGAGCAGGTCCGCCGCAAACTCGAAGAGCGTCTCAGCCGCCGTCAGCGGTCGGAAGCTGTGGTGGCCGAGGAGGTGACCGACGGGCCGACGTGGACGACGTACGGGCGCCGGCACCACCTGATCCACGAGCTGAACGCGGTCCTCGACGAGAACGAACGCCTGCACGAGCAGGTGGCGCGGCTGCGCGACCTGCTGCGCCGGCACGGGATCGACCCCGACAGCTGAGCCTCAGGTCGCGGCCAGGCGCTTCTTCTCCTTGTCGACGTCGTAGTCGGCGACCGGCCACTCCGGGTTCAGCTCCTTGAGCGTCTCCAGCAGGATCGTCGTGACCGCCCAGTTCCGGTACCACTTGCGGTCGCTCGGGATCACGTACCAGGGCGCCTCCGGCGTGTTACAGCGCTGGAGCGCGGCGTGGTACGCGTCCATGTAGTCCGGCCAGAGCTTGCGCTCGTCGACGTCGCCGGGGTTGTACTTCCAGTGCTTGGTCGGGTCGTCGAGCCGCGCCTCGAGGCGGGTGCGCTGCTCGTCCGGCGAGATGTGCAGGTAGCACTTCACGATCGTCACGCCGGCGCCGGTCAGCTCGGCCTCGAAGTCGTTGATCTGCCCGTACCGCCGGTCCCACACGTTCGGCGTGACGAGTTCGCGGACCCGGGCGATCAGGACGTCCTCGTAGTGCGACCGGTCGAAGATCCCGATCATGCCCTGGCCGGGCAGGGCCTGCTTGATCCGCCAGAGGAACCCGCGGCGCTTCTCGGCCGGCGTCGGCGCCTTGAACGAGGTGATCTTCAGGCCCTGCGGGTCCATCAGCCCCGCGCCGTGCCGGATCACGCCGCCCTTGCCGGAGGTGTCCATGCCCTGCAGCACCAGCAAGACGCTGCGTTCCCCGCCGCTGCGGCCCTCGGCGAACAGCCGCTCCTGCCAGTCCGAGATCTCGGCCCCGAGGCCGTCCAGGGCGAGCTTGCCGTCGTCCTTGGATCCGTCGAACCCGGGCGTGGCGCGCGTGTCGTACGTCGTCAGGTCCACTTCGCCGACCGGCACCCGCAACTGCTCGCGCAGTCCCCCACCGGCTTCCTTGCCGTCCGCCTTCGAGCCCTTCTTCTGCTTCGCCATCTCCACATCCTGCCGCATCAGTCCGCGACTTCACCGTCTTTCCGACGGCGACGCCGCCACAAGACGATCTCGATCACGGCGATCACGGCGGCACGCACCACGAGCGACACGAGGCTCCCCAGCAGGCGGCCGAGCAGCGAGAGGCAGTCGCCGTACCGCTCGGGCAATCGGTGGCGTCGTAGTATGCCGCGACGCGCACCATCCAGCGTCCGCCGGACCGGTCGCGTTCGCGCGGCTGCAGCCCGGTCGCGATCATGGCGCCAATGAAGCACGCGGCGAGGGGGCGCGGGTCAGGCAGCGCGTGCGAGCGAGATCAACCGGGACAGGGCGCGCAGGTACTTCTTGCGGTAGCCACCCTTCAGCATCTCGGCCGAGAACAGCTGGTCCAGCGGTACGCCGCTCGCGAGCAGCGGCAGGCTGCGGTCGTACATCCGGTCGGCGAGCACCACCACCCGCAGCGCGACGTTCTCGTCGGTGAGCGGCCGGATGTCGGTGATGCCAACGGCTTCCACACCGTCGAGCAGCGCGCCGTACTTGCTCGGGTGCAGCTCGGCCAGGTGGCGGTGCAGGTCGACGAAGTGGTCGCAGGACGCGTTCGCCCGCGTCGCGGACTCCTCCTCGACCCGCGCGTCGGTCCACGGCTCCGGCGCCACCGGCAGCCCGCGATGGCGGTAGTCGGGCCCGTCGATCCGCCGTACGTCGAAGTTCGCGCCGAGGGCCTGGATCTCGCGGAGGAAGTCGGACGCCTGGAACCGGCCCTCACCGAGTTTGTCCGGGAGCGTGTTCGACGTCGCCGCTAGCTCGACCCCGGCCGCGACCAGTTGCCCGAGCAACCGCGAGATCAGCATCGTGTCGCCGGATCGTCCAGCTCGAACTCGTCGATACAGATCACCCGGTACGACGACAGCGCGTCGACCGCAGTGCGCAGCCCGAGCGCGCCGACGAGGTTCGTGAGCTCGACGAACGTGCAGTACATCCGCGGTCCGGACGCCTCGTGCCAGAGCGAGGCGAGCAGGTGCGTCTTACCGACACCGAAGCCACCGTCGAGATAGATGCCGGGCTTGTCCGGCCGCTCGGTGCGGCCCCGGAACCGCGACCACAGCGACGTCGTCGGCCGCGGCTTGGCGAGCAGCTCCGCGCGCGCCGTCAACGCCGTCAGCGCCGCCGCCTGCGACGGCTCGTCCGGATCCGGGCGGTACGTGCTGAACCGGACCTCGGCGAACCGCGGCGGCGGAACGCACTCCGACAACAGCCGGTCCGGACTCACCTCCGGCCGCCGCTCACTCAACCGCACCACCATGCGCCCAACCCTAGGGCCCACCAAAGTCAAGCCTGCTGTGACCTTGACCGCTTTCTTACTTTCAGTTGGGAAGTTGAGTAGGAGTTCGTGAGGCGAACGACGAGGAGTCTCCGATGGGCGAAGAGCACGTGCGGCGGCGGACAGTTCTGAAAGGCGCAGTGGGCGCGCTCGGCCTCGGGTCCGCGCTCGCCGCCTGCGGTGGCAGTGACAGCGGGGGCGGCACCACCAGCGGCGGGAAGGCCGTGGTCCGGATGTGGTCCTGGTACAACGACCAGGAGGACCAGTTCCCGAAGCTGATCAGCGCGTTCGAGGCCGCGCACAGCAACATCACAATCGAGAACCGGATCTTCGGTACGCCGGACCAGTACCTGCCCGCGCTGCAGGCCGCGGTCGCGGGTGGCGACGTACCGGAGATCTTCGCGCCGCACACGCGGGCGCTGACGTACGGCACCGGCGGGATCTCCGCCGACCTGAAGCAGGAGCTCGGCGACGACTTCCTGAAGGACTTCTTCGACTCGGCCAACCAGGAGTACACGCTGGACGGCAAGCAGTACGCCGTCGGCTGGATGGCGCAGACGTTCGGGCTGTTCTACAACCCCGACCTGCTGAAGGCGGCCGGTGTCGGCGAGGACGAGCTCGAGACCTGGGACGACCTGATCGCGGCGGCGGCGAAGATCCGCAAGACCGGCAAGCACCCGGTGGCACTGAGCTGCAACCCGACGACCAGCTCGCTGGACTTCTTCCTGCCGCTGATCACGCAGGTCGCCGACGACCCGACGTACTACCTGAAGCTCGACCAGCTCAAGGACGGCGCGACGTACGAGGACCCGAAGGTGGTCCAGGCGATCGAGCTGCAGCAGAAGATCGTCAAGGCCGGCGTCTTCCAACCCGGTACGACGGGCACCAGCGGCGACCAGGCGCCGCAGATCTTCTACACCGGGAAGTCCACGATGCTGTTCAACGGCAGCTGGACGCCACAGGGCCTGACCAAGGACGCGTCACCGGCCTTCAACAAGCTCTACAAGGTGATGAAGACGCCGGCGATCGCGCCCGGCAAGAAGCACTGGACCGCGAACCAGGCCGGCGCCGGCTGGGCGATCTCGCAGAACAGCAAGAACAAGGACGCGGCGCTGGAGTTCCTGAAGTTCATGTACTCCGCGGAGCAGTACTCCCCCACGATGAACGGCTCGAACTCGATGCCGGCCACCAAGAGCGCGGCGGACCGGATCGAGCTGCCGATGATGAAGCAGATGACGTCCTGGCTGATCGAGGGCGAGGGCTGCCCGCACATCCCGTTCGGTCCCGGGTCGGTGGCGGCCGGCGATCCGCTCGCGAAGATCTTCGACGGCAGCGGCGAGCCGGCGGCGGTCGCGAAGGCGATGCAGCAGGCGGTCCAGAACGCCAAGGGCGGCTGATCGGATGGCGACAGCTCTGTCGAGGGAGGACGTCGTACGGCGGTCCGGCGCGCGCCCGGCGTACCGGTTCGGGTCTCCGCTGCGGCGGTCGCAGCGGATGGCCGGCTACCTGTTCATCACGCCGACCTTCGTACTGTTCCTGGCCTTCGTGCTGTGGCCGATCCTCTACACGGCGTACCTGAGCCTGACGTCGTGGGGCGGGTTCGGGGCGCCGCGGTTCGTGCAGTTCGACAACTACAGCCGGATGCTGCACGACCCGGTCGCCCGCCGGGCGCTGATCGTCACGCTGGTGCTGACCGGCGTGACGACCGCGATCCTGACGTTCCTCGGTCTGGTCACGGCGGGCCTGGTGAACGTGATCTGGTCGAAGGTCGGTGTCGTCGTCCGGACGATCCTGTTCATTCCCGGGATCGTCTCGTTCGTCGTGTCGGCGGTGCTCTGGAAGCTGATCTACGACCCGAACATCGGAACGCTCAACCGGTTGCTCGGGGCAATCGGTCTGGACACCCTGCAGCACCCCTGGCTGGCCGACCACAAGACGGTCCTGCCGGCGATCATCGTGGTGACTGTCTGGGGCGGCCTCGGGTTCACCATGCTGATCTACTTCGCCGGCCTGCAGAGCATCGACCCGAACCTGTACGAGGCGGCCGCGATGGACGGCGCGAACACCGTCCAGCAGTTCCGGCACATCACGATCCCGAGTCTGCGCGTCGTCACCGGACTGATCGTCAGCCTCGGGCTGCTCAACGGGTTCAAGGCTTTCGACGTGATCTTCGTGATGACCGGCGGCGGCCCCAACCACGCCAGCGAAGTACTCGGCACCTATCTGTACTCATTGGCCTTCGGTACGACGTCCGGGTCGCTCCCGCAGCTCGGGTACGCCAGCGCGTTCAGTGTCGTGACGATGGTGCTCTGCACCCTCGCGGTGATCGCGCAACTCTGGCTGACCCGGAGGGCGGACCGATGAGGAAAACGCTGTTCGGAAAGTCGTTCGCGACGTTCGTACTGCTGCCGTTCTGTGTCCTGATGGCGTTTCCGTTCGTGTGGATGCTGTTCACCTCGTTACGGGAACAGAACACGATCTTCAACGGGCCGATCATCCCGCGGAAGTTCACCGGAGCGGCGTACCAGGATGCCTGGACGTCGATCGACTTTCCGCTGCATTTCTGGAACAGCGTGTGGATCACGTCGGTGACGGTGATCGGCGTACTGGTGTTCGCCACGCTCAGCGGCTACGCGTTCGCGAAACTGGAGTTTCCGTTCCGGAACACGCTTTTCGTGTTGCTCCTGACGACGCTGATGATGCCGTCGACGGCGCTGATCATCCCGTTGTACCTCGAGCTCAAGTCGCTCGGCCTGCTCGACAGTCAGGCCGGACTGCTGGTGCTGTACATCTCCGGGTCGGCGCCGTTCGCGATGTTCCTGATGCGGGCGTTCTTCCAGACGCTGCCGGACGAGCTGATCGAGGCGGCCCGGGTGGACGGCGGCAGCGAGCTGACGATCTTCCGCCGCGTGATCCTGCCGCTCACCCGGCCGGGGATCGCGACCGTGGTGATCTTCCAGTTCCTCTCCACCTGGAACGAGTTCCTGATCGCCAACACCGTGTTGCGCAGTACCGACGCACTTCCCCTGCAGCCGGTGTTGTTCACGCTGATGGGGCAGTACTCCACGAACTGGCCGGCGCTGACCGCCGGCCTCACGCTGTCCGTCGTACCGGTCGTGATCGTCTACGTCCGGATGCAGCGGCAGTTCGTCGCCGGGATGATGCTCGGCGCCGTCAAGAACTAGGCGCCGTCAAGAACTAGGCGCCGTCAAGAACTAAGCGAAAGAGGGTCTATGCCGATCAAGAACGTCGTCGTCAACTGCACCGATGTGCAGCGCTCGGTCGAGTTCTACACGCAGTTCCTCGAGCTCCAGGTGATCGGTACGCCGACCGCGGAGCGGGCCGTCCTCGACGCGGTCACCGCGACAGTCGAATTACGGGCCGTGGGCAACGGCCGCGAGCAGAGCACCTGGTCGCCGGACGACCTGCAGCGCGGTTTCCGGCACGTCGGCTTCAAGGTGGACCGGATCGACGAGCGGGCCGGCGTCCTGAAGGCGGCCGGGGTTGAGTTCAAACTGGACCCGCTCGACGCCGAGGGCGAGGTCCGGATCTGTTTCTTCTACGATCCCGACGGCACGCTGCTGGAGATGATCGAGGGCGACCTGCAGTACGCCGAGATCCTGGACCCGGACGGGGTCGCGCGCGAGCGGGCCCTCGGCGTACCGGAGCGGCCGCGGTTCGACCACGTCGCGATCACGATCGCGGACCGCGCCGCCACCAGCGCGCACTACCACGACCGGCACGGGTTCGACTTCATCGGCACCATCGAGCAGCCGCACGACCAGCGCGGATTCCACATCGGCTACCTCAAGAGCGGCGACACCGTCCTCGAGGTGTTCACCTACGACGTGGGCACCGCGCCGCGCGAGCCACAGCTCGACGTCGCCGGGTTCGCGTACGCCGAGATTGCAGGTGACGCACCGGACCTCCCGGCCGTCGCCTCACCTGATGGGACGAAGGTCTACGTCGACCCCGACGGCTTCGCGTACGCCGTAGGCTCCGGCGCATGATCAAGCGCACTCTCGGAAACACCGGCCTGTCCGTCACCCCCGTCTGCGCCGGCGGCAGCGGCCTCGGCAGCATGCCCGCGGTCTTCGGGTACGACGTGACGCGCGAGCAGGCCGTCGATTTGGTACTGCGCCTGTTCGACAGCCCGGTGTCGTGGATCGACACGTCCAACGGGTACAGCGACGGCGAGAGCGAGCGCCGGATCGGCCAGGCGATCCGCGAGTACGGCGGCCTGCCCGAAGGGTTCCTGGTCGCGACGAAGGTCGACGCGAAGGACGGGGAGTACTCCGGCGCCCGGGTCCGCGCGAGCATCGCCGAGAGCAGGGAGCGGCTCGGGCTCGACGACCTGCCGCTGGTCTACCTGCACGACCCGGAGGCGTGGGAGTTCGAGTCGATGCGGGACGCGGTCGACACGCTCATGCAGCTGCGCGCCGACGGCGAGATCGGGCACGTCGGACTCGCGGGCGGCGACACCCGGGAGCTTTCCCGGTACCTCGATCTCGGTGGCTTCGAGGTCCTGCTCGTGCACAACCGCTGGAGCCTGGTCGATCGCTCGGCCGGCCGCATCTTCCAGCGGGCCCGGGCCGAGGGCATCGCGGTGGTGAACGCCGCGATCTACGGCGGCGGGATCCTGGCGAACCCTTCGGGCGCCACGAAGTACGCCTACCGCGAGGCACCCGCGGCGCTGCTCGAGGCCGTCGCGGAGATGGACAAGGCCTGCCAGGAGTACGGCGTCGATCTCGCGACCGCCGCGCTGCGGCACTCGGTGGACGACCCCGGGATCGCCGGAACGGTCGTCGGTTTCACCAAGCCCGCCCGGATCGACGCGTTGGCCAAGGCGCTGGACGCCGACCTCCCGGAGGCACTGCTTAACCGGTTAGGTAACCTGGTGCCCGAGCGGCAGTACTGGGTCGAGAAGGAGACGACGTGACGAACGGCTTCCCCCGCGGTTTCACCTTCGGTGCGGCGACCGCGTCGTACCAGGTCGAGGGCGCGGTCTCCACGGACGGGCGCGGCCCGAGCATCTGGGACACCTTCGCGCACACGCCGGGCCGGATCGCGGACGGCACCAACGGTGACGTGGCCGACGACCACTATTACCGGTTCGCCGAGGACATCCGGCTGCTGGCCGACCTCGGTCTGACGGCGTACCGGTTCTCGATCGCGTGGCCGCGGATTGTTCCGGCCGGCTCGGGCGCGGTCAACCCGACCGGCCTGGACTTCTACCGGCGGTTGGCCGAGGCCTGTCTGGCGAACGGCGTCACGCCGTACGCGACGCTCTATCACTGGGACCTGCCGCAGCCGCTCGAGGACGCCGGCGGGTGGCTCGTGCGCGACACCGCCGAGCGGTTCCGCGACTACGCGGCGGTCACGCACGACGGTCTGTCGGACGTGATCAAGCACTGGATGACGCTGAACGAGCCGTGGTGCTCGGCGTTCCTCGGGTACGGCAACGGCGAGCACGCGCCGGGGCGGACCGAAGGCGCGGACGCGTTGAAGGCCGTGCACCACCTCCTGCTCGGCCACGGGCTCGCGCTCGACGCGATCCGCTCCGAGGGCGGGACGTACGGGATCGCGCTCAACCCCGCGCCGATCCACGCCGCATCCGACTCCCCCGCCGACCGTGACGCCGCGCGCCGGATCGACGGGCTGCGGAACCGGATGTTCCTCGACCCGCTGCTGTCCGGGCGCTACCCGGCGGACGTGCTGGAGGACACCGGGACGACCGAGTGGTTCGCGGCGCAGGAGCGCGACCTCCCGCTGATCGCGGCGCCGCTGGACTTCATCGGCGTCAACTACTACTGCCCGACCACGGTCGCTGCGCCGGACGGGCCGATCTCGTCGCCGGTCGCGTCCACCCAGCCGGGCAGCGAGAACGTCGTTGCGGTCGACACGGGACTCCCCCGGACCCAGATGGGCTGGCCGATCCAGGCGAGCGGTCTGCGCGACATCCTGGTCACCATCAACAAGATGGCGCCCGAGCTGCCGCTGTACGTGACCGAGAACGGATCGGCGTACCCCGACGAGCTGACCGCCGACGGGACGGTCGAGGACGACGAGCGCCTCGACTACCTCCGTCAGCACCTCGCCGTCTGCGAGGACCTCGTCGCCGAGGGCTTCCCGCTCAAGGGGTACTTCGCCTGGTCCCTGCTCGACAACTACGAATGGGCCTGGGGCTACAGCCGCCGCTTCGGCCTCGTGTACGTCGACTACGCCACGCAGCAGCGCATCCCGAAGAAGAGCGCCCACTGGCTGAGGGACTTCCTGGCCTAACGCTTCGCGCCGCCGTCGGGACCTGAGACAAGATGTGGTGGGTGGGCACCTGGTATTTCAGGTCCCCACCCACCACAACGGGTCCACACCCACCACAACGCGTCCACACCCACCACACGTGGCCCCACCCAGCACTCCTGCCGCACCAAGCGCGCGGTCCCGCGCCGAGCGGCGGACTGCGCGGGCGGGTGAGCGGAGCTCGGACAGGGTGTGATGGGTGGGGATCTGGTATTTCATGTCTCCACCCATCACACCCTGTCCGCACTCATCGCATGAGGTCTCAGCCCGCCGCTGGAGTTGGCGAAGGCGCAGGCGTTCGGGGGCGGGGTTAGGCTCGGGCGTTTTGGTGGGGGGTTAGTTGGGTGTGGAGGACCAGCGAGGCGGCGCCCAGGGCTGCTGCGCTCGGGCCCAGCTTGGAGAGTTCGACGCGGGTGGGGTGCATGGCGCGGACGAACGAGAGCCGGTTGAGTTCCTGGGACGCGACGCGGACGTAGATGTCGCCGGCCTCGCTGAAGCCCGGGCCGGCGAGGATGATCTGGTCGAGGTCGAGCAGGTTGGTGATCGAGAGCAGCGCCTTGGCCAGGTAGGTGGCCGACTCCTCGATCAGCTCCACGCAGCGTGCGTCACCCGCGGCGGCGAGGCGGGCGATCTTCGCGAAGTCCGAGCGGACCGACGTACGGCGGCCGCGGAGCCCGAGCTTGTCGGCCAGCGAATCGTCCTGCTCGGCGCGCGCGACGACCGCCGCGGGCGCCGCCAGGCTCTCAAGGCAGCCCTGACCACCGCACCAGCACATCGGCCCGTTCACGTCGAGCACCATGTGGCCGATCTCGCCGACGTTCGACGACGATCCGCGGTACACGTCGCCGTTCGTCATCAGGCCGAGGCCGAAGCCGGCCGCCATGTAGACGGTCGCGAAGTCGTTGGCCGACGGGATCCGGCCGGCCCAGAACTCCCCGATCGCAGCGCAGGTCGAGTCGTTCTCCACGACGACCGGGTGGTCGATCGCGTCCTTCAGCGTGTCCCGCACCGCGAACGGCTCCCACGCATACTTCTGCGAATCCGTCCGCAGCAGCCGTGTCCCACCGCGTCCCTGCCGGCCCGCCAGCGCGACCCCGACGCCGACCAGCGTGGACGGCTCGATCTCGGCCCGCACGACCAGGTCCTCGAGCTCGGCGGTGATCCGCTGCACGGCGGTGGCCGGCGCGTCCTTGCCGATCCCGCGCGAGGACAACTGCTCGATCACCCGGCCGCTCATGTCCGTGACGACGTACGTCGTACTCGGGGTGTCGACCGCGATGCCGACCGCGTGCCGGGCGCGTGGGTTGAACTGGAGCAACGTGGCGCGTTTCCCGCCGGTCGGGTCGCCGTAGCCGGTCTCGACGATCAGGCCGTCGGCGAGCAGCCGCTTGACCACGCGGGAGATCGACGCGCCGGTCAGGCCGGAGCGGTCGGCGAGGTCGACGCGGGTGACCGTGCCGCTGGAGCGGATCAGGTCCAGGATCGCGCTGTGCGTCTCCTGCGCGGTCGCACCTCTCAGAATCTTCACCACGTCACCCTCCCTCGGAGCGCACTTTAGTACACAACGTAAGGAAGTGGCAGTGGTTGACCTCAATCATTGTTGAGGTTCTAGCGTTGCTGACTGTGAAAGCCATCAGACTGCATGCCTTCGGCCCGGCGGAGAACCTCGTCCTCGAGGACGTCCCCGAGCCCTCCCCCACCGCCGGAACGGTGCTGATCGAGGTCGAGGCGGCCGGCGTACACCTCGTCGACACGATGATCCGGGCCGGCGCGACCGGCGGCAGCCCGATCCCGGTCCCCGACCTGCCGACCATCCCGGGCCGCGAGGTCGCCGGCCGGGTATCCGCGGCCGGCCCGGACGTAGACCCGTCGTGGATCGGCAAGCGGGTCGTCGTCCATCTCGGCATGGTCCCAGGAGGGTACGCCGAACGCGCGGTGGCGAAGGTCGACTCGCTCTACGAACTCCCCGACCACGTCGACGCCGCTCAGGCGGTCGCCGCGATCGGCACCGGCCGCACCACCGCCGGGATCCTCCAGCAGGCCAGGCTCACGCTGGACGACGTCGTACTCGTCACAGCCGCCGCGGGCGGGATCGGCAGTTACCTGATCCAGTCCGCCCGGAATGTCGGCGCGATCGCCATCGGCCTGGCGGGCGGTCCGGAGAAGGTCGAGCTCGTCCGCTCACTGGGCGCGCAGTACGCCGTCGACTACCGCGACCCCGAGTGGGCCGCCAAGCTGAAGGCAGAGCTGGACGACCGTGAGATCACCGTCCTCCTCGACGGTGTCGGCGGCACCAACGGCCAGCAGGCCTTCGACCTGCTCGGCGCCGGCGGCCGGGTCTTCATGTTCGGCTGGTCCGGCGGCGGCCCGATCCAGTTCACCCACGAGGACCTGATGACCCGAGGCCTGACCGCCGGCTGGGCCCTCGGCGCGAAACTGACCCGCCAACTCCGCACCCTCGAAAGAACAGCCCTCGAAGAGACGATCGAAGGCCGCTGGAACGCCGTAACCACAACCTTCCCCCTCAAGGACGCCGCCGCAGCACACCGAGCCCTGGAAACCAGATCAACCACCGGCAAGGTAGTCCTCCTGACCTGACCTCAACCGCGGCGGTAATCGCGGGGTGGGACGCCGAAGTGCGCCCGGAACCGGCGCGACAGGTGGAACTCGTCGGCGAAGCCGAGAGTGCGTGCGATCTCCCGGTGGCGGGAGGATCGTGTGCGCGCCCGGCCGGATCCGCTCGGCCCGCCCGTCGGCGTCACGGTAGTTGCCCTCGCCATCGATCAGCACGGACAGCACGTACGCGTCCAGCACCCGCAGGGTGGACGGCATGATCGGCTCGTCGTCGCGGACCTCACCGGCCAGCACGATCTGGCCGAGCCGGGTCACCGGGCCGTCGGTGACGGTGACGACAGTCCGCTCGCCCATGTCGGTCACAGTACCCAGCAGGGCGCCAAAACGTTCATGTCCAGGTCGCACCGAGACATTCTCTCGCCCCGGGCCGCGTCCTACCGTCGAGGGCAACCGACGGAAGGACTGCAGGATGAGCGGCTTGGTCACCCACGAACACCTGAAACAGTTCCACGAGGAGGGGTACTTCGTCCTGGAACGGGCCCTCACCGACGAGCAACTCGAGCTGCTCCGCGGCGGAGCGCAGTACTCGATCGACAAACTCGACGCGCAGATGGACGCGGCGGGGACCGACTCGATCGGCATCAACCACCGGGGCAAGCGGTACTTCAGCAGCATGATCTACCACGACCGGCCCGAGCTGCGGCAGTTCCTGTTCAGCGACACGATGGCCGAGATCTGCCGCGCGACGCTGGGCGACGACGCGTACCTGTTCTGGGAGCAGTACGTGATCAAGGCCGGGGACCCGAACACGGCGTTCGCCTGGCACCAGGACTCCGGCTACGTGCACGAGGACCACGCGCCGTACCTGACGTGCTGGATCGCGCTGGACGACGTCACCGAGGAGAACGGTTCGGTGTACCTGCTGCCGTATTCGCGGTCCGGGATCAGGTCGTACATCAAGCACATCCACGACCCCGAGCTGAACGACCGGGTCTGCTACTTCGGCTCCGACCCCGGCGTCCCGATGACGGCCCCGGCGGGATCGATCGTGGTGTTCTCCAGCGTCGTGATTCATCGCAGTGGACCGAACCTCACCGACCGGAACCGGCGCGTGTACCTCGCGCAGTACTCGCGGGAGATCATCCCGTCGAAGGACGGTACGTCGCCACACGGCTCGTTCGACCCGTTCCTGTCCGGCGGCCGGATCGTCGCCGAGCGCTGACGGGAGTCAGGAACTGCGGGGTGCGTACATGATCACGACGACGCCGATCAGGCAGATGGCGGCGCCGAGCAGGTCGTAGCGGTCGGGTCTGAAATGGTCGACGAGCATGCCCCAGGCGAGCGAGCCGGCCACGAAGATCCCGCCGTACGCGGCCAGGATGCGCCCGAAGTTGGGATCCGGCTGGAAGGTGGCGACGAACCCGTAGGCGCCGAGGGCAACGATCCCGCCGGCGATCCAGAGCACTCCCCGATGTTCCCGCCACCCCTGCCAGATCAGCCATGCACCCCCGATCTCGGCCAGCGCAGCGACCACGAACAACCCCACCGACCGCAGCACCGTCACCGGCGGCGGCCGATCTCGGGGAACGGGAGCGGGCAGGCGGGGTCGCCAGCGCAGGTCTCCAGGTCGTCGCAGCCGGCGGCGATCCCGGCGCGCAGGGTCTCGGCGATGACCGTCAGGTCGGCGATCTTGGCTTCCACATCCACCAGTTTCTCCCGGGCCCGCGCCTGCAACCCAGCCCCCTCGCCGCGCCCGTGCCGATGCCTGGCGGTGTCGAGCAGCTCGGAGACCTCGGCGAGGGTGAACCCGAGCCGCTGCGCCGCCTTGATCACCCGCAAGGTGGTGACGGCCTCCGGCGGGTACATCCGGTGACCGCCGAGGCTGCGGTCCGGCTCGTCGAGCAGTCCGCGACGTTCGTAGTACCGCAGGGTCTGCAGGTTGACCCCGGCGGCGGATGCCAGCTCGCTCGGTCTCATCGCGGGAGCCGTTCGGCCAAGCCATCGAGTACGGCGGTGCGGGTCGGAGGCACCGCGATGCGCAGGTGGAGCTCGTCGGCCGTCGGGGCGAACGTGAACGTGAAGAAGGAGCAGCACTCGCTCTCACGCGCCGTCAGGTCGGCGGCCGCGGCGCGCGACTCAAGGCTGAGGGTGAGGTCGAGAGTTTGCGCGTCGACCCGGTTCGCGTGGCGGAGGTGGTCAGCGAACAACTGGTCGAATTCAGCCACCCGGAACGGGCGGTCCGCAGTCGGTAGGGTGCAGGCTTCCGAGGCCCAGATCTCGTCCATACGTCGACCGTAAACCTGTACCCAGGTACAGGATGCAACTACTCCGGTTGGTCCAGCCAGGTGAGATTGAAGTCGACGGCGCCGAAGCTGACGCGGTCACCCGGGCGGACACGGACCGTGGTGGTGATCCGGAGCTCGTTGACGTAGGTGCCGTTCATCGAGCCCAGGTCGCGGAGCATCCAGCCGTCGCCGACGTGCCGGAGTTCGGCGTGGAAGCGTGAGACCGAGATGTCGGGCAGCCGGAGCGTCGCCCCAGGACCGCGACCGACCCGCACGGTGGGTGAACCCGGCGCCGGCAACCCGAGGCTCGGCGTCGGCGGCGCGGGCGTCCGCGGCGCTCCGCTCACCCGGTCCAGCACTTTCCGCAGCCGCGAGCGCGCCCACCTGACGACGCCGGATTCGGCGCGTGGGAGGTCGCGGATGGCGTCGGCGAGTTCGCCGCGGCTCTGGGCGCGGAGGACGAAGTTCATCCGCCGGATGAACGTGTCGTGCGACAACCGGCCCGAGCCGGCACCATCCCGCAGCACGGCGAGCGCGCGGTCCCGCTCGGCGTCCGACGGACGCGTCCCCACCGGCACCGTGCTCATCCCGACATTGTCCGTGGGAGGTCGGTTCACTGTCCACCACCGGTCTATGACAGTGCTAGCACGGGGCGGGCACGCCAGGTGACGATCCTGGTGAGTGTCCCCGGCGTGGGACAGAATGACGGGATGCAACTGCCTGTCATGCCGCCGGTCAAGCCGATGCTCGCCAAGCCGGTGAAGGAGATCCCGCGCGGTGCGATGAGCTACGAGCCGAAGTGGGACGGGTTCCGGTCGATCATCTTCCGCGACGGCGACGAGGTGGAGATCGGCAGCCGGAACGAGAAGCCGATGACGCGGTACTTCCCCGAGCTGGTCGAGGCGGTGAAGGCGAACCTGCCGGAGCGCTGCGCGGTCGACGGCGAGATCATCGTGATCGGCGAGTCCGGGGACCGGCTCGACTTCGAGGTCCTGCAGCAGCGGATCCACCCCGCGGCGAGCCGGGTGAACATGCTGTCCGAGAAGACGCCGGCGCGATTCGTGGCGTTCGACCTGCTGGCGCTCGGGGACGACGACTTCACCGAGCGCCCGTTCGGTGAGCGCCGTACGGCGTTGCTCGACGCGCTCGCCGACGTCCAGGAGCCGATCCACGTCACGCCCGCGACCGCCGACCCCGACATCGCGGCGCAGTGGTTCGAGCAGTTCGAGGGCGCCGGCCTGGACGGCCTGATCGCGAAGCCGCTCGACGGCCTGTACGTCCCGGACAAGCGGACCATGTTCAAGATCAAACCGGAGCGTACGGCGGACTGTGTCGTCGCGGGGTACCGCCTGCACAAGAGCGGCCCCGATCGCATCGGCTCGCTGCTGCTCGGCCTCTACAACGACGACGGCACCCTCGCGAGCGTCGGCGTGATCGGCGCGTTCCCGATGGAGCGCCGCAAGGAGCTCTTCGAGGAGCTGCAGCCGCTCGTCACCACCTTCGACGACCACCCGTGGGCGTGGGCGAAGCAGGAGGAAGGCGTACGGACGCCGCGCAACGCCGAGGGCAGCCGCTGGCAGGCCGGCAAGGACCTGTCATTCACGCCGCTGCGCCCGGAACTCGTCGTCGAGGTCCGGTACGACCACATGGAAGGCATCCGCTTCCGGCACACCGCGCAGTTCGTGCGCTGGCGTCCGGACCGTACTCCGGAGTCCTGCACCTACGAGCAGCTGGAGGAACCCGTGAAGTTCGACCTCGCCGACGTCCTCTCGAGCGCCCAACGCTGATGCTCTACAGCCTCTACAACCGCCGGCTCCGCCGCCAGCTCGCCGGTCTGCCCAAGCCCGCCCACGTCGCGATCGCGATGGACGGCAACCGCCGCTGGGCGCGCGGCGAGGGGTACGACGACGTACGCATCGGCCACCGCTTCGGCGCCAAGCATCTCGAACAGTTCCTGCAGTGGAACGCGGACGCCGGCGTCACCTGTGTGACCGCATGGGTCGCGTCGGCCGACAACCTGCGCAAGCGGGACTCGTCCGAGGTCGACTACCTGATGGAGCTCACCGAGAGCGTCCTCGCGGATCACGTTCGCCGGGACCACCGCTGGCGGCTGCACCTCGCGGGCCAACTGGACTTGTTGCCGGACTCAACGGCTCGCGCGCTGAAGGAAGCGGTCGAGCTCAGCCGTGACCGGGACGCCGGCGATCTCACTCTCGCGATCGGCTATTCCGGGCGGCTCGAGGTGCTCGACGCCGTCCGGTCGGTGCTGGACGAGGCCGCGGCGGACGGGCGTTCGCTCGAGGACATCGCGGACGAGCTGAGCGAGGAGACGATCAGCGGGCACCTGTACGTGCCGGGGCTGCCCGATCCCGATCTGGTGATCCGGACCAGCGGCGAGCTGCGGATGTCGGACTTCCTGTTGTGGCAGGCAACCAGATCGGACATCGAGTTCTGCGACCTGTACTGGCCCGCGTTCCGGGAGGTGGACCTGCTCCGGGCGCTGCGAACCTACGGTCGGCGGAGACTGGAACGATCCAGGTGATTACTTCCGGTGCTTCCGGTGCACTATGGAGTCATACCGACTGGTAGGAACCCGGAGGTTGCGATGTACGACGTCGTACTGCTCGTCGAACAGGAACTGTCCGAGCCCGACGCGAAACGCGTCGTCGAACTCCACGACGACATGCCTGAGCCGGTCACGTACCACGTGCTGGTGCCCTGCCACAACGCCGAGGCCGGTGTCGAGGCCTCGATCAGCGCGCTCGGTACCGCGGATCTCTACGGGCCGGGACTGGCCGGCCAGCGCGAGGACCTCACCGAGGCGCAGAAGGCGATCGACAGCGAGGCCAAGGGATGCAGCGGCCGCAGCGTGCAACGGCTCCGCGATCTCGGGCAGAACGCCGAGGGCGGTATCTCGCACGAGCGGCCGATCGATGCCCTGGTAGCGACCGTGCGACACGTCCACGGCCAGGAGGTCATCATCCTGACCAGGCCGCACATCGTGGCGGAGTTCTTCCACCTGGACTGGACCACTTCAGCCCGCCGGCACCTCGGCGTACCGGTGCTGCACCTGCTCGAGCACGATCCGGAGAAGAGTGTGGCGACCTAGTGGGACAGTAGCGCCGCGTAGGTGATGCCGCCGGCGAGACTCGCGATCAGCAACGACAGCGTCGTCCTGATCGCGCGCTCGCCGGTCGCGCCGTAATGGCGCCCGTCCTCGGAGTGGTACGCCGCCTTGAAGCCGGCGTACCCGGCCGCGAGGACGAGCCCGAATTTGATCATCAGACACCTGCCGCTGTGCCGGACACGGCTCCCGATTGCGCGAACTGCGTGTGGTACAGATCAGCGTACTCGCCACCGGCGGCGAGCAGCTGGTCGTGCGTGCCGCGCTCCACGATGTTGCCGTGGTCAACCACCAGGATCTGGTCGGCGTTCCGCACCGTCGACAGCCGGTGCGCGATCACCAGCGACGTCCGGCCCTGCAGCGCGGTGTCCAGGGCTCGCTGGACGGCGACCTCCGACTCCGAGTCCAGGTGCGCGGTCGCCTCGTCGAGGACGACGATCTTCGGCGCCTTCAGCAACAACCTCGCGATCGCGAGTCGTTGCCGTTCGCCACCGGACAGCCGGTGCCCGCGGTCGCCGACCACGGTGTCCAGCCCATCCGGCAGGGCCGACACCAGCTCCCAGATCTGCGCGGCCTCCAGCGCCGCGATCATCTCGTCCTCGGTCGCGCCGGGCTTGGCGTACAGCAGGTTCGCCCGGATCGTGTCGTGGAACATGTGCGCGTCCTGCGTCACGTACCCGATGGTGTCGTGCAACGACTGCAGCGTCACGTCACGGACATCCTCCCCGCCGACCCGGACCGCTCCCCCAGTCACGTCGTACAGGCGGGCGACAAGGTTCGTGATCGTCGTCTTGCCGGCGCCCGACGGACCGACCAGGGCAACCATCTGACCAGCCTGTACGGCGAAGCTCACGTCCTCGAGCACCTGTGCCGACACACGCTTGTCCAGCACCGCGACCGACTCCAGGCTCGCGAGCGACACCTGCTCGGCGGTCGGGTACGAGAACGCGACATGGTCGAACTCGACACTCGCCGCGTTCTCCGGCAGGTCGCGCGCGTCCGGCGCGTCCTTGATCATCGGCTCCAGGTCGAGCACCTCGAAGACCCGCTCGAAGGACACCAGCGCGGTCATCACGTCGACGCGGACGTTGGACAAGGCGGTCAGCGGGCCGTACAGCCGTCCGAGCAGCGCGACCAGGGCGAGCAGCGTGCCGACCGTCAGGGTCTCGCGGACGGCCAGGTTGCCGCCCACGCCGTACACCAGGGCTGTCGCCAGCGCCGCGACCAGGGTGAGCGCGGTGAAGAACACCCGGCCGAGCATCGCGATCCGGATGCCCAGGTCACGGACCCGGCCGGCCCGCTCGCCGAAGGTCTCGTTCTCCTGCTGCGGGTGCCCGAACAGGGTGACCAGCAGGGCGCCGCCGACGCTGAATCGCTCGGTCATCCCGGTCGACATCTCGGCGTTCAGGTTCATCTGCTCGCGGGTCATCGCGGCCAGCCGGCGGCCGAGGACGCGGGCCGGGATCAGGAAGATCGGCAGCATCAGGATCGCGACCACGGTCAGCTGCCAGCTCAGCGCGAGCATCGCGCCGACCACCAGGATCAGGCTGATGATGTTCGAGACCACGCCGGACAGTGTCGACGTGAAGGCCTGCTGCGCGCCGATCACGTCGTTGTTGAGCCGCGACACCAGCGCGCCGGTCTGCGTCCGGGTGAAGAACGCGACCGGCATCCGCTGGACGTGCGCGAACACCTTGGTCCGCAGGTCGAAGATCAGTCCCTCACCGATCCGCGCGGAGAACCAGCGCTGGATCAGCCCGAGAATCGCCTCGAAGACCGCGAGCACCGCGACCACCAGCGCGAGCGCGGTGACCAGGCTGGCGTTCCCCTTGGAGATCCCGTCGTCGACGATCTTCTTGAACAGCAACGGTGACGCGATGACCAGGAACGCGGACACGATCACCAGCAGCAGGAATGCCGTGATGTGCCAGCGGTACGGCCGCGCGAACCGGACAATCCGGCGCAACGTGCCCTTGGCCAGTTTCTGGCCGACCACAGAGGCGTCCTGGCGCCGCCAGGACATCGCGCCCATCCCGCCGCGCATCATCGGTGAAGACATTCAGCTCCCTCTCGTTACCCCGATCTTCTCAACATTCCCGAGGCCAGGACGCTTCCCGCAACTTCTGGTTGCGCGTCGCGCCGATCGTGGTCTACAGTCATGAGCAACCAAAGGTTGCGAAAGGATGAGGGGCATGAGCAGGAGTATCGAGCGGGAGATTCGGGTCGAGGCCGCACCGGACGTGGTGTACCAGGTGCTCAGCTCGCCGGAGCACCTGCGCGAGTGGTGGCCGGACGAGGTCGACCTGCAGGCGGTCCCCGGCACCACCGGGACGGTCGGATTCAAGCAGGCCGAAGGCACCAAGGTCGTGCCGATCACGGTGGTCGAGGCCGAGCCGCCGCACCGGTTCGCGTTCCGCTGGGACTACGACGGCGAGACCGCGACCCCGGAGAACTCGCTGCTCGTGACGTTCGAGCTGATCCCGGTCGACGGCGGCACGCTGCTCCGCTTCGCCGAGACCGGGTACGACGAGGCCGGCGTGTCCGACGTGGTCCTCGAGGACCACACCAACGGCTGGAACTACTTCCTTCCGCGCATCACGCCGTACGTCGACCGGCTGGTACACCGGCCGTGATCGACGACGAGCTCTGGTCGGCGGTCGGCGACCCCACCCGGCGGCGGATGCTCGACCTGCTGCTGGCGAACGGCGGGGGCACCGCGACCAGTCTCAGCGACCAGCTGCCGGTCACCCGGCAGGCGGTCGCGAAGCACCTCGGCGTTCTCGACCGGGCCGGACTCGTGCACTCCACGCCGTCCGGACGCGAACGCCGGTACGCCGTGGACGAGGACCGCCTCGCCCGCGCGATCAACCAGCTGACCGACGTCACCGACGCCTGGGACCGGCGGCTGCAACGCATCAAGCGCATCGCCGAGGCGATCGAACAAGCCGAGAGGAAACTCCAATGAGCGACATCCTGCACCGTGTTGGCATCATCGCGTCCCCGAAGGACGTCTTCAGCGCACTCACCACGATCGACGGTCTGGCCGGCTGGTGGACCGAGGACACGGTCGGCGACCCCGACGGCGTGATCGAGTTCCGCTTCGCCACCGCGGGTGGCGACGGCTTCGACATGAAGGTCGTCGAGACCAAGCCCGGCGAACTGGTCCACTGGGAGGTCGTTGGCGGCCCGGACGAGTGGATCGGCACGCACGTCACCTTCGAGCTGTCCCAGACCGACGAGTACACCATCATCCTGTTCAAGCAGGCAGGCTGGCGCGAGCCGGTCGAGTTCATGTACCACTGCAGCACCAAGTGGGCCACGTTCCTGATGAGCCTCAAGAAGTACGTCGAGACCGGCAAGGGCGAGCCTGCGCCGCACGACGTACTGGTCAGCAACTGGCACTAACCGAGTGCGGCCAGGAGCTCCTTCAGACGGCGCTCCTGAGCCTCTCGCTCGGCCTTGAGCTGGTCGTCGTACGAGCGGTCCGCGGCACCGAGGAGCAACGCCTTGGTCTCGCGGATCGCTCCCGGCAACGGGCCGAGCAGCGCGTCGGTCAGATCCTTCACCGTCGCCTCCAACTCTTCCGCCGGTACGACGATGTTCGCCAGCCCGAGTTCCTTCGCCTCGGCGGCCTCGACCCAGCGGGACGTCGTACAGATCTCCAGCGCTCGTGAGTAGCCGATCAGTTCGACGAGCGGCTTCGTGCCGCCGAGGTCCGGGACCAGGCCGAGGGACGGCTCGCGCATGCTGAACCGGGCGTCGGGTGTGACGATCCGCAGGTCACACGCCAGCGCGAGCTGGAAGCCGGCGCCGACCGCGTGACCCTGAACCGCGGCGATGCTGACGATCTCCGGACGCCGCAGCCAGGAGAAGCCGGACTGGAACTGCGCGATCAGCTCAAGCACCTCGTCGGTCGGCTTGGCGCCGAGACTGAGCAGCGGCTCCTGACCGAGGTCGTTCTCGCCCATGATCAGTCGCCGGTCGAGGCCGGCCGAGAACGACGGGCCCTCCCCCGACACGATCACCACGCGCACGTCGGCCGGCAGCGCCGTACCGAAGTCCGCCAGCGCACTCCACATCGCTGGCGTCTGCGCGTTGCGCACCTCAGGCCGGTCGAGCACCACGCGCGCGACCGGTCCGTCCACCGACAACCGCAGTCCGAGATCCGTCATACGACGGAACATTACTGGGAAGTAGCTACGCGAGCGAGACCAGGTCGGCGTACTCGTTGGTCCAGAGGTCCTCGACGCCGTCGGGGAGCAGGACGACGCGTTCCGGCTCGAGGGCCTCGACGGCGCCCTCGTCGTGGGTGACGAGCACAATCGCGCCGGCGTACGAGCGGATCGCGTTCAGCACCTCGGCGCGGGACGCGGGGTCGAGGTTGTTGGTCGGCTCGTCGAGCAGCAGCACGTTGGCAGCCGACACGACCAGTGTCGCGAGCGCGAGCCGCGTCTTCTCACCGCCGGACAGCACCCGCGCGGGCTTGTCCGCGTCGTCACCTGTGAACAGGAACGAGCCGAGGACGCTGCGGGCCTGGGTCTCGTTCAGGTCCGGGGCGGCGGACTTCATGTTCTCCAGCACGGTCCGGTTCACGTCGAGGGTCTCGTGCTCCTGGGCGTAGTACCCGAGCTTGAGGCCGTGGCCGTCGATGATCTCGCCGGTGTCGGCCTTCTCGATGCCGCCGAGGATCCGCAGCAGCGTGGTCTTGCCGGCACCGTTCAGCCCGAGGACGACGACGCGCGAGCCCTTGTCGATCGCCAGGTCGACGTCGGTGAAGATCTCCAGCGAGCCGTACGACTTGGACAGCTCGCGGGCCATCAGCGGCGTCTTCCCGCACGGCGCCGGCGTCGGGAACGCGATCTTCGCGACCCGGTCGGCCTGGCGGGTGTCCTCCAGCGACGACATCAACTGCTCCGCGCGCCGCAGCATCTGCTGGGCGGCGGTCGCCTTGGTCGCCTTCGCGCGCATCTTGTTGGCCTGGTCGACCAGCTGGGTGGCCTTCTTCTCCGCGTTCGCCCGCTCGCGCTTGCGGCGGCGCTCGTCGGTCTCGCGCTGGGTCAGGTACGCCTTCCAGCCGACGTTGTAGATGTCGATCTCGGCCCGGTTCGCGTCCAGGTGGAAGACCCTCGTGACGGTCTCCTCCAGGAGGTTCACGTCGTGGCTGATCATGATCACGCCACCGGGGTACGACTTCAGGAAGTCGCGCAGCCAGATGATCGAGTCGGCGTCCAGGTGGTTGGTCGGCTCGTCGAGCAGCAGCGTCTCAGCCTGCGCGAACAGGATCCGGGCCAGCTCGACGCGGCGGCGCTGACCACCTGACAGCGTTGCGAGCGGCTGTCCGAGGACGCGGTCCGGGAGGCCGAGGTTGGCCGCGATCCGAGCCGCTTCCGACTCGGCGGCGTACCCACCCGCGGCGTGCAGGTCCGCCTCGGCGCGCTCGTACCGCCGCATGCCCTTGGCGCGGGTCTTCTCGTCCGCGCTGGCCATCGACTTCTCCGCGCTGCGCAGACGGCGTACGACGTCGTCCAGGCCGCGGGCTGCCAGGATCCGATCCCGGGCGAGTACTTCGAGGTCGCCGGTGCGCGGGTCCTGCGGGAGGTAGCCGATCTCACCCGACTTCGTCACCGAACCGCTGGCCGGCAGGCCCTCACCGGCCAGGATTTTCGTCAGCGTCGTCTTGCCGGCGCCGTTGCGGCCGACCAGCCCGACCTTGTCGCCCGGGCCGACCCGGAACGACGCGGGCGCGAGCAGTTGGCGGGCACCGACGCGAACCTCGAGATTGGAGACAGTGATCATCGGGGGTCGCAGGCGTCCTTACACTGGGTTACTGGCTGACAAGGCGGTGTCACGGCACGCCGGGAATCCCCCGCACTCGGGACTAGTGTATGTGCCGTGAAATTCAATCCGGATGCGGATCTCGACACGAGCGGTATCGAGGACACCCGCGGCAGTGGCAGCGGACGCGGCGGCGGCCTGCCAGGCGGCATGATCCCGGTCGGCGGCGGCATCGGCGGCATCATCCTGCTGGTCGTGATCCTGCTGCTCTCGGGCGGTCTGCCAGGCGGAGGTGGCAGCGACGAGCCCGCGACGCAGAACACCGCGGCCGGCAACCTGAGCTCCTGCAAGAAGGGCACCGACCTGCAGTCGAACTCGAACTGCCGGTTCGTCTTCTACCAGAACTCGATCGAGAGCTTCTGGGCCGCCGAGCTCCCCCGGCGTGGGAAGAAGTACACCCGCGCAGCGATGCGGGTCTTCGACGGCTCGGTGAACACCGGCTGCGGCCCGGCGACCAGTGCGGTCGGCCCGTTCTACTGCCCGCCGGACATGCGGGTGTACCTGGAGCTCGGGTTCTTCGACACACTCCAGACTGACCTCGGCGCCCGCGGCGGCGAGTTCGCCGAGGCGTACGTCATCGCGCACGAGTACGGGCACCACATCCAGAACCTGTACGGCATCCTCGACCGGATCAAGACCCGCAACGGCCCGACGTCGGACTCGGTCCGCTCCGAACTCCAGGCGGACTGCCTGGCCGGCATCTGGACCAACCACGCCACCACGGTCCCGGGCAAGAACGGCAAACCGCTGATCACCGAGCTCACCGAAGACGACATCGCCCGCGGCCTCGACGCCGCCGCCTCCGTCGGCGACGACCGCATCCAGCGGAAGACCCAGGGCCAGGTCACCCCCGAGAGCTTCAGCCACGGCACCGCCGACCAACGCATGCGGTGGTTCAAGCGCGGCATGGACTCCGGCGACATGACCGCCTGCGACACCTGGTCCGCGTCCTCCCTCTGACCACAGTCCAACAAGAAAGCGCCCCGCACTCTCCTGAGCGCGGGGCGGTTCTGTTGGTACGGCGTTACGCGACCTGGGCGGGTCGGTGGTAGCCGGGGAGGAGTTCGTCGACGAGGGCGTCGGTTTCGGACTCGGCGCCGCGGGGGCCGCCGTGCTTGGTGAGGGCGGCGTACATCTGGGTGGCCACGTTGGTGACGTCCGCGGTGGTGCCGAAGTGCGACGCCAGGCGGAGGGTGGCTCGCCAGAGTTCCTCCGACGCCGGCGAGAAGCTGAGGCCGGTCTGGAGGGCCGTGCGGGCCAGGTTGCCGTCGTTGTGGCTGAGCGACGCCTCGGCGAGCCGCAGTGCGGCGTCGACGACGGCCTCCGCCATCCGGCGCTCGATGCCGGACGCGGCGAGCCACGAGTACCGGCCACCGGGCAGGTTCGACCACGCCGGGCCGTGGACCAGGCTGAGCGCCGTCGACAGCGCGCCGCGCGGGTCGTCCACCATCGACGCCTGCTTGGCGAGTGTCCGGAACACGTCCCAGTCGACCCGGACGACGCTGCGGTTCAGCATCCAGCGGCCCGACTCATCGGCGTACATCGCATCCACACCGACCCAGCGGCGGGTGTGCTCCAGCGCGGCGTCCCGCAGCTCCTCGCTGATGCCGCGCGGCCAGATCGCACCGGCGAGCACGTTCGGGTGTACGCCGTAGTCCTGGCTGGCGAGGAACGCGATGATCTCCGTCGACAGCGCCACCCGGCCGTCGTCGATGGCACCACGCGCGTCCACCTCGACCGGACCGAGCAGGTCGACCTCGACCGGCGCCGGCTGGCTCAGGTCCGTGGCGGAGAACTCGTACGCCGGCATGTTCTGCTCGGACCGCCGCTTGTCCCGGGCGTCCGTCTCGGCCGCGTCGAACAGCGCGACGAGGTCGGCGAACTGCTCGGGGTTGACGCTGTGCGCGTCGACCTCGAGGCCGAGCAACCGGCAGACCGCCTGGTTCTTCTCGTCCACGACGAACCGCCACGGCGAGTTCAGCACGTCGCCCACCACGACCACCGCGATGCTGCGCTTGGTGTCCGCGGCCAGCCGGTTCAGCTGGTCCTGCTCCTCCGGCGACGGCGGCGCGGACACGAAGATGATCTCCGCGCCCCACAGCGCCGCGTCCGGATGCGACATCCGCGCCTCGGCCACCGAGCCGACGTTGCGCCGCTGGCAGGCCTGGACCTGCGCCTCGGTACGCCGGGCCACCTCGCCCATCGCGTCGTCGAGGCGCACCCAGTAGCTCAACCGCGTCGGCGCCAGCGACGACAGGTCGTCACCGAACCCGACCATGCTGATGTGCGCGCCCTCGGACCACAGGTTGGTCGCCAGCTCGACCGCGAGCGAACCGACCACGTCGCGGGACGCGTTCCCCACGCCGCCGAACGCGACGATCCCGTTCGCGGTGTCGAGGTCGATCAACACGGTCGCGCCGTCCGCGTTCTGCCCGACCGTCACCAGCGTCGGGTACGGCGCCGGCGCGTTCACCTCGCTACTCGGGCCGTATGCGCGGCGCAGCGTCCATCGGGTGCCTTCGGCAATCGCCTGCCACGGTCCGGGCGGAGCGGGCTGCGCCTCGTACGGGTCGAGGACCAGCGTCAGCGCGCGGTCGGTCACCAGCGCGGCGACCACCTTCGGCATCGGCCGCTGCAGCTGCGTCATGTCGGCGCCCAGCTTGCGGAGCGAGTTGTCGACGAACTGCGCGGTCGGCACGTCCGCCGCGAGCCGCAGGCCGACCTCGGTCTGCCGGTGCCCGGCAGCCTTCGGGCCCGGGCCCTGCGCCCAACCGCGGCGCCGCTTCAGCGCGATCGCCAGGCCGGCTGCGAGCAGCGTCGCGCCGAACCCGTAGATGCCCGCGTCCTTCAGGCTGAAACCGCCGTCGTCGACCGCGACCGGCACCGGATCCGGCAGCTGCGTGCCGCCACCGATGGGTTCGCCGTGCTCGTTCTGGCCGGTGCCCGGGGCGTGCGGCTCGACCGTCACGCCCGGCTCCCCCGGCTTGACGTTCTTCCCGCCCGGGTCGTTCTTCGCGCTGCCGATGCCGACCGACGAACCCCGCTCGATGCTCTTCTCGGAGAAGCGCCCCGGCGCAGCCGGCTTCGCCTCGGGCTTCGTCTCGGCCGTCGTCTTCGTGGACGGCCGCGCGACGGTCCGGTTCTCGACCTTCGGGGTGACCGGGGTCTTGGTGGTGTGGTCGTCGATGCTGACCCGCACCGTGTGCACACCCGGACCCTTGGCGTCGCCCGGAAGCCGCACCTGCCAGCCCGGCAGGATCAGGTCCGGGTTGGTCAGCCGGCGTCCGTCGGGCTGCAGCTTGTTCTTGTTGAGGTCGTAGATCTCCTTGTACCGGCGGCCTTCGCCCAGGTACCGCTCCGCGATGTCCCAGAGGCAGTCGTAGTTCCGGCCCTGCGGCGGACGGACCTCGGTGTACTTGATGACCTGACCCTTGTGGTCGTGGTTCGTCCGTACGCCGGTGGTCGTCTTTCCATGGCCCGCGAGCACCTTGCTGGCCGGCTCGGTCTGCCGGAACTGCGACGCGGAAGTCTCCTCGTTGCCGTGCCGCGTCGTCACAGCGGTCGGCGCGGCCGGACCACTCGTGGTCACCGCGCTCGCGACCGGCAGGCTGACACCCGCACCTGCGGCGATCAGGACGACGGTGCCGATCAGGCGCCGCGCCAGTGCTTGGGAGCCGCCGCCGAGTGGAACGCGTGGGGACAGCCCGTGCCCCTTGATCTCCGCGACCGCCTCAGCGATCAGGCAGACCACGAAGTGCAGCCAGGCGACCCAGATGAAGAACGCGATGATGCCGAGAACGGTCTGGATGCTCAACTCGCTGAACAGCACGTCACGGCTCGGGATGCTGTCCGGCCACGGCGTACCGAAGAACCGCAGCAGCACGTACGGCACTCCGCCGACGATCGCCAGGATCGCGAGCAGCGCGACGAACCCCTTCAGCCGGTCCGCACCCGGACTCCCCGACCCCCGCTGCGGCAACCGCGCAGCCCGCGCCGGCTCATTCGTCCTTACCATCGCTCCTCCATACCCCCACCGTCAGCCACACCCTCGACCGCTGTACCACTCACCACGTCACCCACCGATGGCCTCGACTTCCTGCACAGGCAGCCGCTGCACCGCCGTCACGTTCGCCTTGCCGATCGGCTTCCAACCACCCGCGTCCTTGCCGATCCAGTACGAGACCTCCCACGTGATCGTCAGCTTGACGGTGTACATACCGTCCGGCTGGCTCGCGCTGGACTTCTTGTACGTGTGCTTGCAGGGGTTGATCTGGTGGTCCGGGTCCTGCGACTGGTCGTACCCGTCCGGGTCGTCCATCGGTGTCACACCGACCGGGCACTTGAAGGTCCCGGTGCCGTCACCTGGGTCGATCACCATCTCGACGACCATGCCGCGCATCGTCAGGTTGTGCCCGGGGCTGTAGAAGCCGCTCTGGGTGCCGTCGTTCGCGACCGCCTGCGAGCTGTCGGGCGTCAGCGTGAAGAAGGCCGGAACGTTGACGCGCGGCGTGTATGTCGGCATGACCTGGAGCGCGGGCGGCGGATAGTTCGACTTGAACGGCCACCAGAACTGATCCATGTAGTCCGGGAACGGGCACTGGGCCCGATCGGCCTCGTCGACTGCCACGTACGCGCGTTCGAGGTGAGCGTCGGGTCCACCGTTGTAGGTGTCCAGCTTGTAGTCGGTGATCGTGATCCGCATGGCCCAGGATTTGCCGTCCGGCGCCTTCGGCAGCCGGATCCCCTTCGGGATCTCGAAGTCGCGGCACGGGACGAACGGTCGCCCATTCAGCCGCTCTCGCCAGGTCGGTGGGGCCGGAGCATTCGGGTCGACGATGGCCTCGCCCGAGCTGCAGTACGCCCCGAAGCCAACCGAATTCACGTACATACTGCAGACCGAGTTCCCAGTCTGGATGGTGTCTGCGGTGGCGGTGGTGGCGGGTCCAGCCACGAGTAACGCGAGTACCGCGCTCAGGACGAGCAGTGTGCGGCCAACTCGGTTGTGCATCCTCACTCCCCAGACTCGTCTTCCCGCAGATTATCTTCGGCCAGGGGCATCATGCCCGTTGGCGAGTGCCTCGTCACCTCTTCGCAACCTGAAATCCTGGCTTCCGCCCTAGGCCGGATAGCGCACCTGTCCGCACTTGACGCCGTTCGGCGAGGCGAGGCGGTACGGCAACCAGCCGATCCCGGTCTGGATCATCTCGATGACCTCGGGCGAGCCCTTCGGCGCGACCACGGTCCAGTTCTTCGCCTTCGGGTCCCAGTACTGCGTCGTCTGCGAGCGACACGTCTGCACCGCGACCGTGCCGTCCGAGGTGCTGTGGGCACCGACCACGACCACGCTGCCCGGCGGGCGCATCACCCAGCCGTTGCGCTTGGCATCCACGATCTCCTCCGACACGTCGGCGTAGAAGAACGAGGGGAAGCGCTTCTTCAGGATCGTGTCGTCCTTCGACACGAGGGCCTGGAAGTACAGGGGATAGCTGGTCACGAGGCCTTGGACGGCGGGGTTGGAGGCGAAGTTCCCGGCCTTGACGATGACCTGGCCTTTGGGGGCCGTCGTGGGCTTGGCGGTGGTGGCGGGCACGGTTGGCGCGCTGGTGGTTTCCGGTGGCGTGGACGGGGTGTCGGCGGAGGTCGTCGTACCGGAGTCGCCGCCGACGGGCTGCGGGAGGCCGCCGTCGGACGAGTCGTTGTTGCAGGCACTCAGCAGGGCGACGCCGATCAGCACGAGGGCCGGGAGGGCAAACCTACGCACGAAGAACAGTCCTCCAGGGTTTAGCGCGTGCTCGTCGGCGCGCTCGAGGTGGGGCCGGACGGGCTGTCCGTCGGCGTGGTCGGGGACGATGGGTCCGGACTGGGCGTCACGTTCGGCTTGCAGGTGCGCGGGAACGGGAACGGCGTCAGCGTCCAGGTAGGGGTCGGCGAGCCGACCGTCCAGGTCGGGCACGGCAGGTCGATCGTCGGCGGGTTCGCGATCGAGGTCGGCGCGCCCGGGCCGTCGGTGGTCGGGTTCACCACGATCGGCGGGATGGTCGGGCTGTCGTCGGCCTTGTCGATGCCCTGCTCGGCGTGGGCTTCGCCGGTGCCCACGGCCTTGAGCGAGTTCTTGCCGATCAGGCCGAGGAACGTGGTCTTGTTGTTGATGTCGACCTGGATCGCGACCTCTTGGTCGGTCAGCGTGGTCGGGCCGCAGGCGGTCACGGCCGGGTCGTTCGACTGCACCTGGCCGCAGAACGTGGAGATCGCGGCGGCGGCCTTGGTGGTGTCGATCTTCGCCTCGGCGACGTTCAACTGGATCGCGGCGGCGCCGACGCGGGCGGCTTCCTGGGCGTACCCGACCGCGCGGGAACGCGCGCCGAGCTGCCGGCCGCCGTCGATCACCAGGCCGGCCAGGGTGAAGATCATCACCGCGAGGATCGCGACCGCCGGGCTGAGCGCTCCCCGCGCGAACAACCGGTGGTTGCCAGGCGCATCGATCCGCAGAAACTCGACAACCCGCGACCGCTGCCGCTCAGCAGCAGACACCGCCGCAGCGCGGTCGGCAGGCGCGGGGGTGGGGTCAGGAGCCTTCACCGCGCACCCCCCGGTACGGGTCGAGGGAGGAGGTGAAGCGTTTGGTGATCTTGGTGTCGCCGCCGAGGCCGAGCAGGCCGAGGTCGCGGTAGTTGATCGTGCAGGTGACCTCGACCGACAGCGGCTGGCCCGCCACGAACCCGGTCGTGATGGAACCGGCCGCGGACTCCTTGCAGGACTTGACCGCCTGCCCCATCGTGCCGGTGACCGCCTCGTCGACGCGGCTCTGGGCGTCCGGCAACGACCGCGACTGGCTGGCGCTGCGGGCACCGTCGCGCGCCGCGCCCTCCAGCAGCGACGAGGTCTGGAAGTACCGCCCGCAGGCGAGCAGGAACATGAACAGCGCGAGCAGCACCGGGGCAAGGATCACCATCTCCAGCGCCATGGTGCCGCGCTGCCCACGGATCCCCAGCTTCCGCTTCATCCTCACACTCACTTGTCGGCTTGGAACTGTTCGATCGGTCCGGTGGCGGTCCGGGTCACCTTGAGCTTCAGTCCGGGCACCAGCGAGACGGTGTCACCGGTCACCGTGAACGACACCGTGCCTTCCGGACTGTTGTACGACGGGAACGGGACGCTGGTGTTCTGCAGCGTCGTCCCGCCGAGCTGCTGCGCGTACGACTGGATGTCCGAGCGGACCTTCTCCCCCACGGCCGTGGTGTAGACCGGCGGCTGCACCAGCCGCAGCCGGGACACGCCCTCCTGCGCGGCGTTGAGCGCGACGGAACGCCCGTACAACCAGAGGGCGGTCTGGATGGACACGAAGATCAGCGCGAGGATCGCCGGTGCGAGGATGGCCAGCTCGAGCGTGCTGACCCCCCGCTCCGATCGTTTCCGCTCCGATCGGCGCCGCCGGACCACGGTGGACGTCAGCCCTGGTCGATCTCAGCGGTGCGCTTGGTGATCACGCGCTTCACTACCACGCCGATCGCCAGCGCGGCGGCGACCAGGATCGCCGAGATGATCGCCCACTCGAGTGCGGAGGCGCCCAGGTCGGTCTGACCCGCCCGTGCGCGGGCGCGCTGGGTCTGTGCCCGTGCGACCGCGTAGCCGGCCATGGCCCGCCAGAACATCATCTCCGAGATCATCCGCATGCCTTCCGAATCGTGAGGCCGAAGCAGGCCTCAGTATGCCGTGTAAGACGGACGATTCCGCCCTCTGGATCCCTTGCCCTGATCACCGTTCGGTCTAACTTCCCAGGATCGCCACACCGGCCGGGAAGGCCAGGAACAGGAAGAACGCCGCGATCATGACGAGCTGCGCGACCAGCATGGACTGGGAGCGCTCACCCGCCTTGCCTTCCACGTCGGCCAGCTCCTTGCGGCGCAGCGACGCCGCCCGGGCCAGCAGTGAGGCGCGGATCTTCGCGCCCTCGTCTCCCGCGAGCGCCAGCGCGGACGCCAGGTCGCGGAGTTCGTCGACACCCAGGTCCTCGCCGAGCCGGGCCATCGCGTCCCACGGCGTGATGCCGATCAGCCGCGCGTTCGCCAGTGCCTGCCGGATCCGGGCCATCGCCCAGTGGTCACCGATCGTCGACGCGGTCATCAACGCTTCCGGCAGACCGCGGCCGCCGGCCAGGTTCATCGCGACCAGGTCCAGGAAGGACCCGACGACATGCCGGAAGTCCCGGCGCCGTTTCTCGGCCTCCTGGCGCAGCGCCAGGTCCGGCAGGAAGAACGCGAGCGCCATGAACGCCAGCGTCACGATCGCCGGCGCCGCGCCGGGCGCGGTGAGACCAATCGCCGAGAACAGGAACAGCACGATCGGGATGAAGACCAGCGCGCCGAGTGCGAAGAACACCTTGGTGGCGAGCATCGCGGCGAACGGCTGGTTCATCACCGCCAGGTCGCGGCGCAGCTTGCCGAACGCCCAGCCGCGCGCGTTCGCCTCCATCTCGAGCCGTCGGCCCAGCGTCTCGCGGGCCCGGTCGACGCCACCCAGAACCCGTTCGCCCGCCGCGCTGGTCGTTGCGCCACCGGAGTACCCGCCGCGGCCGGCGTCGATCCGCGCGATCGTGGACAGCACGTTCGCCCGCGGCTTGATGAAGATCCGGACCGCGAAGTACGCGCCGAGCCCGGCGATCCCGCCGGTGAGGAAGGCCCACGTCATCCGTTCACCACCTCCATCCGCTCGTCGCCCGACCTATTGGCCCGCTGGTCGAGGTTGACACCGATCAGGAACCGCTCGGGTACCTCGATCTTCGCGAGCCGCCGCAGCCAGATCAGCCCGAGCGCATAGAGCCCGATCACGACCGCCAGCACCACCTGTCCGATGAAGCTCGTGTACGGCTGCATGTACGTCGGGTTGAACAGCACCAGACCGGCCGCCATGACCAGCGTGATCGCGACCACCACCTGCACACTGCGCCTGGTCGAGCGGCGTTCCGCGGCGACCTTCCGGCGTACGTCGAGCTCTTCGCGGGCCGAGTCGGCCAGCGCGCTGAGCACCTCGCGCAGACCCGGGCCGCGGAGCCGGGCGTTCAGCACCAGGGCCGCGACGATCAGGTCGGCGGACGGGTCGTCCAGGTCGTCGGCGAACCGCATCAGGGCCGACGGCAACGGTTCGCGGATCCGCAGCCGGTCGACCAGCAGGTTCAGGCCGGGCTTGATCGCCGGGGCCGCGTTCACCGCGGTCGCCGGGATCGCCTGCTCCAGACCGACCGCGCCGGCGATGGTGTCGCGCAGCGCCTCGGTCCAGGTGGCCAGTGCCTCGAGCCGGTCGATCGCGCGCCGTTCCTCACCGGTACCGCCGAAGAAGCGGTCCGCCATCGCGGCCAGCAGGCCGAGCGCGACGGCCAGCACCAGCCAGCGGGTCACCACCAGCACGATCAGGCCGACCGCGATGCCGACGCCGAACCGGATCAGGTTCTTCCGGTTCTCGGCGCTGCGGTTGCGGAACAGCGACGGCGTCTCTTCCTTGCGCTCGGTGCCGCGGATCGCGACGATCAGCAGCAGTACGGCGCCGCCGACCACCGCGCCGCAGATCAGCGCCCCCAGGGTCCGGTCGTTCATCGCGTCACGCCCACGTTCCGTGGACGAGTGGCTGGTACCCGTAGTGCTCGAGCTCGTCCATGCACGCAATCGGCGCGTGCGCCGCGGCGTGCCCGTCCGGTCCGGCCGCGAACACCTCGCCCGACAGCACCCGGCCGTCCCATCCGGTGACCTCGCGAATGCTCTCGACGTACCGGCTGAGGCCGCCGCCGTGCTGGTAGTCGTTGTGCTTGCGGATGAACACGACGAAGTCGAGCGCACCGGCGATCAGCATCTGGGTGGCGTCCATCGGCAGCCGCTCCAGCGACTGGATGGCGTAGGTGCTGATCCGGTTGAACACCTCCATCGAGCTGTTCGAGTGGATCGTCGACAGCGAGCCGTCGTTGCCCTGGCTCATCGCGTTCAGCATCGTCACGATCTCGTCACCGAGCACCTCACCGACGATCACCCGGCTCGGGTTCATGCGCAGCGATCGGCGGACCAGGTCGGCCATCGTGACCTCGCCGACGCCTTCGGAGTTCGGCAGCCGCTCCTCGAACGCGACCACGTTCGGGTGCAGGTCCTTGAACTCGCCGAGCCCCAGCTCCAGCGAGCGCTCGACCGTGATCAGCCGCTCGTGCGGCTGGATCTCGTTGGCCAGGGCCCGCAGCAGCGTGGTCTTCCCGGAGTTCGTCGCGCCCGCGATCATGATGTTCTTCCGGGCCGCGACCGCCGCCCGCAGGAACGAGCCGACGTCGTCGGAGATGGTGCCGTTGGCCACCAGGTCGCGGAGGAAGACCTTGCCCAATCGGGCACGACGGATCGAGACCGCCGGCCGCGAGGTCACGCCCATCACCGCGGACAACCGGGAGCCGTCGGGCAGCCGGAGGTCCAGCTGCGGGTTGGCCGAGTCGAACGGGCGGCTGGTCAGGCCCGCGTGCGCGGCCAGCACCTGGATCAGCTCGACCAGCTCGTCATCGCTCTCGGCGACCGGACCGGGAGTCTCCTCGCGACCGTCGCCGTACTGCACGAAGACCTGGTCGCAGCCGTTGATGTCGATGTTCTCGACGTCGGGGTCGTCGATCAGTGGTTGCAGCCGGCCGACGCCGAACAGCGCCGAGTGGATCGCGCCGGCGATCTGCGCGTCGTCGTCCGGGGTCGGCGGCGTCCGGCCCTCGGCCAGCTCGTACCGCGCGTGGTCCTCGAGCACCTGCACGATCAGCGACCGCGCGTACTCCCGCTCGTCCTCCGCGCTCATCGGAGGTACGCCGTTCACCTGGTCCCGCCGGCGCTGCTCGTTCAGCCGCTCTGCAACCTGCACGCGCAGCTTGCGGACCAGCTCCTGGTCTGCGCTCACCGGTAATCACCCGGCGGGAACGCCGCGTTGGCCATGTCGAAGTCCTGCGGCGGCGGGCTGGAGACCAGGGACGCCATCTCCGCGGTGATGTCGGTCGCCGTCCGGATCAGCGGCGTCTTGTCGAGCCGGCCGTGACCACGCCCGTCGAAGAACGCCGCACCGGCCGGGTCGTACGCCAGGTGCCACCGGTGCCGCACCGGCACGGACATCGCGTCCAGCACGGTCCACACCTGCTTGACGCCGTCCCGGCGCTTCGGGTCGGCCACCACGACCACACCGAGCTGCGCGTCGACGTGGTGCACCAGAGTGGACAGCCGCTCCCTCAGGTGCGCGACGGACGAACCGGTCGCCGTACACACCAGGACGACGAGGCGTGCGGACTGGATGACCGGCAGCTGCGGTGACGACGCACCGATCCGCCCGCAGTCGGCCAGTACGTCGCCGTTCTGCATCTGGTTGAACGAGATGCCGAGCGGATGCCACAGACCACCCATGCCACCGACCTGCTCCGGCGACCGAACACCGAGCAGTACGTCGAGCCCGCCATCCAACTGCTGGCTGTGCGCGTGGATCACCTCATCGCCGAGACCCTTGCGGCTCGCGGCAGCGAGACTGACCAGCCCGCGGTCGGAGTTGAGCGCCGCACCACCCGGTCCGGTCATCCGGATCGCGACATCGCTACCGGCCGGGTCGCACTCGGCCAGCAGCACCTGCCGCGGCCAGAGCGCACCGAACACGAGGCTGGCCGTCGTCACCCCCGGCGAGCCCTTCGCGCTCGCCAACGCCACCAGTGCCATCAACGTCCTCCGGAGTTCCGGGAGACCTCGGGCTTGGTGGCCGGGGACAGCTTCGCCAGCATCAGCGACTTGGACGCCGCGGCCGCACCGACCAAGGTGACCTTCTCGTCCGGGATCAGGATCGTCACGTTCAGCGAGCTGTTCGCGCTCGTCTTCGAGTCCGTGATCGCGCCCGCGGTCGAGGTCACCTCGGCCGCGGTGACCAGTGTCGTCGCGGCGCCCTCCTGGTTGGCGGTGGGGACCCGGATCACCGCGACGATGTCGCCGACGTTCAGCCCGTCGGACGGCGCCCGGCCGGCCTCGAGGCTGACACCGACCAGCGCGCCGCCGGTCGGGACCGGCGGGTTCGAGTCGGAGGTGAAGTTCTTCGGAGTGACGAACTGGTCCTTGTAGAGCCAGGTCGTCGTGTAGTGACCGATGTACTTCTCGGCCTCCGACCACGGGATCAGGCCGCCGGTCGCACCGGCCAGGTCGCCGCGGGACAGGTCCTTGCGGTCCAGCTTGTGCCCGGGCTCGAGGTCACTGGAGACCGCGACGAAATCCGAGCGGCTGCCACTGTTCAGCGCGATCAGCGCGGAGCCGGCCGCGCCGAGAAGGATCAGGATCACCGCGAGCGCGGCGAGCGCGGGGCGCCGCTCCCGGCTGCTGGGGAGGCGGGCCGAGCCACCGCCCGCCGATCGGCCCGCTGCCCGGGCCCCTTGGGACGAAGTACGCGTGGAGGACGAGAGACTCACCCGCATACCGTAATGGCAGCGTGGTGCCACTCGTGGCGGCAGGCCGGTGCCGTTACCTGGCCGCGACCCGCTTGCGTTCCAGGGTGGTCAGCAGCTCGTTGAACGCGCCCGGACCGCCGTACAACTGGTCTAGATAGGTGTACAGCGCACGCAGCGCGTAACCGACCTGCTGCTGCCATCCGGAGCGCCCCTCCAACCAGGCCGTCAGGGCCCGTCCCTCGACCAACGTGACCGACGCGTTGACCGGCTGGATCAGCCGCTCGCCGCGCGGATCGGGCACCGGGTGGTGCCCGCGGACCTCCCGCACCGCGTCCGCCAGCGCGGCCCGCTCGGCACCGGTGAAAACGTAGTCGAACCCGATCCCGCCGTGGATCTGGTCCAGATAGGTACAGAGCGCGAGGAACAGCTCAACACCGTCGTACTCCGGTCCGTCGTCCGCGACATGCCGTAAGCGCGCGACCATGCTGCGCGCTTCGGAGACACTCCATTGCGAGGAACCGAGCCGGTCGATCATGGCGTCGATCCTAGGGGCCGGTTGGTCGTAAATCGTTAACAGTTCGCGTGCTTCGAGTAGCTGGCGAGTAACCAATTGTTTGCTAGATTCCAGAATTAGTAGGACGTCCTGGTGACAACTGGTGATCACCTGGACACACGGGAGGGGGCTGAGTCATTTGGTCACACCCACGTCGCCGCCCACCACGGCTGCCGATCGCGCCCGTTGGGCGGCCGGCACCGCGTTGGGGATCTTGCACCCGCAGGCGATACCGCTGCGGGACGGCCGGGTCTGGTTGAGCCGGCGCGACGACGTACTGGCGGCGCGCGTGATGCGCTCGCTGGAGCAACTTCTGGCCCGCCGGGCCGCGGACCACGTCTCCGACGACCGGCTGCTCGCCGAAGCGGTCGGGGTCCTGGGGGCCGAGATCGCGCGAACGCGCGACGAGTCGGCAGGCCGCGGTGCGACCGACGCGCTCGACCGGTACCTGCGCGGACCTGGACTGGACCAATCCCGCCGTACCGAGGGCGAAGCGATGCTGCGCGTCGCGCTCAGCGCCGCGGCGGCGGACGACCCCGAGGCGGCCGCTCGGCTGAAGCGCCTCGGCGGCGAGGACCTCCCGGTGCCGTCGTCGCAGATCGTGGCGGCGTCGGCGACGATCAGCCGCGATGCCCAACTCGTCGGGCTGAGTCCACCGCCACCACCCCAGCGAGCCGGACGGCATCGCCCACAGGTCGGTAACAACCACCGAAGAGGGCGAGGGTACGGACGGAGGTTGTGGACCTCGCAGATCCGCGGCACGGGCCTGGTGACCGGTGCCGAGGGACGAACAGAGTCCACTCCCCCGCTGGACGAGTCACGCGCGCTCCGCGCGTTGCTGGCGTTGAACGAGGTCGACCTGTCCGGGTCGCTGACCGGTGCTCCGGACGTCGACTTCCAGAACAACCAGGCGATCCTGCCGACGACCGCGACCGACGTACCGCAGCACGTCCAGGTCGAGATCGGTGAGACCACTCTGGGCGCGATGGGCCAGAGCATCATCCGGTCCGGTACGGCGAGTGACCCGCACATCTTGCGGATCTCCTCGCAGGTCGCCGACTCACAGCTGCGGCACGTCTGGACGCACCAGCTGGCCCAGATGACGCAGGAGATCGCGGCCGCCGAGGCCGGCCGCCCGCGTGGCGTCCTCGGCAAGCTCCGCTCCGCGTTCGATACCGAGCGCCGCGACCGCCGGCTGCAGGCCGACCAGGCCACGTACCAAATGCTGGTCCGGGACTGGCGCGACGCGCGCACCGAGATCCTCGCCTTCGGTCAGCCGAGCGGGCCGCGCAGCGTCGCGGACATCGAACGCGACCTGACCGGTCTGGCCAGGACGATCCGCCGGCACGGTGGCGGCGAGCCTGCTCTCCCCTGGACCGCCGAGGCGATCGTCGGCCCGGAAGCGACCGCGCTCGGCCTCGCCGCTGCCCGCGCCGAGGCCGAGGCCAAGCCGGCCCGCGGAACCAACGCCCACCTGCGCAACCAGGTCCTCACCCAGATCGAGTCCCTCGAGTCCACGGTCGCGGAGCTCGAGGACCAGTCCGACACCAAGAACGACACTGCGCAGAAGGCCAGGGAGCAGGCCGACAAGCTCGACGAGTCGGCCGATGCCGAGGAGCAACAGCTCGACATCGGCGCCGCCGAACGGGCCCGCGTACTGCGGAAGACCGCGACCGGGCTGCGGCGCAAGGCCGACCGGCACACGGAGATCCGCGACGGGTACGGCGTGGCGGCGGTCGAGGCACAGCAAGCCCTCGAGAGCTACCAGTCGCTGCTGAGTGACATCGACGGTGGCGCCCCGCAGTCCCAGATCGCCGCGCAGGCAGCAGCGGCTCAGCACCAGGTCGGTCTGTTCGAGACCAGTCGCGACGCGGCGCTGCCGGCCAAGGACTTCCTGCGCACCGGCGTGCCCGAGGGCGAGCCGGTCAAGCTGCCGGTCGACCGGATCAACAAGCTGCTGGCCGCGCACCGGATCAAGAGCAAGTTGCCCGTGCGCGGCCCACAGCCGCTGATAAGTGCGGAGTACCGCCGGCTGCTGTCCGAGGACGGCATGGTGTTCTCGATCCCGGGCAGCTCGGACGACCCGCTCGCGAAGATGCCGCAGGTGCGGCTCCGGATGCGGCCGCGCAACATCCGAGAGATCACCACCCGCGACTTCGACCTGGCCGAGCAGATGTCCGGCACGCTCGGCGAGGGTGGCATGAGCATCGCCACCACGAACACGCACTCGACGAGTCAGACCGTCGGCGTGAACCTGGGGCCGATCCTCGCACTGGCCGCTCCCGGTACGCCGGTGCACGCCGCCGCGCAGCTCATCTCGCCCAAGGTCGAGGTGACCCGCGGTCGCACGCTGGCCGAGACCGGTGGCGCCACGGCGCACTACCAGTCCGGCTGGGTGGACGTGATGCGCGGCGAGTCCCTGCTGTACGAGTGGGACGGCGTCCTCGAGATCGAGGTCCGCAAGTCCCCCACCGAGCCGTGGTCGCCGGTCGAGACCACCGATCTCGAGAAGCAGCAGACGTGGGTATCGAGCGCGTACACCGTGAAGCCGCCGGCGGAGACAGTCTCGCTGGCGGAGCTCGGGTACGGCGATCAGGTCACCGGTGAGTTCCCGCGGCACACGGTCACCAGCTTCACCGGACTGCACGGCGTCACCGACCGGCTGGTCGCGCGCGCCCAGCAGCAGTACGGCGACCTCGACCAGGTCGCGTACGCGCACATCGCCGGCCTGATCCAGAACGACTCGCACCGGTTGCTGCGCGAGATGACCCAGCCGGGTGGGGTCACCCGGCGGTTCACCAACGGCGACAACACGGAGTACGAGCTCACCTGGGAACTCGAGCCGGTCTGGCGTACGGCGGAACTCGCCGGCGAGTCCAGCTCGGAGATGTGGCAGGAGGAGGTGCTCGTCGACTTCGGCGGCATCAACGCCGGCCAGATCTACGGCACCTCTCTTACCGGAGTCGCTTCGGTCGGATTCCCGGGCGTTCCGGACCCGGGCCACCTGGCACCCGGCGTGAACGCCTTGAACAACGTCCGCGGGTCCGGCGTGAACCTCGGGCCGCGGGTGTCCGCCGGGCGCAACGTGTCGCGCCAGGGCGGCCAGACCACGAGCATGACCACGATCGTCCCGAGCGTGCAGCGCAACGAGGGCCCGACCCAGGGTGTGCTGCTCGGCTTCCGGGCGAAGGCGACGCTGCAGAAGGTCGGCGACAAGCGGCCACCGATCGTCGAGCGGGACCTGGTCACCGGTCTGCTGCGGATCCCGGAGAACGACCTGCTGCGGGCCGGCGGCCGCGCGGACAAGAACGCCGTCCAGCGGGAAGCCGACGGCACCGTCAAGCTGCACAAGGGCCGGGTGCTGCTGCGCGGCGACCCGGACCCCTCGACGGTTCCGCACAACGCACCGCCGTGGATGGGCAACGGCGAGCACCAGCTGCGGGGCTCCGGCCGCGCGATGGCGCAGAACCTCCAGGGTGCCGACGAGACCCGCGAGGATGCGTTGGAAGGGCTGCGCGGGCTCGGCCTCGTTCCGCGGCCCGGCGAGAAGAGTGCGCCGTGGCAGCGGGCCAACCTGGAACGCATCAAGCAGCAGATCAACGCACCGCGGATCGAGGCCGGGTTCAACCAGGCCGCGCAGGGCGGGCTGATCGTCGTCCTCGAGGACCGCGGGCTCGCCGGTGCGCCGCGATGGCGGCCGTTCCGGTTGTCGGCCACTCCGGACTACGACGAGCAGAAAGAGTCGTACGAGGTCGAGGATCTCGGGACGAGTACGAGCGAGGCCGCCGTACTGCTCGGGATCAGCTCGCGGGCCACCCAGCGCACGATCGGGCGGTCCAAGTCGATCCCGGTCTCGGCCGGTGTCGAGGCCAAGCACGGTCCGCCGAAGGGCGTCGCCGGGTGGATGGCGAAGATCGGCGTCAAGTTCAGCCGGAACGCCGTCGGCCGGAGTACGACGTACACCTCCGGGGAGCGGCTCAACGACGTCGGCCTGGGTGAGAGCACCGAGCCGATCGACCACCTCCGGCAGAAGGTCCGGTTCACCTTCGCGGAGATCACCAACCGCGGTGACGGCCCGCTGCTGGCGGACGTCCGCGGCAGCGTCGACGTCGCGTACCCGAGCTCGCTGACCCGTGCGGCCGCGCCGGTGTTCGAGAAGAACCCGAAGCCGCCGCACCCGTCGGCCGTCGAGCAGGCGATCCCGTTCGCGGTCGACGCCGGGAACGCGGCCGACGCGCTCTGCGCCGCGATCCCCGCGATCCGTTCGGACTCGACGGCGCTGCCGGCGCTGCACGAGGCGCTGTCACCGAACAGCCTGATGGCGAACCGGGACTGGATGAACGGGAGCTACCGGCTGCCGTTCACGGTGGTCCAGGCGCCGGGCAACCCGCTGCACGCGCTCACCGACGGCACGCTCCTGCCGCAGGACTACGAGATCGTGATCCGTGGCGAGGCGGTCAGCCTGACCCACGTCGCGATGACGCAGGACAACACCGTCGACATCAACTTCACGATGTCCGACGTGGGCTACACCTCGGGGACGTCGGCGTCCGGCGGTTTCAGCGTGGAGGCGGGCGCCGGCTCGGTCGCTGCCGACACCAGCACGACGTCCGGCGGCGTCTCGGGAGGCCGGACCGGCGGTACGTCGCAGTCGACCACGGTCAGCGAGACGTCCGGTGAAGAGCGGCTGCTGATCAACCCCGGCACGCACCACGAGTTCCTCGAGCGGCACCGGATGGTCGCCGACATCGTGCACAACGGGAAGGTGGTCCGGTCCGTACCGCTGCCCGACGCGATGGCCGAGAAGTCGATGGCCGAGCGACGGGCGCTGGAGCTCTACGCGAGCGGGAAGCTGGACCTGCCGCTCTGGGTCACCACGGACGTGGCCGAGCGGTACCTGAACGGCCGCACCACCATGGACGCGCAGGTCGCGCTCGGCTTCGTGCACCGGTACCGGCAGGACAAGGCCGGCGTCGACACGGGTCTCGCGCCCACGCACACGCCGGAGCGGTTCGCGGCGAAGCTCAACGAGCAGACCGGGGCCGAGCCCCAGCCGGACCTGGGCGCCGACGACCAACTGACAGCGGCGATGCAGGCGGCCGAGGTACTCGCCCAGCAGCCGCGCGTGATGCATACCTCCGAGGTGTACGACGAGAGCCTGGGCGCCGGCGAGGTCGAGTCGGTGACGGTCGAGGGCGATCCGGACCAGCTGGTCAACCTCGGGACGCTGGTCGGTCCGCAGATCGACGAGATCGCCCCCGGCCTGCGCGACGCCAGCTTGCAACTCCAGCACGCGCTGGACACCCGCCTCAACAAGCGCAGCTACCAGGGCCATCTCGAGGACATGCTCAGCCCGGGCGGGGCCGAGATGGCCATCGAGGTACCACTCCAAGGGCAGCAGCGACCCGACGTGCTGTTCGTCAAGATCTGGGCGCGCTTCGAGGGCGATGTCACGGTCGAGTCCGTCCCGACCGACGAGAACGGCAACATCCTCACGGACGCCGAGGGCAAGCCGAAGATCCCGACCGTGAACGCCGGCGGCGTCAAACAGACCTACGACTACGAACAGAAGGACCAGGCCGCCAACCGCACCGTGGCGATCAGCGGCGGCGTCAACGGCGGCACCCCGACCGCCCTCGGTGACGGCTCGGCCGGATTGTCGACGGACCTGACCACGACGAACACCTCCGCCGAGAGTACGCAGAACACGAACCTGCGGCGGCTGGGCCAGTTCAAGAAGACCATGGCCAACCGGACCATCGTGTTCACGACCGAGGTGGTCCGCGTCCAGAACGCCGGCGCGGCGGCGATGGCCAGCGCCCGCTGGCAGCTCCGCCGGATCGACCCCGCCGACATCACCAGCACGTCGTCGCGGCGCGAGCTGCGCGCGCAGCTCCGGACGACGATCCCGACCGACGAGCTGAAGGACGGTCCGCGGCCGGCGGAGAACCAGCAGGCGCTCGAGGCGCGGGCCGACCACCGCGGGTTCCGGCTGCCCGAAGGTGCGATGGTCCTGCGGTACGCCTCGCACGGCGTGGGCGAGAAGCGGCAGGACCAGCTGTACGACAACCTGAGCGCGTACCTGCGGCGGCCCGAGTATCTCGGCCGGGCCGGCATGGCGGAGTACCGGCACGTCGTCCGGCCGATGCTGAAGGCGAGCGCGGTGAAGGCCAAGGTCGGGCGGCTGATGGACGGCGGCATCGACCTGCCACCGTTGGCGAAGCCGGGCAACGGGAACACGATGATCAGCGTCAACGTGGAGGCCGAAGCAGGCACCATGACGCTGATCGACGAACCGATGGAGGGCCAGCAGGGACACGTCTGGCGAGGCCAGCACGTACGCCGCTCCGGCTCGGCCAGGAACCGGCGTACCCCGGTCGCCGCGAACGGTGGAGTGGATGCCGGACTCGTGTCGGTCGGCGGTTCGATCGGTGAGCAGGTCAAGGAGCAGATCAGCGACGCCAACGGCACCCGGCTCGAGCTCAGCCGGTTCGCCGAGGGCCAACTGGTGACGGTCCACATCCCGATCAGTTACCACGCCACGATCCGGACCACGACCGACAACGGCCGCGGTGAGCCGGCCACCAAGAAGACCGACTACGTGCCCAACATCGCGAACGGTCAGCTGTACGTCCGGATGCTGCGGCACCAGTTCCTCGACAGTCTCCGGCAGATGGAGAGGGGTGCCTCGCTCGACAGCGTGCTCGCGAACGCCCGGTTGCAGGCCGTACCGGAGAAACTCGGGCGGCCGGACATCACCACGACCGAGTACGGGCAGGGCAAATCCGGGCAGGTCTACCAGCCGTACCGTCCGCTCCTGGACGCGCTCGACCGGGCGCGGAGCACCGGGAAGCCGGTGGTGCTGAAGGTCCGGGAGGACGACGGTACGGAGCGCCTGTACCAGGCGATTCCCGGCGATCCCAGCAAGGGCACACCGCCGACGTTGCTCGGTGTGAACGACGGTGGCTTCGCGTCCGCGTTCGCGAGTCTGCACCCGACCGTCGTGCAGATGGCCGAGGGGCGGGTCGACCTGCGCCGGCTCTACAACACCTCGTCGACCGAGGGCAGTTTCAACGCCAAGGTGGCCGCCGAGCTCGAGCGCGCCGGCGTACCCCGGGACGTGTTGAAGGCGGTGGACTACACGACCGCCGCGTGGACTCTGGCACCGCCGTCCGAGCACCCCGCCCGGCCGTCGGTCGGTGGCGCGGCGGGCCACACGATCACCACAACGAGCCACGGCCCGTCGCTGGCCGGGCCGTGACGGCGATCATGGAACCAGGCACACGAGAGGGGCGGTATGGCATTCGCGGTGGCGCGGACCCGGGACGAGGCACAGCTGTATCTGGAACTGCATCCCTGCCCGGACTGCGGGGAGACCGCGGCGCCCTGGGAGCAGGCGCTGGTCGAGATCGAGGGTGAGCTCGCCAGCAGCTGGTTCGCCGTCTGCCCTGGGTGCGCCGCGGAACGCGAGTACCTGTTCGGGCTGCCGGCCCGCGAGACCGCAGTACAGGGCTGGCCGACGTTCGGGGGTCCGGAGCCGTCGGAGGTTCTGGACGCCGGGCAGTGGCTCGACGTGGCCGACCGTGCCGCCGCCGAGGTCCCGACGGATCCCACCGAGGCCGGTAAGGTGCTGGCCGTCGCGCAGGCGGCCGTCAGCGAGGTGATCAAGTTCGTGCCGGCCGGTGCGGACGCCGTACCGGACGACGAGTTCTGGACGCCGGAGGGGCTGGCGGTCCGGGAGGCGGATCCGGGGCGGTTCCGCCTGGAGCGGTTGCTGATCGTCCGCGACGAGTACGGCCGGCTGGGCCGGGACATCTAGCGTCACCTAGGGACACAGGAGCGAGACAAGAATGCTGACCGCGAGGACCCTGATCGAGGCGCAGGTGTACTTGAGTCTGGTGGCCGCCGCCGACCCGAACGTGCCCTCGGTACCCCCGGAGGAGCCGCAGCCGGGCGTCAACACGACGGAGGGCCCGGACGCCTGGGTGTACTCGACGCCGGCCGGGGACATCAGCATCTCGTATGCCTCCGAGAAGACGGCGACGACGCTCGGTCTGCATTTCGGCCTGGGGCGGTCGCGGCTGATCGACGCGGCGCAGTGGGCGATGGTCGCGCGCTCGTATGCCCAGAAGGCGCTGGACGCCGACATGGCCTACACCGGCGCGGCCGAGCAGGACCGCTCTGTGATCGAGCTGAACTGGGAGTTCGCGGCCGAGGCGATCGGCGAGGCGATCAAGTTTCTGCCGGACGATGCCGACGAAGTACCGGACTCGGAGATCTGGTCGGCGTACGGCGCTCGGGCGAAGATCAGCCACCCGAACCTGGTGCACCGCGCCAAGCTGCAGGACGACCTCGAGTACTTCCGCGGCGTGCTGGCGGACTTCCGCGCGTTGTACAGGGATTCATGATGTGACAAAGCCCACCGGCAATTGTGAACTCCTTCGGTGGGATATCTATCTGCTAATTGAACAGAAGGTTGCTAATCTCCCGATCCACAGCATCCGGTGACAGACGGTAAGTCCCGGCGTCCGGAACGGGGAGATCTGCGGTGACGTCTGCGGTGAGCACGGAGGGCAGTCCGCAGGCCCGCGCGCGCCGGGCCCTCGGGCTCGCGTTCGGCGTCGTAGCTCCCGATGCGCTCGCCCTCCGGGACGGCACCATCCGGCTGCGGAACTCGCGGGACCGGCTGGCGCGGAAGGCCCTGCGCAGGCTCGAGCGGCGGCTCGCCCGCCGGGCCGCCGCCGTCACCGACGACCGGCTCCTCGCCGAGGCGGTGGCGTTCGTCGGCGCCGAACTCGACCGGGTCCGCGGTGGCGCGCCGGCCGATGGGGCGACCGAAGCCCTGGACGCCTTGCTCGATCTGCCTGGTCTGCCCGCGGAGCAGGAGACCGAGGCCCGCGCGCTGTTGCAGGACGTACTGGACGGCAACCGGCTCGACAGCGAGGCCGACCTCCGGCGGCTGACCTCGGTGCGCGCTCCCCAGGACGGCCTCGGCCGACCCTTCGCGGCGGATCTCGTCGGTACGGCGCGCGTGCTGGACCACGACGCCGAACAGCTCACGCGGACGACACCACCGTCGCTACGCCCGACAGACAGCCCGCGCCGCCCGGTCGGCGGTCAGCACCGCCCCGCCACCGCTCCCCCTGGCACCGCTGGGACCGAGCGGTCGGCGAGGGGTGGGTTCTTCGGGTGGATTCGGACGATCGTCAGTGACACCCGGGCCGGCGCCGAGCGGCACCGCGAGCAGCGTGACCGCCGGGCCGAAGCGCAGTACGAGGACTTCCGCCAGCTCAGTGCCGAGTGGCGCGAGACCCACGCGGGTGTCGGCGTGCGGCCGCTCGCGGACATCGAGCGCGACCTGACGAACCTCTCCCAGACGATTCGCAGCGGCGGGCACCCGGCGCCGAGCGTCCCGTGGGACAGGCTGCAGGTCGTCGTACCGGATCGCACGCAGGCACCGGCGGCAACGCCGGCGGAACGCTTCCGAGCACGGGTACGCCGTCAGGTCGGCGATCTCGAGTCCGCAGCGGATCATCACGAACACCGTGCCGAGGTGCGGACCGCGAGTGCCGCCGCGGCCCGTGAACAGGCCGCCGGGTTGTTCGCACAGGCCGACGAGCAGGCCGAGGCCAAGGACGCGTCCGCGGGCGAGCGCGCCCGCCGGCTCCGGAACCGGGCCGACGCTCGACTCCGAGTCGCCGAGCGGCACGTCCAGATCGCGAGCTCCTGCACTGCGGCGGCCGAGCAGGCCCGGACCGCTGCCGACACGTATCGCGCCCTGCTCGCGGGCAAGACGACCTCGGCCGCTGCTGCGGCCGAGGTGCGAGCGTACGAGCAGGCGACCGCGGCGACGTTGCCGGCTCAGGATGTGCAGCACAACGGTCTGCCGTCCGGTCGCCTCCCCCACCTGACCAAGCTCAGCGAGGACCTCAACACGGCGCTCGCGGGCCGAACGTCGTTCACCTTCACGCCCGACTTCCTGCACCGGACGCTGCGCGGCGAGAGCCGGCGGGTGCTGTCCCCGGACGGCGTGGTGCTGACGATCGGCAACGACCCGCGCGCCGACGTCGGCCGCCTCATCCAGATCCACCTGCGGCTCGATCCCGGCGAGCTGCAGGAGGTGCTGGACAGCCCGATCGTCTTCGACGAAGCCCAGGTCGGTCAGGTCGTCCAGGCCGGCCACACCGTCACCACCGCCGCGATGCAGAACAGCGGTACGACGGTCGGCGCCAGCCTGCACACCTTGACCCAGATGCTGCCGGACACGAGCAAGCTGAAAGCAGCCGCCACGCTCGTCTCACCCGGAGTCGAGGTCTCCAGCGCAGACGGCGCAACGGACAGCGGCGGCGCGACCGAGACCGCGCAGACGGGCGCGGTCGAGGCGCTCCGCGGGGAGTTCCTGCGGTACCGCTCGACGCGACCGCGCTGGAACTGGCAGATCCGCGAGTCGGCGGCCGGGGAGTGGTCACCGGTCCAGGTCGTCGACTCGGGCACCGACCGCGACTCGGCCACTCTCGACCTCGGCTTCATCCACACCTACACGGTCCCGCCGCCGACCGAGACCACCGATCTGCAGACGCTCGGGCTGGCCGCGGAACGCAGTACGGCCATGCCCGAGCACATGGCCACGCGGGTCGACGGGTTGAACGACCTGTGCGACCGGACGATGCGCGAACTGCAGCAGCGTCTCGGTTCGCTCGACCGGGTCGGACACGACCGGTTGCGCGGTCTGATCGCCGAGGACGGAATGATCCGGCTCGACGAGACGACGCAGCCGGGCGGTGTCTGGCGGCTGATCACGAACGGCGGCAAGCCGGTGGCGTGGGCCCAGCTCGAGACCGTGCCTGACCTGGAGTCCGCCGAGCTGGTCAGCGACAGCTCACCGGACCACAAGCTGGAGGTGTGGCGGGTCGGCAACTCCGGCGCGTCCGGAGCCCAGGCCGTCAACTCCTCGCGCACGGTGAGCGGGACCGTCAGTACACCGATCGCCGACATCGGCTCGAGCACGGCCGACCTCGGCCCGGGGCTGCGCGCCGGACGGAACACCAGTGTCGAGGAGACCGCGTCGACCGCCAACCTGGGCAGTCGTTGGAGCACCCAACGGATCGCGCCGACGGTCGGCGTGAAGCTGCGGTTGCGGCACAAGGTGACCGTGCACCGCCTCGACCGCGCCGGGTCGTTCAGCACCGAGACCGAAGGCGACGCCTGCCTGCGGATGGCCGAGCGCGACGCGTTCCGGTACGGCCTCCCGGTGCCGGCGGCCGCGCTGATCCGCGATGCCGAGGGCGCTCCGCAACGGGGTACCGACGGCCGGCTGCTGCTCCGCGGCGACCCGCGCCCGACCGACCTGCCGCTGCAGCTCCCGCCGTGGCTCGGCAACGGGCCCGGCCAGTTGCGGGGCGCCGGACCGGCGATGATCCGCGAGCTCACCGGAGCCGACGAGGCGCTGAGCGGTTTCCTGGCCCATCTGAAGGACCAGGACATGCTCCCGCCCCTCGACGCGGACGGACACCCGTTGCCGGCCGAGCTCGCCGGTCTCGACCCGGCCGAGCAGATGAGCCGAACGGAGATCTGGGAGCGTGCCCGGCAGCAGCTCGCGAAGCAGCGGCTGGAGACCGGGTACGACCACGCCGCGCAGGACCGGCTGACGTTCCAGCTCACCGAGCACCGGACCGGGCACCCGCCGCGGGTCCGGTCCTACAAGATCTCGATCGAACAGCACTTCGACCGCGCGCAGCTGATGGGTCTGGCCGACAACGACATGGTCGTCAACGTCGACATCGGCGTGAGCACCTCGGGACGCTCCACCAACCAGTCGCAGAACCTGCCGTGGTCGGCCAAGCTGGGGCTCACCGATGCGCCCGCCGACGGCCGGTCCGGGGCGACCCCGAAGGCGGGGCTGTCGCTCGGCCGCTCGTCGCTCGGTCGCTTCCTCGGCGGGTCGACGACCCGCAGCGCGTACCGGATGACGGTCACCGAGTCGGGCGCGCGGGTCGCGGTGTTCGACGTACCGCACACGATCCGGATCAGTGAGATCACCGATGACGGGTCCACTGTTCCGGTGGCCGCGGCGGAGGGCAGTGCGAAGGTCTGGCTCGACAGCGATTTCTGCGGCCCCACGGAGGGCGGGCTGTCGGTCGAGGGCCGCGTCGATCCCGGACTGTTGCAGACGGCAGCGATCCAGCACGCCGACGTCCGCGACCCGATCAAGCGGCTGACGGACGCCGTCCCCAGCCTCCGGCGGGGTGACAGCGCGGCGCTGCACCATCTCAGTGGCTTCCTCTCGCCGCGGAACCTGATCACGCGGCCGGAGCTGCTCACCACGGAGTACAGCACCGGCCTGATCGTCAGCCCGGCGCCGTCGGACCCGCTCGAGGCCGTACAGCAACGCGCCCTCACGCCGCAGCGGAGCACCCTGCGCGTCAGCACTCACGTCGAGAACCTCAGGTACGTCGGCACCGGGAACCCGATCCTCGCCGAACTGAACGTGACGATGGCGACCACCACGAGCTCCTCAGGCGTCGCGACCGGAGCGACCGCCGGGGTCAACGCGGGCACCGGCTCGGTGGCGGCCGACGGACAGTCCGCCGGCGGCGCGGTCGGGCTGACCAAGTCGACCACGAAGTCGTCCGCCACCTCTGAGTCGGCCACGACTGCCGTCGAGCGGACGCTGATGCGCGACGGGCAGCACTACCAGTTCACCGGCGATCTCGTCCTCGAGGCGCAGCTCCGCGCCGGCGGTGCCGAGCCGCGGGCGATCCCGCTGGAGACCGGCGCCGTCCTCCTCACACTCCCGGAACGCGACGCACTGCGGCTCTACGGGCGGGGCGAGCTGAACCTCCCGCCGCGCCAGGTCGCCGACGCCGTCGAGCGGCTGCTGAACGGCGACCTCGAACTCCCCCGCCCGACGACGGTCGCGGTGGTACGGCGCTATAAAGGCGTGCGCGCGGCCGCGGGGCCGCTGGCCGTAGAGCACACCGACGAGCGGTTGATGGCCAAGCTCCTGGCGGAGCGCGGTCCGACCGACGAGCGACTCGACGCCGTCCTGAACTCCGCCGAGGAGCTGGCCCGGCTGTCACGCGAGCCGGTCGTTCCGCCGCATTACCGGCAGTCGATGGCCGCCGCGCAGGTCGTGCGGGCGACCCTGAACGACAAGGACGGCGAGCCGACCGACATCTACGAGGAGGTGCGCGCGGCGGTCGAGGGACACCTCCCCTGGGCGATGGACGACCCGGTGCTGATCAGCGCTCTGCAAGGCGACTTCGCCGGCACCCGCTGGCGCAACGGGCTGGACGACATGCTCGATCCGCGCGGCTTCGTCCGCGAGCTCCCGGTCCGCGACGGTGCGTCGACCCGCAACGTCCGGGTCCGGGTCCGGCTCCGGTTCACCGGCCCGATGTCGCGGGAGCGGGACGGCAACGACGGCGAGAGCGGCAACGGGTTCAACCTGAGCCAGCACTGGGACCTGCGCGAGCGCAGTCAGAGCGTCACCGAGGGCACGTCGTACGGCGGGACTCTCGAGGTCAACGGCTCCGACGGAGTGTCCGGGTCGGCCGGCGTCGGCGCGGACGTCGGGACGTCGACGACCGCGTCGAGCAGCCAGATGAACACCAGGATCAGCACCAGCCTGGCGCTCGCGACCGGCCGGGTGAAGCGGGACTACCAGGTCATCGTCGAGGTCGAGGACTCGGCGAGCGCCGGTGGGCCGCCGACGCGCCCCGCGACCCGCCGGGAAGCGACCGGCAAGATGCGGATCTCCGTCCCGACCGCCGTGTTCGACTCGGTACCGGCGAAGTACGGCCCCCAGGCGCCGGACCATCGGGCCGTCGTACTCCCGGCCAACTACCTGGTCGAAAGCACCCAGCCCTACCGGACCGGCGAGGCGCCCGAGAACACCTTGTACAACGCGGCGTACGAGCGCCTCGGTCACCCTGACATGTTGGGTGCCGCCGGCGTGCAGGCGCACAGCGCGACGCTCGAGTCGGTGCTCGGCGGTGGCAGCCGGATGGTCGCGTTCCACGAGATGGCCGGGCCGTCGGGGTACGAATTCGTCCCACTCGCCATCCCGGACCAGACCGCCCGGGTCGTCGCGATGCGGGTCCGCGCGGAGGTCTCGGCCCTGGAACTCGTGTCGGAGCCGGCCGAAGGGGCGACCACCCAGCTGGGCGAGAACACCCGTGACCTCCTGGTCAGCCAGCTCACCGCACGAAGCAACCACGTGCTCCCCGGCTCCAAGACGATCGGCGGCAGTACGCCGGGCGGCGCGCTCACCGCGAGCGCGAGCACGAGCCGGCGGGTCAGCGAGCAGGACACCGGTACGGTCGGTGCCCGGCACGAGACCGGTGCGTACGAGTCCGGGCAGGTCGTCACGGTCAAGGTGTCCGTCGACTACCACCTCGACGTCCAGCGGCTCCGGCTCGGCCGCCGCAGTCGGCCGCGCGTCGAACGCTCCGACACGGTGCATCGTGCAGCGTCCGGCGAGGCGTACCTGACGATGTTCCGGCACGACTACGAGGCGATGCTGGCCCGGATGGAGTCGGGGCAGGTGGCAACGACTCCGACGCGCCGCGTGCGGACCGTCCTGGTGTCGGCGACCGCCGACGAGCAGCACCCGTACCAGCCGCTCGTCGACGCGCTCGAACAGGCCCGCCGCGACGAGGTCAAGGTCCGCCTGACGCTCCGCACCCCGAACGGTGGCCGCACGGTGTACGTCGCGCACCCGAACGGCACCATGACCAGCAGGACCGACAAGGCGTTCGCCAAGGCGTTCGCGACTCTGCACCCCCGGCTCGCGCTGCTCGCCGAAGGACGGGTCGACCTGCGCCAGTTGCACACGCCCGACGCTCCGCCGCGACAGTTCACCAGCGCGGTCGTGGAAGAACTGCAGCAGCACGGGATCCCGGCGGCAGTACTCGCCGAGACCGACTCACAGCTGCGCCACGCCACGAACGAGTCGACCCGGGCTCCGGTACGCCGGAGTCACACGGCCAACCCGTCGAGCGGGGTGACGCTGCAGTGACCGGCTACGACCCCCAGTACGCGATCGCCCGGACGCCGACCGAGGTGATGCTGTACCTCGATCTCACACCCTGCCCGGACTGCGGCTCGCACGAGGCTTCCTGGGAGGACCGCCGTACGGACGTCGACGGCGAGCCGGCCATCAGGTACGCCGGTGTATGTGCCGGCTGCGGGGCTCAGCGCGAGTACCTGTTCTCACCGCCGCTGACCGAGTCCCCCGCCTTCGGTGGACCGGAGCCGTCCGAACTGATCGACGCAGGCCAGTGGTTGTCGGTCGCCGACCGGATCGCCGCTGAGGTGGCGGTCGACGACCGGTCCGAGGCGGCGCGCACGGTGATGGCATTCGCCCGCCAAGCAGTCGAGGAAGTCGTGAAGTTCGTCCCGGCAAACGTGGACGCGGTCCCGGACGCCGCGTTCTGGACCGCCGACGGCCGCGCCACGCGCGAGCTCGATCCGGGACGCTTCCGGCTGGACCGACTGCTCTTGATCCGGGACAGCTACACCGATTCGGTCTGATCGACGTCGATCCGGATCGCCCGCGCGTCCGCGCCGGCCTGCTCCAGCACCTTCTGCTTCGGATCCGGTACGCCGAGGAACGGCGACCGCACCAGCCCGGCGAGCTCCTTCAGCCGCGGATCCTCGAGCACGGTGTCGACCGCTCGCCGGTCTCCCCCGCACACCAGCACGTCCAGCTTCGCCGGCGCGAGGATCCGTACGGCGACCTCGGTCGCGGCCGCGAACGCCTCCCGGGCCTGGTTGTCCCGCCGTCGCGCGTACCGCTGCTGCGACCAGCCACCGGCCTTCGTCGTCCCCTGCACGTGCCGCGAGCCGACCTTCGAGTCCAGAAGCTTGCCTCCGGCAAACACCCCGGCGCCGTAGCCACCGCGCCGAACCAGCAGTACGCCGAGCCGCCGGTCGGCGAGCACATGCGCGACGAGCCCCTCGCGGGTCAGATCCACGAGGGGCTCGAAAGGCACTGTGACGACGGCCGACGAGCCGTCCTCGGCGGAGACCGTGACAGTCGTCGGCGTCGCGTCGTACCGCAGGTCGCCGTGCCGTTCGCCGAAGCCGGTCAGCCATCTGTCCAACCGGCCCGGCGCAACGGAAACGATCTTGCTCACACGTTGAAGCCGAGCGCCCGCAGCTGGTCGCGGCCGTCGTCGGTGATCTTCTCCGGACCCCACGGCGGCATCCAGACCCAGTTGATCCGGAAGTCGTTGACCAGGCCTTCGAGCGCCATCCGGGTCTGGTCCTCGATCACGTCGGTCAGCGGGCAGGCCGCGGACGTCAGCGTCATGTCGATGATCGCCGTACTGGTGTCGTCCACGGTGATGCCGTAGATCAGGCCCAGGTCGACGACGTTGATACCGAGCTCGGGGTCGACGACATCCTTGAGCGCCTCGGTCACGTCCTCGACCTTCGCCGGGGTCGTGCCCGCCTGTGCCGCCTGAGCAGCCTCCAGGTCGACCTCGGGCAGCTCGATCTTCTCGTCCGTCTGGTCAGCCATTGCTCACTCCATCTCTCGCGGCGTTCTGGCTGGCGATGGCCTGGGCGGTGGCGTCCCGCCACGCGGACCAGCCCAGCAGCGCACACTTCACCCGGGCCGGGAACTGCGCGACGCCGGCGAACGCCACGCCGTCCTCCAGCACCTCTTCGTCCGGTTCGACGTTCCCCCGGCCCTGCATCAGTTCGAGGAACTTCTCGTACGTCGCCATACCCTCGGCGACCGGTTTGCCGATCACCAGGTCCGACATCACCGACGTCGCGGCCTGGCTGATCGAGCACCCGACACTCGCGTGCGTGACACCCTTGACGGTCTCGCCGTCGAGCTCGACCCGGAGCGTGACCTCGTCCCCGCAGGACGGGTTCACGTGGTGCACCTCCACGTCGTACGGGTCCGCGAGCCCCGCGTGGTGCGGGCTGCGGTAGTGGTCCAGGATGATCTCCTGGTAGAGGCTGTCGAGCTGCATATCAGTCCACCTTGAAGAAGCTTCGGACGAATCCGAGGCCGTCGACGAGCGCGTCGATCTCCTCGGGAGTCGTGTACAGGTAGAAAGACGCCCTGGTCGACGATTGCATTCCGAACCGCTCGTGCACCGGCCGCGCGCAGTGGTGCCCGGCGCGGACCGCGATGCCCCGGGTGTCCAGCACGGTCGACACGTCGTGCGGGTGGACGCCGTCCAGCTCGAAGCTGATCGCGCCACCGTGGTCCTTGGCGTCGGTCGGGCCGAGCAGCTTGAGGCCCGGGACCGTCTTCAGCCCCTCCAGCGCGTACTCGACGATCGCGTGCTCGTGGGCCGCGATCTTGTCCATCCCGATCCCGGACAGGTAGTCCAGGGCCGCACCGAGCCCGACCGCCTGCGCGATCGGCGGCGTACCGGCCTCGAACCTGGCCGGCGGCGGGGCGTACGTCGACCCCGTCATCCGGACGACCTCGATCATCTCGCCACCCCCGAGGAACGGCGGCAGCGAGGCGAGCAGGTCGTACCGTCCCCAGAGCACGCCGATCCCGGTCGGGCCGACGACCTTGTGGCCGGTGAAGACCAGCATGTCGGCGCCGAGCGTCGAGACGTCGACCGGGAGCTGCGGGACCGCCTGGGAGGCGTCCACGACGACCGTCGCGCCGACCGCGTGCGCCTTGGCGGCGATATCGCTGATCGGGTTGATCGTGCCGAGCGCGTTCGACACCCAGGTCAGGGCCACGACCTTGGTGTTCTCGGTCAGCAGCTCCTCGATGTTGCTGGTGTCGAGGCGGCCGTCCTCGGTGACGCCGAACCACTTCAGCGTCGCGCCGGTCCGCTCACACGCGAGCTGCCACGGGACGATGTTGCTGTGGTGCTCCATCTCGGAGATCACCACGACATCGCCCGGCTTCAGCGACGCGCCCAGCGTGTGCGCGGCCAGGTTGAGCGCCTCGGAGGCGTTCTTGGTGAACACGATCTCGTCCCGCGACGGCGCACCGAGGAAGGCCGCGACCTTGTCCCGGCCACCCTCGTACGCCGCCGTCGCCTCGGCACCGAGCTGGTGCATGGCCCGGGCGACGTTCGCGTTGTGCTTCAGGTAGTGGTCCTCGATCGCCTGCACCACCTGGCGCGGCTTCTGCGACGAGTTCGCCGAGTCCAGGTAGACCAGCGGGAACCCGCCCGCGAGCTCGCGGGACAGGATCGGGAAGTCCGCCCGGACCGACTGCAGGTCCAGTGGACTGCCAAAGGTCCGGGCCGTCGTCACTTCGCGCCTGCCTTGAGGAACCGCTCGTACCCGTTGGCCTCGAGTTCCTCGGCCAGCTCCGGGCCACCCTCCTCGGCGACGCGGCCGTCGACGAAGACGTGCACGAAGTCCGGCGTGATGTAGCGCAGGATCCGCGTGTAGTGGGTGATCAGCAGGATGCCCTTGTCGCCCTGGCCGGCGAACCGGTTGACGCCCTCGGAGACGATTTTCAGCGCGTCGATGTCGAGGCCGGAGTCGGTCTCGTCGAGGATCGCGATCTTCGGGTTCAGCAGCTCCAGCTGGACGATCTCGTGGCGCTTCTTCTCACCGCCGGAGAAGCCCTCGTTCACGTTGCGGGTGCCGAAGTCGGAGTCCATGTCCAGGTCGGCCAGCGCCTTGTTGACGTCCTTGACCCAGGTCCGCAGCTTCGGCGCCTCGCCGTCGATCGCGGTCTTCGCGGTGCGCAGGAAGTTCGCCACCGACACGCCCGGCACCTCGACCGGGTACTGCATCGCCAGGAACAGGCCGGCCCGGGCGCGCTCGTCGACGGACATGTCCAGCACGTCCTCGCCGTCCAGCGTCACCGAACCACCGGTGATGTTGTACTTCGGGTGCCCGGCGATCGAGTACGCCAGCGTCGACTTGCCGGAACCGTTCGGGCCCATGATCGCGTGCGTCTGGCCACCGGCGATGGTCAGGTCGACGCCGCGCAGGATCTGCTTCGGGCCGGCCTCGGTGTCGACCGACACCTGCAGGTCGCGAATCTCGAGTGTCGCCATCAGTATCTCTATCTCCGTCGTCTTTACAGGCTGTGCTTAAAGATTTGGCTGGTTCAGGGGGTTCTTCACGTCGACGAGTACGTCGTCGCCGTCGAGGCGGACCGGGTAGATCGGCACCGGGTCGTAGGCCGGCAGGCTGGTCGGCTCACCGGTGCGCAGGTCGAAGCGGGACCCGTGCAGCCAGCACTCGATCTCGCACTCGCCGACGTCGCCCTCGGACAGCTGGATCTGCGCGTGCGAGCACTCGTCCCGCACCGCGAAGTACTGTCCCTCGCTCTTCACGACCGCGACCTCCACACCGCCGACCTCGACCGGGATCACGCCCTCGTCGGGTACGTCGGCAGCGGCGCAGGCACGCTCGAACGTGTCGCTCACTTTCCGACGACCGCCTTGGCGGACGCGCTCAGCTCCGCCGTCCGGGCGAGCTTCTCCTCGATCACCTCGTGCAGGTGCTCGGTGACCTCGGGGACACCGATCTTGCCGATGATGTCGTTGAAGAAGCCGGACACGACCAGCCGCCGGGCCGCGTCCTCGGGGATGCCGCGGGCCTGCAGGTAGAACAGCTGCTCGTCGTCGAACCGGCCGGTCGCCGACGCGTGGCCGGCGCCCTCGATCTCGCCGGTCTCGATCTCCAGGTTCGGCACCGAGTCGGCGCGGGCGCCGTCGGTCAGGACCAGGTTCCGGTTCAGCTCGAAGGTGCTGGTGCCCTCGGCGGCGGCCCGGATCAGGACGTCGCCGATCCAGACCGAGCGGGCGTGGTCACCGGCCAGCGCACCCTTGTAGATCACGTTGCTCTTGCACTGCACGGCCTCGTGGTCGACGAACAGCCTGTTCTCGTGGTGCTGACCCGACTCGGCGAAGTACACACCGAGGAGTTCAGCGTCGCCGCCAGGTCCGGCGTACCGAACGTTGGTGGCGATCCGGACGATCTTGCCGCCCAGCGTCACGACGACGTGGTGGAGCTTCGCGTCCCGGCCTACCAGCGCGTCGTGCTGGCCGAGGTGGATCGACTCGTGGTCGCCCTGCTGGATGCTGACCACACGCAGTTCGGCGCCGTCGCCGGTGGTGATCTCGACGTTGCTGCCGAGCTCGCCGGCGCCGGTGTGATCGATGATCACGATCGCCTTGCTGTGCCGTCCGGCGTCCACGATCAGGTGGGTGAAGCCGCGGGCGCCGAGGCTCGCGACGTTCACGTGCACCGCCTCGGTCAGCTCGGCCTCGACCGGGATCCGGACCGCGAACGCCTCGGCCGCATGATTCCAGGCGACGGCCGCGGAGCGGTCCTGCGGCTTACCGACCTTCAGCGAGTCCGCGGCGACGGTCTCGAAGACCACGCCCTCCGGACCGGAAGCATCGACCTTCGGGGTCTCCGAGCCGGCCGCGTCGTCGAACAGGGCCTTCAGCTGCTTGACCGGGGTGAAGCGCCACTCCTCCTCGCGCCCGTTCGGCACCGCAAAGTCGGCCACGTCGTACGACGTCGGCCGCTCGCTCCGCGCCTGGAGCGGAACCGGCGACCCCGGCCCGTGCGAGTGCGCCTTGTTGCCCGTCGCAACAAGGGTTTCTGCTGACGACATCAGCCGACGGCCCCTTCCATCTGCAGCTCGATCAAACGGTTCAGTTCCAGCGCGTACTCCATCGGGAGCTCGCGGGCGATCGGCTCGATGAAGCCGCGGACGATCATCGCCATCGCCTCGTCCTCGGCCATCCCCCGGCTCATCAGGTAGAAGAGCTGGTCGTCGCTGACCTTGGACACGGTCGCCTCGTGCCCCATCGCCACGTCGTCCTCGCGGACGTCGACGTACGGGTAGGTGTCCGAACGGCTGATGGTGTCGACCAGCAGCGCGTCACAGCGCACCGTGGACTTGCTGTGGTGCGAGCCCGGCGCCACCTCGACCAGACCGCGGTACGACGTCCGGCCGCCACCGCGGGCCACCGACTTCGACACGATCGAGCTGGAGGTGTACGGCGCGTTGTGCACCATCTTGGAGCCGGCGTCCTGGTGCTGGCCCTCGCCCGCGAACGCGACCGACAGGGTCTCGCCCTTGGCGTGCTCACCCATCAGGTACACGGCCGGGTACTTCATCGTCACCTTGGAGCCGATGTTGCCGTCGATCCACTCCATCGTCGCGCCCTCTTCGCAGGTGGCGCGCTTGGTGACCAGGTTGTAGACGTTGTTCGACCAGTTCTGGATCGTCGTGTAGCGGCAGCGGGCGCCCTTCTTCACGATGATCTCGACGACCGCGGAGTGCAGCGAGTCGGACTTGTAGATCGGCGCGGTGCAGCCCTCGACGTAGTGCACGTACGCGCCCTCGTCGACGATGATCAGCGTCCGCTCGAACTGGCCCATGTTCTCGGTGTTGATCCGGAAGTAGGCCTGCAGCGGAATGTCCACCTTGACGCCCTTGGGGACGTAGATGAACGAGCCGCCGGACCAGACCGCGGTGTTCAGCGAGGCGAACTTGTTGTCGCCGACCGGGATCACGGAGCCGAAGTACTCCTTGAAGATCTCCGGGTGCTCCTTCAGGCCGGTGTCGGTGTCCAGGAAGATGACGCCCTGCTCCTCCAGGTCCTCGCGGATCTGGTGGTAGACGACCTCCGACTCGTACTGCGCGGCGACGCCCGCGACCAGGCGCTGCTTCTCCGCCTCCGGGATACCCAGCTTGTCGTAGGTGTTCTTGATGTCCGGCGGCAGGTCCTCCCAGCTGGCGGCCTGCTTCTCGGTGGACCGGACGAAGTACTTGATGTTGTCGAAGTCGATCCCCGACAGGTCGGCACCCCAGGACGGCATCGGCTTGCGGCCGAAGAGCTTCAGGCCCTTCAGGCGCAGGTCGAGCATCCACTCCGGCTCGTTCTTGAGCGTGGAGATGCCTCTCACCACGTCCTCGCTCAAGCCGCGCTGGGCGACCGCGCCGGCGGCGTCGGAGTCGGACCAGCCGTACTGGTAGTTGCCGAGGCCTTCCAGTTCGGGGTGAGCGGTTTGCGTCATCGTGCAGTCCTCGCAGATTCGCCGTCGGTTACAGGGGCCCCAGGGGTAGGGCCCGGGATGTGCGTCGTACAGACACCGTCGCCGTGGGCGATGGTGGCCAAACGCTGCACGTGCTTGCCGAGGAGTCTCGAGAACACCTCGGTCTCGGCCTCGCACAGCTGGGGGAACTGCTCGGCCACGTGCGCGACCGGGCAGTGGTGCTGGCAGAGCTGGGCGCCGTGGCCCGCCTCCGCCGTCGACGCCGCGTACCCGTCGGCCGTCAGGGCCTGGGCGAGCGCTTGCGTCTTCTTGCCCTCGGGAGCCTGCGCCAGCTGCGCCCGGTACCGCTCCTCCACCTCGGCGACCCGGCGCCGGGCGAACTCCGTCACCGCGTCGTCACCGCCGGCCTCGGCGATGAACCGCATCGCGGTCGCCGCGAGGTCGTCGTACGCCTGGTGGAAGGCGTGCCGGCCGGTGTCGGTCAGCACGAACACCTTCGCCGGGCGGCCGCGGCCACGTGGACCGTAGACGCGCTCCTCGCGGGACTCCACCAGGCCCTCGTCCAGCAGGTGGTCGAGGTGCCGGCGGACCGCCGCGGGGGTGAGTTCGAGCCGGTCGGCCAGCACCGCGGCGCTGGACGGACCATTCGTCAGGATCGAGCGGGCGACCCGGTCCCGGGTGGACTCGTCCCGCGCGCTACCGGTGCCGTGGGACACGGCTCCGCTGCTCGCAGGATTTTTCACAACATCAGTGTCGCGTAAATACCGGGGCCCTTCAAATAAGGGTCCCCTAACCGGTTCACGCGCTCACGCGGGGCTCCGGGGTGCGGCGTGAGCGAGGTCACTTCCCCCCTCCCAACCCCGAGCGGGGCGAGGGTTCGTTCTTCCGGTTCTCTATGCTGCGGTTGTGCCAGTTGCGGTGGAGATCGACAACCTCGTCGTGCGGTACGGCGAGAAAACCGCGGTCGACGGTTTGAGTCTCACCGTAGCCGCCGGCGCGGTGACGGCCGTGCTCGGCCCGAACGGCGCCGGCAAGACCACGACCGTGGAGAGCTGTGAGGGGTTCCGGCGACCGGACTCCGGACGCGTCCGGGTGCTCGGGCTGGACCCGATCGCCGACCACGACGCGCTGATGCCGCGGATCGGCGTGATGCTCCAGGAGGGCGGCGCCTGGTCCGGCGTCCGCGCCGTCGAAATGCTCCGGTACGTCGCCACGCTGCACACCCATCCGCTCGACGTCCCGGCTCTCGTCGAGCGCCTCGACCTGGGCAGCTGCGGACGCACGCCGTACCGGCGGCTCTCGGGTGGGCAGAAGCAGCGGCTGTCGTTCGCGCTGGCGATCGTCGGCCGGCCGGAGATCGCGTTCCTCGACGAGCCGACCACCGGCCTCGACCCGCACGGGCGGCGCGAGATCTGGCAACTGATCCGCGACCTCCAGGCCGACGGCGTCACCGTCGTGCTCACGACCCACGCGATGGACGAGGCCGAGCAGCTGTCCGACCAGGTGTACGTGGTGTCGGCCGGCAAGGTGATCGCGTCCGGCACCCCCGACTCGCTGACCGAGCACCACACCAAGTCGCTCGAGGACGTGTACCTCGAGCTGACCGCGCCGAAGCAGGAGTCCTGATGAGCGCCGCTGCGACGTACGCCCCACAGCCCGGCAGCGCGCCCTGGCCACGCAAGGTGCTCGCGCACACCCGGATGGAGTTCAAGCTGCTCGTCCGCAACGGCGAGCAACTGCTGCTGGCGCTGGTGATCCCGCTCGGCCTCCTGCTGCTGCTCGGCGGCACCGGCCTCGGCGAACGCCTTCCGCTCGGCAGCGGACGGCCGATCGACGAGGCCGTCCCGCGGGTGCTCGCGCTGGCCGTGCTGTCCACGTCCTTCACGTCGCTGGCCATCGCGACCGGCTTCGAGCGCCGGTACGGCGTGATCAAGCGGCTCGGTGCGTCCCCGCTGTCCCGTACCGGTCTGCTGGCCGGGAAGATCGGCGCCGTCCTGATCGTCCAGGTGATCCAGCTCGCGGTCCTGATCGGGACCGGGTTCGCCCTCGGCTGGAAGCCCGTCGGCGGGTTCAATGCGGTGTTCGGGGTGATCCTCACGGTGCTCTGCGGCACCGCCGCGTTCGCGTCACTGGGGTTGCTCATGGCCGGCGTACTGCGGGCCGAGGCGACGCTGGCCGCAGCGAACCTGCTCTACCTGCTGCTGCTCGTCGGCGGCGCGATCATGACGCCGGTCGACGAGTACCCGGCCGGGATGCAAGGCATCGTCCGGCTGCTGCCGAGCGCCGCACTGGCGAACGGGATCGCGAACTCGACCGTCGAGGGTGTGATCCCGTGGGCCGCCGCGCTGTCGCTCGCACTGTGGGCCGGAGTGCTGGGCTACCTGGTCTCCCGGACGTTCCGGTGGGACTGACCTTTAGAGTGTGCCGGTGATGACGACGGAGACCCCGCCTCGAGAGACCGAACCGGTCGGCCGCTTCTGGCGACTGCTGCCCGAGCCGAGCCTGGACGCCGTACGGCGCTGGGGCTGGGCGTCGGTGGTGGCGAACATCGGCATCGTGGTGACCGGTGGTCTGGTCCGGTTGACCGGTTCGGGGCTGGGCTGCCCGACCTGGCCGTCGTGCACCGACGAGTCGTACGTCCCGCATGCCGCCCTCGGCATCCACGGGGCGATCGAGTTCAGCAACCGGATGCTCGGGTTCGTGGTCGCGGTGATCGCGATCTGTACCTGGCTGGTCGTGATGCGGTACCGCCCGATCCGGCACGACCTGCGCCGGCTGGCCACGGCCGCCGCGCTGGGGGTGCCGCTGCAGGCGGTGATCGGCGGCATCAGCGTGCTCACCGGGCTGAATCCGTGGATCGTGTCGGCGCACTTCCTGGTCTCGCCGATCATCATCACGCTGACGGTCTCGATGATGCGCCGCTCCCGCACCAGTCCGTACCCGCACACTCCCCCGGTCGTCCGCGCGCTGGCCACCGCCTCCGTGGTGGCGGTCTGGCTGACCGTTGCCCTCGGCACCATCGTCACCGGCGCCGGCCCACACTCGGGTGACCCGGAGACCGGCCGCAACGGTTTCAATCCCGAGCTGGTCGCTCAGCTGCACGCGGACGTCGTGTTCGGCCTGCTCGGCATCACCATCGCGCTGGTGATCGCGACCCGCGTCACCGCCACCTCCCGCACGCTCCGCAAACTCGCCGCATGGCTCCTCGCGATCGAGCTCCTACAGGGCGTCGTCGGCTTCACGCAGTACTTCACCGGCCTGCCCTGGCCCGTCGTCCTCGTCCACATGTTCCTGGCCGGCCTCCTGATCGCCCTGGTCACCGCCGTCTACGGCGAACGCGGCACCCCCGCGACCTGACCCCCGCCCCGCCCCAGCCCAGCCCAGCGCCCGGCGTTTGAGGGGCCGGCCCCTCAAACGGCGGGATGCGGACCCGAAATAACACGTGTCACCCCACACTTTCAGGGGCCGGCCCCTCAAACGCCGTCAGGTGAGATCGCGGCGGAGGGGTACTACGGCTGCCGCCGTCGCGCCGACTGCGGCGTAGCCGAGGAGTACGAGGGCGGCGTACAGCGGTGGGAGCGGCGTGCCGACCGTGGCCGAGGTCTGGTCGGCGATGGTGTCGGTGAGGAACGTGAAGCTGGTGAGGGACGACGTCGCGCCGCCCGGGAGGTACGGGTAGAGCCTGTTGACGCCGGGCAGGATCATCAGCACGTACTCGAGGAAGTAGAAGTAGCCGAGGACGATGCCGACGGCAACGAGCTGGTGTCGGGCCAGGGCGCCGATCGCGACGCCGACGACCACGTAGACCGCCGCGACGACGGCAAGTTTCGTCAGGAGCAGCAGGAGATCCGCCAGGTCGACGGTCAGCGTCACTCCACGGATCGCAGCAGCGCCCAGGAGCGCGAGTCCGGACGTGACGGACGCGATCAGCCCGTAACACAGGCCACCCACTCCGTACACGATCAGCTTCGCGGACAGCACCTGCCCACGGCGCGGTGCGGCCAGGAACGTCGTACCGATCGTGCGGTGCCGGTACTCGCTGGTGATCGCGATCGTGCCGAACAGCGCGGGCACGAACAGCAACAGGCCGGACAACCCGGCCACCAGGCCGGCACCGGCCGGGGTCTCGATCCCCGGCATCGGCGGCGTCGCGTTCTCCGGCCCGGTCAGCGCCAGGATCCCGGTCAGGCCGCCGCCCGAGGCGACCGCGGCCAGCACGGCCCACCACGGCAGCCTGGTCGAGAACAGGCGGGTGATCTCGCCACGGATCAGGTTCTTCATACCGTCGTCTCCTTCGCGGTCAGCGCGAGAAAGGCCTGCTCGAGCGTCGCTCCGTGAGCCGTGAAGTCCGCGAGTTCGCCGGACCAGGCGATCCGCCCGTGGTCGATCAGCACCAGGTCGTCGACGCTGTACTGCAACTCGGTGAGGACGTGACTGGAGATCAGCACGGTCCGTCCTTCGTCCGCGAGCTGCCGCAGGAACGTCCGCAGCCAGACGATGCCCGCGGGATCCAGCCCGTTCGACGGCTCGTCCAGAACGAGCACCCCCGGGTTGCCGAGGAGCGCAGTCGCCAGCGCGAGGCGCTGCCGCATCCCGGTCGAGAAGCCGCGGACCTTTCGATCGGCGTACCCGGTGAGTTCGACGCTCTCGATCACCGCGTCGACCCGCGACCGGGGATGCCCGCTCAGGTCGCACACGGTCCGCAGGTGCGCCCGCGCGCTCGCCGCCGGATGAGCCGCCGCGAGATCGAGCACCGCGCCGACCACACCGGTGGGCGACGCCAGATCCCGGTACTGCGTGTCGCCGAACAACGCACTCCCCCGATCGGGCCGGATCAGCCCGAGCAGCATCCGCAGCGTGGTCGACTTGCCGGCCCCGTTCGGCCCGACGAATCCGGTGACGCGCCCCGCGGCCGCGGTGAATGTCAGATCGCTCACGGCATCGACCGGCCCGAACGCCTTGCTCAGTCCCGCCACCCGAATGGGCAGTCCCTGGGTCATGACTGTCCTCTCCCCGACTATTATCAACCTGAGAGCAATAACATTATCAGACTGATAATGATCAGTGGAGGTCACCGTGCCGAAGGACTCGCCGATCGCCGATGTCGTCATGCACCCGGCGCGGTTGCGGATCATCCAGCAGCTCAGCGGGCGCGAACTGACCACCACGCAGCTCCGCGACGCCCTGCCCGAGATCACCCAGGCGACGCTCTACCGGCATGTCGCGGCGCTGATCGACGCCGGGATCCTCGCGGTGGTCGCCGAGCGCAAGGTGCGCGGCACGACCGAACGAACGCTGGCGCTCGGTGCGCGGCTGGCGGTCGCCGATCTCGACGAGGTCCGGGCCATGGACGCCGCCCAGCTGCGAACGACGTTCCTGACCTTCCTGGGGCTGCTGGGCGAGACCTTCGACGACTTCCTGGCCGCCGAGGACCAGGAGCTGCGCGACTACCTCGGTTTCGGGATGAGCCAGTTGTACGTCGCCGACGGGGACCTGCCCGCGCTGCAGAGCGCGCTCAACGACGTACTGGCGCCGTACCGCGAAGAGCGACCCGGCACGCGCCGGGTCGCTCTCGCCAGTGTTCTCATTCCGGAAGCAGAATGACCTGACCGATCAGTACTTCACTCAGTACTTCACTCTGTACACGGCGCCAGTGCCCATCACCGGTGCGGAGACGAACAGCTGACCCCATCGGTTGAAGGCCGTGCCGCCCGGCAGCGTGAGCTGGTTCCTGACCAGTTCCTTGCGGAACGTCGCCTTGTGGTTCCGGCCCTGGAACTGCAGGATCAGCGCGCCGATCTGCGGCTTGCCCGACAGCTCGAACTTCAGCCAGCTGATCTTGGCCAGCTCGACGACCGAGAGCGTCCCGCGCGGGCCGCCGGCCAGGTCGACGATCGACGTGTAGCCGTCGGCGTACCGCTTGCAGTTGCCGCGGTTCGGCTTGGTCGGGTCACAGACCGCGTTGTACGAGCCCGGCTTGATCCGCCAGATCTGCGACGTCCCCGGTGTCGCCGGGAAGCCGCGGAGCTCACCGACGTACCAGTAGCCGTCCGAACCGACGGTCACCGAGGTCGCGACGGCCTCGGACGGGACCCGCGTACCGGCCGGCGGGATCGGGCTGCCGTCCGGGCCCTTGGCGGGCAGGCCCGGCGGAATCGCGACGACGCGTGGCTTCAACCGCGCGACCGTCTTGATGTGACCGTTCGGCCAGACCCGGAGCAGGTCGTTGCCGGCCGCGTCGGAGACCAGGACCGTGCCGTCGTTGAGCGCGGCGACACCGAACGGGTTCGAGTCGGTCGGGTTCTTCTCCAGGTCGAACGGATCCGGGTCCTTCTTCTGGTACGCCGCGATGTCGGCGATCTTCACCGGTGACTTCCCGTAGCGCAACCGGTACAGCGTCGAGCTCCCCGGCACCGGCGGCTGGCCCGGCTCACCACCGGCACCCGTCAGCGCGTACGTCACACCGCGCTTACTGGTGTCGATCGCCGGCGCGAACCCGTTGGCGCCCGGCACGGTGCCGAGCTTCCAGGTCCTGTGGCCATCGGTCGCGTACACAGCACCGCTGCTCACGCTGTAGATGACCTTGTTCTCGAACGTCGAGACGCCGCGTGGCCCGTTCAGCTTGGTCGCCACCGGTTTCAGGCTCGACGGACTGCTGTGCGCGTCGGCCTGCCCGGCGACCAGCACCGAACCGGCGAGCGCGAGCGCCGCTACCGCGGCAATGCGTGTTCGTACCCCCACTGTGAAACCCCCTGAGACTCCCGTCTCCCCCGACCACGGCTTCCCCTCCGCAGACCACCCCATCGGAACATGAGGTCACGAAATGGTCAACGGGAGGACTCCGCGCGGTGACGCGGCAACGCTCAGTGCAGAAGGGGATCGATCGCGGCGGCGATGAACAGCAGGGCCAGGTAGATGTTCGAGAAGTGGAACAGCCGCATCGGCTTCAGGGCCGCGCCGTCGGCGCCGGTGTGGGCCCGAAGCAACAATCGGCGCGCCTCGCGCAGGAACACGAAGCCGAGCACGATCGCGGCCGGCCCGTAGACGTAGCCGGTGTCGGCGATCGGCCACAGCGCGAGCGACGTGATCACCATGATCACTGAGTACGCCATGATCTGCCGGGCGGTCTGGACCGGGGTGGCGACCACCGGGAGCATCGGCACGTCGACCGATGCGTAGTCCTCGCGGTACCGCATCGCGAGCGACCAGGTGTGCGGCGGTGTCCAGAAGAACACCACCAGGAACAGCACGACCGGAGGCCAGGCCAGCTCGCCGGTGACCGCGGTCCAGCCGATCAGGGTCGGGAAGCAGCCAGCGATCCCGCCCCAGACGATGTTCTGCACCGTACGGCGCTTCAGCACCATCGTGTAGCCGAAGACGTAGAACAGGTTCGCCGCCAGCGCCAGGCCGGAGGAGAGCCAGTTCACGAAGAAGCCGAGCTCGAGCGTCGCCAGCACGCCGAGGGCGACGCCGAAGACCGTCGCCGAGCGCGGGCTGACCGCGTGCCGCGGCAGCGGGCGGCGCCGGGTCCGGCGCATCTGCTCGTCGATGTCGCGGTCGAGGACGCAGTTGATCGTGTTCGCGCTGCCGGAGGCGAGCACGCCGCCGATCAGGGTGGCCACCACGACCTGCAGCCCGGGCACGCCACCGGCTGCGAGGAACATCACCGGCACGGTGGTGATCAGCAGCAGCTCGATGATGCGCGGCTTGGTCAGACCGACGTACGCCTTCACCACGTCGCGCACCGACGGACTCACCGTTGCAGCTGATACAGCGGTAGCGTCCGGCAGCGGCGTCGGGTACGACGTCGTCGCGGCGGGACGCGGGTCGACGGCCGTCACGAACACCTCGAACAATCTGGGTTGACGCCGGAGATCCGGCGCTGACGGTTCAGCAGTCTACGACGCCCCGTAGGAGGGTTCTGCCACCCCCCTCCGATGCGGCCCCGCCGGTTGGGGAACAGGCAGAGTTGCCGGACAGTTGACACGTAGTTGAGCAGTGTGCAGTGGAGAGAGTTCGCCACAGTAGGCTCATCCTGGGTGACGGACCCAGAAGCCACCATCGAGAGGAGCGCCGCCGGCGTGACGGAGAAGACCAGCCCCAAGCTTGAATGGACCGAGCTCGACCAGCGCGCGGTCGACACCGTGCGGGTCCTCGCGATGGACGCGGTCGAGAAGGTCGGAAACGGACATCCCGGTACGGCGATGAGCCTCGCGCCGGCGGCGTACCTGCTGTTCCAGAAGGTGATGCGGCACAACCCGGCGGACGCGCACTGGGCCGGTCGCGACCGGTTCGTGCTGTCCGCGGGCCACTCCAGCCTGACGCTGTACATCCAGCTCTACCTGGCCGGCTTCGGCCTCGAACTGGACGACCTGAAGGCGCTGCGGACCTGGGGCAGCAAGACGCCGGGCCACCCGGAGTACCGGCACACCAAGGGTGTCGAGACCACGACCGGCCCGCTCGGCCAGGGCGTCGGCAACGCGGTCGGCATGGCGATGGCGGCCCGCCGCGAGCGCGGCCTGCTCGACCCGGACGCGCCGAAGGGCGAGAGCCTGTTCGACCACCAGGTCTACGCGATCGCCTCGGACGGCGACCTGGAGGAGGGTGTCTCGGCCGAGGCGTCCTCGCTGGCCGGTCACCAGAAGCTCGGCAACCTCACGGTGATCTACGACGCCAACAAGATCTCGATCGAGGACGACACCGACATCGCGTTCTCCGAGGACGTCGCGGCCCGCTACGCGGCGTACGGCTGGCACGTCCAGGACGTCGACTGGACCAACGGCGGCACCGGCTACGAGGAGGACGTGCAGGCGCTGTACGACGCCCTCGAGGCGGCCAAGGCGGTCACCGACAAGCCGAGCTTCATCCGGCTGCACACGATCATCGGCTGGCCGGCCCCGAACAAGCAGAACACCGGCAAGATCCACGGCTCGGCGCTCGGCGCCGACGAGGTCGCGGCCACCAAGAAGGTCCTCGGCTGGGACCCGGAGCAGACGTTCCAGGTCGCCGACGACGTGATCGCGCACACCCGCGAGGCGCTCGAGCGGGGCAAGGCCGAGGAGGCCGAGTGGACCGCGAAGTTCGACGAGTGGAAGGCCGCGAACGCCGAGCGCGCCGCGCTGCTGGACCGGCTGTCGAAGCGTGAGCTGCCGGCCGGCTGGAAGGACGCGCTGCCGAGCTGGGACGCCGACGCCAAGGGTGTCGCGACCCGCGCCGCGTCCGGCGAGGTGCTGACCAAGCTGGCGCCGGAGCTGCCCGAGCTGTGGGGCGGCTCGGCCGACCTCGCCGGCTCGAACAACACCACCCCGAAGGGCCAGCCGTCGTTCATCCCGGCGGAGTACTCCACCAAGGAATTCCAGGGCGACGAGTACGGCCGCGTCCTGCACTTCGGGATCCGCGAGCACGGCATGGGCTCGGTGCTGAACGGCATCGCCCTGCACGGCCTGACCCGCCCGTACGGCGGGACGTTCCTGGTCTTCTCGGACTACATGCGTCCGTCGGTCCGGCTGGCCGCGCTGATGCAGCTGCCGGTCACCTACGTCTGGACGCACGACTCGATCGGCCTCGGCGAGGACGGTCCGACGCACCAGCCGATCGAGCACCTGTCGGCGCTGCGGGCGATTCCGGGCCTGGACGTCGTACGGCCCGGTGACGCGAACGAGACGGCGGCCGCCTGGGCCACCATCCTCGAGCACACCGACCGGCCGGCCGGGCTGGTGCTGACCCGTCAGAACGTGCCGACCTTCCCGCGCGGTACGGACGGCTACGCGACCACGGAGAACGTCCACAAGGGCGCGTACGTGCTGCTCGACACCGAAGGCACGCCGGACGTGGTGCTGATCGGGACCGGGTCCGAGGTGCAGCTCGCCGTCGAGGCCCGCGCCAAGCTGGCCGAGGAGGGCGTCAACGCCCGCGTGGTGTCGATGGTCTCCCGCGAGTGGTTCGACGAGCAGGACGACGCGTACCGCGAGTCGGTCATCCCGGCCGATGTCCGCGCCCGGGTCTCGGTCGAGGCCGGGATCGCGCAGAGCTGGCACGACATCGTCGGCGACTCCGGCCGCTCGGTCAGCCTGGAGCACTACGGCGCCTCCGCGGCGTACCAGACCCTGTACGACGAGTTCGGGATCACCACCGACGCGGTCGTCCAGGCCGCCAAGGACAGCATCGCCGCCGCCGCACAGATCAGCGGTCCGGGTGTCCCGCCCGGACGCGCCGCCGCCGGGCCGGTCGGACCGGCCGACGCCAGCTGACGACACCCACAACAGAACATTCCGGAAGAAGGCATCGGAGTTATGAACGATCGCTTGAAAGCACTCGCGGACGCGGGTGTCTCCATCTGGCTCGACGACCTGTCCCGTGAGCGGCTGGCCAGCGGCAGCCTGCAGGCACTGATCGAGGACAAGCACGTGGTCGGTGTGACCACGAACCCGACCATCTTCGCCAAGGCCATCTCGGACGCCGACGCGTACGCCGAGAAGGTCGAGCGCCTCGCCGCTCAGGGCATCTCGGTCGACGAGGCGATCCGCGTGATCACCACCGACGACGTCCGGGACGCCGCGGACCTGTTCAAGCCGCTGTACGACGACACCGAGGGCCAGGACGGCCGGGTCTCGATCGAGGTCGAGCCGACCCTCGCGCACGACACCGCGAAGACGGTCGAGCAGGCCAAGCAGCTGTGGGACATCGTCGGCCGCGAGAACGTGTTCGTGAAGATCCCGGCCACCAAGGCGGGACTGCCGGCGATCACGCAGACGCTGGCCGCCGGGATCAGCGTGAACGTGACGCTGATCTTCTCCCTCGAGCGCTACAAGGCGGTCGCGGACGCGTTCCTGACCGGCCTGGAGCAGGCCGTCGAGAACGGCCACGACGTCACCAAGATGGCCAGCGTGGCGTCGTTCTTCGTCAGCCGCGTGGACACCGAGGTGGACAAGCGGCTGGAATCGATCGGTACCGACGAGGCGAAGGCGCTGAAGGGCAAGGCCGCGATCGCCAACGCCCGGCTCGCGTTCGAGGCGTACGAGGCGATCTTCGACACCGACCGCTGGCGCGAGCTGGAGACCGTCGGCGCCAAGCCGCAGCGCCCGCTGTGGGCGTCCACGGGCACCAAGGACCCGTCGTACTCCCCCACGCTGTACGTCGACAACCTGGTCACCAAGGGTGTCGTGAACACGATGCCCGAGGCAACGATCAAGGCGGCCGAGGAGCACAGCGAGTTCTCCGGTGACACGGTCCGCGGCGACTACGCGGGTGACCGCAAGGTGATCGAGGACCTGGAGAAGCTCGGCATCTCGTACGACGAGGTCGTGCAACTGCTCGAGGACGAAGGGGTCGCGAAGTTCGACGCCTCCTGGTCCGAGCTGCAGGAAACCGTTGCCACGGCCCTCAAGGCGGCCGCCAAGTGAGCGCACCGAAGGTCAACACCCAGAACGGCGACTGGTCCGAGGTCGTCGACAAGCTGGTCGCCGAGAAGATCGCCTCCCGGATCGCCGCGAAGGACGCGACGGTCTGGGGCCCCGAGGCCGAGTCCGAGTCGGCGATCCGGCTCGGCTGGGTCGACCTGCACGAGACCTCGCGGCCGCTGCTGGCCGAGATCGAGGCGCTGCAGGCCGACCTGCGGTCCGAGGGCCTGGACCGGATCGTGCTGTCCGGTATGGGCGGCTCGTCGCTGGCCCCCGAGGTCATCACCCGGACGGCCGGTGTCGAGCTGGTCGTGCTGGACTCGACCGACCCGAGCGTGGTCGGCCGCGCGCTGGCCGGTGACCTGTCGAAGACCGTGATCGTCGTGTCCAGCAAGTCCGGCGGCACGGTCGAGACCGACAGCCACCGGCGGACGTTCGCGAAGGCGTTCACCGACGCGGGGATCGACGCCGCATCGCGGATCGTCGTCGTCACCGACCCGGGTTCGCCGTTCGAGAAGCTGTCGGCGGACGAGGGCTACCGCAAGACGTTCCTCGCCGACCCGAACGTCGGCGGCCGATACAGCGCGCTGACCGCGTTCGGCCTGGTGCCGTCCGGTCTGGCCGGCGCCGACATCGCCGAACTGCTCGACCAGGCGGCCGAGGCCGCTCCGGAGCTGCAGGCCGACTCCACCGACAACCCGGCCCTGTGGCTGGGTGCGGTGCTCGCGGCGAGCGCGGGCCGGGACAAGGCGATCATCACGGCCGACGGGCCTGGGAGTGGTGGCATCGTCGGCTTCCCGGACTGGGCCGAGCAGCTGATCGCGGAGAGCACCGGCAAGAACGGCACCGGGGTCCTCCCGGTCGCGGTCGAGGCGACCGCTCCGGAGCTGACGAGCGAGGCAGCCGACCTCACCAACGCGCTGCTGGCCGAGAAGGCGACGAGCGGCGTACCGACGGCTCTGACGTCGGGTTCGCTCGGCGGGCAGCTCCTGCTCTGGGAGGTGGCGACGGCGGTGGCCGGCTATCTGCTCGGCATCAACCCGTTCGACCAGCCGGACGTCGAGAGCGCCAAGAAGGCGGCGCGTGGTCTGCTCGACGCGCAGCCGGAGCCTGAGGCGGCGGCCTTCACCGAAGGTGCTGTCGAGGTCCGTGGTTCCGAGGGTCTGCTCGACGGTGTCGACTCGCTGCAGGGCGCGGTGGACGCGCTGCTCGGCACGCTCGACGAGAAGGGGTACGTCGCAGTGATGGCGTACCTCGACTCCGAGCGGGACGCCGACCTGCTCGCGGTCCGGCCGGGCCTGGCGACCAAGACGGGTCGCCCGGTGACCTTCGGCTGGGGCCCGCGGTTCCTGCACTCGACCGGCCAGTACCACAAGGGCGGTCACCCGGAGGGCGTGTTCCTGCAGATCACCGGGGCGCACCCGCAGGACGTGGAGATCCCGGACCGTCCGTTCACGTTCGGCACGCTGATCTCGGCGCAGGCCGCCGGTGACGCCGGGGTGCTCGCGGAGCGGGGCCGGCCGGTACTGCGGCTGCACCTCACGGACGTGGCGAACGGCGTACAGCAGCTGTTGTCCGTGCTCCGATAAGTTCCGGCTCCGATAAGTTCCGACAAGTAGCTCGACATCTCGAAGGGATGCGGCCAATGACCGCTGAGCTCAACGAAGAGCCGGCCGGACCGGTGAACCCGCTGCGCGATCCGCAGGATCGGCGGCTGCCGAGGATCGCCGGGCCGTGCAGCCTGGTGATCTTCGGCGTCACCGGCGACCTGGCTCGCAAGAAGCTGATGCCGGCGGTCTACGACCTGGCGAACCGGGGGCTGCTGCCCCCCGGTTTCGCCCTGGTCGGGTTCGCCCGTCGCGACTACACCAACCAGGACTTCGCCCAGATCGTCCACGACTCGGTGAAGGAACACGCCCGGACACCGTTCCGGGAGGAGGTGTGGCAGCAACTCTCCGAGGGGTTCCGGTTCGTGCCGGGTGACCTGACCGACGATGTGGCGTTCGAGCGGCTGCGGGAGACCGTGGACGAGCTGGACGTCACCCGCGGAACCGGCGGCAACCACGCGTTCTACCTGTCGATCCCGCCGGGGCTGTTCCCCGAGGTGGTGCGGCAGCTGTCCGAGCACGGGCTGACCGACGAGCATCCCGGCTCGTGGCGGCGGGTGGTGATCGAGAAGCCGTTCGGTCACGACCTGAAGAGCGCCCGTGAGCTGAACCAGGTGGTCGAGTCGGTGTTCCCGGCCGAGTCGGTCTTCCGGATCGACCACTACCTGGGCAAGGAGACGGTCCAGAACATCCTCGCGCTGCGGTTCGCGAACGCGATGTTCGAGCCGATCTGGAACAGCAACTACGTCGACCACGTCCAGATCACGATGGCCGAGGACATCGGCATCGGCGGCCGGGCCGGGTACTACGACGGCATCGGCGCCGCCCGTGACGTGATCCAGAACCACCTCCTGCAACTGCTCGCACTGGTCGCGATGGAGGAGCCGGTCAGCTTCGACGCCTGGTCCTTGCGCCAGGAGAAGAAGAAGGTGCTGAACGCCGTACAGCTGCCGGAGCGGCTGGATCTGCACTCGGCCCGCGGGCAGTACGCCGCCGGTTGGGCCGGTGGCACGAAGGTGAAGGGGTATCTGCAGGAGGACGGCATCCCGGAGGACTCGGCCACCGAGACCTTCGCGGCACTGCGGGTCGACGTCGACACCCGGCGCTGGGCCGGTGTGCCGTTCTACCTGCGCACCGGCAAGCGGCTCGGCCGTCGCGTCACCGAGGTCGCGGTGATGTTCAAGCGCGCGCCGCACCTGCCGTTCACCAAGACCGAGACCGAAGAGCTCGGTCAGAACGCACTGGTGCTGCGGATCCAGCCGGACGAGGGCATCACGGTGCGCTTCGGCGCCAAGGTGCCCGGCACGTCGATGGAGATCCGCGACGTGAACATGGACTTCGCGTACGGCGGTTCGTTCACCGAGTCCTCGCCCGAGGCGTACGAGCGGCTGATCCTCGACGTACTGCTCGGGGACCCGCCGCTGTTCCCGCAGCACACCGAGGTCGAGCTGGGCTGGAAGATCCTCGACCCGGTGCTGGACTACTGGGCCCGGCACGGCAAGCCGGAGCAGTACGCGTCCGGTCACTGGGGCCCGGACTCCGCACACGAGATGCTCGCCCGCGACGGACGTGCCTGGAGGCGGCCATGATCATCGACCTGACCGACACGACGTCGAGCGGCGTCGCATCGGCACTGGTACAGGCCCGCCGGCACGCGGGTTCGCCGGCCATGGGCATGGTCGGCACGATCGTGGTCGTCGTCGACGAGGCGTCCCACCACGACGCGATGAAGGCCGCGAACGAGGCCGGTCGGGAGCACCCGTCCCGCGTTCTCGTCGCAATCCTGCGGCCCGGCCGGGGCGCGTCCGGGCTGGACGCCGAGGTGCGGGTCGGTGAGGGCATCCCCGGCGAGGCGGTGCTGCTGCGGCTGCACGGCGAGCTGGCGAAGGTTCCCGAGTCGGTGATCACGCCCCTGCTGCTGCCGGACTCCCCCGTCATCGTCTGGTGGCCGGGTGGCGGCCCGAAGGTGCCGGCCGACGACCCGCTCGGCCGGTTGGGCCGGCGCCGGGTAACCGACTCGGCGGCGACCCGACGCGCATCGATCGACTACTCGGCACGGGCCGAGGGGTACGCCCCGGGTGACACCGACTTCGCGTGGACGCGGCTCACGCCGTGGCGCGCGCTGATGGCGGCCGCTCTGGATCAGTACCCGACGAAGGTCACCGGGGCCGAGGTCGCGGCGGCGAAGGGCAACCCGAGCGCGGACCTGATGGCCGCGTGGTTGCAGTCGCGGTTGAAGGTGCCGGTGGAGCAGCGCAACTCGCGCGGTCCGGGCGTGACCGCCGTACGGCTGTTCACTCCGTCCGGGCCGATCGCGTTGACGCGGCCCGACGGTGCGGTGGCGACGTTCAGCGTGCCGGGGCAGCCGGATCGGCCGGTGGCGCTGAAGCGGCGTACGACGTCCGAGCTGTTGAGCGAGGAGCTGCGGCGGCTCGACCCGGACGACGTGTACGCGAAGACGCTGGCGTGCATGGTCGAACGGGACAGCATGCCCGCGGCCGAGAAGACCGTCGACGCGACGGCGCGGAAGTCGACCGCGGCGAAGGTGACCGCGGCAGGCAAGAAGGTCGTCGCGAAGAAGGCTGGTGCGACGAAGGCTGCTGCCGCTCCCAGTAAGACAGCCGCGAAGAAGACCGGTGCCAAGAAGGTTGCTGCCAAGAAGGTTGCGGCCAAGAAGGTTGCCGGGAGCAAGCGGGTGGCGAAGCGATGACTGTCGATCCGGAGCTGCTGATCCATTCCGATGCCGACGACCTGGCGTTCTCGGTGGCGTCCCGGTTGATCACGGCCGTCACCGACGCCCAGAGCGAAGGCGGCGTCGCGCAGGTCGTACTCACCGGCGGGCGGGTGGCCGGCGTGGTGTTCCGCGCGGTCGCGGAGTCGCCGGCGCGGGTCGAGGTCGACTGGCGACGGGTCGAGTTCTGGTGGGGTGACGAGCGGTTCCTCCCGGCGGGCGACCCGGACCGCAACGAGACACAGGCGCGCGACGCGCTGCTGTCGGCGCTGGACGTCGACCCTGCGCGGGTGCATCCGATGCCCGCCGACACGGGTCAAGGCGCTGAGGCGGCTGCGGCGGCGTACGGGGCCGAGCTGGACGCGGCGGGTTCGCCGACGTTCGACGTACTGATGCTCGGGGTCGGTCCGGACGGTCATGTGGCCTCGCTGTTCCCGGGATATCCGCAGCTCGCGGTCACGGACACGGCGGCGGTCGCGGTGCACGACTCGCCGAAGCCACCGCCGACTCGCATCTCCCTGACCCTGCCGTTGCTCAACCGGACGCGTGAGGTCTGGTTCGTGGTCGCCGGCGACGACAAGGCCGACGCGGTCGCGGCGGCTCTGGCCGAAGGAGATGTCCCGGCCGCCCGGCCGAAGGGCCAGAACCGCACGCTGTGGCTCCTCGACCAGGCCGCAGCGTCCAAGGTGACCTAGCTCGACCTAGTTCGACGGGGCTCGGCTGACGGTTTGGTGAGTACCGAAGGGTCGGGGTGACAGACTCGGAGCATGAGCTTCCGCGAGCTGCACTCCGACCGCTTCGTGATGCCGAACGCCTGGGACGCCGGGAGCGCGGTGATTCTCGCCGCGGCCGGGTTCCCGGCGATCGCGACCACCAGTGCCGGTATCGCGTTCTCGCTGGCGAAGGGCGACCACACGCTGCCGGACGGCGCGCCGGCGGTGTCGCGGGAGGAGATGTTCGACCGCGTCCGCGAGATCACCGCGGCCAGCGCCGTACCGGTGAACGGCGACCTCGAGGACGGGTACGGCGCCGCGCCGGCGCGGGTCGCGGAGACCATCGCGCTCGCTCGCGAGGCCGGTCTGGCCGGCGGCAACATCGAGGACTACGACGGGCACGAACTGTACGACGGCAAGCTCGCGGTCGACCGCATCGTCGCGGCGCGCGAGGCGGCCGGACCGGACTTCGTGCTCACCGCACGCACCGACGGACAGCTGCTGCGTACGCCGACCACGCTCGCCGACTCCATCGACCGCGCGAACCGCTTCCGCGCGGCCGGAGCGGACTGCCTGTACGTCCCGGGCATCAACGACCTCGACACCATTCGCACGCTCGTCGCGGAGATCGACGGGCCGCTGAACGTGGTCCTCGGCCTCGGCACGTCCAGCCTGACTGTTGCCGGCTTGCAGTCCGTCGGCGTCACCCGGATCAGCCTCGGTGGCAGCATCGCGCGGGCCGCGCTCGGGTTCGTCCGCCGGAGCGCGGAGGAACTGGCAACGAACGGCACCATCACCTTCGCCGCCGACCAGATCCCCCAGGCTGAACTGAACCAGCTGTTTGCGCGATCATCCAAGGGTGAGCACTGAGTCCCGCCTGACCAAGGTGGCGGAGGCCCACGGCGCCGTGGGCTTCGCCACCTGCGCCTGCCTGCTCGTCTTCTACGCCGCCGGCGAGCCCTTCGGGGTCTTCAACGACATCGGCAACGCGGCCCTCGGCGTCCTCAGCCTCGTGCTCGCCCGACACCTGCCCGCACCGATACCGGCGCAGGCAGACATCGGATCGGCGCTGGTCCGGCGTGGCCTTCTGCTTGCAGCAGCGGCTGCTGGGGCTGCGCTGACGGTCGTCGGCACAGTGCTCGTGCTCAGCGGCGTCACCGGCTTCTACCTCGCCGGGTTGTGGTCGAGCGTCGGCTTCGCGCTGATCGGGATCTGGCTGATCGGCGTCCGCGGCGTCCTGCCCGGTGGGGTGATGCTGCTCGGCATCATCGGCTTGCCCGGGATCCTGATGGGTCTCGATGACATGGACAACGTGCCTCCGTGGGCCTTCGTCGCCGGCCTGAGCTGGGCCGGGACCTACCTGTTGTTCCCCACCTGGAGCCTGCGGCTAGCCCGGCAGCACCGTGCCGAAGGCGTCGGCTAGCGCCGGGAACATCGCCCGTACGTCGCCACCGCCGACCCAGATCCCGATCGCCAGCGCTGCTGTTGCCTCTAGCAACTTCGCGCGGTCGAGTCCGCCCGCGAACACCGGCGTACAGCCGAGGTCTCGCACCAACTCCCCCACCTGTTCGAGATCGCCGTCGCCACAGAGCGGGACGCCCAGCCCGGGCGGTGGGTTGCGCCACACCGAGTCCGCCGCGAGGTTGAACGCCTTCACCACGTGCACGCCCGGTGCGGCCTGGCTGATCGCTTCAGCGGTCGCCTGTTGCGCCAGTGTGAAATCGTTGTAGTTCAAGGCGTTCGTGCAGTCGATCAGCGTTCGGCCGGCTGGCACGTGGCTCGCGACCTCCACCGCCGCCTGCGCCGGTACGGCGAGCAGCAGGACGTCGCCGTACGACGCGGCGTCGGCCAGCGAGCCCGCGTCGGCTCCGATCCGTCGCGCCAGCTCGGCCGCCCGGTCCGGCGAGCGACCGCCGATCAGCACCTCGTGCCCTGCCTTGATCCATTGGCCGGCCAGTGCCTCGGCCATCAGTCCGCTGCCCAGTGTTCCTATTCGCATGACGGCGACGGTAAACAGTTCGATGCGCACCTCCTGGTGCGTTTCGGCCGACGCACAATGGACGGGTGGAATTCTTCGCCGACTGCCAGGCACGGGTCGCCGCCGACCTGATCAGTGGCCGCTGGCCGATGATCGTCCTGTACTCGCTCGCCCGCGGCCCGGCGCGTCCCGGTGAGCTCCGCCGGCAGATCGGCGGGATCAGCCAGAAGGTCCTCACGGAGACCCTGCGCCGCCTGGAGCACAACGGCCTCGTCGAGCGCCGGCGGTACGCCGAGGCGCCGCCGCGCGTCGAGTACTCCCTCACCACCGCCGGCCAGGACCTCCTGATCCCGATCCGAGCCCTCGGCGACTGGGCCGCCGTCTACGCCGACCAACTCCCGACCGAAACCAAGCCGTGAACGCCTCCGCGCACGTCCCCACCATGCTCGGTTGTCCGGCCGTGCACTTCGGCTGACAGGCCCTATCCGGAGGACCCTCCGCAACGGGGTCTAGGATCGGGGCCATGACAGCTTCCGAGTCCCCCGACCGTCCGTACGGCGCCTTTCCGGTACGGATCGGTCTGCAGGTCCAGCCCCAGCACGCGCAGTACGCCGACATCCGGCGTACCGTCGCCGCGGCCGAGGAGATCGGCGTCGATGTCGCGTTCAACTGGGACCACTTCTACCCCCTCAGCGGTGAGCCCGAGGGCCTGCACTTCGAGTGCTGGACCATGCTGGCCGCGTGGGCCGAGGCGACCGAGCGGGTCGAGATCGGCGCCCTGGTCACCTGCAACTCCTACCGCAACCCCGACCTGCTCGCCGACATGGCGCGGACGGTCGACCACATCAGCGACGGCCGGCTGATCTTCGGCATCGGCTCCGGCTGGTTCGAGAAGGACTACGACGAGTACGGCTACGAGTTCGGTACGGCGGGCGGCCGGCTGGACGCCCTCGGTGAGGCACTGCCGCGGATCGAGCAGCGCTGGGCCAAGCTGAACCCGAAGCCGACCCGGGACATCCCGGTGCTGATCGGCGGCGGCGGCGAGAAGAAGACGCTCAAGCTGGTCGCGCAGCACGCGAACATCTGGCACGGCTTCGGTGACGCCGAGACGATCGCGCACAAGCACGCCGTACTGGACGAGCACTGCAAGACGATCGGCCGCGACCCGGGCGAGATCGAGCGCTCGGTCGGCGTCGGCGACAAGAAGCCCGAGGACATCGGCAAGCAGTTGCTCGACGTCGGCACCCGCCTCTTCACGGTGCACGCCTCCGGCCCGGACTACGACCTCGGCCTCCTCCGCGAGTGGGTCGCCTGGCGCGACGAGGTCAACGCCAAGTAGGACCGTCAGCCGGGTGGCCGTCCGTGACGACCGCCCGGCTGTCCTAAACTTTCCGGCATGTCTACGTTGCCTGGGAACGGGTCGGTGCGGCCCATCACGCGGTGGGGTGAAGAGGTCATGCACCGGGTCAATCAGCCGGTCACCGACTTCGGTGCCGAGCTGCAGACGCTGGTCGCCGACATGGTCGCGACGATGAACGCGGCCGAGGGCGTCGGCCTGGCGGCGAACCAGGTCGGCGTGGACCTGCAGCTGTTCGTGTTCGACTGCCCGGACAAGTCCGGCAACCACGTCCAGGGCGTGGTGTGCAACCCGGTGCTCGACGTGCCCGAGGGCAAGGACCGGAACCTGGACGAGGGCGACGAGGGCTGCCTGTCGCTGCCCGGCGCGTTCACCAAGTGCGCCCGCCCGGACTTCGCGAAGGTCACCGGTGTCGACCAGAACGGCCAGCCGGTGAGCTACGAGGGCGACGGCCTGCTGGCCCGCTGCCTGCAGCACGAGACCGACCACACTCAGGGCATGGTGTTCGGCGACCGGCTGTCCCGCAAGTACAAGAAGCGTCTGTTCGGCGAGGCCGAGGACTACGCGGCCGACTACCCCGCCGACTGGCCGGTGTCGCCCATGGTCGAGCACGACGACGACCACGAGGACACCCCCGCTACCTGAGCTACCAGCGGGCCTTCTCCAGATCGATCGCATCGACCGTCTGAGCCGGGGTCTGTCTCGTGGTGTCCAGCCACAGACCCCGGCGCGGAATGTCGTCCAGTCCGGCCTGCAACGCCCGTACTCCGTCTTCCAGCGAGTCGCCCCAGTCGCGGTACGAGTTGTTGCCCCCGCGGCCTAGCTCGCGGTGGACGATCGACTCCACCGACGGCACGAGTACGACGAGGTAGGTGTCGACGCCGCGCAACCGCGCGAACCACCGCTCGACGTCCTCGCCGAGCACGATGTCACTGCAGACGAAGTCGAATCCGGCGTCCGCGTAGTGCTGCGCGACCAGCGCGCTGGCGTCGTACCGCAGCTGCAGCTGCCGCAGCGCCTCGGGCGACGGGTCCGGTGTCATGATCTCGGCGCCGGCGACGACACCGCGGTAGAACACGTCGCCGTCCAGGGTCGCGGCGGGCGGACCCATCCGCGCGGCGAGCAGCGGGGCGATCGTCGACTTCCCGGCGGCCTGCATTCCGGTGACCAGCACTACCTTCGGCATGACGTCATCACATCAGTGCCGTCCAGCGCTTTAGCGGGTCGCGTAGAACGCCACGGCTGCTGAGGACGCCACGTTGAGCGAGTCGACGCCACCGGCCATCGGGATCCGGACCGTCAGGTCGGCCTGGTTCAGCACCTGCGGTTTCAGGCCGTGCCCCTCGGTGCCGAAGATCAGCGCGAGCTTCTCGTCCTTGCGATCGGCGAGTGCGTCGAGGGTGATCGAGTCGTCGGTGAGCGCCATCGCGGCCGCGACGTACCCGTTGTCCTGGAGGTGCCGCAGGTCGCCGGGCCAGCTCAGCAGACGGGTCCACGGGACCTGGAAGACGGTGCCCATCGAGACCTTGATCGAGCGCCGGTACAGCGGGTCGGCGCAGGTCGGCGTGACCAGCACGACTCCGACACCTAGCGCAGCAGCTGCTCTGAACCCGGCACCAACGTTGGTGTGATCAACGATCTCGTCGAAGATCGCGATCCGGCGTACGTCGCTGGTGAGCAGATCGGTGAGCGGCACCGAGGCCCGACGCTTGTACGACGCGAGCGCGCCACGGTGCACGTGGAAACCGGTGACCTTCTCGGCCAGCTCCTCCGAGACGACGTACACCGGTTTGTCCGGCCACTGCTTCAGGACGTCCTGCAGTGAATCGAGCCAGCGTGGGGCGAGGAGGAACGACCGCGGCTCGTAGCCGGCGTCCGCCGCGCGGCGGATCACCTTGTCGCCCTCGGCGATGAACAGGCCGTGCTCCTCCTCGAGGAGACGGCGCAGGTTCACCTCCCGCAGCTGCACGTAGTCCGCGAGCCGCTCGTCGGCGGCATCCGCCACCTCGACCAAGGTCACGCCAGGCCCGCCTCAGCACCGGACTCCGCGCTCTTGTCCGCGCCCCGGTCCGCGCCCTTGTCCGCGCCCTTGTCCGCGCCCTTGTCCGCGCCCTGGTCCGCGCCGGCCTCGCCCGCGCCCCGGTGGCCCGCGACCTGCGCCGCAACTTCCACGACGTTGCCGATGACAACGATTGCCGGCGCGCCGACTCCTTCGACCTTCATCGCCTGGGCGATCCCCGCGAGATCCGACGTCACCATCCGCTGACCGGGCAGCGTGCCGTCCGCGATCGCCGCCGCGGGCGTCTCCGCCGGGCGACCGGCCGCGATCAACCGCTCCGCGATCGCCGGCAGGTTCTCCACCGCCATCAGCAGTACCAGCGTGCCGTGCAGCTGGGCCAGCGCGTCCCAGTTGATCAGCGAGTCCGGGTGCGACGGCGGGATGTGTCCCGACACCACCGTGAACTCGTGCGTCACCCCGCGATGCGTCACCGGGATCCCCGACACCGCCGGCACCGAGATCGAACTCGTGATCCCCGGCACCACAGTCCACGGCACCCCGGCCGCGGCGCATGCCAGCGCCTCCTCGAAGCCGCGGCCGAAGACGTACGGGTCGCCGCCCTTCAGCCGTACGACGACCTTGCCCTGCTGCCCGCGGTCCACCAGGATCCGGTTGATCTCCTCCTGCTGCGCGGCCCGCCCGCGCGGCAGCTTGGCCGCGTCGAACAGTTCGACGTCCGGGTGCAGTTCGTCCAGCAACTGCTGCGGCGCCAGCCGGTCCGCCACCACGACATCCGCGTCGGCCAGCAGCCGCCGCCCGCGCACCGTGATCAGGTCCGGATCGCCCGGTCCCCCGCCGACCAGATACACACCCGGACGCCGATCCACCTCGCGCGCCGCGAGCTCGCCGGTCCGCAGTCCTTCCAGGATCGCGTCCCGTACGGCGGCCGACTTGCGGTGATCGCCACCGCCGAGAACGCCGATCGTCACGTTGTCGTGCTGCCCGGATGCCGGCGTCCATGCGGTCGCGCGGGAGCGGTCGTCCGAGCGGACGCAGAAGATCCGCCGTTCCTCGGCCTCCGCCGACACCTGGTCGTTCACCGCGGCGTCGTCGGTGGCAACCACGACGTACCAGGCGCCGTCGACGTCGCCGGCCTGGTATCCGCGCTCGATCCACGTCAGCGACGGGTTGCCGAGCAGACCCTCGATCGTCGGCGTGATCGACGGCGACACCAGGTCGACGAGCGCGCCGGACTCGAGCAGCCGCGGCAGCCGCCGCTGGGCGACCCCGCCGCCACCGACGACCACCACGCGCCGCCCGTCGAGAACGAGGCCGGACAGGTACTGATGCGTCACGAAGTGATCCCCGCGTCCTCGAAGGTGGCCATCTCGGCGAGCGCACGGACTGCGCAGGTCAGGATCGGATAGGCGAGCACCGCGCCGGTGCCTTCACCGAGGCGCAGGTCCAGGTCGACCAGCGGCTGCAGGCCGAGCTGCTTCAGCGCGACCGCGTGTCCCGGCTCGGCCGAGCGGTGGCCGGCGACGCAGTAGTCGACAGCGGCCGGGTGGAACGCCTGCGCGACGAGGGCGGCCGCACCGGCGATCACGCCGTCCAGGATCACCGGGACCCGGTTGGCCGCTGCGCCGAGGATGTACCCGGCGAGAGCAGCGTGCTCCAGACCGCCGTACGCCTGCAGCGCCTTGAGCGGCTCAGTCGCCGGTACGCCGTGCTTCGCGAGCGCGTCCCGTACGACGCCAGTCTTGTGTGCCAGTGCGGCGTCGTCGATGCCTGTGCCGCGGCCGGTGACCACGTCGGCTGTCGCTCCGGTGAAGGTCGCGATCAACGCGGCGGAGGCCGTGGTGTTGGCGATCCCCATGTCACCGGTCAGCAAGCAACGGTAGCCCTCCTGGACCAGCTTGTCCGCGAGGTCGAACCCGACGGCGACAGCGGCCTTCGCCTCGTCCTCGGTCAGCGCGTCGGTCTGCGAGAGGTCCCGAGTTCCCGGGCGAACCTTGGCGTGCACGATGTCGAGCTGCTCGACGGGCGTCGCCACGCCGACGTCGACCACGCGGACGTCCACGCCGTTGTTGGCCGCGAACGCGTTCACCGCGGCTCCCCCGGCGGCGAAGTTGGCCAGCATCGCGGCGGTCACTTCCTGCGGCCACGGGGAGACGTTCTGCGCGTGCACACCGTGGTCCGCGGCGAACACCGCCACCACGGCCGGGCTGGGCACCGCGGGCGGGCACGTCCCGGTCATCCCGGCGACCTGCACGGACAGCTCCTCGAGTACGCCGAGGGAACCGGCCGGCTTGGTCAGTACGGCGTGCCGCTCCTCGGCCGCCCGCATCGCGGCCGGATCCGCGGGCGCGATCCGCTCCAGGTACTCGTCCACCAGGTCCTCCACCGGGTCCTCCATCCGTCGCCGCCGGCGCGGTTGGCGCGCGGTCCGGCGTACCCGATCTTCGCATCCCCGAGCGTGTGCCCCAGGACGGACCAGCGGGATCTGGACAGTAGTGTCGGAATCACCACATGTCGCGAGATCCCGGAGGATCACAGATGTCTCTCGACCGTCCCGTCACCCCGGACCCCTACGACCTGCTGCCGCGGGCCGGTTCGTTCACCGTCACCAGTACCGATGTCACCGACGGCGAGCCGCTGGCAGACGCTCAGGCGTTCGCGGGCGGCAACACCTCGCCGCAGCTCAGCTGGTCCGGGTTCCCTGCGGAGACCAAGGCCTTCGTGGTGACCTGCTTCGACCCCGACGCCCCGGTCCCGTCCGGGTTCTGGCACTGGGTCCTGGTCAATCTCCCGGCCACGGTCACCGAGCTCCCGACCGGCGCCGGTACGACGGAGCGCCTCGACAACGGCGCCTTCCACGTCCGCAACGACTTCGGCACCAAGAACTTCGGCGGCGCCGCCCCGCCTCCCGGTGATCAGGTGCACCGCTACTACTTCGTCGTACACGCGATCGACGTCGACGCCCTCGACGTGGACGCGGACGCCACACCGGCCGTCGTGTCGTTCAACCTCGCCTTCCACACGCTCGCGCGCGCCATCGTCACACCGACGTACGCGATCGCGGAGTAGTCAGGGTTCAGAGCTTCAGCTGCGGAAGTCGTAGTTGTAGACCATGATCGCGCCGACGATCAGGGCGAGGACGGCGAAGATCATGCCGATCGCCGCCGCGGCCTTGCCGCGGCGGTTGCCGGCGAGGCACGCGATCGCGAGGGCCAAGGCGGGTACGGCGAACGGGAACGCGAGGTACTGCCGGATCGGGAAGCGGTCGATGAGGTTCGAGAACGGGAGCAGAGGCGCGACCACCCCGGCGAACCCGAGCACCAGCGCGAGGACTCCCAGCACAGCCGAGCCCGTCGCCCGTGGGGCCGCGACCGGGACTCCACCCGGCCCGGCAGCACGGGCCTGAGCATGCTCCGGCCACAGGTGCTGGGGATAACCGGAGCCCGGCTGCTGCGGATAACCGGAGCCCGGCTGCTGCGGATAACCGGAGCCAGGCGGCTGGGGGTAACCGGACCCAGGTGGTTGCGGATAACCGGAGCCAGGCGGCTGGGGATAGCCCGAGGCAGGTGGTTCCGAGTAGCCGGCGGGTGGTTGGTGCGGGGCGAGCTGGTGATTCCGTTCGGGCGGACGTTCGGTCATCGGAGCTCCACACTCGGAGGTTTCCAGGCACAAGCTGCACCTGGCCTGGGCGGCGTCTACCGCACCGACGCGGCGGACCCGCTCATGGTTCCCCGAAGCAGGGTCGTCGTCGCGAAACACGGTCGGCCCGACACTCTCGGTTGCTAGTGTCACCGCCAGTACCGAGAGTCGTTCCGAGAGGATCCGCGTGACCGTACGACAGGTTGACGCCAATTCACCCGAGTACGCCTGGGTGGCATCCGTCGTCGACCGCGTGTCGGAGCTCGCCACCCGGGAGTCAGAGCGCGCCAGGAATGAGGCGCAGCTCGCGGGCCGTGAGTCGCAGGTCGTCAACCGGACCGCGCGCTGGAACAGCAAGGTCGTCGTCACCGGCAATGCCACCGAGCACGAGCAGTACACCGAGGCAGCGCGCCGGAAGGAGGCGATGCGCGGACCGAACTCCTTCTACGCGACGGAACACATCGCCCTGTCCGAGGCCCAGGTCAATACGGTTCGCGAGGCGATCGCGCGCAGCGGCCAGGTCAGCTCCGACCGGGGCGACGCCCAGGAGCGCTGGGACGCCCTGATGGCCGTGACCGGCGAGGTCGGCGTGCAGGCCACCCGGCTGACCGGCCCGCTGCCAGCGGACGCATATCGGATCGCGGGGTACGAAGGACATCTCGACAGGGGCCTCGCGCAGGTCTGGACCAGCACGAACCTCCGCGAGATCTGGAACGGCTCGGAGTCTGCCCAGCTGGTGCCGTCCGAGGGGGTCCCGATCCAGAACGCTGTCACCGAGCAGGACAACGCGGGCCGAGCGACCTATGGGCCCTGACCGCCCTGAAGCTCCAGGGCAGAGAAACCTGGCGTCCGGCGGAAGAGAGCGTGAACCAGCTGATCGAGACACCACCCGACCTGCGTTTCAGCGCGATGGTGGAATCCGTCGCAGGATCTGAGGAGGTCACCCCCGAGTTCCTCCGCGACCTCACCGCCTCGACCTTCCGCCAGGACCTCGGCGCGGCACTCAATGCAGAACCTGAAGCCGCCGGGGCCGCGGGCCACGAAGCCGTCAACAACACCGCTCGCGAGATCGACCGCGAGATCGACAGCAATGCGCCCGCACCCGAGCGTGAGGTCCCCGCCGAAACGGCGAGATTCGCCAACGACTCTGCGCTCCTCAGCGGTCGCCCCACAGCAGCAGCCCAGGGCGACCGCACCACCATGACCCAGACCCCCGCCCGCCAGGCGGACCAGCGCGAGCTCTAGGTCCGGCAGTTCAGAGGGCGGCGACGTAGACCCACTGGCCGGCTTCGCGGGTGAAGGTGCTGTTTTCGTGTTGGACGCCTGGGCCGGCGTTGGTGGTGTAGTGGGCGTTGAACTCGACGGTGCCCTCGGTGTGGAACGCGCTGCCGCCGGTGGTGTTCAGGATCTCGAGGCCGGTCCACTCGCGGTCGGGGAAGTCGAGGGACGCCGGCCGGGTGGTCAGCGACCAGGTCTGCTGCAGGTACGCCGCGTCGTGCATCACGAAAGCGGCGTACCTGGATCGCATCAGCTGTTCGGCGGTCGCGGCCGTGGTCGCGCCGCGGTGGAGTGGGCCGCAGCATGCGTCGTACGGCGCGTTCTGGCCGCAGGGACAGGTGGATGGAACTCGCATGTCGCCGATTGTTCCCGATCGGTCGACCGGCTGCGTGGTCTACTGCGTTGATGGAGCCGCCGGAATCGCCCACGCAGGCCGCGGTCTGGCGCCGGTCGATGATCCGGCCCGTGCTCGAGCGGTACGCCGCCACGGACGGAGTCGACGCGGTGATGCTGAGCGGCTCGACCGCCCGCGGCGACGCCGACCGCTGGTCCGATGTCGAGGTGGGAGTCTTCTGGCAGCGCAAGCCCACCCTCGCGGAACGGCTCGCGGCCGCCGAAGGAGCCACCGACGTACGGGCGGTGTCCGCAGCGGATGCGCCGCCGCCTTGGCTCGATCAGCTGTACCTCGGCGCTCCGCGACCGGACGGCCTGACGGTCGACGTCACGCACACGACGACGAGCACCGTCGAGCGCACCCTGGACGACGTACTCGTCTCCTGCCGGCCCGACGAGTCAGCGTTCGACCTGCTGCAAGGAATCGTCGACGCAGGCGAGGCACTCGGCCCGCGCGCCGAACTCGTCGCGCGCTGGCAGGAACGCGCGGCGAACTATCCGCGCGAGCTCGCCACAGCCGTCATCCGCTGGAACGGGAACATCGAGAAGTTCTGGCGCTGGCAGATGCTGGCCGAGCGGGACAACCCGCTGCTCCTCGCCCGCGAGTTCCTGCGCGTCGCCACGCAAGTGCTCAACGTCCTGCACGCTCTCAACGGCCGGTACTGCGGCCACGTGCTCTCGTTCAAACGCCTCGACACCATCGAACGCACACTCCCGCTCGCTCCAGCGTCGCTCGCGAGCCGCACCCGCGCGGTCTTCACCGAGCCGCCGGTCGAGGCCGCGGAAACCCTCCGCACGCTCGTTGAGCAAACGTTCGACCTGGTCGAGGTCCACGTCCCCGAAATCGACGTCAATCGTTTGCGCACGACGTTCCGAAGCGATCGCAAACCCCTCGACTCATCGCACTGACAGCGACGGCGCCCGCACCGGCAGACTCGCCACCTCGGCCCGCAGTACGTCGTACTCCGCGGCACTGAGCGTCTCCGACAACCGCACGCTCACCCGCCCACCCTTGCGCCCCCAGGCGCCGACGATCCGACCGTCGACCAGCACCCCGTTCGGATGGAACGTGTCGGCCGCCGGCGTCAGCGCCCGCAGCCCCGGCGCGATGAACCGCCCGTCCCGATCCCGCCCGAACAGCCGCAGATCCGGCGCCACCAGCAGCCGAACCCCACGCGGCTCCCGCACCAAGCGCAAGCACTCCTCATCCGCGCGAAGCATCCACCCGGGCACACCGTCGAAGTCCACCTCGACCAGCTCGTCAGCTACCGACGACCAGACCGCCCGCGCGTCGTCCGGCGACAACCCGGACCACCAGGAAAACGTTTTTGGGGTCGTCGGCCCGAAGCAGTGCACATGCCGCCGGCACAATTCCGCCCGCGCCTCGGCCAGGTCGAGGTCCGGCCGCGGCACCTCGTGCACCCACAACGAGGTGGTGTCCCAACGCACAGCGATCCGCCCACTGACGCATGCCGCTCGCAGCCCGTGGATCCCCGCCCCGCGCCTCTCCTGCCCACCGAGGAACTCACAAACGTCATCGGCGAGTACGTCGATCTGCCGCGAATCCAGCGGCATCCGTCCCAGCGTGAACACCCCGAAGTCCCGCGCGGGCAACACGTACACCGCCGCCCGCGGACTGTACGTCTGGATCAACGACGGATGCTCCCAGTCCGACGGCGCGCAGCCGGCCATCCGAGCATGCAGCCCGAGCAGTGCGTCCCGAGGGGCGGTGTCCTGCAACCCGACGTACGCCGCCTGTTCGTGGGAACCCGGTGGTAGCCGGTCGACGAGGCGATTCACGTGCAGCCGGTAGGCGACGGCCTGCTCCCGCGTGACGATCAGCATGGAGTCGACCGTACGGGGAAAAGACGCCACCCGATGGCTTAGTTTCGTCGGGCGGTAGCGAGCCAGGCGGGCGCTCCGTTGGCGTGGATCCGGGTCTCGAGCCGGCGTGGTTCGACCGCGAGGAGCGTCCAGCCGGAGCCGGTACCGAACGACGTCCGCAGCAGCTCCTCACTGACCGGATGCGGAACGCCCTCGGGGTCCTCGTCGCCGAAGCACAGCACGTAGAGCATCGCGCCGTGCTCGGCCACCGACGCCAGACTCGCCACGTAGCGATCGCGTTCGGCCGCGTCGAACGTGTGGAACAGGCCGCAGTCGAGAATCGTGTCGAACCGCCGGCCCAGCTCCTCGAGATGCAACGCGTCAGCGGTCGCGAACTCGGCCTTCAGCCCCCGCTCGACGGCCTTCTCCCGCGCCCGAGCGAGCGCCGTCTCGGCGAGGTCGACCCCGAAGACCGGTACGCCGTACGACGCGATGTGCAGCGCGTTGTCGCCGCTGCCGCACCCCGCGTCCAGAACCCACCCGGTGAAGGCACCCGCCGCCGCGAGCTCGACGACGACCGGTTGCGGCCCGCCGAACTCCCACGGCGCGAGCCCGTCCTGGTACGACGCGTCCCACGAGCGGCCCGCCATCCGCTCATGACTCGTAGGTTGTCTCGTGCGATACGGATCCCCAGCCATCGACGTACGCCTCCCGAGTCCGATGGAGTGCCTCCATCGTCACCCCAACCCCACCACCCTGGCTACGCCCGAGGGGCGCCGGCTGGAGGGGCTCAGCGGTTCGTGATCATCAGGGCGGTGCCGAGGGCGAATGTCAGTACGCCGAGGACTCCAGCGATCGAGGCGAGTCGGCTCGCTGTGCGGGGAGGACGCGGGGCAGTTGGCGGGTGGACCTTCCAGACCGGGTCGTTCGGCGCCTGCGTGTGGTCCGGCCAGAGGTGTTGCCCGGCCTCGCCCAGGTGCGGGGTCGCGTTGCGGTCCATAGGAACTCCGTACTCGGATTGGTCTTCCACTGCGCTGACGCGGCAGCCCCGCGGCCGGTTCCCTAGTCGTCCTGATGCAGCGGGAACGCCCGGATGATCACCGCGGTCGGCGTTCCGGACGTGGGCTCGGAGCCGACGAAGTCCCGCAGTACGCGATGCAGCCGGGCCCGCAGCTCGGCCAGCTCGCCGTCCGCCAGCGTGACGACCTCACTGAACGCGAAGTCCTCGTCGTCGGAGGTCTTCGCGGCCAGCCAGCTCGCGTACGCCGTGTCCTCGAGCTCCCGGTTCAGCGTCGCCTGCTCGACCCGCAGCCGCCGCCACGGCTTCACCCGCCCGACCGCGCCCGGCACCGCCTCGATCACGCCGAGCGCCTCCAGCCGCCGCAGGTGGAACGAGCACGACCCGGTGCTCTCCCCGAGCTCCCGCGCCCCGACCGTGGACGTCGTCGTACCGTCCCGGTCGATCAGCTCCAGAAGCGCTGCACGGAGCGGGTGTGCGCGGACGACGTCACGGCGGTTCGGCGTACTGCGGTGCTCGGCCATAGAGCGCATCCTAATGCCGAGCTTTGCAAAGCGTGGACTTTGCAGAGTACGGTCTTTGCATGCCGACGTACATCCTGGGCCGCCCGAGCCGCCGTCTGCCCGAGCTCACGGACGAGGTACGCCGCGGCTGCCCGCTGCGCATCACGGAGTACGGCGAACCGATCCTGCACCGCGGTTGCCGGCCGGTCACCGAGTTCGGCACCGCGCGGTGGGGGCGGTTGATCGACGACATGTTCACCACGATGTGGATCGCGGAGGGCTGCGGGCTCGCCGCGAACCAGGTCGACGTCGACGCCCAGCTGTTCGTCTACGACCTCACCGACGAGTCCGGCGACCGCCACGTCGGCCACGCGTTCAACCCGCGGATCGAAACCATGTCGGCGCTCTTCGGCACCCAGTCCGGCACCGAAGGCTGCCTCTCGGTCCCCGGCGCCAACGCACTGCTCCCCCGCCCCGCCCGCGCGACACTGCACGCGTACGACGTCGACGGCCGCCCGTTCACGCTGGAGGCATCCGGGTACTTCGCCCGCTGCCTGATCCACGAAACCCAGCACCTGTCCGGGACCGTCTACGTCGACCACCTCACGCCGGCCGCCCGCACCCGCGCGTTGGCCGACTCGAACGCCTCCCGCGATTCGGTCCTCGCGCAGCGTTCAGCCCGCCAGCACCAGCTCACCGAGGCGTGACCGGCACACTCACTTCACGCCGCAAACCTTCGAGTACGTCGAGCTCGCGGTCGATCTCCCGCCGCTTCGCCTCGAGCCGCTGAACCTCCTGCGCGAGCAACACCTCCAGTACGCCGGTGCGCTCCTCGGGCGGCGACTCCAGGCACGGCAGCAGGTCGCCGATCGTGACGCTGCACAGCCCCGCCGCCAACAGGTGCTGGATCATCACGACCCGCTCGACCATCGACGCGTCGAAAACGCGCCACCCGCCAGGCGTGCGGCTCGAGCGGATGAGTCCCTGCTCCTCGTAGTACCGCAAGGAACGCGTGCTCACGCCACTCGCCCGCGCGAGCTCTCCGATCCGCATGACGTGTCCTCCCGAGTCGGCTCCCAGTCTTGCATCTGACACCAGTGTGAAGTTTCACCCTGGGGAGACGCTCCCCGGAAGGAATCTCATGCACTGGCTGTACCTCGGCATCGCCGTCGCGTTCGAGATCGCCGTCGCGATCTCCGCCGGCAAGGCCCAAGGCTTCACCCACCGCGGCTGGACCGCCGCGACCCTCGCCACCGGCGGCCTCGGCACGTACTTCCTCAGCCGCGCCCTCCTCACCTTCGACGTCGGCGTCGGCTACGCCCTCTGGACCGCACTCGCCGGCGTCGGCATCACCCTCCTCAGCGCCCTCCTCTTCGGCCAACGCCTCACCTTGCACAAAGCCATCGCCATAGCTCTGGTCATCACCGGCGTCGTAGGCCTCCAACTCACCTAACCATCGCTAACCACAAAGGACTTCCCCTCATGCCAACCACACCGCAGTCGGCCTCCGTGCCGCAGTCGGCCCGCACCGCTTGGCTGACCTTGCTCCTCGCCGGCACCTTCGAGATCGGCTACGCCCTCTCCGTCGGCGGCAGTCACGCCTTCACCGTCTGGCCATGGTCCGTCGCAGCCGCCGTCTTCTTCCTCCTCACCCTGTGGGCCCTCAGCCGCGCCCTCCGAACCATCGAAGTCAGCATCGGCTACGCCACCTGGGCAGGCATCGGCGCCGCCGGCACCGCCGCCCTCGGCCCCCTCTTCTTCAACGAATCCCTAACCCCCAGCAAAGCCCTCTGGTTAGCCGTAACCATCGCCGGCGTCATCTACCTAAAACTCGCCGACCGCCCCTAACCAAAGCCCCGGCCGCCCACCCAGTTCTGTGGAACTTAATTCCCACCAGACGGCCAAAAGGTTCCACAAACCGCCGAGCTTCGATGCGCCTACGATGCAACACATCGCCGTACCAGCCCTTCGTGGAGCCGACGCCGACCGAGTCGCAGCCAGTCGACAGGAGACGACCGTTGCCCAAACTCCCGCGCACAACGCACCCGTCGGTGGCGCGCCATGGATGACGAACAAGCCGTCGCCGCTGTCCTCGTGCAGATCCAACTCAACCGCTTCCGAGAGCTCTGCAAGGTGGACGGTCCGATCGAGCCACGATTCGACGGCGCCACGAAGCACGTTCTCCTCGCAGACAACCGCGCCTTCCTGTTCCCCCGCAACCACACGATCGTCGGGCAACTCGAGCGCGAATGCGCCGTCTACGCGACCATCGACCACCCAACAGTCCCCAAACTCCTCGGCCGCTGGCACGAGCCGGCAATCTCGCCGTACCCCTTCTTCGCCGTCACTCGACTCTCGGGCTCCATCCCCAACAACCTGTCACTCGACCATCTGCAGGCTCTGGCGGAACAGCTAGGCACAGCAATCGCCGCGTGCCACGACGTCAGTCTCGACCGAGTCCCGCGCCCCCTCTGGGCGAACCCCTGGACGGAACCGCCCACGGCGCCCCCGACCGCGGCCGACTGCTACACCCCGCTCCGCGAACTCGGCGGCCCCGAACAACTCACCAAGTCAGTCGCTGCGTCCATCAGCCCGGCAGCACGTACGACGCTCCTCGATGCCCTCGAAGCCGTCGACGCGATGGACCCGGTCCTTGCCCACGGCGACCTCTACGAGAACCATCTCTTTCTCGACGATTCCGGGACGTTGACCGGGATTCTCGACTGGGGGTTCGGAGGCGTGCTGTCTCCCCTCGTCGACTTCACCTGCAGCCAATGGGACAGCGCAAGCTGGGCCGTCGAACCCTCGTACGGCGACCTTCGCCGGCACCTCTGGACCGCGTACGCCGAACACCGATCAGCACCGCTGCCGACCTGGGACCAGGTCCACCTGGCGCTGACCACATTCGACATCGTTGCGCTGGCCCCCGAGACGGAGTCCCACTACTACTGGCAGAAAAGCCCCGAGTGGCAAGCCGCTCGCCGAGCCGCGGCGCTCCACTGCTTACAAACGCTGCTCACCTAGCCAGGCGCCGTCACCACAAACGCATCCGACCCGGGCACGCATGATCAGCGTGCCCGGGAAGGTGTGTGCCCTCAGCAGATATCGAGGCGATTGAAGTCGATCGTCCCGGAGTCCGCTACCAGGGTGATCCTGTTGTTCGCCGGGATATAGACGTACTTATGGGGTCCCCAGAAATGGACCTGTTTGTTGTTGGTCTGATGATTCAGAACCGCGAGCGCGTTGATGAAGTTGGACAGCGACCGCGTATCGCACTTGAACAGGTGGAAAACGCTGTGCCTGCCGTCGCCCTGACCAACCGAAACACAGGCGATTCCCCGCGCCGCGGCGCACAGAGCCAGCGCCGTGTTCCGATCGGCACTCGACACGTTCCGCTGTACCCACTCACCTGAGAACAGCGGGTAGATCTGCGGCGTCCACGCGGTCGTCCCGACCGTACCGCTCGGTGCCGCCTGTGCCTGCGCCGGCGCCTGAACCTGCGCCGCCAACGGAACAACGAACGCCGCGGCCACCATCGCCATAACCACCGCAGCCCCGCGTTTCCTGATGCGCGTAAATCTCATGTGATCTCCCCAAGTAGTAGCGACGATGCATCCATGCCAGACACCCGCCGATCAACTCCCCAAATCACACCAAACAACGCTTTCAAACCACTTTCACCCACCCCACCCGCGACCGATCCACGCACCCCACAACGACAAGCAACGCCCCAAGGCATTGCCGCGGTCACGGTCCGCGCGTGAACCCCACGGACGGGTACTCCGCCATGCACGCCTGCACCACGCACCGGTCCGCGCCGCCGAAGGCGCGACAAGTCGAGTGCACAGCCCACGCCAATCAACGCCCGACGTACCTCACGCACCGCCGGTGTCGGCCACCTGCCCGGGTCTAGGGAAACTAATTGCCACCAGGCGGCACAAAAGTTCCCCAAACCCCACCTCGCCCACACGCGACCGCTCCACGCACCCCACGGCAACAAGCAACGCCCCGAGGCACCGCCGCAGTTATGTGACCCTCCGCTCAACACCAACACCAACGCCCACCCCGGCTGGCGGGGTGGGGTGGTGGTGGGCGGGGAGCCTGGTGGACTCCCCGCCGGCTGGGGTCAGTCCTTGATGCCGGACTGGGTGACGCCCTGGATGAGGTAGCGCTGGAGGAAGGCGAAGATGAGCACCAGCGGCAGGATCGACACCGCGACGGCCATGAACAGTTCGTGGATGTTGATGGTTTGTGCGGTGATGAACGTCGACATCGCCACCTGGATCGTCCACGACGACGAGTCCTGGCCGATCACCAGCGGCCACAGGAACGAGTTCCAGTTGCCGATGAACGTGATCGCTGCCAGCGCCGCGAAGAACGGCAGGGAGTTCGGTACGACGATCCGCCAGAACACCCCGAAATACCCGGCGCCATCCACCCGGGCTGCTTCCTCGAGCTCCCGAGGGAACCCGAGGAAGTACTGCCGGAACAGGAACGCCGCGAACCCGCTGAACAGTGTCGGGATGATCAGGCCGCGCAGCGACGAGACCCACCCGAGCGACGACACGACGATGAAGGACGGGATGAACGTCACCGCGCCCGGGATCATCAGGGTCGCGACGATCGCGTAGAAGATCTTGTCAGCGTGCTTGTACGGGATCCGGGCCAGCCCGTACCCCGCCATCGATGCCAGCAGCAACTGTCCCGCGGTGCCGAGGATCCCGACCACCGCGGAGTTGTACAACGCCCTCGCCATCGGCACCGTCGTGTCGTTGAACAGCTCGCTGATGTTGCCCCATTGCAGATGCGACGGGAACAACGTCCACGTCGGCGCGGTGATGTCGGCCTCGGTGGACAGCGCGTTCCGCACGATCAGGTAGAACGGCAGCAGGAACAGCACGACCGCGATGGTCAGCGCGATCCAGCGCAGTACCGTCCCGACCCGGCCGAGCGAGGTCTGCTGGAAACCGATCGGCTGCGGAGTGCCCGACGTACGTTCGGAGACCGCCATCAGTCGCCCGCCTTTCCGAAGCCGAAGAGCCGGCTCTGCAGCAGCGTCACGAGCATGATGATCACTGCCAGGATCAGCGCACCGGCCGATCCGTGACCGAGGTCCTGGATGGACCCGAGCGAGATGCCGTAGAGGTAGACCAGCGGGGGCCGCGCGTAGTTCACGTTGCCGACCAGGTTGTAGAACTCGTCGAACGCCTGGTACGCCGCGATCAGGTTCAGGATCAGTACCGCGACCGACGTCGCCCGCAGCTGCGGGAGCGTGATGTAGCGGAAGACCTGCCACCCGGGCTTCGCCCCGTCGACGTACGCCGCCTCGTACAGGGTCGGCGAGATCCGCTGCAGACCCGCGATGAACAGGATCATGTAGAACCCGAGCTGCAGCCACAACCGGACCGTGACGAGTGGCAGCCAGTACCACGGCGGCGAGACCGTCGAGAGCCACGCGATGTTGTCGATACCGAACCAGCCGAGCACCGTGTTCGCGAGACCGAACCGGACACCGTTGAAGATCGACAGCTTCCAGATCAGCGACGCGACGACGTACGAGCACGCGGTCGGCAGGAAGAACACCGACCGGAAGAACGCCCGCGCGATCTTCACCTGGTTGACCAGCAACGCCAGGACCAGCGAGAGCACGAAGGTCAGCGGGACGATGAACACCGCGAAGATCGTGAACGTGCCGAGGCTGGACAGGAAATTGTGGTCGGTGAGCATGTCGATGTAGTTCTGCAGCCCGACGAACTTCGACGGCGTCGCCGTGTTGTAGGCCTCGAAGAAACTGAGGACCAGGCTCCAGATGATCGGCAGGTAGGAGAACAGCAGCAGACCGACCACGAACGGCCCGACGAACACCCAGAACCACAACGTGGTGCCGGCGATCCCCTTCTGCCGCGAGGTTTTCGCCGATCGGCCCCGCCGCTCACCAGCGGTGGCGGGGCCGTCGGACGTCTTCGTCGGAGCACTCATCCGAACAACCGCGACAGTTCGTCGTTGACGGTTTTCTCGGCCTTGGCGATTTCTGCGGCGGGGTCGGCTCCCTTCTTGATGATGTTCGTCAGCATGTCGCCGAACGCCGTACCCATCTTCGGGGTCCAGGCCGGGTCGTCGGTGTGGCCGTAGTCCTGGGTCAGCTTCACAGTGTCGGCCGCCACGCCCTTCTGCAGCTTCTCCGCCTTCGCCGCGACGCTCTTCCGCGGTGGGATGTGGAAGCCGTAGCTCAGTGACCAGTCCTCCTGGTCGGCCGCCTGGTCGATCCACAGCCACTTCACGAACTTCTTCGCCGCGTCGACATTCGGGCTCTTCGCAGAGACGAACTGCGTCCAGCCGCCGGAGTACACGGCCGGCTTGTTCGACGCGTCGAGGGCCGGGAACGGGATCACGCCGAGGTCGTCGCCGAGCGCCTTCTGCATACCCGGCACCGCCCACATGCCGATCCACTGCATCGCGCACAGGCCCTGGTTGATCGCACTCGGGTCGGTCCAGTCGGTCGGCGAGCCGAGCAGAATGCTCTTGCTGGCGTAGAGCTCGTGCAGCTTGCCGAACATCTTGGCCGGGCCTTCACCGGAGAAGCCGGGCTTGTGGTCCTCGGTGAGCCGGTCGCCGCCGGCCGCCCAGAGCGCCGGGCTGCCGAGCGCGAGGCCGCCGTCGTTGCCGACGAACATGCCCTTCACCTTGTTGGTGGTGAGCTCCTTGGACGCGGCGATCAGGTCGTCGATGGTCTCCGGCGGCTTGATGCCTGCCTTGTCCAGCAGCGACTTGCGGTAGTAGATGACCTGCGGGTCGATGATCATCCGGATGCCGTAGATCTTGCCGTCCACGGTGTTCGTGGCCAGGTCGCCCGGCAGGAAGTCGTCCTTGACGTCGCCGATGATGTCGTCGAGCGCGACCACCTGGTTGCTCTTCACCATGCCGATGTTCAGCTGGCTCTCGAAGACGTCCGGGCCCTTGTTGGACAGCAGACCCGACGACAGCTTGCTGGCGTAGTCACCCGGCGTCCACTGCACCGAGACGTTCGCGTCGGTGTAGGCCTTCGCGTACTTCTGCGCGGCCTGCTGGGTCCCGGTCTCGCCGTACTGGTGGTACCACTGCGACAGGTTGACCTTCGAACCTCCGCCGCCGCCGCTGGACGACGGTCTGCCGGTATTGCCGCCGCAGGCCGCGGTCAGCGCGGCGAGCGCGGCCAGACCACCGGTCCGCTTGAGCAGATCCCGCCGGGACAATCCGGCGTTCGGAACATGAGCAGGCATGAATTCCACCTTCCCGAGAGCGACGTCGCAGGGGTACGACGCCAGGAGTTCCGAGTTACTTAACTACGTTAAGCATCTCCGATTTCGCACACGGTACAACAGGGTCCAACACAACGACAGCGTTCGACGCAAGGTCAATCGTTGTAGAAGTGCCAGAACAATGTCTCAAAAGCGCGCCCGGCGCAAGACCGGACGCGCTGTTCTTTGTTCGAATGTGTGGAGTTTGCTGGAGTTGATATCGCCTCGTGATCAGCCGAAGAGCTCGCCTGCCGCCGCCTTCGTGACCAGCAGTGCCGGCGGCTCGAAGCGGTCGCCGTACGTCGAGGCAAGCACCCGCGCGCGGTCGATGAACGCGCTCAGCCCGTAGGCGTTGACGTACTGCAACGCACCACCGTGCAGCGGTGGGAAGCCGATGCCGAAGATCGAGCCGATGTTCGCGTCCGCAACCGAGCGCAGCACGCCCTCGTCCAGGCACTTCACCGTCTCCAGCGCCATCGCGAACAGCAACCGCTCCTGCACGACGATCAGCGGTACGTCGCCCTGCTGCGCGAAGTGCTCCCAAAGACCGGGCCACAGCCGCTTCGGCCCGTCCGCCGGGTAGTCGTAGAACCCCGCGCCGGCCGCCTTCCCGCGACGGTCGAACTCGTTCACGAGACGGTCCGCGACCGCCATCCCGGGGTGCTCGTCGAACGCGCCGGCGCTCTCGCCGGCCGCGCGGGCCGCGTCCCGGATCTTCTGCGGCAGCGTCAGCGTGATCTCGTCCAGCATCGCCAGCGGCGGCGCCGGGAACCCGGCCTGGGTCGCGGCCCGTTCGATCAGCACCGGGTCGACCCCCTCGGCGACCATCGCGGCACCCTCCATCACGAGCGTGCCGAACACCCGCGACGTGAAGAACCCCCGGCTGTCGCCGACTACGATCGGCGTCTTCTTGATCTGCCGTACGACGTCGTACGCGCGGGCGATCGCCCGGTCGTCGGTCTGCTCGCCGACGATCAGCTCGACCAGCGGCATCCGGTCCACCGGCGAGAAGAAGTGCATGCCGATGAAGTCGTCCGGCCGGTCGATGCCCTCGGCGAGGGTGCTGATCGGCAACGTGGAGGTGTTCGAGCAGAGCAGCGCGTCCGGTTCGACCACGGCGGCGATCTCGGCGAAGACCTTCTGCTTCAGCCCGACGTCCTCGAAGACGGCCTCGATCACCAGATCACAGCCGGCGAGGTCGTTCGGGTCGCTGGTCGGCGTAATCCTGCTGAGGAACGTCTCGACGTCGGCAGGCGTACTCCGGCCTTTCGCGACCTGCTTCGCCAGCAGCTTCTCGGAGTATTCCTTTCCGCGCGCAGCTGCCTCTAAGGAAACATCTTTGAGCACAACCTCGAGACCGGCCTTCGCACACACATACGCGATGCCCGCGCCCATCATCCCGGCCCCGAGCACGCCCACCTTGCGAGCGCGCCAGGACGGTACGTCGGCCGGCCGCGAACCGCCCGCGTTGATCGCCTGCAGGTCGAAGAAGAACGCCTGGATCATGTTCTTCGCGATCTGGCCGGTGGCGAGCGAGACGAAGTACCGCGACTCGATCCGGGACGCCGTCTCGAAGTCGACCTGACTGCCCTCGACCGCGGCGCTCATGATCGCCCGCGGCGCCGGGTACGGCGCGCCCTTCAGCTGCTTGCGCAGGTTCGCCGGGAAGGCCGGCAGGAACGCGGCCAGCTTCGGCGAGGACGGCGTACCGCCGGGGATCTTGTACCCGTCCCGGTCCCACGGCTGCTTGGCGTCGCCGTCGTACGTCGTGATCCAGCGCCGGGCCGCATCGAGGAGTTGGTCGGCAGCGACGACCTCGTCGACGATTCCGACCGACACCGCGTGCGCAGGCTTCATCCGCCGGCCCTGGAGCAGCACCTTCATCAGCGCGTCCTGCAGGCCGAGCATGCGCACCGTGCGGGTCACTCCCCCACCGCCGGGCAGCAGGCCGAGCGTCACCTCCGGGACGCCGAGCTCGATCCGGTTGTCGTCGGCAACGATCCGGTGGTGACAGGCGAGCGCGATCTCCAGTCCACCGCCGAGCGCAGACCCGTTGATCGCGGCCACGACCGGCACGCCCAGGGTCTCCAGAGCGCGCAGCTGACGCTTAACCTCCTCGATGGTCTCGAACACCTGCGCCGCGTCCGAGGGCTGGATCTGCGACAGCTGCTGCAGGTTCCCGCCGGCGAAGAACGTCGACTTCGCGGACGTCACGATCACGCCCTTGATCAAGGCCTTCTCGGCGACCAGGCGCTCGACGGTCCGGCCCATCGCCTCGACGTACGCGTCGTTCATGGTGTTCGCGGACGCGGACGGGTCGTTCAGCGTCAGGGTGACGACTCCGGCGTCGTTCTGCCACTCGATCATGCTCGTCATGCCGAAAGCCTCTCGATGATCGTCGCGACGCCCATCCCGCCGCCGACGCACAGGGTGGCCAGTCCGTAGCGGAGCTCGCGTCGCTCCAGCTCGTCCAGCAGGGTTCCGATCAGCATCGCGCCGGTCGCCCCGAGCGGGTGGCCGAGCGCGATCGCGCCGCCGTTCACGTTCACCTTCTCGTGCGGTACTCCGAGATCCTTCATGAAGTGCATGACCGCGGCCGCGAACGCCTCGTTCATCTCGAACAGGTCGATGTCGTCGGCCTCGAGCCCAGCCTTGGCCAGCGCCTTCCGGGCGGCCGGCGCCGGGCCGGTCAGCATGATCGTCGGGTCGGCGCCGCTGACACCGACGGAGATCACCCGGCCGCGCGGCGCCTGACCGAGCGCCTCGCCGGCCTTCTCGTTGCCGATAGCAACCAGGGCGGCGCCGTCGACGATGCCCGACGAGTTGCCCGCGTGGTGCACGTGCTCGATCCGCTCGATCGTCAGGTACTTCTCCAGGGCGACCGAGTCGAACCCACCGTGCTCCCCGATCGCGGCGAACGACAGCGGCAGCCCGGACAGCGTCTCCACCGACGTCCCGGGGCGCACCAACTGGTCGTGGTCCAGGATCCGCAATCCGTTGCGATCGACCACCGGTACGACGGAACGCGCGAAGTACCCGTTCGCCCAGGCCTTCGCCGCCCGGGCGTGCGACTCGGCGGCGTACGCGTCGACGTCGGTCCGGGAGAAGCCGTCGATCGTGGCGATCAGGTCGGCACTGATGCCCTGCGGGATGAAGCCGGTCTGCAGCGCGGTCTCCGGATCCATCGCCCAGGCGCCGCCGTCGGACCCCATCTTCACCCGGGACATCGACTCGACGCCGCCGGCCAGGATGAAGTCCTCCCAGCCGGACCGGACCCGCTGCGCCGCCTGGTTGACCGCTTCCAGGCCCGACGCGCAGAAGCGGTTGAGCTGCACCCCTCCGGTCGTCTCGGGGTAGCCGGCCACCAGGACGGCGGTCCGCGCGATGTCCATGCCCTGGTCGCCGATCGGGGTCACCACGCCGAGAACGACGTCGTCGATGGTCGCCGGATCCAGGCCGGGATGGCGGGTGCGCAGCTCCCGCAGCAGGCCGGTGATCAGCTGGATCGGCTTGACCTCGTGCAGCGCGCCGGCCGGCTTGCCCTTGCCCCGCGGTGTGCGAATCGCGTCGTACAGGAAGGCTTCGCTGGTCATGCGCTCGATTGTGACAGTACTGCTGTCACAATCGTCAAGGGGACTGGTTATGATCTCCGCCATGTCCGAGGTGGCGGGGGACGCGACGTTGACGGTGGACGAGCTGTCAGCGCGGGTCGGCATGACGGTACGCACGTTGCGGTTCTACGCGGGCCGCGGGCTGATCCCGCCGCCGATCCGGCGCGGCCGGATCGGCTACTACGGTCCGGAGCACATCGCTCGACTCGATCTGGTCCGTGAACTGCAGGCCCACGGGTTCACGCTGCAAGCCATCGAGGGCTATCTGGAGCGGATCCCGTCCGACGCGACACCACAGGACATCGCACTGCACCGGACGCTGCTCACGCCGTGGATGCGAGACCTGCCCGAAACCCTCGATCGGGCGGCGCTGGTCCGGCGTACCGGCCGCGAGTTGACCGACGACGACATCGAGATGCTGGTCGCGCTCGGCGTCGTCGAACCGACGCCGGACGAGGACGTGTTCCAGGTGGCGACCGCGCATCTCAGCCTCGGCGTCGAACTGCTCGACCTCGATCTGCCCGTCGAGGCGGTGCTGGCCGCCGGTCGCATCTTCACCGAACACGGCCGCGCCATCGCCGAGGAACTGACCGAGGTGTTCCGTACCAAGGTCTGGCCGCACTACCGCGACTCCGGGGGCCCGCCGGAACACACCCAGCGGTTGATCGAGCGGTTCAAGCCGGTCACGATCCAGGGTCTCGTCCTGGCCTACGAGCGCGCCGTCGGCGAGACCCAGCGCGACACGGTCCGCCGGACCCGGAGCAAACGGCACTGACTGCTGGTCCGCACTGCCTCGCCCAGGCGGGACACGCCCTAGATCGGGCCGGCACCCGGACCGAGGGTGGCGCGTCGGCTCAGTTCGGTGTTCAGCCGGCGCCGGTAGATTGCGAGCCGGATGCTGAGAACCCTCGCCTCGCCGACCGGCTGTCGGCGCGCGGCGACGAGATCATCGATCTCGACGAGCGCCTCCGCCAGTTCTCCGGACTCCCACAGATCCAAAGGATCCGAGCGCGCCAAGCGATCCAGATACTCCGATGTCATCGCGACCCGCCAACCCCTCGCCGGAACAGCACGTTCAGCGCCTGGGTCCGGGGCACGTCCACAGCTCGGACCCTACGCCCGAGGGCTGTTGAACACTAGTGTCCTGAAGATGCTGGGCTGCCCGGGATCCGCAGGTAGGTGAGGCCGCGAAGGTCGAGGTAGGTGTCGTTCGGGGTGCTCACCACTCGCAGGAGTACGCCTTCGCAGCCTGTGCATCGCGCCACCATGCCAGGGGCATCGACGTACAGGCGTGCGTCCGCGAACATCCCGGTCCGGCCGCACTCCGCGCACCGCGTGACCGCCGTGGTGATGTCGACGGCGAACACCTCGCTCAACGCCCCCGCGGCGGCATTGCCGTCCAGGTATTCCGGATCGCTCATGGCCGGCCTCCAGTCGGTCCGAACCGCTCGGTTCTCACCCTCGCCGGGTCGTGACCGGCCGCCACCAGCAGGTCCGCCACCGTCTCCACGAACGGTGTCGGTCCGCACACGTACGTCGTCGCGCCCTCGTCGGGCCTGAACGCGTACCGCTCGAGCAGGTCCGCGTCGATCCGCCCGACCCGAGGCTCCCCGGCCGGCGCCTCGCGGGTGTACACCAGCCGTACGTCGACGTCGTCCGACGCGGCCAGCTCCTTCAGATCACCGACGTAGATCACGGACTCCGGCCGCCGCACCGAGTACAACAACCGCATGCGTGTCCCGGACCCGTCCGCTGCCCGCAGCATCGCCCGCAACGGCACGATGCCCGAACCACCGCCGATCAGCTGCACCGGGCCTTCCTGCTCGGGCTTCCACACGAACCATCCGCCGACCGGTCCCCGGATCTCCAGCGGATCCCCGGCTCGCAGCACCTCGACGAGGTACGGCGACACCTCGCCGTCCGGCACCTGCTCGACGGTCAACTCGATCGTCGCCCCGTTCCACGCCGACGCGATCGAGTACGACCGCGACGCCTGGTATCCGTCGTCCGCGGTCAGCCGCACGTCGAGGTGCTGCCCGGCGAGATGCCCCGGCCAGTCCGGGACGTCGAGCACGATCGTTCGGGCGGTCGCGGTCTCCCGGCGTACGACGGCGACCGTGGCGACCTGCCATGACCTCCGCGCCGTCAGTCGCCCGCGTATCGCTGTTCTTTCCATGGGTCTCCGTACTCGTGGTAGCCGGCGGTCTCCCAGAAGCCGAGGTCCTCGGTGTCGGACAACACGAGGCCGCGGACCCATTTTGCGCTCTTCCAGAGGTAGAGGTGCGGGACGAGCAGCCGTGCGGGTCCACCGTGCTCTGGATCGAGCGGTTCGCCGTCGTACTCGTAGGCGATCCAGGACTGCCCGTCGAGCAGGTCGTCGAGCGGCACGTTCGTGGTGTAGCCGCCGTAGCTGTGCGCCATCGCGAAGTCCGCGCCGGTTTCGACGTCCGCGAGCAGCGCGTCGAGCGGGACGCCCTTCCACGTCGTCTCCAGCTTGGACCACCGCGTCACACAGTGGATGTCCTTGGTGATCTCCTCGGCGGGCAACGCCATCAGCGCCGCCCAGTCCCAGGTGTACCTCTCCCCGGTCTCCGTCGTGACCGTGAACTCCCAGTGGTCGGTCAGGATGTGCGGCGTCGGCCCGGCCGACAGCACCGGGAACTCCCGCGTCAGGTACTGCCCGGGTGGCAGCTGTGCACCACCCCCGCGCCGGCCCTTGAAACCTGGCGACACGATCCCCATGACGACCTCCCTCGGCTCCTGGAGGCAGTCAATCACGCCGCCCTGCGCGCCGGGAGAGCAGCGGTCCGCCAACAGGACTACAGTGATAGGTACGCGCTGCCCCGGACCACGGCTCGCGCATCGCGACGTGTCCGGGAGGAGCCCTGGTGAGCCAGTGGTACGCAGTACGGTCCACCGCCACCGACAAACGGACTGCAGCGTCCCGATCCCACGGCGTGAGTGCACTTGTCTCCGAAGGGGAGGTGCCGCCGCTCAAGGATCCGGTGGCCGACGAGTGAAGATCGCAGCGTCGGGTACCGGTCGTCAGCGGCGAGACCGGCGGATCAAGCGCCCTGGCCTGAAGCCGCGGCACAGCGACTACTGGATGGCGCGCGACGCGATGAGCATTGCTTCGACGATCCGGCCGCTGGAGTGGACCTTCCGCCCGGCGGCGGTTCGAGTCTGGACGGATTGGGTGGATCACGAACGCAGCGCGCGAGTCTGGGGGGCGATCAGGTCCGTCGGCGACGGCGATGGTCCGGCCCCGTCCTTGGCGCACGCCGTGTTGGCCTGCGGCCAGGCGCTCTCCGCGGCAGGCGCCGGGCTCGCGATGACGCGCGGATACGGATTGCCGGAGCCGGTGTTCGCCACCGATCCGGCGATCAGCGAATTGGACGAGCTCCAGTTCGAGTTGGGTGACGGGCCGAGCAGTACGGCGGTCGAGACCGGTGCACCGGTGCTCGAACCGGACCTGTCCGGGGCCGAGGCCGGTCGGCGATGGCCCGCGTTCGCAGCGGCGGGTGCGGATCGGGGCATCCGTGGCGTCTTCGCGTTCCCGGTCGCCGCCGGAGCGGCCAAGGTCGGCGTCCTCACCGTGTACCGCCGGGAACCGGGACCGCTGCAGGCTGAGCAATTGGCCGACGGGCTGGTGTTCGCCGACGCCGTGTTCGTGCTCGCCCTCGACCATCACCAGGGCATCAACGCGGATCTGGACGAGGTGATCGAGGCTGCCTTCAGCGCTCGCCGGGCCGAGGTCCACCAAGCTGCCGGCCGGCTCGCCTCCCAGCAGCGCATCAGTGTCACCGACGCGCTGGCCAGGCTGCGCGCCTACGCCTACAGCAATGGTCTGTCATTGCACGCGGTCGCTGTCGACGTGATGGCCGACCGCCTGCACCTGAACCACGACCGCGCTCCCGACGGTGACCCACCACGGAACGGGCCGCGTCCGATAGACCCCGAGCAAGAGCAGGAGGAGGACTGATGAGTATATCTAACCGTAGAGTGCGCGAAGTGTTCATCGAACTGTCGGACACCCTCGTCGACGACTTCGACGTCATCGAGTTCCTGGACCGGCTCGCGGGACACTGCAGCGAGGTCCTGGAGGTGTCGGCGTGCGGCATCCTGCTCGCGGATCACCACGGTGCCCTGAACCTGGTCGCGGCCTCCACCGAAGAGGCCCGGCTGGTCGAGCTCACCCAGCTGCAGAACCTCGAGGGCCCGTGTCTGGACGCGTTCCGCACCGGCCGCCAGGTGCAGCATCCGGATCTGCGGGACGCCCGCGACCGCTGGCCGCGCTTCACCGCCGCCGCTGTCGGCGCCGGCTACCTCTCGGTGCAGGCACTGCCGATGCGGCTGCGCGACACCGTGCTCGGTGCGGTGAATCTCTTGAGCACGTCCACCGGCCAGCTGGATGCCGACACCGTGGCCCTGGGGCAGGCGCTGGCTGACGCGGCCACCATCGGCATCGTGCACCAGCGTGCGCTGGCCCGCCAGGAGATCGTCACCGAGCAGCTCCAGTACGCTCTGAACAGCCGGATCCTGATCGAGCAGGCGAAGGGGTTCCTCAGCCACAGCCTGGACATCGATGTTCAGGCGGCGTTCGGCATTCTGCGGTCGTACGCGCGGGCCAACAACCGCCACCTGACCGCGGTCGCGGACGATGTCGTCCAAGGCCGTCTGACGCTGGTCCCGAACTGAGCGGCCCGACCTGTGGCGCTCAGCCGCTCGGCGGTCTACGCTGAGCGAGCCTGTTCGGGCATGCCCAAGACCCCGGCGCCAGGTGTGCCGCGCCGCTTGGAGGGGTTGGGCACGGCACACGGTGATACCAGCCCAGGACGCTCGCACCGCCTGGCTGGTGGTCAGGCGCAGGACCCGTCGCAACGGCATAGCGCGTGTGCGCACCGAGCGGCGGTTCCCCTGCGTCTACCTCCTGCGACTACACCCCCAGCGTCCGGCCGATGATCTCCTTCATGATCTCCGTGGTGCCGCCGTAGATGGTCTGGATCCTGGTGTCCAGGTAGGCCTTCGCGATCGGGTACTCCGTCATGAACCCGTAGCCACCATGCAACTGAAGGCACCGATCGACGACCTTCTTCTGCAGCTCGGTCGTCCACCACTTCGCCATCGCGGCCTCGGCCACGGTCAAGGTGCCGGCGTTCAGCTCCTGGATGCAGCGGTCGACGAAGACCCGCGCGATCTGGGTCTCGGTGGCGATCTCGGCCAGGACGAACCGGCTGTTCTGGAACGAGCCGATCGGGCGGCCGAAGGCCTTCCGGTCCTTCACGTAGCGCAACGTGTCGTCGAGCATGTTCTCGCACGCAGCTGCGGCGACGACCGCGATGGTCAGGCGCTCCTGCGGCAACTTCTCCATCAGATAGACGAAACCTTTGCCTTCTTCGCCGAGCAGGTTCGCCACCGGCACCCGGACGTCGTCGAAGAACAGCTCCGCGGTGTCCTGTGCCTTCAGCCCGATCTTGTCCAGGTTCCGCCCGCGCTCGAACCCGGGCATCCCGCGCTCGACGACGATCAGCGAGATCCCCTGCGCTCCCGCGTCCGGGTCGGTCTTGGCCACCACGATCACCAGGTCGGCGAGGATCCCGTTCGAGATGAACGTCTTCTGGCCGTTCAGCACGTAGTGGTCGCCGTCGCGCCGCGCCGTGGTCTGGATGCCCTGCAGGTCGCTGCCGGCCCCGGGCTCGGTCATCGCGATCGCGGTGATCGTCTCGCCCGAGCAGAACGCCGGCAACCAGCGCTGCTTCTGCTCCGCCGTCGCATAGTCCAGCAGGTACGCCGAGTTGATGTCGGTGTGGATGGTGAACCCGACCCCGCTGGCGCGGACCCTGGTGAGCTCCTCGATCAGCACGGTGTTGAACCGGAAGTCGCGCGCCCCACCGCCGCCGTACTCCTCCGGCATCATGAAGCCGAGCAGGCCCGCGGTGCCGGCGGCCCGCCACAGCTCACGGGGGACGATGCCGGCCTCCTCCCAGCTGTCGTGGTGCGGGACGATCTCCTTCTCGCAGAAGGCGCGCGCGGTCTCCCGGAAGGAGTCGTGATCGGGCTCGAACAGCTGACGTTCCACAGGCGGCCTTCTCTCGATTAAGGACTGGTCTCAGAGCTGCACGGCGGCGCCGGACTCCAGCAGGTCGTCGATGTCGGTGATGCCCCAGTCGGTCAGGGCCTCGCGGGTGTGCTCCCCCGGTCGCGCGGGCGGCCGGTCCAGGCTGGTCGGCGTACGGTCGAAGCGCGGCGCCGGAGCTGCCTGCCGGACACCGTGGTGCTCCACGAAGGTGCCGCGGGCCGTGAGGTGCGGGTGGTCGGCGGCGAGCGGGAGGACCGGCGTGACGCAGGCGTCGGACCCGTCGAAGAGCTCGGTCCACTCGGCTTGGGTGCGTTGCCGGAACGTCTCGGTCAGGACCTTCCGCAGCTCCGGCCACTGCGCCGGGTCGTTGCGGTCCGGTGCGTTGAGACCGAGCTTGTCGATCAGCTCGGCGTAGAACTGCGGCTCGAGCGCCCCGACCGCGACGTACTGGCGATCGGCCGTTTCGTACACGTCGTAGAAGGGCGCTCCCGTGTCGAGAAGGTTCGTCCCGCGCTCCTGCCGCCAGGATCCGGCCGCGAGCGCTCCGAGCAGCATCGTCGTCAGGTGCGCCGAACCGTCCACGATCGCCGCGTCCACCACCTGCCCCCGCCCGTTGCGCTGTGCCTCGTGCAGGGCCGCGAGTACGCCGATCACGAGGTAGAGCGATCCACCCGCGAAGTCACCGAGCAGGTTCGCCGGGACCTGCGGCGGGCCACCTTCCCGGCCGATGAGATGCAGCGCGCCGGACAGGGCGAGGTAGTCGATGTCGTGTCCGGCGGCCTGCGCGAGCGGGCCGTCCTGACCCCAGCCCGTCATCCGCCCGTAGACCAGTCGCGGGTTGACCGCGTGACAGTCCTCCGGCCCCAGCCCGAGCCGCTCCGCTACCCCCGGCCGGAACCCCTCGACCAGTACGTCGGCCTGCGCGACAAGCCGGCGTACGACATCGACGGCAGCGGGCTGCTTGAGGTCCAGGGCGGCGCTGCGGCGGCCGCGGTTCACCAGGTCGAGCTCGGGCGGGCCGAGCGAGATGCCGCCGCCGGGGCGATCGATGCGAAGCACGTCGGCGCCGAGCTCGGCGAGCAGCATGCACCCGAACGGCGCCGACCCGATCCCGGCCAGCTCGACCACCTTGATGCCCGCGAGTGGACCCATGACGGCTATTGTGACAGTGCCACTGTCACAGTCGTCAAGTCAGGTTTCGGAGTCGGTTGGTCCCGGGAGCCGTGACAACTGGGTGGCGGCGAACGCCAGCTTGTCCGGGTTCATCACGAACTGCAGGTCGGTCACGCCCTCCGGGCCGGTTCCGATGAAGCAGATCGCGACCACGCCGTCGGGGCCGACGGCAACCAGTGCCGGTTCGCCGTTCGCCTCCGCGAGGTACGCCTCGATGCCGGCGCCGAACCGTTGCAGCGCCCCGGTCACGTACCGCGCGACCCGGTTGCGGCCGACCACCAGGTTGCGCGCCGCGGACACCTTCCCGCCGCTGTCGGCGCGGGTCATCACGTCCGCGGCCAGCAGCTTCTCGAGCTCCTCGACCTCACCCAACCGCGCGGCCGCGAGGAACCGCTCGACAAGTTTCCGCCAACCCGCCCGATCGACAGGCTGCTCCTGGCGCGGCTCTCCCGCAAGCTTCTTCCCCGCCCGCGACGCCAGCTGCCGCGCGTTCGCCTCCGACGTCCCGATCAGCGCGGCGACCTCGCGGTACCCGTAGGCGAAGGCCTCGTGCAGCACGTACGCCGCCCGCTCGGCCGGGGTCAACCGTTCGAGCAGGAGCAGCAACGCGAACGACACCGACTCCCGCTCCGCCACGATCTCCAACGGACCGAGCGCGTCGAACTCGGCCCGCCCGGTCAGCACCGGCTCAGGCAACCACTCCCCGACGTACGTCTCCCGCCGCGCCCGCGCCGACGTCAACACCTTGATCGAGAGGTTCGTGACAACCCTCGCCAGATACGCATCCGGATCCCGCACCGCGTCCCGATCAGCGTCCTGCCACCGCAACCAGGCGTCCTGCAAAATCTCCTCGGCATCAGTCGCCGTACCAGTCATCCGGTAAGCAATCCCGAACAACCGCCCCCGCACCCGCTCGAACTCATCCACGCAGAAACGTCTCCGCAGCTCGCTGGACCGTTCCGTAGTACTCCGACCAGCCCGACTCGTCGAGCAGATCGGCGTCCTTGCCGCCCTGTCCGTCGATCAGCTCCCGCAGGATGTCCGCGTGACCGGCGTGATGTGCGGTCTCGTCGACCACCCGGACCAGCAACGCGCCGAACGTCGTACGGCGCTTCTCCTCGGGCCAGTGCGGCACCTCGGCCGGATGCTCGAGGTCGAGCTCGGCGATCGAGAGATCGCTGTGCGCGCACGCCTCGCGATACAGCCGGGTGATGTACTCCGTCGACTCCTCCGGCTTCGCCCACAGGTCAGCGCCCTGCCATACCGAACCGTCCGCTTCCCACGGCAGTACTTCGGCCGGCGGGCGGCCCACGCTGGTGCCGAGGTACACGTACTCGATGCCGGTCAGGTGCTTCACCAAGCCGAGCAGGTTCGTACCGGAGGCGACCAGCGGACGCCGCCGGTCGTACTCACTCAGCCCGTCGAGCTTCGCGAGCATCAACGCCCGGGTCGACTCGAGGTACTCCTGCAGGACCGTTTTCACGGGGCTCCCGGGGGGATGAAGGAGGTGGGTGGGGCGCCGGATTCGATGAGTTGGAGGAGGGCCTTGGTGTCGGCGTGTTCTTCGATCAGGTCGGCGAGGCGGTCCAGGCGGGACTCGCGGAGGGCGGCGAAGGAGACTGAGCCGTCGGGGGCCGGTGTGCCGGTCTGGGTGGCTACCTCGGTAAGGAACGCGTGGCGGGCGGTGTCGTCGTCGAGGAGGCCGTGCCAGATGGTGCCCCAGGTGTTGGCGACCCGACAGCCGCCGGGGAACTCGTCCGCGTGTCCGATCACGTCTACGACGCCGTGGTGGATCTCGTACGCCGTCGGCGCCGGACGGGCCAGGGCCTTCTCCCGCGCGAAGGTCGTTGCGACTGGCAACAACCCGAGACCGCGCCGCTCGCCACCGCCTTCGATGCCATCTCCGCCCCCGCGTTCGACGCTGCTTTCGACGCCGTGTGGGTCGGAGATCGTCGTGCCGAGCATCTGGTAGCCGCCGCAGATCCCGAGGACCGGCCGTCCCTCGGCGACCCGGGCCGACACCGCGTCGGCGAGGCCGAGCGAGCGTAGCCAGTCCAGGTCCGAGCTGGTCGCGCGCGAGCCGGGCAGGACCACCAGGTCGGCGTCGCGGACCTCGCCCGGGCTGGTCGTGAAGAACACGCTGTTCGTCGGCTCGACCGCCAGCGCGTCGAGGTCGGTGAAGTTGCTGATCCGCGGGAACCGCACCACCGCGATCGTCAGCAGGTCGCCCGGCGAGGTACGCCGTACCGGGATGTCGAGCGCGTCCTCGGAGTCCAGCCAGAGATCGGGCAGCCAGGGCAGAACGCCGTACGTCGGCCGGCCGGTGACGGACGTGAGCATGTCGATCCCCGGCTGCAGCAGCGACGCGTCACCGCGGAACTTGTTCACCAGGAACCCGCTGATCAGCGCCTGGTCGGCCGCGTCGAGCAACGCGACGGTGCCGAACATCGACGCGAACACTCCCCCGCGGTCGATGTCCCCGACCACGACCACCGGCGCCTTGGTGTGCTGCGCGAGGCCCATGTTCACGTAGTCGGACTGCCGCAGGTTGATCTCGGTCGGACTGCCCGCGCCCTCGCTGATCACCACGTCGTACCGGGACGCGAGATCGTCGTACGCCGCGAACGCCGCCGCGGCGAGCTCGGCACGCTCGGTCAGGAACCCGCGCGCGGACAGCTCGCCCCACGGCCGGCCCATCAGCACCACGTGACTGCGGCGGTCGCTGCCCGGTTTGAGCAGCACCGGGTTCATCGCGGCCTCGGGTTCGGCGCCCGCGGCAACGGCCTGGATCCACTGCGCGCGGCCGATCTCGGTGCCGTCCGCGCAGACCATCGAGTTGTTCGACATGTTCTGCGCCTTGTACGGCGCCACTCGCACACCCTGGCGCGCCAGCCACCGGCACAGCCCCGTGACGACGGTCGTCTTCCCGGCGTCGGACGTCGTACCGGCGATCAGCAGCGAACCCACTCGGACATCTTAGAGGGGGTCTGAGGACCCTGCGCCGTAGCGAGCAGGTGCCCGTCGAGTGCCGCGTAGTAGGCGCAGGGTCCTCAGACCCCCTCTCAGGGTTCGCGGTCGGAAGGCCGATCGGTGCTCGGGATCCGGGGCGTCGTGCCCTGGAAACGGGTGGCGCCGGTCTTCGCGGACAGCGGGGTCGCGATGTTCTCCAGTGACTTGCCCTCGGCGTCGACCCCGAAGAACCAGGCGATCAGCCCGCCGGCCAGCATCACGGCCGCGCCGACGATGTATCCGACGGTCAGCGGCCCGCGCGCCGGGTTGTCGCCGCTGCCGATCAGCGAGGCGAACAGGAACGGCGCGATCACGCCACCGGTCAACTGCGAGATCGCGAAGAAGAACGAGATCGCCTGCCCGCGCAGCTCGATCGGGAAGATCTCGCTCACCGTCAGGTACGCCGAGGAGGCGCCGGCCGAGGCGAAGAAGAACACCACGCACCACAACCCGGTCAGCGACGCAGCGTTCAGTACGCCGGCGTTGAACAGCAGCGCGGTGATGAACAGCACGACCGCCGACAGCGCGTAGGTACCGAGGATCATCTTCCGTCGGCCGATGGTGTCGAACAGGTGACCGAGCAGCAGCGGACCGGCCAGGTTGCCGATCGCGAACGGGAAGAAGTAGAGCGCGACGCTGGAGTCGTTCAGGCCGAAGTACGACTTCAGGACCAGCGCGTAGGTGAAGAAGATCGCGTTGTAGAGGAACGCCTGCGTGACCATCATCGAGAAGCCGAGGAACGAGCGGCTGCGGTAGTCGCGCAGCATCACCCGGGCGATCTCGCGGTACGTCACCGGCGGGTAGTCGACCACCTCGATCGCCTCGTCGTCGGTGACGTCCCGCAGCTCGCCGCCCTGGCGCCGGACCGTCGCCTCGATGTCGTCGACGGTGCGCTCGGCCTCCTTGACCCGGCCGTGCGTCATCAGCCAGCGCGGGCTCTCCGGGATGTGCCGGCGCAGGTAGATGATGAACAGCCCCATCACCGGGCCGATCAGGAAGCACAGCCGCCAGCCCCACTCGATCGGGACGATGTCCTTGTCCAGGAACACCAGCCCGACCGCGGAACCGATCAGCGCACCGCCCCAGTAGGTGCCGTTCACGCCGATGTCGACGCGTCCGCGGTACCGGGACGGGATCAGCTCGTCGATCGCGGAGTTGATCGCGGCGTACTCACCGCCGATACCCATTCCGGCGATGAACCGGAACACCAGCAGCGATCCGAGGTCCCAGGACAGACCGGCGGCGCCGGACGCGATCAGGTAGATCAGCAGCGTGACGATGAACAGACTGCGGCGCCCGAGCCGGTCGGTGAGCCGCCCGAACACCAGCGCGCCGACCACTTCACCGGCCAGATAGATTGACGCCATCAGGCCGACCTCGGAGGTGGTCAGGTGCAGTGTCTCGGGCTCCTTGAGGACGTTCCCGACCAGCGAGACGAGCTGGATCTCGAGGCCGTCGAGGATCCAGGAGACGCCCAGACCGACGACGATCATCCAGTGGAACCGGGTCCACGGCAATCGGTCCATCCGGGCCGGTACCAGACTCCGCATCGCCTTGCCGTGCTCCAACGCGTGCTCGCTCATCCGTGCTCCTCCCACAACCTGGGCCTTCAAAGCCCGTACCCCACGGGTGACGATCCGCAAACCCTCGGTCACGGTGGCTACAGTTGCGGGCATGGAGAACGAGATCACCGTGGTGGACGCCAAGGAGCGCAGCCGCTACGAGGCGCACGACGCCGACGGCAACCTGATGGGCTTCGTCGACTACCGGTTGCACCCGGGTGTCATCAGCTTCCTGCACGCCGAGACGCTGCCGGACTTCCGCGGCCGTGGCGTGGCCGGGACGATCGCCACGAAGTCCCTCGACGACGCGCGCGCCCTCGGGCTGCGGGTGAAGCCGGCTTGCCCGTTCTACCAGAGCTTCCTCGAGGAGCACACCGAGTACGCCGACCTCGTGGGGCTGCCCAAGTGACCGCGCCGGTGATGGGCAAACTCGACTGGCAGCCGGCCGCCGACGTACCCGAGTTGCTCGCCGCGCCGACGCGGGACGCGCTCGGTGAGCTGCCGGCGTACGCGGCCCCGATCGACGCGGAGCTGGCCGACACCGCGGCGTTCTGCGCGGAGTACGACGTACCGATGGCGGCCTCGGCGAACTGTGTGATCGTGCTCGGCAAGCGAGCCGGCGAGGAGTCGTACGCCGCGGTGCTGGTGCTCGCGACCGACCGGGCGGATGTGAACGGCGTGATCCGCAAGCACCTCGGAGTACGGAAGATCTCGTTCGCCGCCCAGGATGACGCGGTCAGCACGACCGGCATGGAGTACGGCGGGATCACGCCCATCGGCCTGCCCGCGGACTGGCCGGTGCTGGTCGACGATGCGGTCGTCCAGGCCGGTCCAGTGGTGATCGGTAGCGGCATCCGCGGCTCGAAGGTGCTGCTGGACGGCGCCGAGCTCGCCAAGTTGCCGACCGCAACGGTGCTGGATCTGGCGCAACACTGAACGGTGACCGGGGATGGAGCAACACGATTGGCCCGCTGAGTACGCCGAGCTGACGGCGGCCGACCGGCGCGCCCCGCTGCCGCCCGCGGATCTGGACCGGCTCGCGGTCGCCGCCTTCGTCCTCGGTCACGACGACGAGGTCGCGGCGTACCGCGAACGGGCGCATGCCGAGCATCTCGCGCAGGGTGACGTGGTGGCGGCGATCCGCAGCGGCTTCTGGCTCGGGTTCCACCTCCAGCAGCGCGGCGAGCTCGCCCGAGCGGCGGGCTGGCAGGCGCGGATCGAGCGGCTGATCCCGGACGGCAGTCCACAACTCAGTGGGCTCGTCGCGATGGCCGGCGCTGCGTTGCTGATGAACTCCGGTGATGCCGCGACCGCGCTGCCCTTGTTCGAGCAGAACATGGGGTGGGCGGAGGAGCCGGACGCGATCGTGCTGGCCGCGCTCGGCCGCGGGAACTGCCTCGTGATGCTCGGCCGCGGCGCCGAGGCCCTCAAGGCGCTCGACGAGGCGATGGTCCACGTCACGGCCAGTCAGGTCGGTCCCGAGGTCGCCGGGATGGCGTACTGCTCGGTGATCGCCGTGTGCATGAACCTGTACGACTTCCGCCGCGCCCAGGAATGGACGAAGGCGCTGACCGGCTGGTGCGACCAGCAGTCCGGCCTGGTCCCGTACCGCGGCGCGTGCCTGGTGCACCGCGCGCAGATCCTGCAGCTCCGCGGCGCCTGGTCGGCTGCGGCCGACGTGGCCGAGGAGGCCTGCCGCAGGTTGTCGGCGGGCACTGTCGGCTCGGCGTGGTACCGGCTCGCGGAGGTCGAGCGGCAACGTGGCCGGTACGCCGCCGCGGAGCGCGCGTACCTCGAGGCGGCGGCCGACGGGATGGATGTCCAGCCCGGGCTCGCGCTGCTGCGAGCGTGGCAGGGCCGGGTGGATGTGGCGATCGCGGGTCTCGAGCGGGCGCTGGCCGAGGACGCGTTGGCGGCGAACCGGCCACTGCTGCTCGCGGCCCGCGTCGAGCTCGCGGTCCGGTCGAGCGATCGCGAGACGGCACGGAAGGCAGCTGCCGAGTTGAACGAGCTGGCTCGCGCGGATTCGCCGTACCTGCAGGCCTTGGCGGCGTACTGCGAGGGCGCGGCACGGATCGCGTGTGGTGATCCGCAGAGTGCGATCCCGTCGCTGCGCCGGGCGTGGACGCTGTGGCAGCGGCTCGAGATGCCGTTCGAAGGTGCGCAGACGCGACTGTTGGTGAGTCAGGCCTGCCGGGCGCTCGGTGACCACGACGCCGAGCAGATGGAGCTCGACGGCGCGCGAACCGTGTTCGAACGGCTCGGCGCGATCGAGCAACTGACCGCACTGGACCAGCTCGCACGGCCCTTCAACGGCACCGGGCTCACACCGCGAGAGGTCGAAGTACTGCGTGTGCTCGCGACCGGGGCCACCAACCGCGCGATTGCCGACGAACTGTTCCTCAGTGAGCGGACCGTTGCTCGCCACGTCAGTAACATCTTCGGGAAGCTACGCGTCTCCAGCCGATCCGCGGCGACCGCGTGGGCGCTCCAGCACGGCGTCAATACGCAGAAATGACCACACGCTCCGGCCACGGTCGGCGTGAATGGTTGATGTGCCGCGGCGGCTCCCGGTCCTAACTTGAGAGCTATGGACATGGTCGGGACTGTGGTGATCGGAGCCGGGCAGGCCGGGCTCGCGATCGGGTACTACCTGCGACAAGCCGGTGCGGACTTCGTGATCCTCGACGGACACGAGCGGATCGGCGACTGCTGGCGCGTGCGCTACGACTCATTGCGGCTGTTCAGCCGGCCGCGGTACTCGAGTCTGCCGGGGCTCCGGATCGGCACCCGGGACTGCCCGAACCGCGACGAGATGGCGGACTACCTCGAGCAGTACGCGGCTCATCACGAGCTGCCCGTGCGCACCGGCGTACACGTGACCCGGTTGGCGCGCGACGACGACGGGTTCGTGGTGGAGACGACCGCCGGCGACTGGCGCGCCGAGCAAGTCGTCGTGGCGGCCGGGATGCACAGCGTCGCGCGCCGGCCCGCGTTCGCCGGCGAGCTCGATCCCTCGATCCGGCAAGTGCACTCGCTGGACTACCGGAACACCGATCAGCTTGCGGACGGGACGGTGCTAATCGTTGGTGCGGCCAACTCTGGAACCGATATCGCACTGGAAGCCGTCGGCACGCACAAGACCTTGCTCGCCGGCAGGCACCCGGGCCAGGTGCCGGTCGACATCGACTCGACCGTCGGGCACCTCTTCACCCCGGTCGTGATGTTCCTGTTCAAGTACGTCCTCACCAGACGTACGCCGATGGGCCGCAAGGCGATCGCCAACGCGGTTCGGAACGGGCTGCCGTTGACGCGGAACAAACTCGAGCATCTCGACGCGGCCGGCATCGAACGGATCGGGCGGATCGAGGGCGTGCGCGACGGCTGGCCGGTGACCGCGGAGGGCGACGTACTCGACGACGTGCGGTCGGTGGTGTGGTGCACGGGTTCCGATCCGGACCACAGTTGGATCGACCTGCCGGTGTTCGACGAGAACGGTCGTCCGCGCCACGAGCGGGGCGTGTCGAGCGACGTACCCGGGCTGTACTTCCTCGGGCTGGACTTCCAGTACGCGATCGCCTCGGCGGCCGTCCAGGGCGTCGACCGGGACGCTCGCTTCCTCGTCAGACACGTGGGCCATCTCACTCCCCGGAGTGCCGATCGCGCGATACCCGTGGACAGGCGGTAGCATCCCGGGCTGAAATGGGTGCGTGGCTGGGCGTGGATCAGGGTGAGTGAGCAGAGCACGGTGAGTGGCGGCGATGGTGGGCCGACCGCGCTCCGGATCATGCTCGGTGGGCAGCTGCGGCGGATGCGTGAGTCCGCCGGGATCAGTCGTGCCGACGCGGGCTGGCAGATCCGGGCGTCGGAGTCCAAGGTCAGCAGGATGGAGCTCGGCCGGGTCGGGTTCAAGGAACGCGATGTCAGCGATCTGCTCGAGCTCTACGGCATGGACGACGACCCGGAACGCGACCGGTTGATGGAGCTGGCCCGGGCCGCCAACAACCCGGGCTGGTGGTCCCGGTACGGCGACGTGATGCCGAGCTGGTTCGCGAACTACGTCGGTCTCGAGGTCGCCGCGGCGCTGATCCGCACGTACGAGGTGATGTTCGTGCCCGGTCTGCTGCAGACCGAGGAGTACGCGCGGGCGATGGTCCAGCTCGGGAAGCAGCCGTTCCTGGAGAACCAGGAAGTCGACCAGCGGGTCGAGCTCCGGGTCACCCGGCAGCAGATCCTGACCCGGGCGAACCCGGCCCGGCTCTGGGTGGTCATCGACGAGTCGGTCCTGCACCGGCCGGTCGGTGGAAAGCGCGTACTACAGGCGCAGATCGAGCATTTGATCATGTGGTCGCAGCAGCCGAACATCACCTTGCAGGTGATGCCGTTCAGCAGCGTCGGGTACGCCGGAGCGGGCGGCGCGTTCAGCCTGCTGCGGTTCCCGGACGACGACCTGCCGGACATCGTCTACATCGAGCACGCCGCGAGCGCGCTGTACCTGGACAAGCTCGAAGAGGTCGACGAGTACGTCGCGATCATGGAAGGCCTGACGATCTCGGCGGCGCCGGTGTCCGCGACCGAGGGCCTCCTGAAAGAGGCCCTCGCGCAGCTCTGAGTTGTTAAGCGACCTTGAGGTCGACCTTGATGTTGCCGCGGGTGGCGTTCGAGTACGGGCAGACCTCGTGGGCCTTGGCGACGAGGTCCTCGGCGACCGGACGCTCCAGGCCGAGCAGGCTGACGACCAGCGCGACCTCGAGGCCGTAGCCGGCGCCGCCATTGATCGGGCCGATGCCGACCTCCGCGGTCACCGTCGAACCCTCAACGTCCAGACGGGCCTTGCGTGCCACGACCTTCAGCGCACTGTGGAAGCAGGCCGCGTAACCGGCCGCGAACAACTGCTCGGGGTTGGTGCCGTTGCCGGTGCCACCCATCTCGGCCGGCGGCGCGACCACGACGTCGAGCTTGCCGTCGCTCGTGGCGACCTTGCCGTCACGGCCGCCGTCGGCGGTGGCGCGGGCGGTGTACAGAACCTTCTCAACAGCGATCGTCATAGCTGGTTTTCTCCTAGCGAGTGGGGTCGAGCAGGAGCTTGCCGACGGTGCGGCGGGCTCGCATGTCTTCGTGGGCGGTGGCGACCTCGGACAGCGCGTACTCGCCACCGACGATGGGGCGGAGCATGCCGTTCGCGGTCAGGTCGAACAGTTCGGCGAGCGGGCCGCCGAGCAGCGCCGGGTTGGCGAAGCTGTCGGCGAGCCAGAAGCCGGCGATGGTCTTCGAGCCCTTCATCAATCGGCTCGGGTCGATCGGCGCGGCCTGCTCCCGGGACGCGGCGCCGAAGGTGACCAGTCGGCCGAACCGCGCGAGTGCCGCGAACGACTCGTCGAAGGTCGGTCCGCCGACCATCTCGAGCACGATGTCGACCGGCTTGCCGCCGTTCGCTGCGAGGATGCGGTCCTTCAGGCCTTCCGGCGTACCGTCGATGGCGGCGTCCGCACCGAGGTCCAGGACCTGCTTACGCTTCTCCTCGGTGGAGGCGGTCGCGATCACGCGGCCGGCGCCCCAGTGCTTGGCGAGTTGCACGGCCAGTGAGCCGACACCGCCGGCCCCGGCGTGCACGAGTACGGACTCTCCCTGCTGGAGGTTCGTGGAGGTCTTCAGGAGGTGCCACGCGGTGATGCCTTGCAGTACGAGCGCGAGCGCCTGACCGTCGGTCACGCCGTCCGGCACGTCCCATGCGTACGGCGCGTGCGCGACGGTCTGCTCGGCGTACCCACCGGAGCCCACGAGTGCGACGACGCGGCGGCCGTCCGCGGTGCGCCCGACAACCTCACCACCCGGGATCAGCGGCAACTCCGTCTTCGACAGGTAGCTGTTCTCGACCTGGTGGGTGTCCGCGTAGTTGATGCCCGCGCGGTCGACCGCGATCAGCACCTGGCCGTCGCCGGCGACCGGCTCCGGGACATCGCTGATCTTCAGGACCTCGGGTCCGCCGAATTCGGTGATCTGAATGGCTCGCATACACCGTACTATACACTGTACGTTAGGACGATCGAAGGGAGTTGGGTCACATGGCGCGGACGCCGCGGAACACCCTGAGCGCCGACCTGATCGTGCGCACCGCACTGGAACTGATGGAGGCGAAGGGCACCGACGCGTTCAGCCTGCGTGGCGTCGCCGCCGAGCTCGGCGTCGGCCCGATGGCGCTCTACACGTACTTCCGGAACAAGGACGATCTGTACGACGCTGTGCGCGACCACCTGATGGCGCTGCTGCCCGCCGTACCGTCCGAAGCGGCGTGGCCGGACCAGGTGCGGGCGGTGTGCCGGTCGTTGCGGCTGCTAATGCTCCAGCACCCTTGCCTCGCACAACTACTCGCGGGACGGCCGCTGAGCGGGCACGAGACCGCGCGGGTCGCCGAGGGGTTGCTCGGCGTACTGCGGGCTGCTGGGTTCGACCCGGAGACGGCTACGCGGACGCATACGACGTTGTTCACGTACGTGCTGGGGTCGACGTCGTGGGAGATCCAGATGGCGGCGGAACGCCGGGACCCTGAGGCGTGGCGGCGCTTGCGGGCGTCGATGGAGTCGCTGTCGGCGCGGGAGTTCCCGTCGGTGGTCGAGCTGGCGCCGGAGCTGGCGCGGACGACCGGTGGCGACGAGCAGTTCGACTACGGGCTCGATCTGCTGCTTGCTGGCTTGGCTGGTCTTGCTGTCAGAACACCATCGTGACGATGGCGAGGATGCCGATGCAGACGATCAGGGCCCGGAGTGCGATCGGGGGCAGCCGGCGGCCGTAGCGGGCGCCGATGAAACCGCCGATCGTGGAGCCGACGGCGATCAGCGCCGCGGCGAGCCAGTCGATGTCGTGGACGGCGATGAACAGGATCGCGGCGACCGAGTTCACCACCGTGGCCAGGACGTTCTTCAGGCCGTTCATCCGCTGCAGGTTGGAGTCCAGTCCGAGGCCGAGGATGGCCATCAACAGGACGCCCTGCGCGGCACCGAAGTACCCGCCGTAGACACCGGTGGCGAAGACCGCGGGAATCACCCACCAGGCGCCGCGGTGCAGGTGCGCCGGGGCGCTGATCCACTTCGACAGCCAGGGCTGAAACGCGACGAGCAGACAGCCGAGCAGGATCAGGACCGGTACGACGGCGTGGAACGCGGAATCGGGCAGCGTCAGCAGCAGCACTCCCCCGACGATGCCACCGGCCAGTGACGCCGGGATCAGCCGCAGCATCCGGCCGCGCTGACCTTCGAGCTCGCGGCGGTAACCGATCGCACCCGCCGCCGTACCCGGTGCGAGGCCGACCGTGTTGCTGACGTTCGCGAGCACCGGCGGGATACCGACGGCGAGCAGCGCGGGGAACGTGAGCAGCGTGCCCGACCCCACCACGGCGTTGATCGTGCCTGCGCCCATCCCCGCCACCAGGACGAACAGCGCCTCGAACCATGTCATCGCTGACTGACTTTACGCACCTGATCCCGGTTCCCGCTCACCGGTCCGTCCGTTGAGAAGACAGTATGCGATCGACCCGTCGTCAATCGACAACACACAGCGAGGCCTCCCCGGAATGATCCGGGGAGGCCTCGTCAGCTTTCTCGGCGTTGCCGCGGCTCGGCTCAGTCGGCTGTGCAGCGGGTCGGCGTACCTGCTTGTGCTGTGGCGTGAATGTCAGCGCTGCGGCGGCTCGGCGGCCGGCGGCTCCTGCGGGGGCAGGTCCTGGGCCGGAGCCGGCGGCGGGACGGCCGGTGTGGACGGAGCCTGGCTGCGGCTGTTCACCGCGGCGGACTCGGCCGCCGCGATCGCCTCGCGGACCGCGTTGTCGGCCTCGGCCACCGCGGCCCCACCCGAGCCGTTGCCGACACCTGCGGCGTCCAGCTCGGGCACCTCGCCGTTCTGCAGCTCGGGCGCCTGCCAGTCGCCCTCGGCCTTCTGCGCGATGCCGGCCACCTGGCCGACCGCGCTGCCCAGACCCTTGAGCGCGTCGCCGATCTCGCTCGGCACGATCCACAGCTTGTTCGCGTCGCCCTGGGCGATCGACGGCAGCATCTGGAGGTACTGGTACGCGAGCAGGCCCTGGTCCGGCTTGCCGGCGTGGATCGCGTTGAACACCGTGGTGATGGCCTGCGCCTCACCCTGCGCCTTCAGGATCCGCGCCTGCCGCTCGGCCTCGGCGCGGAGAATCCGGGACTGCTTGTCACCTTCTGCGGTGAGGATCGCGGACTGCTTCTGACCTTCGGCCGATAGTACGGCGGACTGCCGCATACCTTCCGCGGTGAGGATCGCGGCGCGCTTGTCACGGTCCGCGCGCATCTGCTTCTCCATCGAGTCCTGGATCGACGGCGGCGGGTCGATCGAGCGCAGCTCGACCCGGTTCACCCGGATGCCCCACTTGCCGGTGGCCTCGTCCAGCACGTACCGGAGCTTCTCGTTGATCTCCTCACGCGACGTCAGCGTCTGCTCCAGGTCCATGCCACCGATGATGTTCCGCAGCGTGGTCATGGTCAGCTGCTCGATCGCCTGGATGTAGTTCGAGATCTCGTACGTCGCCCGGACCGGGTCGTTCACCTGGAAGTAGATGACCGAGTCGATCGACACCATCAGGTTGTCCTCGGTGATCACGCCCTGCGGCGGGAACGCGACGACCTGCTCGCGCATGTCGATGGTGTAGCGGACCTTGTCGACGAACGGGGTCAGCAGGTTCAGACCCGGCTGCAACCCGGTCTTGAACTTCCCGAACCGTTCGACGATCCCGACGGTCTGCTGCTGCACCACCCGGACAGACTTGATCAGTGTGACGATCACCAGTAAGGCGACCAATGCCAGCACTACAAGGAACGCGGTCACTTCGACCCTCCAGCTCGACAGAACCCTCAGGACGGACAGTCTTTCCTATGGACGGGCCATCCGACCTCCCGGTTCCCGGCGCGTCGCCTACCTGACCCCGCAGGCAAACCCCACACCACCGATACAACCGACACTACTGCGCCCCCGGCCCCACTCAACCGCCCCGCTTTCACCCGCCCTCCCCCACCGAACCGCGCGCTCTCCCCGCCTCCCCAACCGCGCGCCCGCCCACCACAAGAACGGATAACCCCTCGACTCGGGGGGTCCTCCCCTCTCACACCATCAGAGAACCCCCACCACCAGCGGATATCCGCCCGCGTGCTCCAACCGCCGCCAGCTCACGCCCAAGCCGAAAACACGCCGGCCCGCCGGCAACCACCCCACTTCAGTAGCCTCTGCAGGTCGTACGGCGGGACCTGAGACCCGCAGTCGGGCCTGGGGACCTGCTATTTCAGGTCCCCACCCCCGACAACATGTCCCAGCCCACCGGCACGCCCGACCCGTCGCACAGCAAACCGCTCCGCACGCGCCACTCCCTGAACAGCCGCAAACGCCCCGCGCGCACATCACCCGCGACGCGTAAGCACCTCCCGCCGCGTGCTTACAACCGCTCGCCGCCGCGCAGGTCGCGCGCCGCCGCGCCCTCTGTACGCCGGCTCCCGCGTGCTCCGTGGCGAGCACCTCACGCCGCGCCGTTCGCCCCGCGGCACTCCCGCCGTACCACTCGAGCCGTTCGCCCCGCCGGCCCCGCGCAATCGCGCCGTACCCCCTCGTGCCGTAAGCCTGCGCCCTCGCGCAATCGCGCCGTACCCCTTGTGCCGGACGCCCCACGCCCTCGCGCCGCACGCTCCCGCCGTACTTCTCCTGCCGAGCACCCCGCTGGCGCACCTCGCCGCAGGCCGCCTGCTGCGCGGTTCGTGCCGAGGGTCTCGGCTCGTGTGGTTGCTGGTGGGGCGTGTGTTGTCGGGTTCGGGACGGGGGTTAGGGCTGGGGTGGGTCTGTTGGGTTTGGGGGGTCGGTGTCGAGTTGGTGGTGGAGGGGTTCGGCGACGGGGTAGACGACTGCGGTTGCGCCGTCGATCGACATCACCTCGACGCGGGTGCCGGGTGGGATGGTGGAGACCTCGTCGTACGGGCGGGCGGTCCAGAGTTCGCCGTTGAGGCGGACGGAGCCGCCGCCGTCGGGGTGGATCTCCTTGACCACGGTGCCGTTGCGGCCGATGACGTGGGCGGAGCCGGTCTTCAGTTCGGTGCCGTGATGGATCTTGCGGACCAGCAACGGACGGATCGCGGCCAGCATCGCGCCGGCGGTGATCAGCGCGACGACGATCTGCAGCCAGAGCAGGCCCGGGAAGAACGCCGCGACGCCCGCGGCGGTGAGCGCGCCGGCGGCCAGCATCAGCAGCGTGAAGTCGAGCGATGCCAGCTCGGCCAGACCGAGGACGGCGGCGATCGTCAACCACGCCGCCCAGATGTTGTCCCGCAGCCAATCCATCATTTCCCAAGCCTATCCACGTTGGGGGCTTCCAGCAGATGTTGGACGCGCCCCACCCCCTCCCCGCTCCCCCTTCCCTGCTCCCACCCCGCCGCCTGCCCCTCCCGCTCCGCCGCGCACTCGCACGGCCCGCTCTCCCACCCGGTCCCCCGTCGCAACCCGTCGACGTTTGAGGGGGCGCCCCCGGAGCTGGTGGGTTGCAGCCCCAGAATTTGCCGCTGCAACCCACCGTTTGAGGGGCCAGCCCCTCAAACGGCAGCACAGAAAGGCGGCGCGGGCAGCGCGGCCGAGGTAGGCGGGCAGCATGAGCCGAGGCACTGCGCGCAGCCGCGTCGCGAGGCCGGTGCGGGCCCGTGCACCGCGAGCAGGCGCAGCGCGGGGCGGTGGGAGCGCGGGGGGGGTGAGACGCGAGGGGTGGAGCGCGGGGCGCGGTGATGCGAGGCGGAGCAGCGCGGGGCGGTGGTGGGTTAGAGGGCTTGGGCTGTGTAGCGGGCGTTTTGGTGGGTGAGGGTCAGGGGGAGGTCGAAGGTTTCGCTGAGGGTGGCTGCGGTGAGGGCCTCGTTCATGGGGCCGGCGGCGACTACTCGGCCTTGTTTGAGGAGGAGGGCGTGGGTGAAGCCGGGTGGGATTTCCTCGACGTGGTGGGTGACGAGGACCATCGCGGGGGCGCCGGGGGCGGTGGCGATCGAGCTGAGGGAGCGGACGAGTTGTTCGCGGCCGGTGAGGTCGAGGCCGGCGGCGGGTTCGTCCATGAGCATCAGTTCGGGGTCGGTCATCAGCGCGCGGGCGATCTGGACGCGCTTGCGTTCGCCCTCGGACAAAGTGCCGAACGTACGGTCCTGCAGATGCGCGATCCCGAGCTCGGCGAGCAGTGCGGCGGCGCGTTGGTGGTCGAGGTCGTCGTACTCCTCGATCCAGCGGCCGAGTACGGCGTACGACGCGGAGACCACCACGTCCGAGACGCGCTCGCTCTTCGGCAAGCGGTCGGCCAGTGCGGCGCTGGTGAGTCCGATGCGGGGGCGGAGCTCGAAGACGTCGACCGCGCCGAGTACCTCGCCGAGGAGGCCGGCGACGCCGTACGTCGGGTGCAGTTGGGCCGCGAGGATCTGCAGCAGCGTCGTCTTGCCGGCACCGTTGGGCCCGATCACCACCCACCGGTCGGTCTCGTCGATCGTCCAGTCGATCCCGTCGAGCAGACGCGCGTCCCCACGGACGACCGTCGCGCCGGCCAGCTCCACCACTGCAGTCATGCAGCAAAACCTAAGGGGTCGCCGTCGGCGGCCTGTCTCCGGGTGGTGAGAGACTTGCGGTCGTGTTGACGACCTCCGCCTCGCTCCGGTTCACCGTGTGGACGAACACGATGCTGACCGGCGCCTGTGACCCCGACACCGCCGCGCTGAAGATCCTCGGTGACGACGTCGGTCATCACGTCGCGGGCCTGGCCGGTCATCCGGAGCCGGCGACGCTGCCGGTGGCGCTGAATCTGTTGCGCGCCGCGGGTACGACGCAGGCGCATCTCGCACTGCCGGTTCCCGGCGATCCGATCGGGCTGGCCGGGCCGCCCGCGTTCAACGAGGCCGCGCTCGAAACGGGTGAGGCCGTCGTACTGACCGGGCCGGAGATCGGGCTGGTTCCGTCGTACGTCGGTCCCGCGGTGCAGTGGACCGTGATGGCTGCCGCGAGCCCGATGCCGGCTGATTTCGGCGAGGCGGATCGTGGATTGCGGCTGGCGTTGATCGACGCGGCCGAGTCGCTCGCGGCGCTGGATGTCGCGCGCTGGAAGCCGGAGGTCGCGGACGCGCTGATCGACATTCGCAAGATCGGACGGGGTCGTGGCGACGACCTTGCCCCCGGCTACGAACCGCGGGCTGTGAAGGCTGCTGCGACGGCGCGGCGTTGTCTGGCGATTGCGGATGCGGCGCTCGAGGACGACGGGGCGGCGGTCACCGGAGCGGAGGCCGACGCGCGACGCCGAGCGCTGCTCGAACTGGCGGCCGCAGCACGACGGGCCCTGGTCGCAGCCTGCGCACCACCTATCCACGCCTGACGCACCACCATCGCGCCTCAGACATCCAGTGGTTGCGCTTGGGATCTGGACCAGTGGGCGGGACGGCATCTCATGTGGGTAGCGTTCGGGGTGCGATGACTGATCTTGGTGAGGTTGAGATCGCGGCGGCTGAGCGGCCGACGCTGCTGGTGACGTTGACGGGGACCGACCGGCCGGGGCTGACCTCGGCGGTGCTCGGGACGCTCGCAACCCGCGGGCTCGAGGTGATCGATGCCGAGCAGGTGGTGCTGCGGGGCCGGCTGGTGCTCGGCGTACTGCTGTCCGCGCCGCGCGATCACAAGGACCTGAAGGACGAACTGAAGGCTCTCGCCGACGTCCTCGACGTCGACATCTCGGTGAAGAAGGGTGTCGGCGACAACGAGCCGCGGCGCCAGGGCCGCAGCCAGGTGACGGTGATCGGGCACCCGTTGTCCGCCGCCGGCCTGGCCGCGATCGCCGGCCGGATCGCCGACACCGGTGCGAACATCGACCGGATCAGCCGCATGGCGCGGTACCCCGTGACCGCCATGGAGATCGCCGTCTCGGGCGCGGATCCGGAGGGGTTGCGGAAGGTGCTTGCCCAGGAAGGGGTCCGGCAGCGGCTCGACGTCGCGGTCCAGGACGGCGGGCTGTACCGGCGGGCCAAGCGGTTGATCGTGATGGACGTCGACTCGACCCTGATCCAGGGCGAGGTGATCGAGATGCTCGCGGCGCACGCGGGCCGGCTGGACGAGGTCGCCGCGGTCACCGAGCAGGCGATGCGGGGCGAGCTGGACTTCGCCGAGTCGTTGCGGCACCGGGTCGCGGCGCTCGAGGGACTGCCGGTGACCGCGCTCGACGAGGTGTTCGCCGCGATCGAGCTGGCGCCGGGTGCGCGGACCTTGGTCCGGACGCTGAAGCGGCTCGGGTACCAGTTCGCGATCGTCAGCGGTGGGTTCAGCCAGATCACCGACAAGCTCGCCGCCGACCTCGGTATCGACTACGCGAAGGCGAACGAGCTCGAGATCGCGGACGGCAGGCTCACCGGACGGGTCGTCGGCGAGATCGTCGACCGGGCGGGCAAGGCGACCGCGCTCCGTGAGTTCGCGCGGCGCGCCGGGACCCCGATCAGCCAGACGGTGGCGATCGGCGACGGCGCGAACGATCTCGACATGCTGGCCGCCGCCGGGCTCGGCGTCGCGTTCAACGCCAAGCCGGTCGTCCGGGCCGCCGCCGACACGCATCTGAGCGTCCCGTACCTCGACACGATCCTGTACCTGCTCGGCATCTCGCGCGAAGAAGTAGAAGCGGCCGACGCCGACAACCCGGCCTGACCCCAGGGCGCCAATACGATCCGTGATCGTGACCATCGAGCAACCCGTCGATCGCCGACCGAAGCTGGTCACCGTCACCGGTCCGAACCAGCCGATGGTCCCGTCGGCCGTGGTGAAGGCCTTCACGGACGAGGGTTTGACCCCGGCCGGAATCAACCACATGGCGGTCGGCGACCGGCTGATGTTCAGCCTGCAGGTCGAGGACGCCGCCGACCGGCTGCAAGGTGCCCTGGATCGCCTAGAGCTGGGACCGGACTTCACGGTCGTCGTCTCGGACGGCGACACCGCGAAAGACGTGCCGACGGACCGCAGTCGGGTGACCGTCTTCGGCGAACAGCTGAGCCCCGCGGGCGTCGCCGCGATCACCGGACAGCTCGCCGGCGCGGGTGGACAGTTCGAACGGATCGAGTCCCTCGCGGCCGACAATGCGGCGTACCAGCTCGATGTGTCGGGCGTGGACGCCAAGACGGTACGTCGGTTGCTGCGCGGACTGCCCGATCTGGAGGGGACCGATATCGCCGTCCAGCCGGGTGCACCGAGCGGGCGGCACCTGATCGTGCTGGACGTCGACCAGACGTTCATCCAGAACGAAGTGATCGAACTGCTGGCCGCCGAGGCGGGCACCGAGGACCGGGTCAAGGAAGTCACCGCGCGCGCGATGGCCGGCGAGCTCGACTTCGAGGAGTCCCTGCACGAGCGGGTCGCGCTGCTCGAAGGGCTGGACGAGGGCGCGTTCGACCGGGTCTACGACAAGATCCAGCTCACGCCGGGTGTCCCGATCATGGTGATGACGGCGCAGGAGGCCGGAGACGAGATCGGGTTGATCAGTGGCGGGTTCACGCAGATCACCGACCGGCTCGCGGACGAGTACGGCATCAAGCGGCAGTACACCGCCGCGAACACGCTGGAGGTTGTCGACGGCAAGCTCACCGGACGGGTGACCGGACCGGTGATCGACCGCGCGGCCAAGGCGACGAAGCTGCGCGAGTTCGCGGACCGGGCGAACATCCCGATGGACCGGACGATCGCGATCGGCGACGGCGCGAACGACCTGGACATGATCGACGCGGCCGCGGTCGGGATCGCCTTCCACGCCAAGCCGATCGTCCGGGACGCCGCACCCGCGACGATCACGCCGCGGGACATGCGGCCGGTGCTGTACATCCGCGGCATCCCGCAGAGCCGGCACGTGCAGCCGAGTTCCGCCGTACCGGCGGCCGACGGGGCGCGGGCACCCCAACAGCGGGCAGGCGGCGATCGGCGAGGACGCGACGTACCAGTTGGCCGGGGCACATAAACAGCCAGGTGTGACGAGGTGTTGACGCTGCGCCATGAGAGCGCTCACATTTGCCGCATGCGTACCCGCCCCTTTGTGATCGCACTGCTCGCGCCGTTGCTGGCCGTCGTACCACTCGCGTACGCCAGCGTGCCGCCACCCGCTACCGGGTGGACGACGGTGTGGAGCGACGACTTCGACGGGCCCAGCGGCACCTTGCCGTCGGGCTCCAACTGGATCATCGACACCGGGCACGGCTACCCGGGCGGCCCCGCGAACTGGGGTACCGGTGAGATCCAGAACTACACCAACAGCCCGGACAACCTCGCTCTCGACGGCGCCGGCAACCTGAAGATCACGCCGCGCCGCGACAGCGCCGGCAACTGGACGTCGGCCCGGATCGAGAGCCAGCGCAGCAACTTCAAGCCGCCGTCCGGTGGGGTGCTGGCGATCGAGAGCCGCATCCAGATGCCGAACGTGACGGGTGACGCCGCGCTCGGCTACTGGCCCGCGTTCTGGGCCCTCGGTTCGCCGTACCGCGGCAACTATTGGAACTGGCCGGGCACCGGCGAGTTCGACATCATGGAGAACGTCAACGGGATCAACTCGGTCTGGGGCGTGTTGCACTGCGGCGTGAACCCCGGCGGCCCGTGCAACGAGACCACCGGCCTCGGCGCGAACCGTGCCTGTCCCGGCTCGACCTGCCAGTCCGGTTTCCACACGTACCGCTTCGAGTGGGACACGTCGGTCTCGCCGAACCAGCTCCGGTGGTACGTCGACGGTCAGCAGTTCCACGTCCTCAGTCAGAGCCAGTTCCCGGCCGACACCTGGTCGAACATGACCTCACACGCCGGGTACTTCGTCCTGCTGAACCTGGCGATCGGTGGCGCGTTCCCGGACGCGCTCAACGGTCCGACCCCGCGCGCGTCGACGGTGCCGGGCCATCCGATGGTCGTCGACTACGTGGCGGTGTCGACGAAGGGCGGCGGTACGACGACTCCCCCGCCAGGCAGCACGTCGGCGTACAGCACGTTGCAGGCGGAGTCGTACGGCCAGCAGTCGGGCGTGGGCCTGGAGACCACGACCGACACCGGCGGCGGCCAGAACCTGAAGCAGGTCGGCAACGGTGACTGGGCGCTCTACCGCGGCATCAACTTCGGCAGTACGGCGGCCACGCAGTTCGTGGCCCGGGTCGCCTCCGGGGCCGCGGGTGGGGTCAGCGGGCTGGTCGAAGTACGGCTGGACAGCCGGAGCAACGCGCCGATCGGCAGCTTCGCGATCGGCAACACCGGCGGCTGGCAGTCGTGGCGCACCGTTCCCGCCAACATGTCGGCGGTGACCGGAACGCACGACGTCTACATCACCTTCACCAGTGGCCAACCGGCGGACTTCGTCAACCTCAACTGGTTCACCTTCGGCCACTGACCGCCGTACCGCCGGAAGGTGTTGGCTCTCACTCGCCGTGGTGCGTCGGTGGCGCTCATCGAGGTCCCCGACCCGGTGCCGCTGCCGCATGAAGCGCTCGTGCGAGTCAACACCTTCCCTGTCCTGCACCGCGATCTCGTCGACCTCCCCGACCAGCCCGCGCGTACTCCGCTCGGTCAGGACTTCGCCGGCACACTCGAGCAATACCCGGCCGTCATCGAGCCGACAGCGAAGCTCAGCGCCGTCCTGACCGCTCGGGTCATCGGCACGGTCCCGCGCGGCGCCTGGGCCGAACTCGTCGCGGTCCCGGACACCCGGCTCGCAGGGCTCCCGGACAACGTCGGTGACGTCCAGGGCTGTGTCCTCCCGACCGCCGGACTCGCCGCTTGGCGAGCGCTCGAGCTCGGCGGATTCCTGGTCGGCAAACAGGTCCTCGTCACTGGTGCTCGCGGTGCCGTCGGGCGGATCGCCTGCCAACTGGCCGCGCTCGCGGGTGCCCACGTGACCGCGTTCGTGCGGCCGGGTGAGCGGCGGCCGCGCAGTTACCGCCCGCTGCACCACATCCCCGGCGCCGAGATCGTCACGGAGTTCCTGCCGGGTCGGTTCGACCTCGTCATCGAGACCGTCGGCGGCGACGTCCTCGGTGAGGCGATCGAGTACGTCGAGCCGCGCGGACTGCTCGTCTCCGTCGCGACACCCGACCCGCACGGCCGCGTCCGGTTCCGCACCCGGCGCGCCGATCGGTCCGCCGGCGTACGGCTGCAGTTCCTCGACGATCTCGATGACGTGACCCCTCACGACACGCTGCACAGCGAACTCGCGCGGCTCGTCGAACTCGTCCAGAACCTCAGGCTGGACGTCGGTGTCGAGGTCGAGCGACCGTGGCAGGACGCGGCGGAGGTGGTCGCGGACGTGCTCGCGCACCGGATCAAGGGGCGGGCCGTTCTGCGGGTCGGGGCGACCGGATTGCGGTCCGAGCAGGGGTAAGCACCTATCCTTCGGCTTATGTCTGAACTGCAGGGTGGGCCGGGGGCCCTGTTCGCGATCGGTGGCGCCGAGGACAAGCTGAAGAAGCGGACGGTGCTGCAGGAGTTCGTCGACGCCGCCGGCGGCTCCAAGGCGCGGATCGTGGTCGTCCCCACGGCGTCCTCGCTCGGGCCCGACGTCATCGACGTGTACCGCGCGCTGTTCGCCGCGCTCGGTGCCGAGAGCGTGGTCGGCGTCCGCCCGGAGAACCGGGAGGACGCGGACGACCCGGCGTTCATCGCCCCGCTGAACGACGCGACCGGGATCTTCATGACCGGTGGCAACCAGCTCAAGCTCGCCGGTGTCGTCACCGGTACGGCGTTCGGTCGCGCGGTCACCGCCGCGCACTCCCGGGGCGCGGCCGTCGGCGGTACGTCGGCCGGCGCCAGCATCCTGGCCGAGCACATGATCGCCTTCGGCCGTTCCGGCGCGACCCCGCGGCAGCGGATGAGCCAGCTGTCCGGTGGTCTCGGCCTGGTCCAGGGCGCGATCGTCGACCAGCACTTCGCCCAGCGGAACCGGTACGGCCGCCTGCTGTCGCTCGTCGCGCAGTCCCCCGGCCTCCTCGGGATCGGCGTCGACGAGGACACTGCGGCAGTCGTCCGTGGCAGTCACCTGGAGGTCGTCGGTCGTGGCGCCGTGACGATCTTCGACGGCAGCCGGATCACCTCGAACGCGCACTATGCGAAACGCTCGGAGCCGATCCTCGCGTCCGGTGTCGTCCTGCACGTGCTGCCGGCCACCGCGACGTTCGACCTGCAGAACCGGGTGCTGCTGTCGTACGGTCCGCAGCCGCCCGCCGAGGAGATCGCCGAGATGGCGGCCGCCGAAGCGGATCTGCGCAAGCTGGCCAGGGAAATCGCCGCCGAAGGGGTGTCACCGAGGTACTACGCGGAGCGGAAGCGGCGGGAGGGTCGTCGTACCAAGACGAATAAATCTGCCGCTGTCGGGGAATCCAGACCGGAGGCGACCGAGCCGATCACGGCCGGCGCCGACCCCGATCTCCCCGACCGCACGCGACCAGAACAGTGACCCCCAACGGATGACCGACTCCCACGGCACGCCCTCCCCCGACCTGAAGATCATCGAGACCCGCGTCTACCGCGGCCCCAACGTCTGGAGCTACGACCCGGCGATCCACCTGGTCGTCGACCTCGGCTCGCTGGAGAACTTCCCGTCGAACACGATCCCCGGCTTCACCGAGCGGTTGCTCGAGGACCTGCCGCGGCTCGACCAGCACCACTGCTCGCGCGGCCGCCGCGGCGGGTTCATCGAGCGCCTGCACGAAGGCACCTGGCTCGGCCACATCGCCGAGCACGTCGCGCTGCAGCTCCAGCAGGAGGCCGGCCACGACATGCGGCGCGGCAAGACGCGACAGGTCAAGGGCTCGCCCGGCGTCTACAACATCACCTACGCGTACGCCGACGAGTCGGTCGGTCTCGCCGCGGGTGAGCTCGCCGTCCGGTTCGTGAACCAGCTCGTCCAGCCGGATCCGCAGTTCGACTTCACGACCGAGCTGGAGCGGTTCATCAAGCAGGCCGAGCGGACCGCGTTCGGGCCGTCGACGCAGGCAATCGTGGACGAGGCGGTGTCCCGGGACATCCCGTGGATCCGGCTGAACAAGGCCAGCCTGGTGCAGCTCGGCCAGGGCGTGCACGCGAAGCGGATCCGGGCCACGATGACGTCCGAGACCGGGTCGATCGCGGTGGACGTCGCGAGCGACAAGGACCTGACCACGCGGCTGCTCGCCTCGGCCGGTCTGCCGGTGCCGCGGTCGGAGTCGATCCGCACCGTCGAGGAGGCCGTCAGCGTCGCGAACAAGATCGGCTACCCGGTTGTCTGCAAGCCGCTGGACGGCAACCACGGGCGTGGCGTCTGCCTGAACCTGCTGGACGCCGACGCGGTCCGGGAGGCGTTCCCGATCGCCGCCGAGCAGTCCCGGCGCGGGTACGTGATCGTGGAGAACTTCGTCACCGGCAAGGACTACCGGTGCCTGATCATCAACGGCCGGATGGAGGCGATCGCCGAACGCGTGCCCGCGCACGTGGTCGGCGACGGCCTCCACACCGTCGCCGAACTGGTCGACATCACCAACGCCGACCCGCGCCGCGGTGTCGGCCACGAGAAGATCCTGACCCGGATCACGATCAACAACGCGGCCCGGGCGCTGGTCCGCGACCAGGGGTTCGAGCTGGACGACGTACCGCCGGAGGACGAGATGGTGAAGCTGACGCTCACCGGCAACATGTCCACCGGTGGGATCTCCATCGACCGGACCTGGGAGGCGCACCCGGAGAACGTCGAGATCGCCGAGGAGGCGGCCCGGATGATCGGGCTCGACATCGCCGGCATCGACTTCATCTGCCCGGACATCACCCAGCCGGTGCGCGAGACCGGCGGCGCGATCTGCGAGGTGAACGCGGCGCCCGGGTTCCGGATGCACACCAACCCGACGATCGGCGAACCGCAGTACATCGCGAAGCCGGTCGTCGACATGCTGTTCCCGCCGGGCGCGACCAGCCGGATCCCGATCGTCGCGGTAACCGGGACGAACGGCAAGACCACCACGGCGCGGATGATCAGCCACGTGTTCAAGGGCCTCGGCCGCAAGGTCGGGATGACGTCGACCGACGGCATCGTGATCGACGAGCGGCTGGTGATCCGCCAGGACGCGTCCGGCCCGAAGTCCGCGCGGATGGTGCTGCAGAACCCGCGCGTCGACTTCGCGGTGTTCGAGGTGGCCCGTGGCGGGATCCTGCGCGAGGGGCTCGGGTACGAGCGCAACGACGTCGCCGTCGTCCTGAACGTCCAGCCGGATCACCTCGGCCTGCGCGGGATCGACACGCTGGAGCAGCTCGCCGACGTCAAGGCGGTGCTGGTCGAGGCGGTTCCGCGGACGGGGTACGCCGTACTGAACGCCGACGACCCGCTGGTGCGCAAGATGCGGCGGAAGTGTTCGGGGCAGGTCGTGTGGTTCAGCATGGCCGAGCCGGGCAGCGAGGTCCGCGACTACATCGAGGGGCACTGCCGGCGCGGTGGTCGCGCTGTCGTCCTGGAGCGGTCGGATCTCGGCGACATGATCGTGGTGAAGCACGGGCGGCGGTCGATGCAGCTCGCGTGGACACACTTGCTGCCGGCGACGTTCGGCGGGCGGGCGATGATGAACGTGCAGAACGCGATGGCGGCCGCCGCCGCGGCGTTCGCGGCCGGCGCGCCGCTGCACGACATCCGGCAGGGCCTGCGGACGTTCAGTACGTCGTACTACCTGTCCCCCGGGCGGTTGAACGAGATCGACGTCGACGGGCGGAGCGTGATCGTCGACTACTGCCACAACGCGCCGGCGATGCGGATGCTCGGCGACTTCGTGGACCGGATCGGCGAGAGCCTGAGCGCGTCGTCGGAGGTCGGGCGGCCGTCGCGGATCGGTGTGGTCGCGACCGCGGGCGACCGGCGCGACGACGACATCCGCGAGCTCGGTGAGGTCGCGGCCCAGCACTTCGACGTGGTCGTCGTCCGCGAGGACGTCCGGTTGCGTGGGCGCAAGCGCGGCGAGTCGGCGGAGCTGGTGGTGGCCGGTGTGAAGGCCGCGATGGACAACGGTGCGCGGTGCCGCCGGGTGGACGTGGTCCTCGACGAGCTGGACGCCGTACGGTCCGCGCTGGAGCTGTCGAACCCGGGTGATCTCGTCGTGCTCTGCGTCGACCAGCACCAGCAGGTACTGGCCGAGCTCGAGTCGGTGTCGCACCTGGCCCAGGCCGGCGCCCGGTCGGGCGACGAGGGCGGCGACCCGGACTTCGTCAAGCCCGACGAAGAGATCACAGAAGAGGCTGCCCGGGAACTTGCCTAGGGCAAGCCTCGTTGCCCGTTGCGTGAAGACGAAGTTGCTGACGGCCGCGCTCGTCGCGGCCCTGCCGATCCTGGTGTCCGCCTGCGGTTCCAACGAACCCAAGCCTGCTGTGCAGGAAGCCGTGACAACTCCAGGCATCCTGATCGAGGACGCCTGGGTACGGTCGACCGCCGGTACGAAGGACACCACGATGACGGCCGCGTTCCTGTCGCTGACCAACCCCGGCACCACGGACGTGAAGTTGACCTCGGCAACTTCTCCGGCCGCCGGTGTGGTCCAGCTGCACGAGATGGCGATGCAGGGCGGCAAGATGGTGATGCGCGAGAAGGCCAGCGGGATCACGGTCCCGGCCGGCTCGCACACGCACCTCTCCCCCGGCGGCGACCACATCATGTTGATGTCCCTCAAGCAGGCGCTCGCGCCCGGTGACGAAGTACCGCTGACGCTCAAGTTCTCCGACAACACGACGCACGACCTGAAGGTGCCGGTGAAGGCCTTCACCGAGGAGGAAGAGCACTACCACCCCACCCCGACGAGCAAGTGACCAGTAGACGGCAGTTCTTCGGGTACGCCGGGGCTGCGGCCGCCGGTGCCGCAGCAACCGGCGGTGTTGTTGCTCTGAGCACCGACGGCAGCAAGGAGCAGCCGGTCTCGCGGACGATCTCGCCGTACGGCGACCATCAGCCGGGGATCGCCCGCGCTGCGTCGGCGGCGAATGAACTGGTGGCGTTCAAGCTCGGGACGGATCGCGCCGGGCTCGGGCGGTTGCTGCGGTTGTGGAGCAGCGACATCGTCGCGCTCGCCGACGGGCGGGCGGCGCCCGGTGACACCGCGCCCGAGCTCGCGGTGGCGAACAAGGGCCTGACCGTGACAGTCGGCTTCGGCCCGCGGGTGTTCACGCTGACCGGACAGAAGCCGATCGGCCTGGACGACCTCCCCGTGATGCGGCACGACCGGCTGCAGCCCGCCTGGTCCGGCGGGGACCTCCTCGTGATGGTCGCTGCCGACGACTCGGTGAGCGTGGTGCACGCCGTACGGCGGCTGATCGCGGACGCCAAGCCCTTCGCGACCCCGGTCTGGCGTCAGACCGGCTTCTGGGACGGCACGGGCGCCGACGGCAAGCCCGTCACCGGGCGCAACCTCTTCGGCCAGGTCGACGGCACCGGCAACCCCACCTTCGGTACGCCGGAATTCGATCAGACCGTCTGGTCGAGCGACGGCCCCGACTGGTTCCGCGGCGGCACGATGCTCGTCGTCCGCCGGATCCGGATGAACCTCGACACCTGGGACGAGCTGACCCGCTCCGAACAGGAACGCGCCGTCGGCCGCAAACTCGCCACCGGCGCGCCTCTCACCGGCACCGCCGAGCACGACGAGCTCGACCTCGAGGCCCGCGACGCCGACGGCCGCCCGGTGATCGCGCAGAACGCCCACGCCCGCCTCTCGCACCATTCCGAGAACGACGGCCGCCGGATCTTCCGCAAGGGCCTGAACTACGTCCAGGACACCGGCGCCACCCGCGAGTCCGGCCTGGTCTTCCTGAGCCACCAGGCGAGCATCTCCGGCCAGTTCCTCCCCCTGCTGACCCGCCTGGACGCCGCCGACGCATTGAACGAGTGGACCACCACCATCGGCTCGGCCGTCTTCGCCCTGCCGCCCGGCTTCCAGCCCGGCGGCTGGCTGGGCCAGAAACTTCTCGGCTGACCTGTCACCCTGCGACGCTGTTCAAGGCGTTCAAGGGGCATGAGGGGATGCCGATGAGACCGGACGACGACTTCGACGACTTCGTGCGGGCGCGATGGACCGCGACCGCGCGGCTCGCCTACGCGCTCACCTTGGACCATCAGAAGGCCGAGGACCTGGCGCAGGAGGCGTTCACGAAGCTGTGGTTCCACTGGCGCAAGCTGAAGGGCGGCAGCCCGGAGGGGTACCTGCGCAAGATCGTCACCACCACGTTCCTGTCCGGTCGGCGCCGGCGCTGGAGCGGCGGTTCGACACCCCTGATGAGCTGGCCGAGCTGGCCGAAGGAGGGATCCGATGACCGACGACCTCAGCACCAAGTTCGCCGTACTGACCGAGGACCGGCCCGAACCCGCGGACCCCGCGGGCGCGATCCGGCGGCGGATCAAGCGCCGTCGGCAGCGTCGCCGGACCGTGGCCGCGTCCGTGACCGCAGTGGTCGCGACGGCCGCCGTCGTGGTGACCAGTTCGGTCCTCGGCCAACTGCACTCGGCCGAGCCGGGCGTGGCGACCTCTCCCACCGCGACGCCCAGCACGAGGAGCACCACGCTCGAGTACACCTACACCCGGCTCCCCGAGCCCTGGTCCGAGGAGGCAGCGTTCACGAAACAGCCGGAGTCGCTCAAGTACGCGCCGGCCTTCTACGTGACCCGCGGCAGCATCCCGAACGAGAGCTGGGCCGTCGCGGCCTACAACCGCAACAAGTCCTGCCTGATCGTGACCGACGAGGGCCCGGCGAAGAGCTTCGGTGGAGCCAACGGTTGCGTCGCGGACTGGCCGTCGCGTCAGGGCGTCCGTTACCAGACGACACCGGCGAACGTGCCGAACCTCGGGTCACCGGCCGAGCTGACCCTGATCATGGGTGCGGTGTCCGTCGATGCCCGCAAGGTGCGGATCACCGCAGGCAGCAAGAGCTACACCGCTGAGGCGGTCGGCACACCGGTCACCACCGAGTTCCGGTTCTTCGCGCTCGTCTTCCCCGCCGGCGAGTCCGACATCACCGCGGTCACCGCGACGAGCTAGGAGGCAGGCTGACGACGCGGGAGGATCCGGCGACGCGGGTCCTCCTGGTCGATCCAGTCGAGGTCGTCGGACAGTACTGCGTCGTTCGAGCGGTCGGCGTACGGGTCCGGCGGGGGCGGCGGTGGCGGCAGGGCGCGCAGCTTGAGCGCGGTCATCGGGATCGCGAGCAGTACGCCGACCACCAGCCACGGCCAGTACTCGCGCAGCATCGGCTCGAAGGACTGGAAGAACGCCTCGGTGGACGCGTCGCCGACCGCGTCCATCGTCTTGCCGGACGAGTTGCTGACCAGCCGGACCGACTCGACCACACCGAACGACACCAGGTAGAAGCCGATCAGCGGGAGCCACGACCCGACCGAGCGCCACCCGCGCTTCCAGCAGGCGACGTACAGCAGCAGCGCGAGACCGGCACCGACGAGCAGCCCGTTGAGCTGCCACAGCCAGCGCCACTCGGTCAGCTGTTCGGCCGGGCGGAGCGCCGTCCAGGCGACCGGCAGCGCCAGCGCGAACGCCGCGACCACCGAACTCTTGGTGCCCAGGGCACCGAAGAACCCGCCGAGAGCGCTTGCCACCAGCAACGTGATCAGCAGGTTCCGGTCGGCGAACGAGTTCCCGCTCAGCCACCACAGACCCCCGGCGACTACCAGCACCAGCGGTACGGCGATCCGGATCCGCGCGACCAGCAACCCGGCGAGCACGCCACCCGCGAAGCCGCCGAGCAGCACCAAGTCGACCCGGGGCGGCACGAACATCGTCGTACCCTCCGGCAACCCCTTCAGGTACGTCGCGGAGAAGCCGCCCACGAACCAGGCGACCACCGCGGCCGGGACCGACCACAGGTAGCGCATCGCAACCCCGTTCCCGCCCCAACCGGTCCGTGCTGGGGGCGGACGGGGCTAGTGCTGGGCTTTCTCGACCTTGCTCTTCAAGGTCTCCGGTGTGTCGACAGTAGCTCCCTCGGACCGCAACCAGGCGTCAAGACTCGCCCGATGCTGCAGAGACATCACCGCCACCACGTCCCCGGCCCGCGCCTCGGCGGCGAGCGCCTGCGCCGCCGCCGTCTCGGTCGGATACGCCGGTACGTCGTCCACGCCGACCGACGCGGCTCCCGCCCGGAACACCGCCTCGAGCTCCTCCGGCGGCCGCCCGCGCAAGTAGTCGTCCTTGTGCCCGATCGCGATCCGGTCGGTCGCCCGCGCACCCATCGCACCGAGCGCCGCGACCATGTCGTCGGAGCGGTCACCGGGCGAGCCGAGCGCGAGCATCAGCCGGCCACCCTCCGGCCGGACACCGTTCATGATCTCGAGCAGCGCTTCCAGCCCGGCCTCGTTGTGGGCGAGGTCGATGACGACGGTGAAGTCGCGCAGCGAGTACATGTTCATCCGGCCGGGGTTGTTCTCGTTCGGGGCGAACGTGCTCAGCCCCTCGATCACCGCCGCCCGCGGCAGCCCGAGCCCGAGCGCCGCCGACGCCGCGGCCAGCGTGTTCTCCACGTTGTAGTGCGACAGCCCGGACAGCGTCATCGGTACGTCGACGACCTTGAGCAGCGGCTCCGGGTCGCGAGAGTTGTCGAGCACCGTGACGAACCCGTCGAGCACGGTCGTCGCCCGGCCGCCCGCGTCCAGCACGGTCCGGATCGACGGCGAGTCGGGGTCCCGCGAGAACACCCAGCACTTGGCCGGCGAACCGAGCCGCATCGCGAACGTCCGCGGGTCGTCGCCGTTCACCACGCACCAGCCGCGCGGGCGGGTGATCTGGGTGATGACCGCCTTCACCTCGGCGAGCTGGTCGATGGTGTCGATCCCGCCCAGACCGAGGTGGTCCGCGCTGACGTTGGTGACCACCGAGACGTCGTTGTACGCGACGCCGATGCCGCGGCGCAGGATCCCGCCGCGGGCGGTCTCGGTCACCGCGAGCTCGATCCCGGGCTGGGACAGCACCTGTCCCGCGCCGCTCGGACCCGAGAAGTCGCCGTACTTCACCAGCTCGCCGTCGAAGTACACGCCGTCGGTGCTGGACCAGCCGACGTGCAGGCCGGCGGCGCGGCCGATGTGCGCGATCATCCGCGACGTCGTGGTCTTGCCGTTCGTGCCGGTGACCGCGACGACCGGCACCTTCGGCCGGATCGTCGGCGGCGGGTTGCCGGGCGGTTCGTCCCGCACCCGTTCGCCCACAGCCGTGAACAGCCCGGACAGGTCCTCGGACCCGAACGCGTCCAGGACCTCGACGATCGCCGCGCCGAGCGCCCGCGCCCGGCCCTCGTGCGCCCACGGGAACGCCACTACGAGCCGCCGTACGTCGGCCTCGGGGCGCACCCGGACGCCGATTCGTCCGATCCCCGCCTCGCGCGCGATCCGGCGTACGACGTGACCCGCGACCCGGATCGCGAAACGCTGCCGGAATCCGGACCCGATCCGGCCCGGGCGCGTGCTGCCGAGACCGATCGCCTGCGCGTACGCCTTCGCCGCCGGGGAGGGGGCGTCCACGAGCGCCGACACGTCGAGGGTCAGCTTGACCGCGGCGCGGCTGAAGTAGAGGTTGGCTCCGTCCAGGACGCGGAGCTCGACGAGAGAAGTGGCCACTACGCTCCCATCGCGTGGTAGCCACCGTCGACGTGCACGATCTCGCCGGTGGTCGCGGGGAAGAAGTCACTGAGCAGGCCGACGATCGTACGGCCGGTCGGCTCCAGGTCGGACGGGTCCCAGCCCAGCGGGGCGCGGTCCAGCCACGGCTCCTCGAACTTCTCGAAGCCCGGGATCGCCTTCGCGGCCAGCGTCTTCAGCGGACCGGCCGACACCAGGTTGCAGCGGATCCCCTGCGCGCCGAGATCGCGCGCCAGGTACCGGTTGGTGGACTCCAGGGCCGCCTTGGCGACCCCCATCCAGTCGTACCCGGGCCAGGCGACGGTCGCGTCGAACGTCATCCCGACGACGCTGCCACCGCGGCCCATCAGCGGCGCGCAGGTGACGGCCAGCGCCTTCAGGCTGTACGCCGACACGTGCACCGCCTGCGCCACATCGTCCCACGGCCCGTCCAGGAACTTGCCGCCGAGGATCGTCTCCGGGTTGCCGTAGGCGATCGAGTGCACGACGCCGTCGAGCCCGTCGACGTGCTCGCGGACGGCATCCGGGAGCGCGGCCAGGTGCTCGGCGTTCGTGACGTCGAGCTCCAGCACCGGCGGCTCGGTCGGCAGCCGCTTCGCGATCCGCTTGGTGATGCTCAGCGCACGGCCGAAGTTGGAGATCAGCACGGTCGCACCCTGCTCCTGCGCCACTTTCGCGGTCGCGAAACCGATCGAGGAGTCGAGCGTGACGCCCGCGACCAGGATGCGTTTGCCGTCGAGGATGCCCACCGGCATGCCCTTTCTCGTCGAGATGAGTTAGTTGCCCATGCCGATGCCGCCGTCGACCGGGATCACCGCACCGGTGATGTACCCGGCCTCCTCCGACGACAACCAGCGGACCGCGTTCGCGATCTCCTCGCTGAGCCCGAAGCGGCCGAGCGGGATCTGGCTCAGGTACTGCTTCTGGGTGTCTTCCGGCAGCACCGCGGTCATGTCGGTCTCGACGAACCCGGGGGCGACCACGTTCGCGGTGATGCCCCGGCTGCCGAGCTCGCGCGCGATCGACCGGGCCATCCCGATCAGGCCGGACTTGCTGGCCGCGTAGTTCACCTGGCCCGGCGAGCCCAGCAGGCCGACCACCGAGGAGATGAACACGATCCGGCCCTTGCGCAACCGCAGCATGCCCTTCGCGGCGCGCCGGGCGACCCGGAACGAGCCGGTCAGGTTGGTCTGCAGCACCGTGTCCCAGTCGTCGTCGGACATCCGCAGCAGCAGGGTGTCGCGGGTGATGCCGGCGTTGGCCACCAGCACCTCGACCGGGCCCTGCTGCTCCTGGACGGTCTCGAAGGCAGCGTCGACCTGCTCCTGGTCGGTGATGTCGCACTTGACCGCCAGGAAACCCTCCGGCGGCGGGCTGGAGTTGTAGGTCACGGCGACCTGGTCACCGGCCTCCTTGAACGCCGTGGCGATCGCCAGCCCGATCCCCCGGTTGCCTCCGGTCACCAGCACAGACCTGCCCACAAGCCCTCCTCACGTCGTCGGTCGGAGGAACGCTATCCCACTGGGGCCGGAGGTTCGGAGTCAGGAGTCTTCGAGGCGGAAGCCCACCTTCATACCCACCTGGTAGTGGTCGATCTCGTTGTCGACGAGGTGGCCGCGGATCTCGGTGACCTCGAACCAGTCGAGGTGCCGCAGGGTCTCGCCGGCCCGGGCGAGGCCGTTGGTGATGGCCTGGTTCACGCCCTCTTTCGAGGTGCCGACGATCTCGGTGACGCGGTAGGTGCGATCGGTCATTGCGACGTTCCTCTCCATCCAGCTGCGCGCGGGCGGACGACGCGGCGTACCGTTGTTCTTGCTGAGGAGGATAGATGTCAAGACGCCATGAGCGGAGTGGCGAGCACGTCGTTTCGGTGACGAGCGCGCAGCCGGGGCGGTCCGAGGACCTGGACAGCCGGATCGTTCGCTACGCGTGGATGATGTCGATCCGGATCGTGTGCTTCGTCCTCGCGGTCCTGACCCCGTCGCCGTGGCGCTGGCTGTTCGTCGTCGGCGCGATCGCCCTGCCGTACTTCGCGGTGGTGCTGGCGAACGCCCATCGGTCGACGACGGAGCCCGCCGCGGACCCCTATGTGGCGCCCGCGCGGCCCGCGATCGGGGAGCGTCCGACGGTCGTCGTACCTGCCGAGGAAGAGGCTCGTCAGGAGCCCCGTGACGACCTTCGGACCGACACCGAAAAGTGATCTGGGCCGGGACTGGAAAACTTGTGCTGATCCGTGTCAGAATCTCCCGCGTGCTCTGAAGTTCACGAGTGGAATTCAGAGACTTGATGCGGCGTCGGACGGCTCCCCCCGTGGCTGTCCGACGTCGCTTCATTTTGTCCGGGCCTTTGATTACTTGAGGCATCAGGAATGCAGAGGAATGGATGACTGAACACGCCTCACCGGCCGTCTGCTCGGCCAACGGCTGCGGCAACGCCGCCACCTGGTCCCTGCTGTGGAACAACCCGAAGATCCACACCCCGGACCGGCGGAAGACCTGGCTCGCCTGCGACGAACACAAGGAGAGCTTGTCCGACTTCCTCGGCCGGCGGTCATTCCTGCGCGAGGTCGAACCATTCACGGGGTGAATGCGCGACACCGAAAAAGTACATTTCCGGATTGGGCCGGTATCGCAACCGGTATCACTACAGCTATCGCGACAGGTTTCGCGACCTGTTCGGCCTCAGCCGCCGATCGCTGACATCGGCCGCGCCGGTTGCAGGAAGCTCGGGTCGTTGATGCCGTGACCCGGCAGTTTGTTCCGCATCGCGCGCCGCCAGCGGCCGGCCAGTTCGGCGTCGTCGGCCCCGTCCCGCAGCGCGCTCCGCAGGTCGGACTCGGTGCGCGCGAACAGGCAGTCCCGGATCTGGCCGTCGGCGGTCAGCCGGACCCGGTCGCAGTCACCGCAGAACGGCCGGGTGACCGACGCGATGATGCCGACTGTCTGCGGACCGCCGTCGATCAGGAACGACTCGGCCGGGGCGCTCCCGCGTTTCGAGGCGTCATCCGGGGTGAGCGCGAACCGGGCGCCGAGTTTGTCGAGGATCTCATCGGCGGTGACCATCGTCGACCGGTCCCAGCCGTGTTGCGCGTCCAGCGGCATCTGCTCGATGATCCGCAGTTCGTACCCGCGCTCGAGGCAGAACTCCAGCAATTGCGGCGCTTGCTCGTCGTTCACGCCGCGCATGAGGACCGCGTTCACCTTGACCGGCGTGAGACCGGCGTCGTGGGCGGCCTCGAGTCCGGCGATCACGTCCTTCAACCGGTCCCGGCGGGTGAGCCGCTGGAAGGTCTCCTGGTCGACCGTGTCGAGGCTCACATTCACCCGATCCAGGCCGGCCTCCTTCAGGGCCCCGGCCTGCCGGGAGAGTCCGATCCCGTTGGTGGTCAGCGACACCTCCGGGCGGGGCGCGAGGGCCGTCGTACGGGCGACGATGCCGACCAGACCGCGGCGCAGCAGCGGTTCGCCGCCGGTGAAGCGGATCTCGTTCACACCGAGGTGGGTGACGGCCACCGAGACCAGGCGGACCACCTCGTCGTCGGTGAGCAGCTCGGGCTTGGCGAGCCAGTCGAGGCCCTCCTCCGGCATGCAGTACGTGCAGCGCAGATTGCAGCGGTCGGTGAGCGAGACGCGGAGGTCCGTGGCGACCCGGCCGTAGCGGTCCGCCAGCCCCGTCGCCGTGACTTCCTCGATCGCCGTCATCCCCTCAGCGTACGTGCCGCGCGTCGGGCATTTCAGGGTATGGCTTAAGTTCGAGACGTGGTCCGCTTGATGAATGTCCGCTGGGTAGCCGCCGCGCTGGGAGTCCTCGTGCTCGCCGCCGTGTGCGTGCAGCTCGGTCGCTGGCAGTTCCACCGCCTCGACGAGCGCAAAGCGCGGAACGAGGTCACCAGGTCCAACCTGGCCGCCGCGCCCGCGCCGATCGACCAGATCGTCGGGCCGCAGGGCGTCGTCGGTGACCAGCACGCCTGGCGCACGGCGGTCGTCAAAGGCCGGTACGACGCCTCGAAGCAGGTGATCCTCAAATACCGCAACGTCGAGGACAAACCCGGGTTCGAGATCGTCACGCCACTGATCCTGGCCGACGGGAAGGCGGTCCTGGTCGACCGCGGGTTCCTGGCGCGGCAGAGTTCCGAGCTGATGCCGACGCACGTTCCCGCCGTACCGACGGGTGAGGTCACGGTCACCGGCCGCCTGCAGCGCAGCGAACGCGGCGGCCACACCAACGGCGGCACCCCGGACGACGGTACGGCGCGACTCATCAACGGGCCTGACTTCGCGAAGGTCCTCGGGCTGAACCTGTACGACGGGTACCTGACCGTCGACAAGCAGGAGCCGGCCAACGACGCCGCGTTCAGCGGCTTCCCGGGGCCGGAGATCGATGATGGTCCACACTTCTTCTACGCCCTGCAGTGGTTCTTCTTCGCCCTGCTGGCCATCGGTGGGCTCGTCTACTTCTCCCGACAGGAGGCGCGCGTTGGCAAGTCCGCGAAGCAGGAACCAGAAGCCGCCGACCGGCCGCAGGCCCACGCCGGAACGCCGGATTGAGGACTATGCGCTGATCGGTGACCTGCAGACCGCCGCACTGGTGTCGAAGCAGGGATCGATCGACTGGCTGTGCTTCCCGCGCTTCGACTCGCCGGCCTGCTTCGCGGCGCTGCTCGGCAGCGACGACAACGGGCACTGGCGGATCGCACCCCGGGCCGCGGACGCGGTCAGCAACCGCCGGTACCGAGGCAACACGATGGTCCTGGAGACCGAGTGGACGACGCCCGGCGGAACGGTCCGGGTGATCGACTTCATGCCACCACGGGATGCCGCACCGGACGTCGTACGGATCGTCGAGGGTGTCAGCGGGTCCGTGGATCTGCGCTCCGAGCTGAAGCTGCGGTTCGACTACGGTCACGTGGTCCCGTGGGTACGGCGCTCTGATGGTCAGGTGGACGCGATCGCGGGTCCGGACGCGGTGTCGTTGCGGTCCGACGTGCACCAGTACGGGCGCGACCTCACGACGTACTCGGACTTCCGGGTCTCGGAGGGCGACCGGGCCTGGTTCGTGCTGACCTGGCATCCGTCGCACCACCCGGTGCCGGAGCCGACGGACGCGCTCGGGTCGCTGGAGCCGACCGAGTCGTTCTGGACGGAATGGGTCGCGCGCAGCACCAGCTCGATCACCGTCGGCGAGGAGGTCACCCGCTCGGTGCTGACGCTGAAGGCGCTCACCTATGCGCCCTCGGGTGGCATCGTCGCGGCGCCGACCACGTCGCTGCCGGAGATGCTCGGTGGCGCCCGGAACTGGGACTACCGGTACTGCTGGTTGCGTGACGCAACGATGACGCTCTCCGCGATGCTGCGCTGCGGGTACAGCGACGAGGCGCACGCCTGGCGGGACTGGCTGCTGCGCGCGATCGCGGGCTCGCCGGAGGACCTGCAGATCATGTACGGCGTGACCGGTGAACGCCGGCTCCCCGAGTTCGAGGCCCCCTGGCTGCCGGGGTTCGCGGACTCGGCACCGGTGCGAGTCGGGAACGCGGCCGCGGAGCAGCTGCAGATCGACGTGTACGGCGAGGTGATGGACGTCCTCGCGCTCGCCAGGGAGGCCCAGATCGGGGCGACTGATGAGGCGTGGGAGGTGCAGCACGCTCTGATGCGGCACCTCGACGAGGTGTGGGACCAGCCCGACGAAGGGATCTGGGAGGTCCGCGGCGGGCGGCAGCACTTCACCTACTCGAAGGTGATGGCGTGGGTGGCGTTCGACCGGGCTGCACGGGCGGTCGAGCGGTTCGGGCTGCGCGGGCCCGCGAAACAGTGGCGCGCGCGGGCGGACGAGATCCATCGAGCGGTCCTCGAGCAGGCGTACGACGCGGAGCGGAACACGTTCACCCAGGCGTACGGGAGCAAGGCGCTCGATGCCGCCGTATTGCTGATCCCGCAGGTCGGGTTCCTGCCGGCCGACGATCCGCGGGTGGTCGGGACCGTGGACGCCGTCCAGCGCGAATTGGCCGCGGACGGGCTGGTCCGCCGGTATCTGGCCGACCACACCGACGACGGGCTGACCGATGGCGAGGGGACGTTCCTGATCTGCTCGTTCTGGCTGGCCGACGCGCTGGCGATGACCGGGCGGGTCGGCGAGGCCCGGGACCTGTACGACAAGCTCGTTGCCCTCCGCAACGACGTCGGACTGCTCGCGGAGGAGTACGACGTGACCACGGGCCGGATGCTCGGGAACTTCCCGCAGGCGTTCTCGCACCTCGGTCTGGTGAACACCGCGTGGCACCTGACCACCGCCGAGTCACCATTACGGCGCTCGGCGTACTAGGAATCGCCCCGCCTGGGAATCGACGCCGCCGGCCCGGGTTCTTGCCATCGGCCACGAACTGTCGAGGTGCGCTCCGGGGTGCGGTGCGGCAGGATGGTGACGTGGACCTCGGACTGCGCGATCGCACCTACATCGTCACCGGCGCCAGCGCCGGACTCGGCTTCGCCACCGCGAAGGCCCTTGCCGCCGAAGGCGCGCGGCTGGTGATCTCCAGCCGCAACGAGGAGTCGATCGCGCGGGCCGCCGCCGAGCTCGGCCCGAACGTCGTCGGGATCCCGGTCGACAACGCCGAGCCGGACAGCGCGGAACGGCTGGCGGCGACCGCGGTCGCGAAGTGGGGCGAGCTGCACGGCGCCCTGATCAGCGTCGGCGGTCCCCGGCCCGGCACCGCGCTGGACACCGACGAGGAGGACTGGCGGGCGGCCTTCGACAGCGTGTTCCTCGGCGGGCTGCGGATCGCGCGCGCCGTCGCGCGGACCGGCGCGGAGGGTACGTCGATCGCCTTCGTGCTGTCGTCGTCGGTGAAGTCCCCGATCAACGGGCTGGCGATCTCGAACGGTCTCCGCCCCGGCCTGGCGATGGTCGCGAAGACGCTCGCCGACGAGCTCGGCCCGAACGGCATCCGGGTGAACGGCCTGATGCCGGGCCGGATCGCCACCGACCGCCTGAAGGAGCTCGACGGCAAGGGCGGCGACCCGGACGCGGCCCGGCGGGCCTCCGAGAAGACCATCCCGCTGCGCCGCTACGGTGACCCCGACGAGTTCGGGCGGGTCGCCGCCTTCGTCCTCTCCCCCGCCGCCTCCTACCTGACCGGCACGATCATCCCGATCGACGGCGGCGCACTCCGAACCATCTGACCGTGAGCGGCGGACCGCCAGGCCATCACAATCCGGTTCTCCCCGCGAGAGTCACGCTTAGCGCGGCGCTTCACCGGCGATTGTGATGGCCTGCAGATCCGCACTCACCCCCACTGGCCCGGTACGTAATCGCCGGCCGGCTGCTGGGTGATGATGTTGATGCGGTTCCAGGTGTTGATACCGGCGATCGCGATGACCAGGGCGGCCGCCTGGTCGTCGTCGTAGTACTTGGTGACGTTCAGCCACACGTCGTCGGGGACGCCCCCGGCGGCGTCGGCGATCCGGGTGCCGGCTTCGGCGAGGGCCAGCGCGGCGCGTTCGGCGTCGGTGTAGACGGTCGCCTCGCGCCAGGTCCCGACGAGGTTGATGCGGACCGCACTCTCGCCGTGGTGTGCGAGATCCTTCGAATGCATGTCCACGCAGACCGCGCAGCCGTTGATCTGGCTGACCCGCAGGTCGATCAGCTCGATGGTGCTGAGCGGAATACCGGCGTCCAGCGCGACCCGCGCCCCCGCGTTGAGGTGCTTGATGAACTTGCCGATCACCGGGTTGGTGAACAGGTTCAGACGAGCGTCCATAAGGGTGTCTCTCCTAGCGAGTGAACGTGTTGACACCCCACCCGACGAGACAGGCTCACGAAGTGTCAGTCCGGGATCCTGTTGCCCTGTTCGTCCCAGTGCTCGGCCACCTTCTTGCTCGGTTGCACGCGCGGCGGCTCCCCCGGCATCTTCGGATAGTCCGGCGGGAAGTTCAGCTCGCCGCCGGGCAGGTCCTCCCACAGCCGCAGCAACACGTCGAGCGAGTACGACGTCTCGTCCATGTCCGCCCACGGGTCGCCGTCGGCGAGGTACTCCGGAACCGTGTGCAGGTTGAACGCCCGCGGATCGTCGACCTCGGCCAGCCGCTCCCAGGTCAGCGGAGTACTCACCGGGGCTCCCGGTCGCGGCCGCAGCGACCAGGCGCCGGCGACCGTCCGGTCACGCAGGTTCTGGTTGAAGTCCAGGAAGATGGACGCGTCGCCGCGCTCCTCCTTCCACCAGGCCGTGGTGACGCCGTCGTCGCGCCGCTCGAGCTCCCGCCCCAGGCCGATCGCGGCGTGCCGGACCTCGTCGAAGGACCACTCCGGCCGGATCCGCACGTAGATGTGGATCCCCCGGTTGCCGCTCGTCTTCGGGTATCCGCGCAGCCCCAGCTCTTCGAGCAGTTCCCGAGCGACGCCGGCCACCCGCCGGGCATCCGCGAAGGTCGCGCCGGGCTGTGGATCGAGGTCGATGCGCAGCTCGTCCGGACGGTCGAGATCGCCCTTCCGCACCGCCCACGGGTGGAACGTCAGCGTGCCCATCTGGGCCGCCCACACCACGGACGCGATCTCGGTCAGGCACAGCTCGTCGATCGGCCGGTTGTTCGGCGTCAGCACGCGGCAGGTCTCGAGCCAGTCCGGCGCGCCCTTCGGCAGCCGTTTCGAGTAGAACCCGTCACCCGTCTGGCGGCCGACCGCGTCCACCGACAGCGTCATCCCCTCGCGCCATCCGCCGGGCCAGCGCTCCAGCGCGACCGGGCGGTCGCCGGAGGCGTGCATGAACGCCGACCGCACCGCGATGAAGTACTCGCACACCTGAAGCTTCGTGACCTCCGGAGCCCAGTCGGTCGCCTCGTACACGATCCGCTCGGGGCTGGAGACCCGGACCTCCCGGTCCCCCGCGGTGACGACCACCGCCGTGCTCTTCGCCATCCCGTGACGGTATCGCCCCGGACCGACCAATTCCGTCGGCCACAGGGCGGAAAGGCAAGTTTTCTCGACCCCTGGCCACGCCACGTGACCGAGCGGTAACGTTCCAGCACCTCGTTCCTGGGGCGTGAGGCCCCCGGGACACCTGACAAGGAGCGCGAGGATGAACAGATCCGCCCTGTTCGCCGCTGCGACTGCAGTGGCGACCACCACCGCCCTCGGACTGACCAGCGCCACGACTGCCACCGGTGCTCCGGCGGCGTCACCTGTCCCCACTCCCGCTGCGGCCGTCGCCGACGCCAAGGCAGCGGTCAGCAAGAACCTGACCGCACTGCGGGCCACCACGGCCGACGCGTTCGTGGTCAAGGACGTGATCGTCGACAAGGACGGCAGCAGCCATGTCCGGATGGACCGCACCATCGGCGGCCTCCAGGTCCTCGGCGGCGACGTCGTCGTCCACCAGGCCAAGGACGGCGCCTTCAAGAGCGCCAGCCTGACCCTGAGCCGGAGCGCGAACGTCGCCCGTACGCCGAAGGTCAGCGTCGCGACCGCGACGTCCAAGGCGCTCACCAAAGGCCTGAAGACCAAGGGCAAGCCGAGTCTGGTGATCGAGGCTCGCAAGGGTGCACCCCGGCTGGCCTACCTGGTCACCACGGCCGGCACCCAGGTCGACGGTACGCCGAGCCGCGTCACCACCACGATCGACGCCCTGACCGGTGCGAAGCTGGTCAGTGAGCAGCACATCGAGACCGCGACCGGTGACGGCAAGAGCCTGTACTCCGGCACCGTGCCGCTCCAGACGAGCACGGCGACCGGCGGCTTCACGCTGACCGACGCGACCCGCGGGAACGGCTTCACCGCCGACGCGAACAACAAGACCGATTCGATCCTGTGCCAGCTGTTCCAGCTCGGCTGCCCGACGCCGACGAAGTTCGTCGACGCCGACAACCACTGGGGTTCCGGCAGCAACGCGGACCGGGCGACGGCGGCCGTCGACGCGCACTACGGCGCCGCGACCACGTTCGACTACTACAAGTTCGTGCACGGCCGGAACGGCATCTTCGGCGACGGCAAGGGCGTCCCGAGCCGCGTCCACTACGGCTCGAACTACGTGAACGCCTTCTGGGATGGCAAGCAGATGACGTACGGCGACGGCGACAACGTGGCTGCCGGTCCGCTCGTCTCGCTCGACGTGGCCGGCCACGAAATGTCCCACGGCGTCACCGAGCACACCGCGAACCTCACGTACTCCGGTGAGTCCGGTGGCCTGAACGAGGCGACCAGCGACATCTTCGGCACGATGGTCGAGTTCTACGCGAACAACACCTCCGACCCCGGTGACTACTACATCGGCGAGAAGATCATGAAGGACCGCCAGGCGCTGCGCTTCATGGACAAGCCGAGCCGGGACGGTACGTCGCCGGACTGCTACTCCTCCGATGTCGGCAACCTGGACGTGCACTACTCGTCCGCGATCGCGAACCACTTCGCCTACCTGCTCGCCGAGGGCACCGGCGCGAAGACGATCGGCGGTCTGCCGCACAACTCGCCGACCTGCAACGGCTCGACGCTCACCGGCATCGGCCACGACAAGCTCGGCAAGATCTGGTTCCGCGCGCTGACGACGTACATGACCAGCGGTACGACGTACGCGCAGGCCCGGACCGCGACGCTGAGCGCGGCCACCGACCTGTACGGCGCGAGCAGTGCCGAGCGGGCGGCGGTCGCCGCGGCCTGGTCCGCGGTCAGCGTGAACTGACGCTCTAGAAGGGTTCGCCGGTCCTGTCCCTCTGGGGTGGGCGGGGCCGGCGAACAAACGTTTTGGCCATTGCCACCACGGTGGCGCGGACCTACCGTCACAAGCATGGGTGGGGAACCCGGAGGCGCTGTCCAGGCACGGCCGCAACTGCGTGCGGCCCGGCCGTTGCTGCTGGTCGTCGACGCCGACCCGGAGCGTCTGGAACGCTGCGAGACCGAGCTCGACCGAGCCTTCGGCGTGGATTTCAGGGTCCGCGGAGAGCTCACCGCCGACGCCGCGATCACTTGCCTACAGCAAGCACACGGCTGGGAACAGCGGGTCGCGGTGGTGCTCGTCGACCAGGCGCTCGCCGACGACGACCGGGCCCGGGTCCTGGCGACCGCCCGGACCGCGCACCCGGACGCGCGCCGCGCGCTGCTGATCGAGTGGGGTGCCTGGGCCGACCGGACGACGGCGTCGGCGATCCTGTCCGCGATGTCGGTAGGCGACATCAACTACTACGTGCTCAAGCCGTGGACCGTCCGCGACGAGTTGTTCCACCGGACCGTCGCCGAGTTCATCCAGGAGTGGTCGCGGTACGAGGTCGCGAACCTGCGGGAAGTGGTCGTGATCGCCGCGGAGAACTCGGTGCGCGGTCAGGCGATCCGCAGCCTGCTGGCCCGCAACGGGATCCCGAGCGCGTTCCGGCCGAGTGGCTCGAGTCTCGCGACCGACGCGCTGGAGTTCATCGGCGAGCCGGACCCCGGTCCTGGGGTGCTGGTCTGGATGCCGGCGATCGGCGGGCCGGTCCTGCACGACCCGACCGATGCGGAGATCGCCGAGGCGTGGGGCGTACCAACGACCTTGGAGTCCGAGGACAGTGCGTTCGACATGCTGGTGATCGGCGCCGGTCCGGGCGGGCTGGCGGCAGCCGTGTACGCGTCGTCCGAGGGGTTGCGGACGCTCGTCGTGGAGCGAGAGTCGATCGGCGGGCAGGCTGGGACGAGCTCGCTGATCCGCAACTATCTGGGGTTCTCGCGGGGTATCCGCGGGTCCGAGTTGGCGCAGCGCGGCTATCAGCAGGCCTGGGTGTTCGGAGCGCATTTCGTGCTGATGCGCACGATCGAGAAGCTGGAGCAGCAGGACGGTGAGTTCCGCGCGGTGATCGGTGACGTGGGCGAGGTGACCGCGCGGGCCGTGGTCCTGGCGATGGGCGTGTCGTACCGGCGTCTCGAAGTACCGGCGTTGGAGGCGCTGGTCGGGAACGGCGTGTACTACGGCGCGAGCGTGTCGGAGGCCCATGGGTTAACGGGCCGGGACGCGTGCGTGGTCGGCGGCGGGAACTCGGCCGGGCAGGCGGTGATCCACCTGGCCAAGTACTGCCGGCACGTGCTGCTGGTGATCCGCGGCGAAGACCTGACGGCGAGTATGTCGCAGTACCTGATCGACGCCATCGACGCGGCGGAGAACGTGACCGTGCGGGCGTCCAGCGAGGTCGTCGACGGTGGCAGTGACGACGGGCGGCTGCAGCACGTGACGCTGCGGGACCGCCGGACGGGCGCCGAGGAGTCGATCCCGATCGACGGGCTGTTCGTGATGATCGGTGCGGTGCCGGGGACCGACTGGCTGCCGGATCAGGTGGCGCGCGACCAGCGCGGGTTCGTGCTCACCGGTGCGGACGCCGGCGTGAATCCGTCGTGGGACGCGGGCCGGCCACCGCAGCCCTACGAGACGACGTTGCCCGGGGTCTTCGCCATCGGGGACGTCCGGTCGGGCTCGGTGAAGCGAGTGGCCTCGGCCGTGGGTGAAGGGTCTGTGGTGGTGTCACAGATCCACGCCCATCTCAAGGTCTCGGCGGATGGCTGATCGGGGCTTCGCCTACACACCGGCCATGGTCGGCCTGACGTCGCTGGTCCTCCTCGTCCCGATCGTCGGCCTCGGCCTACTGCTCGGAAGATCCCAGCTCGACGTGCACTGGGAACACCATCCGACACATTTCTGGCTGGTACTCCTGACCGCCGCGCTGGCTGCCGTGCTGGCCTACGCGACCGGCGCCGCGGCGCTGCGTCGTGGTGACGCGCGCGTGTTGTTCGTGTCGCTCACGTTCCTGTCCGCGGCCGGGTTCCTGGGGTTGCACGCACTCGCGACACCGAAGGTCCTGCTCGACACTCCCAACGCCGGCTTCACACTTGCGACACCGGTGGGTGTCGCACTCGGGTCGGTGTTCGCGTTCCTCTCGAGTCTGTCGATCTCCGGCGTCAAGTGGGGCCGACGGCTGCGGGCCGCATTGCTGGTCCTAATGGCCTTGTGGGCGGCGGCATCGGTACTGCGGTTGCCGCCATTACACGCCACGTCGGTCCCGGAAGTTGCCGACGGCATCCTGGCGACGCTCGCCGTACCGGCGGTCCTCCTGTACGGCGTGACCGCGGGCCGCTACCTGCGGACGTGGTGGGACCGGCCGTCGCTGATGCTGCTGTCGATGGTCGCGGCGTTCGTGCTGCTCGGCGAGGCGATGATCGCGCTGGCGTTCGCCCGGAACTGGGCGCTGTCCTGGTGGGAGTGGCACGCGCTGCTGCTGCTCGCGTTCGTGCTGGTCGTCGCCGGGGTGCGGATCCAGTGGTACGAGGAGCGGTTCGCGGACCTGTACCAGGAGGACACGGTCTCCGGGCGGCGCGAGCTGAGCGTGCTGTTCGCGGACCTGGAGGGCTTCACCACGTTCTCCGAGAACCACGACCCGGCCGAGGTCACCACGATGCTCAACACGTACTTCGAGGTCGTCGTCCCGCCGGTGGTCCGGCGGCACGGCGGCGACGTGGACCGGATCATCGGGGACGCGCTGATGGTCACGTTCAACAAGCGCGGGGACCAGCCGGACCACGCGGTCCGGGCGGCCGCGGCCGGGCTGGCGCTGCAGGAGGCGGCGGCCACCGTGCGGGCCGCGCATCCGAACTGGCCGCGGTTCCGGGTCGGGATCAACTCCGGCATCGCGTCGGTGAGCCTGCTCGGCACGGAGGGCGGACGCACCCACACGGTCATCGGCGACACGGTGAATGTCGCCTCGCGGATCGAGGGAAAGGCTCCCGGCGGCGGCGTGGCGATCGGTCCGGCGACCAAGGCACAGTTGCCGACGGCGCGCACCGAGTCGCTCGGGCTGCTCGCGCTGAAGGGCAAGGCCGAGCCGGTCGAGGTGTACCACCTCATCGAGCTGCCGCCGCGCGAATGATCACCCGTGCCTTTCGCACGCACACCGGCTGTTCATGTGTTGGCCCTTGGAACGGCCCCTTGCCGGTGTGAGAATCCGGGCCATGTCTGCCCTGAACCAACCGCGGCGCCGCCTGGGCGCCGTAGTGATCTCGACGAGTCTTCTCGCCTCCGGGCTGGCGGTGGCGATCGCCGCCGCGCCCGCGCAGGCCGCTTCGACCGATGTGGTCGTCACCGAGGTGTACGGCGGTGGCGGGAACAGCGGCGCCCCGTACACCAACGATTTCGTCGAGCTGACCAACAACAGCTCGGCCCCGATCGACGTGAGCGGCTGGTCGATCCAGTACGCCTCGGCGAGCGGTAGCTCCTGGCAGGTCACCAAACTGACCGGCAGCATCGCCCCGGGTACGGCGTACCTCGTCCAGGAGGGTGGTGGCGCCAACGGTCAGCCGATGCCGACGCCGAACGCCACCGGGACGATCCCGATGTCGGCGACCGCCGGCAAGATCGCGCTGGTCACGAACCAGACCGCACTCGCCTGTGGAGCGACCTGCCACGCCGACCCGGCCGTCAAGGACTACGTCGGCTACGGCACCGCGAACGACTCCGAGACCGCGCCCGCGCCGGGCCTGTCGAACACCACCTCGGCCGCGCGGACCGACCCGGCCAAGGACACCGACAACAACGGCGCCGACTTCGCCGCGGGCAACCCGTCGCCGGGCACGCTGACCGGTGGTCCGGCCGAACCGCCCGTCGACGCGAAGATCCACGACATCCAGGGCGCCGCGCACCGGTCGCCGCTGGAGGGCAAGCAGGTCACCGGCGTCACCGGAGTGGTGACCGCGAAGAGCAGCAACGGGTTCTGGTTCCAGGACCCGCAGCCGGACGACAACCCGGCGACCAGCGAGGGCCTGTTCGTCTTCACCAGCACCGCGCCGACAGTGTCCGTCGGCGACGCGGTGACGGCCGAAGGATCGGTCGCCGAGTTCCGCCCGGGCGGCTCCGGCGGTACGACGAACCTGACCACCACCGAGCTGACCAACGCGAAGATCACGGTCACCGGGACCGCCGCCGTACCGGCAGCGACGATCGTGGGTCCGGGCGGACGGGTACCGCCGTCGACCGTGATCGAGGACGACGCCGCCGGTGACGTGGAGAAGACCGCGACCGCCTTCGACCCGGACAGCGACGGCCTGGACTTCTGGGAGTCGCTCGAGGGGATGTGGCTGGGCATCAACCAGCCCGAGGTCACCGGCCCGACGAGCTCGTTCCGCGAGCTGTCCGTCGTACCGGCGGGCTCGGGTGTGCGGACCGTGCGCGGCGGCATCCTGCTGCAGAAGACCGACAGCAACCCGGAGCGGGTGCTGCTGGACGACGTCCTGACGCCGATCCCGGACGCGAAGACCGGCGACAAGCTGGCCGGCACCGTCACCGGTGTCCTCGACTATTCGTTCGGGAACTTCAAGTTCCTGCCGACCACCACGCCGACCGTGGTCGACGGCGGGGTCGAGCGGGAGACCACCAAGGCCTCGTCGCCGGCGCAGCTGTCGGTCGCGACGTTCAACGTGGAGAACCTCGACCCGTCCGACGGTGACGCCAAGTTCGACGGCCTCGCGCAGGCGGTCGTGCACAACCTCGCCTCGCCGGACATCCTCGGTCTCGAAGAGGTGCAGGACAACGACGGTGCGGTCAACTCCGGTACGACGGCAGCGGACAAGACGCTGAGCATGCTCGCGGCCGCGATCGTGAAGGCGGGCGGGCCGCAGTACACCTGGAAGCAGATCGACCCGGTCAACAACGCCGAGGGCGGTGAGCCGGGTGGCAACATCCGGGTCGCGTTCCTGTACCGGACCGACAAGCCGGTGAAGTTCGTCGACACCCCGGGCGGCAGCCCGACGGCCGCGACCACCATCGTCACCGACCGCGCCGGCCGGCCGCACCTGAGCTCGTCGCCGGGCCGGATCGACCCCGCGAACCCGGCCTGGGCCGCGACCCGGGTGCCGCTCGCGGGCGAGTTCAAGTGGCACGGGCAGACCGTGTTCGTGGTCGTGAACCACTTCAGCTCGAAGGGTGGCGACGACCCGCTGTGGGGCCGGTTCCAGCCGCCGGTGCAGTCGAGCGCGCCGAAGCGCCACCAGCAGGCCGCTGTGGTGCGCGGCTTCGTGGACCAGATCCTGGCGAAGGACAAGGGCGCGAACGTCGTCGTACTGGGCGACCTGAACGACTTCGACTGGTCGGAGACCGCGGACATCCTGGTCGGCTCGGGCAAGACCGCGCTGGTCGACCTGCCGCGGACGCTGCCGCTGAAGGAGCGGTACTCCTACGTGTTCGAGGGCAACAGCCAGATCCTGGACCAGATCCTGATCTCGCAGAACCTGCGCCCGGCCTCGGCGTACGACGTCATCCACATGAACGCGGAGTTCCCGGACCAGATCTCCGACCACGACCCGCAGGTGGTGAAACTGATCCCGCTGCCGTCCTGGGTGCGCTAACGCCACGCTTACGTCGTCGGCCCGGGCGGGGTTTTGTTTGCCCGGGCCGCGATAATCGGAAGCGTGACAGATTCCACCAAGCAGTACGCCGTCCAGAAGTCCGACGCGGAGTGGAAGGCGCAGCTCTCCCCCGCCGAGTTCCAGGTGCTGCGCCAGGCCGGGACCGAGCGGCCGTTCGTCGGTGAGTACACCGACACCAAGACCGTCGGGGTCTACAAGTGCCGGGCCTGTGACGCGGAGTTGTTCCGCAGCGAGACGAAGTTCGACTCGCACTGCGGCTGGCCGTCGTTCTTCGCCCCGCTCGCCGAGGACCGGGTCCAATACATCGAGGACTCCACGCTCGGCATGAAGCGGGTCGAGGTCCGGTGCGCCAACTGCGGCTCGCACCTCGGGCACGTCTTCGAGGGCGAGGGCTACGGCACACCCACCGACCTGCGCTACTGCATCAACAGCATCAGCCTCACCCTCACCCCCGCCTGATCGGCTCGCTGGGTCGTCAGCCGCACCCGCACCTGACCTGGGCGTGAGTCGGCCGGTGGGGCCCTAGACTGGGTCGGCTGGTGGCTCCCCTGGGGAAGGAAATTGGTGGCTGACGACATCCGTGCACCGCGGGTTCTGGATGTGCTGGCGGCGGAGGAGCCGTGGGAGGTGCCCGCCGAGTGGACGGCCCGGGTGCGGGGTCAGCTCCGCGCGTGGTCCGAGGATCCGGAGGCGCTCAAGCCGCTGCGAGCCGAAGCCTTCCCGAACTTCGTCAAAGGCACCCCGGCTGCGGTCTGGTTCACCCACCAGGTGGCCCCGCTGCTGACCGGGTGGATCCCGGTCCTGCACGGTGAGTACGCCGACCTGTCGACCGAGCTGACCCGGGAGTTCTACCGGCCGCCCGCGCGCCTCGGCGGCAACGGTCACGTGATCTACACGGCCCCGACGGACTGGCACCTGCAGGCGATCGCCGGGGCCCGTGGTTTCCGTGAGCACGGTCGCCGGCAGGCCCTGAAGCTGTCCCGCGACGCGGTGGCGCTGTTCGCCGACGCGCCCCCGATGGCGGCCCGCTCGCAGGCGCTGACCGCCGCCTTCGACCGGGTGCTGGCCGACAAGAACACCACCGAACTGCACATCACCGGCGAGTACGACGAGATCGTCAAGTACTGGCGCACCGAGGCCCTCAAGGACCGCGAGCGCGCCGTACTCCCGGAGTTGGCCGGCCCGAGCGCCGCCCTGCGCTACTCGCTGAACTCGGTCCGCGACACGCACGCCCGCCTGCTGATGGTGAGCCCGGACGAGTACGCCGGTGACTTCGCCCAGGTGATGGCAGAGCTGATCCTGGCGTCCGGCCTGCGCGGCATCCCGCAGTCGGTCGCGAACGTCCTCGGCGAAGCCACCATCGACGTCCACAAGGCGATGGAGGACATCCACACGACGTTCAAGCTGCAGACCTGGCACGGTCACGTCAACCAGTGGATGGCGCGCGCGATCCGCAACGGCCAGTCGGTGCTCGCCCGTTCGTGGGGCGCGTCCGCCGCGCGGGTCGGCGTACACCTGTCGGGCGTGCTCTCGAAGGGGCCGTGGCCGGACGCGGAGGTCCCGGACCTCACCACGCTGTTCCGGATGCTCGACCGGGAACGCTGGAACAGCCTCGAGACCGCGGCCGCGGCCAACCAGGAGGCGTCACTGTCGGCCGCCTGGCAGGGCGTCAAGAACGACGAGGCCTCGAAGGCCGGCGGCGGTGCCAACGACGAGCCGCTGCCGGATGTGCTCGACTTCAGCGACAACCCGCTGGCCGAGCTCGACTCGCTGATCGGCCTGGAGTCGGTCAAGGACGCCGTCCGCAAGATGGTCGCCGAGGTGAAGACCAACCTTCGCCGCACCGAGCTCGGCCTGCCCAGTCATGAGCGGGCCCGGCACATGGTGTTCGTCGGCAAGCCCGGTACGGCGAAGACCACGATCGCCCGGCTGCTCAGCCGGATCTACCACCAGCTCGGCGTCCTGGAGAAGGGCCACGTGGTCGAGGTCGACCGCTCCGACCTGGTCGGTGCCGGGCTGGGCTCGACGGCACCGATGACCGCGGGCAAGTTCCGCGAAGCGCTCGGCGGCGTGCTGTTCATCGACGAGGCGTACAGCCTGACGCCGGAGAACACGCCCGGCGACTACGGCCTCGAAGCGGTCGCGACGATCCTGAAGATGATGGAGGACCACCGCAACGACTGCATCGTGATCGTCGCCGGGTACCACCGCGAGATGCAGCGGTTCATGGAGTCGAACACCGGTCTGCAGTCCCGGTTCCCGAAGCTGCTGTCGTTCAGCGAGTACGACACCGACCAGCTGGTCGCGATCTTCGAGCTGCAGGCGCGGCAGAAGGGCATGATCTACGGCGAGGAAGTGCTGGACAAGGTCCGCACCGTGATCCCGCCCGCGCCCCGTGGCCACAGCTTCGGTAACGGTCGTTTCATCCGGAACGTGCTCGAGGAGGCCGTCTCCAACCAGGCCACCCGGCTGTCCGCGAGCGACCCCGACAAGCTCACCGAGCGGGACCTGCGCGAGCTGATCCCGGCCGATGTACGGCCCCCGACGTCGATGCGCGCCGAGGACTACCTGCTGCAGAAGCCCGGGACTTAGACCGGAGTCGCGAGCGCCACCGGGTTGCCTTCCGGGTCGGCGAGGTACGCCTGGCGCTCGCCCCACGGCATCGTGGCCGGCTCCTGCAGGACCGGGTGGCCGGCCGCGCGGAAGCGTTCCACCTCCGCCTCGACGTCGTCGACGTACACGAACAGCTCGAAGCGGGGCGCGGTCCCGACGGTGATGCCGAGTTGCGCCTCCGGCCAGCTGGCGTCCGAGAGGCCGAGGGACGAGTCGCCGCGCTCGAGGCCGACGTAGTGCGGGTCGCCCTCGAGCGGGAACTGGTACGTCGACTCGTAGCCGAGCAGCGTGTAGAACTCGATGGCCCGGGGGACGTCGGTGACGTACAGCACCGGGAAGGCCTTGCGGTGCATCGGATTAGACCAGATTCGCGATCAGGTCGCCGAGCTCGGTCCGCTTGCCGGTGTAGAACGGGATCTCCTCGCGCACGTGCCGGCGCGCGGTGGACGCCCGCAGGTCGCGCATCAGGTCGACCATCCGGTGCAGCTCGTCGGCCTCGAAGGCGAGGATCCACTCGTAGTCGCCGAGCGCGAACGACGCCACCGTGTTCGCCCGGACGTCCGGGTAGGTGCGCGCCATCTTGCCGTGCTCGGCGAGCATGAAGCGGCGCTCCTCGTCCGGCAGCAGGTACCACTCGTAGGACCGGACGAACGGGTACACGCAGATGTAGCCGCGCGCCTCCTCGTCGGCCAGGAACGCCGGGATGTGGCTCTTGTTGAACTCGGCAGGCCGGTGCAGCGCGAACTGCGACCAGACCGGCACCAGGTACCGCCCGAGCCGCGAGCGGCGGAGCGCGTGGTACGCCTGCTGCAGCGCGTCGGACGTCGGCGCGTGCCACCAGATCATGAAGTCGGCGTCGGCCCGGAAGCCCTCGACGTCGTAGAACCCGCGGATCACCACGTCGTCGGCGGCCAGCTTCCCGACCAGCTCGGTCAGCTCGGCGGTCAGCTCGTCGCGGTCCACGTCACCGAGCGGGGTCTCGACCTTGAAGACCGACCACAGGGTGTAGCGGATGACGTCGTTCAGTTCACGGGCCTTCGGCTTACCAGTCACGATTTCATTGTCTCCAATGCCTCCAGGTGCTCCCGCACCCGGGTGGCCGCCTTGCCACCCGACGCCACACACGCCGCGATCCCGACACCCCGGTACGCCGCTCCGCAGACCGCGAGCCCCGGTACGCCGGCCACCGCGCTCTCCACCCGATCGACGCGATCCAGGTGCCCGACGGCGTACTGCGGGAGGCCGCCACCCCAGCGTGTCACGAGCGACCCGACCACCTCGGCGCGCAGACCGATCGCTGTGCGCAGGTCCGCGGCCGCGAGCGCGACGAGCTCGTCGTCGGAGCGCTGCAGCACGTACTCCTCGCCGAGTCGGCCGACCGAGGCACGCAGTACCGCAAGCTCTCCCCCGGCCTCGGCGGACCAGGCCCACTTGGCGTGTGAGTACGTCGACGCCTTGATCGTCCGCTCCTCGACGGACGGCACCAGGAACCCGGAGCCGGTCGCGTCAGCCGGCCAGTCGCGTTTGCGGACCGCCAGCGTGACGATCGCCATGCTGGCGTACTCGATCGTCGCCAGGTCGGTCGACGCCGCCGGAACCACCTCGGCCAGCATCCGCGCCGCGGGCGCCGCCGGGACCGCGACGACGACGGCGTCGGCGGTCAGGTACGTCGGGTCCGGGACCGGGCCTGCCTCCAGCGCGTAGCCGTCCGCCTCGCGCGTGATCCGGCGTACGGCGAGCTTCCGGCGGATCTCGACGCCTCGGGCGGTCAGATCCTGCTCCAGGGCGCCGATGAGCCGGTTGATCCCGCCGACGAGGCCCGCGAACACCGGCTGGCCGGCACGTTTCTGGCTGAGCTCGCGTAGTTCGGCGGTCGCGGCGAGCAGGCTCGGCGCGGTCCGCAGCTTCGCGTAGAGGTCGGGGACGGCCGCCGCGAGCGAGATCTCGTCCGCCTTCCCGGCGTACACCCCGCCGAGCAGCGGGTCGATCAGCTTGTCGGTGACCGCGGAGCCCATCCGCTCGGCGACGAACCGGCCGATCGCCACGTCCTCGGTCAACGCCGGCGCCGGCAGCTCCGCCTCGCGCGCGACCTGCTCCGCAGCCGCAGGCCCGAGGACGTCGGTTGTCGCGGACGGGTCCGCCGGGACACCCATCACGGTCGGCGGGATCGCGCGGATCCGGTCGCCGACCCACAGACCGGCGGTCAGCGTGGCCGGGTGTACTACGTCGTCACCGAGCCCGACCGCGCGGATCAGGTCCACCGCCTCCGGCCGCCGGGCGAGCACCGACTCGGCGCCAAGGTCGACCGGGACGCCCTCGACCTCCGCGCCGGCCAGCTTGCCGCCGAGTCGCGGCGACCCTTCGAGGACCGTGATCTGCGGCGGGTTCGGTCCGGTCGCCAGCGCGTGCGCCGCCGCCAGCCCACTGATCCCGCCACCGACCACGACAACCCGGCTCACGCGTCCTCCAGCATCAGCTCGTACTTCTTCCCCGGCCCGAGATCGGTGCTCGAGGTGCCCACCACCCGGAACCCGCAGCGCGTCAGCACCGCCTGTGAGGCCGGGTTCCGGTCCGAGGCACCGGCCGACAGCGCGGTCAGCCCGTACTCCGTGGCGGCGACCCCGATGATCGCGCGCACCGCGGCCGTCGCCAGCCCCTGACCGGCCCACTTCTCGGCGATCCGGTAGCCGAGCTCGGCCGCCCCGTTCTCGAGGTCGACGAGGTTCACCCGCCCGGCGATCGCGCCGGTGTCGTCCACCAGCACGTGGAACCGGCAGATCCCGGCCGCCTGCTCCGCCAGCATGGCCGCGTGCCGCTCCGCGAACTCCGCGAAGTACTCGTCGCCACGGTCCCAGATCCACGAGGCGAAGTACTCGCGGTTCTGCAGCTCGAAGGCCAGCACCGCGTCCGCGTGCGCGGCGGACAGCGGTTCCAGCGTCACCGGGTGATCCGGCAGCCGGATCACTCCGCGGCCGCCGCTGAGCCAGCCGCCGACTTGGACTGGACGTACTTCGTGACTCGCTCCAGCACGGCGGGGTCGGCGTCCGGCGGGACCCCGTGGCCGAGGTTGAAGATGTGGCCAGGCGCGGCCTTGCCTTCGTCGAGGATCCGGTCGATCTCGGGCTCGATCGCGTCCCAGCCGGCGAACAGCAGGGCCGGGTCGAGGTTGCCCTGGACCGGTTTCGGGCCGGCGCCCGCAGCGGTGATCCGGCGTACCGCCTCGTCCAGCGGGACGCGCCAGTCGACTCCGACCACGTCCGCGCCCGCTGCGCTCATCAGGCCGAGGAGCTCACCGGTGTTCACGCCGAAGTGCACCCGCGGGACGCCGTACGAGGCCATCGCGTCGAAGACCTTCGCGGAGTGCGGCTGGACGAACCGTTCGTAGTCCCGCGGCGACAGACCGCCCGCCCACGAGTCGAACAGCTGGATCGCCGACGCGCCGGCCTCCACCTGGACGCTCAGGTACGCGATCGCGACGTCGGCGAGCCGGTCGGCCAGCGCATGCCACAGCGTCGGGTTGCCGTGCATCATCGCCTTGGTCTTCGCGAAGTCCTTGCTCGGCTCACCCTCGACCAGGTACGACGCGACGGTGAACGGTGCACCGGCGAACCCGATCAGCGGCGTACCGCCGAGCTCGGAGACGAGCTGCTGGACGGCCTCCGTGGTGTACGGCACATCGGCCGGGGTGATCGGGCGGACCGCCGCGATGCCGGCGGCGTCCCGGATCGGGTCCCCCGCCACCGGGCCGATGCCGGGCTTGATCTCGATGTCGTACCCGGCGAACTGGAGCGGCGCGACGATGTCGGAGAAGAAGATCGCCGCGTCGACGCCGTAACGGCGGACCGGCTGCAGCGTTATCTCGACGACGAGGTCGGGGCGCATGCAGGACTCGAGCATCGAGATGCCCTCCCGCGCCGCGCGGTACTCGGGCAACGCCCGCCCCGCCTGTCGCATGAACCACACCGGAGTGTGCGGCGGACGCTCCCCCCGGGCAGCGAGCAGGTACGGCGAACTGTCCAGCGGAGCGGGTGACGTCGAAGGCACACAGCGATGATCCCACGCTGCGAATCCGGCCCAGGTAGCTGGTCGCCCCCCGTTAACGGCGCGTCTAAACAAGCGTCTGTGAGTAATCGGTCGTAGGCTGCCAACCATGGGTGCCCGCAAGCAGGTCGACGCGCCACCCGCGGAGTTCGCCGAGGCAGTCTCGCAATTACGAGGTGCCCGGTTCCGGCCCGAGGTTTTCGTCGAGGAGATGCCCGCGCCGCAGCGGATAGCACCGCACGCGGCCGCGGTCAGCGCCGACGTGACGGTCGACGGCGACGATGTCGCCACCGGCCGGCTCGTCATCCTCTACGACCCGGCCGGGAACGACGCCTGGCAGTCGACCTTCCGCTGTGTCGCATACGTGCGCGCCGCCGTCGAACCGGAGATGGTGACCGACGCGCTGCTCGGTGGCGTGGGCTGGACCTGGCTGATGGAGGCTCTGGCCGACCGGGGTGCCGAGTTCCTGGCGCCGAGCGGTACCGTCACGAGGGTGGTATCCGAGAGCTTCGGCGGAATGGCCGACGACGACGCGACGGCGGAGATCGAGATCCGTGCGTCCTGGAGTCCTGTCCCTGGGCCTGGTGGCCAGGTGGACGTGACCGGGCACGCGGAGGCCTGGGGTGAGGTGCTCTGCACGGCGGCCGGGCTGCCGCCGGTGCCGCCGGGGGTGGTCGCGATGCCGACCCGGCGTGGACAGCGGGGCCGATGAGCCCAGTAGAGACCCAGCCGTCGACACCGGACGACCCGACCGCGAGCCTCCCTCTGCTGGAGCTCAGGGACGGCCTGTCCGAGGTGATCGACACCGATCCGGCGCTGACCGGCACCGTCGAGGCGTTCCGCTCCGGCAGCGGGCCGGTGGCCGTGGATGCCGAGCGCGCGTCCGGCTATCGGTACTCGCACCGCGCATACCTGGTGCAACTGCGCCGCGAGGGTTCCGGGTCCGCATTGGTGGACCCGATCCCGTTCGGTGACCTGTCCGCGCTCGGTGACGCGATCGTCGACGCCGAGTGGATCATCCACGCCGCGAACCAGGACCTGGCGTGTCTGGCCGAGGTCGGGATGGTGCCGCGGCAGGTGTTCGACACCGAGTTGGCCGGCCGCCTGCTCGGGTACCCGAAGGTCGGGCTCGCCTCGCTCGTGAGCGAAGTACTCGGCTATCGGATGCGCAAGGAGCACTCGGCCGCCGACTGGTCGACCCGGCCGCTGCCGTCGCCCTGGCTCGTGTACGCCGCCCTGGACGTCGAGATGCTGATCGAGCTGCGGAACGCGATCGAGCAGGAGCTGCGCCGCGCGGGCAAGTGGGAGTGGGCCGAGCAGGAGTTCGCCGCGATCCTGGACGCTCCCCCGCGGGAGCCGAAGCCGGATCCGTGGCGCCGTACGTCGGGGATGCACCGGGTCCGCAACCGCCGCAGCCTGGGCGTGGTGCGGGCGCTGTGGGAGGCCCGCGACCAGATCGCCGAGTCCGCCGACACCTCCCCCGGCCGCGTGCTGCCGGACGCCGCGATCGTCGAGGCAGCGTCCGCGATGCCGACCGACCGCGACGCGCTGCAGAAGCTCACCGCGTTCAAGGGCCGTGGCGCGCACCGGCACATGCGGACCTGGTGGGAGGCGGTCGACCACGCCCGCCGGCTCCCCGACTCCGAGCTCCCCAAACAAGGACCGCGGTACGACGGTCCGCCGCCGGCCCGCGCCTGGGCCGACCGTGACCCGGACGCGGCGGCCCGGTTGTCGGCCGCCCGGACCGCGGTCGCCGACATCGCCGAGGCGCACCGCCTGCCGACCGAGAACCTGCTGGCTCCGGACACGATCCGACGTCTCGCCTGGTCGCCCCCGAAGGACCTCGACCTGGACGTGGTCACGACGTTCCTCCGCGACCACCACGCTCGCCCCTGGCAGATCGGTCTGACCGCCGAGGTGCTGACCGACGCGATGTCCTCCGAAGCCGCAGCCAAGCCCCTCGACTAGCCAGAGACCTCCGGACGTTCGCCTCCGGTGGGTTCAGACCCCTTCTCGGGGGCGGGCACAGGTAATAGCAGGTCTCCGGTCCCCGGATCTTGTCTCAACCCCAGCTGGTCGCGGAGGGTGAGGACGATCTGGAGCGCGCCTAGCAGGATGACGACTGCGATGATCGCGAAGATCTGGCGGTAGCTGAGCAGGCTGACGAGCAGACTGCCGAGTGCGAGCGAGATCGCCTGCGGCGTGGAGACGAGTACCTCGACCGCCGTCGACACCCGGCCGATGAGATGGCTCGGCGAGCGGCGCTGCAGCAGTGTCGTGAACGAGATGAACGTCCACGGCAGCCCGACACCACAGATGGCCGCGCCGACGAGTACTACGGCGATGGTCGGTGCGGCGATACAGACCACGGTCGCCACGGCCAGCGCCGTCAGACCGGCAGCGCAGACGGCCACCTCACCAAGACGGCGTACGGCGCGACTCGCGGTGAGACCGCCGAGGATGGCGCCGACGCCCTGGCAGGTCACGAAGACGCCGGAGAATGTCGGCGGCTTGCCGAAGGCGTCCATCAGCGCGTAGATCGATGACTCGAAGAAGCCGATGACGAGGATCGAGATCGCGAGACCGGCGAGCACATGCCGCAGTACCCGGTCGTCGATCAGGAAGCGGATGCCGCCCAGCACGTCCTCGCGGAAGGTGTTCTTGGCCGCGGCCGGAGTCTCGGTGATCTTGAGCGTCGCGATCAGCAGCCCGGCGATCGCGAACGTCGCCGCGTCGACGACTGCCACCAGCCAGCCGCCCGCGGTCGCGAAGATCGCGGCGCCGACCAGCGGGCCGAACAGCCGGTAGCCCTCCTTGATCGTAGCGAGACTGGAGTTGGCGTCGACGAGCAGCTCGTCCGGCAACAGTTCCTTGAGCAGACCGTTGACCGCGGCGGGCAGCACCACGAACGAGACGCCGTACAAGAAGGAGACCACCCAGATCAGCCAGACGTCGCCCGCGTCCCGGACGAGCACGAGCGGGAGTACGGCGAGGGCGCTGGCGAAGTTGCCCCAGACGAGGATCGCCTTGCGGGGCAGCCGGTCGACCCAGACACCGAGCAGCGGAGCACCGAGCGCCGGCAGCACCATGAAGAAGAACGTCAGCCCGGCGAGCGCGTTGGAGCCGGTGAGGGACTTCACCCACATGCTGAGCACGAGCAGCATCACCGAGTCGCCGAGCATCGACGTACTCAAGCCACCGAACAGGCGCGGGAACCCGGGCTGCGCGAACAGTTTCCTCATGCCGGATCGACCCCCGGGAAGTACGCCGGCACGCCCCAGGACACGAACTCGCACAGTCGCGCGCCCGCCGGTCGTTGCGCCGGGTCGGTCAGCCGCTCGAGATGACGTTCGAGCACGGCGGCGATCGCCTCGTTCATCTCCTTGAGCTCGTCCGCGGTCAGCCAAGCGACCATCTCGGTGTTGTTCTGCGCCGCCCGCCACTGCTCGGACTCCTCCGGAGCGCGCTGCTGCGCCTCCCGGAGCCGGTCGATGGCGCGGCCCAGCATCACCTCGGACAGCGCCTGCGCCGCCCGGCGTTCCTCGATCGAGCTCGACGCGAGCTCGTCGTCCCAGCGGAACCCGAGCCCGGGCACCTTCCACGGCCGCTGGCGGCCCTTGCCACCCTCGGCCTCCACGACGAACCCGTGCTGCGCCAGCTTCCGGAGGTGCCAGGAGCAATTGGCCGGCGTCTTGTCGAGTCGGTCGGCGAGCTCGGTCGCGGTCAGAGGGCCACTGATCGACAGCAGTTCGACGATGGCCATCCGAACCGGATGGGCCAGGGCGTTGAGTTCACGCGGGTCGCTGAGGCGACGGTGCGGGATCGACATGCATGGAAAGTACTCTTTCGAAAGAGTCGTTGCAATGGCTCGCAAAGAAATCCCCCGCCGCGGCTGCGCGACGGGGGACGGCGGCCGATCAGGGCCTCGGGCGAGCTAGGCCGGGAGCTGCGCCTCGATGGCGGCGACGACCTCGTCGGACTCCGGCTCGGTGCGCGGGCGGAACCGGGCCGCGATCGTGCCGTCGGTGCCGATCAGGAACTTCTCGAAGTTCCACTGGATGTCACCGGCCTCACCGGCCGCGTCCGGAGTCAGCGTGAGCTCGGAGTACAGCGGGTGCCGGCCGTCGCCGTTCACCTCGAGCTTGTCGAGCATCGGGAACGTGACGCCGTACGTCGTCGAGCAGAAGGTGTCGATCTCCTCGGCGGTTCCCGGCTCCTGCCCGCCGAACTGGTTGCACGGCGCACCGAGCACGGTGAAGCCGCGGGCCTCGTACTTCTTCTGCAGGTTCTCCAGGCCCTCGTACTGCGGCGTCAGCCCACACTTCGACGCCACGTTCACAACGAGAATCGCCTTGCCCTTGTACTCACCGAGCGAGGTCGGCGCACCGGACAGGGCGGTCAGCGGGATGTCGTACAGGCTCATGCTCATCCTTGGGAGGTTGGGAGGTGACGGGTGAGGAAGTCTTCGGTACGGCGCCACGCCAGCGCGGACGCCTCGGCGTGGTGGAACATCGGCAGGGGGTTGTCGAACGCGTGACCGGCGCCGTCGTACCGGTGCACCTCGGCATCAGGCAGCGCGGGCACGATCGCGTCCACGTCGAGGTACGCGTCGGTGTTGCCGAAGTGGTGCAGGCTCGTCGCGGTGACCTGCGGCGCGAGCTCGAGCAGGCCGGGCAGCGCGGAGCCGTAGTAGCTCACCAGCACGTCCGGCGACGACTCGGCGGCGACGTTGAAGCCCAGGCCGCCGCCGAAGCAGAAGCCGACGACCGCGGTGCCCTTACCGCGCGCCTTCAGGTACTCCAGCGTGGCGACGGCGTCCTTGACGGCCTGGTCCCAGTCGAGCCGGCCGACGATGCCCATCGCCCGCGGGAGCAGCTCCGGGGAGGACTCGTCCAGCTCGGTGTCGTCCAGGCGCCAGTAGATCTCCGGCGCGAGCACGTAATACCCGAGGGCGTGCAGATCCGCCGCGCGTCGTTCGATGTACTCCGAGACGCCGAAGATCTCCTGCAGGAGCAGAACTCCCGGCGCCTCGCTGTCGGCGGATCCCCACTCGTGGACTGGGATGAAACCTGAACCGGTATCGATCTCCGATGTCACACTGTGAAGCGTACGACCTCGGGAGCGACCGGCTTCGGTGCGGGTGCCGGCATCCAGGCCTTCGTCTCCGTGATCGCGTCGACGAGCAGCTTGTACAGCCGGTCGTCCGGATCCGGCACGCAGGCCTGCGAGATGCCCTCGACCGCGCAGGACACCGCACGCGGTGCCGTCCGGCGGGCGAAGTCCGGTGTGGCGCGGCGGGCCCGCCCGGTGAACGAGCGTGCCCACTTGGTCGCCGACGGCACCGCTTGCAGCACCGCCAGCGAGTCCGGCTCGATGTCGTCGTACGGCCGGCCGTCCAGCGCCGCCAGTTGCTTCTCCCCCACCAGCAACGCGACGGCCAGGATGTACTGGCGCTCCTGCGAGACGATCGGCAGCGCCTGCTGGATGCAGCGTGCCGTCACCCGCGGTACGACGTGTGGGTCGTCAGGCGTCAGCCCGATCACCGACGGGATCAACGGAGCGAGCCTGGAGCGCCCGGAGTCCGTCGTGCAGTCGTTGACGTCCCGCGCGACACCCGCCAGCAGCGCGTGTGTGCACGCTGGATGGTCGGACCAGGGTTCGCCGGCCAGATACGAGGCGAACTCCATGAAGCAGGCGCCCTTGCGCGGATTGCGATGTTTCCCCCGGCTGAGGACCGGTACGGCCAGATCAAAATTGTTCATGGAACAACTCCAGACACGCGGACCTTGACCACCAGCATGCGCCCAAACCGCCCGCATTGCCACGGGTTACGGCTGAGTGAGCACACCGGTGTGATCTGTGAGCGGATCCACAACCCCCGGTTCTTTGGCCGTTCGGTTACCGACGGGTAGCATCGGCGGTAGCTTTCCCGACCCCAGAGGAGGGCCCTCGTGCCCCGTGAGATCCGCGATGTCGTGTTCGTCGACGGCGTTCGCACCCCGTTCGGCAAGGCCAAGGGCCAGTACGCCGAAACCCGCGCCGACGACCTGGTGATCAAGTGCATCCGGGAGCTGCTGCGGCGGAACCCGGGTCTCCCCCCGGCGCGGGTGGACGAGGTCGCGATCGCGGCCACCACCCAGATCGGCGACCAGGGCCTGACCATCGGCCGCACCGCCGCGCTCCTGGCCGGCCTGCCGAACACCACGCCCGGCTACTCCATCGACCGGATGTGCGCCGGCGCGATGACCGCCGTGACGACCACCGCCGCCGGCATCGCGTTCGGCGCGTACGACGTCGTGGTGGCCGGCGGTGTCGAGCACATGGGCCGGCACCCGATGGGCGAGGGCGTCGACCCGAACCCGCGGATCATCAGCGAGAAGCTGGTCGACACCTCCGCGCTGGTGATGGGCTCCACCGCCGAGAACCTGCACGACCGGTTCCCGGGGATCACCAAGGACCGCGCCGACGCGTTCGCCGCGGCGTCCCAGGAGAAGGCCGCGAAGGCGTACGCCAACGACCTCATCCAGCCGGACCTGGTCCCGATCGCGACCCGGTCGGCCGAGCAGGGCTGGGGCTACGCGACCACCGACGAGCCGATGCGGCCGGGCACCACGGTCGAGGACCTCGCCACGCTGAAGACCCCGTTCCGCCCGCACGGCCGGGTGACGGCCGGCAACTCGGCCGGGATCAACGACGGCGCGACCGCCTGCGTGCTGACGTCGGCCGAGGCCGCGGAGGAGCTCGGGCTGACGCCGAAGATGAAGCTGGTCTCGTACGGGTTCGCCGGTGTCGAGCCCGAGGTGATGGGCGTCGGCCCGGTGCCGGCGACCGAGAAGGCGCTCAAGCTGGCCGGGCTGACCATCGACGACATCCAGGCCTTCGAGGTGAACGAGGCGTTCGCGGTCCAGGTGCTGGCGTTCCTGGAGCACTACGGCATCGCCGACGACGATCCGCGGGTCAACCCGTACGGCGGCGCGATCGCCTACGGCCACCCGCTGGCCTCGTCCGGGGTCCGGCTGATGAACCAGCTGGCCAAGCAGTTCGAGCAGCGCCCCGAGGTCCGCTACGGCCTCACCACCATGTGCGTCGGCCTCGGCATGGGCGGCACGGTCATCTGGGAGAACCCGAACTGGGAAGGTGCCGCGTGAGCGCAGCGAACAGAATGTTCAGCAGCCCAAAGGCTCATTTGAGCTCGGAGCGAAGCGGAGAGTTCAAATGAGCCTGCAGGAACTGATCGACGGCGCTTCTGCCCTGTCGACCGACGAGGTCGTCACGCTGGCGCACTCGCGGGACGTCGTACTGCCGAACAAGGCCGGCCTGATGGCGCTCATCACGCTGGACAACGGGCACGACCACACCAAGCCGAACACGTTCGGGCCGAAGGGGCTCGGGTCGCTGAACGCCGCCATCGACGCGGCGCTGGCGCGGGACGAGATCGTCGCGATCGGAGTCACCGGCAAGCCGTTCATCCTGGCCGCGGGCGCCGACCTGACCGGCGTACCGAAGCTGGCCGACCGGGAGCAGGCGCTGGCGCTCGGCAAGATCGGGCACGGCGTGATGCGGAAGCTCGTCGACGGCGGGAAGCCGTCGTTCGGCTTCATCAACGGGGTCGCGCTCGGTGGTGGGCTCGAGGTCGCGCTGCATGCAACGTATCGGACGGTTTCGGTGGCGGCCGGGATGCTGTCGACGCCTGAGGTGTTCCTCGGGCTGCTCCCGGGCTGGGGCGGCAACTTCCTGCTGCCGAACCTGATCGGCGCGGACAACGCGGTCAAGGTCGTCGTCGAGAACGCCTTGAACCAGAACAAGATGCTCAGTGGTCCGGAGGCCGTGAAGCTCGGGATCGGCGACGTACTGCTGGAGTCGGCGGACTTCCTCGAGCAGTCGCTGCTGTGGGCGTCGAAGGTGCTGACCGGTGCTGTGGTGGTCGAGCGGCCGGAGATCGACCGGGGTGAGACGTGGGACGCGGCCGTTGCCCGGGGCAAGGCTTTTGCGGACGTCAAGGTGAGTGGCGCGGCGCCGGCGCCGTACCGAGCGCTGGAACTGATTGCGGCGGCGAAGGACAACGATCGCGACCGGGGGTTCGCGGCCGAGGACGAGGCGCTCGCCGATCTCATCATGAGCGAGGAGCTGCGCAGCGGGCTGTACGCGTTCGACCTGGTGAACAAGCGGGCCAAGCGGCCGGCTGGTGCGCCGGACAAGTCGCTGGCGCGTCCGGTGAACAAGGTCGGTGTCGTCGGCGCGGGCCTGATGGCGGGTCAGTTGGCGCTGCTGTTCGCGCGGCGGCTCGAGGTGCCCGTCGTACTGACGGATCTCGACCAGGAGCGTGTCGACCGGGGCGTCGGGTACGTGCACGGTGAGATCGACAAGCTGCTCGGCAAGGGCCGGATCCGTCCGGACAAGGCGAACCAGCTGAAGGCGCTCGTCACCGGGTCGGTGGACAAGGGCGCGTTCGCGGACGCGGACTTCGTGATCGAGGCCGTGTTCGAGGAGTTGCAGCTGAAGAAGACGATCTTCGCCGACCTGGAGAAGATCATCCGGCCGGACGCGATCCTCGCGACCAACACGTCGTCGTTGTCGGTGACCGAGATGGCCGCGGACCTGGAGCACCCGGAGCGGGTCGTCGGGTTCCACTTCTTCAACCCGGTCGCCGTACTGCCGCTGCTGGAGATCATCCGTGCCGACAAGACCGACGACGCGTCGCTGGCGACGGCTTTCGCGGTCGGCAAGAAGCTGAAGAAGTCGTGTGTGCTGGTGAAGGACGCGCCGGCGTTCGTGGTGAACCGGCTGCTGACCCGCTTCCTCGGCGAGGTCAGCGCGGCGGTCGACGAGGGTACGCCGATCCTGGAAGCCGATCGCGCGCTCTCCGCGCTCGGGTTGCCGATGCCGCCGTTCGTGCTGCTGCAGCTGGTCGGGCTGCCGGTCGCGCTGCATGTCGCGGAGACCATGAACCGGGCGTACCCGGAGCGGTTCGCAGTGTCCGAGAACCTCGCGAAGGTTGTTGCTGCGGGCAAGAGTTCGTTCTACGTGTGGCCGGAGGGTAAGCCGGTCGTCGACCCGGAGGTCGAGGCGCTGGTGACGGTCGGCGACAAGCCGTCGACCGCCGACGAGCTGCGCACCCGGGTGCTCACTGCCCTCGCCGAAGAAATCAAGATCATGCTCGACGAAGGCGTGGTCGCGGAGGCGCAGGACATCGACCTCTGCCTCCTCCTCGGCGCCGGCTGGCCCTTCCACCTCGGCGGCATCACGCCGTACCTGGACCGCAGCGGAATCGCCGAAAAGGTCAACGGCACCCGCTTCCTCCCCAAGGGCATCGCCAGCCTCGCCTAGTCCGCTGGGGGTCGGTGCAGAGCCGGAAGCCCGCTCCGGCCCCCAGCAAACTCAGCCTTTGAACTTCTTGGCAGCTGTGACTATTTGGGTGGTGGTGAGGCCGGTGTCTTTTTTGAGGACCGACTCGCCGTGGAGGGAGAGGTCTACGTACAGGGTGGCGAGTTTTTTCTCGCCTAGTTTGTCGGCCAGGTACTCCGTGATCCACCAGCCGGTGCCGTAGGCGCGGTCCGCGTCGGCGGCGAAGGTGGTGGTGTCGGGCAGCGTGGTCAGCTTCGCGAGGTACTGCGTCTTCACGCGCTTGCGATACGGGTCGACGCTCCAGTGCGGATCGTCCTCGATCCCCCGGCAGCGCACGTACTCCGCCAGTCCCTCGACGGCCCAGATCGGCGCGCGCAACCCGAGCGTCGCTGTCGCCACGTGCGTCATCTCGTGGACCAGCAGATCCTTGTCGAGCCGCTTGCGCACCGCCGGGTTGACGACGATCCGGCTCCCGATCGGACGGCCGACCGGCTTCCCGAGCTGCTCCCCCTCGAACAGCGTCACGGCCTTCGCCGCGATCGTCCACCCGTCGCCGCTGCCGGCGGTCCAGAGCGTCGACATCACCCGCTCCTGCGGCATCGCGACCACCAGTACGGCGCCGTTCCACGGCCGCGCCCAATGCTTGCGGACCGACTTCACCGCTTTCTCGGAGACGACCGCGACCTTCGTGCCGAGACTCGCTTCCCGCTTGTCCACCACGACCACGACCGAGCCCCGGCGTACCACCTGGACCTCGTCGAAGTCCCACGGCTGGCGATGCCCGTCCTGGCTCAGGTTCTCGTCGGTGCCGCTGTCGTCGACGAGCACCCACGCGCCGGCGCGCTGGACGAACGTGTACCCGAGATCGGTCTGGACCGGCAGCGGATCCAGCCCGGAGAGCTGGTAGCGCATCATCACCCGGGTCGAGAACGTCGTCGGACCGAACTTGTCGACCAGCCCCGGCACCGGACGGAAGGCATCAGCCGTCAAGTACCGCAGAGAGCTGAACCCGAACTTCCGCAGGTTCGTGAAGAGCAACCGCTGCCGCGCGACCAGCTCGGTCTGCTTCGGGTCGACCGGGGCCATGAAGCCCTTCAGATCGCCGGCCAGCAGCGCTGTGGAGCGCCGGGCCAGCACCGCGTCGATCGCCTTCTTGCGAGCCGCGTCATCGGCAGCTGGAGGACTCGGCGTGACCTCGGCAGCGGCCGCGCCGACGCCGGGTGGTGGTTCCTCGCCGCGTCGGACGTGGACGGCGACGACCGCGCCGGACGCCGCGAGCGCCAGCACGGCAACGCCCGCGAACAGGCGTTTCGGGTGGTTCATTGGTGGTCCCCTCGGATGGTCGGCTGATCCTACCGGTCGCCGACCACCCGAGGGCCAGGCTCAGGCTTTCTGTACTTCGCCGGTGCGCTGCTCGATCCCGACGCGGCTCTTGCGGTAGCCGTACACGCCGTAGATGACGAAGCCGAGCACCATCCAGATCGCGAACCGCAGCCAGGTCTCCAGCGACAGGTTCAGCATCAGGTAGATGCAGATGATCGCCGACACGATCGGGATCACCGGGCTCAGCGGCACCCGGAACGAACGCTCGATGTCCGGCCGGCTCTTGCGCAGCAGCGGTACGGCGATCGACACCAGCGTGAACGCGGCGAGGGTACCGATGTTCACCATCTCCTCGAGCTTCCCGATCGGGGTGACACCGGCGATGATCGCGACGACCACACCGATCCCGATGGTGAGACGGTACGGCGTACCCCACTTCGGGTGCGTCTTGCCGAGCTGCCGCGGCATCAGGTGGTCCCGGCTCATCGCGAACACGACGCGCGCCGCACCGATCATCAGGGTCAGGACGACGGTGGTCAGACCGGCGACCGCGCCGGCCGAGATCAGCGTCGCGAACCCGCCCTTGCCGACCGAACGGAACGCTTCCGCGAGCGCTGCCTCACCGTTGATGTCGGAGTACTTCACCATGCCGGTGATGACGATGCAGACCAGCACGTACAGCACGGTGCAGATCGCCAGCGAGCCGATGATGCCGCGCGGCAGGTCGCGCTGCGGGTTCTTCGCCTCTTCGGCGGTGGTCGCGACGACGTCGAACCCGATGAACGCGAAGAACACCAGCGAGGCGCCGGACACCAGACCCATGATCCCGAAGGTCGATGGTGTGAACCCGAAGACCGCCTGGAACAGCGGCGTGGTCAGCTCGACGCCACCACCCGGCGACGGAACGCTCGGCGGGACGAACGGCGTCAGGTTCGAGCTCTTGATGTAGAACAGGCCGGCGATGATCACGAACAGCACCACGAAGAGCTTGATGCCGACCAGCACCAGGTTGACCCGCAGCGACTCCTTGATCCCGATCGTCGCCAGCGTGGCCAGTACCAGGACCAGCAGCATCGCCAGCACGTTCACATGGCTGTCCGGCCCGATCGAGTCCGGCCAGCCCAACCCGATCTCGTCGAGGAACAACTTGGCGTACGTCGACCAGCCCTGGGCCACGACGCTTGCCCCGAGCATCAGTTCGAGCAGCAGGTCCCAGCCGATGATCCAGGCGAAGATCTCACCGAGCGAGAAGTACGAGAACGTGTACGCCGAACCCGACACCGGAACGGTGGACGAGAACTCGGCGTAGCAGAGGGCGGCCAGCGCACAGCAGACCGCGGCCAGGACGAACGACAGGGCGATGCCCGGACCGGCGTACAGCTTGGCGGCGCGCCCGGTCAGGGTGAAGATGCCGGCACCGATGATGACACCGATACCGAAGACGGTCAGGTCGACCGCTGTGAGGCGTTTCTTGAGCTGGTACTCCGGCTCGTCGGTGTCCGCGATCGATTGCTCGATCGTCTTCTTCCGGACAAGACTCATCTGCGCCTCCTCGAGGTGGACGGAACCATCCGAGACTGCCCCTCTGACACCGCGAGGTCAAACCGCCACTCAGCGTTGTGGCCGGTATGTTGCCAGTGCGGTCCACAGCGTGGCCTCGGTCAGACCGGTGCGGCTGAGCAGAATCCGGTCGCGGGCCGTCTGATCGGTGCCGTTGCGCGCGAGGTCCTCGTACAACTCCTCGACGTTTCCAAGTCCGATCTGGTGCACCAGGTATCGGACAGCCAGCCAGCTGACGCCGTACACGTCGGCGGAGTTCTGGTAGAAGCCGGCGTCGGTCGGCAGCGCTGACAGTTGGGGCAGCGCCTCGTCGATGACCTCCTGCTCCCACTTGGCGACCTCGCCCGGTCCGCTGATCGCCTCGATCCCCCGCCAGGACACGTATTCCGCCGAACCTTCGGCCAGCCACAGCGGTTCGTACCCGCCGAGATCCGCGGTCGCGACATGGGTGATCTCGTGCGACAGCAGGATCTCGTCGACCCGGTCGCGTTCGTTCGGATTGACCACGACGTACCCGCCGGCGACCGTACCGTCCGCGGTGTCCTGACCGGGCAGCGAGGCGAACGTCGAGCCGGTGCTGGCCGCGGACTCGATGTCCTCGTCGGCGAACCGTGCGTCCCGGACATCGGTCTCGTCGAGTGCGATCACGAACACCGAGCCGTTCCACTTCCGTGGCCAGTACCGCGTGACCTCGCCGAGCCCCTCGGCCGCCGCGTGCACGATCGCGCGACCACGCTTCGTGTCGCCCTTCTCGACCACGACGAGTACGCGCGGGCCACGCTGGACCTCGATCCGGCCGAGGTCCCAGGCCTCCCGGTGTGCGCCCGGGCCGAGATCGGCGTCCAGGTCGTCGTCATCGGTGAGCAGCCAGTGGCCGCCGCGGGCGATGAACGTGTAGCCGAGCTCGGTCGTCACCGGCGTGAAGTCGACCTTCGGGATCTGGTACCGCATCAGGACCCGCACGAGGTACGTCGTACCGCCGTGGGCCCGCACCGCGGCGGGATCGAACCGTTCCTCGGCCTGGCTGTAGCCGAGCTCGCTGAAGCCGATCTCGACCAGGTTCGCGAACAGGATCTTCTGCGCGGCGATCAGCTTCTTGTTGGTCGGGTCCACGTCGGCCAGGAACAGCGGCTCGTTGCCGGCTTCCACGGCCTGCGCGCGGCGCAGCAGGATCGTGTCGACGGCGACCCGGCGGGCGGCGATCGCGGCGGCGATCCGGGACGGCTTCGTCGCCTTCGGCGTACCCGGGGTCGCGGTGCGGGTAGCGACCGGACGTTCGCGGGCGTCCTGCTCGCGTTGTTCAACGGTGTAGACGATGCCGCCACAAACCAGGGCCACCGCGGCCAGCAAACCCAGCCAGCGGCGGGGGCCGGTCGGTGCCCCGGAATTGGGCGGCGTTGCACTCACTTCGGGTCGATCCCTCCGAGTACCCGATGGTCGCAGCCGGGCCACCCTACTCGACCGTCGCGGATTATGCTGCCGCGGCAGCCTTCAAGGCGCGGAAAAGTCCCGCCTCGGTCATCCCGAGGTGCTCGAGCATGATCCGATCGCGGTCCTTCTGCGTCGAACCGAGCGACGCCAACTCGCGGTACAGGGTGCCGACCTCGGTCCCGCCGAAGCGCGTGAACAGGTAGTCGAGGGCGAGCCAGGACAGCGGGTACGAGCTGTCGGCCTGGTCGAAGAACGTCGCGTCGGCGGGCAGCGCCTTCGCCTTCGCGAGGTACTTCGTCCGCACGTCCAGCCGGTACTGCGCCAGCGCGAGATCCTTCTGCCCGTCCATCGGCAGGAACTCGACGTACGTCGCAGCGCCCTCGACCAGCCACCGCGGTGCGTACGGCCCGTACGGCGCGGTCGCCACGTGGGTGAACTCGTGGGCCAGCGTGCGCGCGTCCACCTTGTCGCGGTTGTGCGGGTTGACGACGACGTACGAGTCGGCCCGCTCCCCCGCGGCGGTGACCTCGCCAGGCAGCGTGCGGTACACCCAGGTCGCCATCGCGAGCGCGTCCTCGGCGTTCTTCGGCTGGGTGTAGTCGGCGCCGCGAACGATCTTGTCGTTGAGCGCGATCACCACACCGGCGCCCTTCCAGCCGCCGGGCCAGCTCTTCGAGACGGCCTGGACCGCGCTGAGCGACATCGTGACCAGCTTGTTCGCCAGGGCGTCCTGACCTTGCTCGACGACGACCAGGACCCGCGGTGCGCGCTTGACCAGGACCGGGCCCATGTCCCAGGCCTCCTGATGCGAGCCACGTGGAAGGCGCTTGTCGAGATCCGAGTCGGAGACCAGCATCCAGGAACCGTTCGCCCGCTGGGTGAACGTGTAGCCGAGCATCGCGCGCACCGGGACCAGGTCGATGTTGCTGATCTGGTAGGTCATCGCGACAGCCACCAGGTACGTCGTCGGGCCGTACTTCTGCACGAGGCTGTCGTCGTACTGCTGGGCCAGCTGCTGGTACGTCAGCTTCGCGAAACCGAACTGCCGGAGGTTCGAGAACAGGGACCGTTGCCCCGTGACCAGCTTGGTGTCCGCGGCGTCGACGTCTGCGAGGAACTCCTTCTCGTTGCCGGTGAGGACCGCCTGCGCGCGGCGCTTCAGCAGCTGGTCGACGGCCGCGGACCGCGCGGCCAGGTCGACCGTCGGGCCGCTCGCCACGGTCTCCGCCGAGCCGCCCGTACTCCGGCTCGACCAGTGCAGCGCCAGACCGCCGCCGACCGCGGCCGCCACCAGGGCCAGGGACAGCAGGACCGGCCAGATCCGCGAGCGACGCTTCGTTGCCGCGTGCCGGCTGTGCCGCCCTCCCTCAGCCACGGTGGCCCTGCGTCCTGATCGATGTGCCTAGGCGCTGCCCGGGCGATCGCCCGCCCGGTCCGGCTCGCTCAGAGCGTCGTCGTGGTGCTCCGAGATCAGCTCGGTGATCTCCCTGGCCAGCTCCTGCCCGGTGAGACCGATCTCCTGCAGTACGACGGGACGCTTGGCGTGCTGCAGGAACTGCTGCGGGATGCCGAAGTCGCGGATCGGGGTCTGCACCCCGGCGTCACGCAGTGCCTGCGCGATCATCGCGCCGCAACCACCCGCACGGCCGTTGTCCTCGACCGTCACGACCAGCTTGTACTTCGGAGCCAGCTCGACCAGCTGCGGGTTGATCGGCTTGACCCAGCGCGGGTCGACCACCGTGACACCGAAACCGTGGGCCTCGAGGCGCTGCGCGACATCCATCGCGGTCGCGGCCATCGCACCGATGCCGACCAGCAGGACGTCGTCGCCGGAGCGCTGCAGGATGTCCAGGTCGCCGATCCGGTCGATCGCCTCGATGTCCGGACCCACCTCGCCCTTGGCGTAGCGCAGTACCGTCGGGGCGTCGTCCACGTCGATCGCTTCGTTCAGCAGCTCCTGCACGCGCTTGCCGTCACGCGGCGCCGCCAGCCGCAGACCGGGAACGAGCTGCAGCAGCGACATGTCCCACATGCCGTTGTGGCTCGGGCCGTCATCACCAGTGACACCCGCGCGGTCGAGCACGAACGTGACACCACACTTGTGCAGCGCGACGTCCAGCAGGACCTGGTCGAAGGCACGGTTCAGGAAGGTCGCGTAGATCGCGACCACCGGGTGCAGGCCACCGATCGCCAGACCGGCCGCACTCGTCACCGCGTGCTGCTCGGCGATACCGACATCGAACGTCCGGTCCGGGAACTCCTCGGCGAACTGGGCGAGCCCGGTCGGGTGCAGCATGGCCGCGGTGACCGCGACCACATCGCTGCGGCGGTGACCGATCTTCACCAGCTCGTCGCTGAACACATCGGTCCAGCCGCGCGGCTTGTTGGCCGGCCGGACCTGGTGGAAGTTGTCTTCCTCGTCCTGCTCGGCGGCCGCGAAGCCATAGCCCTTCTTCGTCACCGCGTGCACGATCACCGGTCCGCCGAAGGCCTTCGCGGACCGCAGCGCGTCCTCCATCGCCTCGCGGTCGTGGCCGGGCACCGGACCGACGTACTTCAGGCCGAGGTCCTCGAACATGCCCTGCGGGGCGAGCATGTCCTTCAGGCCCTTCTTGATGCCGTGCAGCACCTCGTACATCGGCGGACCGACGTACGGCGTCCGGCCGAGGTTCTTCTTGATCAGGTCGAGGACCTTCTCGTACCGCGGGTTGGTGCGCAGACTGGTGAGGTGCGTGGCCAGGCCGCCGACCGTGTCGGAGTACGACCGGCCGTTGTCGTTGACGATGATCACCAGCTTGAGGTCCTGGGCGGCGGCGATGTTGTTCAGCGCCTCCCAGGCCATCCCGCCGGTCAGGCCGCCGTCACCGATCAGCGCCACCACATGCCGGTTCTCCTGGCGGAGCCGGTACGCCTTCGCGAGACCGTCGGCGTACGACAGCGCCGTCGAGGCGTGGCTGTTCTCGATGATGTCGTGCTCGGACTCGTCCTGGTTCGGGTAGCCGGACAGGCCGCCCTGCTGCCGGAGCGTGTCGAACGTCGGGGCCCGGCCGGTCACCAGCTTGTGCACATACGCCTGGTGCCCCACGTCGAACAACAGCCGGTCCCGCGGCGAGTCGAACACGCGGTGCATCGCCAGGGTGATCTCGACCATCCCGAGGTTCGGACCGAGATGGCCACCGGTCTTGCTCACGGTCTCGACCAGCACGTCCCGGATCTCCGCCGCGAGATCGGTGAGCTGCTGATCGCTCAGCTTCTTGAGGTCCGCCGGACCGTCAACCGTCTCCAGCACGCCCATCGAGCTCCTCCCGCAGGTCTTCCTCGAATGCTTGAGTCTATGCACGCCTCGCCCGGAATCCGAACTCGGCGACAGCGCACGACACCGGTGTTGCGCAATCTCACACACCAAGACGCCGCCCGGGAGTCGCTGGTTCGACGTGGTGTGCGTCTCACTTAGGGTGATCGGCATGGAGATGGTGACGACTCTCTTTCGCAAGTACGACGGGCAGCCGCACCGGCTGGTCGAGGCGGTGCGCCTCGGCGAGGACGAGTACGGCCTCTGGGTCGGCTCCGTCCCCGGCACCCGCGGCCAGCGCGCCGACGGCAGCTGGACCACCATCGACCACCACCGCGTGCGCCTGTTCCCACACGGGCAGTGGTGGAGCGCACTTTTCAACGACACGCCGCACAACACCGCGATCTATTGCGACATCACGATGCCGGCGGAATTCGGCGTCGACAGCGTCACGGCCGTGGACCTGGACCTCGACATCCGCCTACTCCGCGACGGCACGGTGCACGTAATGGACGAGGACGAATTCCGGGCTCACCAAGTCCGCTACGGCTACCCACCCCAAATCGTCGCCACCGCCGAGGCGGTGTGCCAACAGCTAGCCGCCACCATCACCACCGCAGAACCCTTCACCACGGCCTACAAGCCCTACCTCGAACAAATCCGCTCCCTCAGCACCTGAGACCCCCGCACGGCGCTACGCGCGACTCCTCCGTCACCGTGCTGCGAGAGACCTGTGGAGAGGCTCTCTCGTGACGGGGCAGGGAACGAGGCGGTGGGACGGGAGTGCTCGCGTACTCAAGCTCACGACGTGCTGGGGCGCGCGCCTCGCGCCATCGCGGGGGTGTTCGGCTGCCGCCGACGAGTGCGCGCCGCTGCCCGGCGGCGAGCGGAGCGTCGTACCGCCAGGTGCGGGCGATCCCACCCACACACGTCGAGCCTCTCCAGCCCCGATCACCGTCGAGTCGTGGGCTCTGGCTGGTGAAGTCGCGCCTGAACTCACGACTCGCGGATCGGGGCAGGAACCAAACGCCACGACTCGGTGGGGTTGGGCGGTAATCGACCCCCGTCGGCTAGGAGCCCCCCTGAGCCGACGAGGGCCGATCTGGATGCTGGCCAGGGCCGGCACCTCATCTATGCTCCGTCGCATTGCGCGACGGGTCCACTCCCGACAGCAAAGTTGCATCAACCTGCAAAGGTCCGGGGGCGCACCCGGTGCGGGATAGGTTGGGGGTTATGCGTGATGTCCGGGTGGTTTATCGCAAGTTCGACGAGAAGCTGCACTGGCATCAATGGATGCGGTACCTGGGCGAGGACGAGTACGGCGTCTGGCTCGGGGCGCCGGCGGGATCGGTGTCGCAGCGCGGGGACGAGCCGGTCGTGACGCAGGAGCAGGCGCATGTGCAGCTGTTCCCGCGGGACAAGTGGTTCACGGCGATCTTCAACGACGAGCCGCGGTACACCGAGATCTACGCCGACATCACGACCCCGGTCGATTTCTCGGACGACGTGCTGACGATGATCGACCTCGACCTGGACGTGATCAAGCGCCGGGACGGGACGGTGTTCATCGACGACGAGGACGAGTTCGCCGAGCACCAGGTGCGGTACGGGTACCCGGCCGACGTGATCGCCACGGCGCGGCAGACGTGCGACTGGCTGTTCAAAGCGGTGTCGACCGAGGAGCCCTTCCTGACGGTCTACAAAACCCACCTCGACAAGGTCCGCTAAGGCCTTGGCCCGAACGCCCAGGTGACCATCAGCGGGAGCTCCTCACGCCAGAACGGGTCACCGTGTGAACCGGTCCGCTCGGTCATGACGACGTCGGCGTCCGCGGCCCGCAGTGCGTCGGCCCAACGAGCCGCGTTCTCCTGGAAGAACGGCTCCTCCGTGCCCGCGACCAAGTACGTCCGCGGCAACGTGATCTGCATGTCCCCCGGCGGTTTGTAACCCCCACCAGGCGACGCGCAGAAGATCGCGCCGTAGACATCCGGATGCCGCAGCCCGGCAGCCAGCGCCAACTCGCCACTCGCCGACACCCCGAACACCGCCGTACGGTCAGCCGGCAACCCAACACCGAAACGCGACGACACCCACTCGCGGATGTCGTCGACGAAGAACTTCTCGTGCGCCGCGAACCGTTCCGCGTCGAAGATCGGCGAGTACTCGTGCAGCCGATCCATCTCGTCGTCCAGCCGATCCGCGGCGACGATCATCGTCGGGATGTCGGACGTCGCGGCGAGGTAGTCGCCCCACTCCGAGATCAGCTGACCGTCACCGGCGTACACCACCGCCTGCGGTGTTTCCGAGGGCAGGTACGCCGTGACGCGGCGGCCGCCGTCGTACTCGAACGTCTCGGTGACGAGTTCTCCCGTGCCGGCCGACATCGTGCTACCTCCCGAGATGCACGCTCAAGTTCCCGTTCTTGAGCATCATGACGCCGGGTAACGGGCCGCGCTGGCCGGCGTACATGTCCGCGACCGGGGCGACCGTGAGGTACAGGTTCTGCCCCGCCGGGACGTCGACCGCGATCGCCGGCAGCTCGATCGTGCGCTGCACACCCCGGGCGGTGTGCTTCTCGCGCAGCGGCATGGTGTTGTTCTGCACGACCCTAGCGGTCAGCGGGCTCTTGCCGACGCTGAGCGCGAAGTACGCCGCGGACTGCGGGATCACTGTGTAGACGGTCGCGGTGAGCTTCGGCGTACCGGCGATGGTGAGCGGGCCTTTGGCGATCGGCAGGTTCACCGGCAGGCCGACGCCGGTCGGGGCGACGATCTTGCCGAGTGGGTAGCGCTTGTTCGGCGTCAGGCTCTGCTGGGTGAGGCACCGGCCGCCGGCGGTGGACAGGTGGTACGCGCCGAACCCGCTCAGCCCGGTCGACCTGTGCAGCAACTGCAGCTGCATGAACCGGATCGACAGGCTGGAGAAGTTCGGCGACCCGAGCGCGATCGAGCACGGGTCGCCGGCCGTCGCATACCCCGGCGGTACGACGGCGGGCAGCGTGTGACCGCCGTTGTACCCGACGAAGAGCGAGCGGGCCCGGGCTCGGGACGTGAGCGCCCGGTCGAAGTTCGCCAGCCCCTGGTTGAGGTTGAACAGGTTGTCCGAGATCCCCTGCCCGAACAGCACCGGGATGTCGAGCTTGCGGCCCTCCTTGACGTGCCAGGCCGGTCCGTTGTGCGCGAAGAACGCGTCGAGATCCCGGCCGGCCTGCCCCGCGGGCCACGCGCCGGTCGCGATCAGCGCGACGAACGCCGCCGACACCGCGGGCGGTAGGTGCGTCCCGCCGCCCGCGAACAGGATCGACAGCCACATCGTCCGCGCGGCCTCCTGCGGCGCGAGGCTCTGCTTGAGGTCCCACCAGGTGACCTCGGGAGCGAGCGCGTCGAACCGGGTCCGGCCGCTGTCCCGAAGCTCGGTGAAGGCGCCGGCGAACTGGTACCCGCCGCCGTACGAACCACCGATGGCGCCGATCAACGGGTCGCCCGGCGCCTGCTTCGTGACCCAGTCCAGTCCGGCGACCAGGTCGACGAGCTTGACCACGTCACGACCCTCGAAGTCGGGGTTCATCACGTGCGCGACGCCGGTGCTTTCACCGAAACTGCGCTGATCGAAGCTGAGCACGCCGAACCCGGCGTCGAGCCAGTCCTTGAACGCGGCCGGGTCCTTGGTCCGGCTGCCGCCCCATCCGTGGCTGTGGAAGATCAGCGGCACGGTGTGCTGGGCGGAGGCGGCGGCGGGTTGGAAGAGCGAGTAGCAGATCCGTACGGGCGTCGTCGTACCAGGTTCCGGCACCGAGTCCACGCAGCCGTTGGTCACCGTCGTCGCGGCGGCGGCCGGGACGACCGGCGACAGCAGCAGCGCGATCACTCCGAGAAGGCTCGGTACTCGACGACGCATCAGTCACTCCCGGTGATCGACGGCTTCCGCTCCGCACACGCTAGAGGACCGGCGTACCGCTGACCAGACCCAGAGCGGATCGTCAGGCCGTGCTGTACGAGAAGCCGTGCGAGGACCAGTGAGCGAACCAGGGAGCGGGCCAGTGGGCGGAGCGGCGTCCGCGCTGGGACACTATCCGCGTGCATATCGCGATCGAGGTCGTGGCCCTCATCGCCGTCGTTGCGGCGGGCGCCGCGCTGGCGCGGCGGATAGGGATCTCGGCTCCCCTGCTGTTGGTGGTCATCGGGATCGCCCTGTCGTACCTGCCGTTCATCCCACGGGTCGAGCTCTCGCCCGAGGTGGTGCTGGTCGGCTTCCTGCCGCCGCTGCTGTACTCGGCCGCGATCAAGACCAGCCTGCTCGACTTCACCAAGCACCGCCGATCGATCGGGCTGCTGTCCGTCGGCCTGGTGGTGTTCACCGCGCTCGGCGTCGGTGTGGTCGCCTGGTGGCTGCTCGGTGCGGTCGCGGAGTCGATCGGTCAGGAGCCGCTGCCGTTCTGGGCTGCGTTCGCGATCGGCGCTGTGGTGGCGCCGCCCGACGCGGTCGCCGCGACCGCGATCGCCAAGCGCGTCGGGATGCCCCGCCGGGTGGTCACGATCCTCGAGGGCGAGAGCCTGATGAACGACGCGACCGCGCTGGTCTGCCTGCGGACCGCCATCGCGGCGGCCGTGGTGGCGCCGACGGTGCTGCACGTCGGGCTGGACTTCCTGCGCGCGGCCGGTGGCGGCGTCCTGGTCGGCATCATCGTGACGTTCGTGCTGGCGAAGATCCGCCGGCGCTTCACCGACCCGGTGCTGGACACCACGCTGAGCCTGACCGCGCCGTTCATCGCCTACATCGCGGCCGAGAACCACTACGTGCACGCATCCGGCGTACTCGCGGTCGTCGTCACCGGACTGCTGCTCGGGCACAAGGCGCCGATCATCCAGTCGGCCAAGTCCCGGATGTCGGAGCGCACCAACTGGAGGACGTTCCAGTTCCTCCTGGAGAACACGGTCTTCCTGCTCATCGGTCTGCAGACCCGGTGGATCCTGGACGACCTCACCGCGAGCCCGTTGCCGGGCTGGCTGATCGCGACGACGACGATCGCGGTGTTCGTCGCGGTCGTGCTGCTGCGGCCGATCTGGATCGTGCCGACGACGCTGTTGTCCCGCCGGTTCCTCGGGCCGTCGCGGCCGGGACCGGTGCCGTTCCGCGCACTCATCGTGGTGTCGTGGGCCGGGATGCGCGGCGTGGTCACGCTGGCCGCCGTCTTCACGCTCCCCGAGGCCACCCCGCATCGCGAAGTACTCGTGTTCATCGCCTTGGCCGTCACCGCGGGCACGCTGCTCGTCCAGGGTTCGACACTCCCCTGGCTGGTACGACGGTTGCGCCTGCCTGGCCCCGATCCCGCGGAGGACGCACTGCAGGAGGCCGCCGTACTGCAGGGTGCTCATCGGGCCGCGATCGAGAAGCTCGAGGAGCTCGCGACACCGTCCGATCCGCCGGCCGTTCTCGACGTACTGCGGCAGCGTGGCGAGGCGCGGGCGCAAGCGGCCTGGGAGCGGCTCGGGCGTCCGGAGAGCGAGTACGAGACCCCGAGTGAGGCGTACCGGCGGTTGCGGATCGCGATGCTCGAGGCGGAACGCTCACACATCCTCAAGGTCCGCGACGCCGGCCTGGTCGCGGACGAAGTACTGCAGCGGGCGCAGAACGTCCTCGACATCGAGGAGTCGATCCTGGACCGCGACGAGGACGACGACGTCGGCGGGCGCTCGGAGGACCTGCGGCCGAAGACGACGCCCGGCGGGGCCTGCGAGCACCTCGAACACTCGCCGCTCGTCGTCACGCCGAACACGCCGGAAGGCTGCGAGGAGTGCCTGGCCGAAGGCGGAACGTGGGTCCACCTGCGGTTGTGCCTGGGATGTGGTCACGTCGGGTGTTGCGACTCCTCGGTGATGAAGCACGCCAGCAAGCACTTCGACGCGACCAAGCACCCGGTGATGCGGAGCTTCGAGCCCGGCGAGACGTGGCGCTGGTGCTTCCTCGACGAGAAGCTGGGCTAGGTTGACCTGGTGGCCGACTGTCTGTTCTGTTCCATCATCGCCGGCACCACACCGGCGCAGATCGTGCTCGACACCCCGGAGGTCGTCGGGTTCCTCGACGTCCGGCCGGTGTTCAAGGGGCACACGCTGATCGTGCCGCGCGCCCACGTGCCGACGCTCGTCGAACTGCCCGACGAGCTCACCGTCCCGCTGTTCGGCGCGGCACGTTCGGTCGCCGCGGCGGTGCGGACCGCGTTCGACGCGCAGGGCTCGTTCGTTGCCGTCAACAACGTCGTGTCCCAGTCGGTGCCACACCTCCACGTCCACGTCGTACCCCGGACGAAGGGTGACGGGCTGCGCGGTTTCTTCTGGCCACGCACGAAGTACGCCGACACAGCCGAAGCCGAGGAGTACGCCGGCAAACTCCGCGCGGCGCTGGCCGGCTAGCCGGTGCCGCGCTCGTACTCGACTTGTGCGAGCGGGGTGCCGTCGCCGAAGTCGCGGGTCTGGGTGGCGCCGGTCTCGGCGAAGCCCGTCTTGACGTAGAACCGGCGGGACTGCGGGGTGTCGCGGAGCGTCCAGAGGTGGACGCGGTCGTAACCGTCGACCCGCAGCTGCCGCAGAGTCGCCTCCATCAGGGCGGCCGAGACGCCGCTCCCCCAGCCGTCGGGGTGGGTGTAGAAGCTGTAGATCTCCGCAAGACCGGGACGTGTCTCCGACGGCCTGGACCACGACATCGCGAGTGGTTTGTGGTCGACGATGCCGAGCAGGATCAGCCCGTCGCCGTCCGCGATCCGCGCGTGCCAGCGGGTCAGGCGATCCGCGATCCCCGCCTCGGCGAACTCGGCCGGGAAGCGCGGCGCATACGCCGCGGCCCACGAGGCAGCGTGGATCTCGCCGACCGCGGCACCGTCGCTCACGGTCGCCGTGCGGGTGGTGATCTCAGTGGACTGGCCGGTCAAGGCGTTCCTCCAACTTCTCCAGCGCACGCTCGACCGCGGCGCGGACCGTCTGGTCAGGGTCGTCGGCCAACGGCCGGATCGCGGCCGCGTGCTCGAACTCGCCCGCCGCCCCGATCGCCCGGACCGCCGCGACCCGAACCCGCGGCAGCTCGTGGTCGAGCATCGGCAGCAACGCGTCGACGAGCTGGCCGAGCTCGCGTTGCGCGGTGATCCGCGCGACGTGCTCGCGGACCCGCCAGGCCGGATCGTTCGCGGCGATCTGCAGCGCGTCGACCACGTCGTCCCGCCAGACGTACAGGAACACGCGGGCGGCCCACACCCGGATCCAGTAGTAGTTCACCGGGTCGACCGGCGCCTTCCACCCACCCGGGTTGTCCGAGCCGGTGATCGCGACGAGCTTCGGCAACTCGACCTCGTACGCCGCCTCGCCCGAGATCTCGCCGGTGAGGAAGGCGACACACCAGTCGATCACCGCGTCCTCGCCGTACTCCGAGCACGCCGCGAGGATCACGTCCTTGGGTTTCTCCCGTTCCACGGACACGGACCCAGTAAATCGCCTGCCACCGACAACTTCCGATCACACGCTGACCCAGGTCCTCACTACGCTCATCGGGTTCACCAGCGACGAAAGGCAGGGCGGATGGCCGACGGACGACAGCTCGACCCGTCATCGGACGAGTACCGGATCGTTGCCGGACTCATCAGATCAGCACACGAGTCTGTCGGGGTCACCGATTCACACTGGTGGAACGGCCGGGTCGGCGTATTGCCGACGACCAGCCGGACCTACAGCCGCACGGATCGCGACGGCACGATCCACCTGCATCCGCGGAACGTGATCGCGCCGCTGCGCCGAGCGGGTGCCGGCGGGCACGACCGGTGGTGGAACCCGAAGGCGACCCGCGACGCGTCGTACAGCGTGATCTACGAGGCGCTGCGAGTGGCCAGCCCGACGAGCGCACGGGGCGAGGCCAACAAGCCGCTCGACAGCGCGTTGCCGGCCGGCGTGCGCGACCTGGATCGGGCTCTCACCGAGCAGCGGACGTACGAGATCGCGGAGCACGTGATGACCCAGAACGGGTTGGGCGACGCGTACGAACCCGACGCGCCGGAAGTTGCGCTTGGCGGTCACGGGTTGTCGGCCGGGCCGTTGAACACGTCCGCGTTCCGCCTGAACAATCTCTCGACAGTGTCCACGGCCGCGGCCCGCGGCCTGGTCGACGGGATCACCGACGCGACCGGCATCCCCCGCGACCGAGTGTTCGACACCTTGCTGCGAAGCGCGAAAGGGAACCGCTGGGCGTTCGCGACAAGTCTGGTGGCGGAGTCCCGGCACCGCGGCGTGGTGACCGAGCTCGCGGCCAAGGGAATCGATGTCGATGCCACCGAGGTGCAGCGCGCCGCGGGCCGCGAGTGGGCCCGGACGTCCTCGTTCAGGAAGCTCACGATCAGCACCATCGAGGCTGCCGAGCAGTACGGCTACGCGATCGGTCAAGACGCGGCCGGGGTCGTGATCAAGGCCGGACAGGACCTCGCCGCGATCGAACCCGAGAACGTCGAGCGGAGCGGCGCCGACCTGTCGAAGCCGGTCACCATCCGGGAGCTGAGCCCGGCCGAAGTGCTCGCTCCGCAGACACCGCCCACGGGTACGCCGTCGGCTCCGGGCACCGCCGCGACGCAGCGGAGTGGGGCCGAGCGGCCGGAGCATCAGGTGGACAGGTAGGCCTTGGCCCACTCGGCACGGTAGTCGTACCCGTCCTGGCCGGGCGCTTCCCAGCGCACCCGCACCACGGCGCCCTTCGCCAAGGACCGGAAGCCCTCGGCCTCGATCACCGAGAAGTGCGTCCAGCAACCGCCGGGAGTGCTGGGGCAGTCAATGACGCCCCAGCCCTCGTCGTCGTGCCAGAACCGGACGAAGCCGTCGTCCCCGCCGGTCCGGCGCTGCATTCGTCAGCCCGCGATCAGCGACCGCAGGACGTACTGCAGGATGCCGCCGTTGCGGTAGTAGTCCGCCTCACCGGGGGTGTCGATGCGGACGACCGCGTCGAACTCCTCGACCGCACCATCCGGCGACGTGGCCTTGACGTGCACCGTGCGCGGGATCGAGCCGTTGTTGAGCTCGGTCACGCCGGTGATGTCGAAGGTCTCCTCGCCGGTCAGGCCGAGCGACTCCGCGGTCTCGCCCTCCGGGTACTGCAGCGGGAGCACGCCCATGCCGATCAGGTTCGACCGGTGGATGCGCTCGAAGGACTCCGTGATCACGGCCTTCGCCCCGAGCAGCGCCGTACCCTTGGCGGCCCAGTCGCGCGACGAGCCCGAGCCGTATTCCTTGCCGGCCAGGATCACCAGCGGAGTGTTCTGCTCGGCGTACGCCTGGGCGGCGTCGTAGATCGTGGTGACCGGGGCGTCGTCCTGGGTGAAGTCGCGGGTGAAGCCGCCTTCGGTGCCCGGCGCGATCTGGTTGCGCAGCCGGATGTTGGCGAACGTGCCCCGGATCATCACCTCGTGGTTGCCGCGGCGGGAACCGTACGAGTTGAAGTCCTTGCGGTCCACACCGTGCTCGGCGAGGTACTTGCCGGCCGGGCTGTCGGCCTTGATCGAACCGGCCGGCGAGATGTGGTCGGTGGTGACCGAGTCGCCCAGCTTGGCGAGCACCCGGGCCCCGGCGATGTCGGTGACCGGCGACGGGTCCTTCGCCATGCCCTCGAAGTACGGAGGCTTCCGCACGTACGTCGACTCGGCGTCCCAGGCGAACGTCTTGCCCTCGGGCGTCGGCAGCGACTGCCAGCGCTCGTCACCGGCGAACACGTCCGCGTAGTCCTTCGCGAACATCTCCTTGTTGATCGACGTCGCGATCGTCGCCTCGACCTCGTCGGCGGTCGGCCAGATGTCCTTCAGGAACACGTCGTTGCCGTCGGTGTCCTTGCCCAGGGCATCGGTCTCGAAGTCGAAGTCCATCGTGCCGGCCAGCGCGTACGCGATCACCAGCGGCGGGCTGGCGAGGTAGTTCATCTTCACGTCCGGGTTGATCCGGCCCTCGAAGTTCCGGTTGCCGGACAGCACACTCACGACCGCGAGGTCCGCTTCCTGCACGCCGGCCGAGATCGGCTCGGGCAGCGGGCCCGAGTTGCCGATGCAGGTCGTGCAGCCGTAGCCGACCAGGTGGAAGCCGAGCTTCTCCAGGTACGGCGTGACGCCGGCCTTCTCGTAGTAGTCGGTGACGACCTTCGACCCCGGCGCCAGCGACGTCTTGACCCACGGCTTCGAGGCCAGGCCCTTGTCGACCGCGTTCTTCGCGAGCAGCGCGGCGGCCAGCATGACCGACGGGTTCGAGGTGTTGGTGCAGGAGGTGATCGACGCGATCACGACGTGGCCGTGGTCGAGCTCGATCTCCTGGCCCTCGAGCGAGACCGTGGTCTTCTTCGACGGGCGGTCCTTCGCGGCTGCCACCTCGTGCGGGTTGTCGTCCGGGTGGCCGTGGCCGTTCGGCGCGTCGCTGGCCGGGAAGCTCCCGGTCTCCGACGGGTCGACGTCCTTCTCCTCGGCCGCGTAGTCCGGCAGCACGCCGCGGAACGACTCCTTGGCCTTGCTCAGCTCGATCCGGTCCTGCGGGCGCTTCGGGCCGGCGATCGACGGCACGACCGTCGACAGGTCCAGCTCGAGGTACTCCGAGAACCGCGGCTCGACGGCCGGGTTGTGCCAGAGGCCCTGCTCCTTCGCGTACGCCTCGACCAGCGCGACGTCCTGGTCCGCGCGGCCGGTCAGCCGCAGGTAGTCCAGGGTGACGTCGTCGATCGGGAACATCGCGGCGGTGGAGCCGAACTCCGGGCTCATGTTGCCGATGGTGGCGCGGTTGGCCAGCGGCACCGCCGCGACACCGTCACCGTAGAACTCGACGAACTTGCCGACCACGCCGTGCTTGCGCAGCATCTGGGTGATCGTCAGTACGACGTCGGTCGCGGTCACGCCGGTCGGCACCGCGCCGGTGAGCTTGAAGCCGACGACCCGCGGGATCAGCATGCTGACCGGCTGGCCGAGCATCGCGGCCTCCGCCTCGATACCGCCGACGCCCCAGCCGAGCACGCCGAGGCCGTTCACCATCGTGGTGTGGCTGTCGGTGCCGACGCAGGTGTCCGGGTACGCCTGGCCGTTGCGGACCATCACGGTGCGGGCCAGGTGCTCGATGTTCACCTGATGCACGATGCCGGTGCCCGGCGGGACGACCTTGAACTCGTCGAACGCCGTCTGGCCCCAGCGCAGGAACTGGTACCGCTCCTTGTTCCGCCCGTACTCGAACTCGACGTTGCGCTCGAACGCGTCCGGCGTACCGAACACGTCGATGATGACGGAGTGGTCGATGACCAGCTCGGCCGGCGCCAGCGGGTTGATCTTGGTCGGGTCACCACCGAGCTCGCCGACCGCCTCGCGCATCGTGGCCAGGTCGACCACGCACGGGACACCGGTGAAGTCCTGCATGATCACCCGAGCCGGGGTGAACTGGATCTCGGTGTCGGGCGCCGCGTTCTGGTCCCAGTTGCCGAGCTTGGTGATGTGCTCGGCGGTGATGTTCGCGCCGTCCTCGGTGCGCAGCAGGTTCTCCAGCAGGACCTTCAGGGAGTACGGCAGCGTGTCCGCACCCTCGATGCCCGCCAACCTGAAGATCTCGTACGACTGCCCGTTGACCTCGAGTGCCCCCTTGGCACCGAAGCTGTCGACGCTCGCCATCAACCCGCTCCTCTGTCCGTCCTGTGTTCGCTCAGGCCCATCCTGCCGAGCGCACCGCCCGGCCGCGAGGTCAGGTTGCCCTAACCTCGCGCCGCAAACTCTCTCGACATCAAGATACACGACATCGAGCCACTCTGGCATGTCCCCGACCGCGAAGCGGGGGCTCGGACAGGATCCGGTCGCCATGCACAGGAAATAACCTGTCCAAGGTCACCGGACGGCGTCCTAACCCCCGCTTTCCGGCTGACATTCAGGAGACTTGTGGAAGAACTTCCGACGCGATCAGGTCGAGGTGGTCGAGGTCGTGCAGGTCGAGGATCTGGACGTACTGACGGTCCGATCCGGCGGCGGCGAACTGGCCGAGCCGATCCACGACCTGAGCTGGGGTGCCGGCGATGTCCTTCTCGGGATGCGGCTCGCGACCGATCGCCTGAGCGCGCCGCTTCACCTCGGCGTCGTCTTTACCGACGATCACCGTGTGGGCCGTGGACAGCGCGAGCGTCTTCGGGTCGCGGCCGATCGCGTCGCAGGCCGCGCGGACCCGCTTGAACAGCGTCTCGGTCTCCTCGACGCCACGGAAGCCGGCGTTGAACTCGGCGGCGTACTGCGCGGCGAGCGCCGGCGTCCGCTTCTTGCCCGCGCCACCGATGATGATCGGCGGGTGCGGCTGCTGGACCGGCTTCGGCAACGCCGGCGAGTCGGAGATCTGGTAATGCTCGCCCTGGAAGTCGTACGTCTCCCCCACCGGCGTGTCCCACAGTCCGGTGATCAGCTCGAGCTGCTCGCTGAAGATGTCGAAGCGACCCTTGGTGTCGGGGAACGTCAGGCCGTACGCCTTGTGCTCCTGCTCGTACCACCCGGCGCCCAGACCGAGCTCGGCGCGGCCGCCGCTCATCTGGTCCACCTGGGCGACCGAGATCGCGAGCACGCCCGGGTTCCGGAACGTGGCGGAGCTGACCAGCGTGCCGAGCTTGATGCGCTGGGTCTCGCGGGCCAGCCCGGCCAGCGTGATCCAGGAGTCGGTCGGGCCCGGGAGGCCGTCGTTGTCGCCCATCACCAGGTAGTGGTCCGACCGGAAGAACGCGTCGAAGCCGTTCTCCTCCGTCTTCCGGGCCACCGCCAGGAGGTCGTCGTACGAGGCGCCTTGCTGAGGTTCGGTGAAGATCCTGAGAAGCATGGCGCCAACGCTATCTCGCGCTGGTGTACAGCCTCTCCAGGTACGACGGTTGCCATTGCGGACCGCGGTTGTACAAGCGGCGTACCAGCCCGTCGACGTCGAGGCGCTCCTCGACGGGGTTGTCCCACCAGTCCGGCACCTGGTCGTACCAGCGGTCGATGCGCAGCGTCCGCCCGGCCGCGTCGAGCCGCGCGAACAGCCAGCCGCCCTGCTCGTTCTGCGCCTCGGTCAGCCAGAGGTCACCCAGCAGTCCCGTCAGCTTGTCGGCCGCGAACTCCGGGTCCTCGACCTCCGGCGGCTCCAGATCGAACCGGTACGACGGCGCGTTCGGATCCAGCACCTGCACCTGGATCGTGAACCCCGACGGCACGATCTTCGTCCGCGCCCGGCACCAGTCGTGCAACGCCCGAAACGCCTCCGACTTCTCCGGCCGCGGCCGAGGCCGCTCCACCTCGGCGCGCATCGCTTCCTCGAGCGACCCAGCCGCAGGCGCGACCCGAGGCCCCGCATCCCCGATCAGTCCAAGCCCCGGAACCCCCATGCCAGCTACGGCGGCCGCAACATCCCCCTCAAGACCGTTCGCACGCCCGGCGCCATTCAGCCCATGCGCATCACCAGAGCCGACGCTTCGATCCGCTCCGAGGCCATACGCATCGCTCTCGCGGTCCGCGTTCTCCGTGCGGTACGGGTCGCTCTCGCGATCTCCGCCGTACGGGTTCCGCTCGCGGTCCTCGCCACGGTCGGCAGCGTCCCACGCCGGCTCGTCCGGCTCGTCCGACTCACCGAACTCATCGGCGAACCCGACGGCTTGCATCACACCGGTCGGCTCGTCGTCCTCCACCACAGGCACGAACCCGGTGGGAACCTCATCGTCCGGATCACCCCCGAACGCACCTGCCTCGTTGGCTGCCCCGTCGGCTGCTTCCTCCGACGCGAACTCGGCCGACGCGTCGGAACGGCCAGAGCCCATGACCCAATCGCCATCCGACCGCTCCGAGTCCGCCCGCGCAGCAGGCCGCGACTCGCCGTATCCGGCTCCCGGCTCGTCGCCGGGTCCGGGCGCCGAGTCAGCCTCGTACCCAGGTGTCGGTTCGTCGCGGTACCTCGACGTCGCCTCGGCGTCGTACGTGGGCGTCGGCTCAGCGTCGTACCAGGGCTTTGACTCGGCGTCGTATTCCAGGTCAGCCCGGCCATCGTCGGATGCGGCGGGTTCAGCGTCGTAGCTCGGCGCAGGTTCGGAGTCGTGGGACGGCGCGGGCTGGTGGCTGGGGCGCTCGTCTGGGGTGGGTTCGGGGTCCGGCCTCGGGATGCGCTCCGGGTCGGGGTATGGCTCGGGCCAGGGCTCGGGTTCCGGTTCGGGAGCCGGGCCGGGCTCCGGTTCCGGCATGGGCTCTGGATCGGGCTGGGGGTACGGCTCCGGCTCGGGTTCCGGCAGTGGCTCCGGCTCCGGAGCGGGCACCGGCCGCGGAGTCGGCTCCGGACCCGGGATCGGGCTCGGACCTGGCGTCGGGATCGGGCCGGGGCCTGGGGTCGGCTCGGGGCGACCTGGGAACGGCTCGGGGCTCGGTTCCGGGGTCGGCGGGGACGGTTCGGGCCATGGGGCCGGGTGGGGTTCTGGTTGCGGCCACGGACCTGGCTGAGGTTGCGGTTGCGGCCAGGGCTGGGGTTGCGGGTGAGGCTCTACTTGAGCTTTAGCTTCGGGGCCCGAGGCATCGAGTGCCGCAGCGGACGCTCCGAAGGTTTCGTGGTCGTCTGCATCCAACGCGTCGACGCTCGACGTACGGCCGCCCAGGACGTCGTCGCGCCGGTACGTCGGCCGCTCGGCTCTATCTGCGGCTTCTTCCGGCTGGCGCTCGGATGCCTCGACGTACTCCGGTACGTCGAGCGCCTGCGTCTCCCCCGGCACGTCGACCACCGCGGGAATCTCCGCGGTCTGGTCGTCCGCATCCAAGTCCGCGGCCACCGGATCCGAGTCCTGCTGCCCCTGCACATGCTCGGGGGCGCTGGGCTCGGCCTGGGCTACCGGGGCGAAGGGCGAAGGGCCGGTGAAGGAAGCCGGCTCCTCCTCGTGGTCGGCCGGGTCGGCGTCGAGAACCGCCTCGATCTCAGCCGTAGGCGCGTCATCATCCTCAAGATCCGCGCCCACGTCGTACTGCGAGTCACCCGAGCCTTCGCCGTACCGCGAGTCACCCGCGTTCGCGTCGTACGGTGCGCCTCCCGCAGCCGCGTCGTACTGCGAACCGCCCGAGGCCGCGTTGTACTGCGAGCCTCCGGCGCCCGCGTCTCGGCCTGGCGCGAACGGCGAGTCGCTCGCGCCAGCGTCCTCGGCTGATCGCGCCGACGCGAGCGGAGCATCGTTTGAGTCTCCGAAGGCGGTCTCCGCGAACGGCAGATCCCCGGGCGCTGCGTCCCCGTGCCGGGTCGGTGCGAATGGCGAGTCGGCAGGCCCGGCGTCCCCGCGAGCCGTCGGATCGTGTCGGGAGTCCGCGGTCGTCGAGTCTCCGCGCGCGTTCGGCGCGAGGTGCGAGTCGGCGGGGAGCGCGTCGTGGGGTGCCGTCGGGGCGAACGGGGAGATGCCAGGTGGCACGTCTCCAGTGGGATCCGCGGACGGTGTGTCCGGGCCGCTTGCGTTCCCGGGGTTCGGCGCGAGGCTCGGGTCTCCGGTTGGGGCGAAGGGGGAGGTTGTCGGAACCGTGGGCTGGTTGAGGGCCGCCGGGTCTTCTACCCATTCGCCGTTGATCCAGGCTGGGCCGGTCCAGTCGTTGTGTGGTGACCGGGCGGAGGGCTGGGGTGTGGCGGCGGGTGGGTGGTTGGTGGTGTCTTCGGCGAAGGGGTCGTACTGGCTGGTGGATTCCTGGTCGGACCAGGACGACTGTTCGGCGGTTTCCCAGTCCTGGTCGGCGGTGGGGGTCGCCGAGGCGGGGGCGTCGGCGAAGAGGCTGTTGTAGAAGTCCTCGCCTTCGTAGCGGCCGCCGCCTACGCGTGGGGGTTCGGAGGACGGGAGGACCGGGTTGTACGGCGGGTGCGCGGTGGGGAGACCGGGGGCGGAGATGCCGTCCGGGAGGTATGCGCCGGGTGCGGCGGGGTCCTGCGGGCGGTGGGGTGGGTACGTTCCGTTCCGAGCCTGAGGCCCGGCATGCGGGTCCGCGTACGCCTGGTCCTGCTGGGCGTGCGGGCCGGCCTGGGCGCGTGGGTCGTGCTGCGCGTGCGGACCGTAGTAGCCCTGAGGGCTGGGTTGGCCGTGCGGGTCCGCGTAGGCCTGGGAGCCCGGGCCGGGCTCGGATTGCGGGTCGGGTTGCAGACCGAAGAACCCGTGATCCTGCTCAGACCGCGCGCCGGACTCGGCGCGAGACTCGGGCTGCAGGCCGAGGAAGCCGTGGTCCTGCTCAGAGCGCGCACCGGACTCGGCGCGAGACTCGGGTTGCAGGCCGAAGAAGCCGTGGTCCTGCTCAGAGCGCGCACCGGACTCGGCGCGAGACTCGGGTTGCAGGCCGAAGAAGCCGTGGTCTTGCTCGGGCTCGGCCCCTCGGTTGGGGTCTTCGGTGGGGTCTTGTTTGCGGCGGCGGAGCCAGCCTTGTCGTTTGGAGATGACGCCGTACTCGTCGTCGGCGGAGGGCGTCGGGGCCGGAGACAGGTCGGTCGACGGCTGGGCGCCGGGTGGCGGGTCGTCGATGGGTTGGCCGGTGAAGGGGCTGATGCCTGGGGGTACTACGAAGGATTCTTCGTCCTCCGCAGGCCGCTGGTCTCCGATCACGTGGTCTTCAACGACCGACACCTCGGCCGTGTCAGGGTCTTCGGCGAAACTTGCCGGTACTGCAAAGTTTCGGGTGAAGTCCTCGGCCGCGGCGGCACCGGCCGGGAGGTCGGGCTGGACCGGGGACCGCGGGTCGATCGCGAAGTGCGCGAAGAACGCGCCGAGCGCCTCGGGCGACACCCCCGAGCGGATCAGGTCGACGCCGTACGGGCGGAGTTCGTCGAGGCCACCGAGATAGTCGGACCATTCGGCGACCCACTCGATCATCTCGTCGGCGGCGGCCTCGTCGGACGTGATCCACTGGCCGATCGTGGCGAACCCGTCCTCGGCCGGCTGCCACGGATCGCCGGGGTACGACGCCCGCGCCCAAGTCCCGTTGAACGCGCCGTACACGAATCCCAGCTCGCCCGCCGACTGCCGCTGCCGCACCTCGGGCTGCGCGATCCAGTCGGGTGAGCCGGCCAGCAGGTCGGCGCCGGCGGTCAGGCTGTGCTGGGTGTGGAAGCCCCACAGCACCACTCGCCCGTCGCCGAGGCGCACCATCCGGAGCACCGAGGCGGTTTCGTCCTGGTGGTGGTACCCGTCGCCGTCGGCATACCACCGCCGGTCGAAGCCCGTGGCATGGGCGACCGCGGCGAGGGCGGTCCAACGAGCCCGCAACTCCTCCGGGTCGTCCAAGTCAACGAGCGGCATCAGGTCTCCAGCGCATTGGAATCCAGGGCCAGAACGCTACCCGAGGCCCCCAGTACTCACCACTTCCGGTCATGGGGCCTCCCGTCCTGGACTGAGGAGCGGAGGGAGCGAAGCGACTGGAGCGACGAGGGAAGGACGGGAGTTACAGCCCCATGACCCGCCGCGACGGAGTCGCGGCATCAGCAGAGTCCACAGGCTGGAGCACGGCCACGCATTCGATGTGGTGGGTCATGCCGAAGAGGTCGAAGGCGCGCAGCGAGGCAATCCCGTAGCCGAGCCGCCCGAACGTCTTCAGGTCCCGCGCCAGCGCCGCCGGATCGCAGGCGACGTACGCGATCCGTCGCGGTCCGAGCGCCGCGATCCGCCGTACGACGTCCTTCCCGGCGCCGACCCTCGGCGGGTCGAGGACCACCAGGTCCACGTGCTCGAGCCCCTGACCGGCCGCCGCGTTCAGCACCCGGTCGACGTCGCCGTTCTCCAGCGTCACGCCGTCCAGGTCGCGCAGGTTCCGGCGGGCGTTCCGGACCGCGTCCTTGTCGCCCTCGATCGCCAGCACCGCGCAGCCGGCCTCGGCCAGGAACGCGGCGAACAGCCCGACCCCGGAGTACAGGTCCAGCGCCGTCTCACCCGCGACCGGCTCCAACCCACTCAGTACGGCGTCCACGAGCGTCTCCGGCGCCGCCGGGTGCACCTGCCAGAAGCCCCCGGCCTCGACCAGGAACCGCCGGTCGCGCACTACCTCGACCAGGCGCTCACCAGAATCCTGGTCGGTCGTCACGGCGGTCTTCCCCTCGGACGACACCACGGCCTGCACCGAGGACACGCCCGGCCAGCGCTCCGACAGCACTTCGGGAGTCCCCGGATGCGCGATCAGGCAGCGCTCGACCGGTACCAGGTCGTGGGACCGGTGCGCGTACATCCCGGGCCGGCCGTCCACCACGGCGTACCGCATGCGGGTCCGCCAGCCGAGACCGTCGTCGCCAGGCGACTCCATCACCACGGTGCGCTCGATGCCGCCGATCCGCCGGAGGGTGTCCGACACCACGGTCGCCTTCAGTCGGCGCTGCTCGACGATGTTCGCGTGCTGGAAGTCGCACCCGCCACACAGGCCGGGCCCGGCGTACGGGCAGGGCGGCTCGATCCGTTGCGGCGACGGTGTCAGCACCGAGACCGCGTCGGCCCGCAGGTACTTCGCCGTCTGCTCGGTGATCCGCGCGTGCACAAGCTCGCCCGGCAACGCGTGCCGGACGAACACGACCTGCCCCTCGTGCCGAGCTACACAATGTCCCCCGTGCGCGACTGGACCCACTTCCAGCTCTACGACTGTCCCGACGATGTTCTCGTCTGTCACCGATCTCCTGTCGTCTTGCGGGCACCGCGCCGTACCTGGCCGGCCACCCGTTCCACCCGGTCCTGCCGCTCCTCGGCCCCCTGCGACGAGAGCAGCTGGTAAGGAACGGACGTAACCATCACACCAGGTGTGAACAAGAGCCGCCCCTTGAGCCGGAGTGCGCTCTGGTTGTGCAGGATGTGTTCCCACCAGTGCCCGACGACGTACTCCGGGATGTAGACCATCACCACGTCCCGCGGCGACTGCCGCCGGATGTCCTGCACATACTGCAGGATCGGCCGGGTGATCTCCCGGTACGGCGAGGCGAGCCGCTTCAGCGGGATCGGGATTCCGCGCGCGTCCCAGTCGGCCTGCAGCGCGTCGGACTCGTCGCGGTCGACGTCGACGGTGACTGCCTCGAGCGTGTACGGGCGGGCCGCCTTGGCGAACGCCAGCGCCCGCAGGGTCGGCTTGTGCAGCTTGGAGACCAGCACGATCGAGTGCACCCGGGACGGCAGCATCAGCGGCTCGGCGTCCTCCGCGGACATCTGCCGGCCGACCGTCTCGTAGTGCCGGCGGATGCCCTTCATCAAGAGGAACAGCGCGGCCATCGCGATGATCGCGATGTAGGCGCCGTGGGTGAACTTGGTCAGCAGCACGATCACCAGCACCACGCCGGTCATCGTCAGGCCGACCGTGTTGATCACCCGGGACCGGACCATGTGCCGTCGTTTGGCGGCGTCGGTCTCGGTCTTCAGGTGCCGGGTCCAGTGCCGGATCATGCCGAACTGGCTGAGCGTGAAGCTGACGAACACGCCCACGATGTAGAGCTGGATCAGCTTGGTGACCTGGGCGTCGAACGCGATGATCAGGCCGGCCGCGCACAGCGCCAGCAGGATGATGCCGTTGCTGTAGGCCAGCCGGTCGCCCCGGGTGTGCAGCTGGCGCGGCAGGTAACCGTCCCGGGCCAGGATCGAGGCGAGCACCGGGAAGCCGTTGAAGGCGGTGTTGGCGGCCAGCACCAGGATCAGCATCGTCGCGCCGATCACCAGGTAGAAGGCCGGCGGGAAGTTCGAGAACACCGAGTCGCCGATCTGGCCGATCACGGTCTTCTGGGTGTAGCTGTCGCCGACCGGCTGCCCGTCGCGGTACAGCTGCGTCGCGGGATTCTCGGCGTACCGGAGGTGGATCTTGCTGGCCAGGAACAGGATGCTCATCAGCATCGTGACGGCGATCGTGCCGAGCAGCAGCAGCGTGGTGGCCGCGTTCCGGCTCTTCGGCTTCCGGAACGCCGGTACGCCGTTGCTGATCGCCTCCACACCGGTCAGCGCCGCACAACCGGACGAGAACGCGCGGGCGAGCAGGAACACCGCTGCGAGCCCGGTGAACACCTCGTGCCCGGACTCGGCCCGGACCTCGAAGCCGGCGCTCTCGGCGGGCGGCAGGTTCCCGGCGCTCAGCCGGATCAGCCCCCACAGCGCCATCCCGATGATCGAGAACATGAAGATGTACGTCGGGACCGCGAACACCGCCCCCGACTCGCGGACCCCGCGCAGGTTCATCGCGGCCAGCAGCAGCACCAGGCCGACCGCCAGTGGCACTTCGTGCCCCTCCAGGAACGGCAGCGCCGATTTGGCGTTCTGGACGCCGGAGGAGATCGACACCGCGACGGTCAGCACGTAATCGACCATCAGCGCGCTGGCGACGGTCAGGCCGGCGGTCGGCCCGATGTTCACCGTCGCGACCTCGTAGTCACCGCCGCCGGACGGGTAGGCGTGCACGTTCTGCCGGTACGACGCCACCACGACGAGCATCACGAACGCGACCAGCAGGCCGATCTTCCAGGAGTAGCCGTACGCCGCCAGTCCGGCGATCGACAGCGTCAGGAAGATCTCGTCAGGAGCGTAGGCGACCGACGACAGCGCGTCGCTCGCGAACACCGGGAGGGCGATGCGCTTCGGCAGCAGGGTCTCACCCAGCTGGGTGCTGCGCAGTTTGCGCCCGAGCAGCAGCCGTTTACCGATATCGCCTAGAGCGGGAGTCACACCGGTGATGTTAGAGGGCCCACAGTTCCGGTGTAGCGTCTATCCCTGCCGAACCGAGCCAGCAGCCCCAGAACGGGGCGAGGAGTGATCACGAAGTGCACGTCGTCATCATGGGCTGCGGCCGCGTCGGGTCGATGCTCGCGCGCGGTCTGGAACGCCGGGGTCACACGGTCGCGATCATCGACCAGGCGGCCGACGCGTTCCGCCGGCTGAGCCCCAACTTCACCGGCCGCACCATCGTCGGGATGGGCTTCGACCGGGAGGTACTGATCGAGGCCGGCATCGAGGACGCCGAGGCCTTCGCCGCGGTCTCGAACGGTGACAACTCGAACATCCTGGCCGCCCGGGTGGCCCGGGAGACGTTCGGGATCAGCAACGTGGTGGCCCGGATCTACGACCCGGGCCGCGCCGAGGTGTACCAGCGGCTCGGTATCCCCACGGTCGGCACGGTCCGCTGGACCGTCGACCAGATGATGCGCCGGCTGCTGCCCGAGGGTTCCGAGCCGGAGTGGCGGGACCCGTCCGGCACCGTCCGGCTCGCCGAGGTGCACGTGCACGCCGAGTGGATCGGCCGGCTCGCGTTCGACATCGAGAAGGCCACCGGCGCCCGGGTCGCGTTCCTGACCCGGCTCGGCGAGGGGCTGCTGCCCCGGGCCGACACGGTCATCCAGGAGGGTGATCTGGTCCATGTGGTGATGCTGGAGCGGGACGCCGCCGCAATCGAGTCCCAGCTCGGCACCAAACCTGAAGAGGCCTGAGGAGCTGTGATGCGGGTAGCCATCGCCGGAGCCGGCAACGTCGGTCGTTCGATCGCCGGCGAACTGCTGGAGAACGGTCACGAAGTACTGCTGATCGACAAGGACCCGCGGGCGATCAAGGCCGAGTCGGTGCCGCGCGCCGAGTGGCTGCTGGCCGACGCCTGCGAACTGTCGTCGCTCGAGGAGGCGGCGCTGCAGCGCTGCCAGGTGGCGATCGCCAGCACCGGTGACGACAAGGTCAACCTGGTCGTCTCGCTGCTCGCCAAGACCGAGTTCGGCGTCCCGCGGACCGTTGCCCGGGTCAACCACCCGCGGAACGAGTGGATGTTCAACGAGGCCTGGGGCGTGGACGTGTCGGTCTCGACGCCACGGATCATGTCCGCGCTGGTCGAGGAGGCCGTCTCGGTCGGCGACCTGGTCCGGCTGTTCACCTTCCGCCAGGGCGACGCGAACCTGGTCGAGCTGACGCTGCCCGAGGACTCCCCGATGATCGGTCAGCGGGTCGGCGACGTCGACTGGCCGCTGGACACCGCGCTGGTGGTGATCCTCCGCGAGGGCCGGGTACTGCGCCCGGACCCGGAGGGCACGCTGGAGCTCAACGACGAGCTGCTGTTCGTCGCGGCCGACGAGACCGAGGAACAGCTCGAGGACATGCTCTCCCCGCACCACCGCAAAGCGGAGTAGACGGACAAAGGAAAACGCCCCGGCCGGAGAGGCCGGGGCGTTCTGTTGTTACTTGGTCTCGGACTGTTCCTTCTCAGGCTCGGGCTCCGGCCGGGGTTCCGGCTTCGTCCCGCGCAGCATGTGGGTGAAGTTCTCCTTGACCTCGTCCCACTTGTCCTCCGGCATCGAGCCGCGCAGGACGGAGTACGCCGCCCACAGGGTCACCGCGTAGAACGGGAGACCGAGCGCGATCTTGGCGATGCCGAGAGCGTCCACGTTGTGCGCCAGGTACAGCGGGACCATGATCACCAGCCGGGTCCCGACCTGGGCCGCGAACACGATCGTCACCCGGTTCAGCGCCCGGAACAGCACCGGGTCGTCGCGCCAGGCCATCCAGGTCTGCGTGATCGCGCCGTACAGGACGCCGAACAGCGGGTACCGGGTCAGGATCGTGACCAGGTAGACCACGCCGAAGAACGTGTTCAGCAGGATGCCGGGCAGGAACGCGTCCTCCGCCTGGCCGGTGTGGTGCGCCGTCCAGGCGGAGATCAGGACCCCGACGAAGCCGGCGATCACGCTGGCGATCGGCTTGCGCCGGACCAGCCGGAACACCGCCACCACGCCGGCCGCCGAGATGGCGACGATCAGCGCGAGCTTCAGGTTGTGGTCACTGAATCCGTACACCAGGGTGAACGCGATCCAGGGCAGGCCGACGTCGACCAGCATGCCGACCCAGCCGCCGATCTGCTGCGAGCCGGACTTCTTCGCCGCCTCAGCCATGAGCTTCCTGGGGACGGAGCTCGTAGCGCGGGTTGAACATCACCCGATCGCCGTCGACGACCCCGATCCGGCCCGAAGCGATCAGCTCCGAGCCGGCGTGGATCCCGCCGATCTTGCGGCGGCCGAGCCAGATCAGCTTGACCGTGCCGGTTCCGTCGTACAACTCACCCTCCAAAGCAGGTACGCCGCCGCGCGGGCTGAACGTGATGGTGCGCAGCGTGCCGTACAGCGTGACCAGCTCCCGGTCGTGGCAGCCGGTGATGGACCGCGCGCCGCAGTCGTGCGCGAAGTCCTGGAGGACCTCGGCGTCCTGCTGATCGCGGTCTCCGGCCAGCCCTCGGAAGGCACGCTTCCACAGCCCCGCGGGTTTGTTGCTACCCATGATCTCGAGTGTAGTCCGCTCAGGCCTCTTCGGGCTCGCCCGGCGGTTGGGCGCCCGGCGGCATCTGCAGCGGCAGCGACTCGCGGGCGATCATCGGCTCGTCGCCACGGACCACGACGACGTTGCGCAGCGTCTCCTCCATCGGCAGCGCGGCGTCCGGCTCGACCGCGGCGCGGCCCAGTACGGTGCCGCGGAGCAGCCAGCGCGGGCCGTCCACGCCGATCACCCGGGAGGTCTGGCTGAAGATCTGTCCCTGCGGGTCCTCGACCGGGACGACCAGCACCAGCTCGGTGCCGAACGTGCCCTCGGTCTCGGTCGCCGTACCGCCCATCCGGCTGGCCTCGGCGGCGATCTCCTGGCGGACCTCGTCCCAGATGCCGCTTTTCTTCGGCGCCGCGAACGCGCGCAGTTCGAGGGCGGAGTCCTCGAGCATCATCAGCACCGCCTGGACGACACCGCTCTGCTCGTCGACCTGCAGGCCGAGCTCCATGCCGGGCATGCCGGTGATCACCAGCGCGCCCAGGTCGATCCGCTCCTCCGCCTCGAGCACCTCGGGGCCGACCTCGGAGGAGTCGAAGGGCCCCTCGGCGCGGACGTCCGCGGGCGCCTCGTCGACGGTCCCGGCGTCCGTCTCGGGGTCTTCGTTCTTGCCCTTACGGCGGAAGATCACAGCTGTTGCCTACTTCCTCGATGTTTGTCCGGCCGCTGGTACAGCGCCGTAGTCTCCCGCATCCGCCAGGTCAGCGGGTGCACCTGATCAGCGTGTCACATCTCCGAAACCGCCGGTCGACCCGTGTCCCCCGTCACCGCGCGCCGAACCGGGCAACGTGGTCACCTCGACGAACCGGGCCTTCTCCACCTGCTGGACGATCAGCTGGGCGATCCGGTCGCCGCGCCGCACCGTCACCTCGGCGTGCGGGTCGAGGTTGATCAGGTTGATCTTGATCTCGCCGCGGTAACCGGCGTCGACGGTGCCGGGCGCGTTCACGATCGAGACGCCGTGCTTGTGGGCCAGGCCCGAGCGCGGGTGCACGAACGCGGCGTACCCGTCCTGGAGGGCGATCGCGATGCCGGTGCCGACCAGGCCGCGCTCCCCCGGTTTCAGGGTCAGGTCGGCGGCCGCCACCAGGTCCGCGCCGGCGTCGCCGGGATGCGCGTACGACGGGATCGGCAGGTCGGGGTCGAGTCGCTGGATCAGTACCTCGGTCACGAGAGGTGACCCTATCGAGCGCGCGCGACCAGGTTCGTGCCAGGCTGGCCCTGTGGGTACGTATCGGGAGAGTCTGCGGGTGCCGGTGTCCTGGTGGATCATCGCCACCGCGGCCGTCATCACGCTGTTCGCCATCGTCGCGGTGCCGGTGTCTGTCCCGGCCGGCGTGATCGTCGCCGGACTGGCCGCCGTACTGCTGCTGGTCATGTTCCTGCGGTACGGCGGGGCGCGGGTCGAGGTCGACGAACGGCACCTGCGCGCCGGACGCGCCGAGATCGACCGCTCGTACCTCGGCACGGTCGAGGCGCTCACCGGTGACCAGGCCCGGCTGGCGTTCGGGCGCGACTGTGACCCCAAGGCCTTCCTGGTACTGCGCAGCTACGTGCGGGGCGCGGTGCGGGTCCAGATCACCGATCCGGGCGATCCGTCGCCGTACTGGGTGATCGCGACGCGCCACCCCGATCGGTTGGCTGCCGCGCTGAGCGGGCACAGCGTGGGAAGATCCTGACTGTCTTGAGTCATGTGTGTCAGCAGTCGTGTTAGGAGGGTGCAGTGGTCGGAGCGAAGATCGGCTGGAAGCTGGTGCAGGCCGCGTTCACGATCGTGGTTGGCCTGGCCGCGAGCAAGGCGGTCAGCACGGCCTGGAAGCTCGGATCCGGTGGGAAGCCGCCGAAGCACGGTGAGGGCGGGTACGCCGAGGTGATCACCTGGGCGGCGACCAGTGCGGCCGCCGCGGCCGCCGCGAAGCTGTTCGCCGAGCGCCGGGCCGCCGCCTACTGGCTGAAGTCCACCGGATACGCCCCGCCCGGCTACGAGCAGGCCGCCGCCGACGGGACGCTGCTGAAGAGCATCAGCAAGAAGTCGGACGACGAGTAGTCAGTTCAAGCGAGTAGTCAGTTCAAGCGAGTGGTCAGTTCAAGCGAGTGGTCGGTTCAAACGCCTGACCGGCCACCGACGCACAACAGCGGGACCAGCCCACCGCGTGTGGGCCGGTCCCGCTGTTTTTGTTTGTGACGAAGCAGGGCCGCTCGGTCAGGCTGCGCAGTCGCGGCAGATCAGCTGCCCGTTCTTCGTTTCGGCGAGCTGGCTGCGGTGGTGAACCAGGAAGCAGCTCGAACAGGTGAACTCGTCGGCCTGACGCGGGAGGACCCGGACCGCCAGCTCCTCGTGGCTCAGGTCCGCGCCGGGCAGCTCGAAGCTCTCCGCGGCCTCGGCCTCGTCCTCGTCGACCTTGCCGGAGTTCTTGTCGTGACGGCGAGTCTTCAGTTCCTCGATCGACTCTTCGGAAGCGTCCTCGTCCGTCTTGCGCGGGGCGTCGTAATCAGTCGCCATGGTGTTTCCCTGCCCTCTTCGTACCCGTGGTGTTGCCTGCTGAGCCCTTGAACGGGTGGAGCGGCCGAGAAATTCCGCGTCGGCGCACCGCGCTGAACCTTCGTCCCCCGAAACCCTTGACAGCCAGGCCGGGACCGGCAAACACCGTTCCCGAGGACGGGATTGTGCCCTATAACGCTCCGCAATGCACGACTGGGTCCATGCTGTGGCCCGCGTGTCGCGACAAATGTCAGGACCGAACACACGAATGCTCGTTAATGCGCGATAGTGCGCAGAAACGAGCACTCAGCGGTGTCTAAGCACGCAGCGGGTTCGCGGCGGCCAACAGATCGTGGAACGGCCCGAACAGCGCCGGACTGGCCGCGATCGACATCTCCGGCGACACCGGGGCCCCGTGCAGCCCGCCGACCGCGGCGCCGGCCTCGGCCGCGATCAACGCGCCCGCTCCGTAGTCCCACGGGTTCAGACCGCGCTCGTAGACCACGTCCAGCCGCCCGCAGGCGACGTAGCACAGGTCGACCGCGCCGACCCCGATCCGGCGGATGTCACGGACCTCGGCGATCAGGTGCTGGATCACCTCGGCCTGGACCTGGCGCCGCGCCGGGTCGTACCCGAACCCGGTACCGACCAGGGCCTTGCCCAGCTCGGTCTCGCCGGATACCTGGATCGACTTGCCGTCCGCGAACGCGCCGCCACCCTTGGTAGCGGTGAAGACCTCACCCTTCGGTGCGTCCACCACCACGCCGGCGACGGTCTCCCCGGCGTACTCCACCGCGATCGAGACGGCGTACGTCGGGAGGTCGTAGAGGTAGTTGACGGTGCCGTCGATCGGATCGACCACCCAGCGCACGCCGCTGGTGCCGACCACGTCGTCGCCCTCCTCCCCGAGGAACGAGTCGTCCGGGCGGGCGCTCAGGACCCGGGCGCGGATCAGCTCCTCGGACTCCCGGTCGACGGCGGTGACGACGTCGGTGACGGTGCTCTTGGTGTCGGCGACCGTGATCGTGCCGCGGCGGCGTTCGACGATCAGCCGTGCGGCCTCCTCCGCGACCTCCACGGCCAGCTTGAGGAGGTCCTGGGGGCTCTCGGGGCTCATACAGCTTCCTTCGGGGTCGGTCGGCGCAGGGCAGGGCAGCAGTCGGGCCGGCAGTCGTCCCAGCCTGGGCCGAGCCTGCCGACGCAGGGCCGGGCGGGCTGCTCGCCACGCTCGGCGGCGGCCCGCTCGACGACGAGGTCGCGGAGCATCGTGACGAACTTCTCGCCGGTGCCCGGGGTCGCGGCGCGTGCCATCGGCAGCCCGAGCTTCGCGGCGGTCTTCGCGGCCTCGGTGTCGAGGTCGTAGATGACCTCCATGTGGTCACTCACGAACCCGATCGGTACGACGGCCACGCCGGGCACTCCCGCGGCGGCGAGCTCTTCGAGGTGGTCGTTCACGTCCGGCTCGAGCCACGGCACCTGCGGCGGACCGGACCGCGAGCAGTAGACCAGGTCGGTCCGCAGGGTCCGCCCGGTCCGGCGCTCGAGCTCGGCGGTGATCTCGGCGGCGACATCGGTGTGCCAGTCGACGTACCCGTTGCCGTCCGGACCGCTGGTCGCGTTCATCGCGGTCGGGATGGAGTGCGTCACATAGGCGATCGCGGAACCGTCCGGTAGCTTGCTCAGCGCCTCGGCGGTCGACTCGACGAACGACCCGACGAAGCCGGGGTGGTTCGCGTAGTGCCGGAGCTTGTCGATCCGCGGCGCGTCCGGCACCTCGCGGGCGGCGTCCTCGAGGTTCTCCCGGTACTGCCGGCAGCCGGAGTACGACGGGTAGGCGGACGTGACGATCACCACGGCCCGGCGTACCCCGTCGGCGGTCATCTCGCGCAGGGTGTCGGTCAGGTACGGCGCCCAGTTGCGGTTGCCCCAGTAGATCGGCAGGTCCAGCCCGATCTCGTCGAACGACGACCGCAGCGCCGCCAGCAGCGCCCGGTTCTGGTCGTTGATCGGGCTCTTGCCGCCGAACGAGTAGTAGTGCTCCCCGACCTCCTTGAGCCGCTCGTCCGGGATCCCCCGGCCACGGGTCACGTTCTGCAGAAAGGGCAGGACGTCCTCGGGTTTCTCAGGACCACCGAAGGAGAGCAACAGGACCGCATCGTAGGGAGGTGCACCTGGCGACATATCCCAAGCTTCTCAGACGGCCATGCTCTAGGCTGCTCCCGGTCTCTCATGCTCAAGCCTTACGTTCACCTCATGCGCCGGCCCGGCGCCGGCGCGTTCTTCTCCGCCGGGATCCTCGGGCGGATGCCGATCTCCATGATCGGTCTCGGCATCGTCATCCTGATCGCCCAGGAGAGCGGCTCGTACGGGCTCGCCGGCGCGATCTCCGGCGTGGCCGTGATCGCCGGTGCCCTGACCGGCCCGATCCAGGGCCGGCTCGTGGACCGCTTCGGTCAGCGCGGTCTGCTGCTGATCGGTTCGGTGGCTTGCACCGTCGCCCTGGCCGGATTGCTGCTCGCCGTGCGTGCTGGTGCGGCGACCTGGATCCTCTACGCGCTGTCGTTCCTTGCCGGCGGCGCCCGTCCCCAGGTCGGCTCGTTCGTCCGGGCCCGCTGGACGCATCTGCTCGGCCGCGGTCGCGCGCTGCAGACCGCCTTCGCTCTCGAGGCGGTCGGCGACGAGGTGGTCTTCATCGTCGGTCCGGTCCTGGTCACCACCCTCGCGACGCAGATGAGCCCGTACGCCGCCCTGTCCGCGGCCGGCGTACTCGGGCTCGCCGGCGGTCTCTGGCTCGCGCTGCTGCGCGGATCCGACCCACCGGGACGCGGCAAGTCGAACGGTGCCGAGCAGGCGCCGCTCCCCTGGCTCTCGATCATGCTGCTCAGCCTGATCGGTCTCGGCCTGGGCGCGACTCTCGGTGGCGCCGAGGTGATCACCGTGGCGTTCACCACCGAGAAGGGGCAGGCCGAGCTGTCCGGCGTCGTACTCGCGGTCTGGGCGTTCGGCAGCCTGCTGGCGGGACTCTGGTACGGATCGGTGCACTGGCGGGCCCCGGTTGAGCGGCGGCTGCTGATCGGGACGATCGCGCTCGCCATCACTCTCGCGCCGCTCCCCTGGGTCAACAGCGTGCCGATGCTCGGCGCGGTGCTGTTCTGCTGCGGTATGACGATCGCTCCGACGATGGTCGCCGTGACCGCCTGTGTCGAGGAGTGGGTGCCGCCCGAGCGCCTGACCGAGGCGATCACCTGGACCGTCACGGGCATCCTCCTCGGCGTCGCTCCCGGCAACGCGGCCGCCGGACATGCCGTCGACGTCTGGGGCCCGTCGAAGGCGTATTGGGTTCCGTTCGGCGTCGGCATCGCCTGCGCGATCGTCGCCGCGATCTCCATCACGTTCGCTCGACCCAAAGAACGGTTCGCCCACAACTAGCCTTGAATCTCCGGTTACGGGAGGTGTGAGGGTGACGGGTATGGACCACTCGATCGGTGCGGTGGCGCGGTTGGCCGGAGTGTCGGTGAAGACCGTGCGGTACTACTCCGACCTCGGGCTGCTCGCGTCGCGTCGTACCAGTGCCGGTCATCGGCGGTACGACGGGAACGCGGTGGCGCGGCTGGAGCTGGTCCGCACGTTGCGTGCTCTGGGTCTGGATCTGGAGACGGTGCGGACCGTGCTGGAGCAGGAGCGGACGCTGGCCGACGTACTCGCGGCACACGCGGAGGCACTCGCCGTACAGATCCGGACGCTGCAGGCACAGCATGCCGTCGTCTCGGTGGTCGCTCATCATCACTCGACTCCTGAGGAGCTCACTCGCATGCACGACCTGACCGCACAGTCCGAGCAGGACCGCCGCGCGCTGATCGCCGGCTTCCTCGACAGCGTGATCGGCGACGATCCCCACCTCGCCGCGATGCGTCAGAACCTCACGCCGGTCCTCCCCGACAACGCCGAGCCGCGCCAGGTGCAGGCCTGGCTGGAGCTCGCCACGCTCGCCTCCGACGAGGACTTCCGAGCAGCGGTACGCCGGATGGCGGTGGGCTACCGCGCACTCGCGCGAGACGATCTGCTGTGGTCCGACCCGGAGCTGCGCGGGCGGCTGATCGAGTTGCGGCGTACCACCGGCGGACCGCGATGGCAGCGGTACATCGAACTGGTTGCCGTGGTCAACGGATGGGCGCCGCCGTCACGGGTTGCGGGATAAACCACGAGCGCCCGCGGTCCTGTCCTTCTATCGTGGGTGGGCATGAGCCGCGCCCCCGAGGTCGACTACTCCGCCACCTCCGCCCGCCCGGACTGGAGCACGCTGCCGGCCGCCCTCCAGCACTCCCTCACCGTTGCCTTGGGCACCGACATCGCGTCCGTCGCGCGCTCCGTCACGTCCGGGTTCACCGGCGGCTTCGCGGCCCGGGCGACGCTCTCCGACGGCCGCCAGGTCTTCATCAAGGCAGCCCCGGAGGGCATGCACGCGTACGAGGCGTACCAGCGCGAGGCCGAGGTGGTTCCCCAGCTCCCGCGCTCGGTGCGGGCACCGGCCATCATCACCACGGCGCATGCGGGCACTCCCGGCACGCGGTGGTTCGCAGTGGTTTCCGAAGCGATCGACGGGCGGATGCCCGGGGCTCCGTGGACGCAGGACGACTTCGCCCGAGTTACCACCACCTGCGAGGAGATGGCCGAAGTGTTACGGCCTGCGCCACTGACCGGGTTGAGCCATTTCGCGAGCCTCATCGAGGACGACGTACAGGTGCCCGCGCAGATCCTGGCCGGTGACCGGCAGCTGCCCACCGGACTGCAGGACTGGGTGCCGCGCGTGCTTCCCGAGCTCGGCGAATTGGCCGATGCCGCGACCGAGGTGCTGACCGGCGACACCGCGCTGCACTCCGACCTGCGACCGGACAACCTGATCATCGACGCCGCCGGCACCTGCTGGGCGGTCGACTGGAACTGGCTCACCCTCGGCCCTCGCTGGGTGGACTGGGTCGGCCTCCTGCCGCTCGCGCAGCACCAGGGCATCGACACCTTGGCAGCCATCACTCGCAGCCCGCTGACGGCCGACGTACCCGATGATCACCTCGACGCCTTCGCCGCGGCCATCACGGCGTACGTGTTGCGGGTCGCCGACACGCCGCCACCGCCGGGATGCACGCCGGTGCTGCGCGATCACCAACGGCTCGTCGCCTGGAGCCACCTCGACTGGCTCGCCGTACGCCGGGGCTGGTGAGCGGCCTACTGTGGAGGCATGAGCAAAGGGCCGACGACGAGGTTCAAGGTCGAGGTGCTCGACGGTGACCGGACGTCGCGCCGGGAGGATCTGGTCACCACCGAGGAGCCGCTGGAGCTGCGCCTGGAGTGGCCGGACCGGCCGCCCGAGCCGCTCGTCGTCACGATGCGTACCCCTGGTGCCGACTTCGAGCTCGCCGCCGGCTTCTGCCTCGGCGAAGGCTTCGCCGTCCGCCCCGGCGCGATCCATACCGTTGCCTACTGCACCGATGTGGCGCTCACCCGCGAGCAGCAGTTCAACACGGTCACGGTCGCGCTCGACGGTCCGCCGGACCGCGAGCCACCCCAGCGGTACGGCGTGACCTCGGCCGCCTGTGGCGTCTGCGGCCAGCAGAGCCTCGACGAGCTCGCCGAGCGCGAGTACGACCCGGTCGACCCGGTCGAGGTCCCGATCGACGTCGTACGCCGACTGCCTGACCTGCTCCGTGAGGCGCAGCCGATGTTCAGCCGGACGGGCAGTCTGCACGCGGCGGGCCTGTTCACCGCGGACGGGCAGAAGGTCGTGGTGAAGGAAGACGTCGGCCGGCACAACGCGGTCGACAAGGTCGTCGGCTGGACCGTCCTCAACCAGCGCAGTCGCAAGGGTCTGGTGCTCGCCGTGAGCGGCCGGGTCGGCTACGAGATCGTGCAGAAGGCGGTCGCGGCGGGAGTCGGGATGATCGTCGCGGTGGGTGCACCGTCGAGTCTCGCGGTCGAACTGGCCCGCCGTTTCGACGTCACGATCGCCGGGTTCACCCGGGGTGAGCGCTGCGTCGCCTACAGCGCACCGGAGCGGATCATCCGCCAGGTCTGATGTGCCACCCCTGCCACCGCCGGATCGTGGAGGTGGAGGGGGAATCGTGAAAATTCGCTACGCCGTCATCGCGCTACCGATCCTGGTCTGCGGCGCGACGGTCGTCGGCGCGGCCCAGGCTTCGGCCCGCGCCATCGACCCCGAGGACCCGCACCATCCGCAGCAGACGATCGTCGAGCACCAGCAGACGACCGTCGTCGAGGTCCCAGTGGACGACACCGCCAACGAGATCGCGCAGACCATCGCGGGCGCCGTCGTCGGCGCGGGACTGGCGAGCGGCGCGCTCTGGTACTACTACCGCCGCCACCCCTACGCGCGCTGATCCGGTCAGTCGTCCAGCTTGATGAAGGTGGCCTTCGGGACGTACTCGTAGCGGTCCGGCATGCAGGTCAGGATGATGATCTGGCCGTGGTCCCCGGCGCGGCCGAGGAGCGCGCCCATGTCCCGCAGCCGGGCCTTGTCGGACCAGCCGAGGGCGTCGTCGAAGATCACCGGGACGCTGCTGTCACCGGTGCTCACCAGGTGACTGATCGCCAGCCGCGTGATGATCGCGAGTTGCTCCTGCGCACCGGTAGACAGCGCCTCGACCCGCAACCGCGTGCCGTCCAGTTCGCGCTCCGCGACCGCGAGGTCGTCGTCCAGCCAGACCCGGAACGACGGTCCGTACACGCTCCGCCCGAGCGACTCGATCCGGCTCTGCAGCGGCTCGGAGTACTTCGTCTGCGCCTCGGCCCGATGCCGGCTCAACGTCTCGTGGACCCGCCGGGCCGCCCCCGCGCGCCGCTCCAGGCTGTCGTGCTCCGCCCGTACGGCGGCCAGCTCGAGCTCGGCCAGATCGCGCCGCGTCGCGAGCCCGTCCCGCCCGGACTGCTCCAGACGCCCTTCCGTCGTACGCAAGGCATCGCGCAGCGTGTCCCGCTCGCCCTGCAACCGGGTCGCGACCGCCAGCGCATCCGCCAGCTCCCCCGCGACCTGATCCGCACCGGCCGCATCCGCCTGCTCCTGTACGGCGGTCAGCTCCTCGAGCACCGCTTCGACGTCACCGGTCGCCGCGGTCTCCGCCGTGGCCACCGCCTCGTCATCGAGCACCGCCCGGGCCGCGTCCAGTCCTTCGACCGCGGCAGCCAACCGCTCCCCCGCCAACTCCGACCGGGCTCGCGCGTTCTGGGCCTCGGACCGGTCCTCGTCAGCCGCCTTGCGAGCCTGCGCGGCCGCGAACTCGGCGTCCGTCAGCAGCCGCTCCGCCTCGGCGAGCCCGTTCCGGGCCACTTCGAGCGCGCGTTGGGCTCCCGCGAGATCACTCGGCTGCGGCGCCGGGTCCTCGATGTCGTCGAACAACGTGTCGTGCGCCGAGGCGATTTCGGTGAACTCCGCGAACAGCGACATCTGCCCCGGCACACCCTCGATCGCCGGCTGCTTCGCGCTGCTCTCCTCGGCCTCGTCCGCCTGCGCGGCTCCGAGCCGCGCGGTCAGCACCGCGATCCGCTCCCCCGGATCGCCGCCGGCCGTCAGCGACCTCTCGGTCCGGCGGGCTTCGTTCAGCTCGGCGCTCGCGGTGTCCGCCTTGCGCAGCAACTCCCGCGCGGCCGCGACGTCCTTCACGCCGGCCTTCTTCAGCAGGTCCGTCTCCCGCCGTACGGCGTCGTCGACCCGGGACCGCAGCGTCGCCGCCTCACCACCGGCGCGGACCGTCACCTCGACCTGACCCGGCACGCCGACGACGAGCTCACCGGAGACCAGTACCTCGGTCGACTCGTCGAACCCGAGCTCCGCCGGCACGGCACCTTGGGACCCGTCCAGGCCGGTCCCCGACAACTCCACGGGCTCCGCGCCGAGACGGCGTACCGTCACCTCGGGGACGCCGGCCGCGAGCGCCGCGCGGGCCTCGACCACCGCGGCGCGGGCGTTCTCCAACGCCGCCACGATCGCGTCGTCGACCTTGATCCGGTCCAGGATCGTGCCGGCCGCGGCGATCCGGGCGCGGACGTCGACGAGCTCGTCCTGCTGCCCGAGCAAGCGGTCAAGCTCGGCGCGATCGACCAGCTGCGCGACCTGCCGCTCCGCCGCCTGTACGTCGGTACGCCGGAGATCCTTGAGCTCCACGACCTCCGCCAGCGCGGCCTCGGCGGCATGCACCATGTCGGCGGCGGTCTTCGCGACCAGTTCGGCATCGGCCCGCCGGGTCGCCAGCTCGGCCTCGGTCTTCGTGAACCGTTCGACCTCGTCGAGCAGCCGCTCGCGCTCCAGCCTGGTCCGGGTGTGGTTCTCCAACCGGGCCTGCGCGGTCTCCGCCCGGGACCGGATCGAGTCGCGCCGGAGCAGGATCTCGTCGGTCGCCTTCTTCCGCTCGCGCAGCTGCTCGACGCCGGTGAGGTGATCGGCCAGCCGGCTCGCCACGTCGTCGAGGTCGAGGTTCAACCGCTCGGCCCGGCGGATGTCGGACTGGACCTCCTCCATCGCCTGCAGGGCCTGGGCAGCGGTCAGCTCGGTCGCCGCCACCGTCTTCGCGGACCGGGCGAAGTCGCCGGTCGGCTTGCCGCGCGGGGTCCAGTACCGCAGGTATTCGTGCTCGACCGCCGACACCAGCGGCATCGACGCGCCGTCCACCGGCGTGCCGGACTCGGCGGTGACCGCGGTGATCAGCGGCTCGGCATCGGCCGGCGTTGGGAGCACCAACGACTGGCCCTGGCTGACCATCAACGTCTGCCAGAGCACCGGGTCGACGTGGGAGTGGAACAGCCGCTCGGCCTCGTTGTGCGCCTCGCGTCCGGTCCAGGACTGCCGGCGGCCGTCCGGCTCGACCACGGTCAGCTCGGTCGAGCGGTTCTTCAGCCAGCGCTTCGCGTACGTCAGCTCGCGACCACCGAGGCTCAGCTCGACGGTGACCTCCGGACCGACGTCCTGGCCGACCGGCTGGATGTCGCGGATCCGGGTCGACTTCGAGTCGTCGGGCAGCTCGAAGACCAGGCCGAACGCCTCGACCAGGCTGGACTTCCCGACCTCGTTGTCGCCGACCACGACGGTGGTGCCGAGTGTGCGGAACTGGACACTACGGTCCTTGACGCCACGGAAGTCCCGTAGCGCCAAGCTGTGTAATCTCATCCCGCGTCCCGTGCCAATCGGTGCATCAGCGACAACGCCGCGCCGGCCGTTTCGTCGCCACCGGCCAGCGCCTGCCGCAGCTCCTCCATCGCGGCCCGGGCAGGCCCGCTCAGCTGCAGCGACTCCAGGTCGGCCGCGTCCGGCGCGGGCCGCACCGTCCAGAACTTGGCCCACCGCTCGACGCTGGCGAACACCTCGCCCTGCGCGTCGATCATCGCGTCCAGCCGGCTGAGCGCCGGCAGCGGCAGCGACCCGTCGCCGGCCAGCCGCACGTACGTCCGCTCCTTGTCCGGCAGCTCGGCGAACCAGTCCTCGAGGGCCTGGATCGCCTCCTCGTCGAAGAGTTCGACGCGGTGGTCGACCATGTGCCAGGCACCGACCCGGACCGGCTCCACCTCGATGCCGTCGCCACCGATCGTCACCTTGAGCACGTTCCCCGGAGCGTCCTCCTCGGGCGACGTGACCTCCTGCGTCCCGGAGAACCAGATCCGGTCGGTCACCCGAGTGGTGGAGTGCCGGTCGCCGAGGCCGACGTACTGCAGGCGACCATCGGCGACCGCGGCCTCCAGCGCTACCTGGTCGATGGTCGGCACGTCGGACATGCCGCCCGACAGGCTCGTCAGTTGTCCATGGGCGAGCAGGATCCTGCTGATGCCGGGATCAGCCGTCAGCTCGGCGTACCCGGGCGCGGCCGGATCCGAGAGCGGGCGCCGTGACCGCCACGGAGCGCCGACGATCTCGACTCCCGGCAGGATCTGGAAAGGCGTCGTTTCGGTCAGCACCGTGACGTGCTCCGGCGCGTGCGCCTGCCACTGGCTGGACGTCCACAACGAGCCGGGCTCGAGCGCGTCGTGGTTACCGGGCAGCAGCACGACCGGGACCGGGATCCGCTTCAGCGCCTCGCAGGCCCGCAGGATCGTCTGCCGCTCGACCTGGTTGTGCTCGAACACGTCCCCGGTGACGACCACGAACGCCGCCCCGGTGCGCTCCGCGACCTCGCCGATCCGTGCGACAGCATCCAGCCGCGCCTGACCCCACCGGGCCTGGCCGTCCGGCCCCAGGAACCGGCGCATCATCCCCAGCTGCCAGTCCGAGCTGTGCAGAAACGTGATCGAGTCGTCCATCGCGGAATGAACGCTAACCCGCGCCGCCGACAACCTCCCAACCCAACACACACAAACGGCCTACACCGCCCACACTCCGGACAGTTCCGGAACCCACACCGAGGGTGTACTACGGGTCAGCGCGGGAAGTCGGCGCTGCTCGACAGCTCCGCCCACCGAGTGACCTCGGCCTGCGCCGCGGCGTACACACCCTGGAGGGCCTCGACGGCGTCCGAACCGAGCGGCAGTCGCAGCGGCGGCTCCGGGCTCGCGACGGCGGTCAGGATCGCCCGCGCGGCGCGGACCGGGTCGCCGGGCTGCGTGCCGTTGCCGTTCGACAGGGCGTCGCGGACAGCGCCGACGGGGCCCTCGTAGATCTCGCTGATCTGGGTCACGTGCAGCGCGGACGGTTCGTTGAACGACGTACGGAACGCGCCAGGCTCGACGATCAGCACGCGGATGCCGAGGTCCTTCGTCTCGTAGGACAGCGCCTCCGACCAGCCCTCGAGGGCGAACTTCGTCCCGCTGTACGCGCTGATCCCGGCGAACGCGTACCGGCCGCCCTGACTGGTCAGCTGCACGATCGTGCCGCTCTTGCGCTCCCGCATCCCGGGCAGAACCGCCTTGGTCAACGCCACCGGCCCGAAGAAGTGCAGCTCCATCAGGCCACGCAGTTCGTCGTCGGTGGTCTCTTCCGCCGCGCCGACCATCCCCCGGCCCGCGTTGTTCACCAGTACGTCGATCCGCCCGTGCTCGGCCAGCACACCCGCCACGACCTCGGGGATCGCGTCGCCATCGGTCACGTCGAGCTTCACGACCGACAGCCGCTCGTGCTCCAGCTCCATGGCCTCCGGCCGCCGGACCGCAGCGACGACGGTGTGCCCCGCGGCCAATGCTTCGTCCGCCAGCGCCCGGCCGAACCCCGCGCTGGCACCCGTGATCATCCATACCTCTGACATATCGCCAGCATTTCACTCGCGAAGGTCCTACGATCCCGTGGTGACTGCGTACCTGGAGACCGAGCGGCTGGTGCTTCGCCGGTTCACCGCGGACGATGTCGAGCTCCTGGTGCAGCTGGACTCCGATCCCGAGGTGATGCGGTTCCTGACCGGTGCACCGACACCACGGTCCGAGATCGAGAACGTCGTACTGCCGGAGATCCTGAAGGTGTACGCCGAGCATCCGCGGCTCGGGACGTTCGCGGCGGAAGCGCCCGAGGGATTCGTCGGGTGGTTCGGGATGCAACCGACCGACGACCCGGCGACCGTCGGCGTCGGGTACCGGCTGCACCGCGCGGCGTGGGGCAAGGGCTACGCGACCGAGGGGACGAAGGCGTTGATCGCGCACGCCTTCGCGCTCGGGATGGAACGGGTGGTGGCGGACACGATGGCGGTCAACCACCGGTCGCGGGCGGTGATGCGGCGCTCGGGGCTACGGTTCCTGAAGGTGTACCACGAGCACTTCGACGACCCGCTGCCCGGAACCGAGTTCGGCGAGGTGCTGTACGCGATCGACCGGCGTACCTGGGAGGCTGGTGCCCATGAGTGACGACCGGCCGTACGCCGTACTCGACATCGACGCGACGCTGTCCGACACCAGCAAGCGGCTCCGCTTCATCGAGCAGAAGCCGAAGGACTGGGACTCGTTCTTCACGCACGCCAAGGACGACGCGGTCCTCGACGAAGGTCTCGCGGTCGCGACGACGCTCGCCGCGGACCACGAGATCGTCTACCTGACCGGCCGCCCGGAGCGCACCCGGCGGATCACCGAGAAATGGCTGAAGGACAACGGCTTCCCCGCCGGCAAGGTCTACATGCGCGGCAACACCGACCGCCGCCCGTCCGCGCTGATGAAACTCGGCCGCCTCAAACGCCTCGCCGAACAACGCCCGGTAGCCATCCTCGTCGACGACGACGAAAAGGTCGTCGCGGCAGCCCAAAAGGCCGGCTACAAAGTCATGCGAGCCGACTGGGGCCTCGACCCCGAGTCCCAACCAACCCTCTTCGAAGCCCAAGACACCGAAGGCCGCACCTGATCCGTACCGAACAACGGGCAGTGCGGCGGCGCGGCGTACCGAACAACGGGTAGTGCGGCGGCCTCGGTGCTGCGGTTCAGCGTGCGGCGGGTGGCGCGTACGGCCTCTCGCGGGTGCACTACCCGTTGGTCGGTGCGGCGCAGCCGTCGGTTCAGCGTGCACTACCCGTTGATCCGTACGGCTGGATCGCGGCCGTCTCATCCACTCACCACGGCACGCCGTCCTCCGCCGGTATGCCACGGCCCCTGGGACGAGTGGCTTACTCATCCCAGGGGCCGGTACTACGTCGCGTGGGGCGACGTGCTACTTGCTGAGGCCGATGATTAGTTGGTTGGGGTAGGGCGGGTAGGAGGAGAGGTAGAAGTTCTGGACCTTCGAGCCGTGCAGGAAGGCGTTGCGGGCGTAGACGAGCGGGACGATCGGGGCGTCGGCCATGATCTGCTTGTCGATGGAGCCCCACATACCGGCGGCCTTGGTGCGGTCGGTCTCGGCGGTGGCGGCGGCGATCGCGGTGTCGACGGCGGGGTTGGAGTAGCGGGAGATGTTGTACCCGCCGTTGCCGATCTCCGAGGTGCCGAACAGCGGCTGGATGTTGCCGATCGCGCTCGGGAAGTCCGGCAGCCAACTGGACACGGTCAGGTCGAAGTCCGGCTTGTTGCCGGTGATCAGGTCGGTCAGCGGCTCGTTGTCCAGCGGCTTGATCTGGACGGTGATTCCCGCCCGCTTCAGACCCTGCTGGATCGCCTGCGCGACATCCAGACCGGTCGCGTTGTCGGCCACCAGCACGAGGTTCAGGTTGCTCACCCCGGCCGCGGCCAGCATCTGCTTGGCCTTCTCCGGGTCACCAGCCGGCGGCGCCTGGTAGAGGTCGTACTTGTTGTACCCCTCGATGCCTGGCGTGATCAGCGTGCTCGCGATCTCACCGCCGAACTCCGGACCACCCTCGGCGACCTGGACGGCCTGCTTGTCGACGGCGTACTCGATCGCCTTGCGGACGGCCGGGTTGGCCAGCGCCGGGCGCTTGGTGTTCATCGCCAGGTACTCGAGCGCACCGGCCGGCGACGTCGCGACCCGAGCCTTGACGGCCGGGTTGCCGTTGATCGTCGGGATCAGCGAGGCCGGGACCGACGTACCGGTGGTGGCGGCGAACTTGTCGTCGCCGGCGTCCGCGATCAGCCGCTGGTTCACCACGTTGGGCTGCAGGCCCATGTCCAGGACGATCGAGTCCGGCAGGCCGGTGCGGGCCTGGTCGGTGGACTTGTCCCAGTTCGGGTTGCGCTCCAGCTCGAGCTTCGAGCCCGGGGCGTACGACTTCACCTGGTACGGACCGCTGGCCATCGGCTTCTCGCCGTAGTGCGCCGGGTCGGTGTCGGCCTTCTTCGGCACCGGCGAGAACGCCGGCATGCTGACGATCCACGGCCAGTCGCCGTACGCCTTGTTCAGCTTGAAGACGATCGTGGTGTCGTCGGGTGTCTCGACCGAGGCGAGCTCGCCGCCCTTGTACGGACCGGTGTACTTGTCGCCGCCGACCAGCAGCGACTTGTGGTAGCCCAGACCTCCGGACAGCTCCGGCGCGAACGACCGCTCGATCCCGTACTTGATGTCGGCGGCAACGATCGGCGAACCGTCGGCGTACTTCAGACCCGGCTTCAGCTTGTACGTCCAGGTCTTGCCGCCGTCGCTGACCTGACCGGTGTCGGTGGCCAGGTCCGGGACCAGCTCGGCCGCCTTGTCCGGCGAGGTCTTCCACGACGTCAGGCCGCGCAGCACCAGGTGGATCGAGCTGATCCCGAGGTTCTGGCTCTTGGCCGGGTCGAGGCTGATCTCCTTGCTGGTGGTCAGGATGTGGAAGGTTCCACCCTGCTCCGCGGCCGCGGTGCTGCCGGCACCGGCGGTGGACTTGTCGTTGGCGTTGCAGGCGGCCGCCGCCAGCGCGAGCACGGCCGCTACCGCGACTGCCCGGGTTATGCGTTTCATGGGGTCCTCTCAGGGGTGGGGGGCTCAGGGAAGTAGCAGGCGGCCCGGTGTTCGGTCGAACCTTCGACAGGCTCGAGTACCGGTCGTTCGGTCGCGCATACGTCCTGCGCCTTGTAGCACCGGGTCCGGAAGGGGCATCCGGACGGCGGCGAGATGGGGGTCGGTACGTCGCCGGTCAGCACGATCCGCTCGCGGACCACGCCGGGCTCCGGGACCGGTACGGCGGACAGCAACGCCTTCGTGTACGGATGCGCCGGAGCGTCGTACACCTGTTCCGCGGGGCCTTCCTCGACGATCGTGCCGAGGTACATCACCGCGATCCGGTCGGCGACCTGGCGTACGACGGCCAGGTCGTGCGCGACCAGTACGTACGAGAGACCGAGCTCGTCGCGCAGGTCGGCGAGCAGGTTGAGCACCTGGGCCTGCACCGAGACGTCGAGCGCCGACACGGGCTCGTCGCACACCACCAGCTCGGGTTTCACCGACAGCGCCCGGGCGATGCCGATCCGCTGCCGCTGACCGCCGGAGAACTCGTGCGGGTAGCGCTCGAGGTGCTGCTCGGCGAGCCCGACCTGCTCCAGCAGCTCGACGAGCTGGGCCCGCGTGGGGCGGACGCCCTGCGCGCGGAACGGCGTACTCAGGATGGTGCCGACCGACTGCCGAGGGTTCAGCGAGGCCTGCGGGTCCTGGAACACCATCTGGACCCGACGGCGGATCGGGCGGAGCCGGCGGCCGCGGACCTTGGTGACGTCCTCGCCGCCGATCTCGACCCGGCCCTGGGTCGGGTCGAGCAGCCGGGTGGCGACCCGCGCGAGCGTCGACTTGCCCGAGCCGGACTCGCCGACCAGGCCGAGCGTCTCGCCCTTGCGGACGAGCAGGTTCACGCCGTCGACCGCGCGCACGGCCTGCGCCTGCCGCCACGGGACGCCGCGCAGGCCGAAGTACTTCTTGACGTCCTTGAGACGCAGCAGCTCGTCGGTATCGCGCTTGGTACTCACGGTGCTCACTCGATCACCTCCGGACGGCGGCCCAGATGGCAAGCGGCCTCGTGGTCGCCCTCCCCCGGACGCGGCGTCAGCTCGGGACGCTCGGTCACGCACCGCTCACCGACCAGATGCGCGTACGCGCACCGCGGCTGGAACGGGCACCCGGTCGCGATCGCCCCCGGCGTCGGCGGGCTCCCTGGGATCGTGGTCAGCCGCGGCTTCGGCGGTACGTCGACCCGCGGCATCGCACCGAGCAGACCCAGGCTGTACGGATGCGCCGCGCGGAAGAACAGGTCGCGGACGGTGCCACGCTCGGCCGCGCGCCCGGCGTACATCACCAGGACGTCGTCGGCGACCTCGGCGACCACCCCGAGATCGTGCGAGATCAGGATCAGTGCCGTTCCGAACTCGGCCTGGACGTCGTCGAGCAGGCGCATGATCTGCGCCTGCACGGTGACATCGAGTGCGGTCGTCGGCTCGTCCGCGATCAGCACTCTGGGGTCGTTCACCAGAGCCATAGCAATCACGACCCGCTGCCGCATTCCCCCGGAGAACTCGTGCGGGTAACTGTCGGCCCGCCGGGCCGCGTCCGGGATGCCGACCTTGTCGAGCATCTCGACGGCCCGCTGCCGCGCCACCTTCTTGGAGACGTCGTGGTGCAGCCGGTACGCCTCGGCGACCTGCCAGCCGACGCTGTAGTACGGGTTCAGCGCGGACAAGGCGTCCTGGAAGACCATCGCGATGTCGTTGCCGCGGATCTTGCGGAGGTCGTCGTTCGGCAGGCCGATCAGCTCGCGGCCGTTCAGCAGCACCTCACCGGTGACCTCGGCGTTCGACGGCAGCAGGCCCATCACCGCGGCCGAGCTGACGCTCTTGCCGGAGCCGGACTCGCCGACGATCGCCAGCGTCTGGCCCGGCGCGACCGCGAAGTCGATGCCGTCGACGGCCGGCACCGGGCCGCCCTCGGTGCTGAACGTGACGTGCAGGTCGTGGACCTCCAGCACCGGCTCAGCCATGACTCACCCGCGGGTCGAGCACACCGTGCACCACGTCCACCACCAGATTCGCGAGGATGATCAGGAACGCCGAGAACAACGTGACGCCGACGACCACGGCCACGTCGAGCTGACCGACCGCGGTGATCAGCAGGTCGCCGAGGCCCTGCATGCTGAACACCTTCTCGGTCAGGATCGCGCCGCCGAGCAGCGCGCCGAGATCGAGGCCGAACAGCGTCACCACCGGGACCAGTACGCCGCGCAGCCCGTGCGTCAGGACCACCCGCGCCTCACCGGCACCCTTCGCCCGGGCGCTGGTGATGTAGTCGAGGTTCAGCTCCTCGAGCATCTGCGATCGGGTCAGCCGGATGTACGACGCTGCTTGCAGGATCGCCAGCACGATCCACGGCGTGATCAGGTGCCAGGCCCAGTCGACCGGGCTCTCGGTCAGCGGCACGTAGCCGTTCACCGGGACCATGTTCAGCCAGAACCCGAACACCAGGATCGCCAGCAGACCGAGCAGGAACGACGGCGTCGAAACCCCGACCAGCGCGACCCCGATGGCGGCCCGGTCGAGGAATCGGCCGCGGTTCAGCGCCGCGACCACCCCGAGCGAGACGCCGAGGAGCAGCCACAGTACGGCGGCACCGAGCGCGATCGAGGCGGTGATCGGCAACCGGTCCAGGATCAGGGTGGTGACCGGACGGGCCAGGGGGAACGAGTACCCGAAGCACGGTGCGTTGCAGTGCACAGCCGCCGTACCGTCTCCGAAGGTGCGGCCGGCGAAGATGCCCTTGAGGAAGCTCAGGTACTGCTGCAGGGTGCTCTGGTCGAGCTGCATGAAGTGCCGGGCCTGCTCCAGGCGGTCTGGTGTACAGGGCTTGCCGCAGGCGAGGTGCGCCGGGTCGGCCGGGATCGCGTAGAAGACCAGGTAGACAGCGAGGCTCAGCGCGAGCATCACCAGCAGGGCGGCGAAGAGCCGCCGGATGAGGAACCAGACGAGATCGGGCATCAGTTCGTCCTCCGCAACCGGACGTCGAACGCGTCCCGCACCCCGTCACCGAGCAGCGTGAAGCCGAGCACGGCGAAGAACAGCATCATGCCCGGGAACAGCAGGAACCACGGGTCGGCGCCGGTGTACACCCAGGCGATCGAGTCCGAGATCGAGCGGCCGAGGCTCGGCGTCGGCGGAGGCACGCCGACACCTAGGAAGGACAGCGCGGCCTCGGCACCGATGTACCCCGGGATCGCCAGCGTGGCGATCACCAGGACCGGACCGAGCAGGTTCGGCAACAACTCACGCGTGATGACCATCCAACTGCTCGAGCCGACGCTGCGGGCCGCCTCGACGAACTCGCGGGCGACCAGCGAGCGTGCCTGGTTCCGGATCAGCCGGGCCAGTCCGGCCCAGCCGAAGAAGCTCAGTACCAGGATCAGCAGCAGCCAGCGCGGGAAGCGCGCCGGGATAATGATGCCGAGGGCAATCATGAAGACGAGCTGCGGGAACCCGAACAGGAAGTCCAGTAGCCGCGACACGACCGCGTCGTACCAGCCGCCCAGGTACGCCGCGCTGATCCCGACCAGCGTGCCGACCACGGTGGTGATCGCGGTGACCACGACCGCGATGAACAGCGACGTCCGCAGACCGAGCACGACGATCGCGAACAGGTCCCGGCCGGTCAGCGGCTCCACCCCGAACCAGTGGCTGCCGCTCACCCCGCCGAGAGCGCCGCGCGGCGCGTTCCCGCGGCCCGGATCGAGCAGATCGATGTGGTACGTCGTCGCGTCCTGGCCGGACAGTGCGACCAGCAGCGGGGCCGCCGCCGCGATCACGATCAGCAGACCGACCAGCGCGACGCCGATCCGCGCGCTGCGGTCGCGCCGGAGCCGGCGTAACGCCTGCCGGGTGGGCGATACGGTCCCGGCGACCGAGGAACTCACAAGTACTCCCGACAGGTTCGAAGCTGCAGCCGACAAAACCTAGGCCGCATCCTTCCACCACCTCGCCCGCATCTCGAATTCCGAGAATCTCAGGTCGGTAACTCCAGATTGGGGTTAGCCCTATTCGGCCGGTTACGCTCCGCTGCGTGGAAGGACTCCTAGAGGTCGGCGACCGGATGGTTCTCTACACCCTCTACGGCTCGGATGGCGGTCTCCCTGCGATCTCCTTCGGGGGTACGCCCAGCACCCGCTGGAAGCGTCCGGACGCGGTCGGAGCCATTGAGGAGTCGGGCCTGCGAATGGCTGTCGCGGACCGGCCAGGGTACGGCGGATCCACGCGCCAACCCGGCCGGACTGTGGCGTCCGTGGTCGAGGACGCGGCGACGCTGGCGGACGCGCTCGGGTGGGAACGCTTCGCGGTGACCGGCGGCTCGGGAGGCGGGCCGCATGCGCTGGCGTGCGCCGCGCTCCTGCCCGATCGAGTCACCCGCTGCGCGATCACCGGCGGTATCGCGCCGGCCATCGTCGACGGTCCGGAGCCGACCGAGGACGAGGAACGAGCGGATCCGCGGCGCAACCGCACCTCCTGGCTGGCTGCGCGGAGTGACCTGCGGCCGCAACTCGAGGAGACGGCCCGGACGATCATGGCCGCCGTCGAGGAGGGCGGTCCGGAGTTCCCGCCGGATCCCGGCTCGCCGCCCGGTCCGCCGGCTCGGGAGGACCCGGCCGCCATGGCCCGCCTGACCGCCACCTTCGTGACCAGTCACGACGGGTGGATCGACGACCACATCGCGTTCGCCGGTCCGTGGGGCTTCGACCTCGCGGACATCACGGTGCCGGTGAGCATCTGGCACGGGTCCGCCGACGAACGTGCGGGCAAGCACGCGGACCACCTCGCCGCGGCCATGCCGCACGCCGAGCGCCGGTACTACGTGGGCGGTCACATCCCGCCGACAAATGCGTACCGTGAACTCCTGCGATGGCTGACACTGTCCTGATGGACCTGGCACGCCAACTCGTCAACGATCTGTATCCGGACGCCCGAGCCGCCTGGCTGGGTGGAAGTGTTGCGCGTGGCGAGGCGAGGCCGACGTCCGATCTCGACATCACGGTGCTGCTCGACGGCCCACCGGCACCACGCCGGCGGTCCCTACGGTACGGCGGTTGGCCCGTCGAACTGTTCGTGCACACCGAGAAGTCGCTGCGCTATTTCGCCGACAAGGACCAGGACCGGCGGCAGCCGACGATGATGCGGTTGGTCGGCGAATCCGTCGTACTGCTCGACACGGATGGGTTTGGGGCGCGTCTGCAGGACGAGTTCCGGGCCGAGGTGGCGGCTGGGCCTCGCCCGTTGTCGGGTGACGAGTTGGACCTGCTGCGGTACACGATCACCAACCTGGTGGACGATCTGACCGATGCGTCGGGCGATACCCGCCTGGCGATCGCGTCGGTGCTGTGGCAGGACGCGGCGCGTCTGTTGCTGACCGGCGCCGGCCACTGGTCCGGTACCGGCAAGGGGTTGCTGCGCGAGGTGGCGGCGTACGACGTTGCGCACGGCACCGATCACGCGGTGGCCCTGATGGACGGCGTCCGGGCCACGGACGACCGGCTCGTGGTCGCGGTGGATCGCATCCTCGACGGGTACGGCGGGCGGCTGTTCGACGGCTTCGAGCTGGCGGCCCGGCTCTAAGCCTGGGGATAACCTTCGCCGGTCCGGCGAGCGGCTGTATAGGGTCGGTTTCGTGCCTGATATCGACGCAGCATTCCTCGCTCTGCCCCGGCAGGAGCTGGCCGCGGCCGCCCTGCAGCGCGCCCGCGATCTCGGCGCGACGTTCGCCGAGTTCCGGCTGGAACGGATCCGGTCCGAGTCCATCTCCCTGCGTGACAGCGTGCTGGAGAGCGCGAAGGACGACGAAGACCTGGGCCTCGCGGTGCGCGTCATCCACGACGGCACCTGGGGCTTCGCCGCCGGCGTCGCGCTCACCGTCGACGAAGCGGTCAGTCTCGCCGAGCAGGCGGTGAACATGGCCCAGGTGTCGCGCCCGATCAACGCCGAGACGATCGAGCTCGCCGACGAGCCCGTGTACGACGACGTGCGCTGGATCTCGGCGTACGAGATCGACCCGTTCAGCGTGCCGCGGGCGGAGAAGGTCGCGCTGCTCACCGACTACAGCGACCGGCTGCTGAAGGCGGACGGCGTCGCGCACGTCGGCGTCCACGTCGCCACGATCCACGAGTGCAAGTACTACGCGAACACGGCTGGGACGTCGTACACGCAGCAGCGGGTCCGGATCGGCCCGGACATCACCGCGCATGCGGTCGCCGAGGACCGGTTCGACTCGATGTCGTCCACCGCTCCCCCGGCCGGCCGGGGCTGGGAGTACATGACCGGCACCGGCTGGAACTGGGACGACGAGCTCGCCCGGATCCCCGGCTGGCTGGCCGAGAAGATGGCCGCCCCGACCGTCGAGGCCGGCGCGTACGACGTCGTCGTCGACCCGTCGAACCTGTGGCTCACGATCCACGAGTCGATCGGCCACGCCACCGAACTGGACCGCGCGCTCGGCTACGAGGCGAACTACGCCGGCACCAGCTTCGCCACCCTCGACCAGCTCGGCACGCTGAAGTACGGCTCGCCGGTCATGCACGTCACCGGCGACCGCACCGCCGAGCACGGCCTGTCCACCGTCGGGTACGACGACGAGGGCGTGGCCGGCCAGCAGTGGGACCTGGTCAAGGACGGCATCCTGGTCGGCTACCAGGTCGACCGCCGGATGGCGAAGAAGAACGAGGACGTGCTCGGCACCCCGCGCTCCAACGGCTGCGCGTACGCCGACTCCTCGGGCCACATCCCGATCCAGCGAATGGCCAACGTCTCGCTGCAACCCGCCGCGGACGGCCCCTCGACCGAGGAGCTGATCAGCCGGGTCACGAACGGGATCTACATCGTCGGCGACAAGTCGTGGTCGATCGACATGCAGCGGTACAACTTCCAGTTCACGGGTCAGCGGTTCTACAAGATCACCGACGGCAAGCTCGACGGTCAACTGCGCGACGTCGCCTACCAGGCCACCACGACCGACTTCTGGGGCTCGATGGAGGCCGTCGGCGGCCCGCAGACCTATGTCCTCGGCGGCGCGCTGAACTGCGGCAAGGCCGAGCCGGGGCAGTCCGGTGCCGTCAGCCACGGTTGCCCGTCCGCGCTGTTCCGCGGCGTCCGCATTCTCAACACCACTCAGGAGGCCGGCCGGTGACGGGCATTCAACTCACCCCGCAGGACACCATCGAGCGGGGTCTCGCACTCGCCGCGGCCGAAGGCGCCGACGGCTGCGTCGTGATCGTCGCGGAGACCTCCAGCACCAACCTGCGCTGGGCGAACAACACACTCACCACCAACGGCGCGATGCGCGGTTCGAGCGTCACCGTGATCGCCACGGTCGGCTCCGGCGAGGGTACGGCGGCGGGCGTCATCGGCCGCTCCTCGGTCACCGAGGACGCACTGCGCGAGATCGTCTCGGCGGCCATCGCGACCGCCCGCGCGGCCGGGCCCGCCGAGGACGCGCGCCCGCTCGTCGACGGCACCGTCAGCGCCGACTGGGAGCTGGAGCCGGAGGTGACCTCGGTGGGCGTCTACGAGAAGTTCGCGCCCACGCTCGGTGAGTCGCTGAAGCGCGCCGACGCGGACAAGCGCCGCCTCTACGGCTTCGCGAACCACGAGGTCGTCACGCTGTACGTCGGTTCCTCGACCGGACTGCGGCTGCGTCAGGCGCTGCCCCGCGGCTACGTCTCGTCGACCGGTAAGAACGCCGACCTCAGCCACTCGGCCTGGGTCGGCACCGCGACGCGCGACTTCAGCGACGTGGACGCGCTCGCGCTCGACGCCGAGCTGACTCGCCGGCTCGGCTGGGCCGCCCGCTCGGTCGCGGTCGACGCCGGCCGGCACCCGACGATCCTGCCGCCCGCCGCGGTCGCGGACTTGATGACGTACCTGTTCTGGCAGCTCGACGGGCGGGACGCGTTCGAGGGCCGGACGGTGTTCTCGAAGCCCGGCGGCGGCACCCGGCTCGGGGACACGCTGTCGACGCAGCCAGTGTCCCTGCACTCGGACCCGGCGCTGGCCGGCCTCGAGGCGTTCGCGTTCGCGGTGGCGCGGTCCTCCGGTGGTTCGTCGAGCGTGTTCGACAACGGGTTGAGTCTCGCGGCGACCGACTGGATCCGCGGCGGGAAGCTCGAGCACCTGATGACGAGTCGGTTCACGGCCGAGCTGATCGACGTACCGACGGCGACGCCGGACATCGACAACTACGTCGTCACGGTGGACGGCGCGAGCGGCTCGACCGACGATCTGGTGGCGGGGCTCGACAACGGTCTGTTGCTGACCTGCCTGTGGTACATCCGGATGGTCGATCCGCAGACCCTGCTGCTCACGGGTCTGACGCGGGACGGTGTGTACCTGGTCGAGAACGGCGAGGTGACCGGTGCCGTGAACAACTTCCGGTTCAACGAGAGCCCGGTCGATCTGCTGGCCCGGTTCACGTCCGCCGGCACGACCGTGCCGTCGTTCTCGCGGGAGTGGGGCGACTACTTCTCCCGGACCGCGACACCGCCGCTGCTGGTGCCTGACTTCAACATGTCGAGCGTCAGCCAGGCCAACTGAGAACGCAGAACGCCCCCGCGACCGTGCTGGTCGCGGGGGCGTTCTTTGCTTGCTGATCAGACGGTCGGGTAGCCCGGCTCGGCCGGCCCCGCCTGGCCCGGGCCGCCGAACCGCTCGGCGCCCTTCGGGTCCGGACCGTACTGGTTGTCACCAGCGGTCCCCTCCTGGGCCGCCAGCACGATGAACCAGATGAACCCGACACACGGGATCAGGTTGATCAGGATCCACCAGCCGGAACGGTTGGTGTCGTGCATACGCCGGATCGCCACACCGATCGTGGGCAGCAGGACGGCCAGACCGTAGATCGTCTGCAGCCAGCCGGACGAGCCGCCGGCGCCGTAGGTCAGCCCGAGGACCCGGTCCAGGATGGACAGGATGATCGAAGCGATCGCGCTGAAGAGCACGAACATCCAGTACTCTTTGCGCCGGGCCCGTCCGTCGAACACGGCGTACTTCTTCAGGACGTCGATGTACCACTGCATTGCTGTATCTCCGATGCTTGAAGGTGAGACGCGGACAGAGCCTGTCGGAACCGGTCGGGTTCGTCAATGCAACTTTTCGCTTTGGTGACCACACCGCAATCTGGCGCGCCGGAACCGCAGGCAACGTCACCTGTTCGGAACCGGCACTCCTAGACCCGGCTTCAGCTTGATTACTGTTTCGTCATCGTGACGCGGAGCATCCGCCGCTGCCCCTCCTGGTACGGCGTCGCGTCGTCGAGCTGCCAGTTCGCGCCGAGCTCGGTCACCAGAGCGTCGTCGAAGAACCGTCCCACGAACCCGTCGTGCATCGACAGGCCACCGTCCAGTTGCTGCCAGTACCGCGAGCACGGGTCGTCGGTCGACCACACGGCGTACACGAACCGGCCGCCCGGGCCGAGCACCCGGTGCGTCTCGGCCACCAGCGAACGCAACTCCGACGGCCAGAACGCCATGTTCAGCAGGAGATTCGCGAACACCGCGTCGACCGTGGCGTCGGCCGGCGGCAACGGATCACGGACGTCGTGCAGCGCGGCGGTCACGCGATCGTCGAGCCCGGCCCGCTGCGCTTCCTGACGCAACTGGTCCAGCGCCGCCTCGCTGAAGTCCGTCGCATGCACGCTGAATCCCTGTCTGGCCAGGAAGAACGCGTCCCGCCCGTGCCCCGCGCCCAGCTCCAGCACGTCATCGATGCCCGCGGCACCGAACGCCTCGGCCGCCCACCGCGCCGCCGCCGAAGGCTCCGACCCGTGCAACCGCGGCTGCCGCGCGTACGCCGACTCCCACCGCTCCTGCTGAGCTCTCGCAAGCTCGACATGCCCAGTCTTCATCGTGCTCCCCGTGTTCGCCCCACCGACCTGGCCGATCGACAGACCGCAGCAGCCTACGTCACAACACCAACCAGACGCACCCACCCACCAACCGGTTCCCTCCCGCCCACAGCCTTACCGACACCCTGAAAACATTTGCTTGCCACAACAAAAGCGACCGACTTTCCGGGAAGCCGATCGTTTCCGGAAAGCACTGCAAATACACGACGCGCAGGCAACCAGAGCGAGCTGCCCTGGGCAATCGCATAATGGCTGTGTTGACCTCGCGGTGCTGGGGGCGCACACATGTCCGACCACTTTGCCGAAGGACCGACCGAGGCGTCCTTCCAAGTTCCTGACCTCGAGTCGGCACGGCGACCCGCGAGACTCGCCAGTTTCATAACATATCGAAACGAGCGAACCGGCGCTGCGAGTGACACAGGTCAATGGCACACTTGCTCACACTGTGTGGCGGCGTCCCGGCAGCCGACAGTGCATGAAGTCGGTGGGAGCGAATGATCGACGGCAGCGACAATCAGGCAGACAAGGTGCTGCTGCTCGCCGGCATGCTGGAGAAGCTCCGAACTCACGACGGCCTGACCCTTGAGCGGCTCAGCTCGGAGAGAACCGGCCTCACAGCTCCTCTGATCGACCTCGCCGCGACCCGTCACTACGCCACACTTCATCAGCTCGACGACTTGGCCGTGGCCGCATTCAGGCTCGTCCAGAGCTGCGTGCGTGAAGACCTGGTCGGGACTCAGCAGATCATCGCGGATGCCGTTCTCGGCCTCAGACTTCATTTAGAGACGTATGCGGAGGCCGGCCTCGAAGTCCACATCACGCGCTCGCTGTACAACCCCTCTGTGACGCGCCGCCGTCAGACCTTGCTCAGCAACTGGCATCGCATCCATCGCGCTCTGGGAGCCGAACCGGACACGGCTCCCAGTGACCGATCATTGCGCGGCAGCACTGAGCCTGCGGTACTCCGCACTCTGGCCGGATCCCTGATCCATCGCAATTACGCCGACGAACCGAGGCACCGCACGCAGACCGACCTCGTCGGGGCTCGCAGCGGCGAATCAGCGGGCCGCGTCGTCATCGTCGGCGGCGCAGTCATGGATGTCATATTCCGAGCGCGGAACCTGCCCGATCCCGAGACCTCCAGCGAAGCGTTCAGCTTCGACCTGACGCCGGGTGGCAAGGGCCTCACCCAGGCCGTCGCCGCTGCTCATCTGGGTCTGGACACTTATCTCGTCGCCGCCGTCGCCGACGACAGGTTCGGCGACGAAATTCTCGACTACCTTCGGCGCAAGCGAGTCAACACGTCGCTGGTCAAACGGGTCCGCGGGGCTCGCACTCCTTTCACCGGTGTCTTCGAGAAGGAGCTCGGCGACAGCATCGCCGTGAACTGGCGCAACGACGCCGAGATTCATCTCTCCCCCGGCGATCTGCGCGACTGCCAGCCTCAGATCGAGGCTTGCGATGCGGTACTCATGACCTTCGAAGTACCCCGTGACACGGTCCAGGAAGTGCTCGCCATCGCCCATCGCGTGCGAGAGAGCCGTCCTTTGACGATCGTCACTCCGGGCCAGCCGTACACCAACGAACGCATCTCGCACGAGGCACTCTCGCGGATGGACTACCTCGTCGCACACCCTTGGGAACTCGGGCCTTTTGCGCAGGGACAGGTGCCGTTCAACCCGGATCCCGTGGCGCGGAATCTTCTCGCCTTCGGAGTCGACACGCTGTGCCTTCTCGTCAACGGCGGGTGCACCGTCTACTCGAACCGCGCGAAAGACCCTCTGGGTGTTCCTATCGTGCCGACGATCTACAAGGAGACCTCCGCCGCCCGCGACGCTTTCTGCGCCGCTCTCGCAGCCAAGCTCATCGACAGCAACGGCGTCTTCTCGAGCGAGGTCGCTCTCTGGGCGGCAGCGGCGATGTCGTGCGCCGCGGCCAACTATTCGCAGCCCGATTGGATGCCGGCGCGCAGCAGTATCGATGCCCTCCTGGGCCGGTCCTTCCGCATCAACGAACCCAGCGCTACTCCGCAGGCATCAGCGCCGGATACGGCGCCGTTCGTCGGCCGGAACGGCTTCGGTGACCTCGCGCAGCCGGCAGCAGAAGATCAGTGAATCCAATAGTTTCGCGCGGCTCTGCTCGAAGACCGTCTTGCGATACTGCCCGCGCAACAGCGTGAGGTTCGCGCCGCCCCACTGACTGCGCAGTTGCCGCGGACTAGCGTACGCACCATCGACGTAGAGATAGGGCCGCGCCTCGATCGACATCCACTGTTGCCAGTTCGCGGCGCGATAACTGGTCCCCAGGAATCCGAGGTTCGGGTCGACCGCTGTGGTCAGGACCTGCGCCTCCGGGATCTCGCGCGCCATGACCTGCCGGACGCGCGACAAGAGGTGCGAAATCGCGAACTTCGGCGCAACGCTGTGCGAGTAGACGCGGGACACGTCCCAGGCCGCACCGTTCGGGACATCGAACTGTGTTTGCAGCCGTCTGCCCACCCGCGCCCAGTCCAGAGGAGAGACGCTGCACAGCGTCACCGGCAGATGGTTGAGCGGGTCCACCAGCGCGAAGTTCATCGACCCAGGCCGCGCACTGCGCAGATAATGAAGTTTACTGAAGACCTGATCGGCCTGCCGGCTGTCAATGGCCGTGAAACGCAGATCGGACAGCAAGAATTCATCCGTCGGAACGATGTCCTTGATTTCCCACTGATCGCTGCGCAACTGTTTCGCATTGCGTTTCAGTTCAGCGTGCACCGCACCTGAAGACATAGTGCCGTCGGGGCGAGCAACGCGCGGCAAATGCAGGAGCGTACGTACCTCGAGTGCCCGCCAGTAGACGTCGTACTCGGTGGCGACATCTGACAGCAGGCGTTCGAACTCGGGATCTTGCTTTCGGCAATCATCGAGCGTAAATCGGGGACGCCTGGGCCTCCGGCCCGCGGACATTGAAGGCAGGCTGGCGGACAGCTCGGCGCCCGTCTCCGGCGCAGTCGTCGACACAGCGGGAGACTATCCGACCGCCGCGCGCCCGGAGTAACCATCCGCGTGACAAGTTTTGGCCCACCAGACAGCCGATTCCTGCCAGTTGGCAGAACGGCGTTGCCAACTGGCAGGGAGTAGTACGGCAACCGCCGCCCGCGTATCGTTCCGCGGTCGCCAAATCGTCGAGGCAGGGCCGGCAGCCAAATAAACTCAACGAATTTGGCGCGTTACCCGGCGCCAAATTCTGTGGATTGACAGCCGATTGTCGTCGGGTGCAATAGAAGTGCGAACCCTTGGATGAACGCCACCTTCCGGCCGGACGGTAGCCAACGACGACACATCGAGGAAGTGACAGAGAAAGAGAGGGACATCATGCATCACACGCAGATTCTCGCAACGTTGGTGACGCTCGCGAGCGCGGTGCTGATGGTCTCGCTGTGGAAGCAGCTGCTCACTCTGATTCTGGTAGGCATCGTGCTGATCTTCTGCTTCGGCCTTTACCATCTCGCGAACATCATGGCGCACTGATCCATCTGTTTACTGCCGACGCCCGCCCGGGAAATTCCGGGCGGGCATCGGTTCTTTATTCGGCTGGCGGGACGGCTCGAGCACCGTGCAGAGGATTGGGGATGGTGCCGGTTTTGGGGATTGGGGGGCGGGTGGCCAGGTCGGTGTAGCCGAGGGTTAGGCGGTAGGTGTTGAGGGGGTAGCGGGTGAAGGTTTCGGCGGTGAGGGCGGTGGCGGTGAGGCGGGCGGTGTGTTCTGGGTGGGTGGTGGTGTAGCGGTCTACCTCGCCGCGGGTCAGGCCCCAGAACGTGTCCTCGGGGATCAGGGTGAGGGCGGACAAGGGGTTGAGGACACCGAGGAGGAGGGCGTCCACGACGTACTGGCGGAGGATGGGCCAGGGTTTGCGTGGGAGGACTCTGGCGTGCGAGTCGGGCTCGGGGCCGCGGGCAAGGATCGGGTCGGTCGAGATGTTGATGTCGTCGACCAGGTCCTTGATCACCAGGCGGGCGGGGAGGCCGTTGGGTGCGCAGATGATGGCGAGGTTCTCGCCGTGCGGATTGACGGTGATGCCGTAGTGGTGGAGGAGGTGGAGCAGCGGCCGGAGGATCGTCGCCAGGAGATGGCTGAGCCAGGTCTGGGGATCGGTTCCGCTGCGGCTGATCGCGGTCGCGGTGAAGCCGGGGTGGAGTACGGCGGCCAGCGGCCACACCGTCTCGCCTTCGCGGAGGCGAGCGTCGACGGGGTCACGCCAGATGCAGCCGAGGGTCTCGGTCCACTGGTACGGGATGCCGGCGTGCGTCGAGAGTTCGGGGTGCCGGACGGTCACGGAGGCGACCTCGCCGAGGAGTTCGGTGCCGAGGGCACGGAAGGTCTCGTCGCGGGACCACAGGCCGCGGAGCCACTGCGTGATCATTGGTGCGGCCAACGTGCAGTGCTCGGGGATGCCTCGGTAGACGGAGGTGTTGAGGATCTTGAGCGGGAGCTTGACCTGGTAGCGGTCGGGCTGCGTGATGTTGACCAGGGTGCGGATGGACTGGGTCGGGAGGTATTCGTCCGGGTTCTGCCCCAGGGCGACGATCTCGCCGGTGGCCAATTCGCGGGCCCATTGGGTGCGGACTACGTGGTCGAGTTGCCAGGGGTGGCACGGGAGCCAGACGTACGCGTCCGGATCGTCCAGCTTGGCGCGGAACGCTTCCACGGTCGACGGGTCCAGTTCGCGTGCGATGACCGAGTGCTCCGAGAGGTCCGGCGTACCGCGGAACTCGGCGAGGCCGCGGCGGACGGCGAGCCAGGTGAGGTGGAGCGGTGTGCGGGCCTCGGGGGCGTAGCGTTCGCTGTCGGCGGCTGAGAAGCCCAGGCGGCCCTTGTTGGCGACCAGGAGCGGGTGGCCGGTGAGGTGTCCCTCCAGCCGGCTGTGGTGCAGACCCAGAAGCTCCTCAGCCGGCGCAGCGGACTTGGCCATCCGTACGTCGGCCGCCAGCGTGCTCGTCAACTCGGCGACATACCCGGCCACCGTGGAGCCGTCGAGCTGCAGTACGTCGGCCGCTTCGACGAAGAACTGCACCGGGTCAGTGGCCACCTCGCTCTCGCCGTTCCCGAGAATGCCGGACGTGGTACGCCGGATCGACGCGGGATCGACCCGCCAACTGCCGAAACCACCACGACTCGCTTCGAACACATAGGACACCGCACCCAAGCTCAAACGATTGCCTTCGGGCGTCAGCAAGCCCTCCGTGCAGAACTGTGAGATCAGCTTGGCGAGCAATTCGGCCGAACACCGCGCCCAGACGCTCATCCGGGGATCGCAAACGTCGTGAAGGCGGTGGACTTCGGCAACCGGAAGACCTCGCGGCCGGCGATGCTGTTCAGGATGCCCGCGTTCCGGATCGCTCCGATGCCCAGGTCCGGCGCCGCGACACCGTGACTGTGCAGATCCGCGTTCGCGACAAAGATCCGGCCTGCCAGCGCGTCGGCAGCGTCGACGCTGTGATCGCGGTTGATCACCCACCGGCCGGCCGCGTCGTGGCGCAACTGCTCCTGCACGCTGGACAGGAAAGGCAGCGGCCGGTTCCGGTACCCGGTGGCGGCGACTACGGCGTCTGTGGTGTGCTGGAACGGCTTCCCGCTGTCCGCGTGCAGCATCGTCAGCTCGAGCCCATCGGCACGCGCCACCGCCGACACCACCGCCACGCCGCACTGCAGCTCCACCGGCGCAGCGCTCAGATCCCTTGCGTACAAGGCATCGTGGATGTCGTCCAGTGTCTCCGACGAGATGCCCTTGTAGTGCCGCCACTGCTCCTTCACGAGCCGGTCACGCGTCGGCTCGTCGAGTCCGTGGAAGTAGTCGACGTACGAGGGCGTAGTCATCTCCAGCACGAGCTTGGAGTAGTCCAGCGGTGCGAACGACGGCGTACGCGTCAACCAGGACACCGCTGGGCCTTCGGACCGCAGCAGGTCCAGTGCGCACTCAGCACCCGATTGACCGGAGCCAACGACGGTGACGTGACCTGTGCGCAGCAAGTCCTCCCGACGGAACAGGTAGTCCGCTGAGTGCAGGAAGCGTTCAGTCGGCAGTCCAGCGAGCGCTGCGGGGATGGACGGCTCAGTGCCGACACCAACGACCAGATGCCGAGCCTCGAACTGCTCAACGCTGTCGCCGCGCTCCACCGTCAGCTCAAACGATGCGCCATTCCAGACCGCGTCCCGCACGTGGTGACCGAAGTGCAGCGAGTCCAACTGGGCCGCACACCACCGCAGGTACGTCTCGTACTCCCGCCGCGTCGGATGGAACTTCTCCCGCACGTAGAACTGGTACAGCCGCTCACTGTCCTTCAAGTAGGACAGGAACGACAGGTGGTGAGCCGGCTCGACCAATGACACCAGGTCCGCCAGGAACGACACCTGCAGCATCGCGTCGTCGAACATCAGCCCGCGGTGCCAGGTGAACTCGGGCCGGCTGTCCAGCACGGCGAGCTCGATGTCGTCGACCTCGGAGGCCAGCGCGGCGAGTCCGAGGTTGAACGGCCCACAGCCGATCGCGATCACGTCGTACATGTCACTCCTCCACGGTCCGGGTGCGGACCATCAGTAGGGCTGTCTTCTCGGGCAGCTGTAGCTCCCCTTGCGGATCGAAGCCCGCCGCGAGGAAGGCCCGGACGGATGGCGTGTTCTCGATGTCCGGCTCGGCGACGACGCGTTGACAAGCCGGTTCGTCCGCCAGCACGCCATCGGCCACTGCACGCAGCAGGCGGCGCCCGAGACCGCGGCCGACGCGTGTGACGTCGCCGATCGCCACGTGGACGCCCCAGTCGTTCTCGTCGTACGCGTAGTACCCCGCCAGCCGGTCGTGGCGTACGCGGTACAACTCGACGTACCCGATCTCCTCTGTGTCGACGGTGGCCACGCAAGGAACGGAGTGGTCACCGGCCGACTGCTGCTCGATCTCCTGCGCCCAGCGCTCCGCCGACCAGCTCTGATGCCACCAGCGTTGGACATGAGGCTGTGACATCCACAGTGCGATGCGAGGAGCGTCAGCAGGTATTGCGGGGCGTAGCGCGAACAGATCACTCACCGCAGCGGGTTCGGGATGTCGAGGTAGACGGACTGCGCGTCCAGCGGAGCCACCACCTCGTCGATGCCGCGCAGTCGAGTCAGCATGTTCGCCTTGCACGGCAGCGTGTCCGCGTCGAGCCATCGGCGCGCCAGCCGATCACCGTCCGGCCCAGCCGCCTTCAGCAACGGCAACGCGAGTGTCAGCCGATCCCGCACCACACCGAGCAGTTCACTCTCATCTGCGACCCCGTCCGCCGCCAGACAACCGACGACGGCCAGCACCTGGTTGTGCAGCAGGTAGTACGTGAGCCGGTCGTCGACGATCGGATCGTCCACCACCGCGAGTGTCGAGTCGCGCAGCCCGGTGACCCCCAACAGACCCTTCAGGTACGACGACGCGAGGTAGTACCCCTGGTTGTCGCGATACGCACCGCCCTTGATCCGCCCTAGCCCGTCCAGCCGCACCAGGGTGTTCTGCTGATGGGCTTCGAGTCCGATGCCCGTTTCGGCGTACAGGTGCAGCATCGGAATCAGCACGTTGTCGATGTACGCCGCCGTCCATCCTGCCGGGTCCTCTTCGGCGTACGAGCTCAATCGGCTGACCCCACCGGGACGCGGCGCGACGAGACCTGCCAGACAGGCGTAACTGTTGACGTCGGCGGGCACCTCTCGGACAGCGACGTCAAGACCGGTCAATGTCGGTCCACCCTCGTCAAGAGCAACCCACGCCGGGTCGCGGACGATCGAGAACCGCGGATGCGCCGTCGCCGTCCCCGCGTTGTACGCCGCGTCGAGCAGCCGATTGATCTCGAGACCACGCCGAAGCTCGGTCGGCGTCGACTCCCGCCGCGAGTTGGTGATCCGCAGCCCCAGCGACAGCTTGAGCATCACCGGCAGATCCGGATGGAAAACCGTCCGCAGCGAGGACGTCGGGTACCACTGCGCGCCGTGCGGCCCGAGTGCCTTGACCCGGCCCTCCTCGATCAGCGCGGCGACCCGCGGCCGCGACGCAACCGCTTCGGCCTGCCACGGGTGGGCCGGGATCAGCACCCGGCCCGCCGACGGGGTGATACCGGCCAGCGCGCCCATCAGCTGCACAGCGTCCAGTCCCTGCAGCGAGGGCGCGCCGGCCACCTGGTCCGACGACACCAGCTCGGCGTCGGCTTCGAACCAGTGCACTGCGAAACGGCCACCGAGCTCCGGCGAGTACGCCGCCAGCTCGGCACCGCTCAGTCCGTCCCGGCTCTTCGGCGCCGGGTGATGCAGATGCCCGAACAACAACGCCTGCTCGGTCTCCAGAAACCGCCCCGGCCCGCGCTCCCCGTCGGCCGCCGCCACGAACACGTCGACGTTCCGCACCGACTCCGCCGTCCGCGCCACCAGATCCTCGATCTCAGCCGGATCCGCATCCGCCGACAGCACCCGCACCAGCTCCTCGGGAGCCGGCGCCACACCGTCCAGCAGTACGTCGCTGAACCGGTGCAGCCCCGTCCGCGACGCATGCTCCACCGCGGCGGTCACCGTCGCCCCACCCACCTGAAAGCTCAACGGTCCGACAGCCACCGGAACCGCAGCCTCCCGCGTGTAGCACCGCAGAATCGCATTCAGGTGGGCATCAAAAGCTACTCTCACGCCGCTCCTTCGCCGGTCAGGACGTCGAGGCCGGTGGCCACGACCTGGTCGAGCAGGTCTTCGATGTCCGTCGCGGTGGCATTCGGGTTCAGCAGCGTCAGCTTCAACGCGACCGCCGCCGGGCGGCTGCCGCGGGCCGGCACCTTGGTCCGGCCGATCAGCACCCGTCCGGAGGTCAGCAACCGGCGCCGGACCTCACCCTGAAGAGCGTCCAGCGAAACGCTGTCCGCCGCCTCCAGCCCCTGCCCGGCGACCCGGAACAACACCGTGGTCAGGGTCACCGGCGCCAGCAACTCGAGGTTGCTGTCGGCAACGACCCGGGCCGCGGCGGCGTGCGCGAGCTCGTGACAGGTGTCGAGCATCGTGCCCAGTCCGGCCCGCCCGTATGCCGTCAGCGTGGTGGCAACCTTGACCGCATCCGGCCGCCGGGTGGTCTGCAGGCTCCGACCGAGCAGCCCGTCCAGCCCGGAGTCGATGTCGTCGGCCGGGTTCAGGTAGTCCACCGACCGGTCGAACGCGGAGAAGCGGGTCCGGTCGGCCACCAGAAGCACGCTGGTCGCGGCGGGTTGCCAGCCGATCTTGTGCAGGTCGAGCGTCACCGAGTCCGCCAGCGAGACCTCGACCAGCAGCGGCGCGAGCCGCTCGGAGAACAACGCCCCGAACCCGTACGCCGCGTCCACGTGCACCCAGGCGCCGTACCGCCGGGCCAACTCCCCGATCGCCGCGATCGGGTCGATCGACCCGAAGTCCGTCGTACCGGCGGTGGCGATGACCGCGACCGGAGTACGGCCGGGCTTCGCGAGTTCGTCGGCGAGTACGTCGGTGCGCATCCGGAAGTTCTCGTCGGAGGCGATCGTGATCGCGGCCTCCTCACCGAGCCCGAGGGCGGCGCAGGCTCGCTGGACCGAGAAGTGCGCGAGTTCGGAGCAGAACACGACCGGACGGTCGAGCCCGCGCAGCCCGTTCCGCCGTACGTCGACGCCCGCGGCGGCGGCCGCGCTGTCGCGGGCGATCAGTACCGCGAGCAGATTCGAGATCGAGCCGCCGGGAGTCAGTACGCCGTCGGCTCGCGGACCGAAGCCGGCCAGGTCGGCGAGGGCCCGAACGACCCACTGCTCGATCGCGAGCGTCGCCGGACCGGAGTCGTAGGTGTCCATCGAGGCGTTCGACGCCGAGGCCAGCGCGTCCGCGTCGACCGCGACCTGGAGCACCGGCGGCTGCAGGTGCGCCGCCGCGTGCGGGTGGCTCAGGTCGATCCCGGTCTCGTCCAGCAGGCCCGCGATCAGGTCGAGCGCGGCGGGCTCCCCCACCCCGGTCGACGGCACCCGCGGCTCCCCCAGTACCTCGGCGGCCCGGCGCAGTACCGCTCCCGGCGAACCGTGCGGCAACGGTCCACGCTCACGGTCCGAGACCGTCGACGCCAACGGCCAGCGGGCAGCGAACGGGTCACGGAGTTGAACAGGGGCCGTGGCGGGGGCGGGCAGCGCGGTCAGGCGCGCGGGCTGCGACATCCAGATCTCCCGGGGAAGTTGTCGAGTAAGGCAACCCTTACTAAGGCAGCCCTAACTTTTGCCCGGCTCACTCACCGTGTCAACTCGGGCACCCGAGACGTGAACATCCTCACGAACCAGCTGGATCCGGCATGCACCAGTGCGGTCCGGCACTCCAGCCGAGCAGCCGGCGCCCGCCGCTCGTCCGGCCCGTCGCGTCGAAGCACTCCCCTGCGATCACCTGCCGCAGACCGATGACAGCGGGCGCGAAGCGTGGACCGAGGACACCGGCGCGACCGTCGAGCTCGGCCAGCACGTCCTGCTGCGCGGCCGGGGTGCAGAAGCTCAGGAAGAAGATCGCCTGCCGCCACGCGTACGCCGAGTTCTTGATGCCCTGGAGCGCACTGATCCAGGTCGGCGCCGGCTGCGTCTGCCGCTGAACCGCCCAGGCGAACGCACGGCCCGCCAGCTCAGGCGCGGCCTCGCGCAGCCAGTCGGTCAGATCGATGGCGTCGACGAGCGCGGCGAGGTTGTGGGACGTCAGGATCTGCGCCTGTTCGAGCTCCGTGCCGTTCTGCGCGACGTACCCAGGCTTCTCGGCGCTCTGCGCCTCCTTCGCGCGGATACTGCAGGCCTCGGCGAAGTCGTCAGCGGTCGGCTTGCCCCACCGCTTGCGCCATCCCTTCGGCTCCTCGACGGTCGGCCAGGACGTCGGCAGGTCGTAGTACCGCGCGTACGTCGTACCGAACAGCACCCGGCTCGCGACGCAGCCCGCGGACCGCCACTTCATGGTGAACGTGCCCATGAAGATGTCCGCGGCGACTTCCTCGACGAGCGGGATCTTCAGGTCTGCCTGCGCGGCGAGTGCCCCGAACTCCCCGACCAGCGGGTTCGGCAGGATGGCGTGCGGGAAGGCGGTGAGCGCCACCACCGTCGTCTCGCGCAGCGACTGCGCGGCGGCGCGGGTCGACTGCTCACGCCGGTCGCGGTACGGCGCGACGGCCTCAACCCACGGCAGTTCGTCGAAGCGCACCTGGTGCTCGAGGTTGAGCAGCAGCAGACTCCGCCGGCGCCGGAACGCGGCGTACGTCTGCGCGTACGCCGTCGCGAGCGACGGGTCCTCGATGTTCGCCGCGAGCAGTTGGGACGTGATCTGGGGCAGCACGCGGGCGAGCACCTCCCCCGAGCTGATCACCCCACGATCCACCAGCTCGCCGATCGGAGCCTCGACGGCCCGCGCGGCCTTCGCCAGCAGGTGCGGCGGGATCGCGGCTCCGGCGGCAGCAGGCGCCTCCTGACCGTCGACCGCACCGTCGATCGGGTCGAGCGACGGCAGACCACCGTCCCGCGGGAAGCGGTCCAGCCGAGCGCCCAGCACGTGCGCCAACGTCGCGTACGTCGGACGCGCGGCCACCGAGCGTTGTGTCATACGCAAGGCCGCCCGCGGCTCGGATCCTGGCGCTCCGTGGGCGCTGACCGTGTTGGCGAGCGCACGCCGGATCCAGCCCACGTCGCGTCCACTCAGCGCCGAACTGTCGACCGGGCACTGTTCCAGGACTGCGTGCAGGCGGGCGAAGTTGCTCTTCGCGTGCCGCTGGGAGGTCCGATGGACGGTGGCCGCCGCCTCGTAGTCGTCCAGCCACTGGCGCCGCCGCTCGACCCAGTCGTCGGGCCAGACCCGGCACGGCCAGCCACCCACGACCTGCTCCGAGCTGACCAACTCTGGGAGGTCGCCGTCGACCGTGTCGCACCACAGCGCGACCAGCCGGTCGTACAGCGGGTTCCAGACGCGCAGCGTCTCCAGCTGAGCGGCGATCTGCGGTCGGACCGTTGCCCGCCGCAACATGTCCCCGACCTCACCCACCGATTGCAGTCGGACGACCGCTCCGGACGGCAAGGACGACGGGGTGAACGTCGGCGTGAACCGCAGCCGGTGCAGCAGCGGACGAAGCTCGGCCACGAGGTCCAGTGCCGCGGCGTCGTGCCGGTTCTCCAGCAACCACGCGACGACGAGCAGCGCCGACTCCTCCGGGACATCCACGCGGTACCGCCCGGTCCGGAGCGCCTGCCCGAGCTCCGCGAGCCCTTCGTCGCCGAGGTACCAGAGGTTGACCCGCTCGCGATCCGTCTCCCCCGGCGCGTCGGCCGGCACCCGGGCGAGCTCGTCCGGATCCACCGGGACCTCGGCGAGGTACCGGCCGGTCGCGAACCCGCCGTGCGCCACCTCAAGCGTGACCCACGCGGGGGTGTCCGCGACCGGCGTCCGCGAGCCGACCGTCAGCCGTCCCGACGCCATCCCGTCGAGAACGTTGCGCCAGGCATCGACCCGGGCCGCGGCGCGCCGGCGTACGGCGAGATCGTCCGCGACCAGGGCGCGCTCGAGCGCGTGCTGCAGGCGGCCGACCGCGTACTCGGCCGAAGCGGTCACCATCGGCTCGTCCGGCATCCGGAACCCCCGTCCTCTGGATGTGAGACAGCTCCATCAGACATGGAGGCAGGACTCGAACCTGCGCCCTCCCGGTAAGCAGCCGGGTGATCTACCCCTGATCTACTCCATGCAGTGCGCTACAGCCTAGCCGCCGTACGGCGTTCTGGTCAGGACAAATGTCGCTGCGTCGAGGTGCGAGATCGTGTCGCCGTCGCGGACGACCCGGACCTTCTCGCCGGCCAGGTAGCCGTCGCGGCCCACATACAGGTCGGGTTCGAGCGGTGCGAGCCGGGTGCTGAGACCACCGGAGAGCTGCAGAATGCCGGCCGTCGCGGAGATCGTGAGCGGCGTGTTGCCCCAGTACCAGTGACCGAGCAGCTCAGCACCCTGCGCCAGCGGCGGCTCCGGGACCCACTCCTGCGCGATCGGCGGCTCGTGGCTCATCAGGATGCGCACCAGATCAGGCGCCAGCGACGCGACCCGGCCGTACGTCGCGTTGCCCAGGGTGACCGCGCCGACCCGCCGTACCCGATCGACGAACAGCCCCGCGAGGAACCCAGGCATCGAGCCGGTGTGACCGATCAGCAGGTGCGGATCATCCGCGATCAACCGCAACCCCAGGCCGTACGACGCGGTGAGTCTCTCCCGCGGATCGGCGGCGACCGGCGTGGTCATCTCCTCGACCGAGTCCCGGCTGAGCACCTCGTGCACCGGATCGATCCAGAACATCGCGTACCGCGCCAGATCCTCGATCGTGCTCCACAGCTGCCCGGCCGGCGCCATCGCCCCCGAGTCGTACGCCGGCTCCGGCACCAACTGCCCGCTGAACGGGTCCACGGAGAAACCCTCGGCCGCCGGGCTCGAGGGAAAGTACGTCGTCCGGGTCATGCCGAGCGGATCAAGAATCCGGGCCTGCGCCAGCTCGAGCCACGACGCGCCCCGCAGCCGGGCGACGATCTCGCCGAGCAGGCCGTACCCGAGGTTCGAGTAGTGGTGCCGGCGATCCGCCGGACCGACCGCCTGCGCATCGTCCATCGCCGCGGTCAGCTCGTCGAACGTGACGCCGGGGTTCCGCTCCCACCACGGACCGACCGGCTCCGCGTTCATCCCGCCACTGTGCGCCAGCAACTGCCGAACCGTCCGGTCCCCGAACGCGACCCCCGGCAAATGCTTGCCCACAGCATCGTTCAACGACAGCAACCCGTCGTCCCGGCACTGCAGGACCAGAATCGCCGTCAACGTCTTAGTGATCGACCCGATCCGATACTGCACATCCGCCCCAGGCGCACCGCCGTCCGCCGTCGCGAACCGCCCCCGCACCCCGGTCCACACCAAGGCCCCGTCCCGAACCACCCCAGCACTGACCGACGGCAACCGCCCGTCACTCTGCGCAGCCGCAACCCCAGCAAACAGAGCACTGGAAGTGTCAGGTCGTACGGCCGCCACTGAAACCTCCGGTCACTGGGTCCTCGAGCCAACTCGCGCCATCGTAGGCGATGCTGTCCCCGAGGAGCAGCCAGCCGAGAGAGGGTGAGCGGTGAGCGACGACGGTCGGCGGCGGCGTGATTGGATGGAGGGGCATCTGGAGTGGGCCGCGCGGGAGTTCGGTGTCGAGCGGGTCGGGCGACCGTTGCACACCGGGCGTTTGCACTCGGTTGGTTGCCGCGTGATCGATGCGGGCGAGGACGCCTGGCTTCGGGTCGTTTACGCCGACCCCGAGTGGGGCGATGGCGAATACCTCGACCAGAACGTTGCCGCCAACGCGATCCAGGGCGTACCGAAGCCTACGGTCAAGCGGTGGCGGGAGTGGCAGGACAACGGTCGCAGGATGCGCGGGGAGGTCAGCACCTTTGTCGCCGACGCGGCCATCTGCGCCGGCATGACTCCCGACGGTCAGGTCGATCCGTCCGATCAGTGGCTGTCGGACCTGAACCAAGCCCTGCGCGCCCTGGCAACGCACCCCGTACCGTCGCGCGGCGTCGACGCGGAGCACGTGAACGACGGCATCAGAGCGTTCTTCGGTATCGAGGTCGACATCGCGTCCGTCTCCTGGACAACCGCACACTGCGATCTCCACTGGGGCAACCTCACCGCGCCGGCACTGGCCATCCTGGACTGGGAAACCTGGGGCAGAGCGCCTGCCGGGTACGACGCCGCCACCCTCGTCTGCACGAGTCTGGCGTACCCAGAGCTGTCCCGGACGGTCAGCCGAGTTCTGTCAGAATTCCTCGACTCGCCCTCCGGACGCATCGCGACGCTCGCCGCAGCCACACGACTGCTCCGTTTCGCCGACGGCGGCGACCTCACAGAGTTGGCGCGACCTGTCCGTCAACACGCGATGGAAGTCCTCAGATACCTCTGAGGACTTCCATCCAACCTCGGGCTACTCGAAGGCCTCTGGGGCGGGGCAGGAGCAGATGAGGTTGCGGTCGCCGAAGGCGCCGTCGATGCGGCGGACCGGGGGCCAGTACTTCGAGGCGCGGTCGACCGAGCGCGGGAAGGCGGCTTCCTCGCGGGTGTAGGCGTGCTCCCACTTGTCGTTGATGACCGACTCGGCGGTGTGCGGCGCGTTCACCAGCGGGTTGTCGGCGGCCGGCCACTCGCCTGCGGCGACCCGGTCGATCTCGTGCCGGATCGCGATCATCGCGTCGCAGAAGCGGTCGAGTTCGCCGAGGTCCTCGGACTCGGTCGGCTCGACCATCAGCGTGCCCGCGACCGGGAACGACATCGTCGGCGCGTGGAAGCCGTAGTCGACCAGCCGCTTGGCGACGTCGTCGACCGAGATCCCGGTCTCCTTCGTCATCGGCCGCAGATCGAGGATGCACTCGTGCGCGACCAGCCCGTTCTCGCCCGTGTACAGCACCGGGAACGCGCCCTCGAGCCGCTTCGCCACGTAGTTCGCCGTCAGGACGGCGGCCTTCGTCGCGGCGGTCAGCCCCTCGGCACCCATCATCCGGATGTACGCCCAGGAGATCGCCAGCACACCGGCCGACCCGAACGGCGCCGCGCTGATCGGACCGACACCGGACTCCGGACCGGCCTGGTCGAGCAGCGGGTGGTTCGGCAGGTACGGCGCCAGGTGCGCCGCGACCGCGACGGGACCGACACCCGGACCGCCACCGCCGTGCGGGATGCAGAACGTCTTGTGCAGGTTCAGGTGGCTGACGTCGCCGCCGAACTCACCCGGCTTCGCGAGCCCGAGCAGGGCGTTCAGGTTCGCGCCGTCGACGTACACCTGGCCGCCGTTGTCGTGGACGATCCGGCAGACCTCGCGGACGCTCTCCTCGTACACACCGTGCGTGGACGGGTAGGTGATCATGATCGCCGCGAGCTTGGCGGCGTGCTCGGACGCCTTCGCGCGCAGGTCGTCCAGGTCGATCGTGCCGTCGTCGTTGCCCTTGACAACGACCACCTTCATGCCGGCCATCACCGCGGACGCCGCGTTGGTGCCGTGCGCCGACGCCGGGATCAGGCAGACGTTGCGGTCCGCCGAGCCCTGCGCGTGGTGGTAGCCGCGGATCGCGAGCAGCCCGGCGAGCTCACCCTGGGAGCCGGCGTTCGGCTGGATCGAGACCTTCGCGTAGCCGGTCACCTCGGCCAGCCAGCGCTCCAGCTGGTTGATCAGCTTGACGTACCCGGCCGCGTCCTCGACCGGCGCGAACGGGTGCAGGTCCGCGAACTCCGGCCAGGTGACCGGCTCCATCTCGGTGGTCGCGTTGAGCTTCATCGTGCAGGACCCGAGCGGGATCATGCCGCGGTCGAGCGCGTAGTCCATGTCGGACAGCTTGCGCAGGTACCGCAGCATCGAGGTCTCGGACTGGTGCGTGTTGAACACCGGGTGCGTCAGGTACTCCGACGTCCGCGCGACCGCGATCGCGGGGGCGCCGAGCGTGTCGTCGTACTGGCCGCCGAAGGACTGGCAGACCCGGGTCAGCGTGGCGACGTCGGTCTTCTCGTCGCAGGAGATGCCGACGTGGTCCGCGTCCACGAGTCGCAGCCAGATCCCGTTCTGGCGGGCGGCGTCGACGACGTCGGCGGCCTGCCCCGGGACCCGGGCGAGCACGGTGTCGAAGAAGTCGTCGTGAACGACCTCGATACCGCTCGCGCGCAGCGAGGCGGCGAGCTTGCCGGCGTACGAGTGCACGCGCTCGGCGATCGCGCGCAGACCTTCCGGACCGTGGTAGACGGCGTACATCGACGCGACCACGGCGAGCAGGACCTGCGCCGTACAGATGTTGGACGTCGCCTTCTCGCGGCGGATGTGCTGCTCGCGGGTCTGCAGCGCCAGCCGGTACGCCGGGGCGCCGTCGGAGTCGACCGAGACGCCGACCAGGCGACCGGGCAACGACCGCTCGAGACCGGACCGCACCGACATGAAGCCGGCGTGCGGACCACCGTAGAACAGCGGTACGCCGAAGCGCTGGGAGGAACCGATGACGATGTCGGCGCCGGCCTCACCCGGTGCCTCGAGCAACGTCAGCGCGAGCAGGTCGGAGGCCACGGCCACCAACGTGTCGCGCCCGTGCGCCGCCTCGATCAGCGGCTTCAGGTCGCGGACCGCGCCGTCGGACCCCGGGTACTGCACGAGGAGACCGAAGAAGTCACCCTCGGGCAGACCGTCGGTGGTGTCGGCGACGACGACCTCGATGCCGAGCGCCTCGGCCCGGGTCTGGACGACGGCGATGGTCTGCGCGAAGCAGTCCGCGTCGACCAGGAAACGGTCGGACTTGCTCTTCTTGTTCGACCGGTGCGCCAGCGTCATCGCCTCGGCGGCGGCGGTGCCCTCGTCGAGCAGCGACGCGTTCGCGGTCGGCAGACCGGTCAGGTCGGAGACCACGGTCTGGAAGTTCAGCAGCGCCTCGAGCCGGCCCTGGGAGATCTCCGGCTGGTACGGCGTGTACGCGGTGTACCAGGCCGGGTTCTCGACCAGGCGGCGGACGATCACCGACGGCGTGAAGGTGCCGTAGTACCCCTGGCCGATCATCGAGGTGGCGACGTTGTTGCGGGCCGCGAGCTGGCGGAGTTCGGTGAGCGCGTCGACCTCGGAGGCCGGTTCGGGCAGTCGCAGCGCTTCGGCGGATCGGATCGAGGCGGGGACCGCGGCGTCGACGAGCGCGTCCACGTCGTCGTACCCGAGAAGCTGGACCATCCGCGTGATCTCGTCCGGGCGCGGACCGATGTGACGGTCGGCGAAAGTCGCCGAGAGGTGGGGTGAGTTGTTCATCTAGAGGCTCCGTTGCTGACAGTGCTTCCGGTCGCCTCCCCCTCTGTCACACCCTGCTGTGCAGGCAGTACGCTTCAGAGTCGCCTGTGACACTCGGTCCATGGGCCTGAGAGGTTCCGGGGAGGAATTGCCCCTTCGGCGCCCGAACACGGGTCTCTCCCGAGTGTTGTGTACGGCTGTCCCGAGGCTACCAGGAATTGTCGAACAGTTCGGGCAGCAGTCGACGGGCGTCCGGCCGCGCGGCCGCGACCTGCTCCGGTGTCGCCGATTCCATCGGCCACCGCACCCGGGTACCGACGTCGGCCCAGTCCCCCACCGCGGCCAGGAACTTGTCCAGCGCCGGGTTGGCCAGCCCCGCCTTCTGCAGCGGTACGACGTGCTTCGCGAAGAACTCGCCGATCCGACGCTCGACGTCCAGGTCTGTCGCGTACTTCACGGCACCGTTCGGTGAGAGGGCCGCGACGTTGGAGTAGCTACCGTGCGCACCGAGTGACGACATACTCGCGAGGAAGTGCCCGGGCACGAAGATCGCCAGACCGGACTTCGTTGCCTCGTCGAACCACGCCTTGTCACCGCCGGCGGTCTTCAGGCCGATGAGACTCGGCACCGCCGCGGCCAGGTCGGCGAGCTGGCGTGGACCGACCTGCGTCTTCGCGTGCGGCGGGTTGTAGAGCACGAGCGGGACACCGGCGGCAGCGTCAGCGGTCCGGTGCAGGAAGTCGAGGACCTCGCGCGGGTTCAGCGGGAGCCAGTCCGGGACGATGATCTGGATCGCGCCCGGCTCCAGCGTCGCCGCCCGCCGGACGCGCGCAAGCTGGAGCTGCGCCGACGGGTGACTGGCGCCGATCTGGAACGGCTTGCCGGCCGCGGCCAGGATCGTGCTGACCTGGTCGAACTCGTCCTCGGTGAGGGTCTGGAACTCCCCCGCCGTCCCGTGCGCGTAGAGCCCGTCGACAGCAGTCGCGCCCAGAGTCCGAGCTTGCGACTCCAGGCGGGCGAAGTCGATCGAGTCGTCCGCGGTCAGCGGTAACAACAAGGTCGCCCACACACCGCGCAGCGAGTTGGCGGTGAGTGGGCGCACAGGAAGGGCGGAAAAGGGCCGGGTCAGCCGGTCATGCGGGCGCGGCGGCGGGCGGCGAGCTCATCGCCCGCGTGGCCGTCCTCGTCCGACTCGTCGTGACCGTCGGCACGCTCGGTGGGCAGCTCGGACAGCGAACCCTCGACCTCACGCCAGACGCCACCGAGGGCGATACCGAACACGCCCTGGCCGCCGGCCAGCAGATCGATCACCTCGTCGGGCGAGGTACACATGTACACCGACGCGCCGTCGCTCATCAGCGTGATCTGGGTCAGGTCGTCGAAGCCGCGCTTGCTCAGGTGGGCGATCGCGGTCCGGATCTGCTGCAGCGAGATCCCGGCGTCCAGCAGCCGCTTGATCACCTTCAGCAACAGCACGTCCCGGAACCCGTACAGCCGTTGCGTACCGGAGCCGGTCGCGGGGCGCACGGACGGGGACACCAGGCCGGTGCGGGCCCAGTAGTCGAGCTGCCGGTACGTGATCCCGGCCGCAGCGCAGGCCGTCGGCCCCCGGAACCCGACGTCCTCCGGCATCGGCCGCAGGTCGTCGTCGAACAGCAGACCCTGAACGCCGGCAGTGGCAGTGGCCTCCGCCACGGCCTCGGCGTGCGCGTCGGACGCCGACTGCGCCGTCAGATCTGTGTCGCCGGTGCGTGTCACGCCTGAGCCTCCCTGATACCGATTAGAACGAGCCATCTGCGTGGAGTGACAACACTCCACGACTCCTTCACGGTAAGCCGCGGCCTGAACCGGGTCAACGACAACCGCGTCGAGCCGGGAGCGTGTCGCGACTGCAGCACGAATCGTTACCTAGTCGCTCTTGTATCAGAACGAGCACATCGGCGGGTCGCAGTTGACTCCGGACCCGGATCAACTCTTGTCGAAGTCCTCCGGGGTCACCTGGTCCAGGAACTCCCGGAACCGCTCGACCTCCTCTTCCTCCTCCACCTCGTCGGTACCGGACGTCTCGCTCTCCGGCACCGGAATACCGGCCTCGGCGAGGATCTCCTCGGTGCAGAACACCGGTGTCCCGGTCCGCAGCGCCAGCGCGATCGAGTCCGACGGCCGCGCGGAGATCTCGGTCTTGTCGTCGAAGACCAGGATCGCCTCGAACACGCCGTCGGTCAGGTTCACGATCCGGACCTGGCTGAGGGTGTGGCCGAGCACCCGGATGGTCTCGGCGAACAGGTCGTGGGTCAGCGGCCGTGGCGGCTCCATGCCCTGCTGCGCGAACGCGATCGCGCTCGCCTCGGCGGCACCGATCCAGATCGGCAGGTACCGCTCACCTCCGACCTCTCGCAACAGCACGATCGGCTGACTCGAGGGCATCTCCACCCGGACTCCGACCACGTCGACTTCGCGCACACCTTCAGCCTACTCCGCAGTCAATGCACCAGCAGTCCCACGGGGTGCGCCACGGTCGGCGTCACGGTCAGGGTCCCGGGGTGGATCAGCGCGGCAGGCGGGAGCGGACCAGCGCCGTATGGAGACGGACGGTGAGCGCCGCCAGCTCGGCGGTCTGCTCGGTCCGCCGGGGCCCGGTGACCTGCTCGATCAGGCCGACCTCCCGATCGGCCGCCGTACGGAACGCGCGCAGGTGCCGTGGTTCGAGACCGTACGCCGCGAGCTCGGCGGCGACCTGGGCGATCACGATGGCGTCGCCGGCGTAGTGGTTGCCGCTGGCCACCACCAGGCCGTGGCTCTCCAACTCGGCGAGCAGCTCGGCGGACACGCCCGCGGCGGTCCGCAGCTCGTCGCGGGTCATCCGCAGCTCGGTGCCCGCGGCACCGAAGTCGTCCGCGACCGGCTGACCGGGAGGCTGCGGCGACGAGCTCGGCGCGACCGGTGGACCCGCGGCGGCCGGACGCAGGCCGCGGTCGATCGCGCCGAGATACTCCTTGATCACTTTCAGCGGCAGGTACTGGTCGCGTTGCGCGGTCAGCACGTACCGCAACCGCTCGACGTCGCCGACGCTGAACTTGCGGTAGCCCGACGCCGTCCGGGCCGGCGTCACCAGCCCTTCGGCCTCCAGGAACCGGATCTTGGAGATCGTGACGTCGGCGAAGTCGGCCTGCAGCAGCTGCAGTACCTCTCCGATGCCGCGGCCGTCCACGGGCCCGTCGGCGGTGGGATCAGGCTTGGCCACTGGCGTAGTACACCAACCGGTACTTACCGATCTGGACCTCGTCGCCGTTGTTCAGCTGGACCTCGTCGATCCGGTCCCGGTTCACGTAGGTGCCGTTCAGGCTGCCGACGTCGCGGACCTTCACGCCGTACGGGTCCCGGCGGAACTCGGCGTGCCGGCGCGACACCGTCACGTCGTCCAGGAAGATGTCGCTGTCCGGGTGCCGGCCGGCGGTGACCACGTCGACGTCGAGCAGGAACCGGCTGCCCGCGTTCGGGCCGCGCTGGACGATCAGCAGGGCGGACCCGGCCGGCAGCGCGCCGACGGCGGCCTCGTCGTCGGCCGACAGCGGCTCACCGGTACGCTCCGGCTCCGGCTCGGCACCGATCGGGGTCAGCATCGCGGTGTCGGTGACACCAGGCGTCTGCTGAGGCTGGGGGTTCGCCGGGGCTGCCGCCGGGCGGTCCGCGCCAGGCAGCATCGCTCCGCACTGCGAGCAGAACCTGCTGCCCTCGGAGTTCTCGTGCCCGCACTGGTTGCAGAACGGCATGCTGTGATCCTCCCGATCGCCGGCGGTCCGGCGACGTTTTCGATAGACCCCGTATGAACAGTGTGACGTGGTGAAACAAGATGAGGGGACCTCAACCCTCGACCAGCGGTTGAGGTCCGGTAACGCTATCAGCTGGCTGTCAGCTCTGGTCGAGCTGTCCCTTGTAGGCCTCGGCGTCCATCAGCGCCGCGACCTCGGCCGCGTCCTCGACGTCGATGTCGAGCAGCCAGCCCTCGCCGTACGGGTCGCTGTTCACCAAGTCCGGCTGGTCGGCGAGCGCCTCGTTGACCGCGGTCACGGTGCCGTTCACCGGGGCGAACAGGTCGCTGACGCTCTTGGTCGACTCCAGCTCCCCGCAGGCGTCACCGGCCCGCACCGTGCTGCCGACCTCGGGCAGCTGCACGTACACGATGTCGCCGAGCTGGTCCTGGGCGAAGTCGGTGATGCCGACGCGCACCGGACCTTCCTCGCCGGCCTTCAGCCACTCGTGCTCGGCCGTGTACTTCAGGTCTTCGGGGTACACCTTCGTTCCTCTTTCGCTCAAGGACAGCTACGAGTACAGCTCAGCGTTCGAACTACTTGGTGGGGCTGGACGCCGGGCGAGCGTAACGATGCTCCTCCGGCGCGTGCAAGGCGGTCACGGTCAGCGAGCCGAGCTCGGTCACCTCGGCCGTTCCACCCACCTGCGGACCGGTCACCTCACTGACCAGACCACCCGGGAAGTTGGCGGCCTCGGACAGGTTGTGCGACTCCCCGATCGCCTCCACGACGTACGGCGAGTTCACCTTCCGGCCGTCGATCCGGATCCCCGGCGCGTCGTCCACGAAGTCGGTACTGGCGACGACCCGGACCGCTCCGTTGATCTGGATCGCCTCGGCGCCGGCGTCGCGCAGTTCCTCGATCGCGTCCAGCAGGTTGCTCGAGGTCATCTTGCCCTGCGGGTCGTTCAGCGTGATCCGGACCCCCGGTCCCTGCGCGGGCAGCGTGCCGGCCAGGATGCCGAGCGTCCGCACCTGGGCCTCGGCCTGCTCGCGGGCGGTCTGCGCCTTGTCCGCGCTGGAGGACAGCGAGTTCTTCCGCTCCTCCAGGTCGGCGATCTCGCTCTCCAGCCGCCGGGTGTTCTGCCCGAGGCCGTCGAGGATCGCGATCAGGTCCTCGCGGCGGGCGTTCTGGTAGCCGTCGTCGGCCCGGTTCACCCGGACCTGGACGACCGCCACACACGCGACCAGCGCGAGCACCACGGCGACGATCGCCTGCCCGCGGGACGGTTTGAACCCGGCCCGCAACCGGCGCAGCGCCAGGTTCGGCACCTTCGGCTTCGGCATCGGCGTCGGTACGTCGGGCTGCCCGCCCGCAGGCTCCGACTCGGCCTTCGGCTGCGGCTGCGGCTGCGGCTTCGGGTCCGGCGTCGAGGCGGTCTTCGGGTCCGGCGTCGGGTCGGGCTTGTCGTCGCTCATGATCAGGCCCGGAAGATGTGCCGGCGGATCGCCGCCATGTTGGTGAAGATGCGGATGCCGAGCACGACGACCACACCGGTGGACAGCTGCGAGCCGACACCGAGCTGGTCGCCCAGGTAGACGATCAGCGCCGCGATCAGCACGTTGGACACGAACGACACGACGAACACCTTGTCGTCGAAGATCCCGTCCAGGAACGCCCGCAGCGCGCCGAACACCGCGTCCAGCGCGGCCACCACCGCGATCGGCAGGTACGGCTGCGCCCACTCCGGGACGTCGGGCGCGACCAGCAGACCGATGACGACACCGATCACCAGCCCGAGTACGGCGATCATCTCGTTCCCACCTTCGCGTAGCGCAACGCGATGGTCGCATCGGCCGGCACCAGCAAGGAGTCCTCCGTCGTGATCGTGCTCCGGACATCGAAGTTGCTCACCAGGTACTGCACCCACTGCCCGCCGGAGCTCTGCGCGAACCGGGCCGGCATCGTCGCCGTGTCACCGATCGCGAGCACGGTGTACGGCGGGGTCAGCGAGCTGTAGTCGACCGTGATCGCACTGCCCGCGCCGCGGATCGCGGTCAGCGAGGTGATCCGGTGACCGTTCACCGCGATCGCCTCCGCGCCCGACGTCCACAGACCGTTGACCAGCTGCTGCAGGTCGACGTCGAGCAGCCGGCCTTCCTTGGCGTCGGCGTTCTTCGCGTCGTCGATGACCGCTTTGATACCAGGGCCGGTGACCGCGATCGCACCGGTCTGCAGCTCCAGGTCGTCGAGCTTCTGCTGTAGCGCGGCGCCCGTACTGTCGTTGCTCAGTCCGCTGGCCTGCAACCCACGTACCTCGTCGGCGAGCTGGGACTGGTTGTTGCGCAGACCGGTCAGCCGGGTGTCGGCCTGGTTGATCCGGTCGACCAGCTCGTTGCGCTGCTTCTCGGCCTCCGGCGCGGTGCGGTAGTTCTGCGCGGCGGCGACCGCGAGCAGGAAACCGAGCACGATCGAAGCGGCCACCAGCATCACCCGGTGCCGGGACCGGAGCGGGCGATCGCCCTGTTTCGACCGGGTCCGGGCGGCGACGGCGTACCCCTCGTCGAGCGGGTGCGCCATCAGGTTGTTGAGCAGTGACATCGACGCATCGACGCGCCGCGGCGGCTGCGTCGTCTGCTGCGCCGGCTGCTCGGGAGCTTGCTGTGTCACGGGTCTACCCGGCCGCGTCCTTGATCGGTTTCACCGTCTGGACCAGGTGCCGGAGCTGGGCGAAGTACAGCGCGCCGGCCCAGTAGTACAGACCGGTCCCCCAGATCGCGAACGCCCAGCCGAAGACGCGGGCCAGCAGGTTGAGCGTGCTGTCACCGTCACCGAGAAGGAGCAGCGGGAACGCGTACAGCAGGCAGAACGTGGCGGACTTGCCGAGGAAGTGCACCGGCAGCGCGTTGAAGCCGCGACGGTGCAGCGCCGGCAGGGTGAGGGTGAGCAGTACGTCGCGCAGCGGCAGCGCGATCGCCAGCCACCACGGGATGATGTCGCGCAGTGCCAGACCGATCACGGTGGCGAAGATGTACAGCCGGTCGGCGACCGGGTCGAGCATCTGGCCGAGGCGACTGGTCTGGTTCATCCGGCGGGCGATCTGGCCGTCGGCCCAGTCGGTGAACCCGGAGATCGCCAGCACGAGCAGCGCCCAGCCGTCCTCCTGCGGACCGAGGACCAGCCACAGGAACAGTGGCACTCCCAGCAACCGCAGGAAGCTCAGCGCATTCGGGATCGTCCACACCCGGTCGGACACTTCCAAGTCCGGCACGCGACCCCTCCCTCTCTCACCCTGAATACCCGTCGTAACTGTACTGGGGAGCGTCGACAGGTTTACGCCCGGCCATGCCGGGCAGGCCCCGAGTTTCCCCTGATACCTGAACGCTAGCTGTGTCGCGCCGCTATGGGTGCTGCGAAGCGGTGATCCGATCGATACCGAAGGGTGATGCTCCGCACTGTCTAGGCTGGGCAGATGAGGTTCCTGGTGCTGATTTACGGAAACCCGGAGTCCCGGGCCGTGTGGGACTCACTCAGCGACGAGCAGAAGCAGGAAGGCATGGCGGGGTACGCCGCCCTGCACGAGGCGCTCGCGGCGCGCGACGAACTGGTCGCGTCGGAGTCGCTCGACGATCCAGGACTGACCAAGCAGGTGCTGGTCCGGGACGGCCGGCCGCTGACGACCGACGGCCCGTTCGCCGAGGTGAAGGAGCAGCTGGCCGGGTTCTACCTGCTCGACTGCGAGTCGATGGACCGCGCGGTGGAGATCGTCGCGCAGATCCCGGAGGCTCCGTTCAGCGTCGTGGAGGTCCGGCCGGTGCGTGACCTCAGCGCGTACGCCTGATGCTCGAGGAACTGCTCCGCGAGCAGGCGCCGCAGGTGCTGGGCGCACTCGTCCGGCGGTACGGCGACTTCGACGCGTGCGAGGACGCCGTACAAGAGGCTCTGCTGGCCGCGTCGCAGCAGTGGCCCGGTGAAGGGGTACCGGCGAATCCGCGCAGCTGGCTGATCACCGTCGCGTCCCGGCGGCGGATCGAGGTACTGCGGAGCGAGGCGGCTCGGACGCGGCGCGAGGAGACCGTCGCGTCGTGGAGTCCCCCGGAGCCCGCGACGTCGGCGGACGACTCGCTGACGCTGCTGATGCTGTGCTGCCACCCCGCGCTCACCCCGCAGTCGCAGGTCGCGCTCACGCTGCGCGCTGTCGGCGGGTTGACGACCGGTGAGATCGCCCGGGCATTTCTGGTGCCGGAGGCAACGATCGGGCAGCGGATCAGCCGGGCGAAGGCGAAGCTGCAGGGCGCGCGGTTCGCGATGCCCCCGGCGTCCGAGCAGCCGGAGCGACTGGCCGCCGTACTGCATGTGCTGTATCTGATCTTCAACGAGGGCTACACGGCGTCGTCGGGCGACTCGCTGCACCGGGTCGAGCTGAGCGCGGAGGCGATCCGGCTGACCCGGCTGCTACGCGCGCAATTGCCGACCGAGGGCGAGGTCGCCGGTCTGCTCGCCTTGATGCTGCTGACGGACGCCCGGCGGCCGGCGCGAACCACGCCGGACGGGGCCCTGGTGCCGCTGCCGGAGCAGGACCGGACGCTCTGGGATGCCGACTCCATTGCCGAGGGCACCGAGTTGATCACGTCGACGCTGCAGGCAGCGCCGGTCGGCGCGTACCAGCTGCAGGCCGCGATCGCGGCGGTGCACGACGCGGCGAAGAACGCCGACGACACCGACTGGCGCGAGATCCTGATGCTGTACGAACTCCTCGAGTCGACCGCGCCGGGCCCGATGGTGACGCTGAACCGAATCGTCGCGGTCGCGATGGTGCACGGCGCCGCGGCAGGGCTGGCGTTGCTCGACGACGTGGACCCAGCGCTCCGGGATCACCATCGGCTGGCGGCCGTCCGGGCGCATCTGTTCGAGCTGTCCGGTGACACGGCGGCCGCCCGCGAGGCGTACGAGGTCGCCGCCCGGCTGACTCAGAGCGTCCCCGAGCAGCGCTACCTGCGGTCCCAGGCGGCTAGCTTGGGATCTTCGGCCGGCCCCAAGTGAGCTCGGCCTCGATCGTCAGCTCCAGTACGCCGTCGTGCGCGTACGGGCTGAGCGCCTCGGTCACCCCCGCGTCGAAGGCGGCGGCCTCGTCGGCGGGCATCAGGCCGCGCGCCAGACTCGACGTGGAGTGCAGCTTCTCGATGTAATCGGTGACCGTCTGCTGGTACGTGACGCGCGCGGTCCGCGCCGTACCGGTGAGGTCGAGCAGACCACGTTCGCGGATCGCGTCGGCGACGTTGAACTTCGGGTCGTGGCCCTTCTTCCGCGAGTGCCTCTCGATGACCGGGATGAGCCGGTCCAGCCACGGCTCGTCGACGGCGCCGTGCTCGATGACGACGAGCTGCGCGTTCGGCGTCAACTGCGGGACGATCCGCGCGAACGTCTGCTTCCACGGCATCCAGTGGATGCTCGCGCCGGCCGTCACCAGCGCGTACGGCCCGGCGAGGTCCGCGGTCTCGATCGGGTTGACCTGCCAACTGATGTTCGGGTGGTCGCCGCCCGGACGGCGCCGGCCGGCGTCGACCATCGGCTGCGAGAAGTCGATCGCGTCCACGTGCTCGACGCGCGGCGCCAGCGGCCGCGCGATCGCGCCTTCGCCGGCCCCGATGTCGAGCACCCGGCGCGGTGCGTCGGCGATCAGCGCGAGGAGCCGGTCGAACACCTCGTCCGGGTACGGCGGCCGGTGCTGGTAGGCCTCTGCCACTGCCTGCTGCTGAAACGTCGCCGCGAGTTCCGTCATGTCTCGGAGCCTAGCCGCGGGCCGACCGGCCGACAGCCCTTTTCTGCTCCCGGCCTAGCCCGGAACTCCGGCACTCACGCGGTCGTTGTGTCACGCCTCCCAGACCGTCGCGTGCTCCTCGAAGTACGCCGGGTCGCTGTGCACCGGGATCACGCAGAACAGGTGCCCGCCCGGCGCGCGCAATGTGTGGCAACCCTGCCAGCTGGCGATCTCGACAGCACCGAGGCCGGCCAGGCGGGTGACCTCGGCCGGAACATCATCGGTCTCGATGTCCAGGTGGTACCGCGGCTCGTCGTCGACGGACTGGATCGCGGTCACGTATCCGGGGACGGCGTCGTGCAGGCTGATGAACTGCGGCTCGCCGTCCGGTGACGACGTACGGACGCCGATGGCCTTCGACCAGAACGCCGCCGCGTCGTCCACCTCTTCGGTCTTGACGTCGATCAGGAACGTGGACACGCGGCTCCGATGCATGCGAATCAACCTATCCGGAAGTCAGTCGTCCGGAACCTGAATTACCGTGCTGCCCATGCAGGTGATCGAGGCGTCACAAGTAACCGTCGTACCGGCGAACGAGGTGCCGTGGGAGGACCTGCAAACGGTCCTCGGTACGGCGGACGCGGGGCAGTGTCAGTGTCAGCGGTTCAAGATCCGCGGATGGATCTGGCGGGACTCGACGCTGGACGAACGGATGACGAGGCTCCAGGACGAGACCGCATGCGGTACGCCGGACGCACCGTCGACGAGCGGTCTGGTCGCGTGCGTCGACGGCGAGCCGGCCGGATGGGCCGCGGTCGAGCCGCGAACGGCGTACCCGAAGCTGCGGAGCTCGCGGGTGCCGTGGACGGACCGCAGCGAGGACAAGGACGACGAGAGTGTCTGGGCGGTCACCTGCCTGGTCGTCCGCAAGGGATACCGCGGCCGCGGCCTCAGCTATCACCTGGCCCGCGCGACCGTCCCGCACGCTCGCGCTCGCGGCGCCCGGGCGCTGGAGGCGTATCCGATGTTCACGCAGCCGGGGAAGACCATCACCTGGGGCGAACTGCACGTCGGTCCGCACCAGGCCTTCGAGGAGGCCGGCTTCCGCCAGATCACCCACCCGACGCTCCGCCGAAGCGTGATGCGGATCGATTTCGAGTAGTCAGTCAGTCGTAGGTGGCCTGGGCTTGCCAGGCGGCTCGGTGGAGGGTGAAGAGCCAGGCGCGGGTGTCGGCGGTCTGGAACTGGAAGCGGGCCTGCCGGGACTCACTGTCGGGGTCCCACCAGCGCTCGGCCGTGAGCCACGGACCGGCCCAGGCGGTGATCGGGTGAATCTTGTTGCTGTCAGCAACCTGTACGCCGCGAGCCGCGGGCGGCAGCAGGGAGAACGCGGTCGGGACACCGGACAGCTCGCCACGGGCACTGACCGACACCTGGGTGCCGTCCGCGGCGAACACCTTCGCGGGGATCGGCTCCGGGAAGACCATGGTCGGCGCGAGCGTCGGCCAGCGCTTCGGGTCCGCGGCGGTGATCGCGCCCGGCCACGGCTGGTCCGGTGATCGGGCCGGCGTCGGTGGATCGCCCCATGGGATCAGCGTCTGCCGCTCGGCGAACCCGCGCCCGCCACCGATCACCACCGAGACGACGGCACCGTGGCCGAGCATGCTCTGCACCCGCGACAACGCGCGGTGGATCCGCTCGTCCGGCCCGCCGCCCCACAGTCCGTCGACATGCGCACCGACCGGGTCCGCCTGGTCCGGGATCAGCCGGATCCGGACGACCGGTGACGTCAGCTCGCTGGTCGCCGTACCGCTGCCTTGGAGTTGCCAGCGCACCCGGTCGACCACGTCGGCCGCGGTGAACCAGCGTGGGTGCAGCCATTCGCGCTCGTGGATCCGCCCGGACTCGGTGCCGACCTCGACCCGCAGCGTCGTACACACCAGGCCGAGCTCGGTCAGCCGGGCGATCAGTTCGTCGGCGATCGCGCGGACCGCGAACGCGACCTGGTCGACCCGGTCGACGGCCGGCTCGAAGTCGAGCGACCGAGTGAGCTCCGGCGGGATCTCCCGGCCGGTCACCGGGCGATCGTCAGACCCCTTCGCCAGGCGATGCGCGAAGGCGCCGTCGGGGCCGAACCGGGTGAGCACCTCGGTCCCGGACAGCTGAGCGAACGCTCCCAGCGACCGCAGCCCGAGCCGGCGCAGCAGATCGGTGAGCGTCGGCTGCTCCAGCAGGTCGACCGACAGCGGCGCGAGGAACTCCGGTGAGCCGCCGGGCGGCACCACGTGCACACGGGTCTGCGCGGCGCTCACCCGCGCCGCTTGCTCCGCGGCGAACGGGCCGTCAGCGATCCCGATCCGGCTGCCGTGCACGTCGTACGTCTCCAGCCGGTCGAGCAGCTTCTCCGCGGCTGCCTCTTCACTGCCGTAGAACCGGGCCGGCCCGCGGGCCTTCAACGCGCACATCCCCGGCCGGATCACCTGCACGCCCGGCGTGATCGCTTCCAGGCAGGAGATCACCGGGTCGAATGCGCGCGCGTCGATCACCGGGTCGTACTTCAGCACCACGAGCTCCGGGCACCGCGACTGCGCGTCCCGGGCCCGCTGCCCGCGCCGCACCCCTTCGCTCCGCGCGGCGGCGGAGGTGGCGAGCACCTTGCCCTTCTCCAGGACGACGATCGGCTCGTCCGGTGACCGTCCGGTCGCCACCGCGGCCGCCGCCACCGGCCAGTCCGGCACCCAGATCACCATCGTCCGGGTCGGTCCACGGCCGCTCATCAGCCCACCGCGCCGATCTGCTCCGACCACGTTTCCGGACGGCCGGGGGCTTCTTCACGGGCGCCCTCGACCGGTTCGGCGGAGCGGATGGTGCCGTCGGGCGCGGGCAGCCAGAGGTGTTGCCGGGCACGGACGGCGGCGCGGCGGCCGGTCACCGCGACCGTCGCCTTGCGGGCGGTGAGCAGGCCTTCGCCGTCACCGAGCCCTGTCCAGGTGCTGCTCTCGATCTCGAACCTGGCCTCGCTGCCGGGCCACGAACCGTACGCGATCAGCATCGCGCCGCGGGTCCGGAGCCGGGCGGCGAGCCGGGCCGCCTCCCCCGGAGTCACGTCACCGGGCGGGCGGACGACCACGACCGTCAGCGCGTCGACCAGCGCGGCGACGACGCTGAGCCAGTCGTGCCCGGGTTCCGGGACCAGGACGAGGCGGTCGAGGTCGACGCCGAGCCCCCGCGCCGCCTCGGCACCGAAGGACGGGACGCCGACGACCCCACACCACGCGCCCTCCGCCGACGGACCGGCCATCAGCGCCATCACGAGCGCCGCGCTCCCCCGGACCGAGTACGCCGATCCGCCGCGCAGGCTCGCACCGGCCAGCAGCTCACTCACCGCGGGATGCGTCGGCAGCTCGCGATCCACCCCCGCCGTGTCCAACGCCTGCTGCACCTTCGCCACCGAGGGCAGCCGAGTCGCCCCATCCACCGAAGCAAGCCGCACACCAGCGTGATCCTGGTCGGGGTGCAGTGAGTGGGAGTCGGGATCGAAGCTCGTGACGGTGGCAAGCCGGGCGGGCTGATCGGGAGCGTCAGGCGGAGGCTCGGTGGACAAGAACTCGGCGAAGTCGGGGTCGGCGGCGGCCTTCTGCGCCTTGGCCTGGGCGAGGAGCAGGCGGGCCTGGTCGAGCGCGGTGACTCGACTTCCTGGTGCCTTGCTCCCCGTCATAACCCCATGTTCGAACACCTGTTCGAACATGTCAATCCGGTCGTCCACAGCCCCACCGCCTGGCTAAAGTCCGGAGTATGCGCCGCGTCGAACACCCTCGGTTCCGCACCGCACTCCAACAGATCGAGGCCAGTATCGACGCCGCCTGGGACAGTTTCTGCACGACCTCCGAGGTACGCCGAGGCACGCCGGAAGCACGCGACCTCGCCGAGATCGTGCTCCAGGACCCGTCCGAGTTCGACTGGCGGGTCGTCGACGGCGCGCTCAACCAGCTGACGTGTCCCGACTGCCACGCGACGCTCGGCTCCGGCGACGTCGGCTGCCCGAGCTGCGACCGGGCGAACGGCTTCCGGTTCGCGGCCCGGGAGACCGACCGCCCCGACGTACCGCCGGGGAACGAGCACGCGATTCGCGTCTCCTCGGCCGTCGCGCGGACCAGGCACCGCTACACACCACGCGCCCGGGCCGGCTACGAACTCGTCCTTCCCGATCTGCTGGACGGTGCGCTCCCCACGACTCCGCAGGCGCAGCGGTACAAGCACCTCGTGAATCAGCTCTCCGACGACGAGTTGGAGCACCTGCTCACGCCGGCGGACCTGATCAGCCGCATAAGGTGAGAGGCATGCCGAGGACTATTGCCACGAACACCAAGGTCGAGCTGGACGGGTTGCTGGAGTTCGTGCGGCCGCGTCATCACATGCTGCTGATGACGACCCGCGCGGACGGGACGGTGCAGGCGTCGCCGGTGTCGGGTGGTGTGGACACCGAGGGCCGGATCGTCATCTCGTCGTACCCGGAGCGGGCCAAGAGCACGAACGTGAAGCGGAGCGGCAAGGCCAGCGTGGTCGTGCTGTCGGACGAGTGGAACGGCGCCTGGGTCCAGGTGGACGGCAGTGGCGAGGTGATCGAGCTGCCGGACGCGGTGGAGCCGCTGGTCGACTACTTCCGCGCCATCTCCGGTGAGCACCCGGACTGGGACGAGTACCGCGAGGCGATGGTGAAGCAGGGCAAGTGCCTGATCCGTATCGCCCCGGAGCGCTGGAGCCCGATCGCCACCGGCGGGTTCCCTGCGCATCTCGCCGACTGATGCGTACGGCGCTTGTCGTCCACGCGCACCCCGACGACGAAGTGTTCGCCACCGGCGCCGCCACCTCCGTGCTCAGCGAGCAGGGTTGGCGCGTCGTACTCCGTGTCGCCACCGCCGGTATGCACGGAGCCGCCGACCACGTGACCGCTTCCTGCGCACTACTAGGGATCGACGAGTGGGACTGGCTCGGTGCTGAGGACCAGTGGATCGACGACGGCGGCAAAGACGGACCACGCACTCTGGCGGCTGCACCGCCGGACGACATCGCTGCGGCAATCGAGGCCGCTGCACTGGCGACCAAGCCCGAGCTGATCCTCACGGTCGGCAGTGACGGCCTGACCGGTCACCCGGACCACATCGCCATCTCACAAGGAGTCCAGCGAGCACTCCGCCGTGTTGACTGCCGTGCGTTGGGCGCACGCGTCAGAGCTCAGGACGTGCGCGCTGGTGAGCAGTTGGTCCGGCAGATCGCTCCGGGCCAGCAGATCGGCTCTGGAAACATCACCGGCTGCGAAGACGGCACGCCGCTCGTGGAGATGAGCGGAGCGTCGGAACAGCGCAGACGGCAGGCTCTGGACGAGTACTACGACGGTCTGGGCAGCAAGCCGCTCGAAGACCTGCTCGGCGTACACCGGTCGACCAGCGACGGTCTGCTGCTCCGTGCCGTGTACGACGCGTCGGGCTGGCACCAGGACCGGTTCGAAGAGCTCACTGCTTCGAGCGACGCTCCATCGTCTCGGTGATGCGCTGCATGGCGCCTTCGAGGTGTTCGCGGAGCGCCGCCTCCGCGCCCTCCTCGTCGTGCGCCATGCACGCGTCGAGGATCGCCTGGTGCTCCCGGCGGGTCTGCTCGATCCGGGACTTGGTCCGCCGGGAGCCGAACCGGTAGCGCTCGCTGTTCTGCCACACCGGCTCGATCGCCCGCGGCAGCCAGCGCGAACCGCCGGCCCGGTAGATCGCGAAGTGGAACTCGGTGTGCGCCTGCCGGGACGCGATGTTGTCACCGGCCTTCGACAACCGGACGTGCTCGGCCAGCGCGGACCGGGCCGTCGACGCGTCCGAGTCGGAGAACCGTGTCGCGGCGGCACGCACCGCCAGCGACTCCAGCGCCAATCGCGTCGCGTGGGTGTCGCGCAGGTCCTCCATCGACAGCTCGCGGACCCAGGCGCCCTTGTGCGGGACGATCTCGACCAGTCCGAGCGCGGCCATCCGGCGCAGCCCTTCCCGGATCGGCATCTGGCTCATGTCCAGCCGTTGGGCGAGCTCCTCGAGCCGGAGCGCCGTACCACTGGGGAGCTCGCCGGACAGGATCAGCTCGTGCAGCTCGGCGGCGGCTTCCTCGGCGAGCGTACGACGGCCGGTCGGCCCCCCAGGCGTGAGCTCGAGTCGTCGGATCATCAGTAGCAGGCTGCCTCTCTCCTCCACGCTGCGTACAACTCTGGAGGTACCGTAGCCGCCGACCGGGTATCTGGAGGCCTTCGGCGACGGATTGCTCAGCCCAGAGCCCAAGAAACGGCTGTGGTCTAGGCCACGAAACCGGAAGCGCGCAGGGTCAGCGCAGGGCCGTCAGGTCCAGCAGAACCCGCCCGGTCTGCCGTTCCACCACGTCGCCGGCGCGGTCCGCCGGGACCACTTCGTAGTCCGCTCGCCAGGACTCCGATGCGATGTCCGCCAAGGCCTGACCCACCGCATCAGGTGCCAGCGCGGTCCGCTGCAGGTTCACCGGCAGCACCCGCAGATCCCGACCGATCAGCTGGTGCAGGTCGATCGTGGTGAACTCACCGGACTTGTAGCCCAGTACGGCGATCCGCCCGCCCGGAGCGATGTGCCCGAGCACGCCACCGGCCACCGGACCACCCATCGTGTCGATGGCGGCGTCGCACCACTGCAACTCCCGGCCGACCTGGCCCAGCCCGTCCACGCGGACGATCTGGTCGACCAGTCCGGCCGTGCTGTCGATGGAGTCGACCTCCGAGACCAGACCGATCACTCGAGCCGCACCGGCCGACCGTGCGATCACCGCACACATCCGCCCGATCAGGCCAGTGACACCAGTGACCACCACAGTCTCGCCGGCCAGCACCTCAGCAACCCGACGTACTGCGGTGTGCGCGGTCAACGCGGGCGTCAGCAGTGCCAGCGCCGCTGCGGGCTCCATGGACTCAGGCAGCCGATGTACGGCGGAATTCGGCACAACGGCGTACTGGCCCCATACGCCGGGCTTGGTCGCGCCAACACCCTCGCCACGGACCACAACCGCCGTACCGGGCTCGATGACGTCCGAGCTCACCACGACGCCAGTTCCCTCGGAGCCAGGAACAAACGGCACCGCTGGCTGTTTGCCGGCCAGTGTCGTCCGGTCGAGCGTAGTCACCGCGGCCAGCCGCATCTCCACCAACGTCTCACCTGGACCGGCAGCCAGCTCGACCTCTTCGGCCTTCAGCTGCTCCCCTGGTCCATGACTGCGCAACACAGTCCCCCGCGTACTCATGCCTCATCCCCGTTCACCACGTGTACTACGTTCAACAAGATTTGATATCTGATCACGACATCGACCAGACAAAACACACGTCTCACCACGCGACAACCTCCGTCGCGAGCGGCCGGGTCAGGACCTCGGCCGCCGCGGACCGCGCGGCGGACACCCCGTCGCTGCCCATCGGGAACGGCCAGTCACTCCCGGCCAGCACCCGCTCGGGCCCGAACGTCTTCGTCAGCAGTTCCAGTACGGCGTCGTCGTGCACCAGGTCGTCCACGTAGAATCGCCGCAGCGCCTCGGCCACCGGCAAGGACACCGGCTCGATCCCGGGCCGGGCCTGGTCGATGCCACGCTGCCACCGGCCGGCGACCGCCGCCGTCACACCACCCCCATGGCACAGGCAGAACCGGATGCCCGGAAACCGCCCCGGCACGTCCGCGAAGACGAGCGAAGCCGCCGCCACTCCGGTCTCGTACGGATTTCCCAACAGGTTCGACAAGTAGAACGAATCAAGCCGCTTGTCGTCACTGGCACCCGGGTGAATCAGCGTGAACGCCTCGACGGCATCCAGCACCTGCCAGACCGGATCGAGCCCTGCATAGCTCGGCGTACCGAGCGCGAAACCGCTGAAGACGCCCTCGCCGGCCAGTCCGGCAGCAACACCAGGTGCGGCCGGGTCGAGCAACGGCAGATGCGCCAGCACCCGTAGCTGGGGTGTGGCGAGCTCACGGAGGCCCTGGTTCACCAGCTCGGCCCATTCGACGCCGGCGTCGTACCGGAAGAGCGCAGGGGGAACGGACACCACGGCGCCGTCGAGGTCCTGTTCGGCGATCCAGTGCAGCAGTGCGGCCGGGTCGGCGAGCCGGCCGAGCGGCAGCCGCTCACCGTCGACAACCAGGGAACCGTTGTCGATGGTGAGCCCGAACTCGCCTCGGTGCGCCGCCGACAGCACGGTCGGCGGGATCAGGTGCGTGTGGACGTCCCATCCGGCCATGTCAGCGGGCGTCCTCGTCGTTGTCGTAGAAGTCCGGCCGCTCCGGGTAGTGCGGCCCGTCGTACACCTCCAGCAGGACGGAGGTCTCCTCGGCGCGCGTCGGACCGTGGACGACGCCCTTGGGGTTCCAGTAGAAGCTGCCCTTGGTCAGCGTCGTCCCGGTCGGCAGGTACACGTACCGGCCGGACAGGCAGAACATGAACTGGTTCGAGGCGTGCTTGTGCTCGGACGGGATGCCCGCGCCCTTCTCGAAACGCACCAACGCGATCGACGCCTCGGTCTCGGGGTCCCGCCACAGCATCTTGTGGGACAGCCCGTCCAGCGACTTCTCCACCCACTCCAGGTCGTCCGTCTGCAGCAGGATCTCGCGCAGCGGCTCGTCGAACCCACTCACGGCGCCTCCCGACCGGTGATCCGGGTGTACAGCTCCTCGGCCACTCCGGTACCCATCGGCGCGACGGCGGCGACATGTCCGTCCGGACGGATCAGTACGACGCTCTCCGGCGGTACGCCGTACCGCTTGGTAGCGACGCTTCCCGGGTCGAACAACGCACGATCGCGCAGACCGGAGTCGTGCGGAGCGTCCCATCTGGACACCGCATAGTGCTTCAGCGCGGGCGACTCGTTCACCGGGATCTCCGGACGCCGCCGGACGTCGGTGAAGTACAGAGCGACGAACGCATCCCGGGCCAGCTCGTGGATCGTCGTACGACCGGTGGGCGCCTGCAACACGAGGTCGGGCGCCCGGTCACCGGCACGCACGGCCGGCGGCTCAGCCGCGGTGGCCACCATCGACCAGTCCCCGGACCCGTCCACGTCCAGCCGCACGCTGAGCAAGGTGCGTGTGTACGCCGTCGCCCAGTCACTCGTGCCAGCGGTAACGGCCCCCTGCTGGAAGGACATGTACTTACGCGCAGCCTCGGCCATCTCGCCCGAGCCCTCGATCGCGACCGGCCGCTGCTCCTGCTCGTACCCGTCCAGCAACGCCGGCTCTGCCCAGCCACGCAGTACCCAGGCCAGCCGCCACGGCAGGTTGGACGCGTCCAGCGCACCGGTGTTCAGACCGAGCGCCCACATCGGCGTGATCAGGTGCGCGGCGTCACCCATCAGGAACACCTTGCGGTCCTTGGTCCACTGCTCGGCGACCCGGTGGTGCACGTTGTAGATGACCGTGCCGAGCAGCTCGATCCGGTCCACCTCACCGATGAACTGCTTCACCTTGACCAGCAGGTCCTCGTCGTCGGGCGTGTCGGCACCGGGCGCCAACGGGAACAGGAACCGCCAGTTGTCCGGCTGCCGGATCAGCACCATCCACTCGGACTTGTCCGCGAAGTACGCGAGGTACGGGTAGTCCCTTGCGTTGTTCACGTCCAGGTCCACCACGACGTCGATCAGCATGTACCGCTCGGGCAGGGTCTCCCCCACCACCTTCACGCCGAGCGCGTCCCGGATCCTCGAACGCCCACCGTCACAGGCCAGCAGGTACGACGCCTCCAGCTCCTGCGGACCGTCCGGCGTCTCCAGCTGCAGGACGACGCGGTCGTCGCGGACCTCGAACGACCTCAGCCGGTGTTGCGTCCGGACCGGCTCCGGAAGGGCCGCGGCGAGCAGCGGCTCCATCTTCTGCTGCGGCAGATTGATGACGAACGGGAACTGCGTGTCGTTGACCAGCTCGGCCAGCTGCACCGAGGCACGGGGCGTGTTGGTGGCCCGGTCGATGTCACCGATCTCGTCGATCCGCAGTGCGGCCCCGAGGATGCCGTCGACCGCGCCGTACCGGTTCCAGATCTCCAGCGTCCGGCTCAGCGTCGTACCGGCCTTGGTGTCGGACGACAGGACCGCGTCCTCCTCCAGCAGCACGTACGGGATGCCGTAGTGCGCCAGACCGAGCGCGGTGGTCAGACCGATCGGTCCGGCACCCACCACGGCAACAGGCAGCTGTTCAGTCACTCGTCTACTCCACGAAGCTCGTGAGTTTGGCAAAGGCACGTTCTCGAGTCAGCACCGACCCGGTCATCGCGGCCGCATCGGACAGCAGGAAGAGCAGCGGACCGACCACGTCGTCGGCGTCACCGATACCAATGGTGTCCTGCCAGTGCTCCCGGTCCGCACCGACGTTCGCACCTCGGAACTGTTCGGTGTCGATCACGCCAGGCGCGACCACGTTCACCCGCACGCGGTCACCGGCCACCTCCCCCGCCAGCGACTTGGCGAACGCCACCAGCGCCGCCTTGCTCGCCGCGTACGCCGCAGCGCCCGCGTATCCGGTCGACGCCATCCCGGAGGTGAACACCACGACCGACCCGGACCGCTGCGCCACCATGTGCGGTACGACGGCCTGACACACCCAGACCACGCCGTCGAGGTTCACCTGCAGCGTCCGGCTCCACTCGCCCGCGTCCATCTCCAGCACGCTCGAACGCGGCTGCACGGCCGCACCGGCCACCAGGCCGTCGATCCGCCCGTACCACTGCAGCACGTCTTTGACAGCGACCTCGACCGCGGCTTTGTCCGCGACGTCCACCTCGACGTACTCGATCCCGTCCGCTGGTGCGGTGACGTCCAGGACGACCGCCGTACCGCCGGCAGCGTTCACTCCCGCGGCCAGCGCGGCGCCGATACCGCGGGCACCGCCGGTGACGACGACGACCTCACCGGTCGCATCGAAGCTGGCCTTCATGGCGTCTCCTTCTGCTTCGACGTCATGGTCTCGGTGATCCGCTGGAACGCACCGGCCAGGTGACTGCGCAGCGCCTGCTCAGCAGCGTCCGGGTCGCGGGCCACACACGCGTCCAGGATCGCCTGGTGCTCCTGCCGGCTCCGCTCGATCAGGAATGCGGTCGGCCGGCTGCCGAACCGGTACCGCTCGCTGTTCTGCCACACCGGCTCGATGGCTCGCGGCAACCACTGCGAACCGCTGGCCCGGTAGATCGCGAAGTGAAAGTCCGCATGCGCCTCGCGAGCGCCCGCGGAGTCCTCAGCCCGCGACAACCGCAGGTGCTCGGCCAGTGCCACCGCCGCCTTCGCCAAGTCCTCGTCCGTGAACCGGGACGCAGCCGCCCGTACGGCGAGACTCTCCAACGCCAGCCGGGTCTCGTGCGTGTCGCGCAAATCCGATACGGACAGGTCACGTACCCAGGCGCCGCGGTGCGGGATGATCTCGACCAGCCCGAGCGCCTCGAGACGCCGGAGTCCTTCGCGGACCGGCATCTGGCTCATCTCGAGCCGACTGGCCAGCTCGACGAGGCGCAACGGCGTACCGCTCGGGAGTTCGCCGGACAGGATCAGCTGGTGCAGCTCGGCCGCCGCGTGCTCAGCGAGCGTACGGCGTCCGCCCTTGCCACCACCTGGCAACAGTTCCAGTGGCCCACTCACGCTCGGGTCACCTTGTTCCGCAGCTCGCCGAGCTTGTCGGACCGGGTGACGACCACGTCGCCCTCCTGCAGGAAGACCTGCGGTTCGCGGGCGTTGCCGATGCCGGCCGGCGTACCGGTGAGGAGCAGGTCGCCAGGGCGCAGCGTCATACCGAACGAGAGCTCACTGATCAGCGTCGCCACGTCGTACGCCATCTGCCGGGTCGACGCGTCCTGACGGACCTCGTCGTTGACCAAGCACTGCAGGCGAATGTCCTGCGGGTCGCCGACCTCGTCGGCGCTGACGATCCACGGGCCGAGCGGCATGGTGTCGTCGATGCTCTTGCCTTTCAGCCATTGCCCGCCGTGCGCACGCTGCAGGTCCCGCTGGGACACGTCATTGGCCAGCATGTAGCCCCAGACGTGGTCGAGCGCCTCGTCGACCGGAATGTTCTTGCCGGTCCGGCCGATCACCAACGCGACCTCGGCCTCGTAGTCCCACTTGGCGGAGATCGCGGGATCCCAGGCGATGTCGTCGTACGGACCGATCACCACGTCCGGGCCCTTGGTGAAGAACGTCGGGTGCTCGGGACGGTCCACGTCCTGACCCTCACGTTTGCCCTTGCTCTCCTCGAAGTGGTCCCAGTAGTTCCACCCCGTGCAGAGGATGTCCCGCCGGAACCGCCGCAACGGCGCCCGCAGGATCTCTTCGCTGAAAGGGATTTCCACACCGGTGGGCGTCGCGCCACCAGTGATCACTTCCGTCAAATCTGTTGCTTGAAGCAACGTAACCGTGTCGCCCTCGAGCACGCCGGGCACGTCCCGGCCGGCGTGCTCCACCATCACGTACCGCATCTCAGGTCCACTCGACGCCACGCACAGAATCACCCCTCACTCGTCCACGTCCTCGCTTCGCTCCGGGCGCGGACGAGGCACCGAGCGGGCTGCGCTTGATGATGACCTCGCTTCGCTCGGTCATGCGATCACGGCGATCGCGGAGATCTCGATCAGGTAGTCAGGATGCGCGAGCTTGCTGACCTCGACCATCGTCGAAGCCGGCAAGGGTTCCGTGAAGTACCGCGCCCGGATCTCGTGGATCTTGGCGAAGTCCTCCATGTTGCGCACGTACACGTCGACCCGGCACACGTCGGCGAGCGTGCCACCGGCCGCCTCGACCGCCGAATTCACGTTCTCGCACACCTGCCGGGTCTGCTCCCGGACGTCCCCGACCCCGGCGATACTCCCGTCGGGGCGACGCGCGGTCATCCCGGAGACGAACACCAACCGGCCGGTCGCCTCGATCGTGGTGGCCTGCGAGAACACCCCGTTCGGGCTCCGCAGCGCCTCGGTGGTCACCTGTGTCTTCGGCATCAGCTCAACACCCCTCCTGCCGGGACGACGGCACCGACCGCGCGGGCGGCCGCCAGCAGTCCGTCCAGTCCCGATCGCTCGATCAGTACGCCGCGCCGCCGCTGCTGCGCCGCGCGCTCGGCCTCGATCTCCCCCGGAAGATAGAGCCGGTTCACCCCGGGAGCGGTGGCGCTCCCGCGGACCCGCGCGGCCAGTCCCGAGGACCGCCGCCGGAAGTCCTCCACGCCGCCCATCAGCTCCGGGTCGATCGCCAGGAACAGGTGCGCGCAGTCGTTCGGCCGGTCGGGCTCGCGATACAGCGGGCGGACCTCGTCACCCCAGCCGCCACCGCTCAGCACCCCGGTGAGTACGTCGATCATCAGCGCCAGCCCGAAACCCTTGTGCCCGGCGGCCGGGAGCAGCATGCCGAGGACCGCCTCGTCCGGGTCCGTGGTCGGCGTACCGGAGGAGTCGGTCGCCCAGGTCTCCGGGATCGTCCGCCCTGCCGACGCCGCGAGCCGGATCTTGCCCAGCGCAACGGCCGACAACGCCATGTCCAGCACGATCTCCACGCCCGCGGAGGTCGGTACGGCGATCGCCAGCGGGTTGTTGCCGACGATCCGCTCGGCGCCGCCCGGCGCCGGCATCAGCGGCGTCGTGTTCGACATTGCGATACCGATACACCCTGCCTCGGCGGCCTGCATCGCCCAGCGGCTCGCGGCCCCGAAATGGTGGGCGTTGCGGACCGAGACGATGCCGATCCCGTACCGGCCGGACCGCTCGATCGCGTGCCCCATCGCCTGCGGGCTGGACAGCTGCCCCATCCCGCCGCGCGCATCGACCACCATCGCGGCGCCCGCGTCGTACAGGATGTCGAGCTCCCGCTCGCGGGTGACGCCGCCGGCCTTCAGGCGTTCGACGTACATCGGGACCAGCATCACGCCGTGCGAGCTGACACCGCGCAGGTCCGCCTCGACGAGCGCAGCGGAGATCACGGCCGCGTCCTCGGAGCCGAACCCGACCGCGGAGAACACCGCCGAAACGGTCGCCTCCAGCCATTCGGGCCGTACCAGCACGCGCCGGTCCGCATCGGAGGCTTGCGCGGTCATCGGGTCTCCCTAGCCCACGGGAGGAGCAAGTGCTCCAGCAGGGCCAAGCCGTAGAACAGGACAATGCTCATGATGCTGAGCAGGGTGATCGCGGCGAACGCCAGCGTGGTGTCGGCGCTCGCGCCGGACTGCTGGATCACGTAGCCGAGTCCCTTGGTGGCGCCAACGAATTCGGCGATCACCGAACCGATCACGGCCAGCGAGATCGCGACCTTGAAGCCGGTGAAGATCTGCGGCATCGCGTACCGCAGCCGGAGCTTGAAGAACTCCTGCGCCCGGCTGGCGTTCAGCGAGCGCATCAGCTCGACCAGCTCGGTCGGGGTCGACTTCATCCCCTGCGCGGTCGAGATGACGATCGGGAAGAAGCACATCAGCAGCACCATCACGACCTTCGGCCACTGCCCGAAACCCATCCACACCACCAGCAGCGGCGCGACCGCGACCTTGGGGATCGAGTTCACCATCAGCAGCAACGGGTACACCAGCCGCTCGAGGATCACCGAGCGGACGATCACCAGCGCGATCGGGACGCCGATCACGATCGCGAGCAGGAAGCCCTCGATCGTCTCCAGCAGCGACGTCCAGGTCTCGGACAGCAGGACGCCCGGCTGGTCGAGGAACTTGACCGCCACGTCACCCGGGCTCGGCACCAGGTAGGGCTCGATCGAGAACACCACGGTGGCGCCCCACCACAGCCCGACCGCGACCACCAGGCCGATGGCCGGTAACAGGATGGCCGCTCCGGTCGAAGTGGCCAGCCAGGATCTGCGTTTCATCGCGACGGCACCTCGTCCACCGGGCGGGCTTCCTTCTCGGCGAGCAGCGCGTGCAACCGCGCGCTGATCGTGGCGACCTCGGTGACATGGGAGTCCTGGCCGAGGCTGCGCGGCCGCGGGATGTCGATGTCGACGACCTCGCGCATCCGGCCGGGCCGCGGCGTCAGCACCACCACCCGGTCGGCGAGGACCACGGCCTCCTCGATCGAGTGCGTGACGAACACGATCGTGGTGGACAGTTCCATCTTGATCCGCTGCAGTTCCTCGGACAGCTCGGTCCGGGTGAGCGCGTCGAGCGCCGAGAACGGCTCGTCCATCAGCATCACCTGCGGGTCGCGGATCAGCGACCGGCACAGCGACACCCGCTGCTGCATGCCGCCGGACAGCTCGTGCGGCAGCCGCCGCTCGAACCCCTGCAACCCGACCAGCTCGAGCAACTCATGCGCCCGGTCCCGGTACGCCGCCTTGCTGCGATCGCCGGCGCCCTTGTCGATCTCGACCGGCAGCAGCACGTTCGACACCACCGAACGCCACGGCAGCAACGCCGGGCGCTGGAACATGAACGAGACGTCCCGGCGCGGCCCGGTGACGGGCTCGCCCGCCACCTGAACCGCGCCGTACGTCGGGGGCAACAGTCCCGCGATCAGCCGGAGCAGCGTGGACTTGCCACAGCCGGACCGGCCGATCAGCGTGACGAACTCGCCGCCGCGAACGTGCAGGTCGACCTTCTCGAGGGCGGTCACCTGGCCCTCGCGTCCGTCGAAGACCTGTCCCACGCCGTCCAGGCGAATCATCTGTTGCCGGTTCTCCTAGTTCGTCGGGGCCAGGCTGGTGGTGACGACGTCCTGCGGGGTGAGGGAACCGGCCGGGACCGCCTTGGACTTCTCCAGCAGCGCGATGATCTTCTTCACCCGCTCGACGTCGACCTCACCGAGCGACCCCTTGAAGGTGGCCGGCTTGGTGTAGTCCTTCATGATCTGGAGTTCCTTGGTGGCGACCTCGAGATCGGTGCTCGGGACGTACTTCTTCAGGATCGCCGCCGACCCGGCCGGGTCGTTCACGGTGTCCTGCAGGCCCTTGAGCAGCGCGGCGGTGAACTTCTTCACCTGGTCCGGGTGGTCCTTGGCCAGGTCGCTGCGGGTGATGATCGCGTTGCCGTACAGGTCCGGCAGCTCCTTGCCGTAGGACAGGAAGACCGCCTTGCGGTGCTGCGGGTCGGCCTTCTCGATCAGCGGCTGGCCGACCACGAACTGGCCGATCACCGGGACCTTCTTGCTGGCCAGCAGCTGCGGCAGCGCGGGCGGCGGCGACGGGATGAAGGTGACCGACTTCGGCGGGATGCCGACCTTCTCCGCGTAGACGCCGAACATCACCGTGTTGGTCGAGCCCGGCTGGTCGCCGACGCTCTTGCCGACCAGGTCCTTCGGCGTGTTCACGCCGTACCCCTCGAGCGACATCAGACCGGCCAGTGACGCCTGGTGGATCATGCCGACCGTGGTCACCGGAAGCTTCTGCTTGGCGAGGGTGATCGCGACCGCGGTGAAGTCGCCGATGCCGTAGTCGGCCTGACCGCCGGCCACCAGCTTCATCACGTCGACGGTGCCGGAGCCGGGGCTGATCTTGACGTCGAACCCGGCGTCCTTGAAGTACCCCTTCTCCAGCGCGACGTACGCGTACGCCTCGCGGCCGAAGGTGTTGAAGGACGTCAGGTAGTTGACCTTCTGCAGGCCGTTGTCCGCGTCCTTGCCTTTGTCGTCGCCGGAATTGCACGCACTGACCAGGGCGAGCCCCAGGACCGTCACCAGCGCGATGACGGAACGCCTCAACCTCATATCGACCTCTCTCGTCCCGATATTTGATCAAACATCAAATATTGAAGGGTGGTCAATTCGCCCGCGGGGTCTTCACGGGGACTTAACGTCGTCCGCCGCGCCGGGTCCTCGCAGTCCTGCTCGCCACCCGTCTGGAGCTTTCCCCATGCCCGTCCGTAACCGACCGGGCACCCGCCCCGACCACAGACCGTACCTGCCAGAGCAGCAGATCGCGACGCCCGCGAGGGCCGAACCGGGCCGGACACCGTCAAATTTACGTAAACCCTCAACTTCTTGGTGAGACAGCACACGCCCGGCGGCCGATCCCTCCACGGAGGGAGGTGGCGCCGCCCCCGCTTTGACACGATGTCACTGTGAGAGACGTGGCGCGACAGCTCTGGCGGGCGATCGGCAGCCTGTGGCGTCCGTCGACGTACCTGCGCTGGGTGTACCTGCTGCTCGGCGCCGCGCTGGTACTGGCGTTCATCCTGGTGGACAGCGCACTCGGCGCCGTGGTCTCCGATCTCGGGCTGCCGAAGGTTGCCACCGGCATCATCTGGGTGGTGATCGGGCTGCTGCCGCCGATCGCGCTCGGGCTGCTGCCGGCGGTCCGCGAGGTGGAGGGCATCGCGGTCGAGTCGCTGCTCGCGGTGCGGTTCGAGGAACGGCCGCTCGGCCCGGCGCGGACCTGGGCACAGCGGCGGCGGACCGCGCTGTGGTTCTGCCTGCACCTGCTGGCCGGCGGCGTGGTCGGGATCATCAGCACGATCGTGGTCGGCCTCGGCGCGGTCTGGCTGGCGGCGCCGTTCCGCTCCCCCGGCTCCCGCGACATCGTCCCAGGCTGGTCGTACGACGTCCGCGGCGACTGGACCGACCTCTGGATGCCCGCGGCGGCGATCGCCGGACTCGCCGGACTGTTTCTGCTGTCCGCCGTCGTCGGCGCACTGCTCGCGTACCTTGCGCCGCAGGTCCTCGGCCCGACCGCGGCGGAGCGTATCGAGCTGCTCGAGCAGCAGACCGCGACGCTTGCCGAACGCAACCGTCTCGCCCGCGAGCTGCACGACAGCGTCGGGCACGCGCTCAGCCTGGTCACCATCCAGGCCGCGGCCGCCCGGCGGGTACTGGCCAGCGACCCGGAGTTCGCCGAGAACGCGCTGGCTGCGATGGAGACCTCGGCGCGCGCCGCGCTCGCCGATCTCGACCACGTTCTCGGACTACTGCGGGACGACCGCCGCCCGGGGACGCGGACCACGCCGCAGGCAACGCTCGGCGGCCTGGACCGACTGGTCGAGGCGACCCAGGCCGGCGGGATCACCATCGAGGTCGAGCGGTCTGGCGACCTGGACCAGCTGCCCGCGGCGGTCTCCCGGGAGGCGTACCGGATCGTCCAGGAAGGTCTGACCAACGCGATCCGGCACGCCGGTCGCCCGGCCGACGAGCTCGCTGTCGACCTGTCGATCCGGCTGGACACCTCCGGTCTGCGGCTCGCCGTCACCAATCCGGTCAGCGGCCGGTCCGACCACTCGGGCGGCGGCCGTGGACTGGCCGGGATCCGTGAAAGAGTCGCCGTACTGCGGGGCACGGTCGATGCCGGCCCGGTGAGCTGGCGGGACGAACCGGGCTGGCGACTGGCGGTGCGGTTGCCTGTGAGCATGACGACGAAGGGATGACATGAACCTGTCGGTGGTCGTGGTCGACGACGAGCCGCTGATCCGCAGCGGACTGCGCGCCATCATCAACGCCGAGCCCGATCTGACGGTCGTCGGCGAGGCGGGGGACGGCGCGGAGGTGCTCCCCGTGGTCCGCCGGACCGGCGCCGACGTCGTGCTGATGGACGTCCGGATGCCCGCCGTGGACGGCATCCAGGCGACCCGGCTGCTGCTCGACAGCCTCGACCCGGCGCCGCGCGTCCTGGTCGTCACCACGTTCGAGAACGACGACTACGTGTACGACGCGCTCCGGGCCGGCGCGTCCGGGTTCCTGCTCAAGCGGACCCCGCCGGACGACATCATCGCGGCGATCCGGACGGTCGCGCGCAGCGAGTCGCTGCTGTTCCCGGAGGCGATCCGGTCACTGGCGCTCGCGCACGCGGGGTCGCGGACGCCGGCCGGCCTGGACGAGTACCAGCTGACCGACCGCGAGCAGGAGGTGCTGCGGCTGATGGCCCGCGGGCTGTCCAACGCGGAGATCGCCGGCGAGCTGATCCTCGGTCTGCAGACGGTCAAGACGCACGTCGCGAACGTGCTCGCCAAGCTGAACGCCCGGGACCGGACGCAGGCAGTGATCCGCGCGTACGAATCAGGCTTCGTACCGCTGCATTAGGTGCGCGCTGGGTCCTCGGCCTCGGCGAGGGTGCAGGCGTTGTGCAGCGGGTCGACCGCGTTCGCCTTCATCGCGAGCCGCTGCAGCAGCATCCGGAAGCTCGCCCGCTCGGACTCGTCCAGGATGCCGAGCATCTCGTCCTCGGTCGCGCGCAGCCGGCGCTCCAGATCACAGAGCGCTTCCCCACCCTGTTCCGTCGGGGCGATCAGCCGCGCCCGCCGGTCGGCCGGGTCGGGCCGGCGCTGCACCAGACCGGCCTTCTCCAGGTCGTCCAGCAGGTAGGTCATCACGGTCCGGTCGACGCCCAGCTGCGCGGCCAGGTCGAGCTGCCGCTTCGGGCCCTCGGCCGAGGTCGTCGCGAGCACCTGGTAACCCCGCGGACCGCCGGGCAGGCCCTCGAGCGCGGCCGCGGACGCCTTCGCGTACCGCCGGAAGACGACGCCCAGCGCCCAGCCGAGATCGGCCTCAACGGGCGCACCGCTGGCCTCGGCGGGCTCGACTCCGCGCGGACTCCGGGCCGCGACCTCAGGCGAAGTACTGGACATGTCCCCATCGTACGTGGTGTACGCCACCCGGAATACGATCTGACTTGTATATGTTCTGCTTCACAGATTATCTTGGGAGCATCTCAACCCGAGCATTCCCCTCAACTCGATGGAGACAGAACGTATGAGCACCCTGCTACGCGTCGACGCCAGCGTCCGGCTGGACGGTTCGGTGTCGCGTGCCCTGGCGGACAGCGCGGAGGCCGCCTGGAAGGCGGAGCACCCGGACGGTGTCGTGGTACGGCGTGACCTCGGGCAGCACCCGCTGTCCGCGACCCTGTGGCCGACGCTCGTCGCCGCCCAGCTCGGCCAGGAGCCGGCCGCCGGCTCCGACCGGATGCCGCTCGCAGAGGCCCAGGCGCTCGCGGACGAGCTGAAAGCCGAGATCGTCGACGCCGACGCCGTCCTGCTCGCCGTACCGATGTACAACTACGGCATCGCGCAGAACGTGAAGACCTGGATCGACGTGCTGGTGATCGACAAGGACCTCGCCTTCGGTTCACGTCCGCTCGTCGGCCGGCCGGCGATCTTCGCGATCGCCCGCGGCGGCGGCTACGGCCCCGGTACGCCGAAGCACGGCTGGGACCACGCGACGCCGTACCTGGAGCGGATCTTCGGTGACGTCTTCGGCATGAACATCCGGACCGCGGCGGCCGAGCTCACCCTCGCCCCGGTCACCCCGGGGATGGAGGAGCTGATCGACGCGTCCAAGGTCTCGGAGTCCGAGGCGCACGTGGTGGCGGAGAACCACGGCACCGTCGTGGCCCGCGAACTGATCGGCAACGCCGCCTGACGGAGCGGACCTCCAGCACTACACAATCGCCGCCGGCGAGCGTCGCTGAGCGTGGGCTGCCGGCTGTCAGGCCGATTGCTGAGTGCTGGAGGTCCGCTTCCACGTCGACAGCGTCACGGACAACGTGACGATCGCGAGCTCCGGCAGTACGGCGATCTGTTGCAGCAACTCGCGATAGTTCAGGTGCCGGGCGCTCGGCGTCATCAGCACCAACTGCTCCACCGCGGTCCGATCGAGCGCCATCGTCTCCTCGATCACCTCGCTACCGACCCGTTCGAACTCCCCCGCCAGCGACTCGTGTAGCCGCCGTTCCTTGTCCTCGTCGACACTGACCATCCCGAGTACGCCGACCAGCTCGGTCAGGTGCCGCTGGTTCGGCGTGACCACGAGCAGGCGCCCGGTCGGCGCGAGCACGCGTGCCATCTCGGCGGCGTTCCGCGGGGCGAACACGTTCAGCATCAGCTGCGCGGACCCGTCGACCAGCGGGAGCTCACGCCAGGCGTCGCAGACGACCGACGCGATCCGCGGATCCACCTTCGCCGCCCGACGGGCCGCGTACTTCGAGACGTCGAGGGCGATGCCCCGGCGCTGCGGGGACAGACCGAGAACACCGGCCAGGTAGTAGCCGGTGCCGGCGCCGACCTCGACGACCAGGTCGTCCTCGCCCAGCTCGGCGTTGAGGATCAGGGCGTCCCGGATCGGGGCGTAGTGGCCGGTGCCGAGGAACACCGTGCGGGCGCCGACCATCGCGGCCGAGTCGCCGTCGATCCCGTTCGAGGCCGCGGGCAACAGGTTCAGGTAGCCCTGCTTGGCGAGGTCGAAGGCGTGGCCGCGCGCGCACCGCGCCGTACGGTCGTCCAGCACCAGCCCGTCGGCACAGACCGGGCAGCGCAGGACGGCAACGAGGTCGGCTTCCATGCCGCCTACGTTATGTCGCGGCTCGTGATCCTCGCCCAGGCAGCGGTGTAGAAGACGACGAGGTACCCCGCCTGGAGCAGCAGGTTGCGCCCGATCTCGTGCCAGTACGGCGGATCTCGGAGCAGGTCGGCGAAGGACTGCCAGCGGTACATCAGCAGCCACGGGTGGATCGCGTGCAGCTGCGGGATCGCGGTCATGATGCCCAGGACGATGAACGTCCCGAAGGTCGCGGCCATCGCGGCGAGCGGCGTCGAGGTCAGCGAGGAGACGAACAGCCCGATCGCGGCGAGCCCGAGCAGCGACAGCGAGATCACGACGGCGATCCCGAGGGCGCGCAGCAGGCCGTCACCGAGCGAGACGGTCGAACCGGAGAGCAGCAGGACGTCGCCGACCGGGAACAGGATGAACCCGAAGATCAGGCCGGACAGCCAGATCGTCATCGTCGCGGCCAGGCAGAAGACCGCGAGCGCGACCATCTTCGCGGCGAGCAGGCGCGAGCGGCCGGCGGGGGCGGTGAGCAGGTTGCGCAGGGTGCCGAGACTGGCCTCGCCGGCCAGCGACTCCCCCGAGATCACGGTCACCGCGGTCGGCAGGAAGAACGGCAGCGACAGGCCGAGGGCGGCGACAATCAGGAACAGCCCGTTGCCGGCGATCTGCCCGATGAACCCCTCGGTGCCGCCGTCATTGCCGGCGATCTTGATCGCGATCCCGATCAGCAGCGGTACGGCGGCAAGCACCCCGAGCCCGACCTGCGTCCGAGCCCGCCCGAAAACCAGCCGCAACTCAGAGAGGAACAACGCCAACGTATGCCGCCCAGCACTCGGCCTCCCGGCGACGACCTCGGCGTGCTGGGAAGCGGTGGGGCGCGCGGGCTCAGCCGGTTGCGCCGCGGTGGCGCGTGCGGGCTCAGCGGTGACCGGCTCGGGTGGGAGTTCACTCGGCGACATCGAAGCCCTCCCCGGTGAGGGCGACGAAGGCGTCCTCGAGGCTGGGGCGTTCCAGGCCGAAGCCGTGGATGCGGACGTCCGCCGCCACCAGCGCGGCGGCGAACTTCTCGATCGGCAGTTCGCCCGGATCGCCCTCGACGGTCTCGGGGGTCGTCTTCAGATCGGTGACGCCGAGACCCTGCAGCGTCTCGGCCGCCGTCGCGAGGTCCGGCGTACGGACGATCAGTTTGGGGCGGAGCTCGGCGCGCAGGTCCGCGACGGTGGACTGGCGCAGGAGCTTGCCGCGGCTCATCACCGCGGCGTGAGTGCAGACTTGCTCGACCTCGGCGAGCAGGTGGGTCGAGGTGAAGACCGTCGTCCCGTCGTTGGCGAGCTCGCGGATCAGGTGCCGGACCTCGCGGGTGCCTTGCGGGTCCAGACCGTTGGTCGGCTCGTCCAGCACGAGGAGCTCCCGGCGCTGCATCAGCGCGACCGCGATCGCGAGCCGCTGGCGCATCCCGAGCGAGTACGCCCGGACCTTCTTACCGGCCGCGTTCGACAGGCCGACCCGTTCGAGGGCCTCCCCCGCGCGCGCCTTCCGGGTCTTCGGGTCGGCGGTACGGTCGGCGGCGTCGAAGCGGAGCAGATTCGCCTGGCCGGTCCAGAACGGGTAGAACGCCGGCCCCTCGACGAGTGCCCCGACCCGCGGCAGCACCCGCAGGTGTGCCTTCGGCATCGGCTCGCCGAGCAACTCGACCGCACCGGAGGTCGGCGCGATCAGCCCGAGCAGCATCCGGATCGTGGTGGTCTTCCCCGACCCGTTCGGGCCGAGGAAGCCGTACACGCTGCCGGCCGGCACTTCCAGGTCGACCGCGTCGACCGCCACCTGCCCGCCGTGGAACCGTTTGGTCAGGCCGTGGGTGACGACCGGCGCGCTCGTCATCGTGCTGTTCAGCGCGGGGCCTTCGCCGCGGCGGCCTGCAGGGTGTCCGGGGTGACCAGTCCGACGAAGACCCGGCCGTCGGTGGTGATCAGCGCGCTCACCATCTTGCTGGTCAGCACCTTGCCCGTGCCCCACGAGCCCTGGACCGTCGGCGCCTTCGCGAGCAGCTGGGCCAGCGGGCCGTTACCGGTCAGGGCGGCGGTCTGGGCGCCCTTGATCATCGCGACGCTCTCCCAGCCGGTGCCGATCACGGTCGGCTTGGCCTGGGCCGTCCCCGGCTTCGGCGTGGCCGGCGTGGTCTGCTTCGGCGTCAGCTTGCCCGGGGCCTCGCCCTTCGACGGGACCTTCTGATCGGTGACCTTCACGCCCGCCGGCGGGGTGAACGTGAACGTGCTCGCCGCCGGTGTGCTGAACGAGACCGAGCTGAAGCCCACCTCGAGCGCCGGGCTGTTGCCGCCGCGCGGCAGCACCGTCACGTCGAGCGGGACCCAGGTCTTGGAGTCGATCGCGAGCGTCACCGAGCCGACGGTCGTCTTGTCGGTCTTCGGCACCAGGCTCATCTTGTAGGCGTCCCGGCCGGCGACCTTCTCGGTGCCGCTGACCTGGACCGTCGTGGTCGGGTCGATCGCGGCGAGGAACTGCTTGGCGACCGCCTGCGGGTCGTAGTTGCCGGGCTTCGCCTTCTCCGGCGTGTTCGAGTGCGCCGGGACGGTCAGCTTGGTGGCCTCGCGCTTGGCCGAGTCGTACGCCCAGGCGGTCTTGCCGTCGGTCGTCCAGACCCGCTCGGACTGGTTGTCCAGGATCGAGACGCGGGCCATGTTCGGAGCGGCGTACGCGACGCGCGCGGTGTGCTGACCGCTGAGCAGCTGGGTGATCTGCTCGCTACCGGCCGGCGCGCCGGGGATCTCGGGCAGGCCGAGGTCCGCGGTCGAGGTGACCGTGCCGCTGAGGCCGTCGACCTTCGCCGTCTGCACCTTGGCCAGCAGATCTTGTGCGGTGATGCTCGGAAGCTTGGGCGAGGCGTCCGCGACCATCGGCCCCAGAGTCCCCACCCCCGCGACCACTGCGACTGCCGCGAACGGAACCAACCACCGTCGACTGCGCTGTGCTACGCCCATGTGTACAGCCTCGCACCGGCGGCAACCGGAACCAAGGGTAGTCAGGGCAGGTTCACCCGAAAGAGTGAGACCGGCGTACGACCGTGGTCGTACGCCGGGGACTCAGCGTGACTGCAACGCGTCCAGGGCGACCGTCATCGCGGCGGCGACCCGGAAGTCCAGGCGCTGGTCCTGGACGGTGATCCGGTACCGGTCCCGGACTGAGATCTTCCGCTCCACCGAGAGCACCGCGGTGCCCGACTCTTCCTCGGTGAAGTCGAAGTGGAAGATGAACGGCAGCGGGATCTCCCCGACGATCGGGACGAACTCCCAGATCCGGCGGACGATCGCGATCGTGGCGTTCCGCTCGGTACCGGTCCCGTGCACGTGCCCGCTGGAAAGCAACCAGGTGGACCGGAGCAGGCTCTTGCCGAACTCCTTCTTGAACCAGCCGATCGCCTGCCCGTCGGCGTCGAACACGTCGTACCCGGAGCCGAGGTCGAGGGTCTTGCGGGCCTTGAAGGAGAACACCGGCTGGGTCTTGGTGTCGTCGGTGTAGAACGTCACCTGCTCCTTGAACGCCATCCGCTTCTGCTGCGCGAACGCGAGCAGCGGCCCGTCGCTCCCGTCCGGGTTGGTGGCGATCAGCTCGTACTTGTTCGCCATCAACGTCACCCGCTGCTTCATCGAGAACGCGGGCACGTAGGTGGGCGCTTGGGAGGTCATGCGGGCGAGTGTGTCAGACCACAGGCCGACGCACCGGTCTCCAAGCCTTCGGCAAGAGCCTGAGCAGTAGCTGAAGAATCGGCGAGTTGTACGACGAGTTCGCCGACTCCTTGCAGCGCCAGGTCGCGGGCGATCTCGACGCCCAACTCGACCGCCTCGGCCGGCGTACGGGCAGGTCGCCACAGCACTCCGAAGTCGGCTCGCGGGCGGTCGGCGCCGAGGTCGACGACCAGCGCGTCGGGCTGTCCCAGGTCGGTCGCGTCGCCGCCGACGACAACGCGGACCTTCTGACCGGAGGCCGGTACTGCGTTCGCGCCCGCCCGCAACGCGTCGTCGACGATCGACGTCGTACGGCGTCCCCATTCCTCGTGATGCATCGCCCAGGTCAGAGGTCGGCGCCTGGCCCAGCCGGACCGCACCAACTCGGGTGCCGCTGCGAACTCGTCGACGTACCCGACGCAGAGGTAGCCGACCAGTTCGATGTGCGCGGGCAGGTCGAGCACCGCGGCGACCTCGGCGGGTTCGAAGAAGGAGACCCAGCCGACGCCCAGTCCCTCGGCGCGGGCGGCGAGCCAGAGGTTCTGGATCGCGATCGCTGCGGAGAACCAGGTCGTTCGCGGATCCGCGTGCCGACCGAGAACGTGCCGGCCGCCGCGACCGGGGTCGCAGGTCACCGCGATGTTCAGCGGCGTGTCCAGGATCGCCTCGATCTTCAGCCCGTCGAACGCCGACCGACGGTCCTCCGGCAGCGACGCGGCGAACGCGTCGCGCTGCTCGATGGCGAGATCGTGCACCTTGCGGCGGGTGGCGAGATCGCGGATCAGCAGGAAGTCCCACGGCTGGCTGAGTCCCACACTCGGCGCCCGGTGCGCGGCTTCGAGCACCCGCGTCAGCAGATCGTCGTCGATCGGGACGTCGAGGAATCCCCGGCGGACGTCGCGGCGCTCGGCGATCACGCGATGCACCACGGCCCGCTCGTCCGCTGCGTACCCGGGCGCGGGCAAGCGACCGACGGCGACGGTCGCGTTGGTACTGCGTTGTTTCAGGATCAGAAGCTGCGCGCCACTGGCGAGGACGGCTGCCTCGGCGACACTGGGGACGCCCGCGAGCTGCTCGACCTGCTCGCTCGGCGTTGGCGCCGGCTGGTCGGCCAGCTCGTCGGTCGTGAACGTGCGCAGCTCTGCTCCGAGCTCGTCGACAAGCTGTCGCAGTGCCGGCTCGGTCTCGCGACCGGCGATCGTCACGACCAACCGCACGTCACCGTTGACGGCCTTGGCCACCAGGTCGGCGAGCTCGGAGTACGGCGTACCGGAGCGGAGGCCGACGCCAAGCACCAGGCTCATCGGACCCGCCCGCGGGCGGCGGCGACCAGGCGGGCCGGGACGTCGGGGGTGGCCGTCCAGTGCAGGTGCAGGTACGACGCGTGCAGGTTCGGGAGCGTGATGCCTTCGACGCCGGTCGGGAGATACCAGGCCGGCTGTACGTCGGCGTCGAGGTCAACCGTGGTGCGGTGGAACTCGTGCCCGTGGACGCGGCGGCCCTCGTCGAAGAAGGTCGTGGTGGTCGCGGCGACAGCTGTTCGGTACCCGAGGGTGAGGCGCGGCGTCATCCGGCCGGTTGCCGGGAGAACGCCGGTCATCGGGTGGCCGTCGAGTTCGCGGCAGAGGTAAAGCAGGCCGGCGCATTCGGCGATCACCGGCAGACCGGCGGCGACCTCGGTGGCGACCTGGTGGCGCAGCTCCTTGTTCGCGGACAGGGCCTCCGCGTGCAGCTCAGGGAAGCCGCCGCCGAGACAGAGCGCCGCCGTTGCCTCGGGCAACGTGTCGGTCAACGGGTCGAACGTGACAACCTCCGCCCCCGCCGCGGTCAGCAACTCCGTCGTCTCCGCATACCTGAAGGAGAAGACCGGTCCCCCAGCAACCGCAACCACAGGTCGCGCGGTCGGCGAGGACGGTTGTTCGAGCTCTTCGCTTGGGTTCCAGGGGGTGGCTTGGTGGCTGGGGGCAGCCTTGGCGGTGGCGACGACGGCCTGGAGGTCGACGCCTTGGTGGACGAGTTCGGCGGCGGCTTCGACTGCTGCTTCGGCTTGGGCGCGTTGTTCGTCGGCGGGGACCAGGCCCAGGTGCCGGCTGGGGACGGTCAGCCGCGTGTCGCGGCGGAGGACGCCGAGGACGGGGACGCCTATCGGCGCGACACCGGCGCGTACTTCGGTCTCGTGCCGGTCCGAGCCGACCTTGTTCAGGATCACCCCGGCGATCCGCACTTCGGTGTCGAAGGCAACGAAACCCTGGACGACCGCCCCGACGCTGCGCCCGGCCGCCGACGCGTCGACCACCAGCACCACGGGCGCCTGCAACAGCTTCGCGACATGCGCGGTCGACGAGAAACCCTCGGTCCCGAGCGCACCGTCGTACAGGCCCATCACGCCCTCGATGACGGCCAGGTCCGCGCCGGCCGCACCGTGCGCGAAGAGCGGGCCGATGCGTTCCTCGCCGGACAGCATCGGGTCGAGGTTGCGTCCCGGGCGTCCGGTGGCGACCGCGTGGAACCCGGGGTCGATGTAGTCGGGTCCGACCTTGAAGCCCGCGACCACGTGTCCGGCGTTCCGCAGCGCGGCCATCAGCCCGACCGCGACGGTCGTCTTCCCGGCTCCGGACGCCGGCGCCGCGATCACCACCCGCGGAATCACCACTCGATGCCCTTCTGGCCCTTCTGGCCGGTGTCCATCGGATGTTTCAGCTTGGTCATCTCGGTGGCCAGGTCCGCCGCATCGAGAAGCTTCGGATGCGCGTCGCGTCCGGTGATCACGACGTACTGGTGACCGGGACGATCGACGAGCGTCGAGACCACCTCGTCGACGTCGATCCAGCCCCACTTCATCGGGTAGGTGAACTCGTCGAGTACGTACAGGTCGTGGGTCTCGGCGGCGAGCCGGCGCTGGATCTCGCGCCAGCCCTCGAGCGCGTCGGCGGCGTGGTCCGCCTCGGTGCCGGCCTTGCGGGACCAGCTCCAGCCCTCACCCATCTTGTGCCACTCGACCGGACCGCCCTGTCCGGTCGCCGCGTGCAGTTCGCCGAGCGCCTTGAACGCGCTCTCCTCGCCGACCTTCCACTTCGCGCTCTTCACGAACTGGAAGACCCCGAGGTTCCAGCCCTGGTTCCAGGCCCGCAGCGCCATCCCGAACGCGGCGGTCGACTTCCCCTTCATCTCGCCGGTGTGCACCATCAGCAGCGGCCGGTTGCGGCGCTGGCGGGTGGTCAGTCCGTCGTCCGGTACGGCGGCCGGCCGCCCCTTCGGCATCTCAGGCCGCCTTCCGGTCCGTGACCGCGCGGACGAGGTTGCCGGCGGCAACATCTCCGAGGTCGAGGTACTCCGCGCCGAGGTCGACCGCCAGTTCGGCGGCAAGACCGAGCCGGACGCCGCGGTGCGGTTCGCAGTCCACGACAACGGTCGCGATGCCCTGCTGGGCCAGCCAGCCGGCCGCCTGACGAGCGCGGGCGAAGGCGTTCTCGCCGTACGTGGCGCGGCCGTCGGTGACGAGCACCAGGAGCGGGCGCCGCCGGGGGTCGCGGATCGCGGCGATCCGCAGTACCTCGGCTGCTTGCAAGAGACCTTCGGCGAGCGGGGTGCGGCCGCCGGTCGGGAGGGATTCGAGGCGTCGTACGGCGGTTTCGACGCTGCCCGTCGGCGGGAGAGCGACCGTGGCGGCCGGGCCGGCGAACGTGACGAGGCCGACGGTGTCGCGGCGCTGATACGCGTCGAGGAGCAGCGAGACGATCGCGGTCTTCACCTCGCCCATGCGCTTCTTCGTGCCCATCGAGCCGGACGCGTCGACGCAGAACAGGACGAGGTTGCCCTCACGACCTTCGCGTACGGCGAGGCGGACGTCGGCGGGACGCACCACGAGGCCTGGGCCGCTGCGACCGCGGGCGTGCTGGTGTGGGGCGGCGCTCCAGATGGTGCCGAGGAGATGCGGTCGGCCCGGCTCGCGGCCGACTCGCGCGCGGTCGCCGACGACCCGGCCCACCTCGGTGATGGCGCGGGAGCGGCGGCCGGCGACACCCATCCCAGCTGCTTGCACGCTCAGGAGGCGGGCCTTGTAGGGCTCGGAGCTTCCGGCGATCTCACCGACCGGCGTCGGGCCGGGCTGACCGCTTTCACCGTCACCCGGCTCACCTTTCGCAGCCGAGCGCTTCGGGTCGCCGGGCGCGCCGTCGTCCAGGCCGTCGCGGGCCGGATCCGCGGCATCATCCGAGGCGTCGTTCGCCAGGTCGCCGTTTGTCGGGTCCGCGGCGCTCGCCGAGTCGTTCGAGTCGCCCGGCACCGCGTCGGCGTTGGCCGGGTCGTCGGCGCCGCCCGGGCCGCCCGGCGGGCCGCCCGGCGGGTCGTCGTCGGGGTCTTCCGGGGGCGTGCTGTTGTTGATCGCGTCTTCGAGTTGCTGCTCGTCCAACCCCGGTGCGTCGAACGGGTTCCGCCGACGGCGATGCGGGAGCGCCAGCTTCGCGGCCGCCCGGACGTCCTCGACCTCGACAACCGTCCGTCCGGACCACGCCGCGTGCGCCACAGCGGTGCGAGCCGTCACGAGGTCGGCACGCATCCCGTCCACGTCGAACGAAGCGCAGATCTCCGCGATCTGCCGCAGCGCGGAGTCGGTCAGGATCACCTCGGCCAGCAGGTCACGCGCCTTCACGATGCGCTCGGCAAGCTCCCGCTGCGAGCCGTCGTACCGGGCGACGAAGGTCTCCGGATCCGCCTCGTAGGTCAGCCGCGCGCGCATCACCTCAACGCGGACGGCGGGATCGCGGCTCGCCACCACGTCCACGGTCAGGCCGAACCGGTCGAGCAACTGCGGCCGGAGCTCGCCTTCCTCCGGGTTCATGGTGCCGACCAGCACGAACCGCGCCGGGTGCGTGACCGAGACGCCGTCCCGCTCGACCGTCGCCCGCCCCATCGCGGCCGCGTCGAGCAGTACGTCGACCAAGTGATCGTGCAGCAGGTTGACCTCGTCGACGTACAGCAACCCCCGATGCGCGGCCGCCAACAAGCCCGGCTCGTACGCCGTGACGCCTTCCGCGAGCGCCTTCTCCAGGTGCAACGACCCGAGCACCCGGTCCTCGGTCGCGCCCACCGGCAACTCGACCAACCGCGCAGCCCGCAGCCCCCGCCGCCCGCCGGTCCCACCCACGTCACCGCCGTCCGCCTCTCCCCGAAGCGGTCCGTCGCTGAGCGCGGCACCGTCCGCTTCCCCGTGACGCAGTCCGTCACCGTGCGCGGCACCGTCCGCTTCCGCGTGATGCGATCCGTCGCTGCGCTCGGCACCGTCCGCTTCCGCGTGGTGTGGGCCGTCGGGGCAGGTCGGGTCGGGGCGCACCGGATCGCAGGAGAAGCGGCAGCCGGGGACCACCTCGACGGGCGGGAGGATCTCGGTCAGCGCGCGGACGGCCGTCGACTTCGCCGTCCCCTTCTCGCCGCGGATCAGTACACCGCCGATCGCCGGCGAGATCGTGGCCAGGATCAGCGCGAGCTGGAGATCGTCCATCCCGACGATCGCGGTGAACGGAAAGCTGGTCGACTGACCCGGTGAACGCACGGCCCGCATCGGCGGAATCCCTTTCGTCGAGCGGGTGTCCACGCCCGCTACGGCACTGGTACGCCGGCACTGCGGAATTCCGTAGGCCGGCGGACGACCGTGGATGTCCTGGCTCCCAGAGTCTGCGCCTGTCACAGCTTTCGCACAGCTCTGGTCACAGTGGCGGGACCGCCCCGGATTCGCACCGGTGTTCCTCCACAACCGTCGGCCCGATCATGGCACACCAACTCCCTCCGGAACCCATCCCGGTCACGTGGCACTCACCACGCCGCCGGGTGGCGGGTTGTGTGACCACTGACGGGTTACAGCACGTCAGCGGCGCAGCAACCCGCCAGCGGCACCCGGTGTCAGGCAGTCAGGCGTCAGCGGTTCAGGCGTTTGGCGAGGGCGTTGGCGGCGGTGTCGTCCGCGACCTCGCGGATGCCGACGATCGGGGTGACGGTGACGAAGCCGGCGGCGAGGAGGGCCACGTCGGAGTCCGGGTCCGGATTCGGGTGATTCGGCCCCAGCAGGATCACCGGCTCCCCGGTCGGAGCCGTCGAGCCGGTCAGCCGCGAGTGTGACAGCGGCGCCAGCGACGCGTGGCGTACTCCTGCCAGCTGGTCCAGCGGGCGGTCCGGCACGTTGATCGTCACGACCGTGCCGGCGGGCTCGGCCGCGATCCACCCGAGCGCCTCACCCGCGATCGTCGCCGCGGTCGGCCAGTGCTGCGGGTCCTCCGAGTCGAGGCTGACGGCGACCCCCGACGTACCGTAACCGGACGCGGTCACGGCCGCCGCGACGGTGCCGGAGTGGAAGATCGACACGCTGACGTTGAGCCCGCGGTTGATCCCGGACAGGACCAGGTCGGGCGCCGGACCGAACGCGCCGAGGGCCGCCAGCGTCACCGCACCCGCGGGCGTTCCCTCGATCCCGATGTAGGTGACGCCGTTCTCCTCGTCGGACGCGGTCCGGATCGGGCGGCCGACCATGCCCGCGCGGGCCGATCCGACGCCACTCTCGTCGAGCAGCGGTGCGACCACGACCACGTCGTACCCGAGCTCGGCGATGGTCGGTGCCAGCGCCCGGATTCCCGGGGCGCGATACCCGTCGTCGTTGGTGATCAGGACCCGTGGTCGCTCAGGAAGCATGCCTCAACCCAATCAGCCGCGGTCCTCGATGTCACCTTCCGTCTCAAGTACTGCGTTCCGTAGCGTCGCGAGCGCCTCGTCCGACGGCTCCGCCCAGAGCCCGCGCTGCGCCGCCTCGAGCAGCCGTTCGGCGATGCCGTGCCGGGCCCACGGGTTCGACGCGCGGAAGAACTCGGCCATCTCGGGATTCGCGACGTACTCGGTGGTCAGCGACTCGTACATCCAGTCGTCGACCACGCCCGCGGTCGCGTCGTACCCGAACAGGTAGTCGACGGTCGCGGCCATCTCGAACGCACCCTTGTACCCGTGCCGCCGCATCGCCGCCATCCAGCGCGGGTTCACCACCCGCGCCCGGAAGACCCGCTTCGCCTCCTCCTCCAGCGTCCGGGTCTTCACCTGGGCGGGGACGGCGGAGTCACCGACGTACGCCTTCGGGTTCGAGCCGGTGAGGTGCCGGACCATCGCGATCATGCCGCCGTGGTACTGGAAGTAGTCGTCGGAGTCCATGATGTCGTGCTCGCGGGTGTCGGCGTTCTTCGCCGCGACCTGGATCCGGGCGTACGCGCGTTCCATCGAGCCGCGGGCCTCGGCGCCGTCCAGGTCCTTGCCGTACGCGTACCCGCCCCAGACGGCGTAAACCTCGGCCAGCTCGGCGTCGGTGCGCCAGTTGCGCGCGTCCACGAGCGGCAGCAAGCCGGCGCCGTACGAGCCCGGCTTGGAGCCGAAGACCCGGGCCGTCGACTGGCGTACGTCGTTGCCCGCAGCAACGTCAGCGTCGACGTGGGCCTTCAGGAAGTTGTCCGTCGGCGGCTCGTCCAGCGCGGCGACCGTCCGGACCGCCTCGTCGAGCAGCGCGACGACGTGCGGGAACGCGTCCCGGAAGAAGCCGGAGATCCGGATCGTGACATCGATCCGCGGCCGACCGAGCTCCACGAGATCGACCACCTCGAAGCTCGTCACCCGCCGGGACGCCTCGTCCCAGACCGGGCGGCAGCCGAGCAGCCAGAGCACCTCGGCGAGGTCGTCGCCCTGGGTCCGCATCGCCGACGTTCCCCAGACGGTCAGGCCCACCGATCGCGGGTACTCCCCCGTCTCGGACAAGTGCCGGGCCAGCAACGAGTCGGCGAGCGCGACGCCGACGTCCCACGCGTTGCGGCTCGGGATCGCCTTCGGGTCGACCGCGTAGAAGTTGCGCCCGGTCGGCAGTACGTTCACCAGACCGCGGGTCGGCGACCCGGACGGTCCGGCTTCGACGAACCGCCCGTCGAGGGCGCGCAGTACGTTAGCCAGTTCGTCGTCGGTGCGCGCCAGCCGCGGTACGACCTCCTCGGCCGCGAACGTCAGCGACGCCGTCACCTGAGCGGACTCCCGGCCGAGCACCTCGGCGACGACGACCGGGACCTTGGACGCGTCCCAGCTCAGCGTCTCCATGCCGAGGACCAGCTTCCGCGCGACGGCTTCCAAGATGTCCACACCGTCTGCGCCAGTGACCGCGGGCAGGTCGGCCAGCGTCGCCAGATCGGTGAGGTCAACGGACACGCCGGGATTGGCGAGCAACTCGGCCTCGTCCACCCCGAAGGTCTCCCCGAGCGCGGCCCGCAGACCCGGGATCGAGTACGAACCGCCCCACAGCTGCCGAGCGCGAAGTACGGCGAGCACCAGGTTCACCCGCGCTTCACCGTCCGGCGCACCGCCCAGCACATGCAGCCCGTCGCGGATCTGCACGTCCTTGATCTCGCACAGGTACCCGTCCAGGTGCAGCACGAACTCGTCGAAGTCGTCGTCCTCGGGCTTCTCGTCCGTGTGCAGGTCGTGGTGCAACTGGGCCGCCTGGATCAACGTCCAGATCTGGGCCCGCAGCGTCGGCACCTTGTCCGGGTCGAGCGCCTGCACGGTCGCGTACTCGTCGAGCAGGTACTCGAGCTTCGCCATGTCGCCGTACGTCTCGGCCCGCGCCATCGGCGGCACCAGGTGGTCGACAACCGTCGCGTGCGCGCGCCGCTTCGCCTGCGTCCCCTCGCCGGGGTCGTTGACGATGAACGGGTACACCATCGGCAGGTTCCCGAGTACGGCGTCCGGCGCGCAGTCGGCCGCCATCCCGATCCCCTTGCCCGGCAGCCACTCCAGCGTCCCGTGCTTGCCCAGGTGTACGACGGCCTGCGCACCGAACCCGCCCTCTTCGACGGGTGCTTCCAGCCAGCGGTACGCCGCCAGGTAGTGGTGCGACGGCGCCATGTCCGGATCGTGGTAGATCGCCACCGGGTTCTCACCGAATCCGCGCGGCGGCTGGATCATCAGCACCACGTTCCCGAACCGCAGCGCGGCCAGCGCGACCGCGGGCTCGTCACCCGAGCTGTCGACGTACAACTCGCCGGGTGCCTCGCCCCACGCCTCGGTCATTGCCGTCTGCAACGATTCCGGCGCCCGGCCGAACCACTGCGCGTACGTCGACAGCGGGACCTTCGCGACCGCGGACGCCAACTGCTCCTCGGTCAGCCAGTCGACATCGTGACCGCCGGCCGCGATCAGCTGATGGATCAGCCCATCACCTTCCAGCGCGCTCACGTCGAGATCGCCGACGTCGTACCCGGCCTCCTGCAGCCGGCCGAGCAGCACGACCGCCGACGCCGGGGTGTCCAGACCGACCGCGTTCCCGATCCGCGCATGCTTCGTCGGGTACGACGACAACACCAGCGCGATCCGCTTCTCGGCCGGCGGCACGTGCCGCAACCGGGCGTGCGCGACCGCGATCCCGGCCAGCCGCGCGCACCGCTCGGCGTCCGGCGCGTACCGGGCCAGCCCGTCGGCGTCGTACGACTTGAACGAGAACGGGATCGTGATCAGCCGCCCGTCGAACTCCGGGATCGCGACCTGCGTCGCGGCGTCCAGCGGGCTGATCGCCGCGTCGCTCTCCACCCACTGCTCGCGCGTCGAGGTCAGCGCGAGGCCCTGGATCAACGGGATGTCGAGCGAGGCGAGCGCACCGGCGTCCCAGGCGTCGTCGGCTCCACCCGCGCTGGCGTTCGCCGCGACCGAACCGCCGGCGGCGAGCAGCGTCGTGACGAGCACGTCGCACTTGCGCAGCAGGTCGAACAAGCCTGCGTTCTCGTCGCTCGTCGGATCAAGGCCGCGCAACGTCCCGCAGTACACCGGCAGCGGCTGCGCGCCTGCCTCCGTCACGGCGGACGCCAGCGCGTCGACGAAGGCCGTGTTCCCGGAGATCTCGTGAGCGCGGTAGTACACGATCCCGACCACCGGCCGGTCGTCCTCGACGTACGTCCCGCGCACGCCGTACGCCGGGAGCGCGCGCGGCGGCTCGAACTCGTCGCCGGTGAGCAGCAACGTGTCGCGCAGGAAGCCGGCCAGGTTCCGGAGGTTGTCCGCGCCGCCCTCGCGCAGATACGCCAGCGCCTCGGTGACGGCACCGGCCGGCACCGTCGACAGCGACATCAGCTCCGCGTCCGGCGCGGCCTCACCACTGACCACGACCGTCGGCTTGCCCGCCGCGAGCACCGCGTCGAGCCCTTCTTCCCAGGCGCGCCGACCACCGAGCAGCCGCACGACCACGACATCGGAGGTCGCCAGCAACCCACCGAGCTCGGCGAGCTCGAGGCGGGCCGGGTTCGCCACCTTCCACCCCGCGCCGGCCTCCGCGGCCGCCAGCAGATCGGTGTCGGCGGTGGACAGCAACAGCAGGTTCGCAGGCATGCGCGACCGTTCCTTCCCGGGGTATCCACGCCCCGACTCCAGGTACGACGGCGGCAGTTCCTGACTCCCCTTACGGGTCACAGTGGCGGGACCGCCCCGGACTCACACCGGGTTCCTGCTGATGCCGTCGAATGACGTCGCCGACTCTAGCCGACCGACGCGGCGTACCGGCTCTTGAGTTCCTCCCAGGTCGCGCGGTCTGAGCCAGGTTCGGCGTCGACAACGACGGCGGCCAGTGTGTCGAGGTGGTAGTGCCAGCCGGAGACGAAGTCCAGGCCGTGCCCCTGATCCGTCAGCCTGCCGTGGGTGAGAACAAGCCGGGTGCCGTCCGGCTCCGGGGTCAGCTCGAATCGGACGATGCTGTCCGCAGGCTGCGTCGGCCCGCCGTTCCACTCGAACTCGGCCAGCCGGGGCGGTTCCCAGGCCAGCGTCTTGCCGCTGATCGGGTCGCCCTGGTTGTCGTGCATGACGAGCAGGGCGCCGTCCGGCCCAATCTCCCCGTCGGCGATCCAGCGGCGGAGGCCGTCCTTCGAGGTGAGGTACGACCACAGCGTCTCGATATCCACCGGAAAGCTGCGCTCCAGCCGTACGACGCCCTCGGTGAGGGTGCCCAGATCTGTCATGACTGTCTCCTGTCAGGTGTGTCGCCCGCCGCGAGGTCGGCGCGGATCCGCGCGTCCAGACGGTCGAGGTGCCGGTCCCAGAACTGCCGTTGCGTGGCGACCCACTGCTCGAGCTCACCGAAGCCGCGCGCGTCGAGGCTGTAGACCCGGCGCTGCGCGTCGACGCGCCGCCGGACCAGACCTGCCTCCCGCAGCACCTTCAGATGGTGCGCGACCGCCGGCCGGGTGCTGCTGAACTCGTTCGCCAGCTCACCGGCCGTCCGCTCACCCCGGGCCAGCAACTCGACGATCCGCCGCCGGGTGCCGTCCGCGAGCGCACTGAAGATCTCCACCTCTTCAGTGTGTCAATGATTGTTTACATAAGTCAAGCCTTATGAAGCGCGTAGTGGGCGGCGAGCAGGTCGGTGCCCCAGTCGTTGCGGAGGTCGCGCCAGACCGAGTGGATGTGGTTGGCGTTGTCCTGGGTGTTGTCGTACTCGGCGAGGAAACTGGGGCCGGCGATCGAGTAGTAGTGGCGGTGGCCGACGCCGGGCTGGGTCTCACCGGCCCAGGCGAAGGTAAGGCGCTCGATGCCGTGTTCGGTGATGTCCTGCCAGGTCTGCAGACCGATCGGGCCGGCGGCGCGGCCGACGTACTGGCCGATGAGCAGGCTGAGGAGCTGACGCTGGTCCTCGGTCATGTCGCCGTACCCGAGGCCGCGGTGCAGTAGCGAAGCGTCGGCGACCGGGTCGTGGCGAGTCAGCATGTCGTCGGGGGCGTCCGGTGAGACGTGCGCGATCTCCAGCTGGCCCGGTTCGAGGGCGTGCAGGAGCTGGAAGCCCAGGTCTTGCTCGGCCGCGAGGAACCGTCGGCCCGCCTCGGGTCCGGTCCGCGCCTCGGCCGGGTTCGACCCGATGAACTGCGGTGTGAACGCGACCGCGCCGTCGACGAACGTCACGTGCAGCGCGAGGTGGTGCCCGTTCAGCCGCCAGGCCCACGGCTCGGTGCCGGACGGGTCGCCGAGCACCCGGAGGAAGTACCGGCCGCCGAGGACCGAGCCCTCCCAGTCCCCCGACGCCGGCAGCGCCGGGATCCCGCGCAGGATCACCTCCGCGTCCAGCACCGCCCACGAGTCCGCCGCGCCACGCTCACTGCATCCGAGCTCGACCAGGCGCTTCGCCAGCAACTGCTGCTCGGGCGTCAGCTCGGACAGCGGCAGGCCGGCCCGGTCCCCCGGCAGGTAGGTCCACTCCTTGTGGTCCGGGGTGTCGAACGGCGCCCGGATCTTGTCCAGCTGCGCCTGCGTGAGGCTTGCCAGCAGATCCAGTACGGCGTCCCGCGTCTGCGCTACAACCATGCCGATCGCTCCCGTTCCGTCGGTTCGTAAGGTGTCCACTGTTCGAACGGCCGGTCCAGCTTGTACCGGAAATCGGGTTGCCGCAGCAGGACGCGTGTTTCCGCGTTGTCCGGGTTGCGCAGCGACTCGACGAACCCGACCGACCAGTGGAACCACCGCATGCAGAACAGCCGCATGGTCAGCCCGTGCGACACCAGCAGCACGTTCTGCGGCGCGTTCGGGGAGTCGAAGTCGCGGTGCATCGTCTCCAGGAACGTCGACACCCGGTCGTACACGTCCGCGCCCGACTCGCCGTGGGTGAACCGGTAGAAGAAGTGCCCGAACGAGTCCCGGAGCTGCTCCTGCTGCTTGATGTCCTCGGTGTCCTGCAGGTTCGCCCAGTCCTGCTCGCGCAGCCGCGGCTCCTCGCACGGCATCCGGATCAGGTCGTCCAGCCCGAGCGAGTCCAGCGTCTGCCGGGCCCGCAGGTACGGCGAGACGTACACCCGGACCGGCTCGTTCTCGAACACCTCCCGCAGCTCCTTGCCGGCTTTGGCCGCCTGCTCGCGCCCCACCGGCGTCAGCCGGACCGCGTGGTCCGGGACGCGTTCGTAGATCCGCTTGTCCAGGTTCGCCTCGGACTCGCCGTGCCGGATCAGCGCGATCCGCAACGGCCGGTGACTCAGCCCCATCGCTTCCCCTTTCCCAGGACCGCTACGACCGCAGCCATTCCGGCCGCTGCCGCGCCGACCTTGGTCGCGAGTGCCGCCGTACGCCGGACGTCGGTCACCGTCGGCGCCGGTCCGTCGCCGAGCGTGCCGCGGTCCTCCTGATAGGTCCCGTAACTGTTCGTACCGCCGAGCGTCAGCCCGAGTGCGCCGGCGAACGCCGCCTCGACCGGCCCCGCGTTCGGACTCGGATGCCGGCCGGCATCCCGCTGCCAGACGCCGATGGCCTCCTTCGGCCGACCCGCCACCAGACCGGTGAGCACCGCGCAGACCCGAGCCGGCAACAGATTGAGTACGTCGTCCAGTCGCGCCGCCGCCCACCCGAAGTTCTCGTACTTCGGAGACCGGTAACCGACCATCGCGTCAAGCGTGTTGGCCGCGCGGTACCCGAGCAGCCCCGGGACACCGAAGACGCCGCCCCACAGCAGCGGCGCGACGCAGGCGTCCGACGTGTTCTCCGCGACGGACTCGACGGTCGCACGAGCGAGCTCGTCGGCTTCGAGATCGGTCGCGTCGCGCGCGCACAGATGACCGAGGCGGTCGCGGGCGGCCGGGATGTCCTTCTCCTCCAGCAAGCCGGCCATCGTCTCGGCCTCGCGCTCCAGGCTGCGGGCGCCCAGCACCGTCCAGGTCGCGGCGGCGGTCGCGATCGTGTGCAGCACCGGGTGGTTGCGGGTGGCTCGTTCGACGGCGATCCCGGCTGCGGTCGTGGTGCCGACGAGGATCGCGGTGTACGCGGCACCGGCCAGGCGCGAATCGGCGTACACCTGCTGCTCCAGGCGCGCGGCGGTCCGGCCGAAGCCGGCCACCGGGTGTAAGCGCCGGGGATCGCCGAGAAGGCGGTCGGCGGCGAAGCCGAGGAGAACACCGATGGCCCGGGACACCCTTGGAAGTCTGCCAGGTCCGGCCCTGTGATTGGGTGAGCGCCATGGGAATCGCGAAGCTGCTCCAGGAGGTCGACGGGAGCGGCACATTCGGCGTCTGGCTGGGCCGCTCGGACGGCGTACCGGTGTTCGAGCACGAGGCGGAACGCGGGCACTACTCCGCGAGCACGATGAAGCTGCCGGTGGCGATGGCGATGCTGCGCAAGGTCGAGGCCGGTGAGCTGGCGCTCGACCAGCCGGTGACCGTGCACAACGACTTCGAGTCCGCGGCCGGCGGCCGGTTCGGGGTGGATCCGGACGAGGACGAGGCGCCGGCGACCTGGGAGCGGATGGGTTCGTCGGCGCCGCTCGGATGGCTGGCCACGGAGATGATCACCCGCTCCAGCAACCTCGCGACCGACCTCGTCCTCGAGCAGGTCGGCATCGCGGCGGCCCACGCGGCGCTGGCCGCCTCGACGCTCCCAGGCTCGACGGCGCCGGAGTCCAAGATCCAGCGCGGGATCGACGACTCGGCCGCGCAGCGCGCCGGGATCAGCAATCTGATGAGCCCGGCCGGCCTGGCCGGCGTACTCGTTGCTGTTGGCAAGCAGGAGGACGACTACCTGCGTGATCTGCTGGCCGGCAACCAGTGGAACGGCGAGATCCCCGCGCAACTGCCGGCCGGCACCCGGGTCGAGCACAAGAACGGCTGGGACACCCGGATCCGGCACGACGGCGGGATCGTCCGCCCCACCGACGCCGACCCGTTCGTGCTGGTGGTCTGTACGACGTCCGACCTGCCGGACGCCGCCGCGCAGAAGCTGATCGCGGCGATCGCTCTCGAGGCGTGGAACAACCGCCACAACCTGGAGGCAGTCCGGTGAAGATCACCACCCATCTGGTGTCCGCACCGCTGCACACCCCCTTCGTCACCGCGCTCCGGACCGCCACTCACGTCGAGTCGCTCCTCGTCGAGGTGAGCGACGGCGAGCTGAGCGGCTGGGGCGAGGCGCCGCAGGTCTGGAAGGTGACCGGCGACTCGCTGGCCGGTTCGCAGGCCTGCATCGAGGGCCCGATCACGACCGCGCTGAATGGGCTCGGTCCCGACGACCTGACCGAGGCGCTGCGCCGGGTGCAGGGCGCGGCGGTCGGCAACTTCGGCGCGAAGGACGCGGTCGACGTCGCGCTGCACGACCTCGCCGCCCGGCGCCGCGGTCAGACCTTGCACGAGTTCCTCGGGTCGACGGTCGACGTGGTGCAAACGGACGTGACGTTGTCGGTCGGCGCAGCCGCCGCGCTGGCCGAGGCCGGTCGGGCGCGGGTCGCGGACGGGTTCGACGTACTGAAGATCAAGGTCGGGACCGACGCTCGTGGAGACATCGAGCGGGTACGCCGGGTGCGCGAGGCGATCGGTCCGGAGCCGCGACTGCGACTCGATGCGAACCAGGGCTGGTCCCGCCGCGACGCGGTGCGGGTCATCCGGGAGCTCGAGGACGCCGGGTGCGCGATCGAACTGGTCGAGCAGCCGGTCGCCGCGGCCGATCTGGAGGGAATGGCGTGGGTCACCGACCGGGTCTGGACGCCGATCCTCGCCGACGAGTCCGTGTACGGCGTCCGCGACCTGGTGGCGGTGATCCGGCAGGGCGCGGCCGACCTGGTGAACGTGAAGCTCGCGAAGTGCGGCGGCCTCGCGCCGGCCCGCACGCTGCTCGAACTGGCCCGTGAGCACGGGCTGGGCGCGATCGTCGGCTGCATGATGGAGAGCCACGTCGGCGTCGGCGCGGCGGCGGCCCTCGTCTCGGCGTACCCGACGACCGCGGTCAACGACCTGGACGCCGCCTGGTGGCTCCGCGAGGCGCCGGTGACCGGCGGGATCCGGTACGACGGCTCCCTGATCCACCTGCCTTCTGCTCCGGGACTGGGCGTGACAGGCTTGACCGCATGAAGTTAGCCGCCACCAACGTCCCGGTCAGCACGGTCTGGACCTCGCCGGACGCGCCGCGCGACATCGACGCCCCGGCCACCGCCGACCAGCCCGATGTGGCCGCCTGGGCCAAGTCGATGGACACCGAGACCCGCCTCGGCCTGCACGGCCGGACCCTCACGCAGCTGCTGTTCGCCGAGCCCGTCCTGGTGCGCTCCGAACGGGACGGCTGGTCCGAGATCGTCGCGCCCTGGCAGCCGTCGTCCCAGGACGAGCTCGGGTACCCGGGCTGGGTCCCGTCGAGCCACCTGGGTGAGCTGCCGACCAGTGCGGCCGACCCGGTCGCGATCGCCGTACCGACCGCGATGCTGCTCGCCGAGCCCGGTGGCCAACCGCTGGCCGAGCTGTCCTTCGCGACCGTGCTGGCCTCCGACGAGCACGCTGACGGGCACACCCGCGTGGCAACGCCCGACGGTGGCTCCGGCTGGCTCGCGGACGCCGTACTGCGCTCCGGGTCGGAGCCGTCCGACGCCGAAGACCGCCTGCGCCTCGGCCAGCAGTTCCTCGGCCTCGAATACCTGTGGGGCGGTACGTCGGCGTACGGGCTGGACTGCTCCGGGTTGATCCACGCGGTCAGCCGGGTGCTCGGTCTGCGGACGCCGCGCGATGCGCACGACCAGGCCGACGCGCTCCCGAACATCCCGATCGACGAGGCCCAGCCCGGTGACCTCTACTTCTTCGCACGCCCGCAGAAGACGATCCACCACGTCGGCTTCGTCTCCGCGGCCGGCATGCTGCACGCCTCGGAAACCGGCAAGCGCCTGGAGGACGGCCCGCTGACGGACGACCGCCGCGCCACCCTGATCCGGGCCGCTCGCTTCTGACCCCGAAGTCGTGTCCTGAGACACGAAACGGTGGCCTGAGACCTGCTGTGTCAGGTCTCAGGCCACGACGTCCGGTCTCAGGACTCCTTGTGGTGCAGCTCTTGCGCCTGCTGGGTGTCCTGCTCCGGCGCGGGCTGCTGAGCCGGGGCTTCGACGGCGAGCTTGCGGGACTTGTGCAGGCTCAGCACCGTCGTGATGCCGAGCGTCACGATGATGAAGCCGAGGGAGAACCAGATCGGGATCTCCGGCGCCCAGTCGATGTGGTGACCGCCGTTGATGAACGGCAGCTCGTTCACGTGCATCGCGTGCAGGACCAGCTTCACGCCGATGAACGCGAGCACCACCGACAGCCCCAGCGACAGGTACACCAGGCGCTTCAGCAGGTCGCCGAGCAGGAAGTACAGCTGCCGCAGACCCATCAGCGCGAACACGTTCGCGGTGAAGACCAGGAACGGCTCCTGGGTCAGGCCGTAGATCGCCGGAATCGAGTCGAGCGCGAACAGCAGGTCGGTGGTACCGAGCGCGATGATCACGAGCGCCATCGGGGTGACGAGGCGCTTGCCGTTCTTCTTGAGCGTGAGCTTGACGCCGTTGTACTCGTCGGTGGCGTTCAGCCGCTTCTTCGCGAACCGGATGACGGCGTTCTCCTTGAAGTCGTCGTCATCGTTCTCGCCCTGCTTGGCGAGGTGGATCGCGGTGTACACCAAGAACGCGCCGAAGATGTAGAAGACCCAGGAGAACTGGTTGATCGCGGCCGCGCCGACGGCGATGAAGATGCCGCGGAACACCAGCGCCAGGATGATGCCGACCAGCAGCGCGGTCTGCTGATACTTCCTCGGCACCCCGAACCTGGCCATGATGATCAGGAAGATGAACAGGTTGTCGACGCTCAGGCTGTACTCGGTGAGCCAGCCGGCGAAGAACTCCCCGGCGTACTGCCCACCGGAGAACCACCAGACACCGAGGCCGAAGACCACCGCGAGACCGACGTAGAACGCGATCGCGGTCGCGGACTCCCTGGTGCTCGGCTCGTGCGGGCGGCGGCCGATGACGAAGACGTCGAACGCCAGCAGCGCGAGCAGCACCCCGACGGTGATGTACCAAACGTAGTCAGCAACGTGCACAGAAATCCTCCGGAGCTCAGACGAAAACCATCTACTCCGAAGGTCTCTTCCGCGTCACCGTGAGTGACGCCGGAGGCACCGGGTCCGGGATGACCTGGACCGTGATGACGATGCCGCCGCGAAAGGAATACTCCCCTTCTCTGCACCCATTCTGACGGCTGAATGTCCAAGACTCCAAATCCTGAGGCCCGTGTCCGCCTGTCGACATCGTCACAACTGGGTCAGGGAATAGTTGCAGCGCGTGATCTATTGGCGAATGATCAATCCTGGACGGCCGGTCGTTGCCGCTTCGGCAGCTTCGCGACCACGGTGTCGTACGAGGCGTCGATCAACTCCAGCACCTCGTCATCCGGCACCGCTCCCCCGAACCGCACCGTGTTCCAGCCGGCCCGCCCGATGTAGGCCATCTTGCTGACGTCGTCGGGATAGGTCTCCACCAACTCGTCGGCCTCCTCCCGGTTCGCCCCGCACTTGAGCCCGACGCCGCCGTCACCGAGGAACGCGAAGATCTTGTCCCCGACCTTCGCGACCACGTCCCCCTCCCACGGCTCGTCCTGCCAGGCGCCCGGCTTGCCCAGGCAGTAGTCGAGGATGTTGTCACCGGCCAGTCGCGTCATCACGGTCCTCCGTCAGCTGTGCGAGACGACCTCGACGTTGTTCCCGTCCGGGTCGCGCATGAACACCGCGTAGTACCCCGGGTGGTACTCCGGCCACTCCTTCGGCTCGTGCAGTACTTCGGCCCCGAGCTCCGTGACCGCCCGATGGACGGTGTCGACGGTCCCCCGGTTCGGCGCGGTGAACGCCACGTGGATCTCCCGCTGCGCCCCGCCGGTGTTGTGCCCACCGAGCCAGAACTTCGGTACGCCGTCCGTCCCGGCGAGCCCGAGAACGTCGCCGAAATCCAGCGACACCGAGATCCCCAGCGGGGCCAGCACGGTCTCGTAGAAGCGCCGGCTCGCGGCTACATCGTCGCACTGCAGCGACACGTGATCGAACATGCTTCCTCCCCTGAAATCCCACGTGAAGTCTCTGAACCGCACACTAGACCGCCGCGGCGACAGAACTACGCTGCTCGCCATGACATCACCTGTCGTCGTTGCCGCCGTCCAAGCCGGATCGATCCTGTTCGACACGCCCGCGACGCTGGCGAAGGCGGAGCAGTATGTCCGTGAGGCGGACGCGGCCGGCGCTCGCCTGATCGTGCTGCCGGAGGCGTTCCTGGGCGGTTATCCCAAGGGCGAGGACTTCGGCATCGTGGTCGGGTCGCGGTCGCCGGAGGGCCGCGAGCTGTACCGGCGCTACCGGCAGGCCGCGGTCGAGTTGGACGGACCGGAAGTCACGCGGCTGGCCGAGCTCGCCAGCGAACTCGCGGTACACCTCGTCGTCGGCGTGATCGAGCGCGACGGCGGGACGCTGTACTGCACGGCCGTCTTCATCTCGCCCGACGCCGGACTGGTCGCGCACCACCGCAAGCTGATGCCGACGGCGGCCGAGCGTTATCTCTGGGGCCAAGGCGACGGCTCGACGATGCCCGCCGTACGGACCGACCTCGGAGTGCTCGGCGCGGCGATCTGCTGGGAGAACTACATGCCGCTGTTCCGGCAGTCGATGTATGCCAAGGGCGTGCAGCTCTGGTGTGCACCGACGGTCGACGACCGCGACCAGTGGCAGGCGACGATGCGCCACATCGCGCTCGAAGGCCGCTGCTTCGTGATCAGCGCCAACCAGTACCTGACCGGCGACGACGGCGCCGTCCTGATCAACGGCGGCAGCACGATCATCTCCCCGCTCGGCGAGATCCTCGCCGGCCCGCTGCGCGCCGGCGAAGGCATCCTCGTCGCGGAACTCGACCTGGCCGAGCTCGACCGCGGGTACTTCGACTTCGACTCGGTCGGCCACTACGCCCGCCCGGACATCTTCACGCTGTCCGTGGACGAGTCACCCCACCAGACCGTCGTACGCCGGAACTGACGGTCACCCCCGGCGTACTCGGCTACTGGACTACTCGAGCTACTTCGCGCCGGCGTTGGTCATCTGGCGGAGCTCCTTCTTCAGTTCGGAGATCTCGTCGCGGTAGCGGGCGGCGACCTCGAACTGGAGCTCGGCGGCGGCGTTGTGCATCTGGTCCGTCAGCTGCTGGATCAGATCGGCCAGATCGGACGACGGCAGGCCACCGGCCAGCTCCTTCGCCTTCTCGCCCGCCTTCGCCTTGCCGCCACCCGGTACCGGGGCCTTGCCGCGGGACTGCGTGCGGCCGGAGCCGAGCAGCTCCGCGGTGTCCGCGTCCTCGCGAGCCAGCATGTCGGTGATGTCGGCGATCTTCTTCCGCAGCGGCTGCGGATCGACACCCTGCTCCTCGTTGTACGCGATCTGCTTCGCGCGCCGCCGGTTCGTCTCGTCGATCGCCAACTCCATCGACGGGGTGATCTTGTCGGCGTACATGAACACCTGGCCGGAGACGTTTCGCGCCGCACGGCCGATGGTCTGGATCAGCGAGCGGCCGGACCGCAGGAAGCCTTCCTTGTCGGCGTCCAGGATCGCGACCAGCGAAACCTCGGGCAGGTCCAGACCTTCGCGGAGCAGGTTGATACCGACCAGGACGTCGAACTCGCCCATCCGCAGCTCACGCAGCAGCTCGACGCGGCGCAGCGTGTCGACCTCACTGTGCAGATACCTGGTCCGGATCCCCATCTCCAGCAGGTAGTCGGTGAGGTCCTCGGACATCTTCTTGGTCAGCGTCGTGACCAGCACCCGCTCGTCACGCTCGACCCGGAGCCGGATCTCGTGGATCAGGTCGTCGATCTGCCCCTTGGTCGGCTTCACGATCACCTCGGGGTCGACCAGACCGGTCGGCCGGATGATCTGCTCGACGTACCCGTCGGACTTGTCCTGCTCGTACTGCCCCGGGGTCGCGGAGAGGTAGACGGTCTGACCAATCCGCTCCAGGAACTCCTCCCAGCGCAGCGGCCGGTTGTCCATCGCGGACGGCAGCCGGAACCCGTGCTCCACCAGGGTCCGCTTCCGGGACATGTCGCCCTCGTACATCCCACCGATCTGCGGGACGGTCACGTGCGACTCGTCGATGACGAGCACGAAGTCCTCGGGGAAGTAGTCCAGCAGGCAGTGCGGCGCCGTCCCAGGCTCGCGCCCGTCGGTGTGCCGCGAGTAGTTCTCGATCCCCGAACAGGTCCCGATCTGCCGCATCATCTCGATGTCGTACGTCGTCCGCATCCGGAGCCGCTGCGCCTCCAGCAGCTGCCCGTTGCGCTCGAGCTCGGCCAGCCGCTCCTCGAGCTCGGCCTCGATCGAGGTGATCGCCTTCTCCATCCGCTCCGGCGCGGTCACGTAGTGCGTCGCCGCGCCGATGTAGAGCTCGTCCTCCTCGCTCAGCACCTCACCGGTCAGCGGGTGCAGCGTCATCAGCCGCTCGATCTCGTCACCGAAGAACTCCACCCGGACGGCGAGCTCCTGGTACACCGGGAAGACCTCGAGCGTGTCGCCGCGGACCCGGAAGGTGCCGCGAGTGCCGGCCAGGTCGTTGCGCGCGTACTGCACCCCGACGAGCTGGCGGAGCAGGCCGTCGCGGTCCATCTCCGTGCCGACCTTCACGTGGATCATGCGGTTCAGGTACTCGTCCGCGGAGCCCAGGCCGTAGATGCAGGAGACGGTCGCGACCACGACCACGTCGCGCCGGGTCAGCAGGGACCAGGTGGCCGAGTGCCGGAGCCGCTCGACCTCCTCGTTGATCGAGGAGTCCTTCTCGATGTAGGTGTCCGTCTGCGGGACATACGCCTCGGGCTGGTAGTAGTCGTAGTACGAGACGAAGTACTCGACGGCGTTCTCGGGGAAGAACTGGCGCAGCTCGTTGGCGAACTGGGCGGCCAGCGTCTTGTTCGGCTGCAGGATCAGCATCGGGCGCTGCACCCGCTCGGCCAGCCACGCGACCGTCGCGGTCTTACCCGTACCCGTCGCGCCGAGCAGGACCACGTCCTGCTCGCCCGCGTTGATCCGCCGCTCGAGGTCCGCGATCGCGGCCGGCTGGTCACCGGCCGGATCGAAGTCCGACACCACCTTCAACGGGGCGACCATCCGCTGGAGATCCGACACCTGTCTCATGCCCACCACCGTACGGCGCCGCGCCGACAGTTTCTAAGAACCCCAGCTCAGAAGCTCTTGACCAGGGTGTTGTTCATGTAGATGAGCTCGTTCACCCGGCGTTTGTAGACCCGGGTCTCGAGCCCCGCGTCGCTCGCCGTCGTCCGGTCGAACTGGTCCTGGTACGCCGTCACGAAGCCCTGCATCGCGACCTTCTTGCCGTTCTTCGCGACCCAGACGCCGGTGTACGAGAGCGCGTAGCAGGCCTTGATGTTCGGGCTGGCCGCCTTGCACTGGACGCCCTTACCGATCCGGACACCCTGCATGCCGTTGGACTCGACGTCGACGAGGTGCTCCGCGAAACCCTTCGCGTCGTACAGCTCGGTCTGGCGGACCCAGTAGTACCCGTCGATCAGCCCGCGCGCGTTGAACTGCTGCAGGATGTAGTTCTTCCCGCCCTTGGACTTGTCCCAGTCCGGCAGCCAGCCCTTCGCGGGCGTGAACCAGACGCCCCAGCCGACCTCGACGCCGACGTCGTTCGCGCCCTTGGAGTCGTTCGGCGTCGGGGTCGGCGACGGCGTGTACATGGTGCCGACCGGGTTCGGCGTCTGCTGCGACGCCGGCTTGTCGTCCCCGCCGCCGTTGACGAGCAGCACCACTCCGGTCGCCACCAGCAACGCCGCGACGATCGCACCGGCCATCAGGATCCACGCCGTCCGGTTCGACTTCTGCGGCCGGTTCGGGCGCGTCGGCCCGGGGCCCCAGGCACCGGGACCACCAGGACCACCGGGGCCGCCCGGGCCACGGGGGGCGGCGGGCGCGGGCGGCGGGCCCGGCTGGGTGCCGTACTGCTGACTCATGGCTGTTCCTCGCGGTAGTTCTGGGGATCCGTCACAGGCTGTCGAGCACGGACTTCTTCATGATCGCGGCGTCCGCCTCGGCCTTCGGTGCGAAGTCGACCCGGGTCCGGAAGTCCAGCGCGGTGACCACGTTGTCCTTGCGCCGGTACACCTCGACCGAGCCCTTGACCTTCACGTCCTCGCCCTTCTCCTTGACCGTGGACGTGTAGTCGATCGCGACGCACTCCACCAAGACGTCCTTGGGGCACGGCAGGTTCCGTACGTTGCCGAGTTGCGCGACCTCTTCCTCGGTCTCGCCCTCGACGATCCCGAGCAGGTACGCGTTCGCGGTGACGTTCTGCTTCTGGCGCACCCAGAAGAACGCCCGCGCGTTGATGTTGTCGTTCGGCGGGTAGGTCGCGACCTGCTTGCCCTGGGTCTCCTTGGTGACCACGGTCCAGCCCTGCAGCGGCACCAGCGAAACCCCGAACCCGACCGGGAGCGCGTTCGGCGGCGGCTGGTACGACGACTTCGGGGCGGTCGGCGTACCGGTCGTGCTCGGCGACGGAGACGGGTCCGCCTTCTTGTCGCCGCCGGACAGCAGCACCAGCGCGACCGCGACCAGCACGACCACGATCACGCCGGCACCGATCGGGATCATCAGCGGCGGGATCTGGAACTTCTTCTTCTCGGGCGCGGGCCGCCGCAGCGACGGCGGCCCGACCTTGTCACCCCAGGCCGACGACGTCTCGGTCGCAGGCCCGGACCCCGGACCGGAACCGGGACCTGGCCCCGGACCGGGTCCGGGGCCAGGTCCGGACGCCTGGTCGCCCCACGGCGACGGCGGCGGCTGGACCTCGAGGTTCCACGGCGACGGCGGGAGCTGGTTCTCCGGCTCGTCGGCCTCCACCTCCGGCCCGGGTTCGTTCACCCAGGGGTTGGCGCCGCCCTTGTCGCGCTTGCCGCTCACTGACTCTTGACCACCGACAGCAGCATCGCGTCGGAGTCCGTCCGGATCGACGCCACCTTGTCCTTGCGCCCGTACACCCGGATGATCGTGATCACGCCGTCGTTCCGCTCGACCACGCCGACGAAGCCGACCACCGGCATACTGCCGTTCTGGCTGGTCGAGACCGCGTCGAAGTTCTGGGTGGTGACGACCTTGACCGGCGTCTTGTCGTCCGGCCCCGGCTTGGTCACCTTCGGATCGCCGGTCTTCACCGAGGACAGGTCCTTGGTCTCGGCCTTCAGCAGCTTCGGCAGCACCGTGTCGGTGGTCTCGCCGTCCTCGGCCTTCCAGGCGTTCACCATGAAGTACGCCTCGCCCTGCTTCAGCAGGTAGACACCGTTGAACCCGTCCAGGCTCTTCCGGATGTACCCCGGCTGCGGCTTCACGTAGACGCCCTCGGCGACCTCGATGCCCTCGTCACCGCTCGACGGCTCGGTGCTCTGGCCGGTCGTCGGCTTCGTGGTCGGCTGCCCTGTCGGCTGCGTCGTCGGGGTCGGGCTCGGGTCGGCCTTCTTGTCGTCGCCACCGAAGACGAACGCCAGGATGACGCCGATCACCGCGACGACCACGAAGCCACCGCCGGCGAGCAGCAGGGTCTTGTTCGGGCCGCTCTTACGCTGCGCCCGCTGACCACCCTGCTGGCCGCCCCACGGCTGCTGACCGCCGTACTGTTGCTGCTGGCCCTGATACCCCTGCTGGTACTGCTGCTGGCCGGGGTAGCCCTGTTGCTGCTGCTGGTACTGCTGCTGACCCGGGAAGGTCTGGCCCTGCTGCGGGTACTGGCCCTGCCCCGGCTGCTGCCCGTAACCCGGCTGGCCGTGCTGCGGCTGCTGGCCATACCCAGGCTGGCCCTGCGGCTGCTGCCCGTACCCAGGCTGCTGGCCGTACCCGGGCTGGCCCTGGGGCTGCTGCCCGTAGCCAGGCTGACCCTGCGGCTGCTGACCCGGCGGCTGCTGGCCTGGCCGACCCTGCGGAGCGGACTGCCCCGGCTGACCGCCGTACGGCTGCTGTCCGCCTTGGCCGCCGTACGGCGGCTGCTGGTTGCTCATGCCTGCGTCTCCCCAGTCGTCGCTTCGTACCCACTGGCGCCGATCGGTGCCGCCACCCCGCGAGCGGACTTCGGTACCGAACGGACCGAGTTGCCACAGGCGGAGCAGAAGTCGGACTGCGGGAGCAGCGGCATCTCACAGCGCGAGCAGAACGCCAGGTCGCCGGACGCGTGGTTGGAGCCACCGCGCGCGGCCGACTCCAGCGCCGCCTCGAGCAGACCCGTATGGAGCACGGTCCGGACCCGGATGATCAGTGCGCCGAGCAGCGCTAGACCCCAGACGACACCGAGGACCGAGCCGATCGTCGAGCCATGACCGCCGACGAAACCGAGCAGGTAGACACCACCCTGGAACAGCGCGTTCACCACCATCGCCTGGATCAGAGCGGCGACCCAGCGCGGCGTGAACCCGTCGTACCCCTCGCCGAGGCCGGAGAACTCCGCGCCGGCCAGACCGGTGGCCGAGCCGTACACGAGCGGCTTGATGAAGCCGTGCAGCAGCACGATCGAGATCCACGTGCCGGCACTGCTGCCCGGACCGGCGAAGCCGCCGCTGATCCAGCCCCAGTGCAGCACGAGCGTCTCGAAGCAGGCGTACCCGACACCGGCGACCACACCGAAGGTGAAGCCGTCCATCAGGTCGTCGTACCGCGGCCGCGAGGCCAGGTAGAGCGGGCCGATCTGCCGGATCAGCTCCGACACCACCGGCACCAGCAACAGCAGGATCAGCAGGTCCCGCACGGACGGACCGGCGCTGTTTCCGCCGATCGTGTCCAGCGAGAGCGCCAGCTTGTCCTTCCACAACCAGGTGAAGACAGCCGCCAGTACGCCGGTCAGCACGAACGCCGCGGCGACGACCGGGACCGGCTCGTCCTCCCAGAGGTTCACGTCGTACAGATAGATGATGTAGACGATCGGGATGGCGAAGGCCGCGATCATGATGGCGACCGGCAGCGCGCCAAGCGCGGCGGTCAGGACGGTCAGCAGCAGGGCCAGGCCCAGCGCGACCTTGTAGGTGTACGGCTGCTTGCCGGACCCCTGGGGCATGATCGTCGAAACCAGTTTGAACGACGCCACCGGCTCATCTGGCCTGGCGGCGTACGCCTTCTTGCGCTCGGCATCCCCGGTCCGCATGTCGTTGCCACAGTGGTGGCAGAAGTGCGATACCTCGGGGACGTCAGAGCTGCAGCGCGGACAGACCACGCCATCCTCCCAACCTCGGACGTCCGGACCGGCGCGGGGCGCGCCGTCGGTGGCCGGCCGGGACGCGCAGGGTCGCACCGGGCCGAACCGGGACAGATTCTCTAACAGCCGGTCCCGGAATCATCATTTACCGCGCAAGGGTCACCTTTTCGTGTCCGGACCGTGGCCTTGACGGTCCGCGAGTGTGGCCCACACCTCGTCCAGACGGCGGTCCAGGTCGACCAGGCTGCCGGAGTTGTCAACGACGACGTCCGCGGCCGCGAGCCGGTCGTCCCGGGAGGCCTGGCTGGCGATCCGTCGCTTCGCTTCCTCGTCAGCCATGCCGCGCTGGGCGGTGAGCCGCTCCACCTGGACCTCGACCGGTACGTCGACCACGAGAACCAGGTCGAACGTGCCCGCCTGACCGGTCTCCACCAGCAACGGGATGTCGTGGACGACGATCGCGTCCGGCGCGGCACCTGCCTCGATCTCGGCCGCCCGGGCGCGGACCCGGGGATGAATGATCGCCTCGAGCTTCCGCCGCGCGGGCTCGTCGCCGAACACGATCTGCCCCAGAACCGGCCGGTCAAGGTCACCGTCGGCCGTCAGTACGCCGGGCCCGAACGCGGTCACCACCTCGGCCAGCCCGTCGGTCCCCCGCGCGACCACTTCACGCGCGAGTACGTCGGAGTCGATCACCACGGCCCCTCGCGCGGCAAGGCGCGACGACACCGCACTCTTCCCGGCACCGATGCCCCCAGTCAGTCCCACTCTCAGCACGCCTGCACCCTATCGACCCGCTCCGGGCGGCCGATGAGCCACCGTCCCGAACCATGGAGGGCCAGGGGGAGAGAAGGGCCGGTCAGACGTGCGAGACCCCCGCACCCGGAACCGGATGCGGGGGTCTCGAAGGGTCGAACTGATCAGCCCTGGCCGGTCAGCTTCTCGCGGAGCGCCTGCAGCGCCTCGTCGGAAGCGAGCGCACCCTCGACGGGAGCGTCGTCCTTCGGGGCAGCAGCCGAGGAGTACGTCGAAGCCTCGCCGGCCTCCACGTCGGCCGTCTTGGCCTCCTCGATCTGCTTCTTGTGGGCCTCCCAGCGCGTGTGGGCCTCGGCGTACTGCCGCTCCCACTCCTCACGCTGCGCGTCGAAGCCCTCGAGCCACTCGCCCGTCTCCGGGTCGAAGCCCTCCGGGTAGATGTAGTTGCCCTGGTCGTCGTACGTCGCCGTCATGCCGTAGAGCGTCGGGTCGAAGTCGTCCGAGACCGGGTCCACACCCTCGTTCGCCTGCTTGAGCGACAGCGAGATCCGCCGGCGCTCGAGGTCGATGTCGATGATCTTGACCATGACGTCGTCGTTGACCTGGACGACCTGCTCCGGGATCTCGACGTGCCGCTCGGCCAGCTCGGAGATGTGCACCAGACCCTCGATGCCCTCCTCCACGCGGACGAACGCACCGAACGGAACCAGCTTGGTGACCTTGCCGGGCACGATCTGGCCCATCTGGTGGGTCCGGGCGAACTGCTGCCACGGGTCTTCCTGGGTCGCCTTCAGGGACAGCGAGACACGCTCGCGGTCCATGTCGACGTCCAGCACCTCGACGGTGACCTCCTGGCCGACCTCGACGACCTCGGTCGGGTGGTCGATGTGCTTCCAGGACAGCTCCGAGACGTGCACCAGACCGTCGACGCCGCCGAGGTCCACGAACGCACCGAAGTTGACGATCGAGGAGACGACGCCCTTGCGGATCTGACCCTTCTGCAGCTGGGTCAGGAAGTTCATCCGCACCTCGGACTGGGTCTGCTCCAGCCAGGCACGGCGGGACAGGACCACGTTGTTGCGGTTCTTGTCCAGCTCGATGATCTTCGCCTCGATCTCCTGGCCGACGTACGGCTGGAGGTCGCGGACCCGGCGCATCTCGACGAGCGAGGCCGGGAGGAAGCCGCGGAGGCCGATGTCCAGGATGAGTCCACCCTTGACGACCTCGATGACGGTACCGGTGACGACGCCGTCCTCTTCCTTGATCTTCTCGATCGTGCCCCAGGCCTTCTCGTACTGGGCGCGCTTCTTCGAGAGGATCAGGCGGCCTTCTTTGTCCTCCTTCTGGAGAACCAGGGCCTCGACGTGGTCGCCGACGTTGACGACCTCGTTCGGGTCGACGTCGTGCTTGATCGACAGCTCGCGGGAGGGGATCACGCCTTCGGTCTTGTAACCGATGTCGAGCAGGACCTCGTCCCGGTCGACCTTGACGATGGTGCCCTCGACGATGTCGCCGTCGTTGAAGTACTTGATGGTCTGATCGATCGCCGCGAGGAAGTCTTCCTCCGACCCGATGTCATTGACCGCTACCTGCGGGGTGCTGCGAACTGCGGGGTCGAGGGGAGCCTCGATGCTGGCCGTCATGTGGTGGGTTGCTCCGTGGACTGGTGGTGTCGTGCGGTCGCGCCATGTTCCTTTGGATCGCACCAAACCGCGGGATTGCCTGAAGACGACAGATTCACCACCGACTGCTGCGAGTCACGAGCCTGCTCGGTCCGAGGTCGCGCGGGCCCATAGCGCATCTCACAGAATACCGGGCTTGACGGAGACAGCACAACCTGGGGCACCCGGTACCTCCCGGACGCCCGCCGAGTGCTTCTCGACGTACCACTGATCTCAATGTACGACGTCCACGCCAGGACGGCCGCCGGCGAGTGTCCTGGTGTCCGCCATCCGGGAGGCCAGGCGGTGCGCCGCGGCCGCGACCTCGTGCTCCGCGGCCCGCTCGGCCAGGTCCAGCAGCGCCCACAGATCGGCCGCCCGGCCGAGGTCCACGAGCGGTTCTCCCAGGCCCAGCCCACGGAGCGGGTCCAGCACAGCCCGGGCGAGCACCGGGTCCTCGTTGAACCGCAGCAGGTTGCCCAGGTCGGCGTACGGCGATCCGGCGTGGCTGAACTCCCAGTCGATCAGGCCGGTGATCCGCGCCGTACCGGGGTCGACCAGCAGGTTCTTCGGGTTGAAGTCGCTGTGCACGAGGCAGACGCGGTCGACGCCGCCGTCCAGGAGGTCCTCTGCCTCGGCGATGACGGTGGTGAAGCCGTCGCCCAGGTTCAGGTTCAGTCCTGCGACGTACTCCGTCAGGTCGCCGAGTCCGAACGGCTCCACGCTGAGCTCACTGCCTCGGAACATGCCGGCCTGGAGGAATGGCATACCGCTCAGCCGCGCCAGCAACTCCCCCAGCTGCGTACCGACCGTACGGCGTTGCTCCGCTGTCGCTGTCTCCAGGAAGACCTGCAGGTTCACCCCGGGCAGCCGCTCGGTCAGCAGGTACGGCGGGTCCTCGTACGACCCCTCCCGCTTCAGCTCCAGCACCTGTGGCACGGGCAGCAGCCCGCGGACCAGCTGGAGCAGTGCAGCGTCGACAACGGCCCGCTCCGGGTCCTTCACATAGAACTTCAGTACGGCGTCCTCACCGCCCGCGCTGACCGCGAACGTCTGCCCGCCGTACCCACCCGTCAACGGAACGGCACTGGCTGCGAAGTCGCTCATGGCCCCGACACTAGAGTGTGGCGCGTGAATGAGCCGGTACGGGTTGAGCTGACCGAGGTGGAGACCTCGCGGGCCAGTCGTACGTACTGGGACGCGGTGGCTCATGAGTACTTGGCGGAGCACGGTGAGTTCCTCGGTGACGACAGGTTCATCTGGTCGCCCGAGGGCGTCGACGAGGAGTCGGCGCAGCTCCTGGGACCTGTCCGCGGCAAGCGCATCCTCGAGGTCGGCTGTGGTGCGGCCCAGTGCGCCCGCTGGCTGGTGACGCAGGGCGCGAACGTGACTGCTTTCGACATCTCGGTCGAGCAGCTCCGCATCGCCAAGACCCTGGACGAGCGCACCGGCACCCCGGTCCGCACGGTCGCCGCAGACGCCGTCGCACTCCCCTACCGCGACTCCACCTTCGACATCGCCTGCTCGTCCTTCGGCGCCCTCCCCTTCGTCGCCGACGTGGGTACGGCGTTCCGCGAGATCGCGCGCGTACTGAAACCAGCGGGCCTACTCGTCTTCTCGGTGACCCACCCGTTCCGCTGGACGATGCCCGACGACCCGTCACCGGCCGGCCTGCGGATCACCCACTCGTATTTCGACCGGACGCCGTACGTCGAGGTCGACGCCTCCGGTACGCCGGTGTACGCCGAGCACCACCGCACCACCGGCGACTGGATCCGTGAGCTCACCGGCGCCGGGTTCGTCGTCGACGACCTGCTCGAGCCGGAGTGGCCGGCCGGACACGAGCTGATCTGGGGCGGCTGGGGTCCCGAACGCGGGCAGTTCGTTCCCGGTACGGCGATCTGGACCGCTCACAAGGGAGCGGGCGGATGACCCGGTTCCCGGCAGTGGACGGGCTGCGTGTGATCGCCGCGCTGGCGGTGATCGTGTCGCAGGTCGGGCTGCAGACGCACGCACCCTTCGCGGGCGTGGTGTCGCGGTTGGATGTCGGTTGGGCGATCTTCTGTGCGGTGTCCGGGTTCCTGCTCTACCGCCCTCACGTGCTGGCGTGGTTCTCCAGCACCGAGCCGCCGCTGACGTTGCCGTACCTCCGTGGGCGCGCGCTGCGCATCCTGCCCGCGTTGCTCATCACCGTGGTGCTGTCGCTGGTGTTCGTCGAGCACCCCGCGACGACGCCCCTCAAGTGGGCTGTGCTGACGCCGTTCCTCTTCTATCTGCTCCTGCCCGGTCTGGGCAGGCTGCTGACCGGGTACGAGCGGCCCACGCGCCGGAGCGTCCAATGGCGGCTCCTGGTCCTGCTTGGCCTCACGGTCATCGGTCCGGTCTGGATGGCCGCGGTCACGGCGACCGATCAGCCGGATGCCGGCCTGTGGCTGCCCGGGTACCTCGGCTGGTTCGCGGTCGGTATGGGGCTGGCACTCTGGCAGGTGGCCCGCGCCACAGGTCGGCTCGGACCGTCCACACTCGACGCACTGACCAGAGTCCCCGGAACGCTCTGGGGAATCGCCGCCGCGCTCCTCCTGGTCGCCGCGACCCCGATTGCCGGACCGTACGACCACTCCATCGCCACACCGGCGCAGGCACTCATCAAGAACCTGCTCTACACGGTCATCGTCGCCTGCGTGCTCTTCCCGATCCTGACGCCGACGGCAGGCACAGTCCGTCTCCTCGGCAGTCGCCCGGCGCAGATCGCTGCCCGACTCTCGTACGGCGTTGTCGCGTACCAGTTCGTCGTACTAGGACTGCTCAAAGAACCGTTCGCGCTCCAGCTACCTCTGACGCTGCTGCTTTCGGTAGTGCTCGCAGCGGTCAGCTACCGCTTCTTCGAGCGGCCAGTGGTGCGTTTCGGCATGCGACGGAAGAACACCGCCGTCGCCAAGACCGACAGCAGCGCGACGAACCCGAGCAGCAGTCCGGCCCGGTAAGTCCGGTCGGGCATGAAGCCGGCCGTGACCGCCTGCTCCGGACCGGCCGGCAGGATCCAGCCCTGCTGCCACCCGCCGACGCGGATCGGCGTGAGCTTCCGCCCGCTGCCGTCGTACGCCTCCCAGCCGTCGCTGTAGTTCTGCGCGATCGTCAGCACGGACTGCTCGGCCGCACCCGGCACCTCGGCCGTCAGCGCGGTCGGGCTCGGACGCCAGACGTCCACGCCCTGCACCGGTGTCACCGACACGTCGCCGAACCCTGCCTTCGCCAGTGTGGTCTCGGTCGGCACCAGTCCACCGTTGGCCAGCACCTCCACCTTGTGATGCCCGGACCGCAGCGGGAGGGCCGGCGCCGGAGCACACAGGCTGAACGACACCGGTCGTCGCTGCAGCAGCTCCCGCATCGTCGCCGCGACCTCGGTGCGAGCCTGTACGCCGTCCACGCGGACAGCCGGCCCGTTTCCGCAGTACGACGGCACGCGGCGGTTCGGGTCGACGGCCTTGCGCAGTTCGTCCGCACCGAGCACCTCGATCTCGGTCACACCGACCGGGCTGCGCCGGGTGTCCTGCAGCGGTTTCGTCGCGGTGAAGTCGATCTGGATCGTCCGCGCGGGACGGGCGGTGAACTGCACGGACCCGTCGGCACCGACCGTGAGCCGGACCGGGGAGCCGCCGTCGAAGCGCAGGCTGACCTCGGCCGGCCGGGAGCCGTTCAGGTACGCGTCGGACCCGAACCGCAGCCCGTGCACCTCCCTTGCCGTCGGCAACTGCAGCGTCAGGCTCGGCGTCGGGTCGTCCGGACTCGCCGTCCAGCTCGTCCCCGGGTCACGGTCGACGGCCGCGCCGGGCCGCCCCTCCGGTGCGCTGACGGCCCGCGAGGACGCGGTGGCGGTGATCGCTCCGGGTACGGCGAGCAGCCGTTCCAGCGTCTCGCCGTCCTGCGGCAACGCCGTCCCACGGACCTGGTACGACGCGGCTTGCGGCAGCTCCACGCTCCGGGACAGGCCGTTCGGCTCGTCCGAGACCTTGGCCTGGTCCGGATCGCACACCGCGCGCGTACCCACGTGCAGGCAACTGGACCGCCCGATCCCCCGGTTCGACAGCACCACTGCGCTCGGCTGCTTGCCGCCCGCCTGGTCGGGAGCGTCGGTCGCGATCTGCGGCAGCCCATCGAGCTTGCCGTCCGCGTCCGCGCGCAGTACCGCTCCCCCGTCACCACCGAGCGCGGTCACCACGGTCGGTACGTCGTCAGCCGTGCCTCCGACTGCCACGAGCCGCGACTGCGGGATCAGCCGCCCCGCTGACGTCGCACCGACGTCGTAGATCTCGACACTCGGGTACGGCAGGCGGGTCTGGCCGGCCGGACCGAAGTACGCGACCCGCGCGATGCCTGCGTCGGCCAGGCTCTCGTGGATCGCCAACGCCGGCGCGCCGTCCGCGACGTCGTTGCGCACCACGACGTAGCGGACCCCGTTGCGCGTGAGCTCCTGCCGCAGCGTCTGGTCGCCCACACCGGAGTCGACGCGGCTCTTCACGTCGTCCGTGAACCCAGCCATCGGTCGGTCGACGAGCGCGGCGAGCGGTTCGGTCGCCGTCGACAGCAGCAGGACACTGCCGGGAGCGGACTGCGCGTCCAGCCAGGCCGCTGCCTCGTCCCAGTGCTTCGGAATCGCTGCCATCGCTGCGTCCTGCCGCATGAACACGACTGGCACGGCCGCAGCCACTGCCACACAGGTGACCAGGACAGGTACGACGCGGCGGTGAAGTCCTCGTGAGACCGACACAGTGGCCAGCCGCCGTAGGTAGTGCGCGACGACAAACGCCAGCGGCATCCCGACGACCACGCCGGCGACCGGTACCCACCGCGGTGCTTCAGGCGCAGCGCCGTACCGGATCAGCAGCGCGAGTGGGACGAGCCACCAGATCGACGCCGCGACGACGAAGCCGAGCCAGCCCAGCCCGAGCCTCAGCTTGCGCTGCCGCACCAGCCAGACCGCCGGTACGACGAGTGTGGCTGCGCTCGCGACCGGATTGGCTCCACCGATCAGTGCGAACGCCACAGCGGACCAACTGGCGCGCCACCAGCCGGACCGGACCCGTGATGAGACCAGAGGCATCAGCACCCACGGAGCCATCGCCATCGGCCACACCTCGATCGGGAGCTCACCGAACGTCCGCGGCACGACGGCGTAGAGGAGAGCGGCGACGAGGCGCGTCCATGGGACGCCGTACTGCAGGACATTGCAGAGCTTCCACATGCCGAGGAAGGCGACGCAGACGACCAGTGACCACCAGAGGCGCTGTGTGACCCAGTCCGGCACGGACAGTGTGTCGAGCAGCCAGTGGAAGGGACCTATGGGGAACAGATAGCCGTAGGCGTCGGTTTGCAACTGCCCGAATGCGGTGTGTGGGTCCCACAGATGCAGAGCGCGAGACAGGACGCCGCGCGGGCCGGCAGTCAGCTCGAGCCTGCTGTCCGGGAGAACTTTGCCGGGTGACTGCTGGAAGCAGAGCGCGATCAGAGCCAAGCATCCGAGCACCAGTCGTGCCCGCCAGACCACTTGCTCCGAACTACCCGCTTTCAGCCTCCTCACCGGCGGGACACTAACGGATCCGGCAGGTCCCCGACGGCATCGTTGCCGTACCGTGAGGTCCGGCAACGTCATCGAACGATCCGAGGCAGCGGCAGTATGACTTCTGGCACCACCCCGACGCCGCAACCGCAGGCTCCCCGCACCTCCTTCCTGCGCAGTGCCACGGTCGTCGCCGTCGCGATGGCGATCATGAACATCGCCGCCTACGGATTCACGCTGATCGCGTCCCGCCGGCTGATGCCGGAGCAGTTCGGAGCGATAACGGCGCTGCTTGGCCTACTGCTGATCGGCAACGTCGCGTCACTCGGTCTGCAGGCCACGGGCGCCCGTCAGCTCGCCACTCACACCGGTGAGGGCGCCAAGGAGCTCGCCGACGCGACGCTGCGCGCGGGCCGCCGGTCCGCACTCGGTCTGACGCTGCTCAGCATCGTCATCACCCCGCTGTTGATGTGGCTGCTGAACATCGACTCCTTCGTCGCGATCGTGCTGCTCGCCCCGACGCTCGGCGGCCTGACGCTGATGGGTTCGCAGCTCGGCGTTCTCCAGGGCAGCCAGCGCTGGACCGAGCTCGCCGCGGTCTACACCGCGAGCGGCATCGGCCGTCTGGTGCTCGGAGGGGGCGCGCTGGTCGTGCACCCGTCGCTCGACTGGGCCATGGCGGGTCTCGCTGTCGGTGCCGCCGTACCGGCTCTGCTGGGTCAGTTCTTCCTGCGCGGATCAACCGGCGCGACCCACAAGGAGATCCGGGAGGTACTGCGGGAGACCGTGCACGGCACGCACACCCTGCTCGCCTTCTTCGCGCTCGCCAACGCCGACGTACTCATCGCGCGCGCTCTGCTCGACGAGAAGGACAGCGGGTACTACGCGGCGGGTCTGATCATCGCCAAGGCCTGCCTGTTCCTGCCGCAGTTCGTGATCGTCCTGGTGTTCCCGTCGCTCGCCAACTCCCCCGGCGACACCGGCCGGCTGCGCCGCGCGATCTTCGCCGTCGCGGGCCTGGGAGCCTGCGCCGTGGCCGGGACGCTGATCCTGCCCGGCCTGGTCGTCGAGGTGATCGGCGGCAAGGAGAAGTACGCGCCACTCGGTCCCTACACCTGGCTGTTCGCGGTCGCCGGTTCCGCGTACGCCGTACTCCAGCTGGTCGTGTACGCCGCGATCGCGCAGCAGGAGAAGCGCACGGCGCTCGCCATCTGGATCGGGCTGGTCGTTCTCGTGGTGGCCGCCGTGATCGTGCTCGGCACCGGCGCCGCCACCGGTCTGAACGGGGTGAAGGTGCTGGCCGGTATGACCAGCACCTGCGCCCTCGTGCTCGCGGCCGGCCTGGCGACCGGCCTGCACCGCCAATCGAGCTAGCTCACCACAGGCTGGACTTCGAGAAGCGCCGCGCGATCGTGTTCGCCATCACCAGCAGCGCGAGACCGATCACCGACCGGAACAGCCCGATCGCCGCGGCGTAGCTGAACTGCGGCACCTGCGACGCGAAGCCCAGCTTGTAGACGTAGGTGTCGATGACTTCCGACGTCTGCAGGTTGAGCGTGTTCTGCAGCAGCAGGACCTTCTCGAACCCGCCGGACATGATCGACCCGATGCTCAGGATCAGCAGGATCACCGCGACCGGCCGGATCGCCGGCAGGTCGATGTGCCAGATCCGTCGCAGCCGGGACGCGCCGTCGACGATCGCCGCCTCGTGCAGCTCCGGCGAGACGCTGGTGAGCGCGGCGAGGTAGATGATCGCCGAGAACCCCATCGTCTGCCACGCGCCTGACCAGACGTACAGGTGCCGGAAGTAGCTCGGGTCGCTCAGGACGTCGATCGGCCCGATCCCGAAGTGCCCGAGGACCTGGTTCAGTACGCCGCTGTTCGGGTCGACGATCACCACGATCAGGCCGACCACGACCACCGTCGAGATGAAGTGCGGCGCGTAGGTGATCAGCTGCACCGACCGCCGGAACCAGCGCCGGCGCGCCATGTTCAGGCCGAGCGCCAGCAGGATCGGCGGCCAGAACGTCGCCAGCAACTCGTAGGTGTAGAGGATCAGCGTGTTCTTCAGCAGCCGCCCGAACTGGTACGACTCGACGAACCGCTCGAAGTGCTTGAAGCCGACCCACCGGCTGCCGAAGATGCCGTCGATCACGTTGTAGTCCTTGAACGCGATGATCGCGCCGTACATCGGCCAGTAGGCGAACAGCGCCAGCCAGATCAACGGCAGCGCGAGCATCACGTACAGCTGCCAGTGCCGCCGCATCCGCGCCCCGAACCCGAGCGCCTCCTTCTTCTGCCGCGTCGAGCTGTGCGCGGGAGTACGACGTACCAAGGTGTCTGTAGCCATTGCGCGTCAGCCCTTCAGTGAGCCGACCATGGCCCCCTTGACGAAGTGCTTCTGCACGAAGGGGTAGATCAGCAGTGGCGGAATGGTGGCGATCACGATCAGCGAGTACTTCAGCTGCTCCTGCAGTTCCTTCATCCGGATCAGCTCGGCGGTGTCGCGGACCTGGGACGGGTCGAACTGGTTCTGGATCAGGATCTGGCGGAGCACCATCTGCAGCGGGAACAGGTGCTCGTTGGTCAGGTAGATCAGCGCGCTGAACCAGGAGTTCCACTGGGCGACCGCGTAGAACAGCAGGTTCACCGCGATGATCGGCTTGCTCAGCGGCAGCACGATCCGCCAGAAGAACCCGAAGTCGGTGCAGCCGTCGACCTTCGCGGCCTCGTTGAGTTCCTCGGGGATCGTCGACTGGAAGAACGTCCGGGTGATGATCATGTTCCAGACCGCGAGCGCGCCCGGCAGGAGGATCGCCCACCGGGTGTTCATCAGCCCGAGCCGGTCCACCACCAGGTACGTCGGGATCAGCCCGCCGCTGAACATCATCGTGAACACGAACAGCCCCATGATCAGGCCCTTGCCCGGCAACCCCTTCCGGGACAACGGGTACGCCGCGAGCAGGGTCAGCGCGGTGGCGATCAGCGCACCACCGATCGCGTAGATCACCGAGTTGCTGAAACCGCTGACGATCGAGTCGTAGTCGAAGATCGCCTTGAACGCCTCGGTGCTCCAGCCCACCGGCCAGAGCCAGACCTTGCCCGAGACAACGTTCTTCGGGTCGCTCAGCGACGCGCTCAGGACATAGACCAACGGGTAGAGGACGGCCAGCGTGAACAGGCCGAGGGCGGTGTAGTTGCAGATCGACACGATCCGGTCGGACCGGGTTTCCTTCACCGGAGCGGGCGCGCCACCCGGTGTGGCGGTTGCGGTGGCCATCAGATCACCCCTGGTAGGTCTCGTAGGCGGCTTGCTGGATCTCCAGGTAGGGCTTCAGTCCGATCCGGTTGATGCGGTCCTTGTAGTCGTTCCACTGGCCGTCGTCGTTCGGGTCGAGCTTCCCGGTGACGAACTTCGCCAGTGACGTGGTCACCTCACCCTTGAGGTTCAGGCCGATCTCGGCGTCCTGCGCGGCTTGGTCGGCCTCCAGCGTGACCGGCGGGAACTGCTGCTCCATCGGCTGCTTGTGCGGGAACAGGTAGTCCCGGCTCTGCTCGTACAGCGGCGACTCGAACGTCGGCTTCGTCGGGTTCACCCGCTCGGCCAGCCGGAAGTCGCCCGAGCGGTACATCACGCCGAACTGGTCCCAGGTCTTGCCCTTGGTGGCGTCGGTGTTCCAGGAGTCGTACCCGTAGATCGACTGCTTGCCGTTGATGCCCTTGTCACCCTTCGCGGACCAGCGGATGTCCGGACCGGCGTACGAGCGGAGCACGACCTCGAGGTCCATCTGGTAGTCGGCCCAGCGGACCAGCAGGTCCGGGCGCTTGCACTTGCGGGTGACGACGAGGGTCGACACCTCGAGGCCGACCTTCAGGTAGTCCCACGGCGCGACCTGCACGCCTTCCGGTCCCTTGAGCGGCTCCATCGTGCGGTACTGCCGCCAGCGGGCGTTCGGGTCGGACAGGTCCAGCGTCATGCACGAGCCCCAGTAGTAGACGCGGGCGCCACCGAGGATCGGGCCGCCCGGGTTGTCGCCGTACCGCTTGATCTGGTCCTCGTTCGCGGTGAAGATGTCCTTCGCCAGCAGGCCGTCCTGGTACAGGCCGTGCAGGTACTTGAGGCCTTCGCGCCACTCGTCCTTCAGGTACGAGACGCCGACCTTGCCGTCGTCGACGACCAGCCACGGGTCGCCCGGGTTGTAGACGAACGCGTTCATGAAGTAGGTGTCCAGCGGCGCGTCCTTGTAGCCGCCGAACGGGATGGTCTTGCCGTTGCCCGCGAGATCGGCCTTCTTGAACGCGGTCAGCGCCTCACGGAACTCGTCGGTCGTCGTCGGCATGTCCAGACCGACCTTGCGCAACCACTCGGTGTTCAGCAGCGCGCGGCCGTTCGACGCGCGGCAGTGGTAGCAGTCGTTGATGTCCGGGAAGCTGTAGATGCCCTTGTCCGGCGACACCATCAGCTTGCGCGCCTCGGGGTAGTCCTTCATCGCGTGCTGCAGGTTCGGCGCGTACTTGTCCAGGTACGGGTTCAGGTCCACGAACAGGTTCTGCGCGCCGTACAGGTAGAGCTGCGAGCGGGTGAACGTGATCCCGAGGAACGCGTCCGGTACGTCGCCCGCGGCGATCATCGCGTTGACCTTCGTCATCGTCTCGGCGTCATTGCCCTTGCCGGCCACCTGGCGCCACTGGATCCGGATACCGGTCTGCTGCTCCATCCAGCGCGTGAACTCGTTCTTCGCCCAATCGCCGACCGTCAGGCTCTGCGGTACGACGATGGTGAACGTGGCCGGTTCGGTCACGACCGCGCGGCGCTCGCGGGCCCGCGGGCCGACGTACCCGGGCGGGTAGTTGATGCCGGTGCGCTCCCGGCCGAGCTCGGTGGGCGGCGCACTCAGGCTGTCCGCGGCGGCACCGGTCGCGGCCGCGCCGGAGCTGCAACCACTCAGCAGGCCACTGCCGCCCGCTGCCGCGATCCCGAGCGCTCCGGCGACGACTGCCCGTCGTCTCACCGGAGTGGTCCTCAGGTCTTCCCGCATCCCGCCTCCCGATGCTGATAGGGGATATCCGATAGGATCTCGGATCTTTGCCCGGGAGGATGACATAGATCAGGACGCTACGGAAGAGGTCGGCGGTCACCGACCGAAATCGGCCGACCACTGTCCGGATCTTGCATGAAAGCGTTTACCGCTGAACGTTTCACCCGTACGTTTCTTGCAAGCGCTGGACGGGTCAAGCTGTGGGGAGGGTGGTCTTCGTGAGCTCTTCGGAGATGCGCCAGATGTGCTCGGCGTCCGCGCGGCTGCGGAGCGGTGGGTACAGGCGCTGCTCTGCCGGACCTCCGCCGAGCTGACCCAGGCCGCCTGGCCCGTAGAAGGTGCCTGCTCCGGTCGCGGCCATCAAGGCCGGGAGCTTGGCGCTATCGACCGTGCCGATCAGGATGCCGCGGGCCGAGAGTGCCCGGATCAAACGAACCTGCGGCGTGTCCTGGCTACGGCCGAGCTCGGGGCGCGAGCGCGAAGTGACCCAGGTGGTTGGTGCCGAACTGCAGCTCGAACCCGTCGGCCGTGGCCTGCCGGTTCGGTGGTGTCATCACGCCCGCGTTGTTGATCAGCAGGTGGACCGGCTGTCCCTCGTCGCGCAGACGTTCGCCGAGGGCCGCCACGGACTCCAGCGACGACAGGTCGAGGCTGCGCAGCGACACGCTCGCCTCCGGCACCGTTCGCCGGATCGCGGCGATCGCGGCCTCGCCCTTGCGCGGGTTGCGGACGGGCAGGACCACCTCCGCCCCGGCCGCGGCCAGCCGTGTTGCCATCCCGAGCCCCATCCCGTCGCTCGCGCCGGTGACCACGGCGCGCTTCCCCGACAGGTCGGGAACGCTGATGTCGATCGGCGTACGTCGCATTGGTTCTGCTCCTTCTCGTGGTGGTCCAAGTAGCGCCCAGTACCGATCCTCGGTCGGCAGCGAAGCGGTAACCACGGCCTCCCGATCCCAGGCTCGTCACATCACGGGGGGATCGGCAGTCCGTGGCTAGCGCGGCCCGCAGACGGTAGAAACGAGGCAGCACCCCGAGGAGGAGAGGCGTCGTGATCGATCGCACCGGGCTGGCGGAGTTCCTGCGCCGCCGTCGCGAGCTGCTGCAGCCGGAGGACGTCGGCCTGCCGCGCGGACAGCGCCGCCGGACGAGCGGGCTGCGGCGCGAGGAGGTGGCCGTGCTGTGCCACATGTCGACCGACTACTACTCGCGCCTCGAGCGGGAACGCGGACCTCAGCCGTCCGAGCAGATGATCGCCTCGATCGCGCAGGGGCTCCACCTCTCGCTCGACGAACGCGATCACCTGTTCCGGCTGGCCGGGCACAACCCGCCGACCCGCGGAACGACGAGTGAGCACATCAGTCCCGGCCTGCTCCGCATCCTCGACCGCCTCGACGACACCCCGGCGGAGATCGTCACCGAGCTCGGCGAGACGCTGCGGCAGACCACGCTCGGCGTCGCGCTCACCGGAGACACGACCAGCTACACCGGCCCGGCCCGCAGCATCGGGTACCGATGGTTCACCGACACGAGCACGCGACAGCTATACGCCCCGCAGGACCACCCGTTCCTGACGCGCATGTTCTGCTCTGGCTTGCGGCAGGTCGTCACGCTCCGCGGGCCGGAGTCCCGCGGAGCGGAGTACGCCCGGCTCCTCCTGGAGCAGAGCGAGGAGTTCCGGCGAGTGTGGGACGACCACGAGGTCGGCGTCCGTCCGAACGACGTGAAGCGCTTCGTCCATCCCGAGGTCGGCGCGCTGGAGCTGACCTGCCAGTCGTTGCTGGATCCGGAGCAGTCACACCGCTTGCTCGTCTACACCGCCCATCCCGGCAGCGAGAGCTACGAGAAGCTGCAGCTGCTGTCCGTGATCGGAGCGCAGGCAATCCACTGACAGCATTGATCGCTCCGGCGCCGGTAGGGTCGGGCGTATGCCGACCCCGAAGTTCATCCTCGACCTGCGCGAGAAGATCGGGCACGACCTGCTCTGGCTCACCGGCCTCACCGCGGTGGTGCTGAACGACGCGGACGAGGTGCTGCTGGTACAGCGCGCGGACAACGGGCGCTGGTCCCTGGTGGCCGGGATCCTCGAGCCCGGGGAGCAGCCGGCGGTCGGCCTGATCCGCGAGATCCAGGAGGAGACCGCCGTCGAGGCAGCCATCGACCGCCTGGTCAGCTTCGAGTCACTCCCGCCCGCCAGCTACCCGAACGGCGACCAGGTCCAGTTCCTCGACATCTGCTTCCGCTGCCGGCCGCTCAGTGGCGAGCCCAGGGTCAACGACGACGAGTCCCTCGACGTCCGCTGGTGGCCGCTGAACGACCTACCCGAGCTGACGGACCGGGAGCACACCTGCATCAAGCACGCCCTCTCCCCCGACCCGACGCCGGTCTACATCACGCCCGAAGACTGACCTGCAGCTCCCGGAGCCAGCCCTCGCGGATCGCCGGCTCCTTCGTCAGCAGCTCCGCGAGTTGCCGCCGTACCTTGGCGGACTTTCCCGCCGCGACCACCCGCACCGCCTCCGCGAGCGCCATCCGTGTCTTCTCGTCACGCCGAGGATCCGCGACCTCCGGATCCGACCACCTGGTACGCCGGAACGAGGCGGCCGTCTTGTACTGGTAGTCACCGAAGTACGACCACAGGCGCCCGTCCAGCGACACGTTCCGAATCGCCGACGCCGGCAACTCGCCCGCGAAGTCGGCGTGCTGCTGCCAGCGCCACGTGTTCGGGCTGGTCTTCGTGCGTGGCGTGATCCCGACGAACCGGAGCAGTCGCCGGATCACGTCCCACTGCGCGTGCTCGTCCTCGATCCACCGGCGGAGGACGGCGTACAGGTTCTCGAAGGTCGAACCCTGTGACACCAGGTCGACGAAGACTGTCGGCCGGCCGCGCATCAGGTCGGACGGCGCGAGACCGGCAGCAGCCAGGTTGGTGCGAAGCTGGCAGAGCTCCGCGCCGGTGACGGCCCGCCCGTCCATGCCGAACAACGACAGCGGCAGCGGGTGCAGCCGTGAGCTCCACGCGGTGTCCGCCAGCGCGCCGCTCAAGAGGTCGAACAGGCTGTCGACCGAGCGGCCGACGAAGTACAGCTCGCCGTTGCCGCATTGGCCGAGGACCCGGGCCGCACAGCGGACCAGGTCCTCGAGGAAGAACAGCTCCCACACCTCGACGTCGTCGAGTAGCGAGCCGAGGTGGTCCGGCCGGATCAGGTCCCAGCGAAACGGCCGGATCGGCTCCACGGTGCTAGTGAGCGGCCTCGTGCCAGGTGCGGCCCACGCCGACCGAGACGTCCAGCGGGACGGCCATGTCGACCGCGTGGCCCATGTCGTGGCGGACCAGCTCCTCCAGCGCCTCCCGCTCGCCGGGCGCGATCTCGAAGACGAGTTCGTCGTGGACCTGGAGCAGCATCCGGGACTTCAGGCCGGAGCCGCGCAGCGAACTGTCGACCTTGAGCATCGCCATCTTGATCACGTCGGCGGCCGAGCCCTGGATCGGGGCGTTCAGCGCCATCCGCTCGGCCATCTCGCGCCGCTGCCGGTTGTCGCTCGTCAGGTCCGGCAGGTAGCGCCGGCGGCCCAGGATCGTCTCGGTGTAACCCGTCTTCCCGGCGTCGATGACGATCGACCGCAGGTAGTCCCGGACCCCGCCGAAGCCCTCGAAGTACTCGTCCATCAGGCCCTTGGCCTCGTCGACGCCGATCTTCAGCTGCTGACTCAGCCCGTACGCCGAGAGGCCGTACGCGAGCCCGTAGTTCATCGCCTTGATCTTGGCGCGCTGCTCCTGGGTCACGTCGGACGGCTCGACCGAGAACACCCGGGACGCGGTCACCGAGTGGAAGTCCATCCCGGAGTTGAACGCGGCGATCAGACCCTCGTCCTTCGACACGTGCGCCATGATCCGCATCTCGATCTGGCTGTAGTCCGCCGACATCAGCGACTCGTTGCCCTCGCCGACCACGAACGCCTGCCGGATCCGGCGGCCCTCCTCGGTGCGGATCGGGATGTTCTGCAGGTTCGGCTCGGTGGAGCTCAGCCGGCCGGTCGCCGCGATCGTCTGGTTGAACGTGGTGTGGATCCGGCCGTCCTTCGGGCTGATCGTCTTCAGCAGCCCTTCCACCGTCTGCCGCAACCGGGTCGCGTCCCGGTGCGCCAGCAGGTACGCCAGGAACGGGTGCTCGGTCTTCTCGAACAGCGCCTGCAGCGAGTCCGCGTCCGTGGTGTAACCGGTCTTGGTCCGCTTGGTCTTCGGCATCTGCAACTCGTCGAACAGCACCACCTGCAGCTGCTTCGGCGACCCGAGGTTGATCTCCTTCCCGATCACCTCGTACGCCGCGGTGGCCGCCTCGCGCACGCCGGTCGCGAACCGCTCCTCGAGCTCCTGCAGGTACGGCCGGTCGACCGCGATCCCGTCGCGCTCCATCGAGGCGATCACCTGGATCAGCGGCAGCTCGACATCCGCGAGCAGCGCCGTACCGGCCTGCTTCTCGAGCTCGGCGTCCAGGGTGTCGGCGAGATCGGCGATCGCACGGGCACGCAGCATCGTGTGGTCGGCGGCCGGGCCGCCCTCGACGTCGTCGAAGCTGAGCTGGCCGTTGTCCGCCTCCTCGTTGCGCAGCTCGCGCTTGAGGTACCGCACGGTCAGGTCGGCGAGGTCGTAGGCACGCTGGTCCGGACGAACCAGGTACGCGCTGAGCTGGGTGTCGGAGCTGAGGCCGCCGAGGGTCCAGCCGCGCTCCAGGAAGCCGAGCAGCGGACCCTTCGCGTCGTGCAGCGCCTTCGGGTGCTTCTCGTCGGCGAGCCAGGCCTGCCAGGCCGACTCGTCGTCGGGGGTCATCGTGGTCGGGTCGAACCAGGCCGCCGCGCCGGACGTCTTCGCCAGCGCCAGCCCGGTGATCTGACCGGTGCCGCCGCCCCAGCTGCCCTGCACCGCCACGCCGACCCGCTCGTCGCCGCTCACATGCTCCTTGAGCCAGGCCGCCACCTCGCCCGGCTTCAACTGCGTGCCGTCCAGGTCGAAGCCGTGGTCGACGGTCGCGTCGACTTCCTCGTGCTCGGCGACCAGCCGCTCCCGCAGCACCCGGAACTCGAGGCTGTCGAACAGCGTGTGCACCTTGTCCCGGTCCCACGGCGTGCGGGCCAGGTCGTCGACCGTGACATCCAAGCTCAGGTCGCGGACCAGCTCGTTGATCTGCCGGTTCCGGATCACGTCGGCGAGGTGCTCACGCAGCGACTCGCCGGCCTTGCCCTTGATCTCGTTCACCCGGTCGACCACGTCGTTCAGCGAGCCGAACTGGTTCAGCCACTTCGCCGCCGTCTTCGGACCGACCCCGGGAACGCCCGGCAGGTTGTCGCTCTGCTCCCCTACCAGCGCCGCGAGGTCCGGATACAGCCGCGGGCCGACGCCGTACTTCTCCTCGATCGCGGCCGGGTCCATCCGGGCGATCTCGGACACGCCGCGCTTCGGGTAGAGCACCGTGACGTTCTCGTTGATCAGCTGGAAGGAGTCCCGGTCACCGGAGCTGATCAGCACCTCGAAACCCTGCTCGTCGGCCTGGGTCGCGAGCGTCGCGATGATGTCGTCGGCCTCCCAGCCGTCGATCTCCGTGGTCGGGATCCGGAGTGCCTCCAGCACCTCCTTGACCAGCGAGATCTGCCCGCTGAACTCGTCCGGCGACTTCGACCGGCCGGCCTTGTACTCCGCGTACTGCTCGGTGCGGAAGGTCTTGCGGGAGACGTCGAACGCGACACAGATGTGGGTGGGCTGCTCGTCGCGGAGCATGTTGATCAGCATCGAGGTGAACCCGTACACCGCGTTGGTGTGCTGACCGGTCGTAGTGGAGAAGTTCTCCACCGGGAGCGCGTAGAACGCCCGGTAGGCCAGCGAGTGCCCGTCCAGCAGCAGGATCCGCGGCCGCCCGGTGCCCGGGGCCGCGGTGTCCCCTGTGGACGGAGCTGTCATCGTCGTCGTATCCGTTTCTGGAGCCACAACCCGACTCTAGTGGTTCCCACCGACAGTTCTGTCACAGCCGCGTACTCTGCTCCCGTGACTGATGAATCGAACCTCGGCCCCGGCATGAGCATGGAGGGGACGCTCCTCCAGGTCATGGGAATCGTTGTCAGCGAAGCCGCGCCGGAGCGGGTCGTAGCAACGATGCCGGTCAAGGGCAACACCCAGCCTTACGGTCTGCTCCACGGTGGCGCGTCCTGCGTGCTGGCGGAGAGCCTGGGCTCGATCGGGTCCGCGCTGCACGCGGCGACGTACGGGAAGGTCGCGGTCGGTGTCGACATCAACGCCACCCACCACCGCGCGGTCCGCGAGGGCGTGGTGACCGGCGTGGCGACCCCGATCTACCTCGGCCGGACCACGACGTCGTACGAGGTGGTCGTCACCGACGAGCGGGACAAGCGGGTCTGCACCGCGCGGATCACTTGCCAGCTGATTCAGGCTCCGCCGGGGAGCTGACCGCGCCGAGCTGCGCGCGCCGGGCCACGGCGGAACGTCGCGACGAGAGCAGGGCCAACAGGTTCGGCGGCTGCTCGGACGCCAGTCGGCGACGCACCGTGTGCGTGTTCGCATACCGCAGTACGCCGGCCTGCCCGAGACCGAGACGGGCCAGAAATCGGTTCGCCTCGCGGGCGCTCGCGGGCGCGACGACGGCCAGATGAGCGCAGTTCTCGTGCTCGGCCCACGCGACCGCCTCCGCGATCAGCGCCTTGCCCACACCGTGCCGACGGGCGGCGTCACTGACGTGCAGGTACTCGACGGTGACCGTGGTGTCCTCGTGCAGCGGGCTCACCGAGGTACGGCGTAGGTACGCCATTGCGTGCACCTGGCCGTCGAGCTCGCCGATCAGCAGCCGGCCGAGCGGATCGCCCAGGTGTTTGCTGACGGCAACCGCCGCGGCCGCCTCCGACGGTGGAGCCGGGAGCCGGGACGGCAATCCTGCGGTGGTCAGCTCGCGCCACAAAGTGACCAGGGCGCCGGCATCCCCCGGCTGGGCGTCCCGCACCTCGACGGCTGCCACCACAGCGAACCTCCCGCTCAGGTCCACCCCCGAGGTGAACAGACGGGCCGATACGCTCGTCCTCGCGCAACAGTAGGCCGTCGGGGGTCACATGCAAAGCTGACCACAGCTGTCCGGAGGGACCAGGTTGTTCATCGGAATCGGCACCGTCGTGAACGTCGCGACGGTGCTCATCGGCTCGGTACTCGGCGTACTCGTCGGGCACCGCCTCAGTCACCGCACCAGGGACCTGGTCACCGACGCGATCGGCCTGGTCACGCTGCTGATCGCGATCTCGTCGGCCCTCACCGTGAGCGACCGGGCGCTGAGCGCCGCGGTCGGCGACAGCGCGCCGATCCTGATCGTGCTCGGCGCGATGCTGATCGGCGGGATCATCGGCTCGCTGCTGCGGATCGAGGAACGGCTGGAGGGTTTCGGCGGCTGGATGCAGCGCCGGTTCGACCGCGGCGAGGGGCGGAGCACGTTCGTCGAGGGCTTCGTCTCGGCGTCGATGGTGTTCTGCGTCGGGCCGCTGACGTTCCTCGGCTCGCTCTCCGACGGCCTCGGGCGCGGAGCGGACCAGCTGTACCTGAAGGCGGTCCTGGACGGGTTCACGTCGATCGCGTTCGCCGCGTCGTTCGGCTGGGGAGTCGCCGCGTCGGCGCTGGTGGTGCTGGTGGTCCAGGGTTCGATGACCGCGGTCGGCGCGCTGCTGGGCGACGTACTGCCGGACGCGCATGTGACTGCGCTCGGCGCCACCGGCGGCGTCATGCTGATCGGTGTCGCGCTGCGGCTGCTGAAGCTCAAGCAGGTCGCCGTCGCCGACCTGCTGCCGGCGCTGATCGTCGCGCCGCTGCTGGTTCAGTTGCTCGTTGTCATCCGCAACTGAACCAGCAGCACTGCGTGTGAGATCTCAGTCCTCGCCGAGGTAGGCCTTGCGGACCTCGTCGTTGACCAGCAGGTCCCGGCCGGTGCCGGACAGCACGATCTTCCCGACCTCGAGCACGTACCCGAAGTCGGCGCGCTTCAGCGCCGCCTGGGCGTTCTGCTCGACCAGCAGGATCGTCGTCCCCTGCTTCTGGAGCTCGGTCACCGTCGACATGATCCGCTTCATCATGATCGGCGACAGACCCATCGACGGCTCGTCCAGCATCAGCAGCTTCGGCCGGCTCATCATCGCCCGGCCCATCGCCAGCATCTGCTGCTCACCACCGGAGAACGTCCCGGCCGGCTGCTTGCGCCGCTCCCCCAGGATCGGGAACAAGTCGTACGCCGACTGCAGGTCGGTCCGCACGCCCGCGGGATCGCGACGCGTGAACGCACCCAGCATCAGGTTCTCCTCGACCGACAGCCGCGGGAAGATCCGTCGTCCCTCGGGCGAGTGCGCCAGACCCCGGGTGACGATGTCGTGCGCCGCCACGTGGTCGATCCGCTCACCCTGGAACCAGATCTCACCGCCGGTCGGCCGGAGCAGACCGGAGATCGTCTTCAGCGTGGTGGTCTTGCCGGCGCCGTTGGTGCCGATCAGCGACACCACCTGCCCCTGCTCGACGCTGAAGCTGATCTTCTTCACCGCAACGATCTTGCCGTAGGCAACTTCCAGGTCCTTGACCTCGAGCATGGCACTCACGGGCGGCCCTCCTCGTCGGCGACGGTGGTGTCCTGGACGTGGGCGTCCTCGACCTCGACGTCGTCCTCGTCGTCCTCGCCGGTGCCGATGTAGGCCTCGATCACCCGCGGGTCGGACTGCACCTCCTCCGGGGTGCCCTCGATCAGGGCCTGCCCCTGGACCAGGCAGAGCACCCGGTCGCACAGGTTGAAGATGAACCGCATGTCGTGCTCGATCACCACGACCGACAGCCCGGAGTCCCGGATCTTGAAGATCAGGTCCATCGCCTGCCGGGTCTCCTGCGGGTTCATACCGGCCGTCGGCTCGTCCAGCAGGATGAGCTTCGGGTCGGTGGCCAGCGCCCGCGCGATCTCGAGCCGGCGCTGGTCGCCGTACGGCATGTTCCGGGCCAGGTGCTCGGTCGACCGGCCGAGACCGACGAACTCGAGCAGTTCCTGGCCCCGCGCCCGACTGGCCGCTTCCTCGCGACGGAACTTCGGTCCGCGCAAGACCGAGGTGAGTGCGCCGGAACTGGTCCGGCAGTACCGGCCGACCATCACGTTCTCGAGCGCAGTCATGTTGGCGAACAGCCGGATGTTCTGGAACGTCCGCGCCATCCCGGCGCGCACCACCGCCCGTGGCTTCGGCGGCAACGGCGTCAGCGCGGCGAGCGGCTGCACCGGTACCGCCTCCACGCCGACCGTGCCGTCCTTGCGCCGCTTCGGCGCCCGGGGCGGCTTCCGTGGAGCACCGGCGAACCGGACCTGACCGCTGGTCGGCTTGTAGAGGCCCGTGAGGCAGTTGAAGAAGGTCGTCTTGCCGGCCCCGTTCGGGCCGATCAGGCCGACGATCTCGCCTTCGTGAACGGTCAGGTTCACATCGTTGACCGCCAGCAGACCACCGAACCGCATGGTCACGCCAGTGGCCTCCAGCACCGCGGCGCCGCCCGGCCGGGCCGGTGCCCGGTTCGTTTCGGTGACGGTCATGTCGCCTCCTCGACCAACAGGTGCTCCTCGTCGATCTCGACCGCCAACACCTCGTCCTCCTCGTGGAACTCCAGCTGGCGGCGTCGGTTCGCAACCAGGCCCTCCGGCCGGAACCGCATCATCAGCACCAGCAGCAGGCCGAACAACAGCAGCCGGTACTCCGAGAAGAACCGCAGCTTCTCCGGCAGCAGCTTCAGGATCGTTGCCCCCAGCAACACACCGGCGATGGTGCCCATACCACCGAGCACGATCGCGGCGAGCAGGAACGCCGACTCCAGGAAGATGTACTGGTCCGGGCTGACCGCGCCGTCCTGGTGGGCCTTGATGGTGCCGGCCAGGCCGGCCAGGAAGGCGCCGATCGCGAACGCGAGCAGCTTAAGGCCGAACGTGTTCACGCCCATCGCCTCGGCCGCCTTCTCGTCCTCCCGGATCGCCACCCAGCCCCGGCCGATCCGGCTGTTGTTCAGCCGGGAGAAGACCAGGATGACGAAGCCGGTCAGGACCAGCAGCAGGAAGTAGTAGTTCGAGAACCGGCCGAGCTCGATCCCGGCGACCGTGTGCACGTCGCCGAAGTTGAAGCCGCCGATCTCCAGGTCCGGGATGCCGGGGACACCGTTCGGGCCGTTGGTCAGGTTCGGGCCGTTGTTGCCGTCCAGGTTGAACATCGAGAACCGGAAGATCTCACCGAAGCCCAGGGTGACGATGGCCAGGTAGTCACCGGAGACCCGCAGAGTCGGCGTACCGATGATCAGACCCAAGGTCGCCGCCACGCCGGCGCCGATCAGCATCACCACCAGGAACGGCGGCTTCCAGCCGACGGTGGCGAACGCCGAGGTCGACATCGTGGCCGCCACGTACGCGCCGGACCCGAGGAAGGCGATGTAGCCGAGGTCGAGCAGACCCGCCAGACCGACGACGATGTTCAGGCCCATCGCGGTGGCCGCGAAGACCAGCACCTGGGTGGCGATCGACATGTTCGCGTCCGAACCGCCCTGCGTGAACGGGAACAGGAAGGCCACCAAGAACGCCGACAGCGTGAGCACCTTTCGCTGCCGCTGCGAGACGTGGCCGACCCAGGTCAGCGCACCGGTCCGGAACAGCGCGACCGCCATGGCGGCGACGAAGACCAGGCAGAGGATGAACGACCACGCGTCCTCCAACCCGAGCGCGTACGCCGCGACGAACAGCACCGAGCCCATCAGCACCGCGATCGCGAGGATCTCGACCCAGGCCGGCAGCTTCGCCTCGCTCATGTCGCGCAACTGCCGCAGCGGCAGCATCCGCGAGCTGACCACGATCAGCACGGCACCGACCAACGTGACGTACCCGCCGGGGTTCACGTTGATCAGGCCGCCGGAATCGGCCGAGATGGCGATCAGGACCAGCAGCATGTAGAGCGTGAGCGTCACGCCGAGCGCCCGCAGTCCGGCGGTCGCGTCCAGCCACGCGCCCACCCTGGTCAGCGGGCCCTTCTCGACCAGCAGTAGGACCAGCGCGAACAGGGCCATGATGATCGCCAGGATCTGCAGGCCACCCGGGTAGAAGTTGATCGACAGGTCGCCGAGGATCGTGCTGTCGTAACTCCACGACAGGAACGAGCCGACGATGACGAGCGCCACGCCGGCCAGGCCCAGCGGCCAGGCGATCGGGTTGGCGTGCGGTTCAGCCGCGGTTTCCGGCTCCGCCGGAGGTGTCTTCAGATCCTTCATGCCCGATCCACCACCCGCGCGCCGAGCAGGCCCTGGGGCCTGAACACCAGTACCAGAATCAGGATCACGAAGGCCCAGACGTCCTTCCAGGTACTGCCGCCGAACTGACCTGGGATGTACTGAGTGGCCATCGCCTCGATGACGCCGAGGACGAGGCCGCCGACGACAGCGCCGAAGACGTTGCCGATGCCACCGAGCACCGCCGCGGTGAACGCCTTCAGACCGGCCAGGAAGCCCATCCGGAACTCGATGTTGTTGTTCTGCAGGCCCTGCGAGACGCCGGCGATCGCCGCCAGCACCGCACCGAGCGCGAACGCGACCACGATGATCCGGTCCACGTTGATACCCATCAGCCGGGCCGTGTCCGGGTCCTGCGAGACGGCCTGCATGCCGCGGCCGAGACGGGTCCGGTTGATGAAGTACCACAGCAGGGCGGAGCAGATCGCCAGCGCTGCCATGGTGAAGATCGCCGACCGCTGGATCGTCACCCCGCCGACGTCGAAGGCGGTGCCGGTCACCACATCGATCTGCGGGAACGGGATGCGCTGCTTCGCACTCGGCCAGGTGATGCTGCTGATCAGCTTCTCGAACAGGATCCAGCCCAGCACCGCCCCGGCTGACGCGGTGGCCGCCGCCGCCGCGATCGCCCGGATGTTGATCTCGGTGCGCGCCTGCCGCCGTACCGCCAGACCAGCCAGCCAGCCGATCCCCGTACCGACAGCTGCGCCGACGATCAGCACGCCGACTGCCAGCACGACGCTGACGTCGTTGTTGACCAGCCGCACCACCACCCAGAGACCGACCGCGCCGAGCACGGCGCCGAGCAGCGGGGCTCGGTCGTACCACTTGGTCACCGGGTGATCCAGGGGTGCTTTGGACACCGTCGCGCCGACCCAGTAGCCAAGGCCGATCGCCATACCGGCGAAGGCGAACAGCGTCCAGCCCGGCCGTTCGTAGAACAGCCGGACGAACTCCTGCAGGAAGACCGAGATGCCGATCGCAGTGATCAGCGGCGCGAGTCGTGGCGCGTTCCGCAGGGGACGGTACGCGACACGTTCCATCGCCACGGCCGTGCCGACCGAGGCGATGATCGCGCCGATGATCATGATCGGCAGGATCCACAGGTTGGTCTTGCCGTCGAAGAACAACAGGTACGTCGTCAGTGCGCCGAACGCACCGATCATGAAGACCTCGCCGTGGGCGAAGTTGATGAGCTGCACGATGCCGTAGACGACGGTGTAACCCACCGCGATCAGGGCATACAGCGAGCCCAAGGTCAGCCCGTTGACGAGCTGCTGGAAGAACTGGTCCACGTCGACCTCCCATCTGCCTCAGTTATGACACGCCACGGGGGTGGGAGGATCGCTCCCACCCCCGAGACATGAGGTCGACTTTGCTTACTTGGTCTCGAACGCCTTGGTCTCGACGGTGGCCCACTTGCCGCCGGCAACCTTGTAGACGGTGAGCACCTTCGAGGTGGTGTCGCCGTACTGGTCGAAGGCGACCTTGCCGGTCACGCCGTCGAACGAAACCTTGCTCATGGCATCGACCGTCGCCTGGCGCGCCGACTCGACGTCCTTCGCGTCCTTCAGCGAGACCTTCAGCGCGTTGATGATCGCGTTGGCCGCGTCGAACGAGTAGCCGCCGTACGCCGCGTACGGGTCCTTGTAGCCCGCCGCGTTGTAGTCGGAGACGAACTTCTTCGCCGACTCCAGAGTGTCGACCGGCGCACCGACCGAGGTGGCCAGGTCGTTGTCGCTGGTCTTACCGGCCAGCGTGATGTACTTCGGGTCGTAGATGCCGTCGCCGCCCATCAGCGGGACGTTCAGACCGGCGGCCTTCATCTGCTGCGAGAGCGGACCGGCCTGCGGGTACTCACCGCCGTAGTAGACCGCCTGCGGGCCGGACGGCTTGATCGACGAGATCACGGCCTGGTAGTTCGAGTCGTCCGGGTTGATGGTCTGGGCCGCGACGACCTGACCACCCAGCTTCTTGAACTCCTCGGTGAAGGTGCCGACCAGGCCCTGACCGTAGGCCTTCTTGTCGTGGATCGTGGCGACCTTGGTGATCTTCGCCGTCTCGTAGAGGTACCGGGCCGCGAACGGACCCTGCACCGCGTCGGTGGTGCAGGTGCGGAAGTACGTCGGGTACGGCCGCTTCGGGTCGGTCTGCCAGTTGGCGCCCTGGGTCAGGCCCGGGCCGGTGTTGGCCGGCGAGACCTGGACGATCTTCGCCGAGGCGAGCACCGGCTGGACCTGCTGGCTGACGCTGGTGTTCAGCGTGCCGACGACGCCGATGACGTCCTTGTCGCCGGCCAGCGCGGTGGCGCCATTCTTACCGGGGTCCGGCTTCCCCTCGTCGTCCTTCGGCACGACCTCGAGCTTCCAGCCCGGGATCGCGTTGGAGTCGTTGGCCTGCTTCACGGCCAGCTCGACGGAGTGCTGGATACCCAGACCCAGGGCCGACAAGTCTCCGGACAGCGGTGCGATGACGCCGATCTTGGCAGTCTTCGTCGACCCTCCGGAGCTCCCCCCGGAGTCGTTGCCACTGCGTGAACCGCAGGCAGTCAGGGCCAACGACGCAACGATCAGCGACGCGCCGACCCGTACTACGGAACGCTGGTGCACTGTTCCTCCCATGTCTGGATAGTCCGGCAAATCCCCGGACTCTCGCGTTTGCCGCGAGCACCCGCAGGTTAGACCTCGGGCAGTCCTTCAAGCGATGTCACGGAACGTGTGTTGTGAGGTCGTTACAGCGGTAAGCAGCATGGGTTCACTTGGTTGCTGTACGCCCGCTCAGCCGTGGTGAGCAGAGAGTGATTCAGTCGCTACTGCCCGCCTCGTCAACCACCAACTGCGCGACCTGGCGCATCGAAACTCTTTTATCCATGGCGGTTTTCTGGATCCACCGGAACGAGTCCGGTTCGGACAGCCCGAACTTGGTCTGCAGGATCGACTTCGCCCGGTCGACCAGCTTGCGGGTCTCCAGCCGGTCCGCCAGGTCCGCGACCTCACGCTCCAGCTCCGCGAGCTCGACGTACCGGGACGCGGCGATCTCGATCGCGGGCAGCAGGTCGGCCTTGGAGAACGGTTTCACCAGGTACGCCATGGCGCCGGCGTCCCGGGCCCGCTCGACCAGCTCACGCTGCGAGAACGCGGTCAGCATCAGCACCGGCGCGATCCGCTCCCCCGCGATCTTCTCGGCGGCACTCAGCCCGTCCAGCTTCGGCATCTTCACGTCGAGGATCACCAGGTCCGGCCGCTGCTCGATCGCCAGCCGAATCGCTTCCTCGCCGTCGCCGGCCTGCCCGACGACGTCATACCCCTCTTCCGCGAGCATCTCGGCCAGATCCATCCGGATCAACGCCTCGTCCTCAGCGATCACCACACGCTTAGCAGTCACACCGACACCTTATCGACATCGGATCAGCTCTTCGGTCCCACGAACGATTCCAGCGCGCCGACAGCTTCCTTGCGACTGACTGCGATCACATTCCGCCGCGGCTGCTTCCAGGCGATCCCGAGCAGGTCCAGCGCGTCCGTGAGGATCCTGCGGATGTCATCCGACTCATTCGAGAACTGGTACCGCACGTAGTAGTACCGCTTCTCCCGGCCCGGCTTGCTGGCCCAGTTCACGAACCGGCACCCGTCCGAGTGGAAGAGCCCACGCAGCAGCTGTTGGGGGAACTTGGCAACGATCGCCAGCTGCCAGTCCGCCAACTCGATCTTCCGCAGATGCTTCCGCCCAGGCCCGTGCTGCGGAAACACACACGGCCAGTGCTTCCACCGCGCCTCGACCAGGATTACTCCACGGCCCTTCCGCAGGCAGGGGCTCGCGTTCGCCTTGACACGCTTGATGGTCGCGGCGATCTCCTGGTTGAGCTGCGTGTACCGTGCGTCGTTGGCGATCTGCAGCGTGAAGACATCCCGCCGCGCCCGAGCGATCGATCCGTCCCCGAGATACCAGCCGAGCAGCAGGGCGTACGCCGCCTCATCCAGCTCCGCCCCGTCGCACCGCGGACATGGCATCCCGCTGTCGCCGCGGACGCGGCCCTCAACCTGATACCGCCGTCGCCAGGTACGGATCGTCTGGAGAGCCACGCCGTGGATCTCGGCATTCACCCGATCGGGAACCCCGTCATCCGACATCCGCAACGCGGACTGAACCGTCTCCTTCGATCTGAAGTGGCCCACAGGACCAGGCTGTCGCCACCCACCGACATTTTGTGAGTCGAGCAGCTCCATGGGCTAGGATCTTCGACGTCGGAATGCCCTGGTAGCCCAACGGCAGAGGCCGCGCTCTCAAACAGCGTCCAGTGTGGGTTCGAATCCCACCCAGGGCACAGAAAGTGTCGGCGGCGCCCGCGAAACTTCGTTCATGTACGACGAACGCGTGCGGGCGATCGCACTCGCGGCGATCGCTGCGGGCGAGAGTCTCAACTCGATCAGCAAGCGTCTCGGGGTGAGTCGATCCACCCTGCGTGACTGGCGCGATGGCGACCGGTGCCCGCCGCGTCCGAACGACTGTCCGATCTGCGCTGACGAGACGCCGCCTGCCCCGTCGTACTCGCATCTGCTCGGGTTATATCTGGGCGACGGCTGTCTGTCCGAACACAGGCGGGGTGTCTACGCGCTTCGGATCGCCTGCGACGACGCGTATCCGCGGCTGATCGACGAGGCCGCCGGCGTCATGACCGCCGTTCATTCGAGTCGGCCGGTGCACCGGGTCCAGGCGGTCGGCTACACCTCGGTCGTTTCGTACTGGAAGCACTGGCCTTGTCTCTTTCCGCAGCACGGACCCGGGCCGAAGCACCGGCGGCTCATCGCCTTGGTGGACTGGCAGCGAACGATTGTTGCCGAGTGCCCCGGGATGTTCCTGCGTGGGCTGTTCAACTCGGACGGTTGCCGGGTTGCCAACTGGGCGACGCGCAGGGTCGGCGGTCAGACGAAGCGGTACGAGTATCCGCGGTACCAGTTCTCCAATGCGTCCGCCGACATCATGGGCCTGTGTCAGTGGGCGCTCGATCTGCTCGGCATCCCCTGGCGGATGCCGCGGCCGAACGCACTCTCCGTAGCCCGCCGCGAAGGAGTCCGCAGGCTCGACGCCTTCAGCGGGCCCAAGGGCTGAACCTGCGCGAGGCGGACGGTCCGCGGACCGTCCGCCTCGGGTTCAGTTGTTTGTGGTTACGGGTTGGGGCTGCGGTAGGCGGGGGCTATGCCTTCGATGGCGTCGCCCATGCGGTGGACCCGGAGGGCGTTGGTGGAGCCGGGGATGCTCGGCGGGGAGCCGGCGACGATGACGACCAGGTCGCCCTTCTGGAGCTTGCCGAGTTCGAGGAGGCGCTGGTCGACCTGGCGGACCATCTCGTCGGTGTGGTCGACGGTCGGGACGATGTGCGTCTCGATCCCCCACACCACGCTCAGCCAGGAGCTGACCGACGGGACCGGGGTGAACGCGAGCAGCGGGACCTCGGTGCGGTAGCGGGCGAGCCGGAGCGCGGTGTCGCCGGACTGGGTGAACGCGATCAGGTACTTCGCGTCCAGCCGCTCGGCCACGTCGGCGGCCGCGCGGGCGATCACGCCGCCCTTGGTCTTCGGCTCCCACTCGATCGACTGGACCCGGCTGAGGCCGTGCTCCTCGGTCGACTCCACGATCCGGGCCATCGTCTTGACGGTCTCGATCGGGAACCGGCCGACGCTGGTCTCACCGGACAGCATGACCGCGTCGGCACCGTCGAGGACGGCGTTCGCGACGTCTGAGGCCTCGGCGCGGGTCGGCCGCGGCGCGGAGATCATCGACTCGAGCATCTGGGTGGCGACGATCACCGGCTTCGCGTTCAGCCGGGCCTGGTCGATGATCAGCTTCTGGACCAGCGGGACCTCCTCGAGCGGGAGCTCCACGCCGAGGTCGCCGCGGGCCACCATGAACCCGTCGAAGGCCTCGATGATCTCGTCGAGGTTGGCGACCGCCTGCGGCTTCTCGATCTTTGCGACGACGGGGATCCGCAGACCCTCCTCGTCCATGATCTTGTGCACCAGCTGGATGTCGGCGGCGTCGCGCACGAACGACAGCGCGATCATGTCGGCCGGCAGGTGCAGCGCCCAGCGCAGGTCCTCGGCGTCCTTCTCCGACATCGCCGGCACGCTGACCGCGACACCGGGCAGGTTGATGCCCTTGTGGTTGGAGACCGGGCCGCCGACGGTGACGCGGCAGATCACGTCGGTCTCGGTGACCTCTTCGGCGACGAGCGCGATCCGGCCGTCGTCGATCAGCAGCTGGTCACCCGGGTTCACGTCCCCCGGCAGGCCGTCGTACGTCGTCCCGCAGATGGTCTGGTCACCAGGCACCTCCCGGGTGGTGATCGTGAAGCGCTCGCCGTAGGTCAGTGTTGCCTTGCCTTCGGCGAACTCCGCCAGCCGGATCTTCGGGCCCTGCAGGTCGACCAGGATGCCGACATTGCTCCCGGTCTCCGCCGCGGCGGTACGGATCCGCTGGTAGATGCGCTCATGCTCGGCATGGGCGCCGTGACTCAGGTTGAGCCTTGCGACGTCCATACCTGCTTGGACGAGTTCCGTGATGCGCTCCGGGGCGGCCGTAGCCGGGCCGAGCGTACAAACGATCTTTGCGCGACGCACGTCACACAACCCTACTCCTGCAAACCACTGGGCCTGCTGGTCCGCCCCCATTACTGGACGGTTAACAGTAGATGGCAAGCGACCGCAGTGCCTGAATCGTCAAGAAGACAAGGGGGTGTAGGCCCCGACGGTGACCTCGCCACCGGGCTGCGCGGTGACCGTCTGGAGGCCGACCGGCTCGCCTTTCAGGTAGGTGAGCAGGGTGACCTCGCCGGGTTTACGCAACGTGTAGCCCAGCGCGAAGGCGTACGCCGCTCCCCCGGTCGTCCCGTTCGTGTACGTCGTGACCGCGCGCCCGTCGACCACCTTGTGCTCGGGCCCGACCTGGCGGTGCAGATGACCGGACACCAGCAAGCTCGCGCACCCGCGCTCGGCGGTGTCGGCGTACGACGACGGGTCGTGCACCACCATCGTCGCGATCCGCTTGTTGTCGGGCTGGTCACAGGCGATGTCCGCGAGCCGCTTCGACTGGTGCTCGATCGTCTCGTCCCCCGGACTGTCCGCGCTGCCGAGCCCGGTCCGCGTCGGGTCGCTGTCGCCGAAGAAGCGGATCCCCTCGACCTCGACCGGTTTGCTGTCCAGCACGGTGAACCCGGCCTTGCGCATGAACTCCTCGACGTGCCCGCCGGCGTCGTGGTTGCCGGCCACCGAGACCACCTTGAAGTCCTTGAAGTGCTGCTTCAGCGAGTTGATGCTGAACGCTTCCCAGCTCTGGCCGGACGAGGTGTCGTCGCCGGCGTCGATCAGGATCTTCGCGCCGCCGGCCTTCCCCACGGCGGCCGCGAAGCCGTCGATCCCGATGTTGTCGTGCCGGTCCGAGACCAGCAGCGCGACCTTCTCGTCCTTGCCCGGCTCGTGGATCTGCGGCGCGACGTCGGCCACCCGGTCCTTGAGCTGGCCGTACAGCTCGGTCGACTTGCGGTACGTCTCGACCAGCGTCCGGATCACGCCGACGCCGCCGGTGGTGGAGAACCCGGACGCCACCTCCACCGTCTTCAGTCGATCGTCGAACGACAACTCGGGGAGCAACTTGGACAACGGCTGCCACTGCGTCGGTGGTACGTCGGCCTGGCGCATCCGCCCGGGTCCGTAGATCGAGGCGATCGTGATCAGCATCGCCACCAGCACCACGATCGCCCGGTGCTCGAACCGCCGCTCGTGCCGGTGCACCAGGTGCCAGAGCTCGCGGCGGCGCCGGGCGCCGATGGCGGTCCAGAGCGTCGCGACCAGCACCACGACCAGGAGTCCGGTACCGGCGCCGGCGACCGCGTTGTCGACCGCCATCTCCTGGATGACCTGCTTGATCCGCGCGATCTCACCGTCGGGCTGGGAAGCGATCAGGGTGTCGCGGGTGAGCAGTTCCGTGAGGTTGCTCGCGTCGGTCTCCTGGACGTCGATGTTGACGCCGATACCGGCCGGCGTCTTCGCCGGAATCCGCAATCGCGGCAGCACCGCGCCCAGGTCGAGCGTCGCGTGCCCGTCGAACGTCGGGGACACGGTCGCCGCGTGCGCGCCGATCGTGACCCGCTCGGAGTCGTTCACGAATCCGAGCAGCCCGACCAGGGCCGAGGTCAGGACGAAGAGCAGGCTGAGCCCGGCCCACGGTGCCATCGCACGGAGCCGAGCCTTGGTCACCAGGCGCGTATCCACCGCTCCAACCTACCGAGCGACACCACCTTGAGCACCGACCAACCATCCCGGGTCGGGAATTTCGGTTGGTGGGTGCTCAAGGTCGATGTCGTCAGACCGCCAGCGGGCGGGCGGTCGGGGGGATGGGAGTGGGCAGGGTCGACGAACCGGTCAGGTGGGTGTCGACGCCGCCGGCGCAGGACCGGCCCTCGGCGATCGCCCAGACGATCAGCGACTGACCGCGACCGGCGTCGCCGCAGGCGAACACCCCGTCGACCGTGGTCTGGTACTGCTTGTCGCGCTTCACGTTGCCGCGCTCGTCGAGCTCGACGCCGAGCTGCTCGAGGAAGCCCTCGCGCTCCGGGCCGACGAAGCCCATCGCGAGCAGCACCAGCTGCGCCGGGATGGTCCGCTCGGACCCCTCGACGGGGTTGAACTTGCCGTCCTTGAACTCGACCTCGACCAGGTTCAGCCCCGCGACGTTGCCGTCGGCATCGGCCTCGAAGTTCACCGTGGAGACGGCGTACACCCGCTCGCCGCCCTCCTCGTGGGCGGACGCGACCCGGTAGATCATCGGGTACGTCGGCCACGGCTGGTGCCCCGGGCGGTCGTCGCCGGGCCGCGGCATGATCTCCAGCTGGGTCACCGAGCGTGCACCCTGGCGATGCGCCGTACCGAGGCAGTCGGCGCCGGTGTCGCCGCCGCCGATGATCACCACGTCCTTGTCGGTGGCAACGATCTGGTCCTCGACGGTCTGGCCGAGCGCCACCCGGTTGGACTGCGGCAGGTACTCCATCGCCTGGTGGATGCCGCCGTACTCACGGCCCGGCACCGGCAGGTCGCGGGCCGCCGTCGACCCGGTCGCGATCACCACCGCGTCGTACCGCTGTTTGAGTTGGGTGCCGGTGACGTCCACGCCGACGTTGACGCCGGAGCGGAAGACCGTGCCCTCTTCCTTCATCTGCTGGATCCGGCGGTCGACCTGTTCCTTTTCCATCTTGAACTCGGGGATGCCGTACCGCAGCAGGCCGCCCGGAGCATCGGCGCGCTCGTAGACCGCGACCGTGTGACCGGCGCGGGTGAGCTGCTGCGCGGCGGCCAGGCCGGCCGGGCCGGAGCCGACGACCGCGATCGTCTTACCGGTCAGCCATTCCGGCGGCTGCGGCTTGACGTCTCCGGTCTCCCAGGCCTTGTCGATGATCGCGACCTCGACGTTCTTGATCGTCACCGGGTCCTGGTTGATCCCGAGCACGCACGCGGTCTCACAGGGCGCCGGGCAGAGCCGGCCGGTGAACTCCGGGAAGTTGTTGGTCGCGTGCAACCGCTCGATCGCACTCGACCAGTCGTCCCGCCAGACCAGGTCGTTCCACTCCGGGATCAGGTTGCCCAGCGGGCAGCCGTTGTGGCAGAACGGGATGCCGCAGTCCATACAGCGGCCGGCCTGCTTCGTGATGATCGGCAGCAGCGCCTTGCCGGGCCCGCCGGGGTAGACCTCTTTCCAGTCCTGTACCCGCTCGGCGACCGGCCGCCGGTCGGCGACCTCCCGCCCGGTGGTCAGGAATCCCTTGGGGTCAGCCATCAGATGGCCTCCATCATCGCTCGCGTGGTGGCGTCCTCGTCCAGGCCGTCGCGCTCGGCGGCCGCCTTGGCCGCCAGCACCCGGGCGTAGTCGCGGGGCATCACCGTGGTGAACCGGGCCGCGGCGGCCGGCCAGTCGACGAGCAGCTTGGCCGCCCGCTCCGAGCCGGTCTCCTCGTGGTGCCGCTGCACCAGGTCCTGCAACAGGTCGGACTCGTCCTCCGTGAGCGGGAGCAGGTCGACCAGCTCCGTGTTCACCAGCGAACGGTCCAGGTCGAGCACGTGGGCCACGCCGCCCGACATGCCCGCCGCGAAGTTCCGGCCGACGGCGCCGAGTACGACGACGCGCCCACCGGTCATGTACTCGCAGGCGTGGTCGCCGACCGCTTCGACGACCGCGGTCGCGCCGGAGTTCCGGACGCAGAACCGCTGGCCGGCACCGCCGCTGATGAACAGTTCGCCGGACGTCGCGCCGTACGCGATCACGTTGCCGGCGATGATCTGGTCGGCGGCGGCGAACCGGGCCTGCCGGTCCGGGCGGATGACCACGCGACCACCGGACAGACCCTTGCCGACGTAGTCGTTGGCGTCACCCTCGAGCCGCAGGGTGACCCCGCGCGGGACGAAGGCGGCGAACGAGTTGCCGGCCGACCCGGTGAAGGTCAGGTCGATGGTGCCGTCGGCCAGGCCGGCCGCGCGGTACCGCTTGGTGATCTCGTGACCGAGCATCGTGCCGACGGTCCGGTTGACGTTCCGGATCGCGAGCTGCGCCCGTACCGGCTCGCCGTTCTCCAGTGCCGGAGCACAGATCCGGATCAGCTCGTTGTCGAGCGCCTTGTCGAGGCCGTGGTTCTGCTCGACGGTCTGGTGCCGGGACGCGCCCTCGGGCAGCGCCGGCACGTGCAGGATCGGCGACAGGTCGAGCCCGTCGGCCTTCCAGTGGTCGACCGCGCGCTCGATGTCCAGTACTTCGGCGTGCCCGATGGCCTCGTCCAAGGTCCGGAAGCCGAGCTCCGCCAGGTACTCGCGAACCTCCTCGGCGATGAACTCGAAGAAGTTCACCACGAACTCCGGCTTGCCCGAGAACCGCGACCGCAGGACCGGGTTCTGGGTGGCGACGCCGACCGGGCAGGTGTCCAGGTGGCAGACCCGCATCATGATGCAGCCCGACACCACCAGCGGAGCGGTGGCGAAGCCGTACTCCTCGGCGCCGAGCAGCGCCGCGATGACGACGTCCCGCCCGGTCTTCAGCTGACCGTCGGTCTGTACGACGATCCGGTCCCGCAACCCGTTCAGCAGCAGGGTCTGCTGGGTCTCGGCCAGGCCGAGCTCCCAGGGACCGCCCGCGTGCTTCAGCGAGGTCAGCGGCGCCGCACCCGTACCACCGTCGTGACCGGAGATCAGGACGACGTCCGCGTGCGCCTTGGAGACACCCGCGGCGATCGTGCCGACGCCGACCTCGGAGACCAGCTTCACGTGCACCCGCGCCTGCGGGTTCGCGTTCTTCAGGTCGTGGATCAGCTGCGCCAGGTCCTCGATCGAGTAGATGTCGTGGTGCGGCGGCGGCGAGATCAGGCCGACGCCGGGCGTCGAGTGCCGGGTGCTCGCCACCCACGGGTACACCTTCGGGCCGGGCAGCTGCCCGCCCTCGCCGGGCTTCGCGCCCTGCGCCATCTTGATCTGGATGTCGTCGGAGTTCGTCAGGTACTCCGCGGTGACGCCGAAGCGACCGGACGCGACCTGCTTGATCGAGCTCCGCCGGGCCGGGTCGTACAGCCGGTCGGCGTCCTCGCCGCCCTCACCGGTGTTCGACTTGCCGCCGAGCTGGTTCATCGCGATCGCCAGCGTCTGGTGCGCCTCCATGCTGATCGAGCCGTAGCTCATCGCACCGGTGGAGAACCGCTTGACGATCGCACTGACCGGCTCGACCTCGTCGATGGAGATCGGCGCGCGATCCGACTTACTGTCTGGTTTCTTGAAGGCGAACAGGCCGCGCAGCGTCATCAGCCGCTCGGACTGCTCGTCGACCTTCGACGTGTACTGCTTGAAGATGTCGTAGCGCCCGGTCCGGGTGCTGTGCTGCAGGCGGAACACCGTGTCCGGGTCGAACAGGTGCGGCTCGCCCTCGCGGCGCCACTGGTACTCGCCACCGATCTCGAGCTTGCGGTGCGCCGGCAGGATGCCGTCCGCCGGGTACGCCCGCAGGTGCCGGCGACGGACCTCCTCGGCGACCGTGTCCAGGCCGACCCCGCCGAGCTTGGACGACGTACCGGTGAAGTAGCGCTCGACCAGCTCGGGAGCCAGCCCGTTCGCCTCGAAGATCTGGGCACCCGTGTACGACGCGACCGTCGACACACCCATCTTCGACATCACCTTGAGGACGCCCTTGCCGAGCGACTTCACCACGTTGCGGACCGCCTGCTCCGGCTCCACGCCCGGCAGGTAGGTCCCCTGGCGGCACAGGTCCTCGACGGACTCCAGGGCCAGGTACGGGTTGATCGCCGCGGCGCCGTACCCCATCAGGAGCGCGACGTGGTGGACCTCGCGGACGTCACCGGCCTCGACGACCAGGCCGACCTGGGTACGGGTCTTCTCCCGGACCAGGTGGTGGTGCACCGCGGCGGTGAGCAGCAGCGACGGGATCGGCGCGTGGTCGGCGTTGGAGTGCCGGTCGGACAGCACCAGGATGCGGGCGCCGTCATTGATCGCGGCGCTCGCCTCGGCGCACAGCTCGTCGAGCCGCGCCTTGAGCGACTCGCCGCCGCCCTCCACGTCGTACACGCCGCGCAGGACCGTGGTGGCCAGGCCGGGCATGTCGCCGTCGAGGTTGATGTGCCGGAGCTTGGCCAGCTCGTCGTTGGTGATCACCGGGAACGGGAGCACCACCTGCCGGCAGGACGCCGGGCTCGGACCGAGCAGGTTCGACTCCGGGCCGAGGCTGGACGACAGCGAGGTCACCAGCTCCTCGCGGATCGCGTCCAGCGGCGGGTTCGTCACCTGGGCGAACAGCTGCGCGAAGTAGTCGAACAGCAGCCGCGGCCGCTCGCTCAGCACCGCGATCGGCGTGTCCGTACCCATCGAGCCGATCGGCTCGGCGCCGGACTTCGCCATCGGGGTGAGGATGACGCGCAGCTCCTCCTCGGTGTACCCGAAGACCTGCTGGCGCCGCGTCACCGACGCGTGGCTGTGGACGACGTGCTCACGCTCGTGCAGGTCCTCGAACCGGATCAGGCCGGCGTGCAGCCACTCGTCGTACGGCTGCTCGGTGGCGAGCGCGTTCTTCACCTCGGCGTCGGTGATGATCCGGTGCGCGTCGACGTCGACCAGGAAGATCCGGCCGGGCTCGAGGCGACCCTTCTCGGTCACCGTCGCGGGGTCGATGTCGAGGACGCCGGCCTCGGACGCCAGTACGACGAGGCCGTCCTCGGTCACCCAGTACCGCGAGGGGCGCAGACCGTTGCGGTCCAGCACCGCGCCGACCTTGGTGCCGTCGGAGAAGACCACCGATGCCGGGCCGTCCCACGGCTCCATCAGCGTCGAGTGGAACTCGTAGAACGCGCGCCGCTGCGGATCCATCGTGGCGGCGTTCTCCCACGCCTCCGGGATCATCATCAGCATCGCGTGCGGCAGCGAGCGGCCACCGAGGTGCAGGAGCTCGAGGACCTCGTCGAAGGAGGCCGAGTCCGAGGCTCCCGGCGTACAGATCGGATAGAGCTGCTCGAGGTCACCCGGGATCAGGTCGCTGGCCAGCAGGGCCTCGCGGGCGCGCATCCAGTTCCGGTTGCCCTGGACGGTGTTGATCTCACCGTTGTGGGCGATGTACCGGTACGGGTGGGCCAGCGGCCAGGACGGGAACGTGTTTGTCGAGAACCGCGAGTGCACGACACCGATCGCCGAGGCGAGGTCCGGGTCGGTCAGCTCGGGGAAGAACTTGTCCAGCTGGTCGGTGGTGAGCATCCCCTTGTAGGTGATGGTCCGGCCCGACAGCGACGGGAAGTAGGTCTCGGTCTCCTTCTCGGCGCGCTTGCGCAGCCGGAAGGCCATCCGCTCCAGCGCGAGGCCGAGCACCCGGCCGGCCTTGGCCGACACGAAGAGCTGCTTGAACGTCGGCATCACCGAGCGCGCGGTCGAACCGAGCAGGTCGGGCGTGGTCGGGATGTCCCGCCAACCGACGACCGTCAGCTCTTCCTCGGCCGCGATCTCCTCGATCCGGGCGACCGCCTTGGCGGCGTCGTCGGGATCGGCGGGCAGGAACGCGATACCGGTCGCGTAACTGTGCGCCGCCGGCAGCTCGAACTCGCACACCTTGCGATAGAAGGCGTCCGGCACCTGGATCAGGATGCCCGCGCCGTCGCCGGAATCCGGTTCGGCGCCGGAGGCACCGCGATGTTCCAGGTTCCGCAGGGCGGTCAATGCCTTGGCCACGATGTCGTGGCTGGGTTCACCGGTCAGGGTCGCGACGAAAGCAACACCACACGCGTCGTGCTCGTGCAATCCGTCGTAGAGACCCTCGCTCGGCCTCTGCAGCTTCCCGATGGGGGGGCGACCAAACATTCAGGAGCTCCCGTCGTCCTACGGTCAACACAACTGGCCGCGGGACAACACTGGCCCAAGCCGGGAGTCCCGAGACTACCTCATGACGCCCGCCAGCTGGACTTTCTGTCCACCGCGAAACGCCTTGATGACCCACAGTAAGCAAGCGCTCACTACTAGCCTCCTATCTTCCCAGCAGACCGGCTCCGCAACCACCCACGCCACTTGAAATTCACCTGCTGAGACCCACCTGAAGCTGATAGGCCGGTGGCATGCCCTGGCACCCCTCCCCCGACTGGCAAGCGCTCACCTCAGGCACCGGCCAGGCCACCGGCGGCGTGTGGCGAACGCCGGACGGCCACGTGGTCAAGCGACTCGTCCCCGGCGTCGAGGACCAGCGCCATCACGCGTACTGGGAGCGTCAGGCGCTGGTCGCGTCTTCCGGCATCGTGGCCGGGACGTCAGGGCTCCGTACGGCGGAGTGCCTCGGGGTCGAGCGTGATGTGGAAGGGATCACGCTGCGGACGGCCTACGTGGCTCCGGCCGACTGGTCTCCGGAGGCGCTGGCTGGGGCTCTGGGGCGGTTCGCAGCGTGTTCCGTGCCCGAGCCTGCCTGGGGTGCACGGGACGTACTCCGGGACCGCCTGGCGACCGTGGAGCGGCGCGGCGGGTGGTCGTCGCTGTCCCGCTCAGGGCTCGCGACGCCGGCGATCGAGGAGCTGTGGAAGCGCCGCGACAGCGCACTCGCAGTACTCGATGCGCTCCCCCGCGTCCCGACACACGGGGACGCCCATCCGGTGAATCTGCTCGGCCGCGACGAGGACGATGTGGTCGCGATCGACTGGGAGCAGTTCGGCCTCGGTCCGGTCGGCTTCGATCTCGCCTACCTGCTCCTCGCGGTCGACGTACCGCTGGACGATCTCGTCGCGGCGCATGGAGGGGATGTACGACGCGGCGCGGCACTCGTGGCGGCGTACACGGGGGTGTCTCGGGCCGCGTGGGCGCTCTCACAGCCGGACGGTGGCGAACATCTCGCTCGACTGGCCCGGCTGTCGGCCGTGGTGGACGAGGCAGCGCAGATCGCGGGGTGATGAGCCGGGCTGGTGGTAGACCTGCGCGATGCGATGGGAACCTGAGCGGGACTGGACGCTGCTGGCCGCCGGTACCGAGATCACCCACGGCGGGGTGTGGCGGACGCCGGACCGGCAGGTCGTCAAGCGGCTCATCCCCGGCGACGAGCGGCCGAGCCGGTACGCGTACTGGCGCCGCCAGGCCGACCTCGCGAGCTCCGGACTCCTCGAGCTGACGACCGGTCTGCGCGCGCCGCGGTTCCTCAAGGCGGAGAGCGATCCGGACGGCATCACGCTGTGGTTCGAAGCGGTCGCGCCGAGTCCGGTGACGCCCGTGGAGGCAGCCGCTGCGCTCGGTCGGTTCGGGATCAATCACGTCGAGCCGGCCAGTTGGTTCTCGCGGCAGATCCTGCGCGATCGGCTCGCGGACGACGCCGTACATGGTGGGTGGGCGGCTTGTGCTACGGCGGACGAGCTGACACCCGACGTACGGCGGTCATGCGGCCTGCTGTGGACCCGGCGGGAGGAGGTACTGGCGGAGCTCGATCGGCTCCCGCAGCAGCTCGTCCACGGTGACGCGCACCCGCTCAACCTGCTCCGGCGCGAGGGAGACGACGTGATCGCGGCAGACTGGGATCAGTTCGGCATCGGCCCGCTGGGCTTCGATCTGGGCTACCTCCTGCAGTCCAGCCGGTCACCCGCCGACGAGCTCGTGGCCGCGTATCAAGCCGGCAGTTCGTCCGCCTGGCCGGCAACCCAGGTACGCCGCGGCGCCGTCCTGACCGCCGCCATCACCCTCGTCGCCCGCGCCGCGTGGGCCCTCGCCCAACCCGACCCCGACGATCACGTCCAACGGCTGGCCGACCTGTCCCCGCTCGTCGAAGAAGCCGTCAACCACGCCCCGTAGAAGGCCGCATAGCCTGGTTCCCAGGTGAGCGAGCATCTGGAGGATGGTAGCCATGGGGTTGACCGACTTTCCGCGGTATCCGTTGTTGTTCGGGCCTAGCCCGGTGCATCCGTTGGAGCGGCTGAGCGCCTATCTCGGTGGCGCGAAGATCTGGGCGAAGCGGGAGGACTGCAACTCCGGGCTCGCGTACGGCGGGAACAAGACGCGGAAGCTGGAGTACCTGCTGCCGGACGCGCTCGCGAGCGGAGCCGACACGCTGGTGTCGATCGGCGGGTACCAGTCGAACCACACGCGGCAGGTGGCAGCGGTGGCGGCCAAGGCCGGGCTGAAGGCCGTCCTCGTCCAGGAGAACTGGGTGAACTGGCCGGACGCGCTCAACGACCGGGTCGGGAACATCCTGCTCAGCCGGATCATGGGCGCCGAGGTGCGGCTTGACCCGTCCGGGTTCGGGATCGGGTTCAAGGACAGCTGGAAGCAGGCCCTCGCGGACGTCGAGGCCCGGGGCGGTACGCCGTACGCGATCCCGGCCGGCGCCTCGGACCATCGGCTCGGCGGACTCGGTTTCGCGAACTGGGCGTACGAGGTCGAGCAGCAGGAGCGTGAACTCGGGGTGTTCTTCGACACCATCGTCGTCTGCTCGGTGACCGGGTCGACGCACGCCGGGATGATCGCCGGTTTCGCCGGGCAGGACCGGCCGCGGCGGGTGATCGGCATCGACGCCAGCGCCAAGCTCCAGGAGACCCGCGACCAGGTCGAACGCATCGCCCGCGGCACCGCCGACCTGATCGGCCTCGGCCGGGACCTGCGTGCCGACGAGATCACCGTCCTCGAGGGCTGGGCCGGCGACGAGTACGGCATCCCCGTGCAGTCCACGCTGGACGCGATCCGCCTGACGGGTCAGCTCGAGGGCATGATCATCGACCCCGTGTACGAGGGAAAGTCGATGGCCGGCCTGATCGACCTGATCCGCAACGGCGACATCCCCAAGGACTCAACCGTCCTCTACGCCCACCTCGGCGGCCAGCCCGCACTCAACGCCTACAGCGGCCTGTTCCCCCAGAGTCAACCGATTCCTGGGCCGACCAACGTGCCGATCGACTGAGACGACGCCAAGAGCCGTTCACAGACGCGCCTCGGCGCACGCCTTGTGGATCGGGCGAAACTGGTCGTCCTGCAGGTTGGTCAACCCTTTGCATGACACACAGGGACGCGAGACAGAGCTCCAGTGCCTGGGATTGCTCCAGTCCAGCAGTTGCGGTTCGTCGCCGACCCCAAGCTCAAGATCCTGGCGTAGGTGCCGGATGACAACGGCCGCGCCGGTGTCGCGTGTGAGGGTCGGCTGAGCGCGGAACCCAGTCTCTTCGCCATACCTACAGGACGTGTCCAGCGGCCGTTCGCGCACCTCGTCCTCGACGGGCTCGCGGACGACAGGTTCAGCTTCCTCGGCGCCTGCCGGCGTGATCTCGCGGTACCTCCTGAGTTCCTCACGCGGAGCCCACAGAAACCTTTCGGCCTGGACCCCGGTGATCCGCTCGAGATGCAGGACGCGATAGTCGCCGGTGGCGGTCAGCTCCACCAGTTTGTTCAGGTAGAGGTTCCGTGCAGCTGTCCATCGGCCGTGGAACTTCCCGCAGCGTCCGCGCTTGTCGACCGGACACGGCGTGACGGCGCTGCTGTCGCATCGCCAGGTCTCGAACCGGTTGACGCCGCCGATGATCTCCACCGGATCGCCGGCAGCGATCACCGTCCACGGCGTCTCCTTGATCCGTGACCAAGGCGCCCGGTTGATCAGTTCCGCCTTGTCCGACTTGGTCAGCCACATTGATGTCAGGCCGTCGCGTTCGGCGAGCGCCGTACGCCGTAGTACCGCGCCTCGTGACAGCTTCGACATCTGTGGTTCCCAGCCGATACGGATCCCGTCCGGACCACGGACGATCACATCGGTGCGACGCTTCCCGTCCGCCGACCTCGACTCCATATCAGCATCGAAGCCGGCCGCCTGTGCGTCCTGGCAGATCCGCTCCTTCAGCGCCTTGTGTTCGTCGCTCTCCGCCGCCGTGACCAAGTGGACGCCGTGGTTGCGGTGGACGGCAACGGGCTTGCCGCCTCGCCTCTGGATGTACATGTACGGCGACTTGCCGTCCGCCTCGGAATTGCAGGGATCACCGCGTGCGCTCTGCATGCACTGCAAGAACTCCGGGTCCGGATCGGCGTCGTCCCCGTAGATCTCACTCCACAGGTCGGGGAGCTCCGGATGACCGAGGTCAGGCAACGTCAGGTTCAGCTCAATGCCGTACCTCGTGCAGAACACGCTGCTCGCCATCTTTCGATGGTAGATACGCTGCCCCGGCTTGCGTCGGGCAACGAGTGTCGGCGGTGCTGTCCGGCGCCGTCAACCGATCCCCGGGCCGACCAACGTGCCGACGAAGTAGGTCAGGCCGGCGGCTGCGGCGCCGAGGAGGAGTTGGCGAAGGCCGGAGTACCACCAGGAGCGGGTGGTGACGCGGGAGACGACGGCGCCGCAGACGAAGAGGGCCGTCAGCGACAGGATCAGCGAGGGCAGGACGTTACTCGCGCCCAGGAGGTACGGCGCCAGCGGGATGAAGGCACCGACGGCGAAGCAGACGAACGAGGACGCGGCCGCGACCACCGGGTTCGGTAGGTCGTCCGGGTCGATGCCGAGCTCCTCGCGGACGTGCTCCTCGAGGGCCTGGTCGGGGTCGGCGTGGAACTGCTTGGCGACCTTGCTGGCCAGGTCCGGGTCGAGGCCCTTCGCGCGGTAGGTCTCGGCGAGCTCGATCTCCTCGTCGACCGGGTGCCGCTTGATCTCCTTGCGCTCCACCTCGATCTCGGCGTGCGCCAGTTCCCGCTGCGAGGCGACCGAGGTGTACTCGCCCGCCGCCATCGAGAACGCACCGGCGGCCAGGCCCGCGAGGCCGGCCAGCACGATGAACTTCGAGCCCGAACTGGTGCCGCCGTCCATACCGGCGATCAGCGCGAAGTTCGAGACCAGCCCGTCCATCGCGCCGAACACCGCCGGCCGCAGCCAGCCGCCGTTCACATCACGGTGTGTGTGATCACCGTGATGCTCAGGCGAAACAGCAGGCGTCTCAGTCACGTGCCCCGTCATTCGGTTCGGTCTTCGCAGATCCGTTGGTAGTACCCGCATCTACCTTGCCTGAGTCATCCGCCTTCTCGGAATCCGCGGCCGGCTCCGGCTCTGTGGACTCGGCGGACTCTTTGGACTCGGCGGCGTCGGCCGGCTCCGGGGTCGGCGTTGTTCCGGCCGCGGCGCCGGTGGAGATGTCCTCCTGGCCGGGGCGTTTCCAGGCGCTGATGGCGAAGGCGATGACGGCGATCACGAAGAGGATGATCGCGGTCCACACGTTCAGGCGCAGGCCGAAGAAGTGGTTCACGGTGTCGATCCGCAGGTTCTCGATCCAGGCACGACCGGCGGTGTACGCCGCGACGTACAGGAAAAACGCTCGTCCGTGGCCGAGTTTGAACCGGCGGTCGACGATCAGGATCAGCGCGACCACACCGAGGTTCCAGACCGCTTCGTAGAGGAACGTCGGCTGGAAGGTCGCGAAGTCGGCGTACCCGTCCGGGCGATGTCCCGGCGCGATCTCCAGGCCCCACGGCTTCGTGGTCGGGCGGCCGAACAGCTCCTGGTTGAAGTAGTTCCCGAACCGGCCGAAGATCTGCGCCAGTGCGATCCCGGGCGCCATCGCGTCCGCGACCGCCAGGAACGGCACCTTGGCGCGCCGGCAGGCGATCCAGGCGCCGAGCGCACCGAAGCCGACCGCGCCCCAGATACCGAGGCCGCCGTGCCAGATCTTCAGCGCGTCGATCGGGTGCTTGCCCGCGCCGAAGTACAGCTCGGCGTCGGTCACCACGTGGTAGATCCGGGCACCGACCAGTCCGAACGGGATCGCCCAGAACATGATGTCGGCGAGCACCGGCGCGGACCCGCCGCGCGCCACCCAGCGCCGGCGGCCGAGCCAGTACCCGGCGAAGATGCCGGCCAGGATGCACAGCGCATAGGCGCGGATCGGCAGACCGAAGAGGTGCCAGACGCCCTGGCTCGGACTAGGGATGAACGCCGGAACCATCACGGCGGGAATCAGACTAGACATGGCAAATGGGAACGCTACTCGACCCGCCAGAACACGGCCAGGAACGCACGGTCACGATGGGGCCTCAGCTTGCGACCGCGTCGACGGCCTTCTGCAGGCCCTCCGCGGTCAGTTGGTCGGCGGCCAACTGCTTGCCGTTGACGTAGACGGTCGGCGTCCCGGTCACACCCCGGTCGTCGGACGCCTTGCTCACCGACTCCAGCCAGCCCGCGTAGGTGTTGTCCTGCAACGCCTGCTGGAACTTCTGGTCGCCGACGCCGAGCTGCTTGCCGAGCTCGATCAGCTGGTCGGTGGTCCAGGACTTCGAGAAGTCGCCGTACATCTCGTCGGCGAAGCTCAGCGCCTTGCCGTTCGCGGCGGCCGCGGCGAACGCGTTCGCCAGCCGCGGCGAGGCGTCCGGGTTCACGAACTGCAACGGCCAGTACGTCAGCGTCGCCGTACCGTCCTGGACGAGCTTGTCGACGGTGGCGCCGCTTGCCTCCTCGAACTCCGCGCAGTGCGGGCAGCGGAAGTCGAGGTACAGGTCGATGTTCACCTTGGCGCCGGCCTTGCCGACCGTGACGCCCTTGCCGTCCGTACCCGGGCCGGTGATCACCGCCGGCTCGGGGCGGCCGAGCGAGCTCACCTCGACCTTGGAGTGACCGCGGTAGTACTGGACGCCGACCCCGGCGGCGAGCGCCAGGACCAGGACGATCACCACGACGATCCCGGGTGAGATCCGGCGCTTCGGCTGCAGCAGCGGATTCCCGGGGGCATTGGTCTTGCTCACGACGCGGCGACTCCTTGTGCTTCGGATACGACGGCGAACTTGCTCGCCGGGAACAACCACAGCCATCCGGCCAGCGCCAGCAGACCGAGATCGCGGACGATCTCCTGCAGGTACTGCGTCTGGCCGCGCGCGACCTGACCGCCGCCGCCGAAGCAGCCGCAGTCGATCGACAGGCCGCGAGCCCAGGCGGACGAGACCGCGGCGATGAACACGATCAGGAAAACACCTGCGGCCGCGGCCGCGGCGCGGACACCGAAGCCGACGATCAACAGCAACCCGATCGCGATCTCCAGGAACGGCAGGCCCCAGCCGACCGGCTGCACCAGCGCCGACGGGAGCAGTTCGTACGCACGGACCGCCTGCGCGGCCGTCTCCGGATCGGTCACCTTGAGCGCGCCGGCGACCAGCATCACACCGCCGAGCAGCAGCCGCGCTCCGAGCGAGACCCATCCGAACCAGGAGCGACGCTTCACTGGTTCGCCTCGACCAACTTCCCGAAGTCGTGGGACAGATCACCGATCGCGGCGTTCGACAACCAGATGATGGTCGCCTTGTCGTTCTTCCCGAACCCGATCACCTGCGCTCCGTGACCGACCTCGTACCCACCGGAGGGGAGTTTCTGCATCCCTTCCACCGGTACGCCGACCGCCTTGGCTACGTCCTTGATCGACGTCAGCGATCCGGTCAGCCCGGTGAACGCCGGGTCGAAGCGGTCCAGGTACTTGCGGATCACCGGACCCGTGTCACGCGCCGGGTCCGTGGTGATGAACAGCATCTGGATCTGGTCCTGCACCGACTTGTCGAGCTTGGTCAGCGCGGACGCCACGTCGGCCATCACGGTCGGGCACACGTCGGGGCAGTTCGTGTAACCGAAGAACACCAGCGTGACCGGCTTCTTCGTCGACGTCACCAGGTTGAACGGATTCCCGTTCGTGTCCGTCAGGGTTGCCGCGGGCATCGAGTACGGCCGGTCCAGCGTCGCGCCGCGCAACCCGTTCGGGTCCTGGCTGCTGCGGATGATCGCGCCGCCGGGGTTGTCGGGTTTCTCGTCCTTGCCACTGCAGCCCGCGAGGGCGAGCAGAGCCACCGCGGTCAGCAGGAGCACCGCGTTCCTGGTTCGACTCACGGCGGTACTAACGCTCGACGGTGGCGCGAGGTTCCCGGCGGACGCCCGCGGCCAGGTCCTCGGTCAGTGTGCGAACCCCGGCCGGGCCACCGTCGGTAAGGGCCTTGACGAGGGCCGCGCCAACGATCGCCGCGTCCGCGAACGCCACCACGCCGGCCGCCTGGTCACCGTTCGAGATGCCGAGGCCGACGCCGACCGGCACGCCCGTCGCCGCCTTCACCCGGGCGACCAGCGGCGCCGCGAGGTCCGACGGCTTGTCCCGGGCGCCGGTGACACCCATCACAGCGGTCGCGTAGACGAACCCGCGGCAGGCCGCTGTCGTCATCGCGATCCGCTCGTCGGTCGACGACGGCGAGACCAGGAACACCTTGTCCAGGTCGTGTTTGTCCGCGGCCGCGATCCACTCCGCGCCCTCGTCCGGGATCAGGTCGGGCGTGATCAGCCCCGCTCCCCCGACCCCGGCGAAGTCCGCCGCGAAACGGTCCACGCCGTACCGCTCGACCGGGTTCCAGTACGTCATCACGAGCACCGGCACGTCGGAGTACGCCGCGACTTTCTCGACCGTGCTGAGCACGTCGCGGGTCCGCAGGCCGCCGGCGCGCGCGATCTCGGTGGCACGCTGGATGGTGACACCGTCCATCACCGGGTCGCTGTACGGCAGGCCGATCTCGATCACGTCGACGCCGCCGTCGACGAGCGCCTTGATCCCGTCCACGCCACCGTCGTACGTCGGGTAACCGGCCGGCAGGTACCCGACCAGGGCGCCGCGGCCCTCGTCGGTCGCCTTCCGGATCGCCGCGCCGGCCTTGCCCAGGGCAACGAGTTCACTCACCGCCGGCCCCCTTCTCACCCAGGCCGAACCAGCTGGCGGCCGTGTCCATGTCCTTGTCCCCGCGACCGGACAGGTTCACCAGGATAGTTGCCTCAGGCCCCAGTTCCTTGGCGATGTCGAGCGCGCCGGCGACCGCGTGCGCGGACTCGATCGCGGGGATGATGCCCTCGGTCCTCGACAGCAGCCGGAACGCTTCCATCGCCTCGGCGTCGGTGATCGGCCGGTACGACGCCCGCCCGGTCTCCGCCAGCCACGCGTGCTCCGGACCGACGCCCGGGTAGTCCAGCCCGGCCGAGATCGAGTGCGACTCGATCGTCTGCCCGTCCTCGTCCTGCAACAGGAACGACCGCGCACCGTGCAGTACGCCGACCTGGCCGGCGGTGATCGTGGCGGCGTGCCGGCCGGTCTCGAACCCGTCGCCGCCCGGCTCGATGCCGTACAGCAACACGGCTTCGTCGGGGATGAACGCGGTGAACAGGCCGATCGCGTTCGACCCACCGCCGACCGACGCGACCGCGGCGTCCGGCAGCGTGCCGAGCAGTTCGAGGGACTGCTCGCGGGCCTCGTCGCCGATCCCGCGGACGAAGTCGCGCACCATCGCCGGGAACGGGTGCGAACCGGCCGCCGTACCGAGGATGTAGTGCGTTTTGTCCACGCTGGCGACCCAGTCGCGGAGCGCTTCGTTGATCGCGTCCTTCAGAGTCCGGCTGCCGGTCTTGACCGAGATCACCTCGGCGCCGAGCAGCCGCATCCGGGCCACGTTCAGCGCCTGGCGCTCGGTGTCGACCTCGCCCATGTAGACGACGCACTCGAGGCCGAGGTACGCGCAGGCGGTCGCGGTCGCGACGCCGTGCTGGCCGGCGCCGGTCTCGGCGATCACCCGCGGCTTGCCCATCCGCTTGGTGAGCAGCGCCTGGCCGATCGCGTTCCGGATCTTGTGCGCGCCGGTGTGGTTCAGGTCCTCGCGCTTCAGCAGGATCCGCGCGCCGGCCACGTCGGACAGCCGGGTCGCGTCGTACAGCAGGCTCGGGGCGCCGATGTACTCGCGCAGCATCCGCTCGAACTCGTCGGTGAACTCGGCGTCGGCCATGGCGTCCCGCCAGGCCTGGGTCAGTTCGTCGAGCGGCGCGATCAGCGCCTCCGGCATGAACCTGCCGCCGAAACGGCCGAAGTGCCCGAACTGGTCGGGCAGCACAGTAGTCATCCGACAAAACCTTCCAAACCCGGCCCAGACGGCACGGGAGAGTTTCTGCCCCGAGCCGTTTGGACCGGCCGAGGATTACTAGTGGCGCTGCTGGATGGCGGGATGCGATCCGGCGGCGACGAGGTCGGCGACCGAGGCGCGAGGATCGCGGCCGGTCACCAGGGTCTCACCGACGAGGACGACATCGGCCCCGGCGCGCGCGAACTCGATTACATCATGCGGCCCGCGGACACCCGACTCCGCCACCCGGACCAGCTCGGTCGGGATCGTCGGCGCCACCCGCGCGAAGGTGTCCCGGTCGACCTCGAGGGTCTTCAGGTTCCGGTTGTTCACACCGATCAGCTGAGCGCCGGCGTCCACCGCACGCCGGGTCTCCTCCTCGTCGTGCACCTCGACCAGCGGGCACAGGCCGATCGACTGGGCCCGCTCGATCAGCGAGACCAGCGCCTCCTGCTCCAGCGCCGCGGCGATCAGCAGCACCATGTCGGCACCGGCCGCGCGCGCCTCCCAGAGCTGGTACGACGAGACGATGAAGTCCTTGCGCAGCACCGGCACGTCGACGCGGCCGCGGACCGCGCGCAGGTCGTCCAGGCTGCCGTTGAACCGGCGCTCTTCGGTCAGCACCGAAATCGCCGCCGCACCGCCCAGCTCGTACTCCCCGGCCAGCGCGGCCGGGTCGGTGATCTCGGCCAGCTCGCCCTTCGACGGGCTGGACCGCTTCACCTCGGCGATCACCGCGATCCCGTCGCCGCGGAACACCGGCATCGGGTCCTTGGCGTCCGGCTTGCGCTGGGCCTCCAGCTTCAGGTCGTCCAGGCTGACCCGCGCCTGGCGCTCCGCGAGGTCCGCACGGACCCCGGCGAGGATGTCGTCAAGCACAGTCATGTCCGTCCGCCCCTCAGTGGTCGCCGTCGCTCGGAACCCCGAAGCCCAGCAACTGCAGCACCTTGCCGGCCAGCGCACCCAGCACCGCGATGCCGACAGAGATCCAGAACAGCACCCAGTTCGGGCCGAGCACCATCGCGATGGCGCCGAGCGTGAACGCGACCAGCACGATCGCCACCGCGGTCCAAGCCGCCGGGCTGTTGCCGTGCAGATCGTGAGGTGCTTCCTCCTCGATCCGGGCTGTTGTTTGATTGGCCCCTAGAGAGGACACAGAATTGTCCATAGTACGCGCCACTCCTCCTCGTCGTCCCGGTCCTATTGTGGCGGTAGCCCGCCGCGATCAGAGAGTCGGGTCCTCCCCGGCGTCGATCGCCTTCCACTGATCGGCTGGTGAGGCAGCCGGATCACGCTCGTAACGCTGGGTCGCGCGGCGCCAGCGTTGCGCCGTCAGGATCGCGATCAGACCCGCCGCGACCAGGGCGATACCGCCGCCCAGCGCGAACCACGGCGCCGGTCCACCGGTCTGCGTCACCTGGTCGGCGAGCACATCACTGATCTCCGGCCGCAACCGGCTCAGTTCCTCGCTGCTCGGCCGCACCGTCAGCGCGACCACGACCGCGACCACACCCATCACCAGTACGAGGGCGCCCAGCACGCGGCGCAGCGCCGTACCGGCGAGTTTCATCACGACCACGGCCACCACCGACGCGAGCGCCAGCGTCACCGGGGCCTTGGTGATCGTGTAGCCGTTGAAGTGCACCGGCAGCCGGCCGTTGCCCGGGTCGACCGTGACCCAGGTCAGGTACGCCGACAACCCGAGCAGGGCGAGCGCCAGCACGGTGAGGACGTCGACCAACCGCTGCGGTTTGAGCATCAGACGTCCTTGAACGTTCCCGCGACGGCGATCGCGTTCAGCACCGCGGCCGCCTTGGTCCGGCACTCGGCGTCCTCCGACGCCGGGTCGGAGTCGGCGACGATGCCCGCACCCGCCTGTACGTACGCCGTCCCGCCGCGCAGCACCGCGGTCCGGATCGCGATCGCGGTGTCGGCGTCACCCGCGAAGTCGAGGTAGCCGACGACACCGCCGTACACGCCGCGGCGGGTGACCTCGAGCTTGTCGATGATCTCCATCGCGCGCGGTTTCGGGGCCCCGGACAACGTGCCGGCCGGGAACGCCGCGGCGAGCGCGTCGAACGCGGTCCGCCCGGCGGCCAGCCGGCCGGTCACCGTGGACTCCAGGTGCATCACGTGGCTGTAGCGGCGGACGTCCATGAAGTCGACGACCTCGACCGTGCCCGGCGCGCAGACCTTGCCGACGTCGTTGCGGCCGAGGTCGACCAGCATCAGGTGCTCGGCGCGCTCCTTCACGTCCGCGCGCAACTCCTCCTCCAGCGCGTGGTCCTCCTCCGGCGTCGCGCCGCGGCGGCGGGTGCCGGCGATCGGGTGCAGGATCACCTTGTTGTCGGTGACCTTCACCAGCGCTTCCGGGCTGGAGCCGACGATGTCGAACCCGTCCAGGCGGACGAGGTACATGTACGGGCTCGGGTTCGAGCGGCGCAGTACCCGGTAGATGTCCAGGGCCGACGCGGTGGTCGGCAGCTCGAACCGCTGCGAGACGACGATCTGGAACGCCTCGCCGGCCCGGATCTCCTCCTTGGCGTGCTCGACCGCCTCCCGGTACTCCACGCTGGAGCGCTGGCGATGCGGGTCCGGCTCGGCCTGGCGGTCCGCCTGCACGACGTACGACGGGGTGGGTTGCGCGAGGTCGCGCTCCATCGCGTCGAGCCGGCGTACGGCGTCCGCGTAGGCCTCGTCGACGCGGTCGTCGGAGTCGTCCCAGTTGACCGCGTTCGCGATCAGCCAGATCTCGCCGGTCTCGTGGTCGAGCGCGGCCAGGTCGGTGGCGAACAGGAACGTCAGTTCGGGCAGGCCGAGGTCGTCGGTGGTTGTGTCCGGCAACCGCTCCAGGCGGCGAACAGCGTCGTACCCGAGGAAGCCGACCATGCCGCCGGTCAGCGGAGGCAGGTCCGGGAGGCGCGGCGTGTGCAGGATCTCGAGCGTCTCGCGGAGTGCCTGCAGCGGGTCACCGGTCTGCGGCAGCCCGACCGGCGGGTTGCCGGTCCAGATCGCCTCGCCGTCGCGCTCGGTCAGCGTCGCGGCGGACCGGACGCCGATGAACGAGTACCGCGACCAGACGCCGCCGTTCTCGGCCGACTCCAGCAGGAACGTGCCCTCGCGCTCGGCGGCGAGCTTGCCGTACACACCGATCGGCGTCTCCGCGTCGGCCATCAGCCGCCGGGTGACGGGGATGACCCGGCGATCCTTGGCGTACTCGCGGAAGGTCTCCAGCTCCGGAACCGTCACGCCGCCACCTCGATCTCGCCGTGCTCGAAGCAGCTGCGGGTGCCGGTGTGGCAGGCCGGGCCTTCCTGGTCGACGAGCACCAGCAGAGTGTCGGCGTCACAGTCGACGAGGATCTGCTTGACGTGCTGACGATGGCCGCTGGTCTCGCCCTTGACCCAGTACTCCTGCCGGCTGCGCGACCAGAAGGTACTGCGCCCGGTGTCCGCGGTACGGCGTACCGCCTCGGCGTTCATCCAGCCCACCATCAGGACCTCGCGCGTGTCGTACTGCTGCACCACTGCCGGGATCAGACCGGCCGCGTCGAAGGTCAACTCGTCGATGTTCACCGGCCTATTGTCTCCGATGACGACGAGTGCCCCGACCACGGGAGGTCGCAGTGGACCTGAACGCCTACTACGCCGAGAACCGGCGACGCCGGGACCTGGCTCAGCAGGAGTTCGCCGAACGGAGGCACAAATGGCGGTTCGCGCTCTCCGCGGACGCGGCGGCCTGGGCCGACAGCTGGCCGGGTCCGGTCGACGCCGGCAACCTCGGCGCGCTGGTCCGTGACGCCGACGCCGACGGCTTGTTCCTGACCCCGGAGCCCGGCTCGATCCGGACCGCTTTCAGCACCCGCGACCCCGACACCGAGGAGACCACCGGCGAGGGCTTCGGCTTCTGGCCGACCGTAGCGGAGCACCTGATCGTCCAGGCCGGGACCGCGATCGGGTACGACGAGTTGCCCGGGCTCGGCGTACTCGAGGTACTGCGGCGGGTTGTTGACACGTTCACGACCCCGCGGGCGAGCTACCAACAGGCCTGACAGGATGGCGGGATGACGACGAGTGAGGCGCGGGTCGAGGCGGTGCTGACCGAGCAACCGGTGGTGGACGGGCACAATGACCTGCCGATTGCGTTCTACGAGCTGTGTGGGTACGACCTGGACGCCCACGATCTCGCCGGGCCGGTGCCGCAGCTGAACACCGACCTGCCGCGGCTGCGCGCCGGCCACGTCGGTGCCCAGTTCTGGTCCCTGTGGGTGCCGCAGGACGAGCACGCGGTACGGCGTACCTTCGAGCAGCTCGACTTCGTCCGGCGGTTCGTCGAGCGGTTCCCGTCCGAACTGCAGCTCGCGGACTCGGCCGACGACGTGGACGCGGCGCTCAAGGCCGGCCGGATCGCGTCGCTGATGGGCATGGAGGGCGGCCACTCGATCGGTGAGTCGCTCGGCGTGTTGCGGGTGATGCGCAGCCTCGGCGTCCGGTACATGACGCTCACGCACAACAACAACGTGTCCTGGGCGGACTCGGCGACCGACGAGCCGGTGCTCGGCGGGCTCAGCGAGTTCGGCGAGGACGTCGTCCGGGAGATGAACCGGATCGGCATGCTCGTCGACCTCTCGCACGTCTCGGCGGACACCATGCGGCACGCGCTGCGGGTGACGAGCGCACCGGTGATCTTCAGCCACTCGTCGGCGCGCGCGGTCTGCGACGTACCGCGGAACGCGCCCGACGACGTCCTCGAGACGCTGGCCCGCAACGACGGCGTCTGCATGGTCACCTTCGTGCCGTACTTCGTCTCGCAGCGGTACGTCGACTGGGTCGACGGAATGCATGCGCTCGCGAAGGAACACGGGCTGGAGGATCGCGAGCACCGCGAGCAGGTGCAGGCGATGTACGGCGTACCCGAGCCGGCCGTCACGCTCGCGGACGTGGTGGAGCACGTCGAGCACGTCCGCGAGGTGGCCGGCGTCGATCACATCGGCGTGGGTGGCGACTACGACGGCTGCCCGGACTTCCCGGTGGAGCTGCCGGACGTGGCGTCGTACCCGGTGCTGTTCACGGCGCTGGCCGACCGCGGCTGGAGCGACGAGGAACTCGCGAAGCTTGCCGGCGGCAACATCCGCCGGGTGCTCCGGGCCGCGGACGACGCCGCGGTCTGATCTTTCGCGGCCCGGCGTCCTGGTCAGGCGTCGCGGTACTGGGAGCGGATCTCGTCCTGCGGCTCGAGGCCGGCGGCCTGGTACGTCGCGACCGCGCCGACGTTGAACGCCGGCGTGACGGTGTAGATGCTGGACGCGCCGAGCTCCCGCATCGCCCGCGCGCAGGCAAGCACGATCGCCGTACCGTAGCCACGCCCGCGGTGCAGCCGGTGCACGCCCATCGGCTCGATGTACCCGGGCTTGCCCGCGCCGGCCGACCAGACCGTCGCCGCGGCGACCGACTCGCCGATGTCGTTCCGCAGGACCAGGCACTGTGCGTCGTCGTACGGCAGACCGCCCGCCATCGCGAACCAGCGCTCGTTGGTGAAGGTCGACCCGTCGAACGACGCCAGCTGTACGCCGACCCGCTCGTGCGCCTCCTCGGCCCCGATCACGTCGATCCGGACTCCCGGGTCCGGGACCGGGTCGGCGAGGTCGCGGCAGACCGGGATCCACGGCTGGTCCGCGTTCCAGCCGTCCTTGAACAGCAGGTCCTGGACGAGCGCTCCCATCGGCGTCTCGACGAACACCTTGCCGTCGAGCAGGACACCGGCCGCCGGGTCGGACACGTCGGCGACGATCCGCTGCGCGAGCTCCTCGTCGCGCTGCGCGTCCGGCGCGATCGACATCCGCACCCAGTCCGGCTCGTCGAGCATCCCGATCGCGACGATCTCCCCGTCCCGCCGCCAGATCCGCGTCGCGGCCGCCGTCTTCTCGATCCCGAACCGCCAGAACCACCCGAGATCCCCCGGATGCAACTGCAGCGGCACCCCTTCCCGCGTCCAGTCCCGCAACACCTCCACAACATCCCCGAGCTCCCCGACCCCCGCAGTACCCATCTCAATCGCCATACCCCGATCCCACACCATCCCCCCACCACTCCGCACACCGGTTTAGCCCGTCTTTGGGCCCCCACCAACCAAAATCCGCGCCGAAATTTGGTTGGTGGGGACTCAAAGTGCGTTGTCCACAGGGGTGGAGCGGTGCGGGGGTGTGGCGCGCGAGGATGGGGCGATGGATCGGCTCGACGAGGTCACGCGGGAGCGACTGCGCGTCGTGACTCAGCACGCGGTGCCACGAAACGTTCTGCGCGAACTCGGCCTCAGCGACGCAGACCTCCGCCGCCTCGTACGCCGACAGCACCTGCTCCACCGTCACGGTCACTACATCGACGCGCAGGTCGACGAGCTGGTCGCGGTGATCGCTTGTGCGCGGGCGGCGTACCCCGGCTCGGTCGTGAGTCACTTCAGCGCGGCCCGGCTGGCGGGGCTCCGGCTGTGGACCGATCGCCTCCGAAAGGCCGCTCCCCCGGTCGACGCCACCTGGCTGACGCGTGCACCGACCGCCCCACGCAACCAGCGCCGCCCGAACATCGTCGTACGGCGGGCCGGACTGCCGCCCGTGGACGTGTCACGCCAGGGCCAACTCCCGGTCACGAGTATCGCGAGAACCGTTGTCGACCTCGCCCGCGAGCTGCCCTTGCGCGAGGCGATCGTCAGTGTCGACCACGCGCTGCGCAGCGGTACGACGATGACCGAATTGCTCGAGGTCTGCGCGCGCCAGGAGCACTGGCCCGGCATCCAGCGAGCCCGCTCCACGATCGGCTTCGGCGATCCGCTGTCCGAGTCGGTCCTGGAGTCGATCTCGCGGGCCGTGTTCGCGGCGGCCGGCCTGCCCGCGCCGGTGCTTCAGGTCCAGTTCTTCGACGGCTTCACCTGGATGCCCGAACGCGTCGACTTCTGGTGGCCGTCCTTCCGCACGGTCGGCGAGGCCGACGGACTGGCGAAGTACGACGCGGACTCGCCGGCCGAGCGACGGCGCCGGATCCGTCGCAGTCACCGCCGCGACCAGCGCCTCGGAGACCGCGGCGTCGAGCTCGTGCACTTCGGCTGGGAGGACGTGGTCGACCCTCACTCCGACCTGATCGCCCGGCTCCGCGCCGCGTTCGCCCGCGGCGCGTCACGCACAACGAAGCCACCCACGTGGCGCGTCGCTCCGCACACCGTCGCCGACGTCGCGTGACCTTGGGTCCCCACCAACCAGAACCGCTGTAGAAAATTGGTTGGTGGGGGCTCGTAGAGGGGTTTGTGATTTTTCGGGGAGGGCACGGGACGGGCTCAAGTGACAACCGACGGATGGAGTGGCTGTGCTGACCCTGACTGAGAACGCGACGCTGGTGATCAAGAGCATCACTGGGGTCGAGGGCGCGCCGGAGGGAGCCGGTGTGCGGATCTCGCAGGAGAACCCGGCGGATCCGGCACTGGCGGTGACCACGACCGAGGCTCCGCAGCCGGGTGACCAGGTCGTCGAGGAGGCGGGTGCCCGGGTCTTCCTGGAGCAGAACGCCGCGAACGCCCTCGACGACAAGATCCTGGACGCGGCGGTCGACGACAAGGGCGGTGTCGAGTTCCTGCTGGTCCCGCAGCCCGGGGCCGGCCGGGAGAACGGTGCCGCCCCGACCCCCTGACACACGTAGGTGTGTACCGAAGAACGGGTAGTGATCCCTAATCCCGTCCGCCGGCAGGCCGCGCCCAGCGCGGCCTGCGCCGCGGTCGGGCGGGCACTACCCGTTCTTCTGTCCGCACAGCCTGTGGCTGAGTCAGATCGAGCTGCGTTGGGCGATCCAGCTGTCGTGCAGCCGCGTGTACACCCCGCCCGCGCCGACCAGCTCGGCGTGCGGCCCGCGCTCCACGATCTCGCCCTCGTCGAACACCAGCACCTCGTCCGCCGCTTCAGCCGTCGACAAACGGTGCGCGATCGTCACCGACGTACGCCCGGCCATGAGTCGCTCGAGCGCCGCGTTCACCCGTACTTCGGTCCCGGGGTCGACCGCTGAGGTCGCCTCGTCGAGCACCAGGAGATCCGGGTCCGCGATGTTGGCGCGCACCAGCGCGACCAGCTGCCGCTCCCCCGCCGACAGCGACTCGCCGCGCTGACCGACCGGCGACTCCAGTCCGTCCGGCAGTGACTCCAGCCAGTCGGTCAGGCCGAGTGAGCCGAACGCCGTCACGAGTTCCGCGTCGGTGACGTCCGGCCGGCCGAACCGCACGTTGTCCGCGAGCGACGCGTCGAACAGGTACCCGTCCTGCGGCACCATCACGACCCGCTCCCGCAGCGACTCGAACGAGATGTCCTTGGCGTCCACCCCGTCCAGCTTCACCGCCCCGGACGTCGGATCCATCAACCGGGTCAGCAACTTCGCGAACGTCGTCTTCCCCGAGCCTGTCTCGCCGACCACCGCGACCCGCCGGTGCGGCGCGATCCGTACGTCGACATCCCGCAGTACCAGCTCGCCTTCCGGATAGGCGAAGTCCACGTCGGCGAACTCGACCGTGATCGGCCCACGCGGCTGCTTCACGCCCTCGGTCCCCGGGTCCACGACGTCGGCCGGCGTGGCGATCACGCCGAGCACCCGCCGCCAGCCGGCGAACGCGCTCTGTGCGTCGGTCAGCACCTGCGTCGCGATCTGCACCGGGTCCGAGAAAAGCGCGACCAGGAACATGAACGCCAGCAACTCACCCAGCGTCGCCTGCTTGTCCACACCGAGCAGTACGCCGACCGTCAGCACCCCAGCGTTCGCGAGGCCCGCCGCGAGACCTCCGATGGAGAACGTCAGACCGGTGATCGCCTGCGCCTTCGTCGCCGTCCGCCGGTAGTCCTCGATCGACGAGTCGATCCGGCCCTGCGTGCGCTGCTCGATCGCGTACGAACGGACCACCTGCGCGCCGACGACCGGCTCCGCGATCGCCGAGAGCATCTCGCCGACCTTCGCCCGGACGATCCCGTACGCCGCCGACATCGCGCGCTGCAGGTACTTGAGACTCCCGAACAGCGGGACGAAGCAGACCAGCACCACGAGCGCGAGCTGCCAGGAATAGAAGAACATCACGATCGTCGCGAGCAGCATCTGGCCGAGGCTGACCAGGAAGATGAACCCGCCGAACTGCAGGAACTGCGACACGGTGTCGACGTCCGACGTGACCCGGCTGACCAGCGCGCCACGCCGCTCGGTGCTCTGCGTCAGCACCGGCAGGTCGTGCACGTGCCGGAACGCCTTGATCCGCATCGTCGCGAGCCCGTGCTCGGAGTTGACCGCCAGCCGCACGGTCGTCAGGTACGACGCTCCCGCGGTCAGGATCACGCCCAGCGCGCAGACCAGGCACATCCACGCGACGTACGACATGTCCGGGCCGTTCGGACCCGACAGCCCCTTGTCGATCGTCTGCTGCACCGCGATCGGTACGACGATCCGCCCGGCCGTCATGGTCAGCGCCAGGATGCCGGTCAGTACCCACCCGCGGGCCAGCTCGGGTGAGACCTTCAGCCCGTCCTTGAGGGTCTGCAGGCCGCCCGCGTTGTCACCGTGGTCGAGGCGGCTCGCTTCGGCGGCACTCACGCTGATGCTCCTTCGGAATCGAGATCGTCGGCCGACTCGGCCTCTTCCTGGCGGCGCTCGGCGTCCTTCTCGTACGCGTCGACGAGATCGCGGTAGGCAGGAGTGCTTTCCTGCAGCTCGGTGTGCGTGCCGTGCGCCTGGATCCGGCCGTGGTCGAGGAACAGCACCTCGTCGGCCAGCGAGATCGTCGCCTTCCGGTACGCGATCACCAGAACCGTGGTCGCCGCGCCGGCGTCCTCCTGCACCGCGGACCGCAGGCCGGCCAGGATCCGCGCCTCGACCTGCGGGTCCACCGCGCTGGTCGCGTCGTCGAGGATCAGCAGCCGCGGCCGCCGGACCAGGGCCCGGGCCAGCGCAATCCGCTGCCGTTGCCCGCCGGACAGCGTCGTACCGCGCTCGCCGACCTTGGTGTCGAGGCCGTCGGACAGCGACTTCACGAAGCCGTCGCCCTGGGCGATCCGCAGCGCGTCCCAGACGTCGTCGTCGCTGTAGTCGCCGCCGAGCGTGATGTTGCCGCGGATCGTGTCGTCGAACAGGAACGCGGTCTGCGCGACCAGCGCGACGGAACCGGCCAGCTCGTCGCGCGCCAGCTCGCGCAGATCGACCCCGTCCACCTTGACGACGCCGGACTCCGGGTCGACCAGGCGGGTCAGCATCGTGGTCAGCGTCGATTTCCCGGCGCCGGTCGGGCCGACGACCGCGACCGTTCGGCCGGGCTCGACGGTGAAGTCGACACCAGCGAGTACGTCGCGCTCGGGCAGGTACCCGAACCGGACGCCGGCCACCTGCAGCCGGGCCGCCTTCGCCGACGTCAGCTTCGCCTCGCCGTACTCCATGCCGCCCTCGGCGGTCAGCACCCGCTGCACCCGGTCCCAGCCGACGACCGAGCGCGGCAGCTCGCCGAGCACCCAGCCGAGCGCACGGATCGGGAACCCGATCAGCGTGAACAGGAACGCCACCTGGACGACGTCACCCGCGTCCGCGCCGCCGGACCGCACCCGCCCGACGCCGACCAGCAGCACCGCGAGCACCCCGAGCCGGGGCAACCCGTCGATCACCGGGTCGAACATGCCGCGGGCCTTGTTCACCGCGATGTTCGCGTCCCGGAGCGCGTACGTCGGGCCGCGGAAGCGCTCGGTCTCGGCGGCCTCCCGGCCCAGCGTCTTCACCACCAGCGCACCGTCGAACGACTCGTGCGCGACCTCGGAGACGTCGGCGCGGAGCTGCTGCGCGCGGGTCGCGAGCGGCTGCAGGTACCGCTGGAAGATCACGTTCGCGACGAAGACCAGCGGGAACACCAGGCAGCCGACCAGCGCCAGCCAGACGTCGGCGGCGAACATCGCGATGGTCGCGAAGATCAGCATCGCGATCACCCCGATCGCCATCGGCAGCGGCGCGATCACGAACCAGGTGGACTCCACGTCGGCGTTCGCGTTCGACAGCAACATGCCCGTCGAGTGCTGGTGGTGCCACTCCAGCGGGAGCTTCAGGTACTGCCGGGTGACGCGTCGGCGGTACGTCGCCTGCAGCCGGAACTGCATCACGCCGGCCCCGAGCCGCCGGCCGACGACGCCGATCGCGTTCAGGATCGCGATCCCGATGAACAGCGAGATCAGCGTCGCGATCGCGCCGGTGCTGGTGTGACCGCTCTCGAACGCGGGCCGGATGATGTGGTCGGTGGACCAGCCGAGGGCCCAGCCGCCGGCCACGGTCATCCCGCCGTACAGCATGCTGGCGAGCACGGACAGCGCGAAGATGCCCGGCTCCTCCCAGATCGCGACCCGCAGCACCCCGAACCCCCGCCGGGTGACGCTGCCCTTGTCGGGGACTCTCGGGACAGGCAAGACACGCTCCAGGGACAGTCAGGTGCATTCACGAACCACAGACATGACAACGAATGACATTCTGCCTCAACCAACCGACAACTACGATCGGGTATGTGACCGACTACAGCCGGGTAGAACGCCTCGCTCTGTGTGAACTGTTCGATCAAGTCGGACCAGCCGCCCCCACTCTGTGCGAGGGCTGGGACGCCTACGACCTCGCGGTCCATCTGTATGTGCGGGAAGCCGATCCGATGGCCGGCCCCGGGATCATGATCCCCGCGCTCGCCGACACCACCGAGCGGCGGATGAAGCGCGTCAAGGAGCGCTTCGGGTTCGCCGAGGTGGTCGAGAAGGTGCGCAACGGACCGCCCCCGGTCTCGATCTACGCCCTCCCCAAACTCGGCCACCAGCTGAACACCACCGAGTACTTCGTGCACCACGAGGACGTCCGCCGCGCGCAACCGGAGTACGACGTCCGGGAGCTGCCCGCCGAACAGCAGGACGGCCTGTGGAAGGCGGTCCGGCTGGCGGCGAAGACGATGACCCGCAAGTCGCCGACCGGCCTGGTGCTCAGCCGGCCCGACGGTACGTCGTCCGTCGCGAAGCGGCCGAACGAACTCGGCTCGGTGACGGTGACCGGTGAGCCGGCCGAGCTCGTGCTGTTCTGCTTCGGGCGGCAGCAGGTGGCCGACGTCCAGCTGGATGGTGACGCGGAGGCCGTGGAGCAGCTCCGCAACGCCTCATTTGGAGTGTGAACGCCCGCGCCGGGCGCGCTGCACCAAGCCGCTGACCACAGTGGTCAGGATGACCAGCACGATCGCCGCCAGCACGCCCTGCCAGGGCTCGTCGAACAGCGCGTAGCCGAGCAGCCCGATCGCCATGTAGACCGCCGCCCACAGCGACGACGCGATCAGGTCGACCACCGCGAACCGCTCCCACTTGTATCCCGCGAGCCCGGCCGCCAGCAGCACGGGAACCCGGCCGCCCGGGATCAGCCGCGACGTCAGCAGTACGCCGATCTCGTGGTCGGCCAAGCGTTGCCGCAGCGAGTACAGCGAGGCGTTGTCGCGCAACCAGCCGACCCGCTTGGCCAGTCGCTCACCGCCGAAGCGGCACCCGGCGTACACGATCAGGTCGCCCAGGTATGCTCCCGCGGCGCCGGCGATCAGCACCCCGACCAGCCCGATCGGATTGCTGTGCGACGCCAGTACGGCGCCTGCCGACACCGCGGCGCCGGTCGGCAGCACCGGGAGCACCGCTCCGACCAGCACCGCCCCGGCCAGCGCGAACAGGTACCAGAGATCGAACTTGGTATCACCGGTCATGCCGATACCTCGAGCGAATCACCGGGCACCAGAACCTCCACTTTCACCGCGGGATCCACCTCGGCCATCGCGGACCGGAACCTGTCCCCCGGTGGCAGGAACAACTCGGGTTTGATCCAGTCGCACCCGATCGGCCAGAACGTCCCGAAATGTACCGGGATCGCCGTCGACGCCCCGACCCGCCGCACCGCCTCGGTGGCCCGGACCGGATCCAGGTGGCCAGGACCGAGCGACGGCCCCCACCCACCCACCGGCACCAGGGCCAGGTCGACCGGGCCGGCCTCGGCCGCGAGACCGTCGTACAGGTCGGTGTCGCCTGCGAACCAGACGCTCGGCGACCCGTCGATCCGGTACCCGATCGCGGGACCCTCGTACGACGACCAGGGCAGACGGCGGCCGTCGTGGTGCGCGGTGACCGCGGTGACCTCGAGCCCGCCGATCTGCACTCGGTTGCCGGGAGCAACTTCGATGCAGCGGTCCGAGTACGCCGCTCCGCTGTCGGCATGGATCAACTTGGCCGCGCCGCGCGGGACCACCAGCGCGGCGTCCGGCGAGATGAACGGCAGCGAGGTGAGGTGCAGGTGGTCGGCGTGCATGTGGGAGACCAGGACGGCGTCACAGTCCCCCGCCTCCGGCAGCGGCGCCGGACCGCGGCGGCGGCGCAGGTGCGCGATCCGCGCCGTCAGCACCGGGTCCGTCAGCAGTCGCGTGCCGTTCGCCTCAATCGTGGTGGTGGCGTGCCCCCACCAGGTGATCCGCACGCTTCAGGCCTCCACCTTCGACTCGACGGGATCCTTCAGGTCCTTACGGTGGCCGAGCTTCTCGAGCCAGCCGACCAGGACCTCGTGGACCGCATCGGAGCCTACGGGAGGCTCGTTCAGGACCCAGCGGCACGGGTGCACCAGGACCGCGTCGGTCTGCCAGCCGCCGATCCCGCCGTGGCAGCCGACCAGTTCCTCGAACGCGGCCACCTCCTGGGTGTAGTCGTCGAGCCGGCTGACCACCACGAGGTCGCCGTTGTGCGGCATCTCGGCCTGCCGGAGCAGCGACGCCGCCGCGAGTTCGCCGTACGGCGGCAGCGGGTCCTCGCCTTCGACATGGCCGGTCCGCAGCACGTGCACCCCGGCCCGGCCGATCGCGACCGGTCCCTCGGCGAGCGAGTCGACGACGACGAACCCGATCCCCGGATGGGTCGCGAGGCCTGGGATCAGCTTCGGATGCAGCAGCTCGATCTCCTCCAGCGGCACCCGGCCGGGGGTGGTCGCGAGGTAGATCAGGGCCAGGTTGCCGGACGCGGTGACGACCATCTGCTCGTCCGCGGCGACCGGCGGCTCGCAGTCCGCCGGGCCGAGCTCGACCTCGCCGGTCTTCACGTGCAGCGCCTTCCGGGTGACCGATCCGGCGACGCTGCGGCGCATGCTCAGCTCGGTGAGGAACGCGTTCACCGGCCCCCAACCCTCGGACTTGCCGACCGCCTGGACCGGCTCCTTGGTGGTGTCGACCAGATCGTCGACGACCTCGGCGAGGGTCCGCCCGTACCGCTGCAGGAAGGTCGAGCCCTGGCTCTGCCCGTGATCGGACAGCACGACGATCTCGTACGAGTGCGGCAGGATGTCGATGATCCGCTGCAGCGCGCCGAGCACCCGGTCGAGCCCTTCGAGGGTCTGCAGTGACTCCGGCCGGGTCGGTCCGGCGTGGTGCGCGACCTCGTCGTAGTCGACGAAGTCGCAGTAGATCACCGGCGTGCCCTTCACCAGCTCGTCGGTGATCAGCGAGACGTTCAGGTCGCGGAGCAGGACGTTGGTGATCGCGCGCAGGAAGATGTACGCGCCGCCGCGTTTCACCCGCGGCACGAGGTGCCGGACCCGCTGCCGGCGGGCCTGGTGCAGTTCCTTGATCATCTCCGCGACGCACAGGATCAAGCCGCGGGCGGCACCCTGCGGGCTGGAGAAGAACCGGACGTACCCGCGGCTGCGGCTGTTCGGCAGGGCGGCCCGGCTGAACACCAGCTCGCAGCGGTCCGCATCACCTGACCAGTTGTTGCTGATGCTGACGCCGCCGTCGGCGAGCAGACCGCGACCGGTGGACATCCGGTCCTCGATCTCCGCCGCGTCCCGGCCGCGGTTGGTGACCATCACCCGGCCGGTCTCCTTCTCGTACCACCGGAAGGCCGGGATGTGCCGCGAACCGCCGTGCAGGATCCCGGCCTGGCTCGCCGGTGTCGTCGCCGGGACGCCGGTGTGCCAGGAGAGCATCGAGTGGTTGCCGTCCCGGATCCAGCCGCCGAGGTTCGGGAGGTTGCCGGCCAGGACCATCCAGTTCAGCAGCGGCGCGGACAGGCCGTCGATCTGGATGATCAGCATGCCGGTCTTAGGTGCGGGCTCGATCCGCCGGGCGCGACGGTGCACGACCCGCATCACCTCCGCGACGTACGCGTCGTCACTGCCGGCGTACGCGACCCAGCCGACGAAGGCGCTCACCGAGGACATCACGATCGCGACCAGTAGCGGCGCCTCGACGCCGCCGTGCAGGTCCACGCCCGGGTCGACGGTGATGCCGAGGTACACGACCGCGAACTGTGACAGCAGGCCGCCGACCAGGACGCCGATCGAGCCGATCAGCACCGCGATCCCGGCCAGCACCCAGCGCATCAGCACCGAGAACACCGCGAGCAGGACGACCAGCCGGAAGATCGGTAGCCGGCCGTCACTGCTGATCTGCGGCAGCAGCCAGAACGTGACGACGAGTGAGATCAGCGAGGCGAGGCCGCCGTACAGCATCGCCTGCAGACCGCGTCCGGTGCGGCGCAGATCCAGCCACACCGGACGCCGTCGCCGGTCTCCGGACACCTGTTCTGGTGGTTTTGCCATCGCCTGCTTCGTGCTCCCCGTTCCGTCCTGCTGTGCAGTACGAGAGTACGGGGTCCCGCAGACGGCTTTACTGCAGTTCGAGGTAGTCGACCTCCGTGTACAGGTCACCCTTGGTCAGCCGGATCGTGTTCCAGCCCGCGTTCAGCGTGACCTGTACGGAACTCTCGTGCCAGTTGTCCCAGCCGGTGACCGGGTAACTGACCGATCCGGCGTTGTTGCCGTTGACAACGAGGCCGTGACTCGCGGTGGACGCCGAACCGTTGGCGTACCCGACGTGCAGCGTGTAGCCGCCCGCGACCGGCGCGAACACCGTGTTCTCCACCCACGAGTCGGCGTAGTCGATGTAGGCGACCACCTTCCCGTCCGACGCGCCGGCGGCGTTCGCGCGCACCGAGCAGTGGTTCAGCGTGCCGCGTTCCCCCTCGTACCGGACGCGGCTGCCGCGTACCACCGGGTAGTCGTTCGCCCACCCGACGTCGGCGACGTACAGGTGCCGGGCCCCGTTCACCCAGCCGTGCACGAACACCTTGTCGCCGACGAAGTCCGCGCCGCCAGGACCGCACAGGTGGTTGTCGAACGTCGCGGTCGTCATCAACGGCCGGTACGCCGTCGTCCAGGGCCCACTGAGGCTCTTCGAGGTCGCGTACGACGTCAGGTAGTTGCAGTCGTTGTAGCCGCCGCCGGAGAAGAACAGCACGTACTGGCTCCCCCGCTGGACCAGATCCGGGGCTTCGATCACGCCGCTCGAGGTGAGCATCGCCGTGTTGCCGCCTACGAGGGTTCGGCCGTTGTCCGCGGTCCGGGTCAGCCAGAGCGTCGACGGCTTGCTGATCGCGTTGCCGTCGTTCTTCCAGACCAGGTAGCGGGTGCCGTCGTTCGCGACGAACGTGTTCGGGTCGATCGCGCCGCCCTGGTCGAGCGGGCAGATCAACGGCGCCGTACCGACCGGCTGGAACGGGCCGAGCGGTGAGGTGGCGGTGGCGACGCCGATGCATTGCCGGCCGGACGCCTTGTGCCACGCGGTGTAGGTGAGGGTGTAGGTGCCGTCGGGGTTCGGGTAGACGTCCGGCGCCCACGTGCGGCCGGGCTGGGCCCAGGCGCTGGACGGGCCGCCGGGCATCGCGTCGCCGCGGATCGTCCACGGGCCGTTCGCACTCGGGGCAGTCGCGACCGGGACGGTGCCGCGGCCGTTGTTGGTCGAGTACGCGTACCAGGTGCCGTTCTGCTGGAAGACGTCCGGATCGGGGAAGTCCTCGCCGATGATCTCGCTCGGGAACACGGCCGCGGTGGTCGCGGCGTGCACCGGAACCGAGAGGAACGTGGTCAAGCTCAGGGCTGCGACAAGGGCAGCCAGAAATCTGGTTCGCAATCGGGGCATGGCGACTCCTCAGGTGGGGGCGGATACCTGTACGACGAACTTTTCCATCGATTCACCTGAAACGCGATAGCTCAATCACTGGACCCTGGCGAACGCGCGGTGGAGACTCCCGCTAGTTGGTTTCCGCCTGGATCGAGGGAGTGGCTCGTGAGTGGTTTACCAAGAGTGTCGGGGCGCGGAATGGTCGCCGCGGTCGCCGCGGTCGCGGCCGTCGCCGGAGGCTTCGTCGGGCAGTCCGCCGCCGCGCCGACCGCAGTACAAGCGACGGCGCTGCAACAACGGCTCGACGGCCTGTTGAACGACAGCCGGTACGACGGTTCGCAGGTCGCGCTCGTGGTTCGCGACGCGACCACCGGCGAGACGCTGTACGACCGGAACGGTGCCGAGCGATTGCTGCCCGCGTCGAACACCAAGCTGTTCACCTCGACCGCGGCGATGCACGTCCTCGGTCCGGCGTACCGCTTCCACACCGATGTGCTCGCCACCGCACCCGTCCGCGGTGGGATGCTGCGCGGTGATCTCTACCTGAAGGGGTACGGCGACCCGACCGCGCTCGAATCGGATTACGTTGGCCTGGCCAAGCAACTCAAGGCCGCCGGAGTACGCCGGGTCGACGGCAACCTGATCGCCGACGACACGTACTTCGACCACGTCCGCCTCGGCGACACCTGGTCCTGGGACGACGAACCGTTCTACTACAGCGCCCAGATCTCGGCCCTCACGCTCGCGCCGAACACCGACTACGACTCCGGTACGGCGATCGTCGAGACCCGCCCCGGTGCCGCCGCCGGCGCCCCCGCGAAGCTGAACCTGGTGCCGGCGAACGACACGGTCAAGCTCGTCAACACCGCAACCACCGGTGCGACCGGCTCGTCCAACACGCTGAACGTCGAGCGCGACCACGGCACGAATGTCGTCCGGGTCAGCGGCTCGATCCCGCTCGGCGCGTCGGTCGACCAGGAGTGGTCGACCGTCTGGGAGCCCGAGCTGTACGCCGCCGACGTGTTCCGCCGGGCGCTGGCTGCCCAGGGCATCGCGGTCACCGGCCAGATCAAGAACGCGGGCACCCCGAGCGGCGCGACGCGGATGGCCCGGGACGAGTCGATGACCGTCGGCGAACTCCTGACGCCGTTCCTGAAGCTGTCGAACAACATGCACGCCGAGACGCTCGTCAAGGCGATGGGCGCGGTCGCCGAGGCCGACGGCAGCTGGTCGGCCGGGCTCGACGTGGTGACGAACTACGCGAAGTCCCTCGGTGTCGACACCAGCCGGATCCGGCTCTCCGACGGCTCCGGTCTCTCGCGCAAGGTCAACGTCACCGCGGACTCGATCACCGACGTACTGATCGGTGCGCAGAAGGAGACGTGGTGGAAGCAGTGGTACGACGCGCTGCCGATCGCCGGTAACCCGGAACGGTTCGTCGGCGGCACCCTGCGCAGCCGGATGGCGAACACGCCGGCCGCCAACAACCTGCACGGCAAGACCGGCTCGCTCACCGGCGTCACCTCGCTGTCCGGCTACGTGACGAACAAGGACGGCCGGAAGCTGGTGTTCTCGATGATCAGCAACAACTACCTGAGCAGCCCGCGCTCGATCGAGGACGCGGTCGGCGTCACCCTCGCCTCCTGGTCCGACCAGGCACCGCCAGCCGCAGCGTCTACTTTCAAGACCGCCCAGACCGCGTGTGAGTCGGAGTGGGACAAGGCCTGCTAATCGCTTGGACAGGTACGGCGGTCGTTCTTCACCATGTGGGGATGACCGCCGTACTGCCATCGTCGTACACCGTCCGTCCGCCGTCGAAGGAGGACGCGCAGGCTGTCCTCGACCTGGTGTCCGCGTACAACACGCCGGTGATCGGCTTCGCGGACTACACCCTCGAGGACGCCGAGGACGAGCTCTCCGAGCCGGGTTTCGAGCCCGCGACCGACGGGTGGCTGGTGTCCGACGGCGACCGGCTGGTCGGGTTCGGGTCGGTCTTCGGCAAGGGCGACCGCAGCAACCTCGACCTGGAGATCGTCACCGCTGACCCCGTTGTCGAGCGCTGGCTGCTCGACCGGGTCCTGGAGCGCGCGAGCGAGTTTGCCCGCGAGTACGGGCACGCCTCGGTCCAGGTCGACGTGGTCGCGTACCAGGCAGACGCCGTACGGCGGGAACGCCTTGCGGAGTGGGGATTCCGGTGCGGGACGGTGTTCCACCGGATGCGGATCGACCACGACGGCCCGGTCGCCGCGCCGGAGGTTCCGGCCGGAGTGACGGTACGTCGGGGCGCGCCGGACGAGGCGAGCCGGCGGGCCGGGCACGACGTACTGAATGCTTCGTTCGACGGGCAGTTCGGGTTCAGCCCGCGGCCGTATGAGGAGTGGCACGCTTCGCAGGAGAACTTCTCCGCGTTCGACTGGTCGCAGCTGACCTTGCTCGAAGTGGACGGCGAGGTCGTCGCGATGCGGTCATGCTCGGACCAGTTCGTCGAGGACGAGAACTGCGGGTACGTCGGCCGGCTCGGCGTACTCGAGAAGGCTCGGGGGCGCGGGCTGGCGAAGTTCCTGCTGCGAGACCAGTTCGCGCTGGACGCGGCGGCCGGGCGGTCCGGGACGATCCTGCATGTCGACACCAACAACCCGACTCCGGCGCTCGGCGTGTACCTGTCGGTCGGCATGGAGGCGGTCCTCGTGATGGAGGTCTGGCGGCGCGAGGTGACGGCCGCATGAGCCTGCCCGCCGGCCACACCGCGCGGGCGATGACGCCGGCGGACGCGGCACTGATCGCGGAGCGGTCCGCGGTCTACACCTCGGCGCTGCTCGGCTTCGCGAAGCACAGCCCGGAGGACGTCGCGAACTACCTGCGGGACCCCGGCACCGACCTGGCGACTGACGGATGGGTGGTGCTCGGCCCGTCCGGCGAGTTCGCCGGCTCGGCGACCGCGGTCCCGATCACCGGCGGCACGCACGTGATCGTCGACATCCTGAGCTCCGATGAGGCGATCCTCGACTGGCTGCTGGACCAGGCCGAACGGCGTGCCCAGCTCGTAGGCCGCCGTGAAGTCGTGGTGAAGGTCGGCGTGATCAGCCAGGACGAACTCCTGCCGAAGGTGCTCGCTCCGCGCGGGTACACCGTCGGTACGTCGGTGCAGCGGATGCGCATCGCCTTCGACGGCCCGGTCCCGGTGCCTGACGTGCCCGAGGGTGTCGTCGTACGACGTGGGGCTCCCGACGAGACGAGTCGGCGGGCCGCGCACGCCGTACTCATGGAGGCGTTCGCAGAGCAGCCCGGGACGTTGCCACGACCGTTCGAGGAGTGGGCGGCGTCGCGCGAGAGCCGGTCGACGTTCGACTGGTCGCAGGTGACGATCGCCGAGCTCGACGGGCAGGCGGTCGGCATGACCGAGTGCAACGACAACTTCGTCAGCACCACCAACTGCGGGTACGTCGGGCGACTCGCCGTCGTACCGTCCGCTCGGGGACGCGGGCTGGCCAAGTTCCTCCTGCGGGACGCGTTCGCGGTCGACGCCGCGGCCGGCCGCAGCGGGACGATCCTGCACGTCGACACCAGCAACCCCACGCCCGCCGTCGCCCTCTACACCGGCGTCGGCATGCGCCCGGACCTGATCAGCGACATCTGGACCCGCACGATCACCGCCTAAGGATTGCCCCGCGTTGAGGATTGCCTTCGAGAGATCTGAGAGATTACTCTCGAAACATGTCTCTCAGAAATCCGTACGGCGATTTCGAGATCACCGACCCGCAAGCCATGCGGGCGCTGGCTCACCCGGTTCGGCTCGCCGCGCTCAGCTACCTGCAGAAGAACGGCCCCGCCACGGCGACCCAGCTGTCCGAGCACGTCGGCGCCTCGCCATCGGTGACCAGCTGGCACCTGCGACACCTGGCGAGCTTCGGCCTCGTCACGGACGGGCCGCCCCCGAGCGGCTCGGACCGGCGGCAGCGCTGGTGGCACGCGGCCGCCCGCGGGTTCCGGTACGAGATGCCGGACACTCCCGACGGCGCCGAGGCCGGACGGCTGCTGCGCACCGAGATGATGAACCAGGCCCTCGAAGCGGCCCAGCAGTGGCTGGTCGACACCGAACCCAACCTCTCCCCCGAGTGGAGCCGGCTGGCTGGTTCGGCGAACACCCTGCTGGTCGTCACACCCGCCGAGGCCGAGGCCATCGAGTCCGCGATCGAGGAACTGCTGGCGCCGTACGTGCAACGCCGGGACAGCGGCGAGACGCCGGACGACGCGCGCCCGCTCCGGCACCTCCGGATCTCTTTGCCTGAAGCAACGGACGGCCAGTGAGCACCACGACCGCCACCAGCCTGTGGCGCGACCGCAGGTTCCGGACGTTCTGGTCCGCGCAGGGTGTCTCCGAATTCGGCGACCGGATCACCGAGCTCGCGCTGCCGCTGATCGCGGTCACGCTGCTCGACGCCTCTCCCAGCCAGGTCGGCTTCCTGACCGCGGCGGTTTGGCTGCCGAACCTCGCCTCGCTGTTCATCGGCGCGTGGGTCGACCACCGCCGCGACAAGCGCCCGCTGATGATCGCCGCCGACCTGGCCCGGACCGTCCTGCTGCTCACCCTGCCGGTCGCCTACTGGCTCGACCTGCTGTCCCTCGGCCAGCTCTACGCGGTCGCGATCCTGGCCGGTACGGCGCATGTCGTCTTCAACACCGCCTACGCGTCGTTCTTCGTCCGGCTGGTCGATCGCGACCAGTTCCTCGAGGCGAACAGCAAGTTGTCCGCGACGCGCTCGATCTCGTTCATGGGTGGGCCCGCGGTCGGCGGTCTGCTGGTGCAGTGGCTGAGCGCGCCGATCGCGTTCGTCGTGGATGCGCTGACGTTCGTGTTCTCGGCAGTGCAGATCAGCCGGCTGAAGATCGAACCGGGCGCTTCGGAGGAGTCGGGTGAGCCGCTTCTCCGGCGAGCCGCTGCCGGCATGCGGTACGTGTTGAAGCACCCGTACCTGAGTCGCAGTCTGGCGTGCGCGACGACGGTCAACTTCTTCAACCTGATGAGCATCGCGCTGCTCGTACTGTTCGCGAGCCGCAACCTGGGGCTGTCGGCGGGGACCATCGGTCTGGCGTTCGGCGTCGGGGCGACCGGCGGACTGCTGGGGGCCGTCACCGCGTCGCCGCTCAGCCGCCGGTTCGGTGCCGGTCCGGTGATCGCGATGGGTGCCGTCGTCTTCCCCGGTGCGATCGCGATCGCCGCACTCGCCGGTGGGCCGACCTGGCTCAAGGCCGTCGCGGTGGCGGCGTCGGAGTTCATCGGGGCGTTCGCGGTGATGTGTTTCGACGTACCGCTGAACTCATTGCAGGCTGCGGTCATCCACGACCACATGCGGAGCCGGGTGGCAGGGGCCTTCAGCAGCATCAACTACGGGATCAGGCCGCTCGGCGCGGTCGCCGGAGGGTTCCTCGGCACCTGGATCGGTGTCCGGGAAACGCTCCTGGTGTCCGCGGCCGGCGGCCTGTTGTCCGTACTGTGGTTGGTTGGCTCCCCCATCATCCGCACCCGTTCACTGGACGGTCTGGAGCCACCCGTGCAGCCTGAACCCTGAGGATCCATGAAGATCGCCGACATCGAACTGATCCGCGCCGACCTCCCCCTCGACCCGCCGTTCGACGCGGCCTGGGACCCGGTACCACGGACCAGTTTCGCCGCGACCGTGGTGAAGGTCAGCACCGACGAAGGGATCGTCGGCTACGGGTCCGGCGACACAATGGACGGGTTCGAGCCGTACTCCGGGCTGTTCCTCGGCGAGGACCCGCTCCGGATCAGCCGGCACGTCCGTTCGCTGGAGACCATCTCGTTCCACGCCGGCCGGTACTGGCCGCTCGAGGTGGCGTTGTGGGACATCATCGGCAAGGCGCTGAACACCCCGGTGGCGACGTTGTTCGGCGGCAGTGAGTCGGCGGTCCCGGCGTACGCGTCGACCGGTCGGCCGCTCGGTCGCGAGGAGCGGGTGCAGAGCATCCTGGCGCTGCGGGAGCGCGGGTTCCGGGCGGCGAAGATCCGGGTCTCCCCCGGTGATCTGGAGAACGGGATCGGCACCGTGCTCGCGGTCCGGGAGGCGGTCGGACCGGACTTCCAGCTGATGGTCGACCTGAACCAGTCCTGGCGGATGGCCGGCGACATCCGGCGCGCGATGGATCCGCCCCAGGCCCGGCGGGTCGCGGAGCAGCTCGCCGAGGCGGACATCTTCTGGCTCGAGGAACCGCTGCCACTCGACGACCTTCCCGGACTGCGGTCGCTGCGCGAGCAGACCGGCGTACGGGTGTCCGGAGGTGAGATGGTGCGGACGTTCGAGGAGCTGCTCGACCTCGTGGAGCAGGACGCGCTCGACGTCTACCAACCCGACGTGGTGCTCGCCGCCGGCATGCACCGCGTGCGCACGATCGCCGAGGTGGTACGCCGGAAGAACCGGCTCTTCACGCCACACACCTGGTCCAACGGGATCGGGTTGCTGGCCAACCTGCACGTGACCGCGGGCGTCGGCGGCGGGCCGTACCTGGAGTACCCGATCGATCCGCCGACGTGGACCGAACAGCGGCGTGACTTCATGCTCGCCGAACCGGTGCTGGTCGGACCCGACGGGTTGTTGCGCGTGCCCGATGCCCCGGGGCTCGGGTTCGAGATCGACGAGGAACGGCTCCGCGGACTGGCCGCATAACGCGAACGAGGTACTCCGAGAGTTTCCTCGGAGTACCTCGTGTTCCGGTCGTCCTCAGTCGTCGATCAGGTCCTCGACGACATCGACCTTCGCGACGGTCTTGCGGAGCGGGACCTCCTTGATGAGCACCACCGCGATCAAGCTGACCACCGCACAAGCGGCCGCGATCAGGAAGACCCGACCGGTCGCGTCGCCGTACGCCTGCCGGACCAGCTCGGCGAGCTGCGGCGGCAGGTTCTTCACGTCCAGCAGGCTGGTGCCGCCGGAGCCACCTTCCTGCAGCTTCCGCGCCGCCTCGGCGCCGTTCGGACCGGCCAGCAGGCCGGCGACGATCAGGTCCTTCACCCGAGCGGCGAGCACCGCACCCAGCGCCGAGACGCCGACCGCACCACCCAGGCTGCGGAAGAACGCGACGGTCGCGGACGAAGCGCCGATCTGCGTGACATCGACGGTGTTCTGTACGGCGAGGACCAGGTTCTGCATCGTCATACCCATGCCGAGACCCATCGCCAGCATGCCGAGCCCGACGAACCAGTACGGCGTGTTGTGGTCGATCGTGCCGAGCAGCAGCAGGCCCGCGAGGAGCAGGATGCCGCCGGCGACGAGGTACCGCTTCCACTTCCCGTACCGGGTGATCATCTGACCCGAACCCGCCGAGCCGACGAACGACCCGAGCATCATCGGGATGGTCAGCAGACCGGCCTCGGTCGGGCTGTAGCCACGGGCGATCTGGAAGTACTGACCGAGGAACAGCGCGCTGCCGAACATCGCGACACCGACCGCGAGGCTGGCGATGATTGCCAGTGCGGTGGTGCGCTCGCGGACGACCTTCAGCGGGACCAGCGGCTCCGCGACCCGGCTCTCCACCAGGACGGCGAAGAAGCCGACCACCAGGGTGCCGCCGACGAACAGCGCCGACTGCCACGACATCCACGCGAAGTCGCTACCGGCGAAGGACACCCACAGCAGCGGCAGGCTGGCCGCGATGCTGATCAGGACGGCGCCGAGGTAGTCGATCTTGACCTTGCGCTTGATGACCGGAAGCCGCAGGTACTTCTGCAGGATCACCAGGCTGACCACGGCCAGCGGGACACAGACGTAGAAACACCAGCGCCAGCCGAGCCACGAGGTGTCGACGATGACGCCACCGATCAGCGGGCCGCTGACGGTCGCGACCGCCATCACGGCACCCATGTAACCGGAGTACCGGCCCCGCGACCGGGGTGGGATCGCGGCGCCGATGATGGCCTGGGCGAGCGCCATCAGACCGCCCATCGCAAGGCCCTGCAGCACGCGGGCGCCGAGCAGGAACGGCACGTTGTGGGACAGACCGGCCAGCGCCGACCCGATCACGAAGACCGTGATCGCCACCTGGACCAGCAGCTTCTTGCTGACCAGGTCCGACAGCTTGCCCCAGATCGGGGTGGACACCGTCGTCGCCAGCAGGCTCGCGGTGAGGACCCACGTGTACTGCGTCTGGGAGCCTTCGAGGTCGGCGATGATCGTCGGCAGGGCGTTGCTGACGATCGTCGAGCTCAGCATCGCCGTGAACAGCGCGGCGAGCAGTCCGATCAGGATCTCGAGGATCTCGCGGTGGGTGAGTTCCGGCGCAGCGGGCCCTGAGTTGGGCGCCGACTGCTGCCGGGTCTCGGTGACAGTCATTACTCTCCAGTCTTGGACGTTTGCCTCACGGCCTGGTTCGCCTCGGTGATCGCGCGCGCGACGCGCTGCAGGGTCTGCCCCGCAGCGATCAGCGCCTCGTCGTCGAGGTCCTCCAGGGAGTTACGAAGTTGCTGGGTGTAGGACGAATACATCGCCTGCAGCCGGGACCGGCCCTGCGGCGCCAGGCTGACCAGCCCGACCCGCGCGTCGGCCGGATCCGGCCGACGGCTCACCAGACCGTCGGCCTCCAGCGTGGTCAGTTGGCGGCTCACCACCGACGGATCGACACCGAGCTTCGCCGCGATCTCCCCGCCACGCTGCTCGCCGTCCTTCGCCAGCACCTTGAGCACACTCGCATCGGACCGCCGCAGTCCCACATCAGGCATCAGATTCCGGTGCTCGATACACCGCACGGCCCGAATCAGCGAACTGACCCCTTCGATCAACTCATGAGCCGCCGGATCCCGCTCTACCCCCGGGACGAGGGGTTGCTGAGCTAGTTGCATAACCCAACTATATACCCGACTAGTTGGTTTCCACAACCATATGCACACCCTGTGGAAACCCCACTACCCCCAGTACTCCCAGTACTCCCACCCGCTCCCCGGGGCTGGAGACACCCAACGGAGGGTGCGGACAGGCAATAACAGGTCCCCGGACACCAGTTCCTGTCTCAGGTCACCACAAGCGGCCAGCACACGCGCCGTACCGGACCTCGGACGACGGAGGTACGCCGTACTTCCGCTCGCACCTCCAGCTCAAGCGGCGGTGTCGGGACTGGAGACACCCAACGGTGTGTGAGGACAGGCAATAACAGGTCCCCAGCCACCAGAGCCTGTCTCCAGTCACCACAAGCGGTCGGCACAGACGCCCGTACCCCAGCTCGGGTGACGGGGGTCGCGCCGTACCTCAGCTCGCGCGGCGGTCCCTGGACTGGAGACACCCAATGGTGGGCGAAGACAGGCAATAACAGGTCCCCAGACACCAGTTCCTGTCTCAGGTCACCACGAGCGGCCGGCACACGCGCCGTACCGGGGCTCGGGTGACGGAGGTACCGGTTCCTGGCTCGGGGCGCCGGGGGTGGCTGGGGTGGGAACTAGCCGAGGTCGGTGTTTAGGCGGGTTAGGAGGCGGGAGAGGTCGGCCAGGTCGGTGGGGGTCCAGCGGTCGAGGATGGCGCGGAACTCGGTTTGGCGTTGGGTGCGCATGGCTTCGTAGCGTTCGGCGCCGGTGGTGGTGAGGCGGAGGAGGCGGGCGCGGCCGTCGTCGGGGTCGCCGACGCGTTCGATCAGGCCGAGGTTCTCCAGTTGGGTGATGCCGCGGCTGACCGTCGACTTGTCGAGGCCGAGGACGTGCGCGACGTCCGAGGCACGAACGCCGGCGCCACTACCGGTACCGCTGCCGGTGCCAGTGCCGCTGCCGGCGCTGGTGCCCAGCTCGATCTGGGAGATCAGGGCGTAGCCGGCTGCGTCCATGTCGGGGTGCACGCGGCGGGCCAGCCGGAGTGACGCCGAGCGGGAGCGGCGGAACAGGGCGGACAGCTCCTGCTCGACCGCGGCGACGAGTTCCTCGGAGCGTTCGACGTGCGCGGGCGTGCTCATCGGACCACGATCCCGGCGTCCCGGAGCGCCTTCTTCACGTCGGCGATGCGGAAGTCGCCGAAGTGGAACACGCTGGCCGCGAGTACGGCGTCCGCGCCCGCCTGCACCGCGGGCGGGAAGTGCTCGGGCGCGCCCGCTCCCCCACTGGCGATCAGCGGTACGTCGACCACCGCCCGCACCGCCTTGATCAACTCCAGGTCGAACCCTTGCTTGGTCCCGTCGGCGTCCATCGAGTTCAGCAGGATCTCGCCCGCGCCCAGCTCGCAGCCGCGCTGGGCCCATGCGATCGCGTCCAGCCCGGCCGACTTCCGGCCGCCGTGGGTAGTGACCTCGAACCCGCTCGGCTGCTCCGCGGACCGCCGTACGTCGAGGGACAACACCAGCACCTGGTTGCCGAACCGGTGGGCGATCTCCTTGATCACGTCGGGACGCGCGATCGCGCCGGTGTTGATCCCGATCTTGTCCGCACCCGCGCGCAGCAGCCGGTCCACGTCGCTCGCCTCCCGCACACCGCCGCCGACGGTCAGCGGGATGAACACCTGCTCGGCGGTCCGCCGGACCACGTCGTACGTCGTCTCGCGGGATCCCGACGACGCGGTGATGTCGAGGAAGGTGAGCTCGTCCGCGCCCTCGCCGTCGTACACCTTCGCCATCTCGACCGGATCGCCCGCGTCGCGCAGGTCGGTGAAGTTGACGCCCTTGACCACGCGGCCGGCGTCGACGTCCAGACAGGGAATGACTCGTACGGCAAGGCTCACGCCGCCAAGCGTAGCGGTCAAACCATGGGCACCAGACCGATGACCGCCCCAAGCACGATCACACCGGCTAGCACACAGATGATCAGCAGTGTCCGATTGCCGCCGCCCAGCGGAGCCCCCGGGAAGTCGGGCAGGTTGAACATCCTGGTGACTCGTTGAGGCAACGGCACGCCGCGCTGCCCCGCAGCCAGCAACGCGTCCCTCAGCACCGGAAACACTTGGGGTGATACCGGGATTGTGATCAGTACGTCGGTCACATCGTCACGCAGGCCCAGACTGGTGGTGCCACTCAGGCTGCCCTCGTAGCGCACCTCGGCGATCCTGGCCAGGTCCAATGACTGTCGCCCGAGCAGCGTCCACACCTCGAGGTACTGCCCGCGGATCCGCGGACGGAATCCGAGGTTCGCGACGAGCAGGGTCGCCGCAGCGAGCCCGAGGACGGTCGCGACCATCACGACGGTGCTGAGGCGCGCAGCGGTGACGCCGTCAGGCTGCAAGGAGGGGACGACGGCAAATACCAGCGTGACCGCGCCGGCAACGGCGTACCGGACCTTTGCCGGGATGCGGCGTGGCTTCACTTCGTCCAGATCCAGTGGATGAACGGCCATGCGGTCAGGATGCCGAGCGCAGAGGTCACCAGCCGCGTCAGGACGAACCGCGCCCCGTGCTGCCGCAGCGCGGGATCGATTCCGATCTCACGCTGCAGATCCATCGCCCGCATCGTCGCGCGCCGCTCGATCGGGAGCCCGGTGAGTACGGCGGCTTCCTCGAGCGTCGCGATCGGCCAGAGCCAGCGCGCCGCCGCGATCCGGTTCCCGTCGGCGGCGAGCAGGATCAGCGCGCCGGGCATCAGCGGGGTGAACCGATCGACCAGCAGTACCCGCCGCACCTGTCCGCGCGGCAGCACCTTGCGCATTCCCCAACGGCGCTCGCGATAGGTGATCGAGGCATCGTCCACGACGAACTCGGCACCCCGGGACAGCAGTTCGAGTCCGAGCCCCAAGCCGGCCAGCAGTACGACGAACAGAACCGCCGCCACCACCGGGCTCACGGCCCAGGTCGCCAGTGACACGCACACGATCGCGAGCATCACGGCGTACCACCCGAGCAGGTACCAGAACGAGCCTCCGGCCGAGGCGATGCTCGGCCGGAGGACTGTCGGTGACACTTACTTCCAGGCCCGGCGGCGGTCGTCCGTGGACCTCATCGGGCGGGTCGACTCCCAGACGCGGCGCCAGCGCGCGGCCTCGGGGCCGGTCTGCGACGGAGACGCGCCGATCGCCGCACGACGGCGGGCCTCGTACCAGGTGGTCGACTCCTCGTCGAGGAGGGCCGACACCGCGGCCGAGATGCGGGGCGCGAAGTCGCGAGCGCTCTCACCCTCGGCGGGGCGCAGCGGGTCGCCGTACCGGACGTGCACTGCCGGGCGACCGGGGATCGGCCAGCCGCGGCCGCGCGGCATCGCGGCGAACGAGCCCTTGATCCCGACCGGGATGATCGGCACGTCGTGCTCGACGGCCAGGTACGCCGCTCCCATCCGGAACCGCTGCACCCAGCCGTCCGGTGAGCGGGTGCCCTCCGGGAACACGACGACATTCCACCCGTCGGCGAGCAGGTCGCCCGGGGTGGAGCTCATCTTGCCGCCGCGGCGCTCGATCGGGAACGTGTTGAACACGATCGCCGAGCCCGCCGCCCGCCACCAGGTGTCGAAGAAGTAGTCGGCGGCCGCCGCGAACGCGGTCTTGCGGCGCATCGCGTCCGGCAGCGACAGCAGCAGCAACGGGGTGTCGAGGTGCGACGAGTGGTTCGCGACGATGATCGCCGGACCGTCGAGCTTGAGCAGCGAGTCCAGTCCGCTGACCTGCGGGCTGACCTCGAAGTTCAGTACGGCGTTCAGCGGGCCCTTCTGGATCAGGTCCCGGACCGCGATCGCGGCCGGCGTCCGCGCCCACTTGGTCGGGAAGACCGTGGTCTCCTTCGGGATCACGTACGGCTCGGCGGACCGCGGCACCTGCGGGCGCCGGCCCCAGCGCCAGCCGCGCGCGACCTGCTTCACGTCGCGCGCGGTGTCGCGGCCGAACTTCACCAGACTGGTGCCCATCAGCGCACGTCCGCGAGCAGGTGCGGCGGGTTGTGCAGGTAGGTGATCGACGGCGACCGGCCGACCGAGTGGCTGACCATCTCGAGCGCGTCCTGCAGCGTCGACGCGGACCGGAAGCCCATCCGCTCGACGGTCTTGCGGTTCCCGCCGACCCAGACGATGTCGCCGCAGTGGTCCAGCGCGTGCGAGATCCAGTACCACATGTAGAACGGGTGCACGCCGTGGTACGCGTACGACGTCCGGTACAGGTGGATGTACCACGGGTCCTCGGCGTACTGCTTCTCGAACTTCGCCTCGATCGTCGCCGGGTCGGTGCTCTCCGAGAGCACCTCCTCGAAGAAGTCGACGTACGACGGGTGGTGCAGCTGGCTGAACTCGTAGTCGACCGGGTGGTACAGGATCACCGCGCCGTCCTTGCGGACGACCGGGTTGCCCCGGTACGAGTTGAAGTAGTACCCGAGGCCCATGCAGGCGGCGAGGATCGGGTTCATCACCGAGTTCACGTTGTACGGGCCGATGAACGGCACGCCCATGATCGCGACGTCGGACTGTCCCTGGACCTCGACGAGGTGCTGGCGGTGCACGGCCTCGATCGTCTTCTCGTGCACCGGCTCGATGGCGCCGGCGTTGATCCCGGTCAGGCCGTAGTTCGAGCGGACGTCGGTGAAGATCTTGTGCCGCAGCTTGGCCGGCGCGGCCGCGAGCGCCCGCTTGGTGCCGAGCATCGAGGCCTGGTCCTTGATCGACCACTCCCACTCGCGCTTCTGCAGGAACTCCAGCGGCCCGCCGAAGATGTCGTTGTTCAGCGTGGTCTCGATCTGGAACACCTTGACGTGCTGCGTGAGGATCTCGCCCATCCGCCAGGCGGAGTGGTGCATCTTCGACGCCTTGTGGTCCATGAACGACCGCGAGTGGATCATCGTGTGGCTGTTGTGGTGGTGCTTCAGCGACTTGTACGACGCCAGCCCGATCGAGGTGGACTTGTGGCCACCGTCCATCGCCACCAGGTTCACGTTCACGTAGACGAGCAGGTCGGACTCGGCCGCCCGCTTGGAGATCTCCACGTCCTCGCCGTGCCGGGTCTGACCCAGGTGGGTCAGGTTGTCGGCGTCCTCGGCGTCGAAGTTGTAGAGCTTCCCGTCCGGGAAGAACGACCGGAAGACCCGCTCGCCGACGATCTCGCGCAGCTCGTTCGGGGTCAGCCGGCGGTGCAGCGCGTTCGCCGAGATCAGCTCGACGTCGTCGACACCGGCCTGCGCGGCCAGCTCCAGCACGGCCTCGATGACGCGCTGCCGGATGTCCGGCTTCTTCATCGGGGGCAGCGGCAGCGAGATGTCGTCGAACGCGATCGTCAGCTTCATCCCGGCGCGCAGCAGCTCGGGCAGCGGCTCGGAGTCGATCGGGTTCAGCAGCGCGTTCTGGATCGCCTCGTCGACGTCGCGGACGGCGGGCAGCGCCTCGGGCGGGTACACCACGCGGGTGCCTTGCGGGAAACGCTCCAGCAGGAAGCCCTCACCGTTGTGCACCAGCAGCGGCGGCGTCCGGTCGTCCACCTCGAGCACGAAACCTGGCCGGGACATGTCAGAACCTCTCTCGTCGTACGAACTGCATCGTCACTGCCGTCATCACTGCCCTCATGAGGCCCTCACATCGAATGCGACCTTGACTGTTCCCAGTCGGCCGGCGGAGTGCGCGTGGTCGAGCGCCTCGCGCCAGCGGTAGAGCGGGTACCGCGCGCCGACGATCCCGTCCAGCGGGGCGCGACCGGCGAGCTCCAGCGCGGTCTCGAACGCCGGGCGGCCGTTCGGTTCCTCGCGCGCGGAGGCGTACGTGCCGGTGACCTCGAGCTCGCGGAACCACACCGGCGACAGGTCGGCGCCACTGGCCGGCATCCCGGACAGCACCACCCGGCCGCCGGCCTTGGTGACCCGCAGCACGGTGTCGATCGAGTCCTTGCTGCCGACCGCGTCGACCGCGACGTCGACGCCGCCGAGCAGGAACTCGGGAGCGCCGAAGTCCGGCTTCAGCCGGAAGGCACCGGTGGAGCGGCGGACGCCCCGGAACACCTCGTCCGGCGCGACGACATCGCTGGCTCCGAAAGCGCGGGCGAGCTCGCGCTGCTTCGCGTGCTTGGCGACCACGGTGATCCGGCCGGCCTGGGTCAGCTCCCGCAACGCGAGCGTCGCGAACAGCCCGACCGCGCCGGCGCCGCTGACCAGCACCGACTGGCCTGGCTCGACCTTGGCCCGCAGTGCGGCGTGCACCGCACCGGCCAGCGGCTCCACCAGGACCGCGCGCTCGTCGGACATCTCGTCCGGTACGGCGTACAGCTGGCTGCGGTGGGCGACCATCAGATTGCCCCAGCCACCACCGGTGTCCTGGCAGAACCCGGTCTGCAGCCCCGGCGCCACGTGGCCGACCGTGATCCGGTCGCAGCGGTTGGTGTTGCCGGACACGCAGCCCTGGCACGGCTCGACGCCGCGCGCCGCACAGGTCAGGACGCTGTCCATCACTACGCGGGTGCCCTTCGGCAGGTCCTCGCAGTCGTCGAGCAGCTCGCCGACCACCTCGTGGCCCGGGACGAACGGCATCGACACGACGGCCGAGAAGTACAGCTTGGTCGAGCCGGTGACCATGCCAAGGTCCGAGCCGCAGATCCCGGACAGGATCGGGCGGATCCGCGCCCAGCCCTCCCGGTCGGCTTTCGGCTCGTTGATGGTGACGAGGCGCAGCGGCGCGGCCGGCCCGGTGAGGATGCCGGGGATGCGGCCGCCGACCGCCTTGGCCGCCAGGTACTTCGCCGGCGACCGGTACATCTCGAGAGCGAGCATCATCGGGCGTTCACCCCTGGGAGCTCCAGACGGGACGTGGTGGACGAGGTCTTCCAGTCCACGATCTGCCAGCGCGCGGCCCGGGCGGCCCGGAACAGCGATACGTCCGGCGAGACCGCGACCGGGTTGCCGACCACCGACAGCATCGGCAGGTCCGAGTGGCTGTCGGCGTAGGCGTAGGACTTGGACAGATCGATGTTGGTCACCCGGGCGTGGTGCTTGATCCACGCCGCGCGCGACTCGCCGACCAGCGGCGGGCCCGAGAGGAACCCGGTGCAACGGCCGCGGTCGTCGACGGCCAGCTCGGCCGCGACGATCTCGTCGAACAGCGGCTCGAGCGGCCGGGTCAGCGGCCGGACCGCGCCGGTGATCAGGATCGTCTTGTGCCCCGCCGCGCGGTGCTCGCGAATCCGGCGTACGGCGGCACCGCTCAACCGCTCGAGGACGTGCTCCGCGAGGATCTCGTCGACGATCTGGTTCAGTTCCTCCAGGTCCGCGCCGGCGTACCGGCGGTAGATGGTCCGGAGGAAGGTGCCACGGTCCTTGCGCTCGGCCGCGATCAGCTTCGGCAGCTTGCGCAGCATCGCGCCGACCTCGCCGACCCGCTGCGGCCCGTCCAGCTCGGGCAGCCGCATCCACAGGTAGGTCTCGATCACGTTCGACGACAGCAGCGTGCCGTCCATGTCGAACGCCGCGATCACCTGCGAGTCCTGGTTCGGCTCGACCTTCTTGAGCACCCCGGCGGACTCGGCGAGCGCCTTGTTCCGCTTCTTCCGGACGACGTCGAGCCGGCGCATCGACTCGGTGACGCTCGGGCAGTGCAGCTCCTGCAGGTAGTACTGCCAGTCGACGACCGAGGTGTCGCAGGCGAACTTCTCCTTGTCGTCACCCTCGAGCGCGTTGTGCAGAGCGAGCACGTTGTCGTCGATGAACTGCAGCTCGGCCTGCGCGTACTCGGAGTACAGGTCCATGTAGCGGCGCAGGAAGTCCAGACGGCGCTTCTGTACGTCGAGTTCGCGCGCGTACTTGCGGGTCCGCTCGCCGCGCGGGACCCGGGTGATGACCGCGTCCGCGAGCTTGTGCGCGCGTTCGCCGTACCTGAGCATCGTCTCGACCGAGTCGCCGCCGGGGAACTTCCAGACCGGGAGCCGTACGGCGCCGCGCTCGCCCAGGTCGAACGGGTGCTTGGAGAAGTACGCGCGAACCCCGGCGTACAGCTGCTCGAAGGTCAGCGGGTTCCGGGCGCCGGAACCGATGTGGTAGTACTCCGGCTTGCTCAGCTCGGGCTCGGTCGCCATCACCGCGCAGATCGCACCGACCACGTGGTCGACCGGAATGATCTCGATCACCGAGTCCGGCGACGCCGGGAACTCCGGCAGCTCGCCGCGACCGTAGGCCAGGATCAGCGGCTCGGCCATCTTGAAGCCCTCGATCCAGCCCGGGTGCGGACTCTGCACCGCGGACTCGATGATGGCCGGCCGGACGATCGAGGTCGGCAGCGTCGAGGCGAACTCCTCGACGACGCGCTCGCCGAGCGCCTTGGTGAACGTGTAGCAGTCGGTCCAGCCGAGGCTGCGGGCGCGCTCGGTGCCGGTCTCCACCAGCTTCTTCGCGACCCATTCGGTACGGCGCCGCTCGGTGTCGGCCGCGGCGGTCAGGTGACCCGCGCGGCGGTGCAGCTTCTCGGCCTCCTTGCGGAACTTCGCCAGCATCCCCGCGGACCGGGACTGCTCCTCGATCCGGGCCTTCATCGCCATCCCGGCCTCGGCCTCGGTCCGCCAGTCGACGAAGTGGTCGACCGGGGCCTCCGGGATCGCGCCGCGCCGGCGACCGGCCGTGTACGCCGTGGAGATGTGCACGTAGTGCACCGGGCGCCCGGTCTCGACGATCCGCTCGAGCAGGCTCTTGGTGCCGAGCACGTTGGTGTTGAACGCCTCGTGGATCGGCGGGTCGAAGCTGACGTCGCCGGCGCAGTGCACGACGATGTCGAGATCCTTCGGCAGCTCCGGTACGTCGGACAGGTCGCCGTCGATCACCTGGATCCGGGCCGCGGTCAGCGCCTCGGCGTCGGCGTGCTCGGTGCCCTCGCCGTAGAACGGCTTGAAGATGTCCTTCCGGAGCAACTGCGCCATCCGGTCGGTGCCGGTCAGCGAGCCCTTCGGACGGATGATCGCGACCACGGTGGTCCCGGGGAGATCACCGATGATCCGGTGCAGCAGCGCCTCACCGACAAAGCCGGTAACGCCGGTGACCAGGACCTTCTTGTCCTTGAGCTTGTCGGCCAGACTCACTTGTCGCCTCCACGCGTGAGCTCGAGTGCCTCGGTCAGGGTGAACGCGCCGGCGTACAGCGCCTTGCCGACGATGACGCCCTCTACGCCGTCGCCGACCAGCGTGCTGAGCGCGCGCAGGTCGTCGAGGCTGGAGACACCGCCGGAGGCGATGATCGGCTTGTCGGTGCGCGCGCACAGGTCGCGGTACAGATCCAGGTTCGGGCCCTGGAGCATGCCGTCCTTGGTGACGTCGGTGACCACGTACCGCTCGCAGCCGGCCGTTTCCAGCCGGGCGAGCACCTCGTACAGGTCGCCGCCTTCCTTGGTCCAGCCACGGGCCGCCAGCGTGCGGCCGCGGACATCCAGGCCGATCGCGACGCGGTCGCCGTACTGCTGGATGATCCGGTCGCACCACTCCGGGTCCTCGAGGGCGGCGGTGCCGATGTTTACCCGGCGGGCACCGGTGGCAAGCGCAGCTTCGAGGGACTCGTCGTCGCGGATGCCACCCGACAGCTCGACCTGGACGTCGAGCTTGCCGGTCACCTCGGCGAGGAGTTCACGGTTGCTGCCGCGGCCGAACGCCGCGTCGAGGTCGACCAGGTGGATCCACTCCGCCCCGGCGTCCTGCCAGGCCATCGCGGCCGCGAGCGGATCGCCGTACGACGTCTCGCTACCGGCCGCACCCTGCACCAGCCGGACCGCCTGCCCGTCCGCCACATCGACGGCAGGCAGCAGCACCAGGTTCCCTGACCGGGGCGGAGGGGCGGGGATTGAATCGGACACTGACATGGCCCACACCCTAGAGGGCGTTGCTGAGAGAACCGTAACCCGGAGCCCTCCTGAGTCGTTTGAAATCGATCTGTCTCAGCAATACCAGTATAACAAGTGGTCCTACGCCTAGGCTGTCCGCGTGGTGACCGTTGCGGAGCTTGCCGTCGACCCTCATCCGACCCTGGCGCGGATCCGGCCGATCGGCTGGATCGAGCCCCTGAGCTCCTGGGTCGTGACCGGCCGCGCGCTGGCCGTCCAGGTGCTCCGCGATCCCGGGAGGTTCACCGTGGACGATCCGCGATTCTCCACGGCACAGGTCGTCGGGCCGTCGATGCTGTCGCTGGACGGCGTTCCACACAAGGCGCATCGCGATCCGTTCGAGTCCCCCTTCGCTCTGGCCGAGACCCGCCGCCGGTTCACGGAGCCGGTGCAGCAAACGGTCGATGCACTGATGGCCGAGCTGGCGTCACCTGCTGATCTCCGGACCGGACTGGCCGGGCCGTTGTCGGTCGCGGTCGTCGCGCTGTCGCTTGGACTGCCGCAGGCGTCGGCCTCCACCGTGCTCGACTGGTACACGGCGATCTCGACCTCCGTGTCAGGCGTCTCCGCCGGCCAACCGGTCACCGCCGACGGTGCGGCCGCCTTCGCGGAGTTGCACAAGCATGTTGCCGGGGGCATCGACTCCGCCGACTCGCTGCTCGCGGTCGCTGCCCATGCCGGGCTCGGTGTGGACGAGGTGGTCGCGAACGCCGCGGTGTTCATGTTCGGGGGCATCGAGACCACCGAGGGCATGATCACCAATGCGCTCTGGCACCTGCTGACCCATCGCGACCAGCTGGACCTGGTCCTCGCCGATCCGTCGCTGCTCCCGAACGCGATGGAGGAGTCGCTCCGCCTCGAACCGGCCGCCGCCGTCGTCGACCGCTACGCCACCCGCGACATCGAGCTCGCCGGCGCGCAGATCCGTCGCGGCGACATGGTCACCGTGTCACTCGCAGGCGCGGGCCGGGATCCCGAGCTGTTCGAGTCGCCCGACACCTTCGACGTACGCCGGGCCAACGCCCGCCGTCATCTCGCGTTCGCCAGTGGACCGCACATCTGTCTCGGCATGCACCTGACCCGTCTGGAGACCCTCACCGCGCTGGAAGCAGTCCTTCGCCTTCCGGGTCTCCGGCTGGCCGATGACTCGCCACCGCCGTACGGGCTGGTGTTCCGCAAGCCGGCGGCACTCCGCGTCACCTGGGACGGCTGAGCACCAGCATCGTCGCGGCGTGCACCGGCATCTCGCGCTCCGGATCGCGCTCCGCATCCTGGGCGAACCTCGCGAACCCAGTCTCGACTTCGTCCGTCGGCAGGTGCTCGAACGTCGACAGCGCCCGCAGGCTGATCCGCTCGTAGCTCTCCCGCAGCGTCCGCGGAGTCTCCGCAGTGATCCGTACGACGTCATCGGCCGGCGCGAGCCCTGCCTCGGTCGCGAGCGCTTTCGCCGCGCCGAGCGACAGGTACAACGCGGCGTCGACGTCGCGTGCGGAGGAGAAGTACTCGTACCAGAACAGGTCCGGCATCAGGTCGGAGAACTGGCTGCGCAGGAACGCCACTCCCCCGGGCCGCAACACCCGGCGTACCTCCCGGAGCCCCTGCAGCGGGTCCCGGAAGTGGTGGAAGGACAGGAACATCAGCACCGCGTCGACTGAGGCCTCGGGCAACGGAATGTCCTCGGCGCTGCCCTTCAGGTAGGTCACCCCCGGGTGCGGCGCCTGCTCGGCGGTGTCCCGCATCCGGTCCGACGGCTCCACGCCGTACACCTCGCCCTGGAACTCCGTGGCCAGCCCGGGAGTCAGGCGGCCGGTTCCGCTTCCGAGGTCGAGGACGTCGAGCGGGCGATGCTCCGGGAGATGCGTGGCGAGCGCTGCCGTCCAGCGCCGTACCTCAGCAGCAGGCATACCCCGACCTGCCGCGTACACACTGCCGATCCGACCGTTGTAGTCGACCATGGCACGACACTACCGAGCGGCGGCTGCTCGGTGTGCTCGACCCGCAACGCGACGTACCCGGTGTGCAGGCCGGGCGCGCGGCGGCCGTGGCCGCTCGACGGCGCTCGACTACGGAGTGCTGCTTTTGACATCGGCCGGACGGGAGCACAATGTCGGAATGACGGAGATGGTGGCGGCCTTGGAGACGGCAACGACCCTGGACGAGGTCGGAGAGATCGTCCGGCGGGAGGCTCGGAGCTGCACCGGCGCGCAGGGGGCGACGTTCGTGCTGCGCGAGGAGAACCACTGCTTCTACGCGGACGAGGACGCGATCGCGCCGCTGTGGAAGGGACAACGCTTTCCGATCACGTCCTGTGTCAGCGGCTGGGCCATGCTCCACGACGAGACGGCCGTGATCCCGGACATCTCCGTCGACGACCGGATCCCGCTCGAGGCCTACCTGCCGACCTTCGTCCGCAGCCTCGCGATGGTCCCGGTCGGTTCGCCGACCCCGGTGGCGGCGATCGGAGCGTACTGGTCGCGTCACTACGAGGCCTCGCCCGAGGAAGTCGCCGCGCTCCAGAGCCTGGCGAACCAGACCGCAGCCGCCATTCAACGGATCGGCCTCGACGACGCCCCGTGGGCGCCCACGTTCAGCCGCCGTACCTGATCAGCAGGCGAAACTCAGAACACGTCGAACGCGAGCCGGACGATCAGGGCCGACACCACCACCAGGAAGATCACCCGGACGAACCGGCTGCCGCGAGCCACCGCGGTCCGGGCGCCGAGCAGGCCGCCGAGCATGTTGGCCGCCCCCATGATCAGCCCGAGACCCCACAGCGGTGCGCCGTGCAGCGCGAACACTGCGATCGCGCCCAGGTTGGTGGCGACGTTGGCGATCTTCGCCTTCGCGCTCGCCTGCAGGAAGTTGTACCCGAGCAGGCCGACCAACGCGAAGATCAGGAACGAACCGGTCCCCGGCCCGACCGCGCCGTCGTAGAACCCGATCAGTACGCCGACCCCGCTCGCCGCGAGGTAATGGTCGCGACCGTCGAACCGCAGCGCCGTCCGGGCGCCGAGTGACGGCTTCATCGCGGTGTAGATCCCGACCGCCACCAGCAGCACGAGCACGATCGGCTTGAACCACGACATCGGGATCTTGGTCGCCACCAACGCACCGGCCGCGGCCCCCAGGCCGGCCAGGATCGCCAACGGCAGCACCGTCTTACGGTCCGGCCGCACCTTTACACCGAACGTGACCGCGCTGGTCGTCGTACCGCACAACGACGAGATCTTGTTCGTCGACAGGATCTGCGCGGGCGACGCGTTCGGCAGCCCGAGCAGCATCGCCGGCAACTGCAGCAGCCCACCGCCCCCGACCACCGCGTCGATCCAGCCCGCCGCGAAGGCCGCGACCACCAGGAACAACAACGTCCACAACGAAACATCAGGCACCGCAGCACGTCCTCACGCCCCGATGATCAGGTAAGGGCGTTGTCCCGCTCAACCATTACACCGCTGACTGAGAGCGACACCACATCCGCACCCGATCAGGCCGGGTGTCTGACACCCGGATCGGCAGAATGGTCTGGTGAAGTTCCTACTGCTGATCCACAACAATGTCGAAGCGCTCAAAGCGTTCACCGAGGAGCAGTTGACCGCGATGGCCGGCGGCCGGGAGCGGGTCGCCGCCACCGCGCGCGAACTGCGGGACAGCGGCGAACTCGTCTCCATCCTCAACCTCGGCGAGTCCCCCGGAATCACCGACGTCGAGTTCGCCGCCGGTACGCCGGTGATCTCCGACCGGTCCTTGCTGGAGACGAAGGAGTACCTGGCCGGCGCGCTCGTACTGGACTGCGTGTCGGTCGAGCGAGCGGTGGAGATCGCGGCCCGGATCCCGCTGGTGGAGTTCCGCCGGGTGGAGATCCGCCAGGTGCTGGCCACCGAGCAGGACTTCTTCGCGCAGATCGCCGAACTGTGAGGCAGACCGGTCGAACCTTGAGCCGCGCGGCGTGAGGGGGGCGGAGCTCGAGGGTGCGATGCGGGCTGCGGCGCCGCGGGCGTTGGCGGCGCTGGTCCTGCGGTACGACGCGTTCGACCAGTGCGAGGACGCGGTCCAGGAGGCGTTGCTCGACGCCATCGTGCAGTGGGGCGCGAACGGCGTACCGGAGCAGCCGATCGGGTGGCTGATCAGTGTGGCGTCGCGGCGGATGATGGACGGTTGGCGGCGGGACAACGCGCGGCGGCAGCGCGAGCTGAACGACTTCCTGCGCGCGCCGACCGAGTTCGATCCCGATGAGTACCACGAGGACAGCGACGACACGATCCGGCTGCTCGTGCTGTGCTGCCATCCCGCGCTGACCCCGGCATCGCAGGTCGCACTGACGCTGCGGTCGGTCGGTGGGTTGACGACGGCCGAGGTCGCTGCGGCGTTGCTGGTCGGCGAGAGCACCGTCGCGCAGCGGATCAGCCGGGCGAAGCGGCTCATCCAGGACGCGGGCGCCCGGTTCGAGTTGCCGACAGCCGACGAGTACGACGTACGACTCCGCGCCGTACTGCACGTTCTCTACTTGATCTTCAACGAGGGCCACACGGCGAGCGCCGGTGACGAACTGCAGCGGGTGGACCTCGCCGAGGAGGCGTTGCGGATCACGCGGCTGCTCCAGCACGCCGTCGGTCGATCGGGCGAGGTGACCGGGCTGCTGGCGTTGATGATCCTCACGCACGCCCGCCGCGACGCACGCACCGGCCCCGGCGGGAACCTGATCCCCGCCGACCGCCAGGACCGCTCCCGCTGGTACGCCGACGAGATCGCCGAAGGCACCCGGCTCGTCGAGGAGACCTTGCGCTCCGGCGCCGTCGGGCCGTACCAGCTGGAGGCGGCGATCGCCGCGGTGCACGGCGAGGCGGACTCGGTCGAGACCACCGACTGGGAACAGATCGCCGGCCTCTACCGGATCCTCGAGAAGGTCGACCCGAGTCCGATGGTGACGCTCGGCGCATCCGTCGCGGTCGCGATGACCGAAGGTCCGGACGCCGGCATCGCGATCGTCGAGGGGCTCGCCGCCGACCGGTACCTCGGCGACCACCACCGCCGGCTGTCCGTCCTCGCGCACCTCCACGAACTCGCCGGCCGCCCGGACCTCGCCCGCGAGAACTACCTCGCGGCCCTCGATCGCACCCGCAACACGGCCGAACAGAACTACCTCCGCGAGCGCATCGCCCACCTCATCAAGTGACGCCGGCCGCCGGTCCACTCCGGCTGCGGCGGAACACTCACCGCGCTCCGGAACACGTGCCCCGGATCGACAGACCGCTTCAACGCGGCGAGCCGGGTGCGGTGAGCCTTCGGATAGCAGAGGTCCACGTCGGCGTCCGTCGGGTCGGACAGGAAGTTCAGGTACGCCCCCTTCGGCCGCAGCGACTTCCACAACGCGTCGAAGTCGTCAGCCTGCTCGGGCGATCCCATCAGCACCGAGTTGACCAGGAACCGCGCGTCGCGATGCCCGAACGCGGTCGCGTCCGCCGGCATCGCGCCGTACGCACCACCGAGCGCCCGGACCTCCATCGCCAGCCCCGGAATCCGCGGACGGGCGTCCAGCAGTCGCTGACCGAGATCCGGCGTCCAACGGTCGTAGAACCCGTTGCGGATCCGCGGGCGCATCCCCGGCGGCATCGACATGTCGCTGAACACCTCGGCGTACGGGATCTCGACCACCTTGTCGGTCAGCAACGAACCGAGGTTGCGCAGCGGTTCGAGGACCGCGCCGTCGCCGGTCGCACACACCGCGACCGCGACCGGCACCTGCCGATCGGCCATCATCGTCGGCGCCAACTGCAGCGACGACGTGAGCTCCTCGGGCGCATCGCTCATGTACTCCGCCCACTTCGCGAGCACCTGCTCCGCCTGCGTCCACGGATACAACAGCGTCCCGAAATGCACGGTCTTCTGCGGTACGGCGACGATGTCGTACGACGTGACGACGCCAAGACTTCCCGCTGCGCCACGCAGTCCCCAGAACAGTTCCGGCTCGGTCGCGCTGTCGACCCGGCGTACCGCACCGTCCGCGGTGACGATCTCGGCGGCGACCACGTTGTCGATCGCGAGGCCGTGCTTGCGCACCATCCAGCCGATGCCACCGCCCGCCATCAACCCACCGACACCGACCGCCGCCGTGTCCCCCGATGAAATCGCCAGGCCAACCTTCGCGAGCCGCGCGGCCACCTGACCCCAGGTCGCCCCGGTGCCGATACGGACGACGTTGTCCGGCAGCAACCGCACCTCATCCATCGGCCGTACGTCGATCACGACCCCACCGTCACTCGTCCCGAACCCGGCGGCGTGATGCCCACCGCTGCGCACCGCGATCGGCAGATCCTGCGCCTCGGCGTACCGCAACGCCGCAACCACATCACCGGCCCCCGCACACCGCACCACCACCCGCGGCCGCCCCTCAGCCGTCAACACCCGCCCGGCCTCGGCGAGCCCCGCATCCCCGCCGGCGAGCACTTCCCCCACCACAACCCCACGAAGCCCATCCAGCCCACCCCGAGCCACCACAGATTCCCTCATCACAACTCCCTAGCTCCAGACGCCCCCACGGCGCCTCACCCAGGGATCGAAACCACCCCCCACCCCTCGACATCCCCCACCAAACAAATTTCCACCAGCCCCACGCCACACCCGAGATGTGCCGGACATCTAAGACCGTCTGCTCGACGTCGGCATGGTGCGGACCGCGTTCACCGACCGGCACTGAGCACAGGCGCCGAGCACTGTGAACAAGCAATACCAAGCGCCCAGTCCCCACGGCCTATCCACGGTCTCCAAAGCAGTCCCACACACAGCCGAATCAGCCCAAGAATTCGCCGACTCGTGGAACCCGGTCCAACCGCCACACCTCAGGCTGCAAGTGCGACGAGCCGACGCCGGGAACCGCGCGAAGCAAGCCGACTGCTGCACAACCGAGCGCGGCGAACCGAGCGCCGTACAGCAGGTGCCGCGAACCGTGCACCGGCGAGGCGAGCGGCCGCTGGTTGCCGAGTCGTGGGGATCGGTCGTGTTCCGACACAGCCACGAGTCACGACTCGCGATTCGCTAGACCCGCCAAACGCCACGACTCGATGCCGAGCGCTCCGCTAAACGGGCGCCGCGAAACGTGCACCGGATCGGTCCGAGGCGAGCTCCGCGTGACGGGATCAGCCAGACCCAGGTCGGTGTTCATGGATCGGCGCGATGCGGGGTCTGTGCACTCAGATGCGCGCGCGCCCAGGTCTATGCACCCGGAGCAGCTCGGGCCGGGGTCCGTGGATCCGGATCGGCTCGAGCTGCGCGGGTTTGAAGGTGAGTGGTCGCCGCCCCGCTCGCGCTGGGCGGCGGGCAGGTCAGTTGCGGACGGTGGTGACCAAGTGGTTGACGACGTCTGCGACTGGGATGTCGGAGCGGGTGCCGGTGCGGCGGTCTTTGACCTCGATGGTGCCTTCGGCGAGGCCCTTGCCGACGACGGCGATGGTGGGGACGCCGAGCAGTTCGGCGTCCTTGAACTTGACGCCGGGCGAGACCTTCTCGCGGTCGTCGTAGATGACGGTGAGGCCGCGGGACTCGAGTTCGGCGGCGATCTCGGCGGCCTTCGCGAAGACCTCCGGGTCCTTGCCGGTGGCAACCAGGTGTACGTCGGCCGGCGCGATCTCGCGGGGCCAGACGAGGCCGAGCTCGTCGTGGTTGCCTTCGGCGATCGCGGCGACGGCGCGGGTGACGCCGACGCCGTACGAGCCCATGGTGACGGTGACGAGCTTGCCGTTCTGGTCGAGGACCTTGAGGTCGAGCGCGTCGGCGTACTTGCGGCCGAGCTGGAAGATGTGGCCCATCTCGATGCCGCGCGCGGTCTCCAGCTGGCCGGAGCCGTCGGGGGCCTGGTCACCGTCGCGGACCTCGGCGGCCTGGATCGTGCCGTCCGCGGTGAAGTCGCGCCCGTGCACCAGGTTGATGATGTGGAACCCGGACTTGTCCGCGCCGGTCACCCACGCCGAACCCTCAGCGACCCGCGGGTCGAGCAGGTAGCGGATGCCGGACGTGTTCTCCTTGCCCAGTACGCCGGGGCCGATGTACCCCTTCGCCAGCGCCGGGTGCTTCTCGAAGTCGGCCTCCTCGAAGGCCGCGATCTCGGCGGGCTCCATCTGCGCGCCGAGCCGCTTCTCGTCGATCGCCCGGTCGCCGGGAACGCCGATCGCGAGCGGCTCGCGCGAGCCGTCCGGGTGCACGAGCATCACGAGCACGTTCTTCAGCGTGTCGGCCGCGGCCCACTCGCGCCCGTCGGTGCGCGGGTGCTTCGCGTTCAGCGCGTCGACCAGGGTGTCGATGGTGGGCGTGTCCGGCGTGTCCACGACCTCGGCGGCGGGTACGGCGGACGCGTCGACGGCCGCCGCCTGCGGAACCACGACCGCCTCGACGTTCGCGGCGTACCCACCGGGCGAGCGGACGAAGGTGTCCTCGCCGTTCTCCGCGATCGCCAGGAACTCCTCGGACCGGGATCCGCCCATCGCGCCGGACATCGCCTGCACGATCACGTAGTCGAAACCGAGCCGGTCGAAGATCTTGATGTAGGCGTCGCGGTGCTTCTCGTACGACGTGGCGAGGCCCTCGTCGTCGACGTCGAAGGAGTACGAGTCCTTCATCACGAACTCGCGCCCGCGCAGCACGCCGGCCCGCGGCCGCGCCTCGTCGCGGTACTTGTTCTGGATCTGGTAGATCGACAGCGGCAGGTCCTTGTACGACGAGTACAGATCCTTCACGACGAGGGTGAACATCTCCTCGTGCGTCGGACCGAGCAGCATGTCGGCGCCCTTGCGGTCCTTCAACCGGAAGATGTTCGGCCCGTACTCCGTCCAGCGGCCGGTGGCCTCGTAGGGCTCGCGGGGCAGCAGCGCCGGGAACACCAGCTCCTGCGCGCCGATCGCGTCCATCTCCTCACGGACGATCCGCTCGACGTTGCGCAGCACCCGCAGACCCAGCGGCAGCCAGGTGTAGATGCCGGGCGCGGCCCGCCGGATGTACCCGGCGCGGACGAGCAGCTTGTGGCTCGGGACCTCCGCGTCCGCCGGGTCCTCGCGAAGCGTGCGGAGGAACAACGACGACATACGCAAAATCACGGGAGTCTCCAAGCGTGCAAAAGTCGAAATCAGGACGTCACAGAGAATATCTGTCCGCCGGACATGGTCTCACCACGTTATCCACAAGGCCACACCGGCTACACCTCGCGGGAGGCCTTCAGCGCCCACCGGATCAACGGAATCTGCAGCGGCAACCGTGCGAAAGCGATTGCCTGCGCCCCCGGCGAGCCTTTTCGCCGCAGGTCCGCGGCCATCTGGACGTTCGCCGGGAACACCGCGACCAGCAGCCCCGCGCTCGCCAGCCCGGCCAACCGCCGCGTCCGCGGGTGCAGCAGCCCGGCCGCGCAGGCCAACTCCGCGACACCGGAGGCGTACACGAGTTCTTTCTTGCGGGGCAGCACCTTCGGCACGATCTTCTCGAACGGCTCGGGTTTGGCGAAATGCAGCGCCCCGAGGACCCCGAAAAGAACGGCCAGACCCTTCGTGCTTCGCGATGGCATGGGCCGGAGCTTAGAACAAGATCGTCGCGAAGGTCTCGATCGTGCGGAAGCCGACGCGTTCGTACGCCGCCCGCGCGGGCAGGTTGAACGCGTTCACGTAAAGCGTCACGACCGGCGCGATCTGCCGCGCCAGTTCGACCACGGCCGCCATCCCCGGCGCGGCCAGCCCTCGGCCGCGGTACTCCGGATCCACCCAGACCCCCTGGATCTGGCAGACCCCGGTGCCGACCGAGCCGACCTCGGCCTTGAACACGACCCGCCCGCCCTCGATCCGCGCGAACGCCCGCCCGGTCCGGATCAGCTCCGCCACCCGGGACCTATAGAACGTCCCGTCCGGCCCGGTCTGCGGCGGTACGCCGACCTCCTCGGTGTACATCGCCACGCACGCCGGGTACAGGATCGGCAGCTCGACCGGTTCCACCGCCCGGACCAGCGGATCGGGCGTGACCGACGGCGACCCGTCGATCACCATGAACGGCTGGTCGTCACGCACCTCGCGCGCCGGTCCCCACTGCGGCTCGAGGATCTCCCACAGCTGCGCGACCGCCCGCGCCTGGCCGAGGATCTGGAAACAGTTCCGCCCGCGCCGCATCGCGTACGCCGCGAACGCCCGCAGCGCGGCATCGTCCGCACCGACAGGCACCATGTTGCCGCCCGCGTGGCACAGCGCCTCGAGCGCGCCCTTCTCGACGTACCCCCAGACCTCGGCACCACGCCGCGGGTCGAGCCCGGACGCCTGCACGAGGCTGTCCACGAACACGTTCACCACCGGATCGCGAGCGATGACCGCGCGCGCCGCCGCGAGGTCACGAGGACCGAGAACCCGTACGCCCACGCGCAGAACCTAGCGGATGACCCGGGCTCCCGTATGCAACGGGGCCGACTCAGCCGACCCCGACATCCTCACCGGCATCGGCACCGGCATCGGCACCGGCCGCGATCCGGCGCAGCGGCGAGGTCCAGGCGACCACGACTCCGGCGAATCCGCACAGGCCCATCAGTACCATCCCGGTCCGCGGTCCGAAGGCGTTGCCGAGCACTCCGCCGACCACCGAACCCAACGTCCACCCGACGCCCCACGACAGCATCCGGCCCGCTGTGTTGACCCGGCCGAGCAGGTTCTCCGGTGTCACCTGCTGGCGGTACGACACCGCGTTCACGATCACCAGCACGTACGCCGAACCCCAGACGAGCAACGCCAGCGCGGCCACGACCCAGTGCGGCGACAGCGGCGCCAACACACCGAGCAACGCCGAGACCGGTAACGCGTAGAGCGTGATCGCGGCGGGCGAGACGCGCTTCAGCAACCGCGGCAGGCTGAGTGCCGCGATCAGACCGCCGATCCCCCACGTTCCCCAGACGAGTCCGAACCGAAGTCCCGACGTACCGACGTGCAGGACGCGGTCGCACCAGACCACGATCAGCGCCATGAACCCACCGCCGGCGAACGACTGCACGCTGCCGACGATCGTCATCGTGCGGACGCCGGCGTGCCGGACCAAGTAGCGCAGTCCGTCGCGGATGTCGTTCAGTACCACCCGCGGGCGCAGCGGCGGCCGCCCGTCGCGCGACTCCGACATCGCCCGCACGATCCCGCGGACGGCGAACGCGGACGCCGCGAAACTCAACGCATCGAGAGTCAGCAGACTCGCCGGATCCAAGACGGCGAGGAGCAGACCGGTCAGCGGCGGCACGAACAGTTCGATCAGACTCGACGCGGTCCAGACGGCCGAGTTGGCCTGCGCGACCCGCGCCCGGCCGACCAGCACCGGCAACGCACCGAAGTTCGCGCCGTCGAAGAAGGTGTAGACGGCCTGCACCGTGAACGCGACCACCAGCACCTGCGCGACCGTCAGCAGGCCGAGCAGATGCGCTACCGGCACCGACCCGACCAGTACCGCGTTCACGGTGTCCGCGGCGACCATCACCCGTCGCCGGTTCCACCGATCGGCGAGCGCACCGGCGAACAAACCAGCCAGCAGGTACGGCGCCGACTCCAGCGCAGTCACCACCGCGGTGAGCACCGTCGAGCCGCTGAGCCGGTACACCAGCACGGGCAGCGCGATCGCCGTCACCATCGACCCGGTCACCGACAACGCACGAGCCAACCAGTACCGCCGGAAGTCCGGATCGTCGCGCAGCCGCTCAGGCGCCCCCGTCGTCATGACGGGCATGATCCAACCTCACGTGGGCTGGAGGTCAAGCCCCATCCACATCCCGCACCCAGATCCCGATCGGCCGTACAACTCATCCGTGCACCACCACGAGCCGGCCGTCGGGGTCGGTGATCTCCAGACCGGCCTCGGTGCGCGTGACCTGAAGATCGCCCAGGCGGCTCCGCACCTCGTCCAGATCCTCGGTCGTCGTCAGGTCGAGACGAACGGTGAACGCGCCTTCGGCCGAGCCGAACAGCGCGGTCGCATCCGTCCCGACCGCTTGGAAGAAGGTGCGCCACGCGGTCTCGTCGGCGCCGGTCAGGTACGGCGTGACTGACCAGCGCGCGTCAGGACTCGCGTCGTGGAACTTGTAGCCGTAGAGGTCCTCGCTGCGTTCGTCGACCCAGATCACGGCCGCGTCGGGGCCGGTCACCGACAACACTCGCCCGTACGCCTCGTCGAAGACCGTCGCGTCCTCGAACCCGGCCTGCTCCAGCCGATCCCGCAGCTGGTCGATCTCGTCGGCTTCGAACGACAGCGTCGTCTGCCCAGGCTGCCCGCCGGTCGAACTCGACGCCGCGTCGTGCAACGCGACCATCCCGCGACCGGTCAGCATGTCGACCCAGCCGCCGCGCTCGGACTCGATCCGCGACCGCAACCCCAGCGTCTCCAGAAACACCTGCATCGCATCGACATCGGCCGTGAACCGCAACGGCCTGATCACCACGTCGTTCATCCTCGCGCCTCCCCATGGTTGTCCAGGTACTCCGCCAGCGCCTGCTCGACCAGCGCGGACAGACTCGCGGCCTCGTCGATCGCCTTGTGCTTCACCCGCCGCACCAGCTCGGGCGGCAGATACACGTTGAACTGCACCTTCTTGCCACCGTCATCAGCCATGGCTATATTGCTAGCATCCTAGACAGCTAACCGTCAACCGAGAGGGAGCTCCGACGATGAACCTCCGCTTCGACCACATGGGCCTGCTCAGCCGCACCCGCGAGCAGAACCAGGACCTGGCCGACTTCTTCGGCGGCGTCCTCGGCCTCGAGATCACCGGCACCGCGAACGAGGGGTACGCCGAGGTGAAGGCCGGCGCAATGACCATCGCGCTGCACACCGGCGCGATGGTCGACGACTTCGGCGCGATCGGCGGGACGCTCCTGCAGTTCAGCAGCGACGACGTCCGCGCCGACATCGAGGAGATCCGCCGCCGCGGCGGCACCATCGCGCTCGAGCCGACCGACACCGATTGGGGCACCACCTCGGCGTACGGCGCCGGCCCCCACGGCGTGCTGGTCGAGCTCTACAAGTTCAACCAGCCGCAGTAGTCAGTCGGCAGTTCGACAGGTAGTGCACCGGCGAGACGCTGTACACGCAGGCCCGGTCACGCTCAACTGCACTACCCAGGCAGCTGACACCTCCTGTCGAAATGCAGATCTACGACAACCCTGCCTGCTTTCGCGGACCAGGGCGGGCGGTGCGGCTGGGCCGGATCACACGGCGGTGAGCAGGGCGTCGTCGATCTCTTTCAGGAGTTTGGCTTTCGGCCGGGCGCCGACGACGGACCAGATCATCTCGCCGTGGTGGAAGAGGATCAGGGTCGGCAGGGCCATCACGCGGTAGCGGGCGGAGACGGCCGGGTTCTCGTCGGAGTTGAGTTTCACGACGGTCAGCTGTTCGTTGCGGTCGGCACCAATCTGTGCCAGCACCGGGGCGATCTGATGGCAGGGCGGGCACCACTCGGCCCAGAAGTCCACGAGTACGGGCTTCGCGGAGCGCAGTACCACCTCGTCGAAGGTTGCCTCGTCGACGGTCAGCAGATCAGTCATCGTTGGTTCCTCCAGCTCTCGGCATCGGTCAGGAGGTCGGTCAGCCGGGCCCGCAGGTCGGTGAGCTCGGCGATCCGCCGGTCCACCTCCGCGATCCGCGTCCGGTACGCCGTCAGCGACGCCGGGCACACGTCGGCGCGCGCATTGCCGGCTCGCAGGCACTCGATGAACGGGTACGTCTGCTCCGCGGTCAGCCCGAGACTCAGCAACGCCTTCACCTCACGCACCACGACCACGTCGTCCGCCTCGTACGCCCGGTAGCCGTTGGCCTCCCGGCGCGGCTTGAGCAGCCCTTGCGCCTCGTAGTACCGCACCGCCTTGACCGTCACACCGGCCTCGGCCGCCAGATCGCTGATCCGCATCCCGCCTCCTTCACCGACGACGCTAAACCTTGACCCCGGGGTCAAGGTCAAGCCAGCTTAATCAGTGACCGCGGAATGCTTCCTCCAACCACCACGACGGATGATCGGCGACCACTTTCGCGTCCACGAGCATCGGGGCGGAGCGCGGACCGCGCAGCCAGTCCTCGACCGCGGCGAGGTCGGCGACGGTGCGAACGGTCGCCGCCTCGAAGCCGTAGCCCCGGCCGATGGCGGCGATGTCGGTCGGAGGGAACGTGACCGTGTCCATCCGCTGCCCGCCGAAGTGGTGTACCTCGGCGCCGTACGCGTCGTCGTTGTACACCACCACCAGCATCGGCAGACCGAGCCGGCGTACCGTGTCGAGCTCCGCGGCGCTCATCAGCGCACCCCCGTCGCCGAGCGCGGCGACCGGGAGCCGGTCCGGTTGTGCCAGCGCCGCCCCGATCGCGGTGGCGAGCCCAAGCCCGATCGACTGGAACGCCTGGGTGAAACACATCCCGTTCTCGTCCGGTACGTCGAGGTAGGCGCTCGGGTAGCCCATGAAGTTCCCGGAGTCGACGGCCAGTACGCGTTCGTCCGGGAGTACGTCGTCCAGCGCGATGCTGAGCGTCCGCGGGTCGATGCGGTCCGCCGTACTCGTGTCGTCGTAGTCGACGTCCCGCCAACGCACGCTACCGATGTCGATGGTGCGATAGCCGGGTCGTTGCTCGCTCAGAGCGTCGAGGGTCAGCGTGGCGGTGCGGTCGACGTCGCCGGTGATGCCCAGGTGGATCTCGCGGTGGAGACCGAGTGCGGAGGCGTCGTCGTCGACCTGGACGACTGTCGCGTCCGGTCCGATCAGTTGGCCGTGGCGCATCGTCCACATGTTCAGCGCGCAGCCCCAGCCGACGATCAGGTCGGCGCCACGGATCAGCTCGGCGGTGCGTGGTGAGGCGAAGCCGCCGGAGATGCCGAGCGACCACGGGTTGCCGTGGAACAGCCCGTGCGCGACCGCCGACGTCGCGAGCAACGCGCCACACCGTTCCGCCAACTCTTCCAGCGGTTCCCGCGATCCACGAGCGCCCCGACCGGCGACGAACACAGGTCTGGAGGCACGCCTCAACAGGTCGACCAGAGCATCGACGTCGTCCGGAACCACGGCGTCCCGAGCGGGCGGCGGCTCCACCGCATGCTCTTCAGTCTCCAATGCCTGCAAGGACAGCGGGACGTTCAGGAGTACGGTTCGGCGCTCGCGAACGGCGGTCGCCACGGCCCCGACCGCCTCGGCCACCGCCGTCTCCGCCGACGTGATGCGCAGCGGCACCGCACCCACCGAACGGGCCAGTGCGTCCTGGTCAACAAAGAAGTTCGAGCGCGGCTCGGTGGCTTCGGCCGCCAGCACGACCATCGGCGTACGGCTCTTCGCGGCCTCGGCGATCCCGGTCATCGCATTCGTCAGACCGCAGCCCTGGTGGACCGACAGCGCGGCGACCGTTCCACTAATCCGCGCGTACGCGTCGGCCATCGTCGCTGCGCCGCCCTCGTGCCGCGCGGCGACGAATCGCGCGCCGGCGGCCAGCATCGCGTTGGTCAGGTGGAAGTTGCCGGACCCGACGACACCGAACACCTGGCGGATCCCCGCGTCGGCCAACGCGCGGCCAACCGCGGCCGCGACGTTCACCGGCGTTCGACCAACGCGAGCACCCGAGCCGGGGCGCCGGATCCACTCACGATCGGCAAGGGTCCGGCGATCACCACGGCACCGGTCGGCGGCAACTGATCGAGATTCTGCAGCTGCGTCAGCCCGTACTTGTCGCTGCCCATCAGGTACGAATGGCACGGGAACGGCGGGTCGAACGAGTGCGCCTTGCCCGCGTCGGTGCCGACGGTCTCGACCCCCATGCCGAGTACTGGCGTCTCCTGTGCGACCCACCGGGCGCACTCGGGTGACAGGCCGGGTGTGTGCGGCCCGTTCTCGTCGGCGTTGAGGAACGCCTCCTGTGAATGGGAGTGCGCACTCCACCCGGTGCGGACGAACAGCCAGCCGCCGTCCGGCAGCGGCACGTTGTCCGCTTCCCAGGCCTGGATGTGGTCGATCTCGACGAGGAAGTCGGGGTTCTTCGCGACCTCGGCGGTGAAGTCGAGTACGACGGCCGGCGCGATCAGCCGCTGCGCCGGCACCGAGGCGACGTCGGCGAGATCCTTGCCGGTCACCCAGTGGTTCGGTGCGTCGAAATGGGTGCCGGTGTGTTCGCCGCTGGTGAAGTTGTTCCAGTACCAGGCCGGCCCGCGATCGTCGTACCGGCTGATCTCCTCGAGCTCGAACCGCGCCGTCTGCCCGAACTCCGGCGGCAGCTGGATCACCGGCGTCGACGCGCTCAACGGCGAGGTCAGGTCGACGATCTCGACCGACCCGTCGGCGAGGGCTGCGACCAGTACGGACAAGGGCGACGAGTCAGTCATCCCGACCTCCAGGAGTGGCGTACGAAGCACCTGAAACTAAGCCGCCGACCAACCCCCCGTAAAGCATCCCACCGACTCTTGATACCACCCACAGGTCGCGCCAGCATGACCCGCATGCAGCTGGACACCTTCCGCGCGCAAGGTCTCGCACCTGGCGGCCGGACGATCGAGCGGACCGCGGTCCGAGGCGTGCTCTCCCGCGACGACGAATTGCTGCTGCTGTTGTCCAAGCACGGCGACTACAAGTTCCCGGGCGGTGGAGTCGAGGTCGGCGAGACCCTCGAGGAGGCGCTCCGCCGCGAGTTCGACGAGGAGTGTGGGTACGGCGGGGTGCTCGTCGGACCGGAACTTGTGACAACTCGCGAAGAGGTGCCCGCGGTGGATGCGGGCTACGACGTGTTCGCGATGACGTCGTACTACTTCACGTGCTCGGGCGGCACGCCGATCGGCGGGCAACACCTCGAGGCGTACGAGGCGGGCCTGGGACTCACGCCCCGCTGGGTGACGGTCGGCCAAGCGCTCGACGCCAATCGCGCGGTGTTGGACGACGGCGTCGGGGTGATGCGGTGGTTGGTGCGGGAGACTGCTGTGCTGGAGTGGCTCAGCGGGCGTTCTGGTTGACCCACTCCCCCAGGACCTTCGCGCTGGCGTCGACGAGCGAAGGCCAGTCGAGCGCGGCTTCGTCGGCCGAGTCGGAGACGTGTTTCACGACGCGCACGGGTACGCCGTACTCGCGGCACGCGTACACGACCGCGTACGCCTCCATGTCGACCAGGTGCGCGCGCTCGGCCAGGCGATCGCGGACGGCGGGATCGGTGACGAACACATCGCCCGACGCGAGGACCGACCCGTCACCGCCCTCGACGGGCAGCTCATCCTGCGGGTCGACGCCGATCGCCCGCAACGCGTCCGCGTTCACGTCGTGGTTGATGACCTTGCTCGGCAGGTAGAGACCGGACAGGCCGTCCCGGAGCGCGCCGGTGGTGCCGACGTTCAGGACGACCAGGTCCGTGGTGTCGCGCTCGGACAACGCGCGGGTGACGGCGACGGCCGCCTGGGTCTTACCGATCCCGGTGAGGACCACCGGGATCGACTCCGGCACGTACCGCGCCTCGCCCGCGATCGCGCTGACTACCAGGTAGTTGGTCACCCGACGCTGACGGTGGGCTCGCCGGCTTCTCCGGCCTCGCCCATCTGCTCGGCGATCCGCATCGCCTCTTCGATCAGGGTCTCGACGATCGCCGCCTCGGGGACGGTCTTGATCACCTCGCCCTTGACGAAGATCTGGCCCTTGCCGTTGCCGGACGCGACGCCGAGGTCGGCCTCACGGGCCTCACCCGGACCGTTCACGACGCAGCCCATGACGGCGACCCGGAGCGGCACCTCCATGCCCTCCAGACCGGCGGTCACCTGCTCGGCGAGCGTGTACACGTCCACCTGCGCGCGACCGCACGACGGGCAGGAGACGATCTCGAGCTTGCGCTCCCGCAGGTTCAGCGACTGCAGGATCTGCAGACCGACCTTGACCTCCTCGACCGGCGGCGCGGACAGCGAGACGCGGATCGTGTCGCCGATCCCGCGGGACAGCAGCGCACCGAACGCGACCGAGGACTTGATCGTGCCCTGGAACGCCGGACCGGCCTCGGTGACCCCGAGGTGCAGCGGCCAGTCGCCGCGCTCGGCGAGCATCTCGTACGCCTGCACCATCACGACCGGGTCGTTGTGCTTGACCGAGATCTTGAAGTCGTGGAAGTCGTGCTCCTCGAACAGCGAGGCTTCCCAGACCGCCGACTCGACCAGCGCCTCCGGCGTCGCCTTGCCGTACTTCTCCAGCAGCCGCTTGTCCAGCGAACCCGCGTTCACGCCGATCCGCAGGGACGTACCGTGGTCCTTGGCCGCCTGGGCGATCTGCTTGACCTGGTCGTCGAACTTGCGGATGTTCCCCGGGTTCACCCGGACCGCGGCGCAGCCGGCCTCGATCGCGGCGAACACGTAGCCCGGCTGGAAGTGGATGTCGGCGATCACCGGGATCTGCGAGTGCTGCGCGATCTCCCGGAGCGCGTCGGCGTCCTCCTGCCGCGGGCAGGCGACCCGGACGATGTCGCAGCCGGCCGCGGTCAGCTCGGCGATCTGCTGCAGCGTCTTGTTGACGTCGTTGGTCGGGGTGGTGGTCATCGACTGCACCGAGACCGGCGCGTCGCCACCGACCAGCACGCTGCCCACCTTGATCTGCCGCGTCTTCCGGCGCGGAGCCAGCGTGGGGGGCGGCAGTGCGGGCATGCCCAGGTTGATGCTCATGTGTCCTTATCCGTTGAACAACTTGATGGGGTTCACGATGTCGGCGATGACGAGCAGGACGCCCATCACCACGATCACACTCGCCGCGACGTACGCGATCGGGAGCAGCTTGGCCACGTCGACGTACCCGGGGTCGGGCCGGCCGAACAGCTTCGCGAAGCCGCGCCGGATGCCTTCCCAGATCGCGCCGATCATGTGCCCGCCGTCCAGCGGCAGCAGCGGGATGAAGTTGAACAGCGCGAGGAACAGGTTCAGCGACGCGAGCAGCATGATCAAGCTCGCGAACTTCGCGCCGACGTCGAGGGCGTTGGAGGAGGCGATCTCGCCGGCGACCCGGCTGGCGCCGACGACGCTCATCGGGCTGTCCTGGTCGCGCTGGCCGCCGGTGATCGACTTCGCGACGCCGACCAGCTTCTCCGGGAACTGGCCGAGCGCCTTCACCGTGGCGACCGTGTAGGTGCCCATCTGGTCGAACGCGTAGCCGACGCTCTGCCGCTCGAGCTTGTCCTCCGGCGAGACACCGAGGAACCCGACCGAGACGTACTTGTCCGAGCCCGGCTTGTCCAGCACCTGGTTGACGATCGTGCTGGTGTGCAGGGTCAGCTGCTGACCGTTGCGCTCGACAACGATCGTGGCGGCCTTGTCGGTGTTCGCCCGGATCAGCGGCGTCAGCTGGTCCCAGCTGTCGATCGTGGTGCCGTTGAACGACACGATCCGGTCGCCGACCTGGAACCCGGCCTGCTTGGCGGGCGAGAGCTTGTCGCCGTCCTGGCACTTGCGGTTCGCCGACGCCTGGTCGGCGGGGATCACGCAGTCCGTGACGGTGGAGATCGTGGTCTGCGGAACGTGCGCGCCGTACAGCGTGAAGAGGCCGGTGAACAGCACCGCCGCGATCAGCACGTTGACCAGCGGCCCGGACGCCATCACGATCAGCTTCTTCCACCACACCTTCTGGTAGAACAGCCGGCCGTCGTCCTCGGGCGCGATCGTCTCGTACTCCGCGGTGCGCGCGTTCTCGACCATCGACTGGATCGGGCCGGTGTTGGCCTTGCGGATCCGGGTCGGGTCCTCGCCCTTCGCGGGCGGCATCATCCCGATGATCCGGACGAAACCACCGGCCGGGATCGCCTTGATGCCGTACTCCGTCTCGCCGCGCTTCGTGGACCACACGGTGCGCCCGAAGCCGACGAAGAACTGCGTGACCTTCATCCCGAACGCCTTGGCCGGGAGCATGTGACCCATCTCGTGCAGTGCTACCGAGATCAGGACCCCGGCGACGAACAGCACGATGCCGAGGATGGTGAGGAGCACGCTCATGCCTCTTGGTTCTCCCGTACGCCGGTGATCTCACGAGCCCGGGTTCGGGCCCACGCGTCCGCGGCGAGCACGTCGTCGACGGACAGTTCCTCATATGAGGGTACGTCGTGGTCGGTCACCACCCGGGCCACCGTGTCGACGATTCTCACGAACGGTAACCGGCCGTCCCGGAACGCCTGGACACAGACCTCGTTGGCGGCGTTGAAGACCGCCGGGGCCGTCCCGCCGCGGGTACCTGCCTCGCGGGCCAGCTGGACCGACGGGAACTCGGCGTCGTCGACCGGCTGGAACGTCCAGGTGCTCGCCTGGGTGAAGTCCCACGGCGGCGACGCGTCCGCTATCCGGTCGGGCCAGCCGAGCGCCAGCGCGATCGGCACCGTCATCGTCGGTACGCCGACCTGCGCCATCGTGGAGCCGTCGAAGAACTCGACCATCGAGTGGATGGCCTGCTGCCGGTGGATCACGACGTCGATCCGGTCCATCGGGATCCCGAAGAGCAGGTGCGCCTCGATCAGCTCGAGGCCCTTGTTGACCAGCGTCGCCGAGTTGATCGTGACGACCGGGCCCATCGCGAAGTTCGGGTGCTCCAGGGCCTGCTCGACCGTGACGGTCTCCATCTCACTGCGCGGCTTGCCGAGGAACGGGCCGCCGCTCGCGGTCAGCAGCAGTCTGCGGACCTCGTCCGGCCCGCCGCCGCGCAGGCACTGGGCGATCGCGCTGTGCTCGGAGTCGACCGCGACGATCTGCCCCGGCTCGGCCCGCCGCGTGACGATCGGGCCGCCGATCACCAGCGACTCCTTGTTGGCCAGCGCGAGCGTGTTCCCGGCGTCCAGGGCGGCCAGGGTCGCGTGCAGCCCGACCGAGCCGTTGATGCCGTTGAGAACCACGTCACACGGCATCGCCGCGAGCTCGCTGGAAGCGTCCGGCCCGGTGACGATCTTCGGGATCCGGAACTCGCCCTGCGCGTATCCCTTGCGCTGCGCCTCGGCGTAGAAGGCGAGCTGCAGGTCCTGCGCGACCGTGGCCTTCGCCACCGCGACGACCTCGACGCCGAACTCGAGCGCCTGCTCGGCCAGCAGCGCGACGTTGCCGCCGCCGCCGGACAGCGCGAGCACGTGGAAGCGGTCCCGGTTACGCCCGATCAGCTCGAGCGCCGTGGTACCGATCGAGCCGGTGGAGCCGAGGATGACGACGCTGCGCGGGTTCACGGCGCCATTGTTCCAGGTGCGCACCCATCGTGACGACCAGGCCTCGTTCAGCTGATGTACAGGCGGAACGGGAAGGCTCCGAGGCCGATCTCGTCACCGTGGCCGACCGCTGCGGTGTCGATCCGCTCACCGTTCACGAACGTCCCGTTGGTCGCCGCCAGGTTCCGCAACTCATAGGTGGTCGCGTCGATCCGCAGGAGTTCCGCGTGGTGCCGGCTCACCTCCGGGCGGTCCAGGATCAGATCGCAGTCCGGAGCCCGCCCGATCCGGACCAGGTCGAGCAGCGGTACGACGTCACCGGCCTCCCCGACGAGCACGGGCTGCGGTCCGGTCTCCAGCGCCGCTGCGATCCCACCCACACCGGCCGTCCGGATCGACAGCGACACGATCAGGTCGTCGCCCTTGTCCACGTGCAGGTTGTGCTGAGCGCCGTACCCCTGCAGGAGGTCGCCGTGCTCGTCGATGACGACCGCGGAGACGTGGTAGTACCCAGGAGGCAGTTGCGCGTACGCCGCGGCGCCGAGCGACGTGGTGAGAACCACAGCGTCGTACTCGCGGTGACTCACGTCGGTGATGGTGATCAGGACCGGGTTGTTCGCGGTGAGGTGCGCCTCGGCGCCGGTGTCGCCCGGGGTGAACTCGACGGTCACCATCGGCGCCGGACCGATCTCGTCCAGGCCGACCAGCCGCCCGACCACAGGCACCGCACCGGTGGGGATGTCCAGCGGCACGTACTGACCGTGCGACCGCACCAGGACGTCCAGCTGCGGCCGCGTCCACCCGTTGCGCCGGGCGAGCAGGTACGCGCTGACCATGCCCTTGCCGAAGATGAAGGCGACGTCGCCCACCACGGCTCGCACGAATCCACTGACAGGTTCCATCGGCACCCCCAGTGCATCAGTATCCAGGAATCGCCACTCCGGTACGGCGGTGCTCGGTGTGCCGCCGTACCGTTGCCCGGTGACCCCAGTTCCGGCTTCCGTACTCATCATCGAGAACGACCGCGACAGCGGTCCAGGCAAAATCCTCGATTGGATGGACGATCGTGAGATCTCGCCGGTCGTCGTCCGGGCCTGGGACGGTGAACCTGTGCCCCGGAGCGTCGACGGCCATGCGGCGCTGATCATGCTCGGCGGCGGGATGCTGCCGGACGAGGACGAGCGGTCGCCCTGGCTGGCGGACGAGCGGGCGTTGCTGCGCGACGCGCACGGCAAGGTGCCGGTGCTCGGCATCTGCCTCGGTGGACAGTTGCTGGCGCACACCTTCGGCGGTGAGGTGCAGGGGAAGTACGGACTGCCCGAGAAGGGTGTGACGCCGCTGACGGTGCTGCCTGCCGCGGCGGACGACCTACTGCTGGCGGGGCTGCCGTCAACGGTGCGGGCGGTGGAGAGTCATCAGGACCAGATCACCCGGCTGCCGGCGGATGCCGTGCTGCTGATGTCCAGCGAACGCTGCCCGAACCAGATGCTGCGGATCGGCCGGAGCTGGGGCGTGCAGTTCCACCCGGAGGTCACAGCGGACCGGGTACGGCGCTGGAACCCGGAGCGACTGCGGTCGCTCGGATTCGACCCCGAGACGGTCGTCGCCGACGCCGAGCAGTACGCCGTGGAACTCGACAAAACCTGGTCCACGGTCGTCGGGAGATTTCTCGATCTCACGGCCTGACTCAGCGCTACCTTTGGGGGCATGAGTCTGGAGCAGCCGCCGCCCGGCCACCGGGCATCCGACAACGACCGTGAGCGTGCCGCCGCCGTGGTCCAGGAAGCACACACCGACGGGCGGCTGGACATCCAGGAGCTCGACGAGCGGCTGACCCAGGTCTACTCGGCCAAGACCCAGCTCGAGCTGCGCAACGCGACCGCCGACCTGATCCCGGTCGCGCACGGCAGCACGCAGGAACTGACGCTGCGCGCCCGCCACAGCGCCCAGAAGCGCGAAGGCAAGTGGGTCGTGCCCGAGCGGGTGACCGCGATCGCGGAGCACTCACCGGTCAAGCTCGACTTCACCGACGCGATCGTGCACTGGGGCGTTGTCCACGTCGACGCGCACACCAAACACAGCCCCGTGATCATGGTGATCCCCGAGGGCTGGAGCGTCGACGTCGACCAGGTCGAGGCGGTACACAGCAGCGCGAAGAACAAGGCCGGCCCGCCGCGGCCCGGCGGCGTCCGCCTGGTCGTCACCGGCAAAGCCCGGCACTCCAACATCATCGTCCGCCACGCCCGCAAAAGGCACTGGTGGTGGCCCTGGTACCGGAAGTGATCCACACCTCCTCTCTCCCCGGCCGGATTGCCGTTAGCGTTCAGTTATGACTGCTTCGCTGGATCTCGTTGATGTTGATTCCTTGCTTACCGAGGAGGAGGTCGACGTTCGGGCGGCTGCGCGGCGGTTCGCGGACGAGCGGTTGCGGCCTTCGTTGCCGGAGTGGTTCGAGACGGGGTCGATCCCGGCGCGGGAGCTGGCGAAGGAGCTGGGTGCGCTCGGGTTTCTCGGGATGCATCTGACGGGGTACGGGTGCGCCGGCGTCGGGCCGGTCGCGTACGGGCTGGCGTGTCTGGAGATCGAGGCGGCCGACTCGGGGATGCGGTCGCTGGTGTCGGTGCAGGGATCGCTGGCGATGTACGCGATCTGGAAGTACGGCAGCGAGGAACAGAAGAACGAGTGGCTGCCCCGAATGTCCGCCGGCGAGGCGATCGGCTGCTTCGGCCTGACCGAGCCCGACTTCGGATCGAACCCGGCCGGCATGCGCACGAACGCCCGCCGCGACGGCGCCGACTGGGTGCTGAACGGCTCGAAGATGTGGATCACCAACGGTTCGGTCGCCGACGTCGCGGTGGTCTGGGCGCGGACCGACGACGGTGTCCGCGGCTTCGTCGTACCGACGTCGACGCCCGGTTTCTCGGCACCGGAGATCAAGCAGAAGATGTCGTTGCGGGCGTCCGTGACGTCGGAGCTGGTGCTCGAGGACGTGCGGCTTCCGGAGAGCGCGATGTTGCCCGAGGCCCGTGGTTTGTCCAGTCCGCTCGGCTGCCTGAACGAGGCCCGGTTCGGGATCATCTTCGGCGCGATGGGCGCGGCCCGGGACTGTCTGGAGACCGCGGTCGCCTACGCCGGTGAGCGGATCGTGTTCGACAAGCCACTGACGGCGTACCAGCTGACCCAGGCGAAGCTGGCCGACATGGCGGTCGAGCTGAACAAGGGCATCCTGCTCGCCGTCCACCTCGGCCGGCTGAAGGAGAAGGGCACGCTCCGCCCGGAGCAGGTCTCGGTCGGCAAGCTCAACAACGTCCGTGAGGCGATCGCGATCGCCCGTGAGTGCCGCACGATCCTGGCGGCGAACGGGATCAGCGGCGAGTACCCGATCATGCGGCACGCCAACAACCTCGAGTCGGTCCTCACCTACGAGGGCACGTCCGAGGTACACCAACTGGTGATCGGCCAAGCGCTGACCGGGCAGTCCGCCTTCCGCTGACGAATACGCTCCGCGACTCCTGGGCACCGGATTGCAAACTGCTCAGGAAGGAGCATCTATGCGGATCGGGGCCGGGATCGCACTCGTCGTGGTCGGCGCCGTCATCGCCTTCGCCGTCCGGATCCACTCGGACGTGTTCAACCTGCGGGCGCTCGGAATCATCATCATGCTCGGCGGCGCGGCCGGCATCTGGCTGTCCTACCGCCTCGCCAACCAACGCCGGCGAGGCGCGCGGCCCGTGATCGACCCCGACGTCGAGAAGCAGTACCGCACCGCTCCTCTGCGCCAGGTCGGCGAGGAGCCGATCGACGTCACGCCGACCCATCTTCGCGAGCAACCGGACCACCGCCGCCGCTGACCTCGGCCACCGGCTAGCATCCGGTCCGTGATCAGGCGGGTTGGGGTGGTCGGTGCGCTGGTCATTGTCCTCGCAGCGGCCGGAGTTGTCGTCGTACGCGCGGTTGGTTCCGGTTCGGATCGACCTGTCGCCCAGACGACGCCGGGGACCGCCTCGCCTACTCCGACCGCGCAGCCGTCGACGCCCAGCAGTACGCCGACAGTCAGTACGCCGCCTGTCAGCACCCCGACCGCGAGCACCCCGACCGTCAACGCGACCACGGCGGCGCTCGCGGCGCAGAACCGCATCCTCCTGCGGAACCCGCTGTACGGCGTCGGGCGCCTCCCGGCCTCGCACTGCAAGGAGCCCACCGTCCGGCCGACCTCGGTCGCGAACGTGCGCAAGTACTACGCCGAGTTCGTCCGCTGCCTCGACAAGGCGTGGGCGCCGGTGGTCCGGAAGGCCGGCTTCACGTTCCGGTCACCGCGTGTCGAGGTCTTCACCGGCCCCTCACGGACCCTGTGCTCCGTCACCGACTCGGCCGCGTACTGCGGGGGCGTGATCTCGATGAGCGCCGACTTCGACCTCAAGAACTACCGCCAGTACGACAAGCTCTGGACACGGACGACCATGGCCCACCTCGTCGCCCACGAGTACGCCCATCACATCCAGGCACTCACCGGAATCTCGGCAGCCGCAGCCGAGCGCGCGACGTACCTGAACGGCGTCGAGGCGAACCTGCAGGACAGGCGTCGCCTCGAGCTGCAGGCGTCCTGCCTGAGTGGCGTCTACCTCGGCGCCGATCGACGGTACTTCCCCGTCTCAGGCAGCTGGAAAGAGAAGTGGGTCTGGACCATCCGCCACCGCGGCGACGAATGGGGCACGGTCCGCGACCACGGCGACAGCTCCAGCCACAGCAAGTGGACCCGTCGCGGCTTCGACGCGGGGGCACCGTCGGCCTGCAACACCTACACCGCGTCGGCCGCCAGCGTGGCCTGAACCAGCAGTCCATGGCACTGTGAATCATGGACAGGAACCGGGAAGTGCTCGAGCGATTGTGGCCGACCGACGGCCGGCTCGCGCTCTCGGCCGAGGCCGAGCACGAGCTACGCACGGACGACTACGTGCTGGACATGCCGCAGTCCGGTGAACGCATCGTCGGCCGAGACCTGATGCGCGAGATGCAGCAGGAGTACCCGAACCCGCCGTCGATCCAGATCCTGCGCATCGCCGGCGCCGGCGACCACTTCGTCGTCCTCGGCCGCTCGGACTACGGCGGCGACATCTACTACGTCGCGAACGTCGTCGAGTTCCGCGACGGCCGGATCGCCCGCGAGACGCGCATCTACGGCGCCCCGTTCGAGGCGCCGCAGTGGCGCGCGAAGTACGCTACTTCGCCACCTCGGTAGCGCGAGACTCCCGTACGACGGTCACGCGGATCTGACCGGGGTACGTCAACTCCTCCTCGACCTGCTTCGCGATGTCGCGCGCCATCACCTGCGCCGCGATGTCGTCGACCGCGTCCGGCAGCACCATCACGCGGATCTCGCGCCCGGCCTGCATCGCGAACACCTTCTCGACGCCGTCGTGATGCATCGCGATCTCCTCGAGCCGCTCGAGTCGCTGCACGTACGCCTCCAGCGACTCCCGCCGCGCGCCCGGCCGTCCACCACTCACCGCGTCCGCGGCCTGGGTGAGCACGGCCTCGACCGTCCGTACTTCGACCTCGTTGTGGTGCGCCTCGATGCAGTGCACGACGTCGTCGCTCTCGCCGTACTTGCGGGCCAGCTCCGCGCCGACGATCGCGTGACTGCCCTCGGACTCGTGCGTGAGCGCCTTGCCGATGTCGTGCAGGAACGCGCCACGCTTGCACAGCTTCGGATCCAACCCGAGCTCGGCCGCCATCATCCCCGCGATGTGCGCCGACTCGACCAGATGCTTCAACACGTTCTGCCCGTACGACGTCCGGTACCGCAGCAGGCCCATCGTCCGGGCGAGCTCCGGGTGCAGGTCGGTGATCCCGACCTCCGCCATCGCGTCCTCGGCGGCCCGCTCGCACAGCTCGGCGACCTCGCCCTTGCTGCGCTCGTAGATCTCCTCGATCCGGGACGGGTGAATCCGGCCGTCGAGCACCAGCGAGTCGAGGGTCAGGCGCGCGGTCTCCCGGCGTACCGGATCGAAGCAGGACAGCAGCACTGCCTCGGGGGTGTCGTCGATGATCAGGTTCACGCCGGTGGTCTGCTCGAACGACCGGATGTTGCGGCCCTCGCGGCCGATGATCCGGCCCTTCATGTCGTCGCTCGGCAGATGGACGACCGACACCACGGACTCGCTGGTCTGCTCGGACGCGAGCCGCTGCACCGCGCCGGTGATGATCTTGCGGGCCTTCGTCTCGCCCTCGTCCAGTGCCTGCCGCTCGATGTCGCGAACGATCGTGTGCGCGTGCCGCTTGGCCTCGTCCTCGATCGCGGACACGAGCTCGGTCTTCGCCTGCTCGGCGGTCAGGTTCGCGACACCTTCGAGGATCCGGCGGCGCTCGTCGTCCAGGTCCTTGATCTCCTGCTTGCGCTGGTCCAGCTCGGCCAGCTGCGCGGTGACCTCGGTGTGGCGTTCCTCGACCGCGCGGCGCTGCTCGTCGAGCCGCTCCTCACGTTCGGTCAGCCGGTGGTCGCGACGCTCCATCTCCAGGCGCTGCTCACGCAGATCATCCCGGATCGCCTGCGCCTCAGCCTCAGCTTCCCGCCGTACGTCGGACGCTCGCTGCTCGGCGTCCCGTCGCACCTCGGAGGCCCGGTCCTCGGCGGCACGGCGAATCTCCTCGCCCCGCTGCTCGGCCGCCTCCGCGCGGGTCCGCAGTACGGCGGCGTCCTCCTCGGCCTGCCGACGTACCTGGTCAGCGGCGGACTTGGCCGCCTGCTCCACCTCGACTCGGGCGGTCGAGTTGTCGACGGCCTTTCGGCGGGAGAGGGTCAAGCCGATCCACGCCAGCAGTCCGGCGATCAGCAATCCGATCAGGGCCAGGCCAACGGACATCGCGGTCATCGGCGTCTCCCCTCTCCTTCGAGTCCCACGCGGGACTGTGGCCGTCGGTCGAAGGGACTACCACTCATACGGTCGAGGAGACGGTACGGCGCCGCCGGGGTACGGCTGGACGGGTGCCACCTCGGTGAGGCGGTACCCGATGCGTTGCCGTTTCCTGCGATGCCGTGACGACGGCGTCGCTGCTCACTCGCTGGTCGCGGTCCGCGAACCCCCGTCCGCGGATTGCCTGGCGGCCGCGTACGCGGCTGGCCAGCGTTGTTTGCCTCGCTTGCTCACCGTGAGTCACCGCTGACAACCGGAGACCACGATGGGCCCGCCTCGCGCCCGGTTCGGCTCGCTCGCGCTGCCGTCCGGGATGTGCGTGCGGTGCCGCCTATCCGACGGCGCTTTCGGGCGCCGTCGTCCTTCCTTCAGCTCGGTCGAGCGTGGTTGCGTCTTTTCCGGCCGGCCGTTTCACCGGCCCACCGATCCTTATATCCGCCACCGATGCGGTGGGTTCGTCCCTTCTTGGTCCTGAGGCTAAGCGCGCCCCACCACCCGGTCAAGCGGACACTCACGCACGCCCCCACCGATCCCCCACCCCACCCCACCAAACCAGACCACCCCACCCAATGGTCCCCTCCACAACACCCCGCACCGACACGCGACCGCACGAGCAACACCAACCCTCACCAAAGTGCGCCGACGTCACCATCGTGGCTCGCCGACGCACAGCGGCCCGACAGGCACGCTCGCCGAGGTGCGCCGAGCGGCGGGCGCTCACGCGCCGAGCAACACATCCACCGCGACCCAGCACCGCCAGCTCGGCTAGTCGAACGACCAGGACTCGCTTCGCCGGGTGGGCGGGGAGCATGACACACAACTTTCACCAAAGTGCGACGGCTTGACAGCCTCGCTCGCCAAGGTGCGTCGGGCGCCATGCGCTCAGGCGCCGAGCAACGCATCCACCGCGCCCCGGCACTGACAGGTCGGCTGGTCGAAAGACCAGGACCTGCTAGCCGGGGTGCGCGGGGAGCGTGTCAGCAACTGCCAAGGTGCGGCGGCGTGACAGCACCGCTCGCGAGGTGCGTCGGGCGGCGGGCGCTAGCCGGCGGCCGGGCCTGGTCCGGGCGTCGGGCGGTCGGAACTAGCGGTGCCGGCCGAGGTCGCGGAGTTCCCGGTCGCCTCATCGGAACTCGGCGTTTGGCTGGTCGCCGCGTTCTCGGCTGTTTCCGCGCTCGCGGAGCCGGATCCTGCGTCAGATGCCGAGCCGGTTGCTGAGTCGGATGGCGCCTCGGTTGTTGCGTCGCTCGGGCTCTCGTCGGTGTTCTGCTTGTCGACGAAGCCGCCGACCTTCTGCTGGACAGCGTCGACCTTCTCCGCGTACTTCCCGCCGGTCTGCTTGTCGATCAGATCGCCGGCTTTCTCGACGCCGGCTTTGATCTTGTCCGGGTTCTGCTTGACGACATTCCGGAGCCAGTTCTTCGCCTGTTCCTGAAAATCGTTCATTGCACCCTCCGCGGTGTCTGGGGCGGATCGACGGAAAATCCCAGCCTACGGACCGGCCCAAATACCAGTCCTACTTCGGATAACACACCGTCATCCCGCACCCGTCAACGCCCCTCGCCGCGAGCCCGACCCCGAACCCACCTCACGCAACGTAACAACGCCGCCCCCAACCGACCAGATCCCGCCCACCCCAACACGCCCGCCCCAGACCCACCCCGCTCCAATCACCCGGTCAGCCCGCCACCGATCCCCGGTCTACGCGCCACGAATCACCCAGCCAGCGCGACGCCGATCACCCGGTCGACGTGCCCCGGATCGCCAGGTCGGCGCCCCGCCGATACCCCGTCGACGCCCCCGGATCACCTGGTCGACGCTCGACGATCACCCACCCAGTACTTTCCCGCGGGGCAGCGCCCGGCCGGCCCGCCTATCAAAGCTCCGTCGATCCCGCGGGTCAGCGTTCGGTCGCTTGCCCGTCCAGGTGGGCCTTCGCGATGTCCGCCGGAGCACGCACCAACCACCCGTCGAGCAGCGCCTCCCGCAACACCGGCTCGGACACTTTCTCCAGTTCGACAAGCACCGCGGCGTACCCGTTGAAATGTGGAATCGTGAAAAACCCGTCCCCAGCCCGCGCTGCAAGCACCGCTTCCTTCTCGGCGAGGTCCTCCACCACGATCGCCAGAATCGGCCCAGCCGGCGGCGTCTCGTCGCCGTACCGCTTCAGGTCAGCCTTGCTGAACGGCCGCTCCCACGCATACCCCTTACCCCCAACCGCCCAAGTCCGCTGCCCATACCGAGCCGTCTCCTCGGTCCCCGACAACTCCCCCACCAACCGCTCCACATCCCCAAAACTCACCATCCCCCGACGCTACCCCCGCCCCCACCCAACCCTCGTGAATCCACAACCGACATCCCACGGTCCAGCAGCGCTGGAACCTGGCTACCGGCTAACCAGCCCACAACCACGGGCCGACGCAGCGTTGGAACCCAGCGGCCAGGTAGAACTCGGCCACCTCATCACTGACCGCCGACACGAACACAACCTCGGCCCCCAGCCCCGCCAACCACCGACGGCACTGCCCCAGCAACGCCGCACCCGTTCCGGCAGCACGCCGACTCGGAGCCACCACCAGCTCTTCCACCATCCCGTACGGCTCGTGCCCGTAGTCGACAAACGTCGCGACAACCACCCCGACGACGTCATCACCATCAGCCGCGACAAACGTCCGGGCCTCCTGCCGCACCACCGGCAGCGTGGCAGCCTCGGCCGCGTCCCCATGCAACTCCCGCAGCAACACCCGAATCGCCCCGGCATCAACCGCCCCAGCCTCGCGCACGACCAAACTCTCGCGAGACTCAGCGTGATTCATTCAGGCTCCAACCCGGATGAATCCAACATCGGGAACTCCTCGTGGCTCGCATCGAGTTCCTGCTTGACGATGCTCATGGCAAGACCACCCGGATAGCCTTTGCGAGCAAGCATTCCGAGCAACCGGCGCATCGCCACCTGTCGCTCCAGCGAACGCATCGACCGCAACTTCCGCCGTACCAGCTCGCGGGCCGTCTCCTCTTCCTGCTCCGGAGCCAGCTCCTCGAGCGCATCCCGCGTCAACTCATCGTCGACGCCACGCCGCCGAAGCTCCTGCGCGAGCGATCGCTTGCCCAGCCCGCGCCCTCGATGCCGCGACTCCACCCACGCCTTCGCGAACGCCGCATCATCGATCAACCCGACGTCAGTGAACCGATCCAGCACCTGATCAGCGACCTCGTCCGGAATCTCCCGATCAGCCAACACATCGGCCAACTCAGCCCGCGTCCGCGGCTGGCCGGTCAGCTTGTCCAGCAAGATCGTCCGGGCCACCGCGTACGGATCCGAATCACCGTCCAACGCAGAATCCCGAGGCTCGGCTCCCTCCGCGGACCGCGGCCTCCCACGCCGCCCGAACCCACCCCCAACACGCCGCCGCCCCGTCCCCCGACGCGCACTTCCACCACTGGACCCGCCGGTCCCCGCACCCCGCCCAGACCGGCCACCCTCAGCCGCGACCTCACCACTCGCGTCAACACCGGACACACCAGCCCAACCAGACACTGCACTTCGAACAGGCGGAGCGGTCTCGGCAGACGCGCTAACCGCAGAGGGTCCACGTCGGTCAGCGGACGCGCCGTGCTCAGCGGACGCGCCGTGCTCAATGGACCCGCCGTGCTCAGTGGCCGTGTCGTGGTCGATGGACCCGCCGCGGTCAGCGGACCCGCCGTGCTGAGCGGACCCGGCCTGTTCAGCAGACCCGCTGTGTTCAGCAGACCTGCCTCGGTCAGTGGATGTCTCACCCAACGGCGGAGTGGATGTCTCAGGTGAGGTCTCGCTGGACGTATCGCCGGCGGTCTCGCCGTGGCGGGCAAAGGACTGCCCGCTCGATGCGTCGGCGAGTGTGTGATCGGGCTTGGCCGGCTGAACTCGACGCGAACTGGCCGCGGAGTCGTCCGAATCTCCCCACGGATCGAGTCCGCCAGCAGCCGAACGAAGGTTCCGCTCAAACGCAGTCGTCGACGACCTGTCAGCCGACGCATCAGGTGCGTCAGCCGATCGATCGCCGCCCATGGAACGCCCACGCCTAGAACGGCTCCGACCAGAGCTGTCTAGGTCAGAGCGACCCGAACTTGAGCCACTCTTGCTCGACCGGCCGCGATCGACCCGACCATCGGTGGATCGAGGATGCACTGACTGGCGCTCGACGGAATCGCCATCGATGGACTCGCCGTCGGCGGACTGGCGGTCGTCGGACTGGCGGTCGTCGGACTGGCGGTCGTCGGACTCGCTGTCAGCAGACCCGCTACCGATGGACCGACGATCGGTGGATTGGCGGTCGATGGACTCGCTATGGGTGGACCGGCTGTCGGTAGAGCGACCGTGGTTGGCGCGGGGTGTGGGAGGGGCTTCGGTGTCGTCGGCGAAGGCGCGTGCCTCGGCCTGCCGGTCGGCGGCCTGGGCTTCGAATGCCTCAGCCAAGCGCTCGTCCTGATCGCCCCACGGATCGGCCGCCTTCGCACCGGAGCTACGGCGCGAGGCATCTCGCCGAGGTACCTCCCGAACGTCCTCCGCCCGGGACGATGTCGAAGCAGACGCGGACGGTTCGGTCCGCGCTCGCCGGGACCGAGCCCCAGGCGCAGACTGTTCTTCAGACTCTCGAGTGCTGTCGCGAGAGGTGTCGGGCTCGTCCCAGGGATCGACCGTTCCGACAGTTCGCCTGATCGAGCCGGGACGCCGCGAGGTTTCCCAACCCGAGTCGTCCGCAGACAGAAAGTCGTCGGAGTCGTCCTGGGCACTTCCCCGCTTTGCGGTCGAGCTGCGACCACCGGTACGCCGACTCCGTCGGCCCGAGCCAGATCTAGAACCCGTCGACGCCTCGGCCCCGCGTTTCGCGGCTGCAGACCGATTCGCGGCCGAAGACACTGACGCTGCTGATGACGATGACGTTGGTGAAGACGCCGATGGCGACGTTGATGAGCTCGACGCGGACGACGGTGGGCCCTCGACCAGGAGTTTGCGGGCGAGGGCCAGGCGTTCCTCGTGGGGTAGAGACAGCGCCGCGGGGGCAGCGTCGTCGGCAGTTGGCGACTGCCGACCCACGCTGCCGCCCGCGGTGGGTCGATCAGAAGTCGACATCAACCTCGGCCTTGGCGGCCTCGTCGGCCGGGGCGTCGAGCGTCGGGCCGATGCCCATCTTCTCCTTGATCTTCTTCTCCAGCTCGTTGGCCAGATCGGGATTGTCACGCAGGAAGTTCCGCGCGTTCTCCCGGCCCTGACCGAGCTGGTCGCTCTCGTAGGTGAACCAGGCGCCGGCCTTGCGGACGAAGCCCTGGTCCACGCCGAGGTCGAGCAGGCTGCCCTCACGGCTGATGCCCTGGCCGTAGATGATGTCGAACTCGGCCTGCTTGAACGGCGGGGCCACCTTGTTCTTCACGACCTTGACGCGGGTCCGGTTACCGACCACGTCGGTGCCGTCCTTCAGCGACTCGATCCGGCGGACGTCCAGCCGCACCGACGCGTAGAACTTCAGCGCCTTACCACCGGTCGTCGTCTCCGGGGAGCCGAACATCACGCCGATCTTCTCGCGCAGCTGGTTGATGAAGATCGCGGTCGTGTTCGTCCCGCTGACCGCGCCGGTCATCTTCCGCAGCGCCTGGCTCATCAGCCGGGCCTGCAGACCGACGTGGCTGTCGCCCATCTCGCCCTCGATCTCGGCGCGCGGCACCAGCGCGGCCACGGAGTCGATCACGACGATGTCGATCGCGCCGGAGCGGACCAGCATGTCGGCGATCTCCAGGGCCTGCTCACCGGAGTCGGGCTGCGAGACCAGCAGCGCGTCGGTGTCGACACCGAGCTTCCGCGCGTACTCCGGGTCGAGGGCGTGCTCGGCGTCGATGAACGCCGCGATCCCGCCGGCCCGCTGCGCATTCGCGACCGCGTGCAGGGCGACGGTCGTCTTACCGGAGGATTCCGGGCCGTAGATCTCCACCACGCGACCGCGCGGCAGACCACCGATCCCGAGTGCGATGTCGAGCGAGATCGACCCGGTCGGGATGACCTCGATCGGGGGCTTGTTCTGCTCCCCTAGGCGCATCACCGATCCCTTGCCGCACTGCCGCTCGATCTGCGTCAGCGCGGTCGCAAGCGCCTTCTCGCGATCGGCCGCCGCACGCTCCGCACTTGCCGCCGCGCTCGCTGCACCCGCCATGTGACTGCCACCTGACCCATCTGATAATCCGGGGCCGCCAGCCGGCCGCCCGAAGGAACTTCGTTGTCGCCAGAGAAGGTATTCGTCCGCACCGACAGTTTTCGTCGCGACTTCGAATCTGTGGACAACTCGGCCCGTCCACGCACCTTCAGAGCACCAAAGTATCCCGAACACGTGTTCGAATCACAACTGACACGCCGAACCCTGCCCGGGCAACCATCCTGACCCGTGCGCTCCCTACCCTTGCGGGCGTGACAGACCGTCCCGACGTGCCCGATTCAGCCGTGATTCTGGCTCTCAGCCGGGTCGAGTTCGGCATCGACACCGTACTCGACGCACTCCGCACCCAGGACCCGTTCGGGGTCCGCAGCATCCTGACGGAGTACTCCGACCAGGAGAAGCCAAACCTCGCGGAGAAGGCCCTGATCCTCGCGATCGACCGGCTGCTGAAGATGAAGGTGCCCGGACACTCGGAGTGGCCGCTGCTGCCGCTCGCCAAGCGCTGCGACTGGTGGGTTGCCCGGCTGGGTGGGTTCGCGGCCGTCGTCGCGGCACTCCCCCGGCTCAGCGGTGCGGCCGCCGACAGGCTCCCGATCAGGGACACCCTCGGTGCGGCGGTCCAGGCGATGGTGATCGGGGCGGTATGCCGTGAGTACGGCGTGGAGGCGCACGCCGACCGTACGGCGATCATCGCTCGTGTACTGACCGACCGGCCGATCACGCCGGACGAAGTACTCAAGTACGACGACCCGACCGTCGCCGGGCAGGACGTGGCGAAGCAGCTCGGCCTCGGTGACGAGACGGAGGAGAAGGGGTTGCGTCAGGGCGTCCGGATGATCTGGCGGATCAGCAAGCTGTTCGGTGGGCTCAACGAGATCTTCGAGGAGCGTCCGCGTGGCGGTCTGGCTGCCCGGTTCGTCGGGAAGCTCCCAGGCGTCGGGGTGGTCGGCGGGTACTTCGACGAGCGCAAAGCGATCCGAAAGGCGGCGTACGAGGCGGCCGACCTGCTCACCAACGGTGCGTTCCGTCTCAAGCCTGTCTGACCCCACGGACTCCTGGGATGATCTCGGCATGACTGGGATCGTCATCGCCCGCCCTGACGACAGCTGGCCGGCGCAGTACGAGAAGACAGCCCACACGATCGGCGGACTGCTGGGCGAGCTCGCCCAGCGGATCGACCACATCGGTTCCACCTCGGTGCCCGGGCTGCCGGCCAAGGACATCATCGACATCCAGGTCACAGTGGGTACGGAGTCCGAGTTGGACGCCGTGGCGGAACGGCTGGCCGCCGCGGACTGGGAGCTCCGTCCACCGCGTCGTGACCACCCGGTGCCCGGACTGCCCACGGACGAGGCCCAGTGGGTGAAGCGGATGCTGGTCGAGCCGATGTACCGGCGCCGGGTCAATCTCCACATCCGGGTGGCAGGCCGGGCCAACCAGCGGTACGCACTGCTCTTCCGCGACTACCTGCGCAGCCATCCGGAAACGGCTCGTGCGTACGCCGCGTTCAAGCAGCACGCTGCCGCCCTCCGGCTCGAGATCGGTGACTACTCCGACCTCAAGGACCCGGTCTGCGACCTCATCTACCTGCCGGCCGAGGAATGGGCGGCGCGCACCGGCTGGACCGGCTGAAGCGATTTGTTGCCTTAGGCATCAGCGTTCGCTGGCGGGGAGGTTGAGGTGCGCCCAGACGGCACGCCACACCACCTTCGCAGCCTCACCGTCGTCCAGAGCCTCGACGACCGTGCGGCCGCCGAGTTCCTGAACCACCTGGGTCTCTGCCCAGGTCCGTGCGTACGCGGGCCCGAGATGGTGATCCATCCGTGCCCAGAATTCCGTCAGTCTCATGCCTGCCCGTCGTCATCCTTCGGCGGCGGCCCCCAACCGCCCTGCTGCCCCTGCTGAGGCGCTGACGGACCACCCTGCTGTCCCCAACCGCCTTGCTGCGGCGGCTGCTGGCCGGGCTGCTGTCCCTGGCCGGGCTGCTGTCCCCAGCCGCCCTGACCCTGCTGCGGCGGCTGCCCCTGTCGAGGCGGCTGCTGCTGCGGACCCCACTGGCCCTGGCCCTGCTGAGGCTGCCCAGGGTACTGCTGCTGACCAGGCTGTCCTTGCGGCCCAGGCTGACCACCGTACGGCGGCTGGCCCTGACCCGGCTGACCTTGACCCGGCTGACCCTGCTGCGGCTGACCCGGGTACTGCCCCGGCTGGCCGCCGTACTGACCAGGCTGGCCCTGCGGACCGCCGTACTGCCCAGGCTGGCCCGGGTACTGCCCACCGGGACCAGGCTGGCCGTACTGCTGCCCGTACCCCTGCTGCCCCTGGTACTGCCCCGGACCGCCGTACTGCCCCGGCTGCCCTGGGTACTGCCCCGGGAACTGCTGTCCGTAGCCCTGCTGCCCCTTCGCCTTCCGACTGCGCAGCACGAAGAACACCGCCGCGGCGATGGCGAGCAACACCACGACGATGATCAGGATCAGCGCCCACGTCGGGAACCCACCGCCGGCCTGCGAGGTCAGCGAGATCTTCCCGAGCTTGTCGAGGCTGTCGTACGTCGCCGTCCGGCCACTGATCTTCGCGCCGTCGTCGTGCTCGAGGATCTTGCCCGGCATGGTGATCTTGAAGTTCACCTGCGGCTGGCTGCCGGACGGGACATTGCCGAGGTTGTCAGCCTTGACCGTCACCGTGACCTTGTCGCCGTCCTTGCGGAAGCTGACACCGTCACCGCTGGAGCTGCCCATCTTGTCGAACGGCACGCTCTCGAACGTGCAGTTGGACCCGACGTACTTGTCGTCCTCGTACGACTTGCAGGTGACGCCCTCGGTGGTCGTCTCCTTGATGCCGCTCTCGATCTGCTGGCGGACCTTGTCGAGGGACTGGCCACTGGACTGCAGCAGCTGCTTGTCGACCCCGATCTTCATGGTCCCGGAGACCGTCTCGTTCGACCCGACCTTCAGGTCGGCGTCGAGGTTGACGCACCCGGTCAACCCGACGAGGCAGGCCACGACGACGAGGGCTGCACGTACGCGGTTCATCATGTGGCCGATCATTGCAGACGAAGGGGACAAGCTCGGCATCGGACGGAAAGCGCGTGCTCACGGTCGGCGACGAGGGCCGGCGGCCGCCTCCATAAAGCCTCCGTGAAAACTGTCGGCTGGACCCGGCAAGATGGTCGGCGTGAAGAAAACCAGCGCGTTGAGCCGGTTCTCGCCCGCGACCCGGGCGTGGTTCGGCGACGTCTTCGAGGCGGCCACCCCGGCCCAGCTCGAGGCGTGGGACGCGATCACCGCGGGCCGGGACGCGCTGGTTGTCGCGCCGACCGGCTCCGGGAAGACGCTGGCGGCCTTCCTCTGGGCGCTCGACCGGCTGGCCTCGATCCCCCCGCCGTCCGATCCGAAGCTGCGCTGCCGGGTGCTGTACGTGTCCCCGCTGAAGGCGCTCGCTGTCGACGTGGAGCGCAACCTGCGCGCGCCCCTGATCGGCATCCGGGAGACCGCGCGCCGGCTCGGTGAGGCGCCGATCGAGGTCGAGGTCGCGGTGCGGTCGGGCGACACCCCGGCCGGCGAGCGACGGCGGTTCGCCTCGCGACCTTCCGACGTACTGATCACGACGCCGGAATCGCTGTTCCTGCTGCTGACGTCGCAGGGCCGGGAGGCGTTGCGCGGAGTCGAGACGGTCATCGTCGACGAGGTCCATGCGGTCGCCGGGACGAAGCGCGGCGCCCATCTGGCGCTGACCCTTGAGCGACTCGATGAGTTGTTGCCGAAGCCGGCGCAACGGATCGGTCTGTCGGCGACTGTGCGACCGGTCGAAGAGGTGGCGCGGTTCCTCGGCGGTGAGCGGCCGGTGACCGTTGTGCAGCCCAAGTTCACCAAGCAGTGGGATCTGAGCGTCGTCGTGCCGGTCGAGGACATGGCGGAGCTGGCCGCGACCGAGGTCGAGACCTCCGGCTCCGCGGCGGGTCCACAACAGCACGCCTCGATCTGGCCACACGTCGAGGAGCAGGTCTTCGACCTGATCAGTCAGCACCAGTCGACGATCGTCTTCTCGAACTCACGCCGCCTGGCCGAGCGACTGACCGCCCGGCTGAACGAGATCGCCGCCGAGCGTGCCGAGCTGGAGCTGCAGGAACTCGGATCACCTGCACAAGTGATGGCGCAGTCAGGCGGATCACTCGCGGCTCCCCCACTGATAGCGCGGGCGCATCACGGATCGGTGAGCAAGGAGCAGCGCGCGCTGATCGAGGCGGACCTGAAATCCGGTCGGCTTCCGTGTGTCGTGGCGACGAGCAGCCTCGAGCTCGGCATCGATATGGGCGCCGTGGATCTGGTCATCCAGGTCGAGGCGCCGCCCTCCGTCGCGAGCGGTCTGCAGCGTGTCGGTCGCGCGGGTCACCAGGTGGGCGCGGTGTCGCGTGGTGTGCTGTTCCCGAAGTTCCGCGGCGATCTGATCGACACCGCCGTCGTCGTGCAGCGGATGCGCGAGGGACTGATCGAGAGCTTGCACATTCCGGCCAACCCGCTGGATGTGCTCGCCCAGCAGATCGTGTCGATCGTGTCCCTCGATTCCGTCAACGTCGACGACCTCTTCTCTCTGGTACGACGCTGCGCCCCGTTCGCGACGCTGCCACGCTCGGCGTACGACGGGGTGCTCGACATGCTGTCCGGTCGCTATCCGTCGGACGAGTTCGCGGAGCTACGGCCGCGGATCGTGTTCGATCGGGTCAGCGGCGAGGTCTCGGGTCGGCCGGGCGCGCAGCGGCTCGCGGTGACGAGCGGCGGGACGATCCCGGACCGCGGGTTGTTCGGGGTGTTCTTGGTCGGCGAATCGACGAACCATCGGGTCGGCGAGCTCGACGAGGAGATGGTCTACGAGTCGCGGGTCGGTGACGTCTTCACGCTCGGCGCCTCGAGCTGGCGGATCGAGGACATCACCCATGACCGGGTGCTGGTCTCCCCCGCGCCGGGTCAGCCGGGCAGGCTGCCGTTCTGGAAGGGCGACGCGGTCGGGCGCCCGGCCGAGCTCGGTGCGGCGACCGGCGCGTTCGTCCGCAAGATGGCGTCACTGCCAGCCGGCAAGGCGGTCGACCGCGCACGAGCCGCTGGCCTGGACGAGTACGCCGCCAACAATCTCGTCTCGTACCTGGCCGAGCAACGTGAAGCGACGAGCCGGGTCCCGGACGACGTGACGATCGTCGTCGAGCGGTTCCGCGACGAGCTCGGCGACTGGCGAGTGTGCGTGCATTCGCCGTACGGCGGTCAGGTGCACGGGCCGTGGGCGCTGGCGATCGCGGCACGGCTGCGCGATCGGTACGGGATGGATGCGCAGTCGGTCTCGGGCGACGACGGGATCGTGCTGCGGCTGCCGGAGACCGACGAGGCGCCGCCGGGAGCGGATCTGGTGCTGTTCGATCCGGCGGACATCGAGGATCTGGTGACCACCGAGGTCGGTGGGTCGGCGTTGTTCGCGGCGCGATTCCGCGAGTGTGCCGCGCGGGCCTTGCTGCTGCCGCGACGGAATCCCGGGCGACGATCGCCGCTGTGGCAGCAGCGACAGCGGGCGTCACAGTTGCTCAGTGTGGCGAGCAAGTTCGGCTCGTTCCCGATCGTTCTCGAGACGTTGCGCGAGGTACTGCAGGACGTCTACGACTTGCCCGCGTTGAAGGACCTGCTGACCGGGATCGGTGAACGCCGGATCTCGGTTGTCGAGGTGGAGACGTCAGAGGCGTCGCCGTTCGCGAAATCCTTGCTGTTCGGCTACGTGGGCGCGTTCATGTATGAGGGCGACAGTCCGCTCGCGGAGAAGCGTGCTGCAGCGTTGGCACTCGATCAGAGCCTCCTGGCCGAGCTGCTCGGGCGGACCGAGCTGCGCGAGTTGCTGGACGCAGAGGTCGTGCTGCGCACTGAGGCTGAGCTGCAGCGGCTCGCCGAGGACCGCCGCGCTCGCGATGCCGAGGGTTTGTTCGACGTACTGCGACTGATCGGGCCGCTGTCGTTGTCCGAGGCAACGCAGCGCTGCGTCGACGGTTCGGATGCGGAGTCCTGGCTGACTTCATTGGCTGCGGCTCGCCGAGTCGTTCGGGTTCGGATCGCCGGTGAGCATCGATGGGCGGTCGTCGAGGATGTCGCTCGATTGCGCGACGCTCTCGGCGTACCGCTGCCGCCTGGCGTCGCGGAAGCGCACGCCGAGCCGGTCGCCGATCCGCTTGGCGATCTGGTGTCGCGGTATGCGCGCACGCATGGGCCGTTCCGGGCGATCGATCTCGCGACGCATCTCGGCATCGGGGTCGCGGTGGTCACGGAGGCGCTGCGACGACTGGCAGCGGCCGGTCGCGTCGTCGAGGGCGAATTCCTACCGGGCGGGATCGCGCTCGAGTGGTGTGACAGCGAGATCCTTCGGTTGTTGCGACGGCGCTCACTCGCCGCGCTACGGAAGGAGGTCGAGCCCGTCGATCCGTCGGCGCTGGCCCGCTTCCTGCCGGCTTGGCAAGGGATCACGAGCAGCCGCGGACGCGGGTACGACGTACTTCTCGGAGCGGTCGAGCAACTGGCGGGATGCGCTGTGCCGGCGTCGGCGCTCGAGTCGATCGTGCTGCCATCGCGCGTGCCCGGATATCAGCCGTCGATGCTGGACGAGCTGACGGCGACCGGTGAAGTGATCTGGGCCGGCGCGGGTTCACTGCCCGGGACAGATGGGTGGGTCTCGCTGCATCTGGCCGACAACTGTGACCTGACGCTGCCTGATCCGGACCCGGCGGTCGAGTTGGGTGAGACGCATCAGGCGGTTCTTGATTCGCTGTCTGGTGGGGGTGCGTTCTTCTTCAGACAACTGAGTGACGCGGTGGGTGCCGCATCCGGAGTCGTCGAGGACGAGGCGCTGGTTGGGGTGCTCTGGGATCTCGTGTGGTCCGGGTACCTGACGAACGACACGCTGACGCCTGTCCGGTCCCTCGTCGGTGGCGGCCGTGGCAGTCATCGGACTCGCCGCGCGACGCCGCGTGCGCGACCAGGGCGGCCTGTGCGGCCCGGGCGGCCGGCGATGCCGTCGCGGAGTGGGCCGCCGACAGCGGGCGGGCGATGGTCGTTGCTCCCGGAACGCAGTACGGACGCGACTCGGCGGGCGCACGCGGCGGCAGAGACGCTGCTGGATCGCTACGGGATCGTCACGCGCGGGTCGGTGATCACGGAGCGCACACCCGGCGGGTTCGCTGCCGTCTACAAGGTGCTGAGCGCGTTCGAGGAGTCCGGGCGATGCCGGCGCGGGTACTTCGTAGCGGGACTCGGGGCTGCACAGTTCGCACTGCCAGGCGCGGTCGATCGGCTGCGAGCTCTGGCCGAGCTGCCAACCTCGTCCGCGGCGACGCCTGACGGGCCGTTTGGTCCACCTGGTCGCTTCGGGCCCGGCAACGGTGGGCGCGCCCGAAAGGACGAGGAGCTGACCGCGCGCGCCGTCGTACTAGCTGCTTCTGATCCGGCCAACCCGTATGGTGCGGCGCTGTCCTGGCCCGAGCGTGAAAGCGCCGGCGGTCATCGGCCCGGCCGGAAGGCGGGTGCGTTGGTCGTGATGGTCGACGGCCAACTGATCGTGTACGTCGAGCGGGGCGGGCGGACCGTGCTGAGCTTCACCGAGGATTCTGACCTGCTGCAGCCGGCCGTGGATGCGCTGGCGTTGGCGATCCGGGACGGGCAGCTCGGGAAGTTGAGTGTGGAGACAGCTGACGGCGAGCAAGTTCGGCACACCGCGTTCGGCGATGCGTTGGCGAAGGCCGGATTCCACGCGACGCCGCGCGGCCTGCGGCTGCGGGCTTGACGGTCGCGGCGGTCAGCCATGCCTGAGGGGGACACCGTCTGGCGGGCCTGCAAGCGGCTGAATCAGGCGCTGGCCGGGCAGGAACTGGTCCGTACCGACTTCCGGGTTCCGACACTCGCGACGACGGACCTCAGTGGTCGGACGATCAACGAGGTCGTTGCACGGGGCAAGCACATCCTGATGCGGATCTCCGGCGGCCTGACGCTGCACAGCCACTTCCGGATGGACGGGAGTTGGCATCTGTACCGCCCCGGCGAACGGTGGCACGGCGGGCCTGATCATCAGGTCCGCGCGGTGCTCGAAACCGCTCCCTGGACGGCCGTCGGCTACCGGCTGCCGGTCCTCGATCTGGTGGCCACCGACGACGAGGACAGCGTCGTCGGGCATCTCGGGCCCGATCTGCTCTCACCGTCGTTCGACCGATCGGTTGCGATCTCGAACGTCGAGTCCGATCCCGGACGGACGATCAGCGGGGCGTTGCTCGATCAGCGCAACCTCGCCGGAATCGGGAACTTCTATCGCGTCGAGGTCTGCTTCCTGCTCGGTCTGCACCCGTGGCGTCCGGTCTCGGCGGTCGATGTCCCTGCCGCGGTCGACCTCAGCAGGAAGCTGATGAAGGCCAACGTGCGCAACGGCACCCAGGTCAGTACCGGCGTCGACCGTCCCGGGCAACGCTCCTGGGTGTTCGAACGCGCCGGCAAACCCTGCCGCCGCTGCGGTACGACGATCCTCTCCGCAATGCTCGGCGAACCAACCCGGGAGCGGGTCACCTACTGGTGCCCGGCCTGCCAGCCGGAAATCTGACCCACCGAACTGCCCTGTGGAAAACCCCAGCGGCGGGATCGAACACCGATATCTTCTCTGACACATCGAACACATGTTCGAGCGAGAGGAGAAGGCGATGTGCGAGGCGTGCGGCGGTGTGACCGACGAGCAGTACTCACGGCAGATCGAGCAGAACATCCGGACCTACGGCTGGACGATGCAGTACGTCGAGGGCGGCGGCGCCCGTAATCCAGCCTTCGGGTACACGCTCGGTCTCAGCCTGTACCGACATCCGGAGATCATCGTCTTCGACCCGGAGCCGTGCTCGGCGTACCTCGGGCTCAAGCCGCTCGCCTGGGCGGTGATGGAGGGCGCGGAGTTCGACGAGGGCGACGACCTGTCCGCCTTCTTCCCACCGCCCGAGACGGCGGAACTGCTCCGATTCCCCGACTCAGCAACGCACCTATACACGGCGAACCAGATGTTCCGGCAGCCGGGCTTCCCGCCCTTGCCGGCGCTGCAGCTCCTCTGGCCGAGCCGGACAGCACTGATCCAGCCGTGCAGCACTCCAACGCCCGAGGGCGGTGTCCGATGACTCGGAGCTCACGCGGCCGAGGCCACGACCTCGGACTCGATGGTCGGGTGCGCCAGCACCAGAGCCTCTTCGCGCGCCAGGTCCTCGCTCACCTCGGCGAAGACCGTCGACAGCGGCACCTCGAGCGCCATGCAGATCGCTGCCAGCAGCTCACTGGAGGCTTCCTTCTGGCCGCGCTCCACCTCGGACAGGTAGCCAAGGCTCACCCGAGCGTCAGCGGACACCTCGCGGAGAGTGCGCCCCTGGCGCAGCCGCTTACGCCGCAGCACGTCGCCCAACAGGCCACGAACCAGCACCATAGGGTTTCTCCCTTCCACCTGTCCGGCCACGTCTACTCGCACGGTAGCGCGACCGTAGGAACCAACGGTACCTGTTGCTGGGTCACTCCCCGACGCAATGTCCACCTTCGGTGCGCCGTGCCAGTCTGCCTTACCTGTCCCCATGCTGGTCTCAACACCCCGTTCAGTCGAGTTCTTCCGCCACAACTGCGGCTCCGAGTTCGAGGACAGCCTGGACACTCGCCCGGCGTACAACCGCCCGATCACCGGCGACCTGCAGCTTCCGGACCTGGACGGACCCCGCGCCGGCCGCCGCGACGTACACCGTGCCGGCCTCGATCCCCGCCTGCGGGTCCGGACCGGCCACACCCGTCGTCGCGAGCCCGTAATCGGCCTCCAAACGCTCTCGCACTCCATTGGCCAGGGCTGCAGCCGTATCCGGATGCACGGGGCCTACAGCCGCCAACAGATCCTCAGGCACGCCTGCAAGCTTGGCCTTCAGGTCAGTCGCGTAAACCACCAAGCCACCCCGATACACAGCCGACACCCCCGGCACGTCCGTGAGAACAGCCCCAACCATCCCCCCAGTCAACGACTCAGCCGTCGCAACCGTCACGCCCCGCTCGAGGAGCAGCTCCACGAACCGTCCAACTGCCGCGTCTACCCCATCACCAGCCACCCGCCACCTCCCTCACTCCGACCAGTACCTGTACTCAACACCAACGCCCGTGCCCCACCCCACCAACACACCCCAAGCACGTCCCTGACGTGCTGGACGATCGCTAAACTCCTGGAGGTGCCGATGCCGACCGCTCAAGGATCCAAGCCGGAGCGTCACGGCCGCTCACTCGCTCAGATCTATCGCCGCTTCGCAGAGAGCGACGCGAGTAAGACCTCTCCGCTCAGCACCCGGATCGCGCTCGCCTTGAGCGAGTCCGACGAGGCTCTCGCAGTCATCGAGACAGCGTCACCGCGCAAGCGCAGTCCAACGATCATCCTCGCGGTCCTCCACTATCTCGCCCTCACCGGCCAAGCCCCTGACTTAGCAGAGGCGTTCGCCCCCGCACCGAACGCCTCAGCTGATCACGAACGGGGCGATGCGGCGGGGACTGTGGCGGTCGATGTCGTGGTGCGGATGCGGGACTCGGTGGTCTCGCTTGCCGAGAGCCGGACTGTGCGTTCGAACGAGAGCGGGCGGTACGCCGTCTTGTACCCGGCTATTGCGGAGGTCGCTCAGCGGGTCGGCGCGGACGCGATCGGGCTGATCGATGTGGGGCGGGCGGCTGGGCTCAATCTCACTGTCGATCGGGTTGGGATTGCTTACAGCGACGGGCAGTCGCTGGGTGACTCGGGTTCGTCGGTGCAGGTGGCGGCTTCGATGGTGGGTGACCGGGGTGTGCCGACGCGGGCGATTCCTGAGGTCGTTAGTCGAGCCGTCGTGGACGTTGATCCGGTAGACGTCACAGATGTGGATCAGGCGCGGTGGTTGCGTGCGTGTCTGCCCCCGGATGACGCGGACGCGCTGGGACTGCTCGGCGCCGAGCTCAAGATGGCGGCCGGTGCAGCACCAACGCTGGTGCGCGGTGAACCTGTTGATGTCCTGCCCGATGCGCTCGCTCACGTACCTGCGGGAGTGTTGCCGGTTGTCACCACGACCTGGGCGTTGTCGAATGTTCCGCTCGAGGGCCGGCTGCGGTTCCTCCAGCACCTGAACGACGCGGCAACCCATCGGCCGATCGCGTGGGTCTCGGTGGAAGGCGTCGGAGTCGCCCCCGCGATCCCAACCTTCGGCGACCGCCGGGCCTCAGGTCACAGCATCATCAGCCTCGCAGTCTTCAGACACGGCTCTCTACACACCGAGTCAGTCGGCCGTACCTGGTCCCGAGGCAAGATGCTCTCCTGGCTGGCGGACTCATAGCCCTCTCCCCCACCCCACTTGTAACCAGCCGCTGACAAACGCATCTTCAGCCCGCGCCGCCCAACGGCGGGGTTCCGAGATGCGCGGCGCACCACCAGCAGGCGCCGACGTGCGCGACGCGGAGCGTAACCAGGCGGAGTCGGCCGGGCGAGGCATGCCGGGGTAGGCGAACGGAGGATGCCTGGCGCAGGCGGTGCGGGCCGAGGGTGGGGTGGGAGCCGCGCGGTACCGATGGCGAGCTAGGTCGAGCGAGCGCTGGTCCGAGGGCGCCGAGCCGCGGGCGCTGGGGCGCGTGCAGTGGGCGCAGGCGTTGGGGCGAGGTGGCGCTAGGGCGAGGGCGCTGGGTGGAGGGCGCGGGGCCGCTGAGGGGCCGGCGTGACCGGGCTATCGGGTTATGGGAGGGGGCGTTTGGCGGCGGCTCGGAGGCGGAGGGCTCGGCCTACGTAGTCGATGCCGGTTACTACGGTGACCAGGACTGCGGCGGCCATGATGGTTACGGCGGTCCAGTGGAGGATGGCGACGTCCTGCCAGGGCAGGAGGTACAGGCCTAAGGCGATTGCCTGGAGGACGGTTTTGAGTTTGCCGCCGCGGCTGGCGGGCATGACGCCGTGGCGGATGACCCAGAAGCGGAGGGCGGTGACGCCCCATTCGCGGACCATCACGAGGATGGTGACCCACCACGGGAGTTCGCCGAGGTACGACAGGCCCAGGAAGGCGGCTCCGGTGAGGGCCTTGTCGGCGATGGGGTCGGCGACCTTGCCGAAGTTCGTGACCATGTTCCAGCGCCGGGCGATGTCGCCGTCGAAGCGGTCCGTGACGATCGCGACGACGAACACGGCCGTGGCGAGCAGGCGGTTGTCGGTGGTGTGGCCGCCCTCGCGGAGCAGGAGCCAGACGAAAAGCGGTACCAGGACCAGCCGGAGAACCGTGAGAGCGTTCGGCAGGTTCCAGGCGCTGGGCGCGTGGAGATGACTGCCGGCAGCGCGTGGCGCCGGGTTCGTCGGCGGGTTGGTCACGCGGTCAGGTTAACTGCCGAACGGGCGTCCGGCGCCGTCACGAGCGCCGCGAATTCGGCGATCAGGTCGACACCGTCGCTCGCCACCACCTTCGCGGACACCAGATCGCCGACCTTGATGCCGTCCGGGAGACCCGTCAGCGTCGTGATCCCATCCACCTCAGGACCCTGGTGCGCGGCGCGACCCTCGGCCGTCCGACCGGTGCCGAGCAGTCCGCTGTCCGCCAACTCGTCGGCCGGGCGCTGCCCGAAGTCAGCGCCCGCGCGTGCAGCGTCAGCGGCTTCTGCGGCCTCGGCGGAGGCGTCATCTGCGTCCGCAGACGCGTCAGCTGCGTCGGCCGAGGCGTTCGCTGCGTCGGTAGCGTCCGCGTCGGCGCCGGCGTCGGCGCCGGCGTCGGCGCCGGCGTCGGCGTCGGCGTCGGTGTTGACGGCTTCGTTGGTGGGGTCGAGGGACTCGATGAGGACTTCGAGGAGTTCGCCGATGCGGGATTCGGCGCGGGCGGAGGTGAGGTCTTCGGCGAGGCGGGTGACTCGGTCGAGGCGGGACGCGATGGTGTCCTCGTCGAGTTTGCCGTCGTAGGTCTCCGCCTCGGTGCCGTCCTCGTCGGAGTAGCCGAAGACGCCGATCGCGTCCAGACCGGCGCGGGACAGGAAGTCGCAGAGGATGTCGACGTCTTCCTCGGTCTCGCCCGGGAAGCCGACGATGACGTTGCTGCGGATGCCGGCGGTCGGGGCGGCGGCGCGGACCTGGGCGATGAGTTCGAGGAAGCGCTCGGAGTCGCCGAAGCGGCGCATCCGGCGGAGCAGCGGGCCCGAGGCGTGCTGGAACGAGAGATCGAAGTACGGGACCACGCCGGGGGTGGAGGTCATCGCGGTGATGAGGGTCGGGCGCATCTCGGCGGGCTGCAGGTACGAGACGCGGACGCGGGTGATGCCGGTGACCTGGGCGATCTCGCCGACGAGGGTCTCCAAGAGGCGGAGGTCGCCGAGGTCCTTGCCGTAGGAGGTGGAGTTCTCGGAGACGAGGAACAGTTCGCGTACGCCGTTCTCCGCGAGCCACTCCGCCTCGCGGAGGACCTCGGCGGGGCGGCGGGACATGAAGGCGCCGCGGAACATCGGGATGGCGCAGAACGCGCAGCGGCGGTCGCAGCCGGAGGCGAGCTTCAGCGGGGCCATCGGGCCGCCGTCGAGGCGGCGGCGCATGACGCGGGGGCCGCTGGCGGGGGCGAGTTCGAGGTCGGGGGCGTCGATCTTCAGTTCTTCGGGGGCGCCGGTGACGAAGCGTCCCTTGAGGCCGGCGGGCTCGGGTGCAGCGCCGTCCGGCTGCGCCGGACGCAGCGCGGCGGGTATGTGGTCGCCCAGAACCGGCGCCGGCGCTGCGTCACCGAGAGCGGCACCGGAAGCAACTGCGGCCGCGCCGCGGCCGGTCGCGGACGCATCCGCGGCGACAGCAGCCGCGTGGCCCGTGATGAGGTCGCCGGCGGCAGCAGCAGAGGCGCCCGCAGGAGAGTTCGTGGCTGGGGCATCTGCGGCGGGGGTTGGGTTGCCGTGGCCGGGGATGGCTACGCCCTCGGTGGTGTGGCGGGCGGCGGGGGCCAGCGGCAGGAGTTTGCGGCGGTCGCGGGGGACGTGGGCCTGATGCTTCGTACCCGACAGGATCGCGCGGAGGCGGTCCGAGATGTCGGCGTAGTCGTCGAAGCTGAGGACCGCGTCCGTCTCCGGGAGGGCTTCGGCGAGCTGCTCGCCGTACCGCTCCGCCAGGCAGCCGACCGCGACGACGGCCTGGGTGCGGCCGGAGTCCTTGTAGTCGGTGGCCGCCAGCAAGGTGTCGACCGAGTCCTTCTTCGCGGCCTCGACGAAGCCGCAGGTGTTCACCACCACCGTGTCCGCCTCGGCGGCGTCGTCGACGAGGCGGAAGCCACCGGCTTCGAGCCGGCCGGCCAGCTCCTCGGAGTCGACATCGTTGCGGGCACAGCCCAGCGTGACCAGGGCGACGGTGGTGGGTGGCGTAGTCATCGCTACGAGTATGACGCGCGGTACACGCCGCGACCTAACTCACCAACCGATCTCACACCCCGAACTCAGGAGGCGGTCTTGCTGAGCGTCCCGTTCGGGTGGGCGGTGAACTTGTAGAGCTTGGTGTCGAGGCGGTTGCCGTTGAGGACGATGATCAGGTTCCCGGGGTTGCCCACCGTCACGCGGATGTCGCCGGAGCTGGTGACGGACTGCGCGATGCCGGGGCTGAGGCGGCCCTGGAACAGGCGGCGGTTCTTCTTGTCGCGGATCGTCAGGTACGTGCCGTCGTTCTTCGCGGTCAGCGTCAGCGCGGTCCTCAGGACCGGCGGCTTCGGGGACGCCGGCTTCTTGGTCGGCTGGGCCGTCGGCTTCGGCGATGTCTTCGGGGTCGGTGTGGTGACGGTCGCCGTGGCGGTCGCGGTCTTGGACGCGTTGGCCTCGATGTCGTTGGGCAGCGTGAAGAGCCGCACCATCCCCCAGCCCATCAGGATGACGAGAATCGCGCCGACCACCAGGGCCCAGCGTGGCCGGGCCGGGCGCAGGGTCGGGCCCTTGACCGCGGCGCGTTCCTCGCGCCGCGACTTCTCCTCCTCGGCGGCGTGCTCAGCGTCGAAGGTGGCCAGCAGTGGCGCGGGGTCGGCCTTGACCACGCGAGCGATCGACCGGATATGTCCACGGGCGTAGAAATTCCCGCCGCAGCGGGAGAAATCATCGGCCTCCATGGCGATCAGCAGCCCGGTTCTGATCCGGGTCGCGGCGCTCAGTTGCTCGATCGTCATGTCGGCCCGTTCGCGGGCCGCCGTGAGCTCGCTGCCGATGCTCACGTCCCCACCATCCTCTCCTTCGCTCGGCGTTATCGCGCGGAGCGTTGACGCCCGCCTAGTCGGCGACCGGTCCGCCGACACCAACTCAACGCCGTTGGTACGACGGGGTCACGGACTACTCAGAGTTGTTCTCTGACCGGACATCTGGCATCCGCCAGCATGTGCAGAGCCTGCACAACCTCCCCATTCGACGGCCGAGCCGTCAACCCGAACGGTATCGCGAGTGACGATCCGGTCAGCCGCCGGTTGGCATCGGTTCGCTTGCGTGTCGAACTCGGCATCGCACCGAGGATCGGCCCAGGATCCTGCAGATGTACGGCGATCCGCCCGTCGTCGAGCGGATGCCGGCGCTGCAGCACCGTCACCTCTTCGATGTCCTCCCACCGCGTACCGATCCACTCGTTGCCGATCCGCAGGCGGATGCCGACGTCGTCGGCGACCAGCATGTCCCCCACCGTCAGGGCGCGGGCGCACACGACGGCAAGTGCGGCGAAGGCCGCCGCCACGATCCAGCGCAGGATGCCGGTCGGACTCGTGGACGCGGAGGCGGCGAAACCGATCGCCACCAGCGCGGCCCCGACGGCCAGGCCGCCGTGCACCTTCTGGGAAGCGTGCACGGTGAACGGCGTCGGCTTCGGGTCGACGTCGAATCGTTCCTGCCTGGGCAGTGCGCTCGCCGCGGTCACGGTCTCACTCTCCTCGGAGGGTGCTGATGAAGTCCTCTAGGTCGTCGGGTTTGACCAGGACGTCCCTGGCCTTCGAACCTTCACTGGGACCGACGACGCCGCGGCTCTCCAGGATGTCCATCAGCCGGCCGGCCTTGGCAAAACCGACGCGGAGCTTACGCTGCAGCATCGACGTGGAGCCGAACTGGGTGGAAACGATCAGCTCCGCCGCCTGCACCACCAGGTCGAGGTCGTCCCCGATCTCGTCGTCCAGATCCTTGCTCGGCCCCGGCGCCGCGGTGACGTCCTCACGGTACGTCGGCTGCAACTGCTCCTTGCAGTGCTCGACCACCGTGTGGATCTCGTTCTCCGTGACCCACGCGCCCTGGATCCGCATCGGTTTGCTCGCGCCCATCGGCAGGAACAGACCGTCACCCTGACCGACCAGCTTCTCCGCGCCGGGCTGGTCCAGGATGACCCGGCTGTCGGCCAGCGACGAGGTCGCGAACGCCAGTCGGGACGGTACGTTCGCCTTGATCAGACCGGTCACGACGTCCACCGACGGCCGCTGGGTGGCGAGCACCAGGTGGATACCGGCGGCACGCGCCAGCTGGGTGATGCGGACGATCGAGTCCTCGACGTCGCGCGGTGCAACCATCATCAGGTCGGCGAGCTCGTCGACGATCACCAGCAGATACGGGTACGGCGAGAGCACGCGCTCGGACCCTGGTGGCGGCTTCACCTTGCCCGCCTTGACCGCCTTGTTGAAGTCGTCGACGTGGCGGAACCCGAAGGCCGCGAGGTCGTCGTACCGCATGTCCATCTCGCGGACGACCCACTGCAGCGCCTCGGCGGCCTTCTTGGCGTTGGTGATGATCGGCGTGATCAGGTGCGGGATGCCCTCGTAGTTGTTCAGCTCGACCCGTTTCGGGTCGACGAGGATCATCCGGACCTCGTCCGGCGTCGAGCGCATCAGGATCGAGGTGATCAGCGAGTTGACGAACGACGACTTGCCCGAGCCGGTCGCACCGGCGACCAGGAGGTGCGGCATCTTCGCCATGTTCGCGACCACGAAGCCGCCCTCGACGTCCTTGCCGAGGCCGGCCACCATCGGGTGGTGGTCGTTGCGGGCGGTCGCCGACCGGATCACGTCGCCGAGGCTGACGGTCTCCTTGTCGGTGTTCGGGATCTCGATACCGATCGCGGACTTGCCCGGGATCGGCGACAGGATCCGGACGTCGGCCGACGCCACGGCGTACGCGATGTTCTTCGAGAGCGCGGTGACCTTCTCGACCTTGACAGCGGAGCCGAGCTCGACCTCGTACCGCGTGACGGTCGGGCCACGGGTGTAGCCGGTGACCTGGGCGTCGATTCCGAACTGCTCGAACACCTCGGTCAGCCGGTCGACGACCTGGTCGGAGGCCTTGGTGCGGGCCTTGTGCACCGAACCGGGACTGAGCATCTGGCCGTCGGGCAGCGTGTACGTGATGTCGCCGGACAGGCTCAGCTGCTCGACCCGCTGGGGCAGCGGCGTGTGTGGCGGCGGCTCGGGCGGCGGCGTGGGCGACGAGGCCTTCTTCGAGGCGGCCGGCGCCTCGTCGACCGACTCCGGTGCCGAAGCAGCGCTCTCGGAGTCGACGTCGTAGGCGTCCTCTTCCGGCTCGCGGGCCTTCGTCTTCCGGCCGCGCTTGGCCATCTCGCGGCTCTCGAGCACCGGCGAGTCGTACGGCTTGACCGTCGGGTCGTCGTCGTCCTCGAGTTCCGCCTTCGCGCGGCGCTGCTTGCGCGTCAGCCGGACCGTGTCGTCGGTCGGCGCGGCTTGCACGGACGGCGCGTCCTCGGGCAGCTCGGTCCGCCCCATCAGTACGTCGAACGCCGCTCGGAACCGCAGCGGGATCGAGTACACCGGCGTACCGGTGACGACCAGCGCGCCGAAGATCGACAGCAGCACGAGCAGCGGCGCCGCGACGTACTGCGTCAGCAGGTCGGACAGGAACGACGAGATGAAGTACCCGATCGCGCCGCCGGCGTCGCTCAGCGGTCCGTCGGCCGGGTTGCTGGGCCGGGGCAGACCGTTCGCGATGTGGATCAGGCCGAGGACGCCGAGGGTGACCGCTGTCCAGCCGATGACCTGGCGGCCTGCCGGGCCGTTGCGCTCAGGGTCACGCAGCGTGCGGATCGCGATCAGCAGGAGCAGCAGTGGCAATGCCCAACCGAGCATGCCGATGCTGCCGCCGACGACCGTGCGGACAGCGTTGCCGACCGAGCCCGGGAGGTCCCACCAGATCGCGGCGGCCACTACGAGCGCCAGACCGATCAGGAACAGCCCGGCACCGTCACGGCGGTGTTCCGGCTCGAGGTCGCGGGCGCTGTTGCCGATCCCCCGCACCATCCTGCCGAGCAGGTGCGCGATACCGATCCAGACCTTCACCACTCCGCGACACAGAGCGAGCATGGCGGCCGCGAACGGACCCGGTCCGCTGTTTTTGGGCGTGCTGGTCCGCGCGGCCGTGGATCCACCGCGCTTCGTGCTCTGCCCTCGCTTCTGGGCGGCTGACGGACGGGAGCGTCCACCAGCAGCCGAACGAGCCGTACTGGGCCGTTTAGCTGCCGACTTCTGCGCCCGCGCCGGGGAAGACGTGCGGGTCGCCATACTCCTGAGGCTACCCCGATCACCTCTCGAGTCCCACGTGTCACACGCCGGTCACGCTGCCCCATCCGTAGCGTCACAGTGTCGCGACCCGCCTCCGGAACCGAACCAGATGCCAGATCACGACGTACCACCCGAGGGCGGCCAGGCCTCCCGACACGAGGCCGGAGAGCAGCAGTCGTACGGCGATTTCGCCGCCCAGCTCACCGTCCGCGCGGCCGAGTTCGATGATCGCTCCGGTCGCTGCGAGGAGGGTCCCGGCGGCGAGTACGACGTACCGGACCCAGGGGGCGACCTGGTCACCCGGAGTGACGGGAGCCGGCGTCGTACGGCGGAACCAGCGGTAGAGCCAGACGGCGAGGACCAGGCAGCCGCCGACGGTGCTGACGTACTGCAGGATCCGATTGACGTCCCAGGCCGGGGTCACGGTGGCGCGGAAGACGTCGGGGAACTGCTGGACGAAGTAGCCGTCGCCGTGGGTGAAGGAGTCCCAGATGACGTGGGTCAGGGCGCCGAGGACGGCCGAGACGACGGTCCACAGCAGCACCTGAACGCCTGGCACCCGAGGAATGCGCCGCGGGGACGGGAGGCGCGCAGCCAGCGACGGCGGCGCGAGCGCGATCAGCGGGCGCTTGAGGAGGACGGTGAAGACGGCGAGCAGGAGGAGCGCCAACAGCGGGTCCAGCCAGAACGCGGACGTGAACTCGTGCGTGAGCGTCAGAGTGAAGTTGCCGCTGACCTGCTGCGTGGCGAACCGATAGAGCGGGTCGACGTACAGCAGGTCTGGTGCGACGGCGCCGGCGATCAGGGCCGATGCGACGAGGGGCCGGCGGATCAGCGGGAGGATGGCCGCGGGGTGGGCCAGCGTGAAGGGCACACCCCGCAGCCTAGGAGGTCAGAAGGTTGGCCAGCTCGGGCCCGGGTCCTGCTGGCCGATACCTCGCTTCGACCAGTCACAGACGCCGTTGGGGAAGGTCTGACGCAGCGTCTTCCACTGCGCTGCGGTCAGCTTGGCCTTGTAGTCGGACCGCGTCATCGGATGCAGGCGGCACTTGATGACGTCGTTGGCAACGGAGGCGCCGGCCACCTGACGCGGCGCCGGCCACACCGGGTACAGCGTGTTGCACTTGGTCGTTCCGATGCCGTCGACCTGCGTCTCGACGATCTTCTGGTTCTGCGGGCTCCAGCACGCGTCCGTGAGCGACGTCGGCTTGTTGCGCAGCAGACGTTCATGCGGCGAGCCGGGCCCTTGGTCCGCGTCGGTCGCGTCCATCCACCGGTCGAGCGCGTCCAGTGCGTTGGTGAGCACCGGGTTCTTGGTGCTGAAGCCGCCCGCCGCGTCTCCGGCCTGGACGAGCATCACGTGGTTGCCGAAGTCGCCGTTCGCCTTCTGCAACCGCTCGCGGAGCGAGAACGAGTGGAAGATCAGGTGGATGTCGCCGTTCGGCAACTGGTCCCAGTACTGGCGGTAGTCGATGATCGGCGTACTGGCCAGTCCCCCACCACCGTTGATCAGCTGACCGGTCCGGTACGCCGTGTCGATCGCGCGCTGGTCCGCGACGGTCCGGGCGGGTACGAAGTTCGCGTCGGTGTCGAACCCGCCGATCGCGCGGTTGAGGTCCAGGAACTGCGCCGCGGTGATCTTGCCCGCGTTCAGCGCGTCGAGGCCGTACTGGATCCCGACGTTGTCCAGCGGGCGCCGGGCCGCACCGGTTGCTGGGTTCTTGCCCCAGATGTTGACCTGATGGTCGTAGACGTCGCAGCGCGCGCCGTCCGGGTTGCTGACCGGGTCGTAGCGCTGCGCGACCGGGAGCTGCGCGGGACAGTAGACCCGCGGGTCGATCCGTCGGCCGGCGCCAGCCAGGTTGGCGATCGTGGTGACCATGCCGAACCCGGACGCGGCCCGTTTCTGTTCGTCGGTCCAGCCGGTCGCGGACTTGAAGTAGTGGTCCAGCAGCAACGCGTCGGTGATCGTGTGCAGCGTCGCGAAGCCGACCTCCGGGAACACGCAGGACGCCATGATCCCGTCGAGCAGGCCCGGATAGTTCTCGGCGATCTGGAACACCTGGTACGAACCGCCCGAGCACCCCCAGCCGATGGTCTGCTTCGGTACGCCGATGCTCTCGAGGATGTGCTCACGGGTCATCGACATCGTCTCGGCCGCGAGTACGCCGTTGCAGTTCACCCCGAACACGTTCAGGCTCGACGACGCGACGGCGTACCCACGACCGAGCAGTACGTCGTCGTTGACGCCGCCGGTGCCGCTCCCCTGCTGGTACCAACCACCCGGGCAGCCGCCGCCGAACGTGTAGACCAGGCGGCCGTTCCAGCCGGTCGGCGCCTTCAGCGCGCTCGGTTCACCCGCGGCGGGATCGTTGAGTACGGCGTACTCGTAGATCGACCGGTTGATCACGCCGGTCTCGACGCGGACGACGTACGGCACGGTCCGGCCGTCCGAGGTCGTGGTGGTGGCGAGGTCCGCCGGTTTCGTTGCCGGGAGCACCTTCAGTGAGCGGTCCACGGTCGAGCGGTACAGGTAGTCGACGCGGATCGGCACCGAGCAGTTCGCGTCGGTCGGTGGGCCGAGCGGGACCTTCGCGAGGGTGATGAAGGTCGCCGTACCGCAAACGAACGGCGTCTCGTGCGGGCCGGCGAGCATCGGGCCGGTCCGCGGATGGTTGGTGAGTTCGAGCCGCGCATCGGCCGCAGTGAGCGTGTTGCGGCCGTCGACGAGGCCTTGGACGACGCCGACCAGCTTGTCCGCGGTCCGGGTGAAGGTACTAGTGATGTCACGGCCGTTCAGCCGGACCTTCAGGTCCTCCAGGTGCCGGCCGGAGACGGAGACCAGCGCGTTGCCGTCGCTGACCATGTCGGGGCGGGGTGCGGACAGCACCTCGATCCGCACCCCGGACGCCGCACTGGCGGGCAACGCCAGGACAGCGGCAATCATCGCTGTTGCAAGCGCCACGAGGGCGGTCGTTCGCTTCATGTGACGAGTTGAGCACGGTAAGTCCGCGCCGGGAAGAGTGAACGGCAACCGTTTTCCACCTGCCGTGGACCATTTACGCGCCGGTGGTGCCATCCAGTTGCTCGCGGAGCAGGTCGGCATGGCCGCAGTGCCGGCCGTACTCGCCGATCAGGTGGATGTAGATCATCCGCAGCGACGACTCGGTGCCGCCGAACGTGAAGCGATCGTCCAGGGAACGACCGGCGACCGCCTCGTCGGACAGCTTCCACTCCGCGATCAGACCCTCGTACGCCGCCTGCGCGTCAGCGGGATCGATCAGCTCGAAGTCCGCGTCCTTGCCGAGCTCGGGCGCGAACAGTGGCTCGGCGGGCGCGTCGGCGAAGTGGATGCGGAACCAGATCCGCTCCACCTTCGTGAGGTGCCGGATCAGGCCGAGCAGCGAGAGGTTGGACGGCGGCGACGGGCGGGCCGCCAACTGCTCGGCGGTCAGCCCCGCGCACTTGAACAGCAGCGTGGTGCGATAGAAATCCAGATAACCCTGCAGCAGCTCGCGTTCGGGAGCAGTCAGCGAGCCGTCCGGCCGCTCGACCGCAGGTGCGTTCCAGGTCATTGCCATCCTCACGTTGTCCCACATTGTGTACATCTATCTCATCACATGAGATATGCACTGGCGGACCCCGTATCCCGTTCGTTACCGTTCACGGCAGGTCATGAGTGCCAGCGACAAGCCCCGGCTCGCTGGCCGGCAACCCTCCTCCGCGGTGGGGTGCCCCGGGTGAAGACCAGGCCGTGCGGATACCCCGTTCGGCAAGCGCGGACTTCCTGGGAGCACCAGCATGTCGATCCTCTCCATCCTCGAGCCGGCCAGTACGACGTCCAACCGACCGACCGTCGCCCGGCTCGCGACCGGCAGCATCCCCGCCACCGTCGGCTCGGACCTGCTGGTCCCGCTCGCCGACGGCCGGGTCACCGACTACGCGAACTTCGACCACGGTGCGAGCGCCCCGTGTCTGGAGTCGGTGCGGAACAGCGTCGAGGCCGCGCTGCCGTCGTACGCGTCGGTGCACCGCGGCAACGGGTACGCCTCGCGGATCACCACCCAGTGGTACGAGCGGGCACGCGCCGAGGTGCACGCCTTCGTCGGTGCCCGGACCGACGACCAGGTGATCTTCACCCGGCAGACCACCGACGCGCTGAACCTCCTGGCGCACGCCGTGCCGGCGGACGCGACCGTGATCGTGTTCGAGTCCGAGCACCACGCGGCGCTGCTCCCCTGGCCGGCCGAGCGGACCATTCGGCTCGCCGCGCCGAGCAGCCCCACCGAGGCCGTGACGAACGTCGCCGACGCGCTGCGGGCGGCGCCTGAAGGCCCGCGCCTCGTGGTCGTGACCGGCGCGTCCAACGTGACCGGCGAGATCTTCCCGATTGCCGAGATCGCCGCCGTCGCCAAGGCGCATGGTGCCCGGGTCTGCCTCGACGCCGCCCAGCTCGCGCCGCACCGCGCAGTCGACATCGCCACACTGGATGTCGACTGGGTCGCCCTGTCCGGTCACAAGCTCTACGCCCCGTACGGCGCCGGCGCGCTGATCGGCCGCTCGGACTGGCTCGACGCCGCCGACCCGTACCTGTACGGCGGTGGCGCGACCCACGCGGTCACCAGCGACACCGTGGTCTGGTCGACCGGACCGGCGCGGCACGAGGGCGGCTCCCCCAACGTCATCGGTGCGATCGCCCTCGCCTCCGCGTGCGCCGCGATCAGCAAGCACCGCGACGCCATCGAGCAGCACGAGCGCAGCCTGCTGGCCCGCCTGCGCACCGGACTCGCGCAGATCGACGGCGTCACGACGTACTCGATCTTCGGTGCGGACGCCGACCGCGTCGGCACAGTCTGCTTCACCGTCAAGGGTCTGACCTCGACGCTGGTGTCCGCCGCGCTGAGCGCCGAGTACGGCATCGGTGTTCGCGACGGCAAGTTCTGCGCCCACCTCCTGGTCGGCCACCTGCTCACCACCGGCAGCGAACACGGTACGGCGGTCCGAGCCAGCCTCGGCCTCGGGACGACCCGTGAGCACGTGGACCGCCTCGTCAACGCCGTACGCACGCTGGCCACCACTGGCCCGCGGACGGAGTACGCGGAGAGCGCCCACGGCTGTCAGCCGGCCGACGATCCCCGCGACCTCCACGCGCCGCGCATCTGGTGAAGCAGCGCTCCTACTGCTCGGGAGGTACGAGACCTACATGGTGAGCAGCGAACGCCAGTAGGTCCGCCCACTCCGCAGCGACCATCGCGGCGGGCTTTCCGAAGCCATGGCCGGTGTTGACCTCGACGCGAGTCAAGACAGGCCGCGGATCGGACTGCGCATGCTGCAGGGTCGCGATGAACTTGTGGCTGTGCAACGGCACCACGCGGTCGTCATGGTCACCAGTGACCACCAGAGTCGCCGGGTACGCCGTCCCGTCGCTGACGCGATGCAGCGGCGAGTACGCCAACAGGTCCTCGAACTGCTCGGGGTCATCGGGCAGACCGTAGTCGGACGCCCACGCCGCTCCCACGGTGAACTTGTGGAACCGCAGCATGTCCAGCACGCCCACACCGGGCAGTGCGACCGCGAAGAGGTCCGGTCGCTGCGTCATGACCGCTCCGACGAGCAGTCCACCGTTGCTGCGGCCGTGCATGGCCAGCTGCTCCGGAGTGGTCACGCCGGTGTCGCGCAGGTGCTCTGCGACCGCGATGAAGTCGTCGAACACGTTCTGCTTGTTCTTGAGCCGCCCCGCATCGTGCCAGTCGGTCCCGTACTCGCCACCACCACGCAGGTTGGCGATGACCAGTACTCCGCCGGCGGCGAGCCACGCCGGCCAGCCGGGACGGTAGTCCGCCTGGATCGGGATGCGGAATCCGCCGTACCCCCACATCAGGGTCGGGCGCGGTGCGGAGAAGTCCAGGTCGGACCGGGTGATCAGGAAGTACGGCACGTCGCGTCCGGGAGCGATCCGGCGCGTCACGGTGACCTGCGGCGGCGTGAAGCCACCGGAGCCGCGGACCAGCTCCGGCAGTGCACGTACGTCGCCTGACCCGGTCGACACGACGTACGACAGCGTGGGGTCGGTCGTCGTCGACAGCCCGACGAACAGCTCGTCGTACTCCGGTGACGCGTTGAGCCCCACCACTCCCCCGCCAGGTACGTCGACCTCACGCGCACCGGATCCGTCCAACGCATAGAGCGTCAGCACCGACTGCGCGTCGACAAGCGTCAGCGTGGCCAGGCCGTTCGCCGTACCGCGGACTGCCTGCAGCGTCGCCTCGCCCTGCGGGATGAGGTCGGTGAACTCGCCTGCCAGCGTCGACAGCACCACTCGGCCTCGTGACGCGTCGCGGTCGGTCCGCAGGACGAGGTGGTCCCCGGACATCCGCACGAAGGCGATCTCGTCCTTGAACTCGTCCACGACCTTGACCGGCTCGCCCAGCCCGTCGGAGGTGATCGGGTAGACCCAGAGCCGCGTGCTCGGGTCGGTCCCCTCGGTGATGTGGACGACGAGGTACCGGTCGTCGTCGGACACCTCAGGCGTGTAGAAGTACTGCTCCTTGTCCGGGATGCTCAGCACCAGCTCGTCCTCGGACTGCGGCGCACCGACCTTGTGCAGCATCAGCCGCCCAGCAGCCAGCGAGGTGGTCTCGGTCCCCTCGTTCCGCCCACTGACCGGGTAGTGCAGATACAGGTACGCCGAACTGTCCGGGAGCCACGTCGCCTCGGAGAACTTGGCCTCGGACACCACGTCGTCGACCGGCGTACCGGTGGCGATGTCGAGCAGCCGGAACGTCGTCCAGTCGCTGCCGCTCTCGTTGATGCCGTACGCGAAGTACTTGCCGTCCGGGCTGACGGTGAACGAGCCCAGTGAGTCGGTGCCGTCCGCGGACAGCGTGTTCGGGTCGATCAGCACCCGGCCGCCGCTGAGCAGTTCGTCGAGCGACTCGGCCACGTAGATCACGTCCTGCGCCTGCGTGCCGTCGTTGCGCCCGGCGAAGTACCAACCCGCCTTCTTCACCGGCACACCGGCGCGTGGCCTGGCCAGGATCGCGGACAGCGTGTCCTGGAACCACGCGCGCTCCGCGTAGCCCGACACCTCGTCCTCGGTGAAGGCGTTCTGCCGGCGAACCCAGTCCTGGGTGTCGTCCGCGTCAGGGTCTTCCAACCAACGGTAAGGATCGGCGATCTGGTGTCCGTGCATCGTCTCGACCACGTCGTCGCGGCGGCTCTCCGGATAGGTCATGAATCCAAACCTAGCCGGAGAACGCGTCGTACTCACCGGCCCCGGTGGGCGGCATCCCGCGCAGGCGCCGGGGCCGGGTGAGTACGACGGACCCATCAGTGACGGGCCTCTCAACCAGGCTCTATCGGGTGGGGTTGATGTCCTTCGACCAGAGCACCTTGCCGAACAGGTTCCGCAACGACACGGTGAACACGCCGGTCCGTGGGTCGATCGTTGTGTGACCGAAGAACTGGTTGCCGCCGGCCGGCGACTGGTTCGGGAAGTCGGCCGCCTTCGACCACACGACCTGCGGCCCGAACGTACTGTCCAGCCCGTTCGGCCCGAACGTCCCGGCGTTGATCGGGCCCGCCACGATCTCCCAGAACGGGTCGAAGTCGGTGAACGCCGCGCGCGCCGGGTCGTAGTGGTGGGCCGCGGCGTAGTGCACGTCCGCGGTCAGCCAGATCGCGTTGCGGACCTTGCGCTTCTTGAACTGGCTCAGCACCCAGGCGATCTCGTGCTCGCGACCGCCGGGCGCACCGGGCAGCCCGTTCCCGACCGCCTCGATCAGGTCGCCGTCCGGCACCAGCAGGCCGATCGGCATGTCGCTGGCGATCACTTTCCAGGTGGCCTTGGACGCCGCGACCTCACGGACCAGCCAGGCGGCCTGCTCGGCGCCGAGCATCGCGACCGGTCCGGCCGTCGACGGGACCGGGTTCGCACCGCGGTACGTCCGCATGTCCAGGCAGAACACGTCGACCAGCGGCCCGTAGCTGACCTTGCGGTAGATCCGGTCCCGGTCCGCGACGTGCTCCATCGGCAGGTACTCGAGGAACGCCTGCTTGGCCCGCGCCGCGAGGACGTCGACGCGCTTCTCGGTGTACCGGTCGTCGGTGAGGATCTCCCCCGGGTACCAGTTGTTCAGCGTCTCGTGGTCGTCCCACTGCGCGATCAGCGGTACGTCGGCGTACAGCGAGCGCACGTTGTCGTCGAGCAGGTTGTACTTGTACCGCCCGCGGTACTCGGCCAGCGTCTCGGCGACCTTCGCGACCTCCTCGGTCACCACGTTCTTCCAGATGGTGCCGTCGGCAACTTTCAGCTCGGCCTGGATCGGGCCGTCGGCGTAGATGTTGTCGCCCGAGTGCAGGAAGAAGTCCGGCCGGGTGTCGTGCATCGCCCGGTACGCGACCATGCCGCCGAGGTCCGGGTTGATGCCGTACCCCTGGCCCGCGGTGTCACCGGTGAACACGAACGACACCGGTTTGTTGCGGCCCGGCGTACTGAACGAGCCGTCCAGGGTCTCGCCGATCCGGCCCTGCGCGTCCTCGAAACCGATCCGGTAGTCGTAGCGCTGGCCGGGCCGCAGGCCACGCAGCGGCAGCCGCGCGGTGAAGTCGTCGGCGGCGTCGGTCTTCGGACCACGCAGGTTGATCGCCTTGTCGAAGCGTCCGTGGCTGGTCAGCTGCACGACCAGCCGGCCGGGGCGGTCGGTGCGCGACCAGACGACGGCCGAGTTAGGCGTGACGTCAGCACTCGCGATCCCGGACGGCAGCGCCGGACGGTCGCGACGGACGAGGTTCGGCGCCGCGGCGGCCACCCCGGGTACGGCGAGGGAGGCACCGGCGACTGTGGATGCGGCCAGGAGCTGGCGGCGGCTCAGTTTCATGTCCCCGAAGGTGCGCCTCGCTGGTGACGCTCAGATGAAAGCCGAGCGAACTGGGCGTCAAATCACCCTGGACTCGCGCGGCGCGACCCGCGCCAGCCTTGCGTACGGTTACCCGACGTGGTTCCGTTGAGGGTCTCAGCACATTCTCGTACGCTGCCCCGGTACCCCGGTAGCGCATCGACCGATGCACTTCCGGAGCCGGGGCGATTCCTTTGTCACAGCTGCTTGCCGACGACGACGATCCCCTGCGCGCGCAGCACAGGTACACGCACCTCTATACCGACCTGCTGCGAACCGTCCGGGAGCTTGGGCTGCTGCGCCGGCGCCGCGGCTATTACCTGACACGCATCGCCCTGGTGGTCGGTTCCTTCATCGCGGTCTGGGTCGGCGTCGGTCTGCTCGGCAATTCATGGTTCCAGCTGTTGATGGCAGGTGCCCTCGCGCTCGTCCTGACTCAAGTGGCGTTCCTCAGCCACGACAGTGCGCACCGGCAGATCTTCGACTCCGCTGCCTGGAACGACTGGACCGCGCGTCTGCTGGCCGGTGGCCTGGTCGGAATGAGCGCCGACTGGTGGCGATCGAAGCACAGCCGCCACCACGGCGCCCCGAACCAGCTGGACAAGGATCCGGACATCGCGATCGGAGTCATCGCGTTCACCCCGGAGCACGCCGGCCGGCGCCGGGGTTTCCAGGCCTGGTTGACCCGTCGCCAAGGTTGGCTGTTCTTTCCCCTCCTGACCCTCGAGGGCCTCAGCCTGTACGTCTCGAGCATGCGGCACCTGCTGCGCCGGGGGGCGACCTCGGTCGAGCGTGTCGAGGCCGCGATCGTGGCGGGCCGGATCGGTGGCTACCTGGCCGTGCTGCTCATCCTGCTGCCGATCGGCAAGGCCGGCGCGTTCCTCGCCCTGCAGCTCGCCGTTTTCGGGGTGTGTCTCGGCGGTTCGTTCGCGCCCAACCACAAAGGCATGCCGCTCGTACCGAAGACGATGAAGCTGGACTTCCTCCGGCGTCAGGTCCTGATGTCGCGCAACATCCGCGGCGGGATCCTGACCGACTTCGCGATGGGCGGGCTCAACTACCAGATCGAGCACCACCTGTTCCCGAGCATGCCACGGCCGACGCTGCGGAGGGTGCAGCCGATCGTCCGCGAGTACTGCGGGCTGCACGACGTGGCCTACACCGAGGTCAGCTTCTTCGCGTCGTACCGGATCGTCGTCGGCTATCTGAACAACGTGGGACTTCGCGCCCGTGACCCGTTCGACTGCCCGCTGGCCGCGGAACTCCGATCAGTGAGCGGGCGGAATCTCGCCTGAACCGCGGATCGTCAGCTTCACCGGGACGCGGACCGTGCGGCCGGGGCGATGCGGCTCCGGCAGGCGCTCGGTCATCAACTGGATCGCGGTCCGCGCCATCACGTCGGCCGACTGCGCGACCGCGGTCAGCCCCGGGCTCAGCAGGTCGCCCAACTGAAGGTCGTCGAACGACACCAGGGCGACCCGATCCCGCCGCCCGGCCAGACCGCGCAGCACCTCGGCAGTGGTCATGTTGTTGGCCGACAGCAACGCCGTCGCAGGATCACTTCGATCGAGGACGGCCGACAGCGTGATGCCGATGCCCTCGGTGGTCGGCTCGGACAGGTGCACCAGGTCCTCGTCGACGTCGATCCGGTGCCTCGCCATCGCCGCCCGGTAGGCCACCACCCGCTCGCGAGCGGTGAAGATCCGCTCGTCGTCACCGAGGTACGCGATCCGCCGATGGCCCTGCCGGACCAGGTGGTCGATCGCCTGATCGATGCCGCCCGCGTTGTCGGCCAGTACGGCGTCGGCCTCGATACCGTGCGCGGGACGGTCGATCGTGACGACCGCCATCCCGGCGTCCACGTGCGGGGCCAGGTAGTCCTGGGTCTCGCCGATCGGGGCCATGATCAGCGCGTCCGGCCGGCGGGCGACGAACTCCAGGCAGACGTCCTTCTCGCGCTCCGGGTCCTCGTCGGTCAGACCGATCATCACCACCGAGCCGGACGAGCGCGCCCACAGCTCGACCGCGCGGCCGAGCGAGGCGAAGAACGGGTCGCCGATGTCGCGGATCACGACGGCGATCGTCCCGGTCTTGCCGCGGCGCAGCATCCGGGCGGACTCGTTCGGGGTGTAGTTGAGCTCCTTGATCGCGGCCTGGACCTTCGCGGTCAGCTCCGGGCTGACGTTCGGCTCCTCGTTCACCACCCGGGACACGGTCTTCAACGCGACCCCGGCCCGGGCGGCGACCTCCTTCATCGTGGGCCGGCGCTGGCCCGTCCCGTTCACTCCACTGACACTCATCGCCGGCCCACCCCTTCGTCTAGTCGCGCCGACGTTACTAGCTTTCGACAACTACCGGAATGATCATCGGGCGGCGGCGGTGGGTGTCGCTGACCCACTTGCCGACCACCCGGCGGATCACCTGCTGCAGCTGGAACATGTCGTCGACCCCGCCGCCGATCGCCTTCTCGATCTCGGCCTCGATCTTCGGCTTCAGGTCGTCGAAGACGGTGTCGTCCTCGGCGAACCCGCGCGCCTGGATCTCCGGCCCAGCGGTGAGCTTGCCGGTGACCGAGTCCATCACGGCGATCACCGAGATGAAGCCCTCGTCCCCGAGGATCCGGCGGTCCTTCAGCGAGGTCTCGGTGATGTCACCGACGGTCGAGCCGTCGACGAACACGTACCCGCAGTCGACCTTGCCCGCCACCACGGCCTTGCGGTCGATCAGGTCGACCACCACACCGTCCTCGACGACCACCACGTTCTCCCGCGGTACGCCGGTCTGCACCGCCAGGTCGGCGTTCGCGTGCAGGTGCCGGACCTCACCGTGCACAGGCATCACGTTGCGCGGCTTCACGATGTTGTAGCAGTACAGCAGCTCGCCGGCGCTCGCGTGGCCGGAGACGTGCACCAGCGCGTTGCCCTTGTGGATGACATTCGCACCGTGCCGGACCAGGCCGTTGATCACCCGGTAGACCGAGTTCTCGTTGCCCGGGATCAGCGACGACGCGAGGACGACGGTGTCACCCGGCTGCAGGTGGACGACGTTGTGGTCGTTGGCCGCGATCCGGGACAGCGCCGACATCGGCTCGCCCTGCGAACCGGTCGACACCAGCACCACCTGCTCCGGCGGGTAGTTGTCGAGGTCGCGCATGTCGATCAGCGTGTCGCCCGGCACGGTCAGGAAGCCGAGGTCGCGGGCCACGCCCATGTTGCGGACCATCGAGCGGCCGACGTACGCGACCTTGCGGCGGTGCTTCACGGCGGCGTCCATCACCTGCTGGACGCGGTGCACGTGCGAGGCGAAGCAGGCGACGATGATGCGCTGGTTCTTCGCCTTGGTGAAGACCCGGTCCAGCACCGGCGCGATGTCGCGCTCGTGGGTGGTGAAACCGGGCACCTCGGAGTTGGTGGAGTCGACCATGAACAGGTCGACGCCCTCCTCGCCGAGCCGGGCGAACGCGCGCAGGTCAGTGATCCGGTTGTCCAGCGGCAGCTGGTCCATCTTGAAGTCACCGGTGTGCAGCACCACGCCGGCCGGCGTCTTGATCGCCACCGCGAGCGCGTCCGGGATCGAGTGGTTCACCGCGACGAACTCGCAGACGAACGGCCCGATCTGGAGCTTCTCGCCCTCGACCACGGTCTGCTGTGGCACGTTGCGGTGCCGGTGCTCCTTCAGCTTGCCCTCGAGCAGCGCGAGCGTGAGCTGAGACCCGACGACCGGGATGTCACCCCGCTCACGCAGCAGGTAGGGCAACCCGCCGATGTGGTCCTCGTGGCCGTGCGTCAGGACCACCGCGACGATGTCGTCGAGACGGTGCCGGATCGGCTCGAAGTCCGGCAGGATCAGATCCACGCCGGGCTGGTTCTCGTCCGGGAAGAGGACGCCGCAGTCGACGATCAGCAACTTGCCGTCGTACTCGAACACCGTCATATTCCGGCCGACCTCGCCGAGGCCGCCGAGCGGGATGACCCGCAAAGCGCCCGGAGCGAGAGGTCCGGGCGCGTCGAGATCTGGATGGGGATGGCTCATGCAATCAGTCCTGCCGTCTTGAGGTCGGTGGTGAGCCAGTCCACTTGCTCGGCGGTCGCCTCAACCAACGGCAACCGGAGGGTCGCGTGCTCGATGACACCGGCCAGCTTGAGGGCGGCCTTCACCATGATGGCGCCCTGGGTCCTGGTCATGATCGTCTCGACGGCGGGCACCAGCCGTCGGTCGATCTCCTGTGCGGTGGCAAGGTCGCCGGCCACCACGGCGTCGATCAGCTGCCGGTACTCCCGGCTCGCGACATGGGCTACCACGCTCGCGATGCCGACCGCGCCGATCGCCAAGGAGGCGAGATTCAGCTCGTCCGCACCGCAGTAGTAGAACAGATCGGTGTTCGCCAGCACCTTGGTGGTCCCCGCGATGTCACCCTTCGCGTCCTTCACCGCGACGATCCGCGGGTGCTCAGCGAGCGTGATCAAGGTCTCCGTCTTGATCGCGACGCCGGACCGGCCGGGGATGTCGTACAGCATGTTCGGCAGGCCGGTGGCGTCGGCGACCGCGGTGAAGTGCGCGCGCAGCCCGTCCTGCGGAGGCTTGTTGTAGTACGGCGTGACGACGAGCAGACCGTGCGCGCCCGCGGCCTCGGCCTGCTTTGCGCACTCGATCGTGTGCGCGGTGTCGTTGGTGCCGACCCCGGCGACGATCAAGGCGCGGTCGCCGATCGCCTCGCGGACGGCCTCGATCAGCTGGACCTTCTCCTGGTCCGACGTGGTCGGCGCTTCGCCGGTGGTCCCGTTCAGCACCAGGGCGTCGTTACCGCCGTCGACGAGGTAGGTCGCGACCCGCTGGGCGGCGTCGAGATCGAGCGCACCGTCGGCCCGGAACGGAGTGATCATCGCGGTCGTCAGGCGGCCGAACGGCAGCGCCGGCGAGGGCGTGGATTCTGGCGAGGACATGAGCCTCAGATTACCGCTCCTGGACCCTGAAGAAATGAGTAGGCCTGGTGGCTGTCCGCTCGGGGGTCCGGGCAGCCACCAGGCTCACTCGTCCTATCGGGCTCGACCCGGGAGTCGTTACAGCTTCCAGCAAAAAAGTCCGGAAAAACTTCTGCAAATACTCTGGGTGATGAAACGAGTGCTCTGTGTCGATAAATCGGTGACTTTCGAGACCGCTAGGGTCATCCGCGTGTCGACATCTACTAAGCCTCCAGCAGCGCAGCAGAGCCTCACCATCATCTGCGCAGCGATGGCAGGCGCGATCCCGATGATCACCCTGGTGCTGTGGTTCGTGCTCGCCACCGACGGGACCGGCGAGTTCCCAGCGACGTGGGCGCCGCTCGTGGTGCTGGCTGCAGCCGCCGCCGCGTACACGTTCTGCGAGCTGGCCGGCTTCCGTACGCCCGCGCTCGAGCACTCCGGTCGCCCCGCCGCCGAGATCGAGGCCGAGTCGTGGCGGCGGTTCACGGCGTCGACGTTCACCCGGTTCGCACTGTGCGAGGGCGTGTTCCTGGTCTCGGTCGCGCTGGCATTCGTCGTACAGAGTTTCTGGGTGGTGCTGATCGGAGCCGTGCTCGCGCTGCCGCTGGTTCTCCTGGAAGTGTGGCCGAGCGCGCGGAACCAGCAGCGGTTCGCCGCGTCACTCGAGTCGCGCGGCGTTCCGTCGTACCTGGGTGCGCGGCTTCAGGACTGACCGGCGATCCAGACCGAGGTCGCGTCGAAGAACCGCTGGACCACCTGGAGAGCGCCAGGCAGGAGCAGTACGGCGCCGACGCCCAGGAGCGGGACGATGACCAGGTGCTCGACCCAACTGCCCGTGCGGAATCGCAACAACCTCGGCAGGCGGATCTCGTACCAGGTCTCGCCCGCGATCGGGAGCGGCCACAACCAGGGGCAGCCCGCGCGCGTCAGGCTGTCGCCGAGACAATGCACGAACATGCCCAGCGCGACGGACACTCCGATCCAGCCGCCGATCTGGGTCAGACCTGTTTGTAGAGCGTCAGCAGCCGCGGTTCCCGGGAGCGCCGTACCTGCGCCGGTGGTGCTGACCACAGACCAGCCGGCGGCCCCGAGTACGGCGAGCACGATCCAGTCTCCGAGCGCGTCGGCCGCGAGCACCAGTCCGGTCAGCGCGACCGCCAGTACGGCCCATTTGCCGCGGTCACCGAGGCTCGCCGCGAGCATGCCGAGCAGAATCGCCGCGACGAGCGTGTGGGTCGCGTGGCGGTGCTTACCGGTGCTGTCCTCGTCACGTGGGCCCTTGGTGACGTTGTAGAGGACACCGGAGAAGGCCCGGACCGCTCCGGACACCAGCCGGGTCACCGGCCCGAGCAGCCTCGAGGCACTCGCCCCCGGATGATCCAGGTCGGGCACCAACGCGTACCCGGCCGTGGCCGCCGCGAACGGCACCACTTCCGCTATCGAGGTCAGCCCGACCAACGGCGCCACCGCCAGCCCGGCACACCACCCCGACAACGCATGCGACCGCCCCATCATCCGGAGCCTCACTCCCCTCACTCGACCCACATCCTCCCCCATCCACCCCACCCGTCACACCAGCCACCCACTCCTTGAGTCCCCACCACCCACAATCGGCGGCGAGATTCGGTTGATGGAGGCACAAGGACGAGGCGGCTTTGCATAATCATGCAGGGTGATGCATACTCTTCCTGTGTCCAAGGTGCTTACTTCTTTGCCGGTCGGTGAGCGGGTCGGGATTGCCTTCTCGGGTGGTCTCGACACGTCGGTTGCGGTTGCGTGGATGCGGGACAAGGGTGCGATCCCGTGCACGTACACCGCTGATCTCGGGCAGGCCGACGAGCCTGACATCGAGTCGGTGCCGGGCCGCGCCACGGCGTACGGGGCGGAAATCACCCGCCTGGTCGACTGCCGTACGGCGATGGTCGAGGAAGGTCTCGCGGCGCTGGCCTGTGGCGCCTTCCACATCCGGTCGGGCGGCCGGACGTACTTCAACACCACCCCGATCGGGCGGGCCGTGACCGGCACGCTCTTGGTCCGGGCGATGCTCGACGACGACGTCCAGATCTGGGGCGACGGGTCGACGTTCAAGGGCAACGACATCGAGCGGTTCTACCGCTACGGCCTGCTCGCGAACCCGCAGCTGCGGATCTACAAGCCGTGGCTGGACGCGCAGTTCGTGCACGAGCTCGGTGGCCGCAAGGAGATGTCGGAGTGGCTGGTCGCGCACGGCCTGCAGTACCGCGACAGCACCGAGAAGGCGTACTCCACCGACGCGAACATCTGGGGCGCGACGCACGAGGCGAAGACCCTCGAGCACCTCGACACCGGACTCGAGACCGTCGACCCGATCATGGGCGTGAAGCACTGGGACCCGTCGGTCGAGATCGCCGTCGAGGACGTCACGCTCGGGTTCGAGCAGGGCCGGCCGGTGACGATCAACGGCAAGGAGTTCGGCTCCGCGGTCGACCTGGTGCTGGAGGCGAACGCGATCGGCGGCCGGCACGGGCTGGGAATGTCGGACCAGATCGAGAACCGGGTCATCGAGGCGAAGTCCCGGGGCATCTACGAGGCCCCCGGGATGGCGCTGCTGCACGCCGGGTACGAGCGGCTGGTGAACGCGATCCACAACGAGGACACGCTGGCCAGCTACCACACCGAGGGCCGCAAGCTCGGCCGGCTGATGTACGAAGGTCGTTGGCTCGACCCACAGTCGCTGATGATCCGGGAGTCCCTGCAGCGCTGGGTCGGTACGGCGGTCACCGGTGAGGTCACGCTGCGGCTGCGGCGCGGCGAGGACTACTCGATCCTCGACACCACCGGTCCGGCGCTCAGCTACCACCCGGACAAGCTGTCGATGGAGCGGATCGAGGACTCGGCGTTCGGCCCGGTCGACCGGATCGGCCAGCTGACCATGCGGAACCTGGACATCGCCGACTCGCGCTCGAAGCTCGAGCAGTACGCCGGCCTCGGGATGTTCGGCTCCTCGAACCCGGCGCTGGCGTCCTCCACCGACCTGATCGGCGAGCTGCCGACCGGCGGCGCCGAGGCGATCGCCTCCCGCGGCGAGGCCACCGAGGAGGACGAACTCCTCGACCGCGCCGCCATGGAGGCCGGCACCGACTGAGACCCGCACAAGAACAGCCGGCATCCTTCAGGTGGGAGGCCGGCTGTTCTTATGCGTCGTAGTCGAGCGTGACGGTCGGCGTGGTCGGGTGGGACTGGCAGGTGAGGACGTAGCCGGCGCGGATCTCGTCGGGCTCGAGGGCCCAGTTCGTGTCCATCCGGACGCTGCCGTCGAGGACCTTGGCCCGGCAGGTGCCGCAGACGCCACCTTTGCAGGCGAAGGGAGCGTCGGAGCGGACCGCGAGTGTCGCGTCGAGGACGGCCTTGGCGTGCTCGGACAGCGCGAAGGTGGAGCGGCGGCCGTCGAGGATGATCGTGACCTGAGCGGCGTCCTCGTCCGTCGCGGCCTCCTCGACCGGTGCCTTCGGGGCCTCGTCGCCGACATGGAAGAGCTCGGCATGCACGTGCTCGCGGGCAACGCCCTCGCTCAGCAGTAGCTCCTGAGCCCCGACGACCATCGCGTATGGACCGCAGAGGAACCACTCGTCGACCGAGTCCATCGGGAGGATCGTCGCGAACATCCGCTGCAACCGGTCCCCGTCGATGCGGCCGCTGAAGAGCTCCACCTCGGTCGTCTCGCGCGACAACACGTGCACCAGGTGGAAGCGTTCGGCGTACCGGTCCTTCAGGTCGGCGAGCTCGTCGGCGAACATCACCGAACCGGCGGTGCGGTTGCCGTAGAGCAGCGTGACGCGGCTCGCCGGCTCGACCGACAGGATCGTCGCGACCAGCGACAGTACTGGCGTGATCCCGCTCCCCGCGGCGACGAACGCGTAGTGCTTCGCATTGGCCGGATCAAGCGTCGTCCCGAAGCGGCCGAGCGGCGTCATCACCTCGAGCTCGTCACCGATCCGCAGTTCCTTCGCGGCGTACGACGAGAAGTCGCCGCCCGGGATCCGTTTCACCCCGATCCGCAGTACGCCCGATCCCTCCGCCGAGCAGATCGAGTAACTCCGGCGGACCTCTTCCCCGGTACGGCGGATCGTCAGGTGCTGCCCGGCGGTGAACTCGTACTCCCCCGCCAGCTCCGGCGGTACGGCGAACGTGATCGCGACCGAGTCGTCGGTGATCGCATCGATCGCCACCACCTTCAACGGATGGAACGTCGCGCGCCGCCGGGGAGCCATCGTGGTCATCTAGATCGCCTTGAAGTGGTCGAAGGGTTCGCGGCAGGAGTTGCACCGCCAGAGCGACTTGCACGAGGTAGACCCGAACCGGCTGAGCTCGCTCGTGTCGAGCGACCCACACAGCGGGCAGCGCACGCTCAGGCTCACCATCACCGGCCCCGTGCCGGTCGGCGGCGCGATGCCGTACTCCGTGAGTTTGGCCTTCCCCACCTCGCTCATCCACTCGGTCGTCCACGCCGGAGACAGAACCGTCTCGACGCGGCCGTCGACACCCAGATGGTTCAGCGTCAGCTCGACCTCGTGACGGATCAGATCCATCGCCGGGCAACCCGAGTACGTAGGCGTGATCGTCACGACCACCTCGTCGCCTTCGTGGCGCACCCCGCGCAGGACACCGAGGTCGGCGATCGTCAGCACCGGCACCTCGGGGTCCGTGACCTCACCGACCGCCTCGAACACCGCCGCATCGGTCACCATGTCGCACCTGGATGCGAACGGGCCACGTGCTGCATCTCGGCGAGGAGGTAGCCCATGTGCTCGGTATGGCGTCCTTCGCGGCCGCCGCTGTGCTGGTACGCCGACGTCGGCCGCTCACACGTCGACTCGTCCACGACCGCCAGCACGCGCTGCAGCCAGGCCTCCTGGAGAGTCGACGGATCGACAGCGACCGGCAACCGCCGCACCAGCTCGTCGGACTCGAACATCTCCCCCGTGTACGGCCACAGCGCGTCCAGCCCGGCCTGCATCCGCCGGTGGCTCTCGTCCGTCCCGTCACCGAGGCGCAGCACCCACTGCGTCGCGTGGTCGACGTGGTACGCGACCTCCTTGACCGCCTTCCCCGCCACGCCGGCCAGCGTCTCGTCGGTGCCGGACCGCAACTCGTCGTACAACAGGTGCTGGTACGTCGCGAAGTACAGCAACCGGGCCATCGCGAAGCCGAAGTCGCCGTTCGGGAACTCGCAGATCTGCAGGTTCAGGAAGTCGCGCTCGTCACGGAAGTAGGCGAGCTCGTCCTCGGTGCGGCCGTCGAGCGAGCCGGCGTACTGCAGCAGCGACCGGGCCTGTCCGAGCTGGTCGAGCCCGATGTTGCCGAGCGCAACGTCTTCCTCGAGCTGCGGCGCGGACGCGATCCACTCGGCCGTCCGCTGCGCCGCGATCAGCGCGTCGTCGGCAAGCCGGAGCGTGTAGGCGAACAGGTCGTTCACAGGTGCTCGACGCCTTCCGGGACCTCGTAGAACGTCGGATGCCGGTACACCTTGTCGGCGGCCGGGTCGAAGAACTTGTCCTTCTCGTCCGGACTCGACGCGGTGATGTCCGCGGCCCGCACCACCCAGATCGACACACCTTCCTGGCGGCGGGTGTACACGTCCCGCGCGTTCCGCAACGCCATCGTCGCGTCCGGGGCGTGCAGGCTCCCGACGTGCGTGTGCGACAGCCCGCGGCGCGACCGCACGAAAACTTCCCACAACGGCTCGACGCTCATGCGGCACCTGCCTTCACCGATCGCTTGGCCGCGTAGGCAGCCGCAGCCTCGCGGACCCACGCGCCGTCCTCGTGCGCCTTGACCCGCTTGGCGAGCCGCTGCTCGTTGCACGGACCGTTGCCCTTGACAACGTCGTACAGCTCCGCATAGTCCGGCTCGGTGAACCGGTAGTGCCCCGTCGAGGCGTCGTACGACAACCCGTCGTCCGGAACCCGGATCCCCAGTACGTCGGCCTGCGGGACGGTCATGTCGACGAAACGCTGGCGCAGTTCGTCGTTGCTGTGCCGCTTGATGCCCCACGCCATTGACTGCTCGGAGTGCGTGGACGCGGAGTCCGGCGGGCCGAACATCATCAGCGACGGCCACCACCAGCGGTTCAGCGCGTCCTGCGCCATCGCCTTCTGCTCGGGCGTGCCGTTGCACAGCGTGTGCAGGATCTCGAAGCCCTGCCGCTGGTGGAACGACTCCTCCTTGCAGACCCGGACCATCGCCCGCGCGTACGGCCCGTAGGAGCAGCGGCACAGCGGCACCTGGTTGACGATCGCGGCGCCGTCGACCAGCCAGCCGATCGCGCCGATGTCGGCCCAGGTGAGGGTCGGGTAGTTGAAGATGCTGGAGTACTTCTGCTTCCCGCTGTGCAGCAGGTCGAGCAGGTCCGCGCGGTCCACGCCGAGCGTCTCCGCGGCGGCGTACAGGTAGAGACCGTGGCCGGCCTCGTCCTGCACCTTGGCCATCAGGATCGCCTTGCGGCGCAGCGACGGCGCGCGGCTGATCCAGTTGCCTTCGGGCTGCATGCCGATGATCTCGGAGTGCGCGTGCTGCGCGATCTGCCGGATCAGGGTCTTGCGGTACCCCTCGGGCATCGCGTCCCGCGGCTCGATCCGGCCGTCGGCGTCGATGGTCGCCTGGAAGCTGTCCATACCCCCAGCATATGTGACACTTTTTCTCAGAATCAACAGAGACTGTCACAAAGGTGGACCTGGACCTACCCCGCGAAGTGGGGGTGACGCACTGGGGCGCCGGGCCGGGCGGCGCGAGGATTCTGTTATCCGTTCAAGGGCTTAACAGTTTCCCGGAGGACCCCGTGACCACCACTCTTACCGCCGCCCCGGCCGTCGACCACCGCGGTCCGGTCACCGGCCGCGAGCGCGCGCTGGCGCCGGACCTGATCCGCGGCGCGATGCTGCTGCTGATCGGGCTCGCGAACAGCGCCAACTTCGCCTTCGCCGGCCAGCCCGGCCTGGAGAGCTCGCCGCACGGCTTCGAGCGCATCCTGAACTTCCTCAAGCTGACCCTCGTCGACGCCCGCGCCTACCCGGTGTTCGCGGTGATGTTCGGCTACGGCCTGGTCCAGCTGGCCCGGCGGCAGCGGTCCGCGGGCGCCACCCCCGGCGCCGTACGGCGGATCCTGCTCAAGCGCAACGCCTGGCTGGTCGCCTTCGGACTGGCGCACGCGACGCTGCTGTACTTCGGTGACTTCCTCGGCGCATACGGCGTCGTCGGCATCCTCTGCACCCTGTTCCTGCTCAACCGCAGCGACAAGTTCCACCGGATCGTCTTCGTGATCTGGGCGCTGATGGCGGTCGAGGCCGTCGCGTTCGGGGCCAAGGCCGTGCTCGCCATCGTCAACAACTCCGGTCCCGCGCAGCCGTTGACCAACTCCCCCAACCCGTCCCTCGGCGCGACCTCCTACTTCGCGAGCATGGTCGACCGGCTGCACGAGTACCCGATGCACGCGGCCAGCGTGCTGGGTGTCACCGTCATCGTCTGGCTGGGCATCTGGGCAGCCCGCAAGCAGATCCTGGAGAACCCGGGCGCGCACAAGACCCTGCTGAAGTCGGTCGCCGCCGGCGGGCTCGGGCTGACCGTCCTCGGTGGTCTGCCGCTCGCGCTGGTCGGCGCCGGCTGGCTGCACGTCGGCAAGGCCGCTGTCGATGCCCTGGGCACCCTTTCGCACGTCAGCGGGATGTTCGGCGGTCCTGGGTACGTCGCTCTGTTCGCGCTGCTGGTCACCCGGATCAAGAAGCAGTCGCTCCCGGTCCGCGCGATCTCCGCGCTCGGCCAGCGGTCGCTGTCCGGGTATCTGTTCCAGTCGGTTGCGTGGACGGTGCTGCTGGCCCCGTTCATGCTGGACCTGCGGTTCGGCAGCACGGCGTACACCGCGGCGCTGGTGGCGATCGGCGTCTGGATCATCTCGGTGCTCGGGTCGTACGCGATGAGCCGCCGTTCCTACCGCGGCCCAGCCGAGACGCTGCTCCGCAAGCTCGTCTACTGAAGCTCTTTGAGGGTGGGGAAAAGGGCAGCGGAGGGGTTTGGGAGGATGGCGGGCATGAGTGACTTCGGCGTTCCGGAACCCGCCAACCTCTCGGATCTGTCCGGCGCGTCCGGCGACTCCCCGGTGGCCGACACGAGCGTCCGCCTCGCCCTTCCGGCGGAGGCGAACGAGATCGGCGAGATCCAGGTCGCGGCCTGGCGGACGTCGTACGCCGGACTGCTTCCCGCCGACGTCCTCGCCGACCTGAACCCGGCGCAGTTCGCGGCCCAGTGGCGGGCCGCGTTGCTCGCGCCGGGTGAGGCACGCAACCGGGTGATGGTCGCGCTGGCCGGCCGCACGCTGGTCGGGTTCGCGGCCATCACGCCGTCGGACGACCCGGACGCCGACGCGCAGCGGGACGCGTTGATCGCCGAGCTCGCGGTCAGCCCCGAGGCGACCCGCGCCGGCCACGGGTCCCGGCTGCTGAACGCGGTCGTCGACACGATCCGCGCCGACGGCTTCGGCCGCGTGACGGTCTGGGTCAACTCCACCGACGACGTACTGCGGGCCTTCTACACCGAAGCCGGGTGGGCTCCCGACGGCGCCCACCGCGAGCTCGATCTGTACGGCGACGAGTCGGTCCGCATCAAGCAGATCCGGCTGCACACGGACCCCGGCACCGAATAACTCCCGCAGTACCAGCGCCCTAGCAGGCTCGTGAACGGCGACGAGCCGGGGGTGGTGCTCGACCGCGCGTGGGTGGCATGACAGATTGTCACGGTCCGATCACGCAAGGCCATCCGCTGGAGTCTGCATGAAGTACCTCACCCTGGCCGTCGGCCTAGGGCTTTCCGCAGTCGCCGTCCTCGTCGTCCCCGGCTCGGGCGCGACCGCGTCGATGAACGCGACGACCGTCGTCGACGCACCGCACCAGGTCGCGAACAAGTACCTGGACCAGAAACCGCAGTGGATCCCCTGCGGTGACACCGAGCTCCGCACGTACTGCACGAAGATCACCGTCCCGCGTGACTGGGCCAACCAGTACGCCGGAAAGGACCTGCAGATCGCGGTCAGCAAGGTCGCGCCGGCCAAGGGCAACAAGCCGAGCCGGGTCGTGTTCGGCAACCCGGGCGGGCCCGGTGGCGCCGGCCTCGGTATGGCGCCGTACCTGGCCGGTCAGGCGGCGCTCGCGAAGGACCACCTCGCCGTCGGCTTCGACCCTCGGGGCACGGGAGGCAGCTCGAACGTCAGCTGCGACGGCAGCCCGGGCTACACGATGGACGCCCGCGACCGCGACCCCGCGAACCGCGACCTGATCTCCGAGGCGTCCGAGATGGCCCAGCAGTACTGCGACCGCCAGTCGCGCGGCCTGCTCCCCTACATCACCACGGCGCAGACCGTGCAGGACATGGACCTGATCCGGCGGCTGCTCGGCTTCGACACCATCGACTACGTCGGGTACTCCGGCGGCACCTGGCTCGGCGCGTACTACCAGACCTACTTCCCCGAGCACGTCGGCCGCTTCGTCCTCGACTCGAACACGGACTTCACCAGGACCTGGCTGGACACCTTCGCCGGCCAGCCGCAGGCGTTCGAGCGCCGGTTCCGCGAGGACTTCGCGACCTGGGCGGCGAAGTACGACGACCAGCTGCACCTCGGATCGTCACCCGGTGCGGTCGTCCGTGCCTACGAACGGTTACGACGGTCGCTGAAGGAGCGGCCGGCCACCGAGGAGTTCATGGACGCCGGGGTCCAGGTCACCTATGACCAGAACACCTTGGACCAGATGGTCACCGAGGATATGTACTCGAAGCTCGACTTCCATTCCCTGGCGGTCGACCTGGCATTTCTCCGCGACCTTTCCGCGGCCCAGGAACACGGCGGTCCGCAGGCCGCGCAGCGGCGCGTCGACGCGCTCTCGACGGCCCGCCAGCGGCAGCTCGTGCAGCGCGCGAACCGTTCCCCGGTCGGCCTGCGAATGCTCGGAGCGGACGACGCCGAGGACGCCACCTTCACCGCGATCACCTGCAACGACACCGCCTGGCCGCAGGGCCGTGAGTACGGCGAGCAGCTCGCCGCCCGCCTCGGTCCGCACTACCCGCTGGTCGGCTGGACGATGACCGAGAACCCGTGCTTCTACTGGGACCGCCCGAACCTCACGATGCCGACACCGACCGGCAAAGGCTTGCCCACAACGCTGATGGTGCAGTCTTTGCACGACCCGGCCACCAACTACGGCCTCGCCACCGCGGCCCACAGCAGGTACGCCGGCTCGCGGCTGCTCACCGTCACGGGCGAAGGTGACCACGGCGTCTACGGCGGCGTGAACAAGTGCGCGGACCGGATCGTCAACACGTTCCTCACCACCGGGGTCGCACCGGCCAAGGACGCCAGTTGCCGCGGCGAGGGGATCCCGGCACCGGACCGCGAGCAGCCCGGACTCGGGGACACGACCGGCTACGCGCACGGTGCTCCTTTACGAAAGATCGCCGGATTCACAAAAGCTATTTCCGGATATCTGCCCTGACGAGCGTTTGAATCCTGCCGCGTATTTTCCTACGCACCGAAAGAATCCGGTCACCGTCGGCGAAAATGGCCTGGCGCTTTCGTTGTCAGGACAAATTTGTCAGGGCGATGTCAGGGTTGCGTCCCTGTGCGACGCTGCGTGATCACGGCAACCTTGATTCAGCGCGGAGGAACCGGCCGTCGACCGGGAGGGCTCGATGACGGTGCCGTCGCCGACGTGGCTTCGGCCGGCTGTGGGGTGGGGGGACTGCCTGGGGGGTCAGACAGAGGACACAGCCGGCCGGGTCACATTTCTCGAACCGCGCCTTCAGATCCCTCGCGGGGCATCGTCGATCCCCCAGGTCGTGGTGCTCCGCGAGGCAGGCGTCCGACCAGGATCGGCGCCCGGATCGGCTGCACGGACCGGAATCGGCCTCAGAGCGGATCGCGGGTCCAGCCCGCAGTGGGTGTCGTCCCAGGTGGCGGATAGCCGTCGGCGACCGCCGCCAGTGGTGCGGCCCGACCTGCCGACCAGGCGACCCGGAACTCCCGTCGTTCGAGCGACGCTTCGACCGCGGCTCGGGTGGCGTCGCAGTCGGCCTTCTCGATCGCAGGTACCGGTGCCTGGATGACCTCGCGGACCCCGTCCGCGGCCCCGAGCAGGAACGCGGCGTACTCGCTGCGGCCGCGGTGCTGGGCGACCGCCGCCAGTTCCTCGAGCACGCTGGCCGACCGCCACCGGTCGCCGAGATCGCGGTGCTCGGCCAGGCTCTCGTCGAGCAGGTGTACGGCGCGTTCGGTCAGGCCGCGGCGGCGTTCGATGATGCCGAGCTGGTTGAGCGACCAGGCGACGCCCTCGCGGTAGCCGAGCCGCTGCGCGAGCGCGAGGGCCTCCTGCAGGAGATCCTCGGCCTCGACGAGCTCACCGCCGTACTGCGCGATCGCGCCCAGGCTGATCAGGGACCAGGCGAGGCCCTCGCCGTCGCCGACCACCCGGAAGCTGTCGCGGGCGCGCCGGCAGCGCCGGGCGCCGACCTCGAGATCGCCACGCAGCCAGGCGACCAGGCCGAGGTGATTGTGCGCCGACGCCATCCCGGCCCGGTCGCCGAGGCTCTCGTACAGGTCGTAGCTCTCGCAGTGCAGATCCTCCGCGGTCTCGTAGTCGCCGCGCTCGCGGGCGACTCCGCCGAGGCGTTGCAGCACCTGCGCCGTTCCCACCTTGTCGCCGAGGTCCTTGTACTGCTGCAGGGCGGCCTGCAGCCGTTCGGTCGCCACGTCGTACTCGCACTGGAGGAAGGCAAGCGTTCCGGCCCCCAGGTTCGCTTTGGCGCAGGCGTCGGACAGGTCGGCCATCACGTCGGACGGCGTCGCGTCGCCGAGCGCCAGGGCCCGCTCCAGCCATCGGCTGCCCTCGGCGTAATGCCCGCGCAGGTAGCAGAACTGCCAGAGCCCGCTCGCCAGGCGCAGGGCCTGGGCGACCGAGTTGGTCCGCAGCGCCCACGCCATCGCGGACCGCAGGTTGTCGAGTTCGCGCTCCAGCCGCTCGAGCCACTCCCCCTGCCGTGGACCGCGCAGGTGCTCCTCGGACTCCTCGGCCAGTCGCAGGAAGAACTGCGCGTGCCGGCCGGATGCCTCCTCGGCGTGACCCGCGGTCCGCAGCCGCTCGTTGGCGAACTCGCGGATGACGGCGAGCATGTGGTACCGCGCGACGCCGCCCCGCCGGATGACCCGGATCAGCGACTTGTCCGCGAGCCGTCCGATCAGGTCGACCGCCTCGGCGCGCTCCGCAGGCCCCGGATCGGTCTGCCCGGACATCACCGTGGCCGCCGCGTTCAGCGTCCACCCGCCGACGAAGACCGACAGCTGCGCGAACACGTCGCGCTCGGCCGGGGTCAGCAGCGCGTGGCTCCATTCGATCGCGCCGTACATCGAGGCCTGGCGTGGCGTCGCGGTGCGCGAGCCACCGGCCAGGATGGTGAACGATGTCTCCAGCTCGGTGGCGAGTTCCTCGATCGTCATCACGTTGGTCCGGGCCGCGGCCAGCTCGATCGCGAGCGGCATGCCCTCCAGCCGGCGTACCACTCGCGCGACCTGGTCCAGCTCGCCCGTCGGGTCGTAGCCGCGCGCGCTGGCCCGCTCGACGAACAGCCGGACCGCCCCGGACGATTCCAGCTCGTCGTCGTGCGGCAGTCCGAGCGCGGGTACGACGTACACGCTCTCCCCCGGCAGTCGCAGGAGCTCGCGACTGGACGCCAGGATCGACAGGTTCGGGCAGTACTCGAGCAGGGCGGCGCAGACCTGGCCGACCGTCGCGACCACGTGCGAGCAGTTGTCGAACGTCAGCAGCATCGTGCCGCGGCCGATCCGCTCGGCGATCTCCTCGACCAGCCGGGTGCTCTCCATCGGGTGCAGGCCGAGCGACGCCGCGATCGCCGGTACGACGGCCGACGAGTCGGTCAACGTCGCGAGCGGCACCCAGCAGACGCCGTCCGGGAACGCGTCGGCGACCTCGGCCACCACCGCCATCGTGAGGCGCGTCTTGCCGACGCCGCCCGGGCCGGTCAAGGTGAGCAAACGAGTGATTCGCTGGCCCAGCACGCGACTCGCCGCGGTCAGCTCGGTCGTCCGCCCGATCAGTTCGTTGGTCGGTGCCGGCGGTTGCCGCATCGGCGGGCGGCCGGGGTCGGCCTCCTGGCGGGCCGCCGCGGTGAGCAGCGACAGGTCGGGCTCGCGGAGTCGCAGCGCGTCCGCGAGCAGGCGCAGTGTATGCGCTCGCGGTGCACGCCGGCGTCCGCGTTCCAAGGCCGCGATCGCGTCGACGCTCAGACCGGCGAGTTCCGCCAGCGCCTCCTGCGACAGCCCGGCCTCCCGCCGATGCCGTCGCAACAAGCCGCCGAACCCGTCCACCTGCACGTCGTCCGAGCCGCGGCGAGACCCGTCTGATGGCACAGGACGGCCCCACCCAGTCTCCGACCTGTACGTGGCGGCTGCCACGTACCTTCCGCACCGAAGGTATCCCGTCCGGCCACGCATTGTCAGTCATCTCGGCCCGTTCCCAGCGAACTCGCAGGGAACTCACCGGATCAGGACGGGGCGCCGTGCTGCCCGATCGCCTTCCGCATCGTCTCCCGCGCGCGCTTGCGGTCCCCCGCGGCGTCGTACGCCGTCGACAGCCGGAACCACACCCGCCAGTCGTCGGGCGAGGCCTCGGCCTCGGCGCGGTACCTCCCGAAGGCCTCGTCCGCGGCCGCCCGCTCGACCCGTCCGGACGGCCGGCGCGGCAGATCGTCGACCGGCAGCCCACCGGCCGCCTCCAGCTCACGCGCCAGTACTTCGGTCTGCCGGCCGAACTGGATCTCGCGCCAGACCAGGTACGCGCCCACCAGCGGGATGACCAGGACCGCGAGCCCGAGCACGACAGGGACCGGCGTACCGACCCGGATCAGCAGGACGCCACGCCAGCCGATCAACCCGCCGTACGCGACGAACACCGCCGCCAGGACGAACGCGGTCCTTTTAGCGGTCATCTCAGGCTAGATCCATGAAGTTCTCGAGGCCGACGGTCAGGCCGGGGGCGGTGCCGATGCTGCGGACGCCGAGCAGAACGCCGGCCATGAACGAGACCCGGGCCATCGAGTCGTGCCGGATCGTCAGCGTCTCGCCCTCGTCGCCGAACAGCACCTCCTGGTGCGCGATCAGGCCACGCAACCGGACGCCGTGCACCCGGATGCCGTCGACATCCGCGCCGCGGGCCCCGTCGAGCGCGGTCGTGGTCGCGTCCGGGATCGGTCCGGCGCCGGCCTCCCGGCGGGCGGCCGCCACGAGCTCCGCCGTACGACGGGCCGTGCCGGAGGGAGCGTCCACCTTGTCCGGGTGGTGCAGCTCGATGATCTCGACGGACTCGTAGTACCGCGCGGCCTGCGCGGCGAACCGCATCATCAGCACGGCGCCGATCGAGAAGTTCGGGGCGATCAGGACGCCGGTGCCCGGGTTCGCGGCGAGCTGCGACTGCAGCGTGGCCAGGCGCTCGTCGTCGAAACCGGTCGTGCCGACGACCGCGTGGATGCCGTGCTCGATGCACCAGGCGAGGTTGTCCATCACGACCTCGGGCCGGGTGAAGTCGACCACGACCTCGGCGCCGGCCTGCGTGAGCGCGGCGAGATCGTCACCCTGGTCGAGCCGCGCGACCAGCTCACAGTCGGCGGCCTCCTCGACCGCGAGGCACGTCTGAGCGCCCATCCTGCCTTTGGCCCCCAGCACACCGACCTTGATCATGCGCAACCTTCCCGTCCCGAACGTCTGTCTGCCGCCTGTCCGATCGAGAGACAGGATCTCATCCGGCCGCCGGAGCGGGGCGCTCGCCCTTCGGTATCCACACCTGCAGACCGATCGTCTGCCGCGCCGGCGCGAGTTGCTCGTAGTCCGCGTGGAAGTCCAGGCCGCAGGTGTGCAGCGCGTTGATCTCCAGGTCCGAGATCTCCCGGTTCAGGATGATCAGCGGCGGGCGGCCGCCGTCCCACGGGCGACCCTTGCGGCAGACCTCTTCGATCCCGGCCGCGGTCCGTTCACGTTCCAGTGGTGCGATCCAGGCCTCGCCGACCGGCCGGCCACCGAGCATCAGCACCAGCCCGGCCATCTTGTCGAAGGCCAGCATCGGCCGACCGCTCGGCTCGGTGTACGGGCGCAGGTCGTTGGCGAGCCGACTGAAGTTCTGCTCGGCGGGCGGCGACAGGCGCAGGCCCTGCAACGCGGGCAGCGTCGCGGGCGCGGTCAACTGCGAGTGCCCGACCGAGCGGTACGGGTAGCGGAACAGACCCGTGTACGCGATCGTCGCCGTCACCACGAGCGAGCCCATCAGCACCAGCCCGAGCGTGGCGCGCGCGGCGATCGGCGTAGCCCAGATCCCGGTCAGCACAGCGATCATGACCGCGGCCCATGCGGCGAACCCGTTGAAGCCGATCGTGTACAGGGGCGTGTTGGTCCCGAACGCCTGCACGAGCGGCAGCAGCACGAGCAGCGCGAGGATGATCCAGGTCCGCAGGTTCTCCCGGCTCAGACGCGAACAGTCCGTCACACCGAAGTGACCCGCGAGCACCGCGCCGACGGCAGCCACCACCGCGACCAGTACGGCGGCCAGCAGCGTCTCGGCGTACATCGCGGTGTGCTGGGAGCCACCGAGTGCGCCGTCGTGGACGATCACCCGGCGTACCGACAGAGCGAGCGCGACCACGGCGAGTACGGCGGCGGCGATGCGGAGCCAGCGCCAGCGGGCGATGACGGCCAGCGCGGTCGCGACCAGGAGAAGGCCGTGCGCGAACAATGTCCGCCCGAGCAACTTCATCGTGCTCGTCCAGTAGAGCTGCAGCAGTTCGGCCGGCGAGTACGACGTACCCGCGATGAACTTGTTGACGGTCAGGATCCCGGGTACCGCGACGTTCAGCCGGACGACGAACAGCTGGACGACGAGCGCCGCCAGCGCGAGTCCACCGAGCGCGAAAAGGATGCCGCGGGCAACGGACCGCCGGCCCTGCCCAGCCAGTACGACGATCGCGGTGATCACGATCAGCCCGATCACCACGACCGAGGTCCACTTCGCCAGCACCATCGCGCCGATCACCAGACCGGCCGCGACGAACACCCAGAACGGCGCCGGGCGACCGCGATCGACAGCGGTCGCCATCCAGAGCACGCAGGAGACCAGGGTCAGCGCGCCGAGCAGGACCACGTCGTTGTAGCCAGGAGACTTCGGCAGCCAGCTGTAACACATACCGCCCGCGGCGAGAATGACCGCCATCCCGGCCAGCTCCCACAGCTTCGTCGGCGGCATGCCCGGCCGTCGGCCGCGCAGCCACCGCATGAAGCTGTAACCGAAGCCCAGATGGACGAGCACCACGGTCACCAGCCGGAACACCCGGAGCGCGACGATGTTGTACCCGAACCACTCGAAAACCGGTCCGTACAGGTACTGCACGCCCGTCAACGCGAGCGGGTTGCTGTCCCACCACCGGTACGAGAGCAGGTAATAGCCCTCGTCGGTGATGTCGAACCCCTCGCGGGCGGCCCGGGCGGCGGTGATGATCCACCAGACGGCCAGGCCACCGGCGATCGCGATCACCCCGACGAGCAGCACGAAACGTCTACCCGCCGGCGAAACCGTACTCACGGCCGCAACCCTAGGCCATCACTCGACAGCTATCCCGCGCGCTGCTCTTTCACACCGGCCGAGTAGGCGTTCTGCGCATCTTCCGCGAAGTGGCACGAAACGGTCTGACCGGACCCGATCTCCCGGAGCACGGGGATGTCCGTGCTGCACTTCGCCTCCGCCCGCAGGCACCGGGTGTGGAACCGGCAACCCGACGGCGGCGACACCGGCGACGGTGGGTCACCGGCCAGCACGATCCGCTCCCGGCCTTGCCGAGCCAGACCGGGCTCGGCGGACAGCAGCGCCTGCGTGTACGGATGCGCGGGGACGTCGTACACCTGCTGGTGCTCGCCCAGCTCGGCGACCTTGCCGAGGTACATCACCGCGACCCGGTCGGAGACGTGCCGGACCACGGACAGGTCGTGCGCGACGAAGATGATGCTCAGGCCGAGCTCGCGCTGCAGCCGCATCAACAGGTTCACCACCTGCGCCTGCACCGACAGGTCCAGCGCCGACACCGGCTCGTCACACAGCAGTACGTCGGGATTCAGCGCGATCGCCCGCGCGATCCCGATCCGCTGCCGCTGACCGCCGGAGAACTGGTGCGGGAACTTCGTCTCGTCCTCGGGCCGCAGACCGACCATCTCGAGCAGCTCCCGGACCCGGGACCGGATGTCGATCCCCTTCGCGACGTCCGGGTGCACCTCGAACGGCTCGGCGACGATCTCGCCGACCCGCATCCGCGGGTTCAGGCTGGAGTACGGGTCCTGGAACACGACCTGCACGTTCCGCCGCCAGCGCCGCAGCTCGCGACCCCGCAGCTTGCTGACATCGACACCGCCGTACGCGATCTGTCCCGACGTCGGCTTCTCGAGCGCCGCGAGCAGCCGGACCAGCGTCGACTTCCCGCAACCGGACTCACCAACGATGCCGAGCGACTCGCCCTTGCGCAGCGTCAGGTCGACACCGTCCACCGCGCGGACCAGAGTCTTGGCGCCGAAGTTCAGCGCCGGGCTGATGTCGTAGTGCTTCTGGACATCCGTTGCCACCAGCAACTCTTCCGGCATCAGACCGCCTCCTTCGCCTCGAGCGTCGTACGCCGGATGCACGCGGCATCACGCCCCGGTCCCACGGTGAGCAACGGCGGCACCTCGGTGGCGCAGTCGTCGATCGCGATCGGGCACCGGGGCCGGAACGCGCACCCGGACGGGATCGCCCGCAGCGACGGCGGCGTTCCCGGAATGGTCGGTAGCTCCCGGCCCTTCAGGTCGGCCGAAGGCATCGAGCCGAGCAGGCCTTCGGTGTACGGGTGCACGGGATGTTCCAGCGCTGCCGACGTCGCGGCCCGCTCGACCACGTGACCGGCGTACATCACCACGACGTTGTCGGCGACGTCCGAGACCACGCCGAGGTCGTGGGTGATCAGTACGACCCCCATGTCCCGCTCGGCCTGCAGCTCCGCGATCAGTTCCAGGATCTGCGCCTGCACCGTCACGTCGAGCGCCGTGGTCGGCTCGTCCGCGATCAGTACGTCGGGATCGAGCGCGAGCGCCATCGCCAGCATGACGCGCTGCCGCATACCGCCGGAGAACTCGTGCGGATAGTCCCGCACCCGTTTCGCCGCGGCCGGGATCCGCACCTGGTCGAGCATCTCCGCGGCACGCTTCATCGCGTCCTGCTTCGACAGCCCGCGGTGCACCCGGTAGCACTCGGCGATCTGGGTCCCGACCGACTGCACCGGGTTCAGCGCCGACAGCGAGTCCTGGAACACCATCGTGATCCGGTCGCCGACGATCTTGCGCCGCTCCTTGGTGGTCATCGAGATCAGGTCCGCACCGCGGTACTCCGCCGTACCGGACACGATCCGGCCGGGCGGCATCTCCAGGATCCCGGTCAGCGCCTGGGTCGAGACACTCTTGCCCGACCCCGACTCCCCCAGGATCGCCAACGTCTCCCCGGCCCGAACCTGCCAGGACACCCCGTCGACGGCCCTGACCGCACCCCGGGGAGTGTCGAACTCCACGGAGAGGTCTTCGACCTTGAGCAGTACTTCGCCAATACTCATCGCATCAACTTCGGGTCGAGGGCGTCCCGGATGGAGTCGCCGATGATCATGAACGAGATCGTCATCGTGGAGATGAACAACGCCGGCCAGATGAACAGGTGCGGGGTCTCCCGCAAGGAGGCGGCCACGCCGAACTGCGATCCCCACGAGATCGACGGCGGTTGCAGGCCGACTCCGAGGAACGTCAGCGAGGCCTCCAGACCGATCAGACCACCGATGCCGAGCGTCGTCATCGCGAGCAGCGGCGCCATCGCGTTCGGGAACACGTGCTTGCGCAGGATTCGCAACGGCGGCGCACCAATCGATCGCGCAGCCAGAACGTACTCACGATTGCGCACCGAGAACACCGTGGATCGCATGATTCGCATCCCCTGCGGCCACCCGGTGACCAAGATGATCGCGACGATGATCCAGATGCTCCGGTTCGGCACCGAGTTCAGGATCACGATCAGCGCGATCAGCCCTGGCAGGGCGAACAGGACATCGGCGACTCGTGAGATGACGGTGTCCACCAGCCCAGGGAAGTATCCGGCGAGCAATCCGAGCAACCCGGCGACGACGAAGCCGCCGAGCCCCGCTACCAGGCTGACCAGCACCGACGGCCGCGCGCCGTAAATGACGTTGGCCAGATAGTCGCAGCCCTGGATGTCGAAGCCGAACGGGTGCCCGGGCTCGCGCCCGTGCTGGCTCTTGGCGAGCTCGCAGAACCGCGGGTCCACCGAAGTGAACACCCGCGGCACCGCGGCCATCAGGAAGAAGGCCAGCACGAGTAGCAGACAGATGTCGAACTGCGGTTTGCGCAGCAGCGCAACGAGCAGCTCGCGGTTGGACAGTGTCCGGCCTTCGAGGTCCTGTGACTCGGCCCCGAAAACCTGCTGGGTCTCAGACATTACGCACCCTCGGATCGATCGCGCCGTATACAACGTCGACGACCAGGTTGATGAGGATGAACATCAGGAACGCCAGCGTGGACAGCAGCATCACGACGCCACCTTCCTTCAGCTTGATCGCCTGGAACATGAACTGGCCAAGGCCTGGCAGGTTGAAGATGCTCTCTGCCAGCACCGCACCGGCGAAGATCCCGGCCACATCGATGCCCATCAGCGTCACCATCGGCAGGAGCGCGTTCGGCAACACGTGATGCCAGAGGATCCGCTGCTCCAGCAGTCCCTTGGCTCGCGCGGTCTTGACGAAGTCCGCGTTGGCGGTATCGACGATCGAGGTCCGCGTCAGACGCGCCAAGCCGGCGAAGGCCGTGACGCCGATGCAGAGCGCCGGCAGCAAGTAGGACAGCGGCCAGCCGTCACGGATCCCTGACACCGGAAGCCACTTCAATTGGACACCGAACAGGTACTGGCCGGTGAAGTACAGCACCAGGCCGGGCACCGCCAGCACGATAAGTGTTGCCAGCAGCAACAGCCGGTCAACGACGCCGTTGCGGCGGAATCCGGCGTACAGGCCGAACAGCAGACCGAACACCCACTGGAAAACGAGACTCATCGACGCCAGCTTCAGCGTCACCGGGATGCGCAGGCTCAGCTGGTCGGCGATGTCCGCGCCAGCGAACGTGGTCCCGAAATGCCCGGTGAAGATGTCCTTCATGCTGAGCAGGTACTGAACGATGAACGGGTCGTCCAGGTGGAACTGAGCCCGCTTGGCGGCCAGCACCGCGGCCGGGATCGGTTTGTCTCCGGCCAGCTCCCGCAGGGGGTCTCCGGGCATCGCGAAGACGAGCGCGAAGACCCCCAGCGTGACGATCAGGCCGATCGGAATCGCCGCGAGGATGCGGCGCAGAATGAAGCGAATCACTTGAAAGTTGCCCAGAGCGCCGAGACACCGACGTACTTCGAGACTCGCGGCTCGATCTTCTGCGAGTGCAGGTACGCGTTCGACTTGGTGTACAGCGGGATCAGCGGCATGTCCTCGAGCGCGATGTCCTCCGCCTGCTGGTAGAGCGTGATCGCCTTCTCCGGGTCCGGTTCGGCGTCGCCCTTGGCCAGGACGGCGTCCAGCGCCGGGTTGGCGTAGCCGGAGAAGTTCGCGTCACCGTTGGACTTGAACATCGGCGTCAGGTAGTCCTCGATCGAGGGGTAGTCGTGACCCCAGCCGCTGAACCGCAGACCGTCCAGCTTGCGGCTGTCGGCCAGCTCGGTGATCTCCGAGCTCTGCTTGCCGGTGTACTTCACCTGCAGGCCGAGGTTCTGCCGCAGCATGTTGCCGATCGCCTCGGCGAAGATCTGGCCGGTCGCCGACGTGGTGCTGTAGTTGATGTTCAGCACGCCGGAGAAGCCGCCGGCCGCAGCCAGGTCCGCCTTCGCCTTGGTGGCGTCGAAGTCGCAGTACTTGCAGGCGTTGTCGCGGTAGCCCTTCATGTCCGGCGCGACCAGGCCCTTGGCGGGCTCGGACAGGCCGACCAGGTCGGCGAACGCCTTGCGGTCGATCGCCTCCGAGAACGCGTGCCGCAGCTTCGGGTTCTTGAACCGGGCGTCCCACGCCGGGAAGACCAGGTAGTTGGCGCCCGAGCTGACGCTGGTCACCCACTGGTCCGGTGCGTCGGTCTTGAAGCTCTTGACCTTGGTCGACGGGACGTCGACGAAGTCGATGTTGCCGGCCAGGAACTCGTTGTACGCCGTGTCCGCGTTCGGGATGAACCGGTACGTGATGGCGTCGGCCTGCGGCGCGGGGCCGGCCTTGTAGCCGTCCCACTTGGCCAGCTTGATGTCGTCACCGGCGTTCCAGTCGGCGGCCAGCTTGTACGGGCCGTTGCCGATCGGCTTGCGCTTGTAGGCGTCCGGGTTCTTCCGCACCTCTTCGGGCAGCGGCGCCAGACCCAGGTACTGCAGGGTCAGGCCGAACTGCGAGAACGGCACCTTGAGCTTCACCGTGAAGGTCAGGTCGTCGACCTGCTTCAGGCCGCTCAGCGTCTTCACCGCGGTCGGCTTCGGCGTGGCGCCGTCCGCCGTCGGCGGGTTCAGCGCGTCGTACCCGTCGACCTTGGAGAAGAAGCCGTTGTTCTTCCAGGCGTTCGAGCCCTCGGCGGTCATGTTCCAGCTGTCGACGTAGTCCTTGGCGGTGATCGCCTGGCCGTTCTGGAACGTGTTGCCGGCCTTGAGCTTGATCGTCCAGGTCTGGCTGGTCTTGTCCGGCGTGACCGAGTCGGCCATCACGTTCTGCAGCTTGCCGGTCTCCGGATCGGTGGTCACCAGCGGGGCGAAGATCGCCATCGAGACCCCGATACCCGGGGTGCTGTTGTCGTTCAATGGGTTGATGTACTCCAGCGGGTCGGCCGCCATCGCGATGACCTCGCTCTTGGTGCCAGAGCCGCCTCCACTGCTGCTCTTGCCGTCTCCACAAGAGGCGAGCACCAGCGCAAGGCCAAGTGCCACCCCCACAACCCCACTCAGACGTCGCACGGTCAAACCAACTTCCTCGGCGGGAGGGCCGCTAAGCGGACGGAACAAGCGTCATGGTGGCTGGTCGAAACTGCGCATGTCAACGTTGTCAGACACAAATCCACCCCTCGACACGTAGGAGTTATCATCCAAGACCTCAGATGACCTGCCCGGCTCGGCCACCGGCATCGCCTGAGGAGTCGAGATCAGCAGCGAAGTCATCAGACGTCATGGCAGCGGTATCGATTGCGCTCTGTGCGCACAAACGCGCAATCGGGAACGTCGATCAGTGCGGGAAGGCCTTGATCAAGCGTTCCGTGATCGTCGGCAGATCGGCGGCACGGCGGTACCGGCGATCCACCTCGGCGACGACCGATCGCGTGTCACCCGAGAGCACATCGGGCAGAGACAAGGCAATCCGCCGGTCGGGGTCGTCGAAGGCCGAATAGTAGTCGCGGAACTTGTTCGGCCCGCCGATCCGCTCGTCGTCACTGAAAGCGACGTACGCGTTGGGGGTCCCTACACTGTCCGCGACTACTAGGCCGTGAAGGCTTGAGGACAGGACGAACTGACACCGCGCGACGTGCTGCACGACCGTGGGCGGTGGCCCGGTCGCATCGATGACAGTCACGCCCGGCCAATTGCGCAACTCAGCAACGGCCGGCCGCTCGGCGTCCAGAAAGTGTGGGACAACCCCGAGCAGATACTCCTTGCGCGGGGACCCCTTGAGCAGGACGTGGGCCAGCAGACCTGGGTCCCCTAGGGCGACGTCTGCTTCCAGGTCCGTGACTCTCGACCTGGTCAGCTTGCCACGCAGCGCCGCGACTCCGAACTCCTCGGCCGCAATCAGCCCGCTCGTCTCCCAGATCATGCCGCAGCCCCATAGCACCGGACGATTCTTGCCTTTGAACGCCATCAGCATCTCGATGACGGAGCCGGTCCCCGCGATCTCGCAGGCGTCAGGCTCGGCCCAGACCGCCCGCCGACCGAACAGCGCGTCGAGCAGGTACGGCCCGAGTTCGTCGCCGAAATTGCCCCAGTCGTGTGATCGCGGCCGCCACCAGTACATACGCAGCGGCGCTCGGGGATGTGAGGTCGGCAAAGTTACACTCCAGTCATATGAGTAGCGAACCGAACGGCGAACTGGTGAACATACTCTGGGTCGGCGGGCCGGCGGCCGCGGGAAAGACCACCGTGAGCCGACTGCTGGCACGAAAGCACGGCCTCTTCTGGTATAGCCTTGATGCCTATGCCTTCGATCACGAGCAACGCGCGGCCGCGGCTGGTCTGCATGTTATGGGCACTGGTCCGGGGAACTTCGACCGGCGACCGATGATCATCGAGGACATTCGGTCCCTGGCGCTGAATACGGCGGTCCTTGTCGAAGGTGCGGGAGTCACTCCCGCAATGGCCGGAGTTGCCGGGAACGCGGTCTGGCTGATGCCGAGCAAGGCAGAGCAGAGCGCACGACTCGAACGCAGGCATCCGACTGGCGTGCACGAAGGCTACATCATGGGCTGGGACCTGGTGCGGAGCCAACTGGCGCCAACACGCGCCACTGTCCTTGTGGTCGACGGCCAGACCGTCGACCAGACGATCCGAGCCGTTGAGCAGCACTTCAGAACATTCCTGACAGACCTCCCCGCCGCACGCAGTATCGATGAGCGGCAAGCGCTGACTCGGCTCAGCAATCTCCGGATCGCCACCCAGGCGATTCAAAGGCCGCGATCGGGACGGGCCAAGACGACCGGGCATCTGGCCGTTCACGTGTTCGACTGCGAGTGCGCGCAGAACGGCTGCCAGGAGTTTGTCGAGGTTGCAGTCGGGGATATTCCGGCTGCGGTCACCCAAGCACCTCCGTCAATTACCGCACCTGAGCACTCCAGCGGTACCTGAAGCGCCCGCTCTCCGGGTCGCGATCACCGCGACGGTCAGGTACTGCACGGTCATGCTGCCGCCCAATTCATCGATGGCAGCCCCGACCTCGCCGATTACGTGTGCTCGCTCGACCGCCGGCAGTAATGTCAACGCGCCGTGACTTGGTAGCTGATCAAGCCACGCAGCCTTCGTGTAAGCGGCCTCCCAGCCGAAATGGTGCTGGTCGACCTCCGCGAAGCATCCGGTCTTCCGAGCACCGTTGGCCGCATCGGACAGGACTTCCTGGTACCGCTCGACAGCGGACCGTTGATCGCGCTCCGGAACGGTGACGTCCAACTGCAGCTCGGCAACTACCTGCTGGTAGGCGGTCAAGAAGGCGGTCCGCACAGTCCGCGGAAGCTCGGACAAGTGCCAGAACACCGCAAGCACTCCCCCTGGACGTAACAGCTGGGCGGCTTTCCAGGCACCGGCCAAGGGGTCGATCCAATGCCAGGCCATCCCGGAGCTGACGACGTCGAACTGCCTGCCGGCCGCGTCCCAGCTCTCGAATGCCGAGATGACCACCTCGATACCACTACGGCGCACCAGAGCCGCCATCCTCACGTCCGGCTCCAGCCCCAGCACCCGGCAGCCTGCGTCCCGGAACTGGCGAGCAACCGTCCCCGTCCCGCATCCAACGTCCAGAACGTCCCGCCCCGAACTCGCGGAGAGAACTCGCCGGATCATGTCTGCTGGATAGGCCGGCCGGGTCCGGTCGTACCGCTCCGCTTCGGCACCGAACGACATTGCCATCGGTCGTTGCCGCTCAACAGCGCTCATTTCCACGCCTCGGGGCGAGGAACCTCGTACTGCTCCAGCATTCGAGCACAGGTCCGGTCGAGCTCTGCTCGTGCCCAGTCCTTGTAGCTGCCGCCACCGAAATGAATGACTCCGGTCTCACATACCCGCCAGGTCCGACCGTGGGTCTTCATAACCTGCGTCAGCAGACCGAGGGTGTCCCACCAGCGGCCGCCGCGAATCTCGTAGGTCCGGGCGGCCGACAACCCCACTGCCGACACGATGGACCTGAATACATTGTCATTTCGAACGAGAACGCAGAACGAATGCACCCGCTCGCCGAACTCGACGCGATAGGAGCCAGGGGTAGACCAAGGACCATCGGCACTGCGGCTCCAAGCCTCCCGGATCCAGGTGTACGGCACCGTGCCGGTCGCCGGATCGATGCCGCCAGGCAGCTCCTCGAATAGTTCCCCCGCCTGGTCGAGCCAGGTGGCCTGAACCGCGAAGAGCCGGTCATCCGCCTCGAGATCGTCCACCAGGGCGTCGACGGTGTTGTCGCGCACGAAACACGTGTCGGTATCCAGGAATAGATATGCGTCATATTCGGGCTCGGCCAGGACGACATCGCGGAGCACCTCGCCATGGTTGTAGATCTGTCCGGAATTGTCGGCCGCGGTATATCCGGTCTGCCTGATCTCCACTCCCATCGCGGCCGTCCAGCCGAGCTGGCCGATATCAGCAGTGTCGTTGTCGTAGAGCAGCAGCGAGATTTTGTGCCGAGAACTCCGGTGGTGCGCATAGAACGATCTCAGCATAAGGTCCATCAGATTGGTCGTCCCAAGGTTGATGACCACGACCGCGACATGCATACAAGACCCTCCGGGCACTCGAGTCGATTCGGCCAGATACCACAGGCAGTACGCGCGCCGACTGTCAATGAAACAGCCGATGACCAGCGCAGGCTTCTCATCGGCGATTTGATTCTCTGTGCGGCACCGTCGTCTGAGCCCAGATTTCCCGATCAGATTTCGCCGTGTCGCACTACGCCTGGATTCTCTGCGAAATCGGCTAAATCTACGACATCAACGTCAGCTCGGCCGTTCAGTGGACGTACTCAGAACTGATGCCTCAATCAGACGGCGGCTCGCGACCCAACAAAGTCAACTGAGGGTCCTCTGACAGCCGATCGGGACTCGGGCTGGCTACTCATTGATCTTGAGGATTCTGCCGGTGAACGTCCTTGGTGTAAGCAAGGCACGAACCGTCGGCTCGGGATGCATCTGCGCCACCTCGAGATCGTACCCTCGCAGGAATGTCCAGAGCATAGTCATTATTTCGATAATTCCGAGATGAGAACCGATACAAACTCTCGGACCGCTGCCGAAGGGTATATAGGTTCCCTTGCGCCATCGATCGGGCTCCAGCCATCGACCAGGCTCGAACGAGTGCGGTCGATCCCACTCTTCTTCGTCACGATGAATGCTGTAGATTACAATGTTCGCCGTAGTTCCCCGAGGGATCGTCAGGCTGTCGACGGCGCATGGCTCAGTAATCAGCCGACTAATCATCCAGGCTGGCGGGTACATGCGCAATGCCTCGTTGACTATTGCGGCTATGACTGGCGCACGCTGCGCGAGGTCGTCGACCACTTGGACCGATTCGGCTTCGTCGCGGGCCAGGGCCTCGAGTTGCGCAGAGGACTTGATCGCCAGTAAGGACCATGCCGTGGCGGCTCCCGGAACGCCAAAAGATGCCAGCAGTGAGACCTGCACCGCAGATCGGAGCTGCTCGGGCGTCAGCCGTCCGTCACGACAAAGGACGCCGAGCAGGGAGGAATCTTCGCCACGTGAATCCGCTGCGGCGAGCGATCGCCTGTCGATGGTCGCCGCAAGTACCGATCTCAGTCGACCAGTGTTGCGAAGATGCGCGCGCATCTTTGGGGTCGGAAACCATCTCGGAACCAGTCGTGAGCTGTTCATAATGGGCAAGTTCGCCTCGACTGCAGACTCGATCAGCTCTGGAATGCCGCGAGCATCCTCTTGGCCGAGGATCAGCTCGCTCATAGCGTGACCGGACGCCAGTTTGAGGCAACTGACGACGTCCACCGGACGGCCATGCATCCGGTCCAGATATCCACTGAACGAGTCACGGATCATCGAAGCGTGGTCGTCGACCTGCTTCCGGCGCATCTGCTTATGGGCGGCGGAGCGAGCGGGGGCCCATTCTTCGGTAGCCGCCTTCGCTGTATCGATCGGCTTAGTCCGCAGGTACATTCCGTCGTCGATGTGATTCGCCCGGTTAGTCTCGGCTAGCAATTTCTTCGCGAGCTTACCATCCGTGACGATCAGATTGCCGTCACCGACGAAGAAGTTTTTGCCAGCCTGAATTCTTTGCCGTTCGATGTAGCCGAGGCGATCTCTGTCGTATTCGCGTACGGCATGCAGCATACTGATGGTTTGCTGGAGTTCGGAGCGGAGGGACAATTTCACACCCGTTTCTCGCCGTCTCGCACTCGAGTGAAACGGCAGGGTGAGCAACGCAGCACGCGCCCACCCTGCCGCTCATCCGCGATTGCGATTCACCAGTTAGTGACCCTGACTGATCCAGGTGTACCGTCCACCGATCCGAATCGATCGCCGAAAGAGTTGAACCATGCGCTTTGCCATCTCTTCACCATCCCCAGAATATTTGAAGTGCAGGCCCGATGCGATATATCAGACCTGATATGAAATAAATCTACGTGCCTGCGTAATGGTTCGTCAATCGCTGTCGGCGTGTCCGTGTCATGCCTGTCGCGTCGTGGCGAGCGACCGGCATCGTCGATGCCGGTGTGGATCAGATTGCGGATCACCTGTTGAGCAACGAAACCCAGGAGATCGCGCCCGGTTGGGACCCATTGCGAAACTAGCCATCTGCAACGTCGCATCGACCGCCTACTCGGCAACGCAGTTGCCTCTCGCAACGAATGCGACTACTTGCCGAACCGGTCCGAACTCGGCGGTAACGACGAGTTGCCCGAGTTCTGTCACGGCTTGCGTTCCAGCTCCGCCGGGGCCACGTTCCCACTCGATCAACTTCGCGACTCGTGCCAACAACTCACCCCTTAGGGACAGCAACTGCAGTAACTCCGGCCGTCGGACACGACGACAAACCTGGCTGACATACCGCCAACGTCAAGCCGGCAGGCTAACGCCTGCCACAATGACCCCACCTGAAGGATTAGGAATGACTTCCGATCCAGGTGTAGCGTCCGCCGATCCGAATCGATCGCCGAAAGAGTTGAACCATGCGCTTTGCCATCTCTTCACCATCCCCAGACTATTTGAAGTGCACGCCCGATGCGATATATCAGATCTGATATGAAATGAATCTACGTGCCTAAGTAAGAGGCCGTCAATCGCTGTCGGCGTGTCCCTGACGTGTCTGTCGCGTCGTGGCGAGCGGCCATCGTCGATGCCGGTGTGGATCAGGTCGCGGATCACCACGCAGCCTCTTCCACGCCATCGCGCACTACCGCGATCATTTCGCGCCCGACATCGCCCGCCCGACTCCGCTTCCGGAATCATCACCGATTCCACTCCGCCATCGGAGCCGGCCACCCAGGCACTTCGACTGACGAACCTCCCTGGACATCGCTTCTAGCCGAACCCCGCGCTGGCGAGACATCTGCGACGGCCTCCGCTCAGCCGTCTACGAACCACCGCCACCCACTGTTCCGATGGGACAACGGCAGTGGAAAGCGGACACGTCTGCGACGGTCGAACACCTGAACTCGACTACCCAACAAGTCCAGCAATCGTCACCGAAACGAATGTCGAATTCGTGATGCGGGTGTCGTTGAGTGCGGTGGAGTTCCCTAAAGATCTCGCGTCCTGCTTCGACGTCGATGGCGGGAGGTACATCTGTCGACAGGCGCGAAACGGGCGATCGCGACGGTCGAAACGAGGCCACCCAGACAGATTGGTTGGGTGATCTCGCTGGCGGTTGGGTTCGGAATCGGCAGGTCACGCGTGGCGTTCCACAGCGTCAGGTCGCACGGCAACTGGGTGTGGACAGCTCGACACTGACCGCGGCTTCGGGATCATCGCCGGCCTGGCTGACTCGATCGATCAACGAGGGTGAGGTGGCGTGATGGCGACGAACGAAGAACCCGTGGCGCTTCGAGCGCCGAGCCACTCAAGCGGGTGCCCCTACCTTGCGTCGGCTTTTGAAGGCGCGAGAATGACCCAAGCCGTCGGTCGGCTGGCCAACCACACGTGCGACGCGGGCTGGGAGTGGAGTCGTTTCGCGGCAGTGATCAATCTGCCCCGCTCTTGACGCACCTCGACGACGCGGTCTCTTGTGACCTGGTCATCGCTCGTGGCTTGAGCCGGCCCCGCTGCGCAACGCCGGCAGGGCGCTGCGCGACCTGGGCGGGGTGCCGGTAGTTGCCCGACGATGACACGCACAGTCGTCGGGCGAAACCCAGCAGTTGCCGCCGCAGATCCCGATGCCTCCGTCTGCTGGCGGAGCTGTGTAGCGAGCAGAAATTGATCGGCGAAGTGCGTCGGCCAACGGCTCGCTGACGTCTCTGACCTGTGACCGTCTCCTGCGCGCCGGTACTGATGGCGTCCAGGGTGGACTCGAACTGACCGGACCCTGGCACCACCAGACCGAATTGCGCAAGACCATCGTCCCCGGGCATCCCGCCCTATCCGCTCCGTCGATCAGCTCTCGCTCGCTATCTGCGCCCAACCAGCGGCTGATCGGAGCTGCCTGGGTGTTGCCGGTCCTGGTGATTGAGCCATGAACACGGGATGCGGGAGACGAGTGCACAGTGAGGACGACGAGTCTGATGAATGCGCACTTACACGAGTGCGCTGTGTGTTCACGCCCCTGGTTGTTGTGTGGACCGGATCCGGTCAGCGATAGCCCGCGGCTTGGAGGCTGTAGACCTCCGCATAGGTGCCGTCGCGGTTCATCAGTTCGTCATGCGTGCCGTGCTCGGTCACCCGGCCGTTCTCCAGCACGATGATCAGGTCCGCGGCGCGCACCGTCGAGAAGCGATGGGAGATCAGCAAGGTGATCCTCCCGTCGGCGCGGCCGGCCCGTGCCTCGTCGGCGAGCCGATCGAAGACGGCGGCCTCGGCCTGCGGGTCCAGCGAAGCACTCGGCTCGTCCATGATCATCAGCAGCGGCGCCGGTCTGACGAGCGCCCTCGCGATCGCCAGCTTCTGCCATTGACCGCCGGACAGCTCCACACCGTCGACCCACGAAGTACCCAGTTGAGTCTCGATGCCGCGCGGCAAGGACTCGACGAAGCTCGCGTCCGCCTTCTTCAGTGCGGCGGTCACCTGGTCCGGTGACTCGGACAGCCCGCCGACCGCGACGGCCTCGCCGACGGTCAGCTGGTAGCGGACGAAGTCCTGAAAGCCGGCGCTCACCTTCCGCCGGTACTCCTCGATGTCCATCGAGGCGAGATCGACGCCGTCGACGAGCACCTCACCTGTGACGGGGCGGTACATACCGGTGAGGAGTTTGACCAGGGTCGACTTGCCTGCCCCGTTCTCTCCGACGATGGCGACCGTCTGTCCGGCGGGCAGGAACAGGTCGGTACCGGGCAGCGCGAGACGATCGTCCGCGCCGTACCCGAAGGTCACCTGCTTCACCTCGATCCCGTGGACCAGACGGTCCGGAACCGGCTCGGTCCCCGGCTCCCGCCGAGCCTCGCGTTCGAGCCACAAGTAGTGTTCGGCCGATGTACGCACGCGCAGCACGGACCCGGCCAGATCGAGGATCCGGTTCGCCCCGCTCACGACGGCGCTGGCCAGGGCCAGTGCGAGGGCCACGTCGCCCGGAGTGACCCGTCCCGCGACTGCCTCCCGAAGAAGGAGCACCATCGCCCCGACGTACGCGAGCGGGAACAGCGCCCAACCGGCCGCCCCGATCGCGACGGATCTGAAGCGGGCCGCATGAACGATTCGGTTGGCCTTGCCAACGGCCTCGCGGTGCTCACGCAGCAGTTCGTCACCCAAGGAGGCGACGTGGATCTCCTGCGCCGACGACGCGGCGACCGACAGCATGAACAGCTGCTGGGCGAGCCGGCGCTGCGATGCCGCCTCCAGCTCGGACCGTTGGCGAAGCTTCTCCGCGCCGCGGCTCAACCACAGCGCGGGGAGGGCGACCAACGGCAGCACGACCAGCACGAGTTTCAGATTTGCCAGCAGGACGGTGCTGATCGCCAGCTGTGCGACAACCAGGGGGCCGATGAACGGCAGGGTCACGCTGTCACCGAGCTCGGGTGCCTCGCGCCGCAACGACTGCAGGCGATCCAGGAACTCGGGCCGCTCGAAATGGTGGATCTGCGGGGCACCCGCGGCGAGCCGCAGTACCCGTCGCTCGGCGACGAAGCTGGATCTCTCGCGCATCCGGATCGTTGCCCACCGATAACCGATCGGGGCCACCAGTACGAGGAAGAGCGCGACGGCGACTGCGATGCCACCGGCAACTATCTGCTGTGACTCCCCCGAGACCACGCCGTCGACCAGCGGCCGGACCCCGAGGGCGAGGAGCAGTGGGCTGACGAAGCTCGACATCGTGACCGCGGTGTAGAGCAGGAACAGCCCCGGACCGATCTCCCAGCCGAGCCCGATCAGCAGCCGGGCGGTGGCGACCCACGACTTCATGCCTGGCCTCCGTCGAAGCGAGCGGCCTGCAGCCGGAACAGGTGCGCATAGGTACCGTCGAGCTCGAGCAGCTCGTCATGCGATCCCTGCTCGACGACCCTGCCCTCGTCGAGCACCACGATCGAGGACGCCTGCCGCACCGTGGAGAAGCGATGCGAGATCAGGATCGTCGTCAGTCCCGCGGTCAGGTCCAGGAACCGCCGGTACAGCTCCGCCTCGGAGCGGGCGTCCAGGTGCGCTGCCGGCTCGTCCATCACCAGCACGGACGCCCCCTGCTGTACGGCGTACAGGGCTCTCGCCAGGCCGAGCCGTTGCCACTCGCCTCCGGACAGCTCCACACCGCCGTCGAACTCGGACGACAGCACCGTGTCCCAGCCGTTCGGCAACGCCTCGACGACGCTGGTCGCACCGGCCCGCTCGACGGCGGTCTGTGCGATCTCGAGGGACGGCGGCGCGTCGACGCTGCCGAACCGAACATTGCTGAACGCCGACATCGGCAGCCGCAGCGGTTGCTGGAAAACGACCGCCAGTCTGCGCCGCCAGTCGTCGATGTCGAGCTCCCGTAGTTCGACGCCGTCGATCATCACGGACCCCTGCGTCGGTTCGTACAAACCGCAGAGCAGCTTGACGAGGCTGGTCTTTCCCGCGCCGTTCACCCCGACGACCGCGACCGACTGCCCGGCCGGAATCACCAGCTCGAGCTCACGCAGTACCCGTCGATCTGTTCCTGGGTAGCCGAAGGACAGGTCGCGGAAGGCGATCTCTCGCTTCGGCATCCCGCCGGCCGGCCGAGATCCGCGGTCCGCCGGATCGGCTGCCGGTGCGACCGCGTCCATCGCGTCGTCGTACCGCTTCAGCGTCGCCAGGGCGAGCTCGGTCTGCAAGCCGGTCCACGACGACTGCTGGATACCGGCCAGGGCGACCATGAACGTCTGCACGTACGTCGCTGTTTGGCCGGCCGGGAGATGTCCCGCCATCGCCTCGCGGACCACCAGGACGATCCCGCCCAGCACGACAACGCCCAGAACTGCGGTCGCGACCGCGGGACGACGACCGGGTCGCGTCAGGACCCGCTGCATCGTCTCCGCCCAAGTCTCGCCGTGGCGGTCGACGACGTAGCCCGGCAGCCCGAACAGGCGAATTTCCTTGGCCGCGGTGGGCGTGGTCCCCAGATCGTTGAAGTACTGCATCCGGCGCGCCGACTCCGTTGCGCCGTAATGGTGCCCAGCCTCGGTGCGCGACGCCACCTTGTCCTCGTACGCCGCCCACAGGCCGGCAGCAAGCAGACCCGCGCCCAGCCACCAGTGGAACCCAGCCAGAATCACCCCCGATGCCAGAAGGATGACCCGCCCGGTGGCCAGGCCGCCGATCGTGCTCGCGAGCCGGCCCGGACGCGCCCAGTCCGCCCTCAGGGTGTCTCGTCCGACTTCCACCAGCACCGCCGTCGCGGGGTCCTCCAAGTGGCGGACGCCGCTCGGCGCGGACACAGCTCGCATCAGGTCGTGCTGCAACAGCGCGTCGACCCGCTCGCCGAGCGCGGTCGCGGACGCTCGTTGCAATGCACCGGCGAGCCACTGGAGCAGCAGGCACCCGCCAGCAACAACGGCCCAGCTCACCGCTCGCTGAAGGCCGGCCCCGTCTTCGGTGGCGGCGACAACGCCCGCGACGACCTGCCCGATCGCGACCACGCTCCCGATCGGTGCGGCCGCGGACAGCGCGATGGTCGTGACGGTCAGGATCGAGAGCCCGTTGCCCGCTCGCCAGGCGACAGAGGCGAATCGCCGAAGTCCGGTACCGACTGCCATGACCACCGCCTTCGATCTCGTCTGCCGGCACCACGCGGGCCAGCCAACTTACCACCGCGGAGTGGTCACTCCTGCTGTGCCGCGAACAGCCGGGCGAACCGGCCACCGGGCTCGGCCATCAGGTCGGCGTACGTGCCTTGCTGCACCACCGAACCGCAGTCGATGACGTAGATCCGATCCATCTCCCGCAGCGTCCACGCCCGGTGCGACACCACGATCGTCACCCGACCAGCGCTGGTACGGCGTAACTCGGCGAAGATCTCCCGCTCCGCCTCGGCGTCGATCGCGGAGGTCGGCTCGTCGAGGATCCAGACCCCGGCGTCGCGCAGCCGGATCCGCGCGAGGGCCAGCCGTTGCCACTGTCCACCGGAGATCCCAGTGCCACCCCATTGCTGACCGAGCTGCGTGTCGAGCGGCAGCTCCGCGGCGAAGGTGCCGGCCAGCGCGCCGCGGATGTCCTGATCCGTGACAGCACGCGGTGCGCCGAGACCGACGGCGTGCCGGAGGCTGAACTCGAAACGCCCGAACTCCTGCACCAGCAGGCCGAAGTTGCTGAGTCGTTCGGACTCGGTCATCGTCGCCGCGTCCTTGCCGTCGATCAGTACCCGGCCGCGATCCGGGCTCAACGTGCCGACCAGCAGGTTGATCGCGGTCGACTTGCCGGCGCCGTTGACGCCGACCACCGCCACCAGTTCGCCGCGGCGCGCTTCGAGACAGACATCCCGGAGAGCGGGTTTGCCGTCGTAGCTGAAGCTGACGTGGTCCAAGGCAACCGATTCGACCATCGGCGCCACGGCCTGCGTCGTCCCGGCCCGCACGCTCCCGACGAATCGCCGGTAGATCCTCGCCTGTGGAGCCGCGGTGACGATGCCCCCGAACGCGTACCCGCACTGGCGGATCGCGTTGAGGCCGGTGATCGTGCCTGCCACCGCCGCGGCAGCCGCTCCCCCGCTGGCGCCGCCGGTCACCAGCGCGACCAGTGCCCCGCCGAAGAGCAGGACGGTCACCAGCGCCGCGGCCAGCTCGTAGTTCATCGCCGTCCTGATCATCCGATCGAGGACGTGAGTCGCCTGCGACCGGCTCTCCGCGATCAGGTCAGCGACCTTCCACGCGGAGCCGAGCACCGCCAACTCAGTGCCGGGACGCTGCTGGATCAACTGCTCGGTCGCGTACGCCGCCGCGCGCTCGTGCGCACCGACCCGCGGCCAGCCCTTGGCCTCCATCCGGGAGATCAGCGTGAACGCCAGCACGGTCGGCACCAGCGCGGCGAGCACGAGAATCCCGGAGAGCAGGTTGATCGACGCGATCGTCAGGCACAGCACGACCGACGTCGCCGCCGCGCTCAGCACCTGCACCGGTTTGCCGGCGACGTCGCTCATCGGATGCGTCGCCGCCTGGCCGGCCTCGAGGTCCCTGACCACGTCAGGTTCCGCCAGCCGGCTCGGGCTCAGCCGCGCCGCCGCCTGCGCGAGCTCGACGCGAAGGTACAGCCGCAGACGCAGCATCATCCGCTGGCCGACGATGTTCGACACCTGGGTGAGGGGATACATCGCCCCGACCACCACGGTCAGCCCGAGCAGCGGTGGCCAGACGTCACCTACGTCCACCAGATCGCGGATCAGTACAACCTGTGCGCCGGGCAGGACGGCCAGGAACAGCTGGAGGACGGAGTACGTCGTCAGCCAACCGGGGGCGACCCGGAGCGCATCGGCCAACGATTCACGGGCAGTACGGAACGCATCCAGCACGGTGATCCTCTTTCACGCAAGAGCAGCCGGATCCACGCCGGTAGTCCGGCGCGGATTGAGGCCGCAAAATGCGTGTCATCCCAGCAAGCGGGCCCAGCCCGTGCGTCCAGGGATCCAGTGGCAGATCACGTTGTGATGTTGTGCCGTCACTCTACCGATCAGGCAGGAGCTGCGTCACGAGGGCGGCCGCGGTCCATTTCTCCCAGCGGGCCGGTTCCCAGCCTCGCCGTACGGTGAAGAACTGATACACCTCGGGGCTGAGCAGAGCGAGGGCCACATCTGTCGCCTCCGCCGCGTCCAGCTCGGCGCGCAACGGCGTCTTGGCCGCGAGCGCGGCGATCAGCTGCTCCATCACGACGGCTCGCTGGGCATTGTTGGTCTCCCAGAGCTCGTGGATCTCGGCATCCGCAGTCGCGGCGTGCGCGACGACCTGGAGCACCGGAGCGACCCGCTCGTAGATCTCCCGGGCCAATCGCGCCTGCGCGCGCAACTGCGCCTCGGGGTCGGGATCGGCGATCGCCGCCCGCACCCGCGGCCGGTCCAGGGTCGGCACCGGCTCGTCGTCGCCGGCGACCGCCACGTCGAGGAGTTCGCCGAGCAGGGCGCGTTTGGTGCCGAAGGTGAAGTACAGCGTCTGCACGGCCATCCCGGCCTCGTCGGCGATCGCCTGCATCGACGTCGCGGAGTACCCCCGGGTGGTGAACAGCGCCTGTGCCGCCGCCCGCATCCGCTGCCGATTCGCCTGGGTCTTGTCCGCTCGACGCGCCATGGACGCCAGCATAGCCGTTGACTAGAGCGCATCACTAGTGATTCGCTAGTGCTTCACTCTAGTGACATTCTCCCGGAGGTCGCTGATGACCGAAACTCTGCCCGCGCCGACCAACCTGCGCCGGACCCTACGCACCACCGCCCGCCTGACCGCGTTCACCGGCGGCCCGTTGTTCTGGCTCGGGACACTGCTGCATCCGGCCCGCGACGGCTGGAGCATCGCGGCGGCCGGCGAGCGGTACGGGCTCACCCACGACATCCAGGCCCTCGGGCTCGGCCTGCAGGTCGTCTGCCTCGCCAGCATGATTGCGCTCGGCAACCAGCTGACGCGACGCGGCGACCTGCGCTCCTGGTACGCCGCTCTGGCCGGAACGCTGTTCTGGTTCGCGCTGATCATCTTCGACGGATCACACAACCCGGTTCGAGCCGAGTACGCGCCGAGCCTGGTGCACGAGCCGGCCGACCTCGACACACCGGCCGCGCTGATCGTGTTCCCGGCGCTGCTGATCTTTCCCCTCGGCTATGTCTGGCTCGCCCGGACGCTGAGCCGCCACGGGCTGCGAGTGGCCGGCGTACTGCTCGGCGTCGGCGCCGTCGCCTACACCCTGGGCGGTCTGTTCATCTTCACGTCCGGCCCGCGCTTCGGCCTGATCCAGCTCTTCGAGGTCGCCGGCGCGACGCTGTACGCGGTCGGCTACTTCCTGATCGGCCGCCGGGCATGACGGCACTCGAGATCCTCCAGGAGCTGATGTCCCCGGTCGGCCGCGCCGACCCGTTCCCGCTGTACGCCGCAGCGCACCGGCTCGGCCCCGTGCTGCCGATCGCCGACGACGCCTATCTGGTCGTGGGGTACGACGCCGTCGACGACGTACTGCGCAGCCCGACCTTCGAGATCCCGTCAGAGCCTTCGACCCGGCCCGCACTGGACCTGATGCAGCGATCGATCCTCCGGACCAATCCTCCCGACCACCGACGAATGCGGTCATTGATCTCCCAGGTGTTCACCCCTCGCCGAGTAGCCGCGCTGAGGCCCGCCGTCGAAGCGGCGGTCGACGACCTGCTCGACGGTCTCCCAGTCGAGGCCGATTTCATGGACCGGTTCGCGTTCCAGCTCCCGGTCACGGTCATCTGCGAACTGCTCGGTGTCCCGGCGTGCGACCGCCATCGCTTCCGGCCGCTCGCGTCCGACCTCACCGCGGCGCTCGAGCTCACCGACACCGCGGATGCCTCCGCTGACGCGGCCGCGCGCGAGTTGGGTGAGTACTTCGCCGACCGCATTCGCGATCCCGCTGCCGACGGTTTGGTGGGTGCTCTGGTCGCCGCTCGGGACGCGGGCGACGAGCGGCTCTCCGACGAGGAGTTGCTCGCCAACCTGATCCTGCTCCTGGTCGCCGGCTTCGAGACCACCACCGACCTACTCGGCAACGGGCTCGCGATCCTGCTCGACCAACCGGATCGACTGACCGATCCCGCAGCGTTCGTCGAGGAGGTACTGCGCTACGACTCGCCCGTACAGGTCACGACCCGCGTCGCGCGTGCCGGCCGAACGGTCGCGGACACAACGATCCCGGCGGGCAGCAATCTCGTCCTGCTGCTCGGCGCCGCCAACCGCGACCCGGCGCGGTTTCCGCACCCCGACCGCTTCGACGCGGGGCGAGCGGACAACAAGCCATTGAGCTTCGGCGCCGGGGCCCACATCTGCCTCGGCAACAGCCTCGCCCGACTCGAGGCCACCATCGCGTTCCCCCGGTTGCTCGCCCGCTTCCCCACCATCACCCCAACAGGCCAACCCACCCGCCGCGACCGGCTCGTCCTACGCGGCTACCAGACCCTGCCGATCAGCCTTGCCGACCGACAGAGTGCAGCGTGATCAGCCGTTGAAGGCGGTGGTGTCTTCTTCGAAGGGGCCCATGACGGTGAGGGCGGGGGTGCCGGCGTAGAGCTCGGTGGCGAGGTGGGTGACGTCGTCGAGGGTGACCGAGTCGATGCGGTGCAGGATCTCGTCGACGGTGGGGAGTTCGCCGTAGACGAGTTCGGCCTTGGCGATCCGGGTCATCTTGGCGCCGGTGTCCTCCAGGCCCATCACGACCGAGCCACGCATCTGGCCCTTGCCGCGGAGCAGTTCCTCCGGCGTGATGTTGCCGTTGGCAATCGCTTCGAGTTCGCCGCGGATCACGTCCAGGACCTCGGGCGCCTTCTTCGGCAGACAGCCGGCGTACACCCCGACCATCCCGGAGTCGGCGTACGCCGAGCCGAAGGTGAACACCGAGTACGCCAGGCCGCGCTTCTCCCGCACCTCCTGGAAGAGCCGCGACGACATCCCGCCACCGACGATCCCGTGCAGTACGCCGGCCACATACCGCCGGTCGTCGTTCCGGATCAGCCCGGGCATCCCGAGCACCAGGTGCGCCTGCTCGACATCACGGTGGTGGACCCGCACCCCGCCGTACGTCGGAACGCGCTTGGCCGCACTGCTGCGGACCAGCGCGGGCTCGGCCTCGGTCGTGACCCAGTGCCGCTCGAACGCCTTGCGGACCAGGCGGACCATCTCGGTGTGGTCGACGTTGCCGGCCACCGAGACGACGATGCTCGAGGGCTTGTAGCGGCGCCGGTACCAGCCGACGACCTGCTGGCGGGACAGTCCGGCGACCGATTCCGGCGTACCGGTGATCGAGCGGCCGAGCGGTGACCGGCCCCAGAGTTGCTCGGCGAACAGGTCGTGGATGTGGTCCGACGTCTCGTCGGCGTGCATCGCGATCTCTTCGTCGATGACGTCGCGCTCACTCTCCACGTCGGTGTTCGTCAACGTGGCGGAGGTGATCATGTCGCAGATGACGTCGACCGCGAGCGGGAGGTCGGAGTCCAGCACCCGCGCGTAGTAGCAGGTGTACTCCTTGCCAGTGAACGCGTTCATCTCGCCGCCGACCGCGTCGATCGCGGCGGAGATCTCCAGCGCGTCGCGGCGCTCGGTGCCCTTGAACAGCAGGTGTTCGAGGAAGTGCGTGGCGCCGGCCAGCTGCTCCGGTTCGTCCCGGGAGCCGACGCCGACCCAGACGCCCAACGTGACCGATCGGAAGCCTGGGACGGATTGGGACAGCACACGAAGCCCGGAGGGCAGGACGGTCCGTTTGACCGGACCGCCCGCCTCCGGGCTCAGCAGTGTGCTGGTGATCGCACGAGTCACTCGGCGGCGGACTCGTCCTTCTTGGCCTCGTCACCCTCGATGACCGGGATCAGCGAGAGCTTGCCGCGGTCGTCGATCTCGGCGATCTCGACCTGCAGCTTCTGGCCGACCGACAGCACGTCCTCGACGGCCTCGACGCGCTTGCCACCGGCGAGCGGACGCAGCTTCGAGATGTGCAGCAGACCGTCCTTGCCCGGCAGCAGGCTGATGAACGCACCGAAGTTGGTCGTCTTCACGACCGTGCCCAGGTAGCGCTCGCCCTTCTCCGGCATGGTCGGGTTCGCGATCGCGTTGATCGCGGCCCGGGCGGCCTCGGCCGACGGACCGTCGGTCGCGCCGATGTACACCGTGCCGTCGTCCTCGATCGAGATGTCGGCGCCGGTGTCCTCGGTGATCTGGTTGATCATCTTGCCCTTCGGGCCGATGACCTCGCCGATCTTGTCGACCGGGACCTTCACCGAGATGACCCGCGGAGCGAACTCGCTCATCTCACCCGGCGCGTCGATGGCCTTGGCCATCACGTCCAGGATCGTCAGGCGCGCGTCCTTGGCCTGGGTCAGCGCACCCGCGAGCACGCTCGCCGGGATGCCGTCCAGCTTGGTGTCCAGCTGCAGGGCGGTGACGAAGTCCTTCGTACCGGCGACCTTGAAGTCCATGTCGCCGAACGCGTCCTCCGCGCCCAGGATGTCGGTCAGCGCGACGTACTGCGTCTCGCCGTCGACCTCACCGGAGATCAGGCCCATCGCGATACCGGCCACCGGCGCCTTCAGCGGCACACCGGCCGACAGCAGCGACAGCGTCGAGGCGCAGACCGAACCCATCGAGGTGGAACCGTTGGACCCGAGCGCCTCGGACACCTGACGCAGCGCGTACGGGAAGTCCTCGCGCGACGGCAGCACCGGCACCAGGGCCCGCTCGGCCAGCGCGCCGTGACCGATCTCGCGGCGCTTCGGCGAACCCACCCGGCCGGTCTCACCGGTCGAGTAGGGCGGGAAGTTGTAGTTGTGCATGTAGCGCTTGCGCGTCTCCGGGGAGAGCGTGTCCAGCTGCTGCTCCATCCGCAGCATGTTCAGCGTGGTGACACCCATGATCTGGGTCTCGCCGCGCTCGAACAGCGCCGAACCGTGCACCCGCGGGAGCACCCGCACCTGGGCCTTGAGCGGCCGGATGTCGGCCAGGCCGCGGCCGTCCATGCGGACCTTCTCGGTCAGCACGCGCTGCCGGACGAGCTTCTTGGTCAGCGAGCGGAAGGCTGCGGACAGCTCCTTCTCACGGCCCTCGAAGTCGGCGGCCAGCTTCTCCACCGTGGCGGCCTTGACCGCATCGGTGGCGTCCTCGCGCTCGTGCTTGCCGGCGATGGTCAGCGCCTGTGCGAGCTCCTCGCTCGCGGAGGCCTCGACCGCGGCGAACGCGTCGTCGGCGTAGTCCGGGAAGACCGGGAACTCACCGGTCGGCTTCGCGGCCCGGCGAGCCAGGTCGGCCTGCGCCTCGACCAGCGTCTTGATGAACGCCTTGGAGGCCTCGAGGCCCTCGGCCACGATCTCCTCGGTCGGCGCCTGCGCGCCACCGGCGACCTTGTCGAAGGTGGTCGGCGTGGACTCCGCCTCGACCATCATGATCGCGACGTCACCGGTCTCGGTGACCCGGCCCGCGACCACCATGTCGAAGACCGCGTCCTCGAGCTCGGTGTGGGTCGGGAACGCCACCCACTGGCCCTCGATCAGCGCGACGCGGACGCCGCCGATCGGGCCGGAGAACGGCAGGCCGGCGAGCTGGGTCGACATCGAGGCCGCGTTGATCGCGAGCACGTCGTACAGCTTGTCCGGGTTCAGCGCCAGGACGGTGATGACGACCTGGATCTCGTTGCGCAGGCCGGACACGAACGACGGCCGCAGCGGGCGGTCGATCAGCCGGCAGGTCAGGATGGCCTCTTCCGAGGGCCGGCCCTCGCGGCGGAAGAACGAGCCCGGGATGCGCCCGGCGGCGTACATCCGCTCCTCGACGTCGACCGTCAGCGGGAAGAAGTCGAACTGGTCCTTGGGCTTCTTGCTGGCCGTGGTGGCCGAGAGCACCATCGTGTCGCCGTCGAGGTACGCCGCGGCGGAGCCGGCGGCCTGCTGGGCCAGACGGCCCGTCTCGAAGCGGATGGTGCGAGTACCGAAGCTGCCGTTGTCGATGACGGCTTCAGCGAATTCGGCGCCCTCCATGGGCGCGCTTGTGGATCCCGACACGGGATACCCCTCTCTAGCAGTGTGACGACTGCGAGGCGCGAGCTTCCGGGGTGCCGGTCTTCGATCGAGGCCCGCGGGTGTCTGCAGTGCTACCTGTCACCCGAAAGCCACTACCGAGGACCGGTCGTCCTCCCGCCACGCGCTTCGCGTCGCCTCGTACGTCTCTCTACGTATTCAGTTGTGGATTCCCACGCTACTGGTGCGTGGATACGCCAGGAGCGGCCACCCAGGTTTCGGGGGCCGCTCCTCGCGACGTCATCGGCGGAGGCCGAGCCGCTCGATCAGGGACCGGTAGCGGTTGATGTCCTTCTTCGCCAGGTAGTTCAGCAGCCGGCGGCGCTGACCGACGAGGAGCAGCAGGCCACGACGGCTGTGGTGGTCGTGCTTGTGCTCCTTGAGGTGCTCGGTCAGGTGGCTGATCCGGTGGGTCAGCAGCGCGACCTGGACCTCGGGGGACCCGGTGTCGCCCTCGGTCAGGGCGTACTCGCCCATGATCTTCTTCTTCGTAGCAGCGTCAACAGCTGACACAGGTGTCCTCTCGATTTCCGTTGCGCGGCGCACCGGGGCTTCTTCACCCGAGCACTCTCTGTCCGCGGCCGTTCAGACGGCAGCAGCCAGCGTATCAGTCCGTGGACGCGTCACCCTAATCAGCTGCACGAGGGGTGAGGATGCGGCGCGCGCCGTCGACGTCGGCCTTCATCTGCACCAGCAACTCGTCGATGCTGTCGAACCGGATCTGGGTGCCCCGCAGCCGCGCGACGAAGTCGACCGCCACCGTGGCGCCGTACAACTCGAGGTCGTCGCGGTCGAGCACGTACGACTCCACCCGGCGGTCCACGCCGTCGAAGGTCGGGTTGCTGCCGACACTGATCGCGGCCGGCAACGGATCCGGGTACGCCGGAGCGCCCGGCGCCGGGGTGAATACGGTCAGCCACCCGGCGTACACGCCGTCCTGCGGGACCGCGGCGCCCGGGTCGGCCGGCAGGTTGGCGGTCGGGTACCCGAGCTCGCGGCCGCGCTTGTCCCCCTCGACGACCACGCCGGTCACCCGCAGCGGCCGGCCGAGCGCCTCCGCGGCGGCCTCGACGTCACCGTCGGCGAGCCGCTGCCGCACGTACGTCGACGACCACGGCTGCTCGTCACCGGCCAGGCTCAGACCCTCGACCTGGAAGCCGTACTGCGTGCCCGCCTCGACGAGCGTGTCGACGTGCCCGGCCGCCTTGTGGCCGAAGCGGAAGTTCTCGCCGACGACGATCGCCTTCGCATGCAGCGCGTTCACCAGGACGCGCTCGATGAACTCCTCCGGCGACCAGCCCGACACCTCTTTGGTGAACGGGAGGATCAGTACGGCGTCCGCGCCGTGCGCGCCGAGCAGCTCGGCACGGTGCTCGGGATCGCTGAGCATCAGCGGCGCGTGATCCGGCCGCAGGACCCGCATCGGGTGCGGGTCGAAGGTCAGTGCGACGACCGGGAGGCCGCCCAGCTCGGCCGCCCGCGCGCGGGCGTGCGCGAGCACCTGCTGGTGACCGCGGTGGACGCCGTCGAAATTGCCGATGGTGACGACCGTCGGCCCGAAATCGGGGCTCACCTGGTCCACTCCGTGCCAGACACGCATGGCAGCAGGATTCCATGTCCCAGCGGTGATCCGTGCAGCAGGTCCATGATCACCCCTTGTAATCACGAGGTGACTCAACTTAGTCTGGGCCGCGCATCTGGTCAGTCTGGGGAGGTCCAGTGAAGCTACACCGTCTTGTCGCCGTCTGCGCGACGCTCGCGCTGCTGGTCGGCATGCCTGCCGCCAACGCCGCGGCCACCCCGCGATTCACGAAGTACGTGGCACTCGGCGACTCCTACACGGCCGCCCCGTTCGTCCCGCTGCCAGACGTCCTGTCGCTCGGCTGCTTCCGGTCGTACAACAACTACCCGAAGCAGCTCGCGGCGAAGTTGCACGTCCGGCACCTCACCGACGTGAGCTGCGGCGGCGCCGACACCACGAACATGACGCAGCCGCAGAGCACCCTGCTCGGTACGGCGGCTCCGCAGTTCGACGCGCTGACGCCGGACACCGACCTCGTGACGGTCGGGATCGGCGGCAACGACTTCGGGGTGTTCGGCAGCATCATCGACACCTGCCCGAAGCTGCGCGCCTCGGACCCGACCGGCGCACCGTGCAAGGCGCACTTCACGGTCAACGGCGAGGACACACTGCGCGCGAAGATCGCGCAGACCCAGACCCGGATCGCGGTCGTCGTCCAGGGCATCAAGGCCCGGTCGCCGAAGGCCGAGATCCTGCTGCTCGGCTACCCGAAGATCGCGCCCGAGCACGGCACCTGCCCCTCGGTCCTGCCGTTTGCCGACGGCGACTACACCTACTTGTACTCGATCGAGGAAGCGCTGAACGCGGCCGTCTCCAACGCGGCGGCCGCCGGCGGAGCGAAGTACGTCGACACCTTCGGGCCGTCGACCGGGCACGACGCCTGCGCACCGGACGGGCAGGCGTGGATCCAGGGCAAGGACGTGGACCTGCTCCGCGCCTTCAACTTCCACCCGCGCTACGAGGGCGAAGCCGGGATGACCGCCCTCAGCTACAAGACGTTGACCGGCCAGCCGGCCGTCATCACGGCGGCCGAGCAGGCCGCCTGGACCTCCCAGGCGCGGGCGCTCGCAAAGCAGGCCGCCGCGTCACCCCAACAGGCCTATGTGGCCTCCCTGAACCGCATACGGACCAGCGCGCAACGCTGACCCTTTCCAATCCGTACTGCGGACTCCGGGCCGGGCCACCTCACGCGTGGCTCGGCCCGGTGGTTTCTTCCAGCACCTCGGTCAACGCCTGCCCGAGCGGCAGGTTCACCCGGTACGTCGCGTACGGATCGCCGCGGGTCAGACCCTGGTTGATGATCAGCACCGGCGTACCGGCCTTCGCGGCGTACCGGACGAAGCGGAAGCCGGACATCACGGTCAACGACGATCCGAGCACCAGGACCGCGCTGGCCTCGTCGACCAGCGAGTAGCAGCGCTCGACGCGGCTCTTCGGGACGTTCTCGCCGAAGTACACGACGTCGGGCTTGAGGATGCCGCCGCAGACGGTGCACGGGACGACGACGAACGTGCGGACGACGTCGTCCGGGAGCTCGACGTCGCCGTCCGGGTTGATCCTCGTTGCCTCGGCGGCGAACGTCTGGTTGGCGTCGCGGAGCCGTTGGTCGAGGGTCTCCCGCGCCGACGTCGTACCGCAGTCCAGGCAGATGACGCGGTCCAGGTTGCCGTGCAGCTCGATCACGTCGCGGGCGCCGGCGGCCTGGTGCAGGCCGTCGACGTTCTGGGTGATCACCCCGCTCAGGTGGCCGCGGGCCTGTAAGGCGGCGACGGCGCGGTGGCCCTCGTTCGGGTCCGCGCGGGCGATCGTGCGCCAGCCGAGGTGGCTGCGCGCCCAGTACCGCTGACGACCCGTCTCGCTGGCCACGAAGTCGCCGTACGTCATCGGGGTGTGGGTACGCAGGCTGCCGGTCTCACCGCGGTAGTCCGGGATGCCGGACTCGGTGGAGATCCCGGCACCACTCAGTACGACGACCTTCCCAGCGGCGAGCGTTTCCGCGACCGGGCCGATATCGGTCGACCCCGGCGCCAACGCCAGTACCTCGGGCCCCGGGGCCCATTCCAACGTCGGACGAGAACGCACCTCCCCAGAGTACGTGCGGGCTCGAATACGTGCGGGCTCGAGTACGTGCGGGGTCAGGCGACTCGCGGTGGGCCTGCAGCGAGGCGGCGTTCGGCGTTCTGCCGGGCGACGGTCAGTCAGCGGCTGATGGCGGCGGTCACCAGCGGCTTTGTGGAAAGAAAGGATCAGCCGGCGCGACATTGTTTCCACAAAGGCGGCGGGGCCTGGGGCGAGGCATGGGCGGGAGGACCCCGGCCGGTCGTCGTTCGTCCGCGAGCAGCGAAATGAGGGTGCCAACCCACCGTTTGAGGGGTCCGCCCCTCGAACGCGGTCAGGCGACGAAAACGGCGGTGGGTTTGGCGAGCGGGCCGTGAGGTTCGTACAGGGCGAGGAACGTGCCGTCTGGGGCGAACATGGCGGTCTGGCCGGGCTCGAGGTTCAGGCCGGACAGCGGACGGCCGGTCCGGATGGCGGCCGCCTGCGCGTCGTCGGCGTCGTACCGCGGGAAGGTGCCCCCGGCAACGTCCGCGATCGGGAGCCAGTCGAACGACTCCGCCAACCCCTCCAGTGTGTGCGCGACCTTGAGATCGAACGCCCCCACCCGGGTACGCCGGAGCGCCGTCAGGTGACCGCCGACGCCGAGCTCGGCGCCCAGGTCGCGTGCCAGGGCGCGGATGTACGTCCCGCTCGAACAGTCGACGGTGACATCCACCGAGATCCCCTCGGCATCGGCCCGGACGTCGAGGATGTCGTACCGCGACACCGTCACCGCGCGGGCCTTCAGCGCGACTTCTTCGCCCGCGCGCACGCGTTCGTACGCGCGCTTCCCGTCGACCTTGATCGCCGACACCTTGGACGGCACCTGCGAGATCTCGCCGCGGAAGCCGGCGACCGCGGTCGAGATCGCCTCCGCGGTGACCCCGTCGACCGGCGCGGTCGACACGATCTCGCCCTCGGCGTCGTCGGTCGTCGTCGTCGCGCCGAGCCGGATCGTCGCGTCGTACGACTTGTCGGCGAGCTGGAGATGGCCGAGCAGTCGCGTCGCCCGGTTCAGACCGACGACCAGGACACCCGTCGCCATCGGGTCCAGCGTCCCGGCGTGCCCGACCTTGCGGGTCCCGGCCAGTCTGCGGATCCGGGCGACGACGGTGTGCGAGGTCATTCCGTCCGGCTTGTCGACGACGACGATCCCGTCGGACGTCGAGGTGAAGTCAGAGCTCAACGCAGTACTCAGTCCTGCTCGTCCTCGTCGTCCTTGTGCTTGTACGGGTCCGCGTCACCGGCCGGCTTCGCTCCCGACGCGCTCTTGGCCACCTCGGCATCGGCGATCCGCGCCTTCTCCAGCAGCTCCTCGATGTGACCGGCGGTCTCCGGTACGGCGTCCAGGAAGAACTCGACGCTCGGCGTGTGCCGCAGGCCGAGCGCCTTGCCGACCTCGCTGCGGATCAGGCCCTTCGCCGACTCCAGCGCCGCGGCGGTGTTCGCCCGCTCCTGCTCGTCGCCGTACACCGTGTAGAAGACGCTGGCCTCGCGCAGGTCGCCGGTCAGCCGGGCGTCCGTCACCGTGACGAATCCCAGCCGCGGGTCCTTGACCCGGCGCTCGAGCAGCTCCGCGACGAGCACCTGGATCCGATCGGCCAGCTGCTTCGCCCTTGCTTCACCCATCAGGGCTCACTCCCTCATTCATGAACAACGTCCGGAGAGACCGCAGTCTCTCCGGACGCTACTCCTGGTGACCCGGGGCCGGGTCACCGCCTACTTATCAGCTGCGCGGCTTCTCGCGGAGCTCGAACGCCTCGACGACGTCGCCGATCTTGATGTCGTTGAAGTTGTTGATGGTCAGACCACACTCGAAGCCCTCGCGGACCTCGGACGCGTCGTCCTTGAACCTCTTCAGCGACGACAACTCGGTGTTGTCGACGACGACAGCGCCGTCCCGGATCAACCGGACCTTCGCGTTCCGCTTCAGCAGGCCACTGGTCACCCAGCAACCGGCGATGTTGCCCACCTTCGAGGAGCGGAAGATCTCCCGGATCTCGGCCTGGCCGAGGGTGACCTCCTCGTAGATCGGCTTCAGCATGCCCTTCAGGGCGGCCTCGATGTCGTCGATCGCCGAGTAGATGACCGAGTAGTACCGGACATCCACGCCCTCGCGCTCGGCCAGGTCTCCGGCCTTGCCCGCCGGCCGCACGTTGAAGCCGATGATGACGGCGTTCGACGCGATGGCCAGGTTGACGTCGTTCTCGTTGATCGCACCGACCCCGCGGTCGATGATCCGCAGGTTGACCTCGTCGCCGACCTCGATCCGGACCAAGGCGTCTTCCAGTGCCTCGACCGAACCGGACACGTCGCCCTTGAGGATCAGCAGCAGCTCCTGGCTCTCGCCCTTCTCCATCGAGGCCATGAAGTCCTCGAGGGTACGGCGGGCGCGACGCTTCGCGTTGGCCGCCGCACGAGCGCGGGCTTCCCGCTTCTCGGCGATCTGCCGTGCTCGCCGGTCGTCGTCGACGACCAGGAACTTGTCACCGGCACCCGGTACCGCGGTCAGACCGAGGACCAGGACCGGACGCGACGGAGTCGCCTCCTCGACGGGGTCGCCGTGCTCGTCGAGCATGGCCCGGACCCGGCCGTACGCCGGACCGACCACCATCGAGTCGCCGACCCGCAGCGTTCCGCGCTGCACCAGCACGGTCGCCACCGGACCACGGCCCTTGTCGAGGTTCGCCTCGATTGCGATGCCCTCGGCGTGCATCTTCGGGTTCGCCCGCAGATCCAGCGCCGCGTCCGCGGTCAGCACGACGCCCTCGAGCAGGCCTTCGATGTTGATCCGGGACTTCGCCGAGACGTCGACGAACATCGTGTCGCCGCCGTACTCCTCGGGCACCAGGCCGTACTCGGTCAGCTGACCGCGCACCTTGGTCGGGTCCGCCGCCGGGACGTCGATCTTGTTGACCGCGACCACGATCGGGACACCCGCCGCACGGGCGTGGTTCAGCGCCTCGATCGTCTGCGGCATCACGCCGTCGTCGGCCGCGACCACCAGGATCACGATGTCGGTGGCCTGCGCACCACGGGCACGCATGGCGGTGAACGCCTCGTGACCCGGGGTGTCGACGAAGGTGATCGCCCGCTCCTGGCCGTCGACCTCGGTGGTCACCTGGTACGCACCGATGTGCTGGGTGATACCGCCGGCTTCCTTGGCCTGGACGTTCGCCATCCGGATCGCGTCCAGCAGCTTCGTCTTACCGTGGTCGACGTGACCCATGACGGTCACCACCGGCGGCCGCGGAGCCAGGTCGCTCTCGTCGCCCTCGTCGTTGCCGAAGTCGATGTCGAACGACTGCAGCAGCTCGCGGTCCTCGTCCTCCGGCGAAACGATCTGGACGTCGTAGTTCAGCTCGGTCCCGAGCAGCTCGAGCGTCTCCTCGTTCACCGACTGGGTCGCGGTCACCATCTCACCGAGGTGGAACAGCACCTGGACCAGCGACGCCGGGTCGACTCCGACCTTCTCGGCGAAGTCCGTCAGCGAGGCGCCGCGCGGCAGCCGCACGACCTCGCCGTCACCGTGCTTGACGCGCACGCCGCCGACGGCCGGAGCCTGCATGTTGTCGAATTCCTGGCGCTTGGCCCGCTTCGACTTACGACCACGCCGGGCCGGACCGCCCGGACGCCCGAAGGCACCCTGCGTTCCGCCACGACCACGGTTGCCCGGACCCGGACGGCCACCGCCGCCACCGGGCGGGCCGCTCGGGCCGCCGCCACCGGGACGGAAGCCGCCACCGCCACCGCCGCCACCGCGCGGACCGGCACCCGGACCGCCGCCGGGACGGCCACGACCGCCACCGCCACCGCCACCGCCGCCAGGACCACCCGAGCCGCCACCGGGGCGACCGGTGAAGGTTCCGGCCGAGGACTTCGGCATCATCGCCGGGTTCGGACGCGGAGCGCCGGGCACACCGCCCGAACGCGGCCGGTCGCTACCGCCGGCGCCACCGCCCTGACGGTTCTGCGGCGGGCGCGGCGCCATCCCGGCCGGGCTCGGAGCCTGCCGGTCACGGTCACGATCGCCACCGCCACCGCCACCGCCCGGACCCGGACGGCCACCACGCTGCATGCCCTGGGTCGAGCTGAACGGGTTGTTGCCCGGACGCGGCGCACCCGGACGCGGACCGCCGCCACCCTGGGAACCACCCGGACGCGGAGCGCCGGGACGCGGGGCACCCGGACGGGGCGCACCCGGACGCGGGCCGGAGCCCTGACCACCAGGACCAGGACGGCCGCCGCCACCCTGCTGGGAACCACCCGGACGCGGAGCGCCCGGACGCGGACCCGGACGGGCCGAGCTGTCGCCACCGGTACGGCGCGGCGCGGGGGCCGGAGCCGACGAGGCCGGGGACTCGGGAGCCGCCTTCGCGGCCGGAGCCTCGAACGACGGCGTCGCCGGAGCCGGAGTCTCGGTCACCGGAGCCGCCGGGGCCGGAGCCTCGGCAGCCGCCGGAGCGGACTCCACCGGGGTGGGCTCCGGACGCGGACCCGGCTTCGGGCCCGGACGCGGACCCGGACGGGCGCCCGGAGCCGGAGCGGCCTTCGCCGGAGCCGGCGTCGACTCGGTCGCCGGAGCCGTCGCTGCCGGGGTCACCGGAGCGGCCGGAGCAGGCGCCGACTCGGCCACCGGGGCCCGGGTCGGCTCAGCGACCGGAGCGGGACGCTCGGCCGGAGCCTTCGGGGTCGCCGGCTGGGCCGGCTTCGGCGCCGCGGGCGCGACCGGTGCGGTCGCCTGCGGCGCGGCAGACGTGCTGGCAGCGGCCTTCTTGGCCGTGCGCTTCTTCGGCGGGTTCTTCTCGAACTCCTCCGCCAACCGCCGGACGACAGGTGCCTCGATTGTCGAGGATGCCGACCGGACGAACTCGCCCATGTCGTTCAGTCTGGTCAGAACGACCTTGCTGGTAACTCCGAGCTCCTTCGCGAGCTCGTAGACCCGGACCTTTGCCACTACTCTCCCTCTGGTCCGAGCCTGGGCGCGGACCGTTAGTTGACGTACGTGCTCATCGCTTTGCACTCATCGGTAGACACTCATCGAGTGGTCATGAGTCGATGGACCCGCCTTCAAGTCGTCACGACGGCACGGTCTGAACCGTCGTGGGCAGCCCGGAGACTGCCATTGGTGTTACTTCTTACTTATCACGCTGCGCGACGTAGTCCTGCAGCCCGGTCACGTCGAGCGGACCCGAGAGCCGGAAGGCCCGGGGGAACGCCTTGCGCCGGACGGCGAGATCGAAGCACTTGGTCGTCGGGTGCAGATGCGCCCCACGGCCAGGTGCCCGACGATCGGGATCCGGCAGTACGAGACCGCCAGAAACCGTCATCCGCAGCAGGTCAGCCGGACCGGATCGCTTCCGGCACCCGATGCAGGTGCGCTCCCGGGCCTGGTGAGATTGACTCAGTCCAGGGCGCGCGTCCGCCGTCACTGTCAGGTGATCCTCAGGGTGTGGTTGCGACTCAGTCGACCGACCGAGCACTCAGTCTACCTTCTCGCCATCCCGAGTCACATCGGTATCCGGCCGGATGTCGATCCGCCACCCGGTGAGGCGGGCGGCGAGGCGGGCGTTCTGCCCCTCCTTGCCGATCGCCAGCGAGAGCTGGTAGTCGGGGACGACGACCCGCGCGGCACGTGCCGCGGCGTCGACGACCTCCACCGACGTAACCTGCGCCGGGGACAGCGCATTCCCCACGAACGTTGCCGGATCGTCGCTGTGGTCGATGATGTCGATCTTCTCACCGTGCAGCTCGTGCATGATGTTCCGCACCCGCTGCCCCATCGGCCCGATGCAGGCGCCCTTGCCGTTCACCGACGGGTTCAGCGTCCGGACCGCGATCTTCGTACGGTGACCAGCCTCACGCGCGATCGCGGTGATCTCGACGGTGCCGTCGGCGATCTCCGGCACCTCCAGCGCGAACAGCTTCTTCACCAGGTTCGGGTGCGTCCGGCTGACGGTGATCTGCGGGCCCTTGAAGCCCTTGCGGACGCCGACGACGTACACCCGCAGCCGGGAACCGTGCTCGTACTTCTCCCCCGGCACCTGCTCGGGCGCCGGGAGCACGGCCTCGATCTTGCCGAGGTCGACCATCACCGAGCGCGGGTCGCGGCCCTGCTGGACGACACCGGAGACGATGTCGCCCTCCTTGCCCGAGAACTCGCCGTACCGGACCTCGTCCTCGGCGTCGCGGAGCCGCTGCAGGATGATCTGCTTCGCGGTGGTGGCGGCGATCCGGCCGAAGTCGGCGGGTGTGTCGTCGTACTCGCGCGCGACCGTGCCGTCCTCCGCGAGCTCGCGGGCGTAGACGGTCACGTGCCCGGTCTTGCGGTCCAGCTCGGCGCGGGCGTGCTGCTGGGCGCCCTCGGTGCGGTGGTACGCGACCAGCAGCGCCTGCTCGATCGCCTCGACGACCACGTCCAGGGAGATGTCTTTCTCCCGTTCCAGTGACCGCAGCACGGCCATGTCGATGTCCATGTCAGTTCTCCTCCACCGTGCCGTCGGCAGGTGTTTCTCCACCTAAAGAAGATGGCTCAGTGTCGTTGCCGGCAGCCCGGTTGAACTCGATCTGGACCTTGGCCTTGGCCACGTCGGCGTACGCGACGGTCCGCCGCTTGCCGTTCACGTCCAGCTCGGCCGCCTCGTCGGAGGCGGACTTGATGCGCCCGGTCACCTTCCCGCCGGCGGTCAGCGTCACCGCGACCAACCGGTCGGTGTTACGCCGCCAGTGCCGGGGCAGGGTGAGCGGCCGGTCCACGCCGGGGCTGGAGACCTCCAGCGTGTACGCGCCCTCGCCCATGATGTCGTCGACGTCGAGCGCCTTGGAGATGGCCCGGGTGACGTCGGCGACGTCGTCCAGGGTGATCCCGCCGTCGCGGTCGACCAGGACCCGCAGCAAACGGCGGCGGCCGGCCGGCGCGATGTCCGCGGCCTCCAGATCGCAGCCGAACTGCTCGACGATCGGCCGCAGGAAGTTCTCGAGGCTCGTGGTGTCCGTGTGGCCCGTGGGATTCGGCTTTCGGCTCACAGGTTGACCTGCCTCTCTCCAGTTGTGCACCCGTTCCATCCTTGGCGATCGCGCCAAGGGCAGTAGCCCACCCTATCCGGCCGCTGCGCCGTTCCGGGTCACCGGCTCGTCCCGGACCGGTTGTCGGCGCGTCACCAGGTATGGTTCCGCCGTGCCTGAACGCCGCCGATCGCTGACTCGACGTGCCGTCGTCGTGACCGCCGCCCTCGTGCCTGGCGCGTTCGCGCTGACCGGCTGCAAGGACGATCCCGCCGCGGGGTCCGGTACGCCGGGTGCCGGCAACGGAACGCCCTCGTCGTCGCAGGGTCCGGCCAAGGAGACGCCGACGGTCGACCCCGCGGTCGTCGCGGCGCTCAGTACGGCGGCGACCCAGGTGACTCAATTGTCCCAGTACTACGCAACCCTGAGCCGGAAGTTTCCCGCGCTGCGGGCCCAGCTCGCCGCCGGAGCGAAGTACCACGTGAGCCATCTCGCGAAGCTCAAGGAGACGCAGGGGGTGGCCGCGAAGGCGACCCAGCCGCCGAAGGTCCCCGCGTCGTCGGTGGCCGCGCTGGCGGCGCTCGCCCAGCAGGAGAAGCTCGCCGCGACCGCCCACGCGACAGCGGCCGGCAAGCTGTCCGGCGCCCCGGCCCGGCTGCTGGCGACGATCGCCGCCGCCGAGACCCAGCTCGGCTCCACCCTCGCACCCAAGAAGAAGAAGGCGGCGTCGTGAACCAGGTGGAAGCCCTGCAGGCCGCCCTGGCCGGTGAGCACGCCGCGCTGTACGGCGTCGGCGTGGCCGGCGGCAAGCTGAGCGGTGCCAGGTTCCGCGACGCCACCGACACGTTCGAGCAGCACCGCGACAACCGCGACCGGCTGAGCGCGCTGCTGGTCGCGGCCGGCGAGACCCCGGTCGCGGCCGAACCGGCGTACGACCTGCCGCAGGCCGTGACGAACACCGCGACCGCGACCGCGCTGGTGCTGCTGATCGAGCGCCGGATCGCCGCGGTGTACGGCGACCTCGTCGAGGCCGCCGAACAACCCGCGGTCCGGGCGTTCGCGGTCGACAGCCTGCTCGGATCCGCGACCGCCCAGCTCACCTGGGGTGGAGCGCCCGTGGCCTTCCCGGGCGCCTAGCTCACCAGCGGCTAGTTCACCGGCGGCGCCGCCACGGGCCCGTGATCGCGTAGGTGATCCCGGGGTTGTAGACGTTGAAGAACATCGTCCGGCCGTCCGCCGCGAAGCCGACGCCGGACAGTTCGCCGTACGACGGCTTGTCCGGCGTCCCGATGTTCACCCGGTTGCGGGCGAACTTGAACACCTCGCCGGCCGCGGTGGTGCCGAGGATGTGCTGCTCACCGAGCCCGTCCTCGCACATCATCAGACCGCCGTACGGCGACATCGTGATGTTGTCCGGGGCGTCGAACTCCGGGTCGTCGGAGCCGGGCTTCGGCCGGGTGAAGATCACCTCGAGGCGCAGCGTCCGCTTCCGCGGGTCGAGCTTCCAGACCTGACCGTCGTGATCCACCTTCGGCCCCAGTTCGGTCCGGGCGAACGACGAGACGAAGTACACACAGCGGTCCAGATCGCCCCACCAGCAGCCCTCGAGCTTGTAGCCGCCGGTGATCGGTTTGGCGTAGTCCTGCGCCCGGACCGACTCGGTCTTCGCGAGTGGATCCGGCACCGTCACCCACTGCACGTCGTGGAACTCGGCGCCGGCCTCCTGGACCACGGACAGGTCCGGCAGGCCCGGAATGTGCATGGCCTGGAGCTCGCCGCCGGCCCGCAGCGCACCCCAGCCACCGCGCGGACGATTCGGCAGGAACCGGTAGAACCCACCGAGCGGCGCGACGAAGGCGTCTTCGGTCTCGTAGACGATCCCGGTCCGCGGGTCGATCGCGACCGCTTCGTGCTGGAAGCGGCCCATCGCGGTCAGCGCGAACGGGTTCGCGTTGCGGCGGTCGTCGTACGGGTCGACCTCGAAGATGAAGCCGTGGTCCTTGGTGTAGCCGCTGTCGCCGGCCTTGAGTTCGGTCTCCTCGCAGGTCAGCCAGGTGCGCCACGGCGTGTGGCCGCCGGAGCAGTTGATCGCCGTACCGCCGAGGCTGACGAACTCCTTCGTGGTCGCGTTGTGCCGGTCGACCGCCAGCGTGCTGGTGCCGCCGGCGCCGCCCGGGTCGTAGGTGCGCTCGGCGGGGGCGACGACCTTGATCTTCGAGGTCGGGCTGCACTCGTGGTTACGGACCAGCCGGGTCCCGCCGTCGCGGTCCGGGAAGACGCCCATCCCGTCGAACCGGCTCGGTGTCTGCAGCCCGTCGGGCCGTACGGTGCCTTCGCGGGACAGGATCCGGTAGCTGAACCCGCGGGGCAGGTCGAGCATGCCGTCGGGGTCCTCGATCAGCGGCCCGTAGCCGATCGCCGGTCCCGACGTACCGAGGGCCGGCTGCGCGGTGTACAGCGCGTCGACCGACCCGGCCACGCTCACCGCGACACCGGCCGCTGCCGCACGACCGACGAACTGACGTCTGGACAGGGAACTGGACATGGCGCGGCCTCCTGGCTCGATGACAAGCAGTGGTGAGAAGTGAACGTACGGTAAACAATTCGCAAACAACAAGACCTTGGAGGGAGAAATTCACCACCGGCGCCGCGACGATCGTCCGACCTGAGGGAGGCCCGCGGCGCCCAGCCATGGTCAGGCTGGTGAGATGGACGCTGACCTCGGTTCGGGACTGACCAGCCTGTTCGTGGTCGCGTTGGTGGCGGCCGTGACACCGGTGCTGGTCGGCTTGCTGGGCCGGCTCCGGGTCCCTCAGGTCGTGCTGCTCCTGGTCGGCGGCGTGGTCGTCGGGCCGCACGGGCTCGGCCTGGCCGATCCGAGCGGCATCGCGCTGCTCTCGAACGTCGGCCTGGGGTTCCTGTTCCTGCTCGCCGGCTACGAGCTGGAGCTGGCGCTCTTCAAGCAGCGGTCCGGCAAACTCGCCGTGGCCGGGTGGCTGGTCTCGGTGGGGCTGGCCGGTGCCGTCGTCGGAGGACTCGCGGCGCTGGGCGTCGTGAAGGACTTCCTGCCGGTCGCGCTCGCTCTGACCACGACCGCCCTCGGAACGCTGTTGCCGATCCTGCGGGACAACGACATGCTGCGCGGGTCCTTCGGCTCCCACGTTCTCGCCGCGGGGGCGGTCGGCGAGTTCCTGCCCGTCGTGGCGATCGCGATCCTGCTCGGGTCCTACGGCCGGTTCGTCGGGCTCATCTCGCTGATCGGGATGGGCCTGTTCGCGCTGGTCCTGAGCGCGCTGCTGCCCCGCTTGGTTCGCGGTCGTCGAATCGCCCGGATCCTCTCGGAGGGCGAAGACGCGACGACGCAGGCAACGCTGCGGTGGACCATCGCCTTGTTGCTGCTGCTCCTCGTCGTCGCCAGCGACTTCGGGCTCGACGCGGTCCTCGGCGCTTTCGTCGCGGGCGTCGTCCTGCGTCGCTGGGCGCCCGGCAACGTCGAGGGGCTCGACCGCAAGCTCGATACGATCGGCTACGGCTTCTTCATCCCGATCTTCTTCGTCTCGTCGGGAATGGGGCTCGCCGTGGAGTCCATCGCCGAAGCCCCGGCGCGCTTGTTCCTGTTCTTCTTCCTGCTGCTGATCGTCCGCGGTCTGCCGACGCTGCTGGTGTATCGGACCGCACTGCCGTGGGCGCGACGGCTCGAGCTCGTCTTCATCGTGTCGACGGCGTTGCCGGTGCTCGTCGCCCTCACCACGATCGGGCGCGAGACCGGCAAGATGCTGCCCGAGAACGCCGCCGCGCTGGTCGGCGCGGGCGCCCTGTCGGTGCTGGTGTACCCCGCGATCGCCGTCGCCATCGACCGCCGGCAGCGGGCTCGCCGCAGTCGGTGACGCAAGCCGGCGGCCGTCGCACCGTCAGAGCGAGCGGACCCAGTTCTCCAGCAGGGCCGCGCCGGCGTCACCGGACTTCTCGGGGTGGAACTGCGTGGCGCTCAGCGGGCCGTTCTCCACCGCCGCGACGAACCAGTCGCCGCCGTACGACGTCCAGGTGACCGCCGGGGCGACCGACGCCCGGGTGCCGACGAGCTCCCAGGCGCGGACGCCGTACGAGTGCACGAAGTAGAAGCGTTCCTTGTCGATGCCCTCGAACAGCTTGCTGCCGGACGGTACGTCGATCGTGTTCCAGCCCATGTGTGGGACCGGCTCACCGGTCTCCGGCTGGAGTCGCTCGACCGTGCCCGGCCACTGGTCGCAGCCCTCGGTCTCGACACCGTGCTCGATCCCGCGGGCGAACAGGATCTGCATGCCGACACAGATTCCCAGCACCGGGCGGCCGCTGGTCAGCCGCCGGTCGACGATCACATCGCCACGGACCGCCTTCAGGCCCGTCATACAGGCCTCGAAGGCGCCGACGCCGGGCACCAGCAGGCCGTCGGCGTTCATCGCCTCGTCGAAGTCGGACGTGACCGTGACGTCCGCGCCGACGCGTTGCAGCGCCCGCTCCCCCGACCTGATGTTGCCGGAGCCGTAGTCGAGCAGGACGACCTTCGTCACAGGGCGCCCTTGGTCGACGGGATGCCGGGCTGCCGCGGGTCGAGCTCGGCGGCGGCCCGGAGCGCCCGGGCGAACGCCTTGAACTGCGCCTCGACGATGTGGTGCGGGTCGCGGCCGGACAGCACCCGGATGTGGATGCAGATCGCGGCGTTGAACGCGAGCGTCTCGAACACGTGCTGGGTCAGCGAACCGGCGTAGTCGCCGCCGATGATCGCGTACACCTGACCCTCGGGCTCGCCGGTGTGCACGCAGTACGGCCGGCCGGACAGGTCGACCGTGCAGTGCACGAGCGCCTCGTCCAGCGGGACGGTCGCGTCGCCGAACCGGCGGATCCCGCGCTTGTCGCCGAGCGCCTCCTTCAGCGCCTGGCCGATCCCGATCGCGGTGTCCTCGACCGTGTGGTGCGCGTCGATCTCCAGGTCGCCGACCGTGTTCACGTGCAGGTCGAGCAGCGCGTGCTTGGCGAGCGCGTTGAGCATGTGGTCGTAGAACCCGACACCCGTCGAGATGTCGGCCCGGCCCTCGCCGTCGACGTTCAGCTCGACGAGAACCTTCGACTCACTGGTCTCGCGATCAATCCGCGCGGTGCGGGTCATGTCAGCCTTCCCGTGTCTGTCTTGAGGATGCGCTCCAGCGAAGCGCGGAACGCGGCCATCTCCTCGCCGGTGCCGATCGAGACCCGCAGCCAGCCGTCCGGTCCGGTCTCCCGGATCAGGACGCCGTCGTCGAGCAACGCCTGCCAGACCGCGTGCCGGTCGGCGAACGTGCCGAACAGGACGAAGTTCGCGTCCGAGTCGACCGCGCGCAGTCCCAGCGACCGCAGCCAGTCGACGGTCTCGTCGCGCTCAATACGCAACTGCTCGACGCGGCCGAGCAGCTCGTCCGAGTGCCGCAGGGCCGCGCGGGCGGTCGCCTGCGTCACCGCGGACAGGTGGTACGGCAGCCGGACGATCCGCAGCGCGTCCACGAACTGCTTGCTCGCGGCAAGGTATCCGACCCGGCCACCGGCCATCGCGAACGCCTTCGACATCGTCCGCGCCACCGCCAGATTCGGGTACGACGGCAGCAGGGACACCGCACTCGGAGTCCCGGCCCGGCGGAACTCGGCGTACGCCTCGTCGACCACGACGACCGAACCGAGCGCCGCGGCCTGCGCGACGATCGCCTCGGTCACGTCGATCGGCAGCGCCGTACCGGTCGGGTTGTTCGGCGAGGCAAGCAGCACGACCGACGGACGGTGTCGCGAGATCGCGGCGATCGCCTTGCTCCGGTCCAGCGTGAAGTCCTCCGCGCGTCGCCCGGTGACCCAGCCGGTGTTGGTGTCCCGCGCGTACTCCGGATACATCGAGTACGTCGGCGCGAAGGACAACGCCGTACGGCCGGGACCGCCGAAGGCCTGCAGGATATGCAGCATCACCTCGTTGGACCCGTTGGCCGCCCAGATCTGCTCGGGCTCCAGTTGCGCGCCGGACTCCCGGGCCAGGTACGCCGCGAGGTCGGCGCGGAGACCGAGGAACTCGCGGTCCGGGTACCGGTTCATGCCGCGGGCGGCCTCGGTGACCGCCGCGGCGATATCCGCGACGGTCGCCTCACTCGCCGGGTACGGGTTCTCGTTGACGTTGAGCAGCACCGGGACGTCGAGCTGCGGGGCGCCGTACGGCTCGAAGCTCTTCAGCTCCTCGCGGATCGGCAACCCGTCGAAGCGGCCCATCAGTTCTCCTCTGGGAATCGCACCGACACCGCGGCACCGTGGGCGGGCAGGTCCTCGGCGTGCGCCATCGTGACCACGTGGCCGGCAACGTCCTGCAGCGCGGCGCGGGTGTAGTTCACGACGTGCACGGCTTTCAGGAAGCTGCGCACGGACAGGCCTGACGAGTGGCAGGCGCAACCCGCCGTCGGGAGCACGTGGTTGGAACCCGCGCAGTAGTCGCCGAGAGACACCGGGGACCAGCTGCCGACGAAGATCGCACCGGCATTGGTGATCAGACCGGCCCGCTCCTCGGCGTCCGCGGTCTGGATCTCCAGGTGCTCGGCCGCGTAGGCATCCACGAACGCGGTGCCCTGGTCGAGGTCGTCGACCAACACAACGGCCGACTGCTGACCGGACAGTGCCTCGGTGACGCGGTCCTGGTGCTTGGTCTTCGCGACCTGGAGCGGCAGCTCGGCCTCGACCGCCGTGGCCAGCACCTCCGAAGGCGTGACCAGCACGCTGGCGGCCATCGGGTCGTGCTCGGCCTGGCTGATCAGGTCGGCGGCGACGTACTTCGGGTCCGCGGTGTCGTCGGCGAGGACGGCGATCTCGGTCGGGCCGGCCTCGGAGTCGATACCGACCTCACCCAGCAGGAAGCGCTTCGCGGCGACCACGAAGATGTTGCCCGGACCGGTGATCAGGTTGACCTTCTTGCACCCGTCGAAGCCGTACGCGAACCCGGCGATCGCCTGCGCGCCACCCATCGCGTACACCTCGTCGATCCCGAGCAGCGCGCACACGGCCAGCACGGTCGGGTGCGGCAGACCGGCGAACTCCTTCTGCGGCGGCGAAGCCACAGCAAGCGACGGCACGCCGGCGACCTGCGCCGGTACGACATTCATCAGCACCGACGACGCGAGCGGCGCGCGGCCGCCCGGGACGTACAGCCCCACGCGCTGCACCGGGACGAACCGCTGCGTGACCCGGCCACCGGGCGCGGGCTCGGAGGTGACGTCGGCGGTGAGCTCGTCCTGACTGACCTCGCGGACCCGGCGGATCGACTCCTCGAAGGCGCTGCGCACCTCGGGGTCGAGCTCCTCGAGCGCGGTCTTCAGCGCCGCGGCCGGGACCCGGATGTCGTCGACGCGCACATGGTCGAACTTCTCGCCGTACTCCCTGATCGCCTCGAGGCCGCGATGGCGGACGTCCAGGCAGATCGGTCGGGCGACGTCGAGGGCCTTCTCGACGTCGAACACGGCTCGGGGAACGAGGGCAGGTACTTCGGCTTGGAGGTCGGTCACCTCTCCGGCCGCCACTCGGCCCCGCAGGTCGACGCGGCGAATCATGGCGTCAGTCTAGTGGTGACACCCCCTCGGCCCCGCGCCGCATCCACAGGGCGGCCAGTCACCGGGCGTGATCTCCGCCCGCGTCCACTACGCTCGTCGACATGGACTCCCGCCTGCCGTTGCTCACTGTCGACACGGTGATCTTTCCCGGGCTGGTGCTCCCGATTCCGGTGACCGACGTCCAGGGCCGCGCGGTGGTCCGCGACCTGGTCGAGAACGGGGGCGAGCTGGCCTGTGGCGCCCTCGCGGTCCGCGACGGGTACGAGCTGGGTGAGCGGGTCTTCCGGTCGCTGTACGGGACCGGCTGCGCGGCCACGATCTCCGAGATCACGCTGGACCCGGACGACGACGGACCGGTCGAGGTCACGCTCACCGGGAACCGTCGGTTCAAGGTGTCCGAGCTCGACGGCAGCGGCGACTACCTGGTCGCGGACGTCGAGTGGCTGGACGACGAACGCGGCGACGACCCCCTGGGTACGGCGATGGTCGCGGTCGAACGGTTCCGGAAGTACGCCGCGGCGGTCAGCGAGATCAGCCGGCCCGGCCTGCACATCGGCGACCTCCCGGACGATCCGGGCACGCTGTCGTACCTGATGTCGGCCGCCATGAAGCTCATGACCCCGGACCGGCAGAAACTCCTCGAGGCCGCGGACACCACCACGCGGCTGGTTCAGCTCGTCGGCCTGATGGACAGCGAGATGGCCGCCATCGCGGCACTCCCCTCGCTCCCCGCCACCGACCTGATCTCCTGGTCGGCGCTTTCCCCGAACTGATCCCGCCGGCCGCCTGGCGTCCCTAGACTGCGATCGGGACAACGGGGAGGGGACCCAGGCGATGAACGACAGGTATGTACTGATCACGGGTGGGACCAACGGAATCGGGCTGGCGGGGGCGCGGGCGCTCGCGAAGCAGGGTGCCCGGATCGGGCTGGTCGCGCGGAACGGGGCGAAGGCGGAGCAGGTCGCCGCCGAGCTCGGCGGCGCGGACGTCTTCGAGGCGGATCTGACCTCACAGGCCTCGATCCGAGCGATGGCCGACGACGTCGCGGGGCGGGCGCCGATGATCGATGTGCTGGTAAACAACGCGGGCGCGATCTACGGCAGCCACCAGGTCTCGGCCGAGGGCATCGAGCTGACGTGGGCGCTGAACGTCGTCGCGCCGTACCTGATCACCACGCTGCTGGCCGATCGGCTGGTGTCCGGCGCGCGCGTGATCGGGACCGCGTCGGACGAGCACGAGAAGGCGAAGTCCGTCGACTTCGATGATCTGGGCGGCGAGCGCTACTTCTCCGCGTCGGCGAAGCTGACCGGCGGATCACTGCGCCGGTACGGCGAGACGAAGCTCGCCCTGATCCTGCTCAGCGGAGAACTCGCGCGCCGGATGCCGCGGATCCACACCTACACGTTCGAGCCCGGCCTGGTCGCGACCGGGTTCAACTTGAACAACGGCCGGCTGATGAAGCTGATGATGGCGATGACCAAACCGTTCGCCCGCACCCCGGAACAGGGCGCCGAGACGATGGTCTGGCTGGCCACCTCCCCCGACGTGGCCGACGAGTCGGGGCTCTACTACTCGCGCGAACGGCGTACCGACCCGTCGGCGGCGGCGCAGGACCGGGCGGCCGCCGAGCGGCTGTGGACGACGCTGGAGGGACAGACTGCGCTACCGAAATGAATCCCGGGGCGGTATGGTTTTGGTATGAGTAAGCAGATCACTGTCCGGTTGCCGGACGACCTGGTCGACTTCATGGACGAGCTCGTCGCCACCGACAAGGCGACCAGCCGGGCCTCCGTGGTCGCTCGGGCGATGGAACGTGAACGCCGGCGCGAGCTGGCCGCGCGGGATCTCGCGATCCTCGCCGAGCACGGCGACTACCCCGACCTCGAAGGCCTGGCGCCGGCCGCCGCCGGCACGGTGCTGAGCGACCTCGACTGATGCGCCCGCTGCACATCGCCCGGCTCGACAAGCCTCGGCCGGTGGTGGTGCTGACGCGGGAACTCATCCGCCCCCGGCTGACCAACGTCACGGTCGCCCCCATCACCAGCACGATCCGCGGCCTGTCCACCGAGGTCCTGGTCGGCCCCGACAACGGCCTCGACCACACGAGCGCGATCTCCTGCGACAACATCCAGACGATCCCGAAGTCCCAGCTGGGCCGCCTGATCGGCTACCTCCACACCGACCAGGAGCCAGCCCTCGCCGAAGCCATCAACCTCGCCTTCGACCTGGAGCTGTAAAGCAAACCTGGAGCTCTAGAGCAACTCGCCCCGATGCGCCAGCACGTACGCCGCTGCCGCGCGATAACCACCCGCGTGATCCTCTTCGGCATGTACGGCGAATGCCGGGTCAGCCGCCCGCACGCGTTCGTCAACCAAGCGCGGGGCGAGGTCGAAGCTGACGTGCTCGAAATGCCGGAGCAGGGCGTGGGAGTTCGCCGTACCGCGGCGGCGGGGACTGTGTCGCCCCGGCGGACCGGCTTCGAGAAGCGGCCGCCGGGGAGGACTTCGTCGGTCGTCAGGGTCAGCCCAGTTTCGAGATGTCGCGGACGGCGCCCTTGTCGGCGCTGGTGGCCATCGCGGCGTAGGTCTTGAGGGCGTTGGAGACCTTGCGCTCGCGGTTCTTCGGGGCGTAGACGCCGTTCAGCGCCGCCTCGCGGGCCGCCAGTTCCTCGTCCGAGACCAGCAGTTCGATCGAGCGGTTCGGGATGTCGATCTTGATCCGGTCGCCGTCCTGGACCAGCGCGATGGTGCCGCCGGACGCCGCCTCGGGCGAGACGTGACCGATCGAGAGTCCCGACGTACCGCCGGAGAAGCGGCCGTCGGTGATCAGTGCGCAGACCTTGCCGAGGCCGCGTCCCTTGAGGAACGAGGTCGGGTACAGCATCTCCTGCATGCCCGGGCCGCCCTTCGGGCCCTCGTACCGGATCACGACGACGTCGCCGGGCGTGACCTGCTTGGCGAGGATCTTCTCGACGGCCTCTTCCTGCGACTCGCAGACCACCGCGGGACCCTCGAACGTCCAGATCGACTCGTCCACGCCGGCCGTCTTCACGACACAGCCGTCGACGGCCAGGTTGCCCTTCAGGACGCCGAGACCGCCGTCCTTCGAGTACGCGTGCTCGCGGTCGCGGATGCAGCCGTTCGCGGAGTCGGTGTCGAGAGTCTCCCAGCGCTCCGACTGCGAGAACGCGGTCGCGGACCGCTTGCAGCCCGGCGCCGCGTGCCACAGCTCGACGGCCTCCGGCGACGGCGAACCGCCCCGCACGTCCCAGGTCTTCAGCCAGTCGTCGATCGAGTCGCTGTGCACGGTGTGGATGTTCTCGTTCAGCAGACCGGCGCGGTGCAGCTCGCCGAGGATGGCCGGGATGCCGCCGGCGCGGTGCACGTCCTCCATGTAGTACGTGCCCTGCGGGGCGACGTTCGGCGCGACCTTGGCCAGGCACGGAACCCGCCGCGAGACCGCGTTGATGTCGTCCAGGTCGAACCCGACCTCGGCCTCCTGCGCGGCCGCGAGCAGGTGCAGGATCGTGTTCGTCGACCCGCCCATCGCGATGTCCAGCGCCATCGCGTTCCCGAACGCTTCCTTGGAGGCGATGTTGCGCGGAAGCACGGTCGCGTCGTCGTTGTCGTAGTACCGCTTGGTGATCTGTACGACGGTCTCGCCGGCCTTCTCGTACAGCGCGCGGCGGGCGGTGTGCGTCGCGAGGACCGAACCGTTGCCCGGCAGCGACAGGCCGATCGCCTCGGTCAGGCAGTTCATCGAGTTCGCGGTGAACATGCCGGAGCAGGACCCACAGGTCGGGCAGGCGTTCTCCTCGATCCGCAGGATGTCGGCGTCGGAGACGTTCTCGTTGACGGCCTCGGACATCGCGTCGATCAGGTCCAGCTTGCGGACGGTGCCGTCGACCAGCGTCGCCCGGCCGGCCTCCATCGGGCCACCGGAGACGAACACGGTCGGGATGTTCAGCCGGAGCGCGGCGTTCAGCATGCCGGGGGTGATCTTGTCGCAGTTCGAGATGCAGACCAGCGCGTCCGCGCAGTGCGCCTCGACCATGTACTCGACCGAGTCCGCGATCAGGTCGCGGGACGGCAGGCTGTAGAGCATCCCGCCGTGGCCCATCGCGATCCCGTCGTCGACGGCGATCGTGTTGAACTCCCGCGCGATACCACCAGCCGCGTGAATGGCCTCGGAGACGATCCGGCCGACCGGCGCGAGGTGCGTGTGGCCGGGCACGAACTCGGTGAAGCTGTTCGCCACCGCGATGATCGGCTTCCCGAAGTCCTCCCGGAGTACCCCGGAGGCCTGCATGAGCGCGCGGGCGCCCGCCATGTTGCGGCCGTGGGTGACAGTGCGGGACCTCAGAGCAGGCACGACGAACATCTCCTAGCTAGGTGTGGCGTATCTCCTGATAGTGCCACGCCCGTCCGAATGACGGTATGCGGGTCCCGGATTCTGGAGCCGCGGTTTCTGTCGGTGGACGGTCCTAGCCTGAGGTCATGGCAGGGCTCGGGCATCACACCCGGACGGCGCATCCCGCGCTGCGCCCGTTCGTGGGCGACATCAGCGGATATGCGTACGCCGGTGATCCCCCCGAACTGCACCGCGGCCTGCCCTCGCGCCACCTCACACTCGTCATCACCCTCGACGAGCCACTCGGCGTCGCGTGGCCGGGCAGTCCGGTCGAGAAGTACGACGCACTCGTCGGCGGACTGCACTCGAGCGCGGTCCACATCGGGCAGACGCCGAGCCGCGCCGGCGTCCAGGTATCGCTCACTCCCCCGGCGGCGCGCGCGCTTCTCGGCCTGCCACCGGGGGCACTCGCATCGACGGTGGTCGGTCTCGACGAGGTCCTCGGTCGACCCGCGCGCGAGCTGACCGAGCAACTGCGCGAGTCGCCGAGTTGGGACACACGCTTCGACCTGTTCGAGAACCTGCTGCTGCGTCGACTCGACGAGACCCGTCTCGGACGCGTCCGGCCGGAGCTCGGGTGGGCGTGGCAGCGACTGTGTGCGGCGGGCGGCGCAATCGGCGTACAGGAACTGGCGAGTGAGGTCGGATGGAGTCGGCGGCACCTCACCGATCGGTTCACCGCGGAGTTCGGTCTGCCACCGAAGGTCGCGGCGCGGGTACTGCGCTTCGAGCGCGTCACCGGACGACTGCGGCGGCAACCGAAGATCCGGCTGTCCGACCTCTCGGCCGCCGCCGGGTACGCCGACCAGGCGCACCTGACCCGCGAGTTCCGGGCGATCGCGGGCTGCTCGCCACGGCAGTGGATGCGCGAGGAACTGCCGAACCTGTCGAGTAATCCACAGGCATCGGCGATCGCGCCAGCATCGTCGGCGCGATCTCACTAAACTCGCCGAGGTGAGCCAGATTTCCGAACTGCCCGACTCCGAAGCCCTTCAGGTCCTCCGGCGGGTGTTCGGGTACGACGCCTTCCGCGGCGAGCAGGCCGACATCATCGACACCGTCGTCGCCGGCGGTGACGCGCTGGTGCTGATGCCGACCGGTGGCGGCAAGTCGCTGTGCTACCAGATCCCGTCCCTGGTCCGCTCCGGCGTCGGTGTGGTGATCTCGCCGCTGATCGCGCTGATGCAGGACCAGGTCGACGCGCTGACGGCGCTCGGCGTTCGCGCCGGATTCCTGAACTCCACACAGGACTTCGAGCAGCGGCGTGAGGTCGAGCAGGCGTTCCTGGCCGGCGAGCTCGACCTGCTGTACCTGGCGCCCGAGCGGTTGCGGGTCGACGCGACAGTGCGGCTGCTCGACCAGGGCAAGATCGCGCTGTTCGCGATTGACGAGGCGCACTGTGTGTCCCAGTGGGGCCACGACTTCCGGCCCGACTACCTGATGCTGTCCGAGTTGCACGAGCGCTGGCCCGACGTACCGCGGATCGCGTTGACCGCGACGGCGACCGAGGCGACGCACCAGGAGATCGCGACCCGCCTGAATCTGTCCGACGCGAAGCATTTCGTCGCGAGCTTCGACCGGCCGAACATCCAGTACCGGATCGCCCCCAAGGACAACCCGCAGCGGCAGCTCCTCGATCTGCTGCGCACCGAGCACGCGGGTGACGCGGGCATCGTCTACTGCCTGTCCCGCAACAGTGTCGAGAAGACCGCGGCCTTCCTGACCCAGAACGGGATCGAGGCCGTGCCGTACCACGCCGGTCTGGACAGTCGGACCCGTGCGACGAACCAGTCGCGGTTCCTGCGCGAGGACGGGCTGGTCGTGGTCGCGACGATCGCGTTCGGGATGGGGATCGACAAACCGGATGTCCGGTTCGTCGCGCATCTCGATCTGCCGAAGTCGGTCGAGGGCTACTACCAGGAGACCGGTCGCGCGGGGCGGGACGGACTGCCGTCGACCGCCTGGCTGGCGTACGGGCTCCAGGACGTCGTGCAGCAGCGGAAGATGATCGACACGTCCGAGGGCGACCTCGCGCATCGGCGCCGGCTCAGCTCGCACCTCGACGCGATGCTCGCGCTGTGCGAGACCGTCCAGTGCCGGCGGTCGCAACTGCTCGCGTACTTCGGTCAGCACGGTGACGCCTGCGGCAACTGCGACACCTGCCTGACGCCGCCCGAGTCCTGGGACGGGACGATCGCGGCGCAGAAACTGCTATCCACGGTGTACCGGTTGCAGCACGAGCGCGGTCAGAAGTTCGGTGCCGGCCAGCTGATCGACATCCTGCTCGGCAAGGAGACCGAAAAGGTCAAGCAGTTCCGGCACGAGCAGTTGAGCGTGTTCGGGATCGGCACCGACCTGAAGGACACCGAGTGGCGCGGGGTGATCCGGCAGCTGCTCGCGTTGCGGTTGCTCGCGGTCGAGGGTGACTACGGCACGCTGGTGCTGACCGAGGAGAGCGCCGAGGTGCTCGGCCGGCGGCGCGAGGTGATGATGCGCCGCGAGCCCGAGCGGGTGCGCTCCAAGTCCAGGTCGTCCGGCGGCAAGAAGGCGGCGGTCGATCTGCCGCCCGAGGCAGCGCCGGTGTTCGAGCGGTTGCGCACGTGGCGGGCAGCGGTGGCGAAGGAGCAGGGCGTCCCGGCGTACGTGATCTTCCACGACGCGACGCTGCGGCAGATCGCGACCGAAATGCCGTCCTCGCTGGCCGAGCTCGGCAGCATCAGCGGCATCGGCGAGAACAAACTGGCCAAGTACGGCGAGGGCGTCCTGGAGGCACTCACCGCGGAGTGATGTCGAATCGGCCGTCGTCGCTTCGACGCGAAGACAGGAGGGCAGGGAAGAACCGTGCCCGCGGAGCGAAGGAGAACGCTCATGTCTTCATCCGTGCTGTTGATGTCGATGTCCGTCGACGGCTACATCGCGGCGCCACACGACGGGCCGGACAACCCGGGCGGCGACGGCTTCATGCGACTGCACGAGTGGTACCAGGACGGCGACGGCGAGGTCGGCCGTCCGGCTGGTGCCGCCGGTGCCATCTGGGACGAGCTGAACGCGACCGGCGCAGTACTGGTCGGTCGGCGTACGGCGGAACAGGTCGACTACTACGGCGGCGACCACCACGGCGTACCGATCTTCGTGGTGAGTCACGATCCGGGCCGGGTGAGCTACGAGAACGTGCCGCGGCGCATCGAGCTGGAGATCGTTCGAGTGATCGACACGGTGCAGGCCACCCACATCCGGTACCGAGTCCGGGGCTCAGCTGAGTAGGGGTTGGAGCGCGTCGGTGAGGTCGCCCATGCGCCGGCCGATGTTGCGGTCTCCGTCGGCGAGGATCAGGGCGATCGAGACGTGCTTGTCCGGGATCACCACCAGCAGGCTGGTGTGGTCGGGTGAAATGCCGGCGTGACCGTAGGCGTCGCCGATGCCGAACTCCCGGGTGAACCGCATCGTCCCGAGTCCGTACTCGCCGTCGCCGGCGGTCATCTGGTCGACCAGGTCGAACGGGATCACGCGACCGCCGTACAGCTGGTATCCCCAGCGGGCGACCGTCGGCGCGTCCGCCGCCGCGCCGCCGAACGCGGCCCCGGCACTCGCGAACGCCCGGCACGGGACGTAGCCGTCCGGCGCGCCACAGGATTCGTTGGCGTCACCCACCACCGGCGACTCCGGCTTCTCACCGTCCTGGAAGGCCACGTGCGGCAACCGCGCCGGCGTGGCCAGGTCGTGGCGAAGAGCAAGGGCGAGCGGCTCGCGGGTGACGTTCTCGATCAGCATGCCGAGCAGCGCGTAGCTGGGATTGCTGTAGCTGTAGTCGCCGTCCGGTGAACCGACCGTCGACGTGTAGTAGTCGAGCGGCTGCGCGAGTGTCCAGTGCTTGGCCGGCGCCGCGGCAACTGCCCGGTCCATCCGCTCGTAGTCGGACTCCTGGAAGTCCTGAACGCCGGAGGTCATCGCGAGGTGCTGACGAACGGTCGCACTGTTGGCGGTCAGCCTGTGGCGGACGTACCTCGAGATCGGCAGGTCCAGGTTGATCTTCCCTTCCTGCGCGAGCCGCAGTACCTCGGCGGCGACGAAGGTCTTCGTAATGCTCGCGATCCCCATGCTGGTGTCCGGGCGCAACGGCGTACCGCGGGCGTCCTTGCCGACAGCGCCTGACCACGTCCAGTGATCGGTGACCACGGCGGCCGTAGCGCCGCTCGCCCCGGACGGGCTGTCCGGGAACTCCGTGATCCGCGAGAGCGCCGTCTGCAAAGCCCGTGCTCGCGCCGGGTCGAGGGTCTGCACACCGGGCTCCGGGAAACTACGGGCCGACGGCGTGCCGGGCGAGGGTACCGGCTCGTCTCCCCCACCAGAGCACCCCACCAACGCAATCACCAGGAGGGCGGTTGCGCTCCACCTCATCTTCCGATGATGCCACCGAATCCCGGCTTGGCTAGGTCGTCCAGGCGACCGTGGGCGCCAGGGCGGCGAAGTCCTGGAGGAGGTGGGAGCGGCGGGTGGCCGTCCACGCCAGGCAGACGGTGTTGTGGGCCAGGTTGCCGACGGGAACCGCGACGACGTCGGAGCGCTGATAGAAGGTGGCGACCGAGAGCGGGATGATCGAGACGCCGCGACCGGTGGCGACGTGCTCGAGTTTCTCCTCGACACTGCGCATGGCGGGCACCGGCTTGGCCGTTCCGGTGCGGAGTTCGACCGCGATGTCCCGCCACTCCGGTACGGCGTCCGGGTCCTGCAGCAGGTGCTCGTCCGCGAGATCGGTGATGTCGATCGCCGGCTTGCCCGCCAGCCGGTGTCCGGTCGGCAGCATCGCGACCCGTGGCTCCTCGAACAACGGCCGAACCGTCAGCCCCGCTTGATCGATCGGCAGCCGCACCACGCTCACGTCGGCCCGGCCGTCCCGCAGTACGTCGACCTGGTCGTTCCACGTCGACCGGATCAGCTCGACCTCGATCTCGGGATGCAGCGCGCCGAACGCGCGGACCGCCTCGGTCACCGTGAGCCCCGGCATGAAACCGATCGTGAACGTCTTCGCACCGCGCGCCGCCCTGGCCACCCGACGGCGGGTGGCGTCCGCGCCGGCGAGCAGCGGGCGGGCATCGTCGAGCAACTGACGTCCGGCCGCGGTCAACTCGGTACTGCGTTTCGTGCGGACGAACAGTTGCGCGCGAAGCTCGACCTCAAGCGCGCGGATCTGCCGGGACAGCACCGGCTGCGCGATGTGCAGGCGCTCGGCGGCGCGGCCGAAATGCAGTTCCTCGGCGACGGCGACGAAGTACCGGAGCTTCCGGAGGTCGAGATCCATAATACCTTCAGGGTATTACAGCGGCCGGAACAGGTCTTGGACGGCCGGGCCCGGGCCGCCGCATCGTAGGAAGCGAAATCCCTTCCCACGAAAGGCAGTTCAGTGACTCTGCAGGATCAGCGCGTCGTCGTCCTCGGCGGTACGTCGGGTATCGGCCTGGCCACCGCACAACTCGCCGCGAGCGCCGGCGCCACCGTGATTGTTGCCTCCAGCAACCCTGAGTCGGTGAAGCGGGCTGTCGAGATGCTCCCGGGCTCGGCCACCGGTGCGACCGTCGACCTCACCGATGCCGGCGCTGTCGCCGCGTTCTTCGCCGAGCTCGATCCGTTCGACCACCTGGTCTTCACTGCCGGGGAGGCGTTGACGTTGCTCGAGGTCGGCTCGATGGATCTGGCCCAGGCGCGAACGGCCTTCGAGCTGCGGTACTTCGGCGCGCTCGGTGCGGTGAGTGCCGCCGTACCGAAGATCCGTCCTGGCGGTTCGATCGTCCTCACCACCGGCGCCGCCGGGGACCGTCCCGGGCCCGGCTGGTCGGTCGCCGCGAGCATCTGCGGCGCGATGGACTCGCTCACCCGCGCACTCGCCGTCGAGCTGGCGCCGCTGCGGGTGAACGCGGTCAAACCCGGCGTCGTCCGCACGCCACTGTGGCGCGACGCCCTCGACTACGACGAGACCGCCCGCCACCTCCCCGTCCAACGCGTCGGCGAACCGGAGGACATCGCCGCCGCCTACGTGTACCTGATGAACCAGCCGTACGCGACCGGTTCCATCCTCACCGTCGACGGCGGCCACGTCCTGGTGTGAGGCAGAGTGGGGGCGTGACTCGCACTCTGATCACCGGTTCGGCCGACGGCCTCGGGCAAATGGTTGCGCGTGAGCTCGTCGACCAAGGGCATGAGGTCGTCCTGCACGCTCGCAACGAGCAACGCGCGGCTGACGCGACAGCAGCCGTGCCGGGTGCCGCGGCGGTGCTGGTGGGTGATCTCGCGAGCATCGCCGAGACCCGAAAGGTGGCGGAGCAGGCGAACGCGTCGGGTCGATTCGATGTCGTCGTACACAACGCGGCGGTCGGAGACCAGGAGCCACGGGTCGAGACAGCCGACGGTCTGGAACACGTCTTCGCCATCAACGCGCTGGCGCCGTACCTGCTGACCGCGTTGATCGACCGGCCGGACCGGCTGATCTATCTCAGCTCCGGGATGCACGAGGGCGGCGACGTCGAGCTTGACGATCTCCAGTGGGTACGGCGCCGGTGGCGCGGAGCGCAGGCGTATGCGGACTCCAAGTTGTACGACGTACTGCTGACGTTCGCCGTCGCTCGGCTGTGGCCGGACGTGCTGTCCAACGCGGTAGACCCCGGCTGGGTGCCGACGAAGATGGGCGGGCGCGGGGCGCCAGGTGATCTCGGGCAGGCGCATCTGACGCAGGTCTGGCTGGCGACAGCCGCAGGCACCGGAAGTGGCAGGTATTACTACCATCAGCAGCCGCACCGGACGCATCCGATGGCCGCGGATCGCGAGACGCAGGACGCGTTTCTGGGCGTCTGCGCCTCGCTCTCGGGAGTGCGGCTGCCTGTGTGAGGTCAGACCTGGGAGATGTAGAGGCGGTTGCCGTCTGGGTCGTGGAGGCTGAACATCGGGGGGATGCCGGGCCACTCCAGCAGGTCGTCGGTGTCGACGCCGGTGTCGCGGAAGTGCTGGTGGGCGGTCTTGGCGTCGGGGCTGGCCATGCGGATGCCGGTGTCGACGCCGGCCGGGATGCCTTCCTTGGCAGGGACCAGCGCGATGCTGCCCGACGATCCCGCCGAGCCTGCCGGGGCGACGACGATCCAGCGGCCGCCGAATTGTGGCAGCGGCGCGTCCATCAACAGTTCGAAGCCGAGCTTCTCGGTGTAGAACTCCAGCGCACGGTCCTGATCGGTCACCGGTACGCCGACGGTCCGGATCTCGCTGATGTGGTTCATCGTGGTGCTCCTTGTCCTGAGGAGGTGCTTTCACTCAAGAGGTAGAAGCCGGGCGAGCGTTTTCGACATCGTCCGGAAAAGAATTCCGCAGCCCGTAGACGACCAGGAACTGATCGGGCTCGTCGAGTACGGCGACCACCTCGTAGTCGACCGTCAGTCGGCCCAGCGTCGGGTGGTTCAGGTACTTCTCGCCGGACACGTGCCGCCGTACCTCCCGCCGGGACCAACGGGCGGCGAAGTCCGGACTCTCGCGCAGCAGGTCGTCGACCAGGGCGCGAAAGGCCGGGTCGTCGACGAGATGCCCGGCGGCGGCGCGCAGGTGCGCGACGGTGTCGTCGGCCACCTCCGGCCAGTTCGGAAAGATCTCCCGGGAAGTCGGGTCGCAGAACACGTACCGGGCGTTGTTCGGCCGCCCGTTCTGCTCACCGGGCTCGGGCAACCGACCGGGGAACAGCCGCAGCGCGTACTCGTTCCAGGCGAGCACGTCGCCGATGCGGCCGAGGACCAGCGCGGCGGTGCGCGGTTGCAACAGGTCCATCATCCGGAGCGCGGATCGGGATACCTGCTCGGCGGCCACCGGAGTGGGTGCACCGGCGAGCGCCCGGAGGTGACGGGCCTCGTCCGGGGTGAGCTGCAGGATCCGGATCAGCGCCGCGAGCACGCTGTCCGACGGATGCGCCGCGTTCCCCTGTTCGAGCCGGGCGTAGTACCCGACGCTCAGCCCGGCGAGCTCGGCGATCTCCTCGCGCCGCAGACCCGGCGTACGGCGGGGAGGGCCGTCGATCAGGCCCGCGGCGGCCGGGGTGAGGCGCGACCGGCGCTCCCGCAGGAACGCGCCGAGCTCGAGCTGCCGGTTCATGTATTCCTTCCTGACTGCACCTGACAGGTGTACCCGGAGTCATCCGGAACTGCCCACGGTAGTCCTATGCCCGTACGCCGTTCCGCGCTCGTCCCCGCCGCGCTGTCCTTCTTCCTGGTCACCCTCAACGCGTCCATGACCACCACCGCACTCCCCTCGATCGGCCGTGATCTGACCGGCGCCGGCCTCTCCTGGGTACTCACCGGATACTCGCTCGTCTTCGCGCTCTGCCTCCTGCCCGCGGGGGCTTGGGCCGATCGCATCGGGCCCGCCCGGGCCTTCACGGCAGGCGTCAGTGTGTTCGCGGCGACGTCAATCGTTTGCGCACTCGCCCCCGATCTCCGGGTGCTGCTGATCGCCCGAGCACTCCAGGGTGCCGCGGCGGCCGTCGTCCTCCCGGCCGGGCTGTCGCTGCTCAACGGCGACACGACCTCGCGCGCCCGGGATGTCGGCCGCTGGGCTGCCGCCGGTGCCGTCGCGCTGGTGGTCGGCTCGCCTCTCGGCGGCGCCGTCACCTCCGGGCTCGGCTGGCAAGCCACCTTCTGGCTGAACCTGCCGGTCAGCTTGATCGTCCTCGCCACCGCCGCCGGTCATCGCGAACCTGCCGCCCTGGCCAGCACCACCTCCGGTGTGACGACCCTCCTCCGCTCGGCACCGGTCCTACTCAGCTCGGCGACCGGCTTCGCGCTGAACTTCGCATCGTACGGCGCGATCTTCGTCGTCACGTTTCTCCTGCAGCAGGAGCTCGGACACTCCGCATGGACGACCGGCCTGGTGTTCGTCCCGATGACGCTGCTGATCATCCCCGCGAACCTCGCCGCCGGTCAGCTCGGCGCCCGACTCGGAGTCAACCGCACGATGCTCCTCGGTCAGGCGCTGATGGCCGTGGGCCTGCTCGGTCTCTGCTTCGCCGATACAGCGATCTGGCAACTAACCGCCTGGTTGCTTCCGATCGGTGCCGGCGCCGGACTCGTGGCACCAACCGCGACGACCTTGATGCTCAACGGTGTGCCAACGGATCGCAGTGGTCTCGGCTCCGGGCTCTTCAACGCCGCACGTCAGTCGGGCAGCGGTGCCGCGCCCGCGATCTTCGGGGTGCTGCTTGCCGGTGCGCACTTCATGACCGGCTTCCGCATCAGCCTGGTGCTCGCCCTGATCGTCATCGCGCTTCCCGCCGTCTTCCGTCCGCGAGTATTGGTCGCGTGCGCATGAACTACGAGAACGCGGGCGGCCCCGGTACGCCGGTGGTCGCGCTGCACGGCACGTTCGGGCGCGGACTGACCTTCGCGGCCCTCGCCAAGGCGCTGGCCCCGGACTACCGGGTGATCGCCCCAGACCTTCGCGGGCACGGCGGTTCCACGACCGCGCGCCGCGACTTCAGCCGTGAGGCCTTCGTCTCCGATGTGGCGGAGTTCATCGAGGAGCAGGAATTGGGTCCGGCCTTGGTGATCGGGCATTCGCTCGGCGGCGTCACGGCGTACCAGCTCGCGGCGCGCCGGCCCGAGCTCGTGCGCGCGGTGGTGATCGAGGACGTCGGCGCGGTGCCGGGCGACGCGGTGCTGGACGTGACCGGCTGGCCGCGCCGGTTCGCAACGCCCGCCGACGCTGCCGAGTTCTTCGCCGGCACGCCTGCTCCGGAGTACTTCCTGGAGAGCGTCGGCGACGACGGGGCGCTGCTGTTCGACCTCGACGACATGATGGCCGTCCAGCGCGGGAACGTCGGCGACTGGTGGGGCGACTGGCTCGCCGTACGACAGCCCACGCTGTTGCTCCGAGCAACAAACAGCTTCCTGCTGGACGCCGCGCACGCCGCCGAGATGGTCCGTCGCCGGCCCGGGACCGAGTTCGTCAGCTTCGACGGCACCGGGCACTGGATCCACAGAGAAGCCCCGGACGCCTACGCGCAGGCGGTCCGGGGCTTCTTCGAGCGGGTTACTTCGCGACGACCCGCAGGCTGAACTCGGCCTCACCATCACCGGTCGACCGGGTCACGATGCCGGCCGAGCGGAGCGCGGCCAGGTCCTTGTTGTCGGCGAGCCGTGAGCTGACCGCGCTGGCGGCCTCGAAGTCGACGTACCCGATCATCACCGCGCCCTTGGTGTCCGGCAGGGCCTGCTTGAAGTTCTCGGTGCCGCCGAGGTTGCCGCCCTTCAGCACCTGCTCCGCGTAGTCCTTGCTGGTCGAGACCACGAACGTGTCGTCGTCCTTGGCGGTCTCGATCGGGATGTTCTGCGACGAGCGCTCGCGCAACAGCGTGGTCAGCTTCTGCACCACCGGCTCGGCCTTCGCCGGGTCGGTCTCCATCCGGGCCGCGATCTTCGGGCCGTCCGCGGTGTCCTTGTCGATGCCGACCGCGAGGTTCTTGCCGGCCAGGCTCTTCAGATCGTCCGGCAGGGTCAGCCCGGTCTCCTCGGTGATCCGGTCGAGCATCGGCTTCAGGTTCTCGCCGCCCGCCTTCTGCACCTGCTGCCAGATGGTGTCGATCAGGCTGTCGCCACCGGAGATCGCGACCGCGCCGGCCGTGCTGTCCGGAAGCTTCGAGATCAGGTCACCGGCATCGGCCGAGTTCACCTTGATGCTCTGGTCGCTGTGGCCGATGCCCTTGAGCTCGACGTACGACGAGTCGAACCGCAGCGCGATCGCACTGCTCGCGTCACCGAAACCGGCCAGCTGACCGGAGTCGACACGGCCGGTCATCGACGCGATCGCCTTCATGTCCGCCCACGCGGACACGAAGCCCTGCTCGCCGAGCTTGTCCATGTCGGCGCTGAACTTGGCGTTCTTGCTCAGCGGGCTGTCCTTGGCCGCGGCGACGGCCGAGTCGACGGTCGCCTGGTCCTCGGCGACCAGCATGTACCCGTTGCTGAACGCGCGCCCCGGCTTGTCCTTCTCGTTCGCGAGCAGCTTGTCCATGCCCTTGTTCGCGGCGTCCTCGTTCTTCACCTCGACCGCGACCACCGGGTTCGGACGCTTCTCGCCGTCGGTCGACGGGATCAGGGCCGCACCGGCCCGGTCACCGAGCCACGGCTTGATGTCCTTGTCGAAGTCGACGTCGGCGAGGTCGTCACCGGCGGACTTCTTGATCTGCTCGAACAGCTTCTGCTTCAGGTCGTCCTTCTCGCCGGAGAGACCGAGCTGCTCCTTCACCGACGGGAACTTCATCAGGAACCGGATCGCGTTGACCTTCTGGCCGGCCGACGGGTTCAGGTCCACCCGGGCGTACCCGACCGCGGTGCCGGGCAGCACGTCAGCGGGCTGCTTGCCGCCGCTGAGCTTGCCGTAGGCAAAGATTCCGCCGCCGGCCACGACCAGCACCATCGCCAGCGCGGCGACGATCGGGATCAGCTTGCCGCGCTTCTTCTTCGGCTCCGGCTGCCACTGCTGCGGCCCACCGAACCCCGGGCCCTGCGGCGGCTGCCCACCACCGACATGCATCTGCTCGTACGACGACTGTCCCGCCTGCCCGTACTGCGGCCCACCCTGCGGCGCCCCGCCGTACTGACCACCGTGCTGCGGACCACCCTGCTGCGGACCGCCGTACTGGCCGCCCTGCTGAGGACCACCGTGCTGAGGACCACCGTGCTGAGAGCCGCCTTGCTGCGGACCGCCGTACTGGGGTCCACCGTGCTGCGGGCCACCCTGCTGTCGGCCGCCGTACTGCTGCCCTTGCTGCGGGTGCATCGGCTGCTGCTGCGGGTAACGCTGCTGGCTGGGCGGCTGCTGCCCCTGCTGCGGCGGGCGGCCTTGCTGCGGCCACTGGTTCTGACCCTGGCCCTGGTTCTGGCCGTACTGGGGCTGCGGGCCGCCGGCACCTGGGTACTGCGGCGGTCGGTTCTGGTCGGACATATGCTCCCTCGCTGGCTCCGGTGGCCTCACCCAACCGGACCTGCAAGGCTAGTGGACCGGCGGTGCAGGCTCTGACGCAGCAGGTTGCGAAGTGGTTGCAACCGGGTCGGCCCGCCAGGTCGTGGCCGCGATGATCGCGCACGCCAGCGCCGCGCCGACCAGCCAGGCGAGCAACGGCGTCCAGGTGTGCAGCTCGAGCGGCGCGGGGACCAGGTCACCCGGGTGCGCCGCCTGCAGCCGCGGCTTCAGCGGATCGTGCCCGAGCAGCATGCCGACACCCCAGCAGACGCCGGACCCGAGGCAGGCGCCGAGGGCAACGATCGCCACCGACCACGGACCGTAGTTCCGCAGCCACCAGAACAGCGCCGCCCCGAGCACGATCGCGGCGACGAACCCGATCGCGGTGAACGTCCCGTCCGGCCCGAAGATCCGGGTCATCTGCTCCTCACCCAGCGCGCCACCCTGCTCGTCCACGGTGTACTTCGCCAGCGGCGAGAACTGCTGCCACGCCCAGCCGGCCACCACACCGGCGGCCAGGAACACCACCACGGTCACCAGGATCGCCTTCGCCCACGGCATCGCCGGCTCGGCGGCCGGCGGCGCCCCGAACAGGTTGCTCGACGGCGGCGCCCCGTACGGAGACGGGTGCGCTGCCGGCTGCTGTGACGGCTGCGACGAAGGCTGGGGAGACTGCGGTTGACTCACGTCGACAGTGTGACGCATCGGTTCCAGATCCGGTCCGCTGGGCCGGTCAGCCGGCCAGGCAGGACGGACCGAGAAGCGCCTTCAGGTCGGCCATCAGCGCCGAGGTCGGCGTCACCCGGAAGCGATCACCGATCCGCATCACCGTGGTCTTCTGCCGCGCCTGCAGCCGGAGCTGGACCTCGGTCATCCCCGGGTGCGACTGCAGGACGTCGCGCAACTGGTCGACGACCGGCTGGGTGCAGCGCGTGACCGGCATCGTGATCACCACCGGGCCGCTCGGTCCCTCGGTCAGGTCCGGCACCACAACCTCGTCGCCGCTCAGCTCGAGCCGGTCCTCACGACGGCGTACCCGGCCCTTCATCAGGATGATCGCGTCGTTGCTCAGCAGGTGCGCGTGCAACTGGTACGCCGAGGAGAACATCATCACCTCGATCGAACCTTCGAGGTCCTCGATGGTGACGATCGCGTAGATGTCGCCGCGCTTGTTCACCTTCCGCTGTACGGCGGTGACCAGGCCGCCGATCGTCACCCGGCTGCCGTCCGGACGGTCCTCGTCCGCCAGCAGCTGACCGATCGTGCAGTCCGAGCCGTTGGTGAGCACGTGCTCGACACCGAACAGCGGGTGGTCGGACACATACAGCCCCAGCATGTCGCGCTCGTGCGCGAGCTTGGTCGCCTTGTCCCACTCCTCGATCTCGGGAACGGTGACGGTCAGCCGGCTGTTGCCCTCGCCCTCGTCGGCGTCGTCGTCGCCCATCGAGAACAGGTCGAACTGGCCGTGTGCCTCGTTCCGCTTCAGGTCGATGGCCTCGTCGACGGCCTGCTCGTGCACCGCGACGATCGCCCGCCGGGCGTGGTTCATCGAGTCGAACGAGCCGGCCTTGGCCAGCGACTCGATCACGCGCTTGTTGCAGACCGGCAGCGACACCTTGTCGATGAAGTCGACGAAGTCGCCGAACCGGCCCTTCTCCTCGCGGGCCGCAACGATCTCGGCGACCACGTTCACGCCGACGTTGCGGATCGCGGACAGGCCGAAGCGGATGTCGGTGCCGACCGGGGTGAAGTTCGAGTCCGACTCGTTGACGTCCGGCGGGAGCACCTTGATGCCCATCCGGCGGCACTCGTTCAGGTAGATGGCCATCTTGTCCTTGTCGTCCTTCACGGACGTCAGGACGGCGGCCATGTACTCCGCCGGGTAGTTGGCCTTCATGTACGCGGTCCAGTACGAGACCAGTCCGTACGCCGCCGAGTGTGCCTTGTTGAACGCGTAGTCGGAGAACGGGAGCAGGATGTCCCAGAGCGCCTTGATGGACGCCTCGGAGTACCCGTTGTCCTTCATGCCCTCGGAGAAGCCGACGTACTCCGCGTCCAGCACCTCGCGCTTCTTCTTGCCCATCGCGCGGCGGAGCAGATCCGCCTTGCCGAGCGAGTAGCCGGCCAGGCGCTGGGCGATCTCCATCACCTGCTCCTGGTACACGATCAGGCCGTAGGTGACACCGAGCACCGGCTCCAGCGGCTCGGCGAGCTCGGGGTGCGGGTAGCTGATCTCCTGCAGGCCGTTCTTCCGGAGCGCGTAGTTCGTGTGGCTGTTCGCACCCATCGGGCCCGGCCGGTACAGCGCCGTACTCGCGGAGATGTCCTCGAAGTTGTCGGGCTTCATCAGCCGCAGCAGCGCCCGCATCGGCCCGCCGTCGAACTGGAACACGCCGAGCGTGTCACCGCGCGCCAGCAGGTCGTACGTCGGTTTGTCGTCGAGGTCCTTGCTCAGTTTGTCCAGGTCGATCTGGATCCCGTGCGCGGCCTCGATGTTCTTGACCGCGTCGTCCATGATCGTCAGGTTCCGCAGACCCAGGAAGTCCATCTTGACCAGGCCGAGCGTCTCGCAGCTCGGGTAGTCGAACTGGGTGATGACCTGGCCGTCCTGCTCGCGGCGCATGATCGGGATCAGGTCGATCAGCGGCTCGCTGGACATGATCACGCCGGCCGCGTGCACACCCCACTGGCGCTTCAGGTTCTCCAGGCCGCGGGCGGTGTCGACGATCTTGCGGACGTCCTGATCGGACTCGTACAGCCCGCGGAACTCGCCGGCCTCGGAGTACCGCTTGTGCTGCGGGTCGAAGATGCCCGACAACGGGACGTCCTTGCCCATCACCGCGGGCGGCATCGCCTTGGTGATCCGGTCACCCATGGCGAACGGGTAGTCCAGCACCCGGCCGGCGTCCTTGATCGCCTGCTTGGCCTTGATCGTGCCGTACGTGACGATCATCGCGACCCGGTCGTCGCCGTACTTCTCGGTGACGTAGCGGATCACCTCGGGGCGGCGACGGTCGTCGAAGTCGATGTCGAAGTCCGGCATCGACATCCGTTCCGGGTTCAGGAAGCGCTCGAAGAACAGACCGTGGAGCAGCGGGTCCAGGTCGGTGATCTTCATCGCGTACGCACACATCGAACCGGCACCGGAACCACGGCCCGGACCGACCCGGATACCGTTCGCCTTCGCCCAGTTGATGAAGTCGGCGACGACCAGGAAGTACCCGGCGTACCCCTTCGAGACGATGACCTCGATCTCGTAGTCGGTGCGCTTACGGACGTCGTCGGGGATCCCGGCCGGGTAGCGGTGGTGCAGACCGGTCTCGACCTCGGAGACGAACCAGGACTCCTCGTTGTGCCCCTCCGGGCAGGGGAAGCGCGGCATGAACCGGCCCTCGCCCTCGGTGAAGCCGACATCGCACTGCTCCGCGATCAGCAGCGTGTTGTCACACGCCTCCGGGAGCTCCTTCCAGACCTCGCGCATCTCGGCCGGCGTCTTCAGGTAGAACTGGTTGCCGTCGAACTTGAACCGGTTCGGATCCGAGAGCGTCGAGGCCGACTGGACGCACAACAGCGCGGCGTGCGAAGTTGCGTCCGCCTGGTGGGTGTAGTGCAGGTCGTTGGTCGCGAGCAGCGGCAGGTTCAGATCCTTCGCCAGCCGCAGCAGGTCCTGCTGCGTCCGGCGCTCGATCTCGATGCCGTGGTCCATCACCTCGCAGTAGAAGTTCTCCGCGCCGAAGATGTCCCGGAACTCGGCCGCCGCCTCGACGGCCTCCTTGTACTGCCCGAGCCGCAGCCGGGTCTGCACCTCGCCACCCACGCACCCGGTGGTCGCGATCAGGCCTTGGCCGTAGGTCTGCAGCAGTTCGCGGTCCAGCCGGGGCTTGAAGTAGTAGCCCTCGAGGCTCGCCAGCGACGCCATCTTGAACAGGTTGTGCATCCCGCCGGTGTTCTTGGCGAGCAGCGTCATGTGCGTGTACGAACCGCCACCGGAGACGTCGTCGCCGCTGTTGCTCGCGTCGCCCCAGCGGATCCGCTTGCGCTCGGTGCGGTGGGTCTGCGGTGTCAGGTACGCCTCGACGCCGATGATCGGCTTGACGTCGTACTTCTTCGCGGTCTTCCAGAACTCGTAGGCCCCGAACACGTAGCCGTGGTCGGTGGTCGCGAGGGCCGGCATCCCCGCCTCCTGGGCGGTTTTGAACAACTCGTCGATCCGCGCGGCGCCGTCCAGCATCGAGTACTCGGTGTGGACATGCAGGTGGACGAAGCTGTCACTGGACGCCATATCGACGCAGACCTCCCAGGGCGTGAACGAGGTGGACCGACACAGCGTATGCGGCGCCGTGGACAGTTCTGAATCGGCTCACCGCGCACGGCCCCCGGCGCCCGCTATCCGGTCACAATGGTGGGGCCGACCTGGCGCCGAGCAGGGGGCTCAGGGACGCCAGGTCAGCCGGTTCACGTGCCGCCTGGCAGGAGAGTCCAGATGGCACTGTTCGGGGGCACCTTCTCGCCGGTGTCAGGGTCGCTCGCGAGAAGGAGGGAGCCGCCGGCCGGGCTGCAGACCGGGCGCGACGAGCAGTTGACGACGCAGGCGAATCCGTCGCCACGCGTGAACGCGAGTACGCCGGGCTCCGATGGCAGCCAGGTCAGATCGCCGGACGCCAGCGCCGGGATCCGGTGCCGCAAGGCCAGTGCCTCGCGATAGAGGTGCAGCATCGAGTCGCCGCTGGCCAGCAACCGATCCGCCGCATGGTCGGCGAACCAGTCCGGCTGGGGCAGCCACGCTGTCCCTCGGGTGCCGTCCGGTGAGAACCCGAACGAGGTGTCGGCCGCCGTCCACGGCAGCGGCACCCGGCAACCGTCCCGCCCGCGCCGGACACCACCACTGCGGTGGAACATCGGATCGGCCAGCTGATGCTCCGGGAGGTCCGTGACCTCCGGCAGCCCCAGCTCCTCGCCTTGGTAGAGGTACGACGACCCCGGCAACGCCAGCATCAGCAGAGCCGCGGCACGCGCTCTGGCCAGGCCGAGGGTGAGATCACCGGGTCCCTCACCCGGTGCGCCGCCGGCATACCGGGTGACCGACCTCGGCATGTCGTGGTTGTTCAGGACCCAAGCCACCGACGACCCGGATCCGGTGAACGTCCCGAGACCCCGGTCGATCACGTCACGCAGTCCCTGATCGTCCCACTCCGCCCGGAGGAACTCGAAGAAGAAGGTTTGATGCAGCTCGTCCGGACGCTGGTACTGCGCGAGCTGCTCGGCGTCCAGCAGGCCGACCTCGCCGACGAGGACCCGCTCGCGACCGGTCCGCCAGGCGTACTCGTCCGCGATCGCTCGCCAACTGCGCCACACGTCGTGCACCTCCGGCTGGTTCCAGGCGTACGGGTTGACCGGATCGCCGGTGAGCTCGTCGTGCCCGGCATGCTCGTGGTCCGGCAGTCCGTCCGCCTTGTGCAGCCCGTGCGCCACGTCGATCCGCACACCGTCCACACCCCGATCCAGCCAGAAGCGCAGTACCTCCTCGAAGTACGCCGAGACGTCCGGGTGCCGCCAGTTGAAGTCCGGCTGTTCGGCCGCGAACGTGTGCAGGTACCACTGCCGGTCGGTGACCCGCTGCCACGCGGAACCGCCGAAGATGGACCGCCAGTTGTTCGGCGGCGACTCGCCGTACTCCCCCAGACCGTCGGCGAAGTGGAACCGGGCGCGCTCCGGACTGTCCGGGCCGGCCGCGAGCGCGTCGAGAAACCAGGAGTGCTCGACGGAACAGTGGTTCGGCACTACGTCGACGATGACCTTGAGGTCGAGCAGGTGCGCGTCCCGGATCAGCCGGTCGAAGGACTCGAGCGTTCCGTACTCCGGGTGGACGCCGCGGTAGTCGGAGACGTCGTACCCGTGGTCGTGCTGCGGTGACGGATAGAACGGGTTCAGCCACAGGCCGTCGACACCCAGACTGCGCAGGTACGGCAGCCGGGCTCGGACGCCGTCCAGGTCGCCGATGCCGTCACCGTCGGAGTCGGCGAAACTGCGGACGTAGACCTGGTAGACAACAGCGCTTCGCCACCAGTCGCTCGTGCTGCATGAGGGACTCGGTGGGCGGCAGGGTTCGGCGGACATCGGGAGGGGCCTTCGTAACGTGCGAGGGAGGGGGCATCGCTGCCAGCCAACGATTCACGATCCGGACGCCACGGGCATCGGGACACCTACGGATCTGGCTACCTAGGTACCTGGCGATCCGGATGGTCGACGACCCACCGGGCGACCTGGGTGCGGGAGTTGAAGCCGAGCTTGCCGAGGATGTGCTCGACGTGGGTCTCGGCCGTGCGCGGGGAGATGACGAGACGGGCCGCGATCTCGCGGTTGCTCAGACCCTCGCCGATCAGCACCGCGACCTCGTGCTCGCGCCGGGTCAACCGCCCGGACATCCCCGGACCCGCAGATCGGTCGTGCTCGGTGTCCTGCCCCAGCGCGAGCGAGACTGCCTGCTCGAACGAGTACGTCGTTCCCCGCGCGAACGCCTCGTCGTACGCCGCGTCACCGATGGCGAGCCGGATGCGCGCCCCGGCCTGCGCATCGAACCGGCTGTACGGCGTCGTCTCGTCGATGTGGGCACCGCTTGACCGCCAGGCCGCCCAGGACGCACCCATCAGCCTGGCCGCATACCTGTCGGGCGCGAGCGACGCGACGCACCAGGACAAGGCCTGCAGGCCGAACCCGATGCCGGTCCGGTCGTTCAGCGGTTGCCACCACCGGATCGCGGTCCGAAACGCGTCGATCGCCTCCTCGAACCGCTCCTGGTCGCGCCAGAGCACCAGGCCGAGCCCTCGCAACGCGTAGGCCTTCGACGAAGCCGCGCCGTGGCTGTCCGCCAGCGTGTAGGCAGCCCGGCTGAACTCCTCCGCCCGCGGATCGCCGAGGAAGAAGTTCGTCGCCGCCAGCAGGATCAGGGCGTCGAACTCACCGAGATCGTGACCGGCCGCTCGGTAGCCCGCCAATGCTTGTTCGAGCTTGGCGCTCGACGCGGCAAGGTCGCCGTCGTGCAACAACGCGTGTCCAGTCACTTCCGCGATCTCGGCCCGGAGCAGGTCGTCGTCGTACCGCTCGGCAAGTTCCTCGCACTCGGCCAGCAGCGGGCCCAACTGCTCGGCCTCACCGAGGAACATCGCGAAGTAGCTCGCGGTCCACAGCGCTCGGGCCCGCGCCGGAGTCTGCTCGGGCGCCGCGTCGAGGGCCCGGAGGAGATACCGCAGCGCCTCGCGAAGGAAACCGGCGATCCAGTAGTTCCACAGCGGCGCCGCGATCTCCAGCGCGACGGCGGCCTCACCTTCGGTGTTCAGGCAGAAGTCGAGCGCCGCCCGGAGGTTCTCGTGTTCCCGGCGCATCCGCAGGAACCAGTCGGCCTGGCGCGGACTGAAACTGTCCGCCTCCCATTGCCTGGCCAGTGTGCGGTAGTGGTCGCGATGACGGGCCTCGAACTCCCGGAGCCGTCCTACCTCGGCGAGCCGCTCACGGCCGTACTGGCTGATGGCTCCGAGCATGTCGTACCTGGCGACCGAGGGGTGGGCCGACAGGGCCCGGGCGATGATCGACTTGTTCACCAGAGCGGCGACCAGGTCGACCACGTCGTCCCGCTCGATCTCGTCGCCCGAGCAGACCTGCTCGACACCCTCGAGATCGAATCCGCCGGAGAACACCGCCAACCGCTCCCACAGCATGCGCTCGGTCGGCGAGCACAGGTCGTAACTCCAACCGATAGCAGCCTCCAGCGCCTGCTGGCGGGGAGGTGCCGCCTGCTTGCCGGTGGACAGCAGGCGGAAGCGGTCCTCGATCCGATCGAGGATCTCCGGCAAGGTGAGCGTCCGCGTCCAGACGGCCGCCAGTTCGAGAGCGAGCGGCAGGCCGTCCAGCCACCGGCACAGCTCGATCACCTGGGCACGATTGGTGTCGTCGATCGTGAACCCGGGCAGCCCGGCCCGGACCCGATCGGTGAACAGCAGAGGTGATTCGTACTGGTCGGCCTCGGCCGGCGAGGCATCCTCCGGTGGTGTCGACAGCGGCGGCACCACATGCACCAGCTCACCCTCGACACCCAGGACATGCCTGCTGGTCACGAGCATCCGAACCTCGGGTGCCGCCGCGAGCAACTTGCTCACGAGTACGGCGCACGGCTCGGCGAGCTGCTCGCAGTTGTCGAGCACGAGCAGCAGTTGCTTGTCCTCGAGGTACTCGGCCAGATCGGCGGTGGGGTTCGCCGAGACCTGGCTCAGCTCGAGCGCCCCGGCCAGCGTGTGCCCGAGCAGCGCCGGATCGTGGAGGGCCGCCAGCTCGACGAACCAGACTCCGTCGGCGAACGTCCGTCGTACCTCTGCCGCCATCCGCAAGGCCAGCCGGGTCTTGCCGACCCCACCGACACCGGTCAGCGTCAGCAACCGGGTGCTCGACAGCAACCGTCTGGTGTCCGCCAGTTCGCTACGCCGTCCGACGAAACTCGTCAGCTCGGCCGGCAGCCGCCCCCGGGCCGGTACCGCGGGCTTCGACTCCGCCATGCCTCAGCGTAGGACGGGGTCACAGCAGTTGGAACGGCGGACCCAGCGCCGAGCAGGGGTCTCAGGACGCCGGGTCCACCGGTCAGGCGGCCGCCCGGTAGGAGGGGCCGGGCGGTGAGGGGACGCCACAGCAAGAGTGCCGACCGGGACCCGCCCAGCCATCGGGAGACCTACGGATCTGTCTACGTATCCCGGAGTTCCTACTGGGTGTCGACCAGGAGGTCGAGGGCGTGGTCCAGGTCATCGGGGTACTGCGAGGTGAACTCGACGTACTCGCCGCTGCCCGGATGGGTGAAACCGAGGCGCTCGGCGAGGACCGGGTCGGCACCGTACGTGAGGTCGCCGCAGCACGGATGGCCGATCGCGGACATGTGGACCCGGATCTGGTGCGT